>NZ_CP196738.1:0-2025285 GCF_051904805.1 Ralstonia sp. 25C | reverse complement strand
AGTGTCGTGTCCGAGAAATGACGTTGACCGTTAGGCCGCGGCCGCACTGCGTCTCCTTGATAGATACGCAGGCGGCGCCAACGGCGACCGGGCACGGCCTTTACGACGCACGGCAAAACAAGATTTGCTTCGGCGAGCTTGAAGTAAATGGTGAGCCATCGTAGTTGCCAAATCGCTCCACGACGTCGAGCCCGTTGAGCCTGCAAAGCGATTGCAGCTCTTCAGGAAAAAAGCATCGCATGCTGACTTTCTTCGTCCTGATGAGCCTGCCATCACGCAAGTAATACAGCGCGAATCTCAGAATCTGTCTGCTGTGCCAGGAACAGAGCCGGTCAGATAACTCGCCCTGTAGGTCATCCAAGGCGGGGAATGGCTGCGCAACAAACGCCGCGACATACCAACTCCGAGACTTCTGGCGCGGGGCGAGTTGTTACTTTCCGTCCCATGCTCCCGCCGAAGGCGTCCGCCGCTGGTCGATACACCCATGGCCCCTTCACGCCGGGCCCGAACCTATACTCGCGGCCTCAACAGCCAGAAGACATTCGACTATGGAAAGCTTTCTCTCGCACCTTCATCCCGAGCGCCTAAATTTCCTTTGGGATGCGTTCAGCCACTTCGCCGTCAGCTTGTGCGCAGCGCTGTTGATTCTTGTCGTGGGCTGGTGGGTCTCGAAGCGCATCGGTCGCTGGCTCAACCGCTTGATGACCAATCAGTCGCGGGTTGACGCCACGCTGACGCCGATCCTGTGTGACATCGCTGTCTGGGGGATTCGCATTTTGGCCGTGGTTGGAGCGCTGTCGCGGCTTGGCATTGAAACGGCGAGCATCATTGCCGTGCTGGGCGCTGCGGGCTTGGCCATTGGTTTGGCGCTGCAAGGTACGCTCCAGAACATCGCTGCCGGCATCATGCTGCTGGCGCTGCGCCCGTTTCGCGTGGGCGACTACATTGACGGTGGCGGCGGCGATGTAGCCGGTACCGTGGAGGAAGTCGGCCTGTTCATGACGCGGCTGGCCAAACCCGATGGCATCTGCGAATACGTGCCGAACAGCGCGCTTTGGAGCCATACGGTGCGCAATTACACCCGCAATCCGACCCGCCGCCTGGATCTGGAGACCGAAGTCTCGCTGCACGATGACATCCCCCGCGCGATCGGGGCGCTCAAGGCACTGGCAGCGAGCGAGGCGCTGGTGCTGCCTGATCCTGCGCCGATGGCCATGGTGATGCGCTTTGACGATAGCGTGGCTGTGCTGAACCTGCGCGTGTGGGCCAAGACGGAAGACTTCTGGCAGATGCGTTGGAACCTCGCCCAGCAGGTTCGCGCGACGTTGCTGGCGGCCCGTTGCACCCTGCCAGCCCGGGTCCGCGAGTTGCATATCGTGCAAGGCGCCGGACAAGACTCGGGTGAAGCGCGCAGCGCTCGCGCCAGCGAAGCGTTGCTGGGCTGAGACACGGCGCGGATACGCCGGATTTTTCCGTGCATTCCCAGTCGCATTGCCTAGACTCGTTTTTCAGGCATCTCTTCCTATAGGCAACGCATCATGTGTCGCTGGCTGGCGTATTCGGGCAATCCCATTCAGATGGAGACGGTGCTGTTCCGTCCGACGCATTCGCTGATCGACCAGAGCCTACGATCGCGCCTGGGCCATACGACCACCAACGGAGACGGATTCGGCATCGGCTGGTACGGCAGCCATTCGGAGGTGCCGTTTCGTTATCGCTGCCTGCACCCGGCCTGGAACGACACCAATCTGCGGGAAGCTGCCCGGGCCATCCGCTCTCCCCTGTTTGTGGCGCATGTTCGAGCGGCCACGGATACGCCCACGCAGGAAACCAATTGCCACCCATTCCGGTACGGCCGGTGGCTGTTCGTGCACAACGGGCTGATCCGCGAATACCCGACGCTGCGGCGTGACCTGATGATGGAGGTCGCGCCGGAGCTGTTTCGCTGGATTGAGGGATCGACAGACTCCGAGGTGATGTTTTTCCTGGCGCTCACGTTCGGGCTCCAGCGAGACCCGCAGGCCGCCCTGGAGCAGATGGTGGGGCTGATCGAGCACGTCGGCCATCGGCACGGCGTCGAGCACCCGCTGAACATGACCGTGTGCGCTACCGACGGCGAACAGATCATCGCAGCGCGCTATTCAAGCGAGCGGGATTCGCGCTCGCTGTTCCACAGCACGTCGTTCCGGCATCTGCATGAGCTGTATCCGGAGAATTCCCGGATCAAAGATGCCGGGGACGAGGCCTTTCTTGTGCTGTCGGAGCCGCTCGTCAACCTGCCCGACGCCTGGGACGAGATCCCCGAAGAGACACTTGTCATTGTCAAAGGCGGTGCCGTCGAGCATCGCCGGTTTGTGCCTCGGCTGCCCGTGGTCGAGGTGTCTGCAAAGCAGCAGTCTGCCTACGGCCGCGCTGCCGGCTGACTGCCCTCCCATCTCGCTTTCCGCCGCCCCTCCCCGCTGAAGGCTCCTGACAAAACGCTGTCAGGAGCCTTGCGCTACCCTCGCGCTCGCGACTTGTGCCGTAGGTGAACCGGATCTCAAGAATCCGTTACAGTTTACGGCTCGAATTCTGATTGCCGGCGCGGCTGAAAAGTGATGCTCCGCACCGGCATGCCTCTTACCTCCAAGGAACATCCTCCATGTCCTCCGGTGTCATTCGCCTGCGCGGAGCCCGTCAGCACAATCTCAAAAACCTCGATCTGGACCTGCGCACGGGCGAAATGACCGTCGTGACCGGCCCGTCGGGGTCCGGCAAGTCCAGCCTCGTTTTCGACACCCTGTACGCCGAAGGCCAGCGCCGCTACGTCGAGACCTTCAGCGCCTACGCGCGCCAGTTCCTCGACCGCATGGACCGCCCGCAGGTCGAGCATGTGGAAGGCGTGCCGCCCGCCATCGCCATCGACCAGACCAACCCAGTGCGCAGCTCGCGCTCCACGGTCGGCACGATGACGGAGCTGAACGACCACCTGAAGCTGCTGTTTGCGCGCGCCGCGCAGCTGTTCGACCGTGACACCGCGTTGCCGGTGCGGCATGACACGCCCGAAACCATCTACGACGAGTTGATGGCGCGCACGCGCGAGGCTGATCCGCGCCTGGTGGTGACGTTTCCCGTCGAGCTGCCGGCCAATACGAGCGCGGAGGAAGTTGCGCAATGGCTATCGGTGAGCGGCTATACGCGTGTGCAAGCCGAGCGGGTTGTCGGCGAGCGCAAGCTCCTGGACGTGGTGGCCGACCGCTTCCGCTTGCAGGGCACCGAGCGCGTTCGTGCGCTGGAAGCCATTGAATCGTCGCTCAAACGCGGCGGCGGGCGCGTCAGCGTCTATGTGCTGCCGGCCGACGAAGGCGCTGCGCCGGAAATCTGGCGCTTCTCCACCGGCCTGCATTGCCCGGAAAGCGACCTGCGCTATGCCGATCCGCAACCGGCGCTCTTCTCGTTCAACTCGGCGTACGGCGCGTGCGATGCGTGCCGCGGGTTCGGCCGCGTGATCGGCGTCGACCTGGGCTTGGTGATTCCGGACGAGCGCAAGACCCTGCGTGATGGCGCCATCAAACCGATGCAAACGCCTGCCTGGAAGGAATGCCAGGACGATCTGATGCGCTATGCCGCCGCCGCTGACATCCCGCGCGGTACGCCGTGGGCCGAACTCACACAGGCGCAAAAGGATTGGGTCATCAACGGCGACCCGACGTTCAAGCGCGGCGGCTGGAACAAGCAGTGGTACGGCGTGCGCCGCTTCTTCGACTACCTGGAGTCGAAGGCGTACAAGATGCACATCCGCGTGCTGCTCTCCAAGTACCGCAGTTATACGACGTGCGAAACCTGTGGCGGCGCGCGCCTGAAAACCGAATCCATGCAATGGCGCCTGGGCACCAAGGAAAACGCCGACGCCGTGCTGGCGCCCGAACACCGCTTCATGCCCCGGGGCGTGAAATGGAGCCGCGCCCAGCTCGAAGCCCTGCCCGGCCTGACCGTGCACGACGTGATGCTGTTGCCCATCGAGCGCATCCGTCGCTTCTTTGACGAACTGACGCTGCCATCTTCGCTGCTCGACGATGCTCTTAAGCTGCTGCTGGACGAAGTGCGCACGCGCCTGGCGTATCTGTGCGATGTCGGCATCGGCTATTTGACGCTGGACCGCCAGAGCCGCACGCTGTCCGGCGGCGAAGTGCAGCGGATCAACCTGACCACCGCGCTCGGTACCTCCCTCGTCAACACGCTGTTTGTGCTGGATGAACCCAGCATCGGCCTGCACCCGCGCGATCTGGATCGCATTGTCGAAGCCATGCAGCGCCTGCGCGATGCCGGCAATACGCTGGTGGTGGTCGAGCATGACCCGTCTGTCATGCTCGCGGCCGACCGTTTGATCGACATGGGCCCCGGCCCCGGCGAGCGCGGCGGCACCATCGTCTTTGATGGCACGCCGGCCGCTATTCGCAAGGCGGACACGCTCACCGGTGCCTATCTGTCCGGCCAGCGCCGCGTGGCAGACACGGACTGGCAAGCCCGTCCCGTCGACAACGCCACGCCCCGACTCGTGCTTGAAGGCGCCAGCGAACACAACCTGCGCGACGTCACGGTTGAAATTCCGCTGCAGCGCCTGGTGTGCGTGACGGGCGTGTCCGGTTCGGGCAAATCGACGTTGATCCAGGACGTGCTCCACCCCGCCCTGGCGCGCCACTTCGGCAAGGCGACGGAATCGCCCGGCGCATTTCGTGCCCTGCGCGGTGCGGATCAGATCAGCGACGTGGTCTTCGTCGATCAATCCCCGATCGGCAAGACCGCGCGCTCGAACCCGGCCAGCTACGTTGGCGCATTTGACGAAATCCGCAAGCTGTTCGCCAAGGCGCCGATGGCGCTGCAGCGCGGCTACACGGCCGGCACGTTCAGCTTCAACTCGGGCGACGGGCGTTGCCCGACCTGCGGCGGCTCGGGCTTCGAGCACGTCGAGATGCAGTTCCTGAGCGACATCTACCTGCGTTGTCCGGATTGCGATGGCACGCGCTATCGCGCCGAAATCCTGGAGGTGAAGATTCCCCGCGCCGGCCGCGCGCTGTCGGTGGCCGATGTGCTGGAGTTGACGGTAAGCGAAGCCGCCAACGTGTTCGCTGAAGATGCCGACGTGCTGCGCGTGCTGCAGCCGATCGTCGACGTGGGTTTGGAATACGTGAAGTTGGGCCAGCCGGTGCCGACGCTTTCCGGCGGTGAAGCGCAGCGCCTGAAGCTCGCGGGCTTCCTGGCCGAAGCTGCGCAGGCGGCCCAGGCGGCTGCACGCAAGCGCGTCAAACAGGACGTGCCCGCCAGCGCCGGCCGCCTGTTCATGTTCGACGAGCCGACCACCGGCTTGCACTTTGACGACATCGCCAAGTTGATGCGCGCGTTTGGCAAGCTGCTCGACGCGGGCCATTCGCTGATCGTGATCGAGCACAACCTCGACGTGGTGCGCGCGGCCGACTGGATCATCGATCTCGGCCCGGAAGGCGGTGATGCCGGCGGCCTGCTGGTATGCGCCGGATCGCCTGCGCAAGTGAAAGCCTGTGCCGCCTCGCACACGGGTGTAGCGCTCAAACAATACGAAGCCAGCATTGGCCAGCCGGAAGCGACGGAAGGCGTGCCGCTGCAAACCGCACTGGCCGATCGCCGCGCCAAGCGTGCGGCATTGGCAGAGGTTCAGGGCGAGAACGTCGTGCGCATTGTCCATGCACGCGAGCACAACCTCAAAGGCCTGAACGTCGATATTCCGCACGGCAAGTTCAACGTGGTGACGGGCGTGTCGGGCTCGGGCAAATCGACGCTGGCGTTCGACATCCTGTTCCACGAGGGGCAGCGCCGCTATCTCGAATCGCTCAATGCCTATGCGCGTTCGATCGTGCAGCCGGCGGGCCGGCCCGAGGTGGATGCGGTGTACGGCATTCCGCCCACGGTGGCGATCGAGCAGCGCTTGTCGCGCGGCGGTCGCAAGAGCACGGTGGCGACCACGTCCGAGGTCTGGCACTTCCTGCGGCTGCTGTATGTGAAGCTGGGCGTGCAGCACTGCATCCACGACGGCACGCCGGTCTCGGCACAAAGCCCCGAGGCGATCTTTGCCCAGTTGATGCGCGACCATCGCGGCCAGCACATCGGCCTGCTCGCGCCGCTGGTGGTGAACCGCAAGGGCGTGTACACCGACCTCGCCAAGTGGGCCAAGGCCCGTGGCTATACGCATCTGCGTGTCGACGGCGAATTCCTGACGGTCGACCCGTGGCCACGCCTGGACCGCTTCCGCGAGCACACGCTGGAACTGCCGGTGGGCGACATCGTTGTCGCGCCGGAAAACGAAGCCGCGCTGCGTGCCTTGATGGAGCAGGCGCTGGAATACGGCAAGGGCATCATGCACGTGCTCGCCCCGCTCGATGGCCTGCAGCACGCCATGCACAACGGCGGCACGGCGCACGTCGGCAACGTCAAGGTGTTCTCCACCAAGCGTGCGTGTTCGACCTGCGGCACAAGCTACCCCGAGCTGGACCCGCGCGTGTTTTCGTACAACAGCAAGCACGGCTGGTGCCCGAGCTGCGTCGGTACGGGCTTGGCACTCACACGCGAGCAGCGTGCCGCGTTTGACGACACCGTGCTCGGCGGTGATGACCGCGGTCGCGAGCAGACGCTGCCCTCGGAAGAAGTCGACCCGGACGGCATGACCGACCTGCCCTGCCCCGACTGCCACGGCACGCGCCTGAACCCGACGGCGCGCGCCGTGACCTTCGCCGCCAAACCCATCGTCGACATTGCGCAGTGGACGGTCAGCCAGACCCGCCGCTGGGTCGAAGGCTTGAACTTGGTTGGCCGCGATGCCGATATCGCACGTGACGTGGTCGCCGAAATCCACAGCCGCCTGTCGTTCCTAGAAGAGGTCGGTCTCGGTTACCTGAGCCTGGACCGCGCCGCGCCCAGCCTGTCGGGCGGTGAGGCCCAGCGCATTCGCCTAGCTGCGCAGCTCGGCAGCAACCTGCAAGGCGTGTGCTACGTGCTGGACGAGCCGACCATCGGCCTGCATCCGCGCGACAACCAGATCCTGCTCGACGCCCTGCGCAAGCTGGGCGACAAGGGCAACACGCTGGTGGTGGTCGAGCACGATGAAGACACCATCCGCCGTGCAGACCACATCATTGACATTGGCCCCGGTGCCGGCAAGCGCGGTGGCACGCTGGTCGCGCAAGGCGGTGTGGCCGATCTTGCTGCGCAACCGGATTCGCTGACTGGCCGCTTCCTGTCCCAGCCGATCGAGCACCCGCTGCAGCCGCGCCGCGAGGTGGTTGCGCCGCGCGCCGGCACACAGGCGGTGCCCGAGCAATGGCTGACGGTGCATGGCGCCAAGCTGCACAACCTGCGCAATGTCACGGCGACGATGCCGCTGTCGCGTCTGGTGGCGATTACGGGTGTGTCCGGTTCTGGCAAATCAACGCTGGCGCGCGATGTGTTGATGACGAATCTGCTGGATGCGGTAGGCCGTTCGGTGCTGTCTTCGCCGGCCACGCGCCGCGCCCGCAAAGCCGCGCAGGCTGAGGTGCCGGACGCCAAGATGCCCCGCAAGCTCGACGTCAAACACGATTGGCACGGCTGCGACAGCATCACTGGCTGGGAAGCCATCGACCGCGTACTCGAAGTCGACCAAACCCCGATCGGCAAGACGCCGCGTTCGTGCCCGGCCACCTACATCGGCGTGTGGGACACCATCCGCAAGCTCTTTGCCGACACGCTGGAAGCCCGCGCCCGCGGCTACACCGCCTCGCGCTTCTCATTCAACACGGGCGACGGCCGCTGCCCCGCCTGCGAAGGCCAGGGCGTGCGCACCATCGCCATGAGCTTCCTGCCCGATGTGAAGGTCGGCTGCGACGTGTGCCACGGCCAACGCTTCAACCCCGAGACGCTGGCCGTTACCTGGCGCGGCAAGAACATCGGCGATGTGTTGACCATGGAGATCGACGAAGCGGTGGAGTTCTTCGGCGCGATGAACAGCATCGCCCACCCGCTGCAGCTGATGAAGGACGTGGGGTTGGGCTACCTGACGCTGGGCCAGCCCTCGCCCACGTTGTCGGGCGGTGAGGCGCAGCGCATCAAGCTCGTCACCGAGTTGTCGAAGGTGCGCGATGACGTGACCCGCCGCGGCCAGAAGGCACCGCACACGCTGTACGTGCTGGATGAACCGACCGTGGGCCTGCACATGGCCGACGTGGCCAAGCTGATCCGCGTGCTGCACCGCCTGGCCGACGGCGGCCACAGCGTGATCGTGATCGAGCACGACCTGGACGTGATTGCCGAAGCGGACTGGATTCTCGATCTGGGCCCCGAAGGCGGCGATGAAGGCGGCACGATCGTGGCGGCTTGCGGGCCGGAAGCGTTGACGCGCGTGTCGGCCAGCCATACCGGCGCCGCGCTGGTGCCGGTGTTGTCGCGCGGGAGTGTCGTGGAGCAGCGCCGCGTAAGCTGAACTCGCTTCCACCAAGGCAAGACAAGGCACGCCGGAGGATTCTGGCGTGCCTTTTTTTCTTGCGCTTTCCTGAGCAAACACACCGAATGTGCCCAGATGGAGGGGGTTCGCCCTAAAGAAGCGCGCAACGCCGCCGTCACATTGTGAAGAAAAATCGTTTGCGCGCGACCGACCATGGCCACCTCGTCCACGAGCAACACTTACGTTCCGTCGATTTCCCTTCCGGGCATCGGCACAAGCATCGACGTCAATGGCTTGGTCACCAAGCTGATCCAGGCGGAAAGCAAGGGCATGACGCTGCGCCAGACGCAGCAGAAGACCTTTCAGACGCAGTTGTCTGCCGTGGGCTCCATCAAAAGCGCGCTGTCGACCTTTCAGACGGCGATGGCGGGCCTCAACAATGTCGGCACGTTCAGCGGCATGAAGGCGACCGGGCATGACACTTCGGTGCTCAATGCGGCGGTGTCCAGTTCCGCGTCGGCAGGTACGTATCGCGTGAATGTTACGCAGCTCGCGCAATCGCAGGTGCTGACCGCGTCGGGGCAGGCGTCCGCCAAGTCGCCCATCGGTAGCGGGGCGGCCACCACCCTCACCTTTTCGTTTGGCACCGTGTCGGGCGGCAGCTTTGCTGGCGGCAAATACACCGGCGCCTCGTTCGCGCAAAACGGCAATCTGCCGGGCGGCTCGGTCACCATTGATGCCTCCAACAACACGCTCTCGGGCATCCGGGATGCCATCAACGCGGCCAACGTGGGCGTGTCGGCCAGCATCGTCAACGACGGCAGTGGCAATCCGTATCGGCTGGTGTTGACCTCTTCGGCTGGCGGCGCCAGTTCGGAGATGAAAATTGCCGTGTCGGGCGATAGCGCACTGCAATCGCTGCTGGCACACGACCCGGCCGGCACGCAGAACATGACCGAGGTCACCACGGGCCAGAACGCCCTGGCCACGGTCAACGGCATTGCGGTGCAAAGCCCCACGAACACGTTGTCGGAGGTGGTGGACGGCACGTCGTTCACGCTCGCAAAAACTGGCAGCACGACGGTCAACGTTAGCAGCGACGCGGGGCAAGGCAGCACTGCGGTGCTCAATTTTGTGAAGGCCTACAACGCGCTGCGCATTCAGCTCAACGCGTTGACCAAGATCGACACCGCCAACCCTGCCAACAGCGGTGCACTGGCGGGCGATGTCAGCACCCGGGCGCTGATCAACCAAGTGACCGACGTGCTGGGCCACGGGATCGGCAACGGCGCATACCAGTCACTACGCAGTGTTGGCGTGACGATGGACCCGGACGGCACGCTGTCGATTGACGACAGCAAGCTCAACGCTGCCCTCGGTCACGCACCCGGCCAGGTGGCAGGGCTGTTTGCCGGCACCGGCACGGCGACGGATGCCCTGATCAAGGTGCCGACGTTCTCCTCGGCCACGCAGTCCGGCAGCTACGCCGTCAACATCACGCAGCTGGCGACGCAGGGTTTGCTCCAGGGCTCGGCGGCGGCCAACACCACCATCCAGAGCGGCGTGAACGATAGCCTAGCGTTCACCATCAGCGGCATGGCGGCCAACATCACCGTGCCAGCGGGCAGCTACACGCCGCAAGGGCTGGCCGCGCAGATCCAGAGCCAGATCAACGCCACACCCGCGCTGCAGCGGGCCAAGGTGGAGGTCTCGGTATCGGCCGATGCCAGTGGCGTGTTGAGCATCACCGACAAGCAGTACGGTTCGATCTCCGCAGTCTCTGTGTCGGGCAACGGGGCCGCGTCCCTCCTGGGCGGCAGCCCGACCGCCATTGCCGGCCGCGATGTGCAAGGGACCATCAATGGCGTCGCGGGCAACGGCTCGGGCCAGAACCTGTACGGCGCCACCGGCTCTGCTGTCGACGGACTGACGGTGCAAATTACGGGCGGTGCGGTAGGAAACCGAGGGACCGTCACCGTGCAACGCGGTTACGCGGCGCAACTCCATACCGTGTCGGGCAATCTGCTATCGAGCAACGGCATGGTGCAGAACGCAACGGACGCCCTCAACAGCTCCATCACGTCGCTCGGCAGCCAGATCAACCGGATGCAGCAGCAGCTGGATGCCAAGCAGGCGCTGTATTACGCGCAGTTCAACGCGCTGTCGAAGGTGGTGTCGAGCATGACGAACACCAGCAGTTACCTGACGACGCAGTTGGCGATCTTGCAGAAGCAGCGGTCAGGCGGCTGACCGCGCGACGCCGTGGTTGCGATCTATCGGCAGATCACTCTGGTCTCTGGCCCACCCTGGGCGATGGTCAGGTCATTGCCGTTGCCGTCGGTGCCAACGTATATCGCGGAGTAGGCATACGCAGATTGGTATTGCGTGCCGTCATAGCGGTAGTAGGTCAGATAGTGCTCGCCCATGCTGACTCGCGCGGCAGTCATGAGATCCGGCATGCCATTGCATGAGGTCGTTAATACGCCGGAGGGGCCATCATCGATAGCCAACAAAGGCCGAAGTTTGGCGCCCCTGACGCGATAGAGCCATTCTGGGCTGTTGACCTGGTTGCCGCTCATCGTGCACGACGCGAAGACAAACTTGCCTCGGGGCCCTTGGCAGGTCTGCATAGACAGGGACTCTGGAGCGCACGTATCGACAAGCGTCTTCTGCGCCTTTGTACCGATCAACGCCCGCGCTTTACCTGGCGTTATCTCGACGGTTTTTGAGGTGCATAGCCCTACGCCCCTCGGCCACTCCGGACGCGCATGCAGGTACACCGGCGATAGCTCGGCAATGACTGCGTTCAACTCGCGCTCCAGGCATTGCCCATCCTTGCATCGAGCGATGGCCGCATTCTGTGCTGTGATCTTCGCATCCAGATTCCACGGGTCGTGCACGGTGGTAATCGATGCGTATTGCAGAAACCGCGCCGTGTTGAGCTTTTCCACCACTGCCGGCTGGTCGCAAGCGTCGGGCGGCAGCCCACGCCGTGCATCTTCGAACTGTTTTAGGACGTCGTCGCTCGGGTTGGCCGACTCCTCATGGACATCCATGCAAGGCTTGAGCAGCAACGTCGTGCTGAGATAGCCGCCGGACAGTTGCGCGCTCGTAGGGAGCATCAGAGGCCCTTTTGCCAACGCAGAGGTTGCGGCGGTCAACGCATACACCATCAAAGCGTATCGAAGCAGCTTCAATCGGAGGGCAGCCGTGTTGTGCATGACTTGGACCAGCGCTGCCACTATGCCGCGCATGTTGAAACAGGGGGAGATCGGCAAAACCAGCATGTATGCGCGCTTCAATACGTCACTCTGACAGCTGCGGCGGCCAGTACGAACAAGACAGCAGCGCCGCATGCCAGAAGGATCACCGCGGCCGCGATCAGCAACGCCCCCTGCATCCGTCTCCATCCGCATAGGGTGATGGCCCCCGCTACAAGCGCGAATAGCCCGCCCAGGGCGGTGCTATCCAGCAGCAACGTGATCATCGCCTCGCCACCGCGCGCAATTCCAACGCAAGAAACGATCGCGCTGGCTGCTACTGCAAACCATCCAATGTAGGCGGCGGGTTTGGCAGATGGGCGCGTTGTGCTTTTCGATGAGGACATGTCGGGTTCAAGTGTTGATGGCGCCAAAGTGGCGACCCTTCCCGGGCTGGCGCCACCAACGTGAGTTGTCTTTTCTAGTTGAGCGCCGCAACGCGTTCTTTAGTCCGGGAACATTGCTTCACTAAATTTTTTGACCGTACCGTTGACGGAGAACTCGTACTGAATCGCGCTGTATTTATGAATGGGTCGCATCAAGAGCGATACGCTCCCATTGCCGATGGTGAACACCCTCGGAACAAGATCTTTCTCGATCTTGCCCGAGACAATTGCCGCCGAGTAAGGCGATAGCGAAGGTGGAGATACCAAGCTGTTGACGATCTTCCGCATTCCGGAATTTTGCTCGCGAGCGTCAACAACGTTCGCTTCATAGATGTACCGCCAGCCCCGAATCGACTGAAGGTGCTCCGCAGTATCGCTGTCCCATGGATATTTCTTGAGCAGATCTGGAAGCGCAATTGCAGCGCTCTTTTGGACCTTGATACAGCAAAGCACGACGTTCTCCCCGCCACCATCCATCAACGCGCTGAATATCGTGTCGTCTGAGAGCTGGCGATCAACAAAGATCACATCGTGGCGCCTGATATTACTGGCGTCTTGCGCATCGCCCGTCGCATGCTGCTCCCAAAGGCCGACAACGGGCGCTCCTTGTGCCTGTGCCAGGCTGGATGCAAATGCGCAAAAAGCGAGTGCTGCGATTTTTTTCATCATCTTCCGTCGCGACGCCTTATTCAAATGCTGTCGCGCAATCGATTTCAATTTCTCCAGACCCTGTCTTTCTTCTGCAAGACGAAGGCAATTTTCCGTACTGCCTCAATTTTTTATCAAAACGATAAGTCACTACAGTGGATGCGTACCCTCCAAGTGAATCGGGTAGCGGCTGTGTCTCGGAGGTGACTGTCGCCGGCAAACTTCCGTCATCTCCAATTTTGAAATCCGTGGTGTCCGCAAACGGCATATACAGAATAATGCAGCTACGTTGACCTCGGACTTCGTACAGCATCCTGTCCGGATTCCTCGAAGGGGTGCCGTCCCAAATCCAAACATATTTCTTTTGGGTGGATTTTGTTTTGGTTCTCACACGAGAAACCACCAGCTCTGCATCTTGCTTTCGCGCCTCCATCAGGCCTCTCTCGAAATTCTTGCCGCAAACTCCGACAGGAGATGGATTCCATGGGTCGTTTACTGATTGAGCCCAGGCGCTGGAAAGCATGGGCAACGCAAGAGCGATCGCCAGACATGCTGCCTTAGAGGCGTTGCGGTTCATGATTCACACTTCCATCACTATGAACGCCTGCGGCGACTCGCCTACCTCGATGTGTCGATACTCTGCGGCAACCGTGCTTTGTTCGGCGACGAAGGCTGGCATCCCAGAATCAGGAGGACGCCAAACGTGGTGAGAAGACGCGGAACCGTGCGGCGTATGCGAGGTCGCATCGTGCGGGCTTACAGCGATCATTGCCGAGCACGGCAACGTGTCCATCGCTGTGCAACTCGAAACGCTGGTGACAGTGAAGTGAAATGAGAGGCTTGCTGCATGGTGGCAGGCCGCGCCCATTGCTGGGCCTCGCCGTCATTGAAAACGAACGCCGTGTCGCTGCTGCCACCACGTTGTGCGTCTTTCTTACTGCTGCGGCTTGCCGCTCCACAACGGGTTCTTGGTATCCGAGCCCAGCACCTGCGCTAGGACTTCCGCATCGCCGTCGCGTGCGCCTGCGTTGTTCTTGCCCGAGCGCGCCACCTTGGATTTCTTGCCCGGCTTCTTCGCGTGCACGGCTTTCTTCGCTCCGCTTTGCGAGGCATTGCCCGATGTCGTGGACGCGTGCTGCGCGCAGATGCCAACGCTCATCCATGCGGTGGTCAGGAGGGCTACGGCGAGTTTGTATTGCGTTTTCATTTGAATTTGAGAGAGTTGGTTGGTTTTAAGGAGGGATCAGTGCGCAACAACGTGAATCGCTTAACTGAAAGGCGGGTCAATGCCGGTCCGTCGCAAGAGAGGTCAGCGTCTGTAATTGTTCGGCCGCCTAGGGCGTACAGCGAAGCAACCACCGCTGCAATTGGTCCTAATATCTTCCAAATCCTCATCGTCAAGCACTTTCCTTACCGTGTTTCTCTGCATGCGTGGCGTGCCACTCATAGCAACTCGGCATCCGGGCTATTGTCGGTTTTCGCTAAGAACCTTAACGCCACCGTGCTGGAAGTGCTTTTCCCATCGTCATAATGTTGGAATGCCGCCCTTTGTAAGGCGATCGACGGCATCCTTCGCCCCACGAATGACGCTGTCTTTGCCGGCTTCCAGAACTTTGCCGGCAGCTTGCGCTGCATCCGCTGCCTTTTCTTCGGCGCTGTGCGCAACGTCCTTGGCTTTCTCTGTGACCTTGTCGGCCACCTTTCCGGGAAACTTGGAGGCCTTATCCCACATTTCGTGCGCGCGCTCCTTCATGGTCGGTTCCTGGGCGAAGTGGGTTCGCCAGCGCAGGTATCCCCACACCGAACTGAATTCGCGGCCCTTTTTTTCCAGCGGCAGAGAGCCATCCTTTAGATACCGGTCTAAGTCAGCACGGTCCTCCCCCGTCAGTACCGGTGGGTACATGTCGCCTTGTCCGCCCTCGTCGACGGGGGAATAGCGCTTGAGCGTACCTACCGGGTCCCGTTCGGATGCCGCATTGATCTCTGCCCACTGGGCTTTCCACTTGGCATCTTTTTGCTTGAGTTCTTCCAGTCGCTCTCTTTGCCGCTGCTTCCAGACTTGCTCGTTGGTGGCGCCAGTGGGTTTGAACCAAGCGCGTGAATCGTGTACGTAGTCGTCGAAGAACTTGATGATGCGAGCGTCCAGCGGCGACGTGTCATTCCAGTGCGGCTTCACTTGCTTCCACTGCTTGACTTTTTCTCCCCAGACGAATTGCTGGACCCAGGTAATCTTTCCAACCGTCCCTGGGATACTCTGAAAAACTCTACCCATCCAGCTATCCGAATAGATGAGTGAGTTCTCTTTCTCAGCCATGATCTTGGCCTCTTCGCGCAGCTCTTCATTGGCGCCGGCCAAATCTTGCGCACACTGGGCACTGAACTTCTGCGCTCGCTTGAAGAAGGGCTGGTTCTCAAAGGCTTGCGCACCGGTGCCCAAGCGCAGGCGGCGCCAACGCAGATACAACCCGTACTGCACATGTGCCGCGCCCGTGGTTCCCCCGCCCTGCTTGCGAATCAGTGGATTCACAGCATCGACGTAGTTGTTGTAGTCCTTGATAAGTTGCGGAGAGATACGGAGAGCGTCCTTAAACTTCTGGGCGAGGTTTGAGGCAGCCGGATTCAACGGCACACCAGCTGCAACTGCCTCACGGTACATCTTTGCCAACGTGACTTGGGACATTTTGGTGCTGTCGTCCGGGGTGCCGTCGGCTCGGCATCCACGCCCTTGGTCCCCTGGCTGGTAAGCACCACCCACGTCGGTATGAACGCCTGGGTAGGCCAGTTCAAGGCAATTTTTGGACGCAGCCTTGTCCAGCGGGAACGAGCCGCGTATCTCGTGTGAAGAGATCAGATGCACTGTTCGCTCGACGTAATGCGGAATGCGCAGGAACTCTTCGCCCCCCCACCCGCCATGGCCGCTCGCAATCATGAAACTCTGAGCGAATCCCACCGATGCAACAGTGTCGAATATTCCGAGAAAGTCGACGCTCACCTTTACACCGGCCAGCGTCATGTCTTTGCCCAGAGCATCCTCCAACCAGCTGCAAAATACGCGCGCCTCGGCCGCGCCTCGCGAGAATCCGAATACGTAAAGCCGTATCCGCGTCAGCGTTGGTTTGCGACCATCGATCAGTGGTTTGACTTTCTGCGCAACAAACTCGCGGCGCCGTGCCAGTTCTTGTCGGCGGGCGTCATGGTTGGGGGCAAGCGCAGCCATGTCCAGCGTGCCGAAAAGTGTGCCCGTTGTACTGGCGTTGTTGAGTTCATCGATCTCGTCGCTACCAGCCGAAGCGCGAGTGTGTACTGGGAGGTTTACGTCGGTGGATATTTTCTTAACGAGCGCTAAATCGTCTGTGCCCATTGCTTTGCTGAGGTCGTCACCGAGGTAACGACCATACACGGCGTCGGTGAGCTTCAACAGAGCCCAGTTGATGCGCGCTTCGCCGCCCCAACCCGAGCCAAGTCCCGCTCGCGCGTCATAGCCCCGGCCTGTATCGCCGATTTCCTTTTGAAATGGAGTCCCGATGCCAGGCACATAGAAACGTACCTGGTCTGCGGTTACCTCAAAAATATCAAACAGCCTCGCCACGTTGCTGTGAGCTTGGCGAGGTGTATCTCGATCTTTATTGTTGTTGGTGCCATCGAAGAAGAAGGCAATGCGGAACTCTTGCGTGCACGCTCCCGAAAAGGCATCCATGTTGCTTGCCGTGCATTTTCCCTTTTCATTCGCAGTTAGGGCAAAGGGATTTGGTTCCAACCGTTCCAGCTCGGTCATCTCATCGCTCCTAGTTAGGCTGCGGTTTTTTTGCGGGGTAAAACTTGGCAGCACATGTAGGGTCTGCCATACAAATATCGTATGGAAATTTGAGCCCGCCCGGAAACTTAGGGTTGAGCGGGGTATAGCGCGAAGCAATCGCTCTTATCTTTTTGCCAGGCATAAACGCTAACCACAACGTGGCTGGTTCGCCAGTTTCGTAAGGGTCTACTGGTACCTGTGTTTTATACAGAGCGTCACGATCCTTTCGGTACAGGTCGTCGTCCTGCCATTCAACTTCCACAGCTAAACCGGGATGCCACTTAGCCGGCAAGCTAACCGACCCAGCGACACTTGTTCCCCCCGCGTGACTGGACATGCCGCCCGACCAACTGCCGTTGACGTATACATCGCCAAGCGGTTCATCCATATAGTTAAGTATCTGTACTTGAAGCCCAAGATCTTCATTTTGCGGTGCCGCTTGTGCTTGCTGCGAGGGTTTGCAACCGGCGCTGAATATTGCAAATAGCACCAACACGATTGCAATCCGTGTTCGTATTTTCATGGCCATTCTTTAGTTTTGCTACTCTTGTTGGACGCGTGATACTTGCTACGGATAGAACCTATCAGCGCACATTTTGTCAGCCATACAAACATCGAATGGATATTTCCAATCCGCTGGAAATTTCGAATGCCCTGGTCCGTAGCTTGACGCTATAGCTTTGATTTGTTTGCCTGACATGAATGCGAGCCAGAGTACGGCAGGACGGTCGCTTGTTATGTCGTACGGCTCAACCAGTACCTGGATTTTGTATAAAGCATCATGATCCTTTCTGTACAGGGTGTCGTCTTGCCAGTCAACCTCGACTGTTAGACCGGGGTGCCACTTGGCAGGTAAGCCAACCGATCCAGCGACGCTAGTGCCTCCGGCATGATTTCGCATACTCCCAGCCCATACGCCGTTCACGTAGACGACGCCGAGCCCTTCATCCGTGTAGTTGAGCACCTGGACCTGCAGACCAAGACCTTCATCCGGCGAGGCCGCTTGTGCCTGCTGTGAAGGTTTGCAGCCTGTGGCAACCAGCACAAACAAGAGCGTCGCCCATGCAAGCACCTTCATGATGATTCCGTTGCAACGTCGGATTCCACGTATGGCTGTTGTGACTCGAGCAACCCAGCTTCAGTCAACGCTTCGGCCACGAGCCGAAAAGCTGTCGCATCGTGCGCGACTTCGCCGGCATCGAACGATTCGAGCACGGACCGAATGCACGCATGTGCCTGAGACGGTGCGCCAGCCAACGCGCCAAACCAATGCGCATTCGTCTGGATGAGTCGGAGCACGCCATCTGGGCGAGCCAGTGCGTCAAACCGGCCCATTTGCTCTCGAGTGAAAACGTAGGGGTCATCGGTCGGTTCAGGAGCGCCTTCACCGGCATGACTCACCCGCTGCAGGCTGCCGTCGCGCCGAAAATACCACCATTGCAAAGCGCCAAGAAAGCGCGCGCGTTGCGTGTCATCAAACACCTGCAGCAGTAGGTCGAGCGCGCGGGTATCCGCAAAGCGGACGATGAACGCCTCCCCTTCAGGGTCAACCGCTTTCATCTGGTAAATGAGATGCGCGTAAGGGGGGCAGGTTGATACGCTCGAATGCAGAAAGCTCAGCATCGGATTCCCCGATGTTTCGCCCAAAGCCACCTCAAGAAACGCGCGGCGTTCGATCTTGTTATCCGGAATAAGGACAACAGAAGGTGCGATTTCCGCCAAGCCCGGGGCGTCATAGCGGCCGGCATAGAGCGATTGAGATTGCAGCATAGGAAACCTCGCGTGCAGTCGTCTTGCGAAGTCCGTATCGAACGCATTGTCGATCAAGGCATATACGTCCGCGTCCGGCAGCGCGGATAGCAACGACTCTAGGGCATCGTCTGGAAAATCATCAACCCATGCCGGAGAAGCTGAGCGCGTGCGCTGAATTTGGTAACGAGTCGCCATGTCGCCAATGTTGTGTGGGTAAACGGCTGCATCAGCCATTCATGCTGGCGAGCGGATGACCACCAGCCATCGCTCGTAGCATGCATTCAACGCAAATGCTCTGCGGGAATGCCGGCAACGGATAAGTAGTATTCACCGGCCCCTCAAACTTCCGCTGCGCCGCCTTATACGTAATCGGCCCGGCACACTCGACGGTGATATTTCCCCCCTCAAGCGTGATCGACGCCCCGCCTGCGGTGGCAATGCGGATACGCTTGGCCGCCGCAAAATCCACGTTCATATTGGCCGACACCAGCTTCAGGTCTTGCTTGGCCATCAGCTTGAGCACGTCGTGCTGGGCTTGCACGTCGATGTTGTCTTGCCCGGCCGTGACCTGCAGGCCGATGTTGTTGTCGCCTGCCTTGGACAGCCCGGCTGCCACGCCGATGGCCTGACCCGCATGCATGCGCGCCTGCTTGCCGATCGCCAGGTTGGTGTCCTGGCCGCTGCCCAGGGCAATGCTTTCGCCGTTGGCGAGTTGCAGGTCTTGGCCGGCCACCATCACCAGGCCTGCGCGGCCGGCCAAGTGCGCCATGGCTTCGCCTTGGTGCGGCACCTTGCCTTGCGTGCTGGTGTTACCAGCGCTGGCGTCTTGTTTGGCAGCGTCGAGGGCCTTGCCGTCGACCATGCCCGCCGCCGCCTTGGCTTGCTTGGCCAGCGGGGCATCGTCGTTCTCGGCGGTGGCCAGCGCAGCGGTCTGGTGCGTGACGGCGCCTTGGCCGAGCGACTCCGTGAGCGATTTGGCTTGCTTGATCAGCGCGATGCCGGCGGCGTTGTCGCCGGTGGGCACGGCTTTGCCGTTGCTGGCGTCGCGGTAGGTGGTGATCAGCAGGCCGGCCTGGCCGCGCACGGCGGCGTGGCCGTCGGTACGCAGTTCGAAGCCCTGGCCGCGGAAGCTGCCGCGCCGGTTGTCTTGCTGATGAACGAGGTGGCCGAGGTTGAGCTGGCTGTGTTGCTGCGTGGTGGCGAGCTGCGTGCGCAGCTGGCCGTCGCTGTCGTCGAAGACGAGCTGGTTGTAGCCGCTGCCGCCGTGTTCGGCGCTCTTGAAGCCGGTGTGCGCGGCGGCGTTGCGGTGGCCTTCTGGCTCGGTGCCCATGCCGTGCCACGCGGGGCTGTGGCCGCCGGCCAGGTTGCCTTGCGCGCTGGTGGCGCTGTCGCTGCCTTGCTTGTAGAGCGCGGTGCTATCGCCCTGTCCGGAGGTACCCTGCCCGCCTGGCGTGGGCGCTATGCCCGCTTCGCCTTGGCCGTTGTAAAGCGAGCCGATCACGACCGGTTGGTCGATGTCGTCTTCGCTGAACTTGACGAGCACCTCTTGCCCGATACGTGGCAGCCATTGCCAGCCCATGCCGGTACCGGCTTGCCGTTGCGCCACGCGCACCCAGCGCGTGCTGCGGTCGTCTGCGCGCTCGCCCTGTTGCCAGGGAAAGCGCACGCGGATTTCGCCTGCGGGGCTGGCGTGGTGTTCGCCGTCGCCACCGGCTTGCGTCTGCCCATCGGGGCCAACGACGATGGCGCTGTGCACGCCCTGCGCGGTGGGGGTGGAGTACAGGCGGCCGGTGTCGGGTTCCACCACGGCGGTGCGCCACGGGCGGCGTGCATCGCTCGCGCGGAACAGGCCGGCATAGCCATGCGTGCGCGCGGCCTTGACCAAGTCGGCGTTGGGCGTGGTGCGTTCGATGGGGCCTTCCGCCTCTTGGAAGCCGAACACACCAGGGCCGGATTCCGGCGCGCTGGGCGGCGTGTCAAACGCCAGTGCAGCATCGAGGCCACCCAGCCGCTGCCCGAGCGCGACATGCGTATCGGCCGTCAGGTTGTTGATGCCGCAGTGCTCAACCAGATCCATCAGCAGCGGGTACGCGCCGTCCACGTCTTGCGGCAGGTGCGGGCAATCCACCACCTGCAGGCGCGTGCCGCTGCGCAGCGTGCGTACCGTGCCGCAGCCCGAGAACAACAACGCGCGCGCTTCCAGGCTTTCCATGACTTGCTCGGCAACGCGCTGAGCATTCGCGGCATCGGGCGCCAGCGACGGGCTGATCGACAGATACGCGTCGGGGCTGCCGGCGCTGTTGGCGAAGCGCGCGGGCGCATGGGCGCGCACGCTGTGCTTGCCTTCCGGGTCCCATGCGGCCACGGCAACGCCGCCGGCAGTTGTGCGGCTATGGCAGGCCAGTTGCTGGATGGCGTCGCGTTCTTCCTGGCTGTGTGCGCGGTGGAAACGGATGCCGCCGGCCGCAGCCGACTCCGTGTCTTCCGGCAACTGGGTGCTGTCAGCAAAGATCACCAGCGTGTGGCCGCCATGGGCCTGGTCGTCTTCGACCGTGGTGAAGCCCAGCCCCGCCTCGGCCAGCAGGCGCGTGACGAAGTGGTAGTCCGTCTCGCGAAACTGTGCGATGTGGGCACGCGTGCCGAACTCGCTCATGCGCGCTTCCGCGCCAGCGGCGTAACGCCACGATGCATACGGCGCGTATGGCGAGAGCATCTGTTCAACGATGTCCGCCAGCGGCCGGTTCTGGAATACCTGGCTGTGGCGCTGCTGCGTGGTCAGCCAGAACCACGGCACCACCGTCAGGCGATAGCGCGTGAGGTTGCCGTCTGCGCCGAGCTTCTCGGCCAGACGGATGAGCCCCGTGCGCTTGGCTTGCGTGCCGTCGGCTAGCGTGGTGACCAGCGTCACGCGTTGGCCCAGCAGCGATTTGAGCGCAATGCGCGCGTTGGCGCTGACGGCCACCACGCGCCACTCAAACAGCTCGGACAGCGCCTCGCGGCCAAGCCACGCTTCCACCGCCAGGTCTGCGAGCGGCCCCTCGCCTTCCAGTGTGTACAGGCGGCGCGCGGGGGAAAAGAGGTTCTGGAGAAGGGTTGTGGCGTCCATTCGCTGTCAGATGCTGCAGCGGCGGGCGGTCACGAACACCATCTCGTGAAACCGGCACGCATGCATTGGTGGGGCCGCGCAGTGCCAAGCACTGCACCGGCCTCCGCAGATGCCTCGGTTGATGAATACAACCGGGCACTCGGGCGGCTATTGCCCCTTCGGTTGATTGGCAGGCTTAGTTGCGTTTTGCGGTGACAACAATGCCGCCAGCAGGTCGGCATCCGGATCGTCCGCTGCTAATCCGCCTTTACGGGGCTTGCCGGGTTTTGCGGCCGATTGGGGCTTGGCCTTTGTCTGCACCGGTTTGATGGACGTATCGGTCGATTTTGCGACCAACTTGGCGGTTTCTGCCTTCGCCGCGTCGGTATTGCCCGATTTGACTGTCACGACTTGCTCGTTCTGATCGAGCGTGCTGGCGACGGATTTTTCATGCGCCGCGTCCTTGCTCGCCTTATCCGATGCCGATGCGTGCTCTTCAGGCGGCGCAACGTTGACGATCGTGGCGGCCTGCGGGGGCTCTGCCGACGAGGTTGTCGTGGTCGTCGAAGTGGCCGGTGCTACAGGCGTCGGTGCGGTGGCGGCCGCGTGGGCGGCCTCCGTGGCGGGCGTTTGCTTCGCTGGCGCCGCGTGTTCAGCCACCGGCAATGCGGGTTCACCGTCTTGGTTTAGCGCAACCCAGGTGCCCGCGCCCGCCAGCAGCAGCACGACGGCTGCCGCCACGCCATAACGGCGGCGCCTCGATTTTTTCGAGGCCTTGCAGTTGGCGCCAACCCGCCCTTCCAGGCTCGCCAGAATGCGCGTGTGGCCGGCCTCGTCGGTCTCGGGCTGGGAATTGAAGAGCGTTGGGGGCCCTTCTTGTTTCAAATCGCCGTTATTACTCATCACGGGTCCAGAATTGAAATAGAATGCGCGGCGAACGTTTGAATTGCAAACAGCGCCGATTCCGATAGTGGCTGCTGATTCTAAGTCTGGCCTTGCTGAAAGACAAATGATTGGCGCTGTTGATGCTTTTTTCTTTATGGTTTCTTAATATTGCCGTGCCGGGGCGTTCGATTATTACCGTTTATTAATCTTCTCGCGATCTAAATACAGATATAAATCTGGGTGAATTGACGTAGACGCCCACGCTCCTGCAGGTCGGTATGGTTTTTGTTGCTCTCGTTCTCTACTTCGTTGCCATGGTGGTGGTGGCGGCTGTAGTGCTGCTGCCTTCGGTGCGGCAGCGCTGTGCGGCCGTCCTGCGCGCGCAGTGGCACCGACTGAGCACGGGGGCGGCTGTGGTGGGGGCGCGTTCGGCGGGCTCATTGCGGGATTCGGTGGACAGCGCAACGTCGGGCGCGTCGGCGTTCAAGCAGTTTGTGGTGCGGCGCAAGTTCCTGCTGCTGGGTGGGCTGGGGGTGCTGTCGGTGCCGCCCCTGCTGGCGTTGGCGCTGCGCGAGCAGCAATCGTTCGAGTTTGACGATGACCAGGTGCGCGAGCCGGACCCACACATCTCGGCGTTGCTCAACGGCGAGCGGTTGATCCCGCCGCCGCCGTTGCCGCCCGAGGTGTTCACCACGCGTGAGGTGGAGCAGATTCGCCCGGCCATCCGCGATGCGAGCCGCGACTGGAACCTGCTCGATGCCGATTTTCGCCAGCGCCTGCTACTCGTCTACAAGATCATGCGTGACGAACACGGTTACGAGATGGCGCTGCTGGAAGGCTTCCGCAGCCCGGAGCGGCAAAGCAAGCTGGCGGCGATGGGCAGCAACGTCACCCAGGCCGGGGCGTTCCAGAGCTATCACCAGTACGGCCTGGCTGCGGACAGCGCGTTCTTCCGCGAAGGCAAGCTGGTCATCAGCGAGAAGGACCCGTGGGCCATGCGCGGCTACCAGCTGTACGGCCAGACGGCGGAATCGGTCGGCCTCGTGTGGGGCGGTCGCTGGAAGATGATGGATCTCGGCCACGTCGAACTGCGCCGCAGGGGCGTGCTCGGCACACAGCCGGCAGCAAGGCAATGACGAAAGCAATCGGACACATGGGGAACATGCAATGACACGGCCCTTCATCCTGCTGGGTGACAAGACGGACCACGGCGGCGTGGTGATCACCGCGTCAGGCAACACCAGCACCGGCGGCAAGGGCATCGCCTGTGTGGGCGACAAGGTGACGTGCCCCAAGAACGGCCATGGCGGCACGACCGTCATCGTGACGGGCGACCCGAACGTCATCATCGACGGCCGCCAGGCAGCGCGCCATGGCGACAAGACGGCCTGCGGCGCGACCCTGCTCGCGAGCCAGGGCAACACCGGCAGCATCTGACGCAGACGACATGGTTGCAAGACTCTTTCGGTCCGGGCTGACGCTGCTCGCTGTCTTTGTGGTGGTGTGGATTGCCGTCATCGTGTGGTGGCAGTCGGCCAACCGCATGCCGACCACGGCGGACATCTTTACCTACCTGCTGTTGCTGCCGCTGGGCATGCTCGTCGGCTATTGGGTGATCAAGCGTGCGGTGGAGGGCATCCGCTCCAACGTGGCCGCAGGGCGCGAGTTGTCGGCCGCCGCTCCCGCAGCCGCAAGCGCGGATGGCAAGGCCGCTGATCCGCAAGACGCCACCCGCCAATGGCGCGCCGTGCTGCTCGCCAGCGCCCTGCGCGCACCGGCCGGCAGCGATGCGGCATCCGTCGTCGAGGCGGTGCAGGCGAATACGCAACCTGGGCTGACCGACGTACAAGGCTTCGGCCAACCGATCTTTGCCGCGCCGGTGGGCGGCGTCGACATCGAAGACCTGCGCGCTGAACTGACGGAACGCCATCCCGATGTGGATTGGCTCGATGAACGTCTGCGTGCCCTGGCACTGGCTGCCCAAGTGGCGGAAGAACTGGCGGCACACGCGGTTGCGCAAGTGCCTGAAACCAGCGGGCCGGAAGCCACGCGGCTGATCATCACCGCCCTGCTCCCGCGCGACTGGACGCCGCAACACCAGGCTGCCGCCGATGGGTGGCTGCGCCAGCGCATCGCGTTGATCTGGCCGGCAGACCGGCTCACGCTGGAACCCATTACCGCCAAGGGCGATGCCGATGCGCTGCTGCTGCTCGATCGCGCCACGCAAGGCGTGAACCGCGCCAATGACGAGCGCGTGCTGCGCATGGTGGTCGTGGCCGATTCACTGGTGGGCCCGAGCGCTGTTGAGCAGTTGATGCAGCACGAGCAACTGTTCGAGCCGACGCGCTCGCACGGCCGCGTGCCGGGCGAAGCAGCCGCCGGCGTGTTGCTGTGTGCGCCAGCGGTGGCGCAAAGTTTGGCGCTCGTTCCCGCTGATGCCGATGAGGCCGCGCCGCCGTTCACGATCACCCGCGCGGGCGTGGCTCGGCTCGAGTCGCCTACCGCCGATCGCGGTCAGCCGCAATTGCAGGCGCTTGGCGATGCGGTGGGTCATGTACTCGACACGCTGGCTGCCGCGCCGGTCAAGTCCAAGCCGGATGCCCCGGCCGAGAAAGCCGAGGATGCCGCCCCGGCCGAGCCCATCACCGTGGCCGGCGTTGTGTCGGACACCGGCATACACCCGGTGCGCACCGTGGAGGTGGCCCGCGTGTTCTCTGAACGTTTTCCTGCGCTGGATTTGGCTGCGGATCTGCTGCCCATTGGCACGCCCTGCGGCTATGTGGGCGCAGCGGGCCCGCTGTTGTCCGTGGTGGTGGCGCACCAGTTGAGCCAGCAGACCGGCAAGCCGGTGCTGGCCATTACCGCCAACGACATCCAGCAGCGCGGCGCCATTGCGGTGGTGCCCAGTCTGACCTGACCCGCTTGGTCCCGATTCCGATACCGATTTCGTCTGCTCACGAGCCGAAGGCAACATGCAACGCTTCCTGAAATTCCTGACCAACACACGCACGCTATCGATTCTTGGCGTGATCGTGCTGACCATCTTTCTTCTGTTGATGGCGCAGACCTTTGAGATTGGCCTGGTCTGGGCCGGCGTCGCGCTGGGCGTGCTGCTTGCGCTGTGGCTGCTGTCGTATCTGTGGAAGCGTTGGCGCGCCCGCCAGGCCAGCAACAAGCTCGAAGGCGTGCTGGAGCAAGCCGCCGCCGACAAGACCGCCACCCCGGACAAACGCGAGGAAGTGGAAGCCCTGCGCGTGCGTCTGGCGGAGGCCGTCAAGACCATCAAGACGTCCAAGCTCGGCCAACTGTCAGGCAGCGCTGCGCTGTACGAGTTGCCTTGGTACATCGTGATCGGCAACCCGGCGGCGGGTAAAAGCACGGCGGTGCTGAACTCGGGTTTGCAGTTTCCGTTTGCCGACAAGGGCGGCGCGGTCATTCAGGGCATTGGCGGTACGCGTAACTGCGACTGGTTCTTCACCACCGAAGGCATCCTGCTCGACACGGCTGGCCGCTACTCGGTGCATGAAGAAGACCGCCGCGAATGGCTCGGCTTCCTGGATCTGCTCAAGCGCTATCGCCCCAAGGCGCCCATCAACGGCATCGTGGTGACGGTGAGCGTGTCGGAACTCACGCAGAACCGCCCTGAGTTCGCCATCAACCTGGCCAAGAACCTGCGCCAGCGCGTGCAGGAGCTGACCGAGCGCCTGGAAGTGTTTGCGCCGGTGTACGTGATGTTCACCAAGGCCGACCTGATCACCGGCTTTACGGAATTCTTTGGCGACAGCGAAAAGCATGAGCGCGACCGCGTGTGGGGCGCCACCCTGCCCTTCGAGCCGGATGCGAAGCCCGACGTGGCCGCCGTGTTCGACCAGCGCTTTGACGAGCTGTGCGACGGGCTGAAGGAGATCAGCGTGGCGCAGATCGCGCTGCACCAGAAGAACAAGCTGTCGCCGGGGCTGCTAAGCTTCCCGCTGGAATTTGCGTCGATCAAGCCGACGCTGCGCGCGTTCCTGATGACACTGTTTGATGAGAACCCGTTCCAGTACAAGCCGGTGTTCCGCGGCTTCTACTTCACCAGTGCGCTGCAGGAAGGCGCGACCAACAGCGTGTCGGCCGAGCGCATTGCGCGCCGGTTTGGCCTGTCGACAGACGGTGCCGCGCACGCGCGCGAAGTGTTTTCCAAGAACGGTTTCTTCCTGCGCGACCTGTTTTCCAAGGTGATCTTTGCTGACCGGCAGACGGTGCGGCAATTTGCCAGCCCGGCCAAGACACGCCTGCGCATCGCCACGTTCTTTGCGTTGGTGCTGGCCTTGGGCGTGATGCTGGGCGGCTGGACGTGGTCGTACATGGGCAATCGTACGCTCACGGCCAACGTGCAGGCCGATCTGGACAAGATCGTGAAGATGCAGCAGAACCGCGTGGACCTGCAGGCCCGCCTGGAAGCGCTGGACACACTGCAAGACCGCATCGAACAGCTGGAGCGCTATCGCAACGACCACCCGCTCGCGCTGTCGCTGGGCCTGTACCAGGGCGACACGCTGCAGCACAAGCTGCTCGACGAGTACTACAACGGCCTGCGCCAGGTGATGCTCAAGCCGGTGGGCGGCGCCATCGAGACCTTCCTGGGTGAAGTCAACGCGCATCCGGACCAGTTGGCGCCGATGGTGCGTCCGCCGGAAACCGGCGCGGTGATTGCCACGTCCGTCACCACGGCCACCGCCACGGTAGGCGGTGCTTCGGCAGCTTCGGGTGCGGCGGCTAACGCGCCGGCTTCGCCTAACCAAGCCACGGCTTCGACTGGCGCCAAGCGGTACACCGATGCCTCCCCCACCAACGTGGAAGACGGCTACAACGCGCTCAAGACGTATCTGATGCTGTCGGACAAGCGCCACGTGGAAGTCGCACACCTGACCGACCAGATCACGCGCTTCTGGCGCGGCTGGCTGGAAGACAACCGAGGCAACATGCCGCGCGAGCAGATGATCCGCTCGGCGGAACGCAACCTGTCGTTCTTCCTTGCCCGCGTGAACGACGACAACTGGCCGCTGCTGGAGGGCAACCTCTCGCTGGTCGACCAGACGCGCGAAAACCTGCGTCGCGTGGTGCGCGGCATGCCGGCTCGCGAGCGTGCGTATGCCGAGATCAAGGCCCGTGCCTCCACCCGCTACGCCCCGATGACGGTCGCACGCATCGTTGGCGAAACCGGTGCGGGCGTGATGGCCGGCAGCTACGCCGTGCCCGGCACCTTTACCAAGGAAGCCTGGGTCGGCTATGTGCAGCCCGCCATCAAGGAAGCCGCCAACAAGGAACTGCAGACCAAGGACTGGGTGTTGAACGTGGCCGCGCGTGACGACCTCACGCTGGAAGGCAGCCCCGAGCAGATCCAGAAGGCGCTGGTCACGATGTACAAGACCGAGTACGCGCGCGAATGGCAGCGCTTCATGCAGGGCGTGGCGATTCAGGATTTCACCAGCTTCGACCAGGCCGTCACCGGCATGAACCTGCTGGGCGATCCGACCAATTCGCCGATCCGCAAGGTGCTCGACACCGCGTATGACCAGACGTCTTGGGACAACCCCTCGATGTTCAACGCCGGTCTGAAGCAGGCCAAGACCGGTGTGCTCGGCTGGTTCAAGCAGCTCTTTGCGCGCCAGACGCCGTCGCAGGTGAACGTGAACCTGGAGGTGGGTGGCAACGCCGACGCTGGCGCGATCCCGGTGGGTCCGGTGGGCAAGGAGTTCTCCGGCCTCGCCCGCGTGGTGGTCATGCACGATGAGAAGTCGCTGCTGCGCGGCTATATGGATTCGCTGTCGAAGGTGCGCACGCGCTTCAACCAGATCAAGAACCAGGGCGACCCCGGCCCCGGCGCACGCCAGCTGATGCAACAGACGCTGGACGGCAACGGCTCGGAACTGGCTGACACGCTCAAGTATGTGGATGAGCAGATGCTGACCGGCATGACCGACAGCGAGCGCGCCACGCTGCGCCCGCTGCTGGTGCGTCCGCTGCTGCAGTCGTATGCGGTGGCAATCCGCCCGGCGACAGTGGAAGTCAACAAGGTGTGGAATGCGCAGGTGTATCAGCCGTTTGCCACCACGTTGGCCGACAAGTATCCGTTTGCGCCCAACGCCAAGATCGAAGCCAGCGCCGCCGAGATCGGCCAGGTGTTCGGCCCTGAAGGCGCCATCGCCAAGTTCGCCAATACGACCATCGGCCCGCTGTCGGTGCGCCGTGGCGACATGATCGCGTCCCGCACGTGGGGCGATCTGGGGATCGCGTTCGTGCCGGAGTTCACGACGGGCTTCACGCGCTGGATTGCGCCGCTCACGGGCGGTGCGGCCGGCGGCGGCGCGGGCGGTGCAGCAGCTGCAGCCCCGCAGACGGTGTTCCAGATTCTGCCGGTGCCGTCGCAAGGCGCCACGGAATACACCATCGAGATCGACGGCCAGCAGCTGCGCTATCGCAACACGCCGCCGCAGTGGACCAACTTCGTGTGGCCCAACCCGCAAGGCGAGCCGGGCGCGAAGGTGACGGCCACCACGTTCGACGGTCGCACGGTTGAGCTGCTGAACGAGCCGGGCCGCTTCGGCCTGGAGCGCCTGATTGCCACGGCACAGCGCAAGCGTCGTCCGGATGGCGCGTTCGACCTGACGTGGACGAAGGACAGCCTGACCGTGTCGATCAGCCTGCGCATCATCAGCAGCCCGCAGACCGGTGGCACCACGGCGTCCGACTCGCCGCAAGGCCAGGGCCTGCGCGGCCTGCGTCTGCCGACGTCGATTGCCGATGCCAGCGCTGCACAGAACACGTTGACACCGCCGGCCCCGGCGGGCACCCCGCCTGCAGGGCAAGCACCGGCCTCCACCCAAGCCGCGCGCCGCGGCACCGTTACGGAAGAGCAAGGGGGGACGGCGCAATGAGCCAGACCCAGTTGCAGCTTTCGTACTTCGGCAAGCTCCCCTCGCGCGGCGATTTCGTCAAAAGCGCCAACAACGTCCAACTGCTCGACACGTTGGACCGCTGGCTCGCGCAAGGCATGGAACTGCTGGCCGAGGCACCGGACTGGAAGACAACGTACGACAGCTGGAAGCCCGTGCAGTTTGCGTTTCTGGGCTCGCAGAGCAAGCTGGCGATTGCCGGTACGCTGATGGCCAGCAGCGATCTGTCATCGCGCCGCTTTCCGTTTCTGACGGCCGCAGCCATGCAGGTGGAGCAACCGCTCAGCTTTATCGCGCGCAGCCCGATTGCCCTGGCCCGCCTGTGGACGCGCGCCGGCCAGCAGATGCTGTCGCTCTGCCACGCAGACGACGCCACCGAGGGCTTGCGCCTGTTGGCCGAAGGTCAGCATGGTGTGGAAACGGGTGCTGGTGGCACCACCACACAATCGCACGACGCGAGCTTTTCCGATTTCATCGACTTCCAGACCGTGGCGGGCCTGGAGCAGATGCTGCGATCCGAGGGCCACAACATCCGCCTGCGCCGCACGCTGCTGGCACTCGGCACGCTGCTGCAGCCGGTGATGGCGAGTGGCTCGCCGCGGCTGGAAAAAGGCCTCACCCTGCCCTTGCCGGCAGACCCGCTGTACCGCAGCCTGGTGGCGAGCTTCTGGCTGGAGCTGGTATCGCGCTTCCTGCAGCGCGCGGACTTTGAACTCTCGCTCTTCCTGGGCGAGATCAACGGCACGGAGCGCCTCGTCATCGGCTTCAACGGCGCTTCGTCGCGCACGCTGCACAGCGTGATATCGCCACGGGTGTACGCCGAACAGAACATCAACATCGATGACCCGGAATGGGTCGACCAGCACGTCAGTGGAGAGTACGGCTTGGCGAAACTCGTGAGTTACCTGGATGAACCGCAGCTCTCGTTGCGCATGGCGGTCGATACCTTCCGCGAAGTCTTCATCGGAGAATGAACATGGGTCTGGATGCAATCAAGCGCGGCTTCCGGCCTGCAACGCTGCTGGCCAATGCCGCCCTGCTGGCGTGCCTGGGCAGCACCCTGCCCGCCTATGCTGCGCCCGGCGATGCCGCGCCGGTTGCCGGCCAGGTTGTCGCGGGCGGCATGGTGCCGGACGAAGCCACCAAGGCCGCCGTGCTGAGCAAGCTGCGCGAGCTGTACGGCAGTGCCAACGTGGTGGATCAGATCGAGGTGGGCAACGTGGTGTCGCCGCCCAACTGGTTGACCAACGTGCAGAAGATCCTGTCGCCGGCCATCAAGCAGGTCAACCGTGGCCAGCTCAACATTGACGGCACGCAGATCGCCCTGCATGGCGATGTGGGCAACGAAGCGCAGCGCCAGCAGCTCACCAGCGACATGGCCACGACGCTGGGCCAGAGCTACACCATCAAGAATGGGCTGCGCGTGGCTGCCGTGTCCGAGCAAGGGCTGCTGGACCAGACGCTGGCCAACCGGATCATTGAGTTTGAAACCGGCAGCGCCACGCTCACGCCCAAGGGCCGCGCCATTCTGGACGAAATGGCCGCCGTGCTGCCACGCCTGAACGGCCGCAAGATCGAGGTCGTCGGCCACACCGATAACTCCGGCAGCCGCGCCATGAACCTCAACCTGAGCCAGGCGCGCGCAGAAACGGTGAAGAGCTACCTGATCTCCAAGGGTGCCGAGCAAGGCACGCTCACCGCGATTGGCGTGGGGCCGGATCAGCCCGTCGCGCCCAATACCACCGATGAAGGCCGATCACGCAATCGGCGGATTGAGTTTCGGGCGAGTAAGTGACGCAGCAGAATGCGCGCCGGCGGGCGCGTTTGCGTGAGCCGTCGCCTGCTGCCCCGTTACAGCCGGGGGACGAACGGCGCGGCTCGCCCAAGATTCGGCTGGAGTACGAAGACCCCACGAGGACGCTATCCGTGCCAATTGCGGAGTTTTCTCCGTCGAAGGAGCGCGTCTGGTGGCTGTTGTGTCATCTGGCATGGGCTTGGCAGCAGCTTGCGCACTGGCTTGCCAGTTGACGGCAGGGTGTGCCGGTCGCGATCGTCAGCGGCATCATTCGCTCCGTACAGGTGGATAACGCGGCATTCAATGCCTATGAGGCGATGGGTTGGAGCGTTGACGCCAATGCGCGGCGTGCACATGACTACACCGACGATACCTCGCGAGAGGCCTACTGCCGCGTGACGCCCGTCATCATCACGCTGACTGACGATCGAGTCATCCACTTCTGCGAGTACCAAACCACGGCCCGTTGGGTTTCGTCGAATGCGCCCTACTTTGCCGGCCTGAGCGGCATGCGCGTACTTGCTGCTGGGTGGTGGGACAACGAGGTTTTCTCGGCATGGGGCATGCGTTTATCAGGGCGTCGCAAGCCGCAGACAGTCTATGTCGCAAAGCGCCCGCGAAATTTTCCCGAGTCGTTGGAGACACTCCTGTCAAGAAGGACCATGGGTACCAGTGACGCGATCGGTTTTCTCGGCTATAGCTGCGCCACGATGTTGTTGGTGGCTTTCTTTTTCGCAGCAATCGAAGGTGATCTTGAAGCGACTAGGTTCATCACGGGGGCGCTGATGGGGGCGTTCACCCTGGCGCCGCTGCTGTTCTTCGTTATCTGGCAAACGCTGACACGCCTGATGGCCGGGCCCCTGCGCCCTATCCCAGAAATGATGGCGGCTGGGCAATACGGCGAGCGCCATCTCCGCCTGCGAAGCTTCGACTTCGGCCGCTGCGAGCGCGCAGTGTTTCTCGCGCTGGAGCAGCCGCAGCAGGATTCGTCTTTGTGATCCGCCCGGGCTGCTGCCCAGCAGCAAGTCATCCAGGCACAGTCGGCTGACAAGAACACAGATGACAACGACCTCCCCTGATTCCCCCGCCGTACCGCAGGCCGCTGCGACCGAAGCCGATCGAGCAGCCTGCCTGCTTCGGCTGAACCAGTATTCGCCCGATGCGCCGGATGCCCCGGTGCCCTACAGCAAACGTCTGGCCGAAGCCGAGGGGTGGTCGACGTTGCATACGCTGACCGTCATTGAGGAGTACAAGCGTTTCGCGTATTTGGCGGTGTTTGCCGGGCATCCGGTCACACCGTCAGAGGCGATCGATGCCGCGTGGCATCTGCATCTGCAATATTCCGAAGAGTATTGGACGGTGTTCTGCGGCGAGGTACTGCGGGCGCCGCTCCACCATGCGCCGGGTGTCGGCGCGCCGGACGAAGACGATGCCTACGCGCAGCAGTATCAACAGACGCTCGACAGCTACCGAAGCCTGTTCGGCATGGAGCCGCCTCCCGACGTCTGGCCGCAACCGGTGCCCGCACAGGCAGACGGTGCGCCGGACGATCAGGGCTTCGTCGCACAGCGCCCGCACAAGGCTGTCTCGCCGACGCCTGTCTCGACCACACGCCGGATCATGCGATTCGCGTGGCCGGTGCTTGGTGTCAGCCTCATCGCCTTTACCACGCATGCGGCCTCGGATTTCCATGTTCTGAACTACTCTGGGCCGCGCTTTCTTGCGTTCTATCTGGGCGTGTGCGTGATTGCGTGCCTATCCATTAAGGCCTTGCATCGATTCGCATACCGGCGGCGACCGCAAGGAGAAGCCGGTGGCGGCACGCCTAGCCCACTGGAGCCCGACGAGGCCGCGCTAATGACGAGCGGTACGTTGCGAATGGCGCAGGTTGCGACACTGTCACTGCTCGACGCCGGCGCCATCCGCATCCTGCATCCCTCCAAGCGAAAGCGCGACCGCAACACCTACGTGGTCGCGAATGCGCAGCCAACGCCCGAGCGCCACGTGAACGCATGGACGTGGTTGACCCAGCAGAAGCAGCACCGATCACGGTGGCCGGACTTTCAAAACCGACTCGCTGACGAAGCCTCCGGCGTAACGGATCGGCTACTAGCTGCAGGATGGTTGTGGACGTCCGGCGCGATGCGGGGAACGACGCTGGCAGCATGGGTGATCCCGCTGCTGGTGCTGTGGCTTGGCGCGGTGAAGGTCTTCGTTGGCGTGGGCCGAGAGCACCCGGTGATGTGGTTGCTGGTCGAAATGGCGGTATTCGCGCTCGTCTACTGGCGCGTGACCGCGGGGCTGATCGGCGTCGGTTGTGCGGGACCCACCGCGGCAGCCGACGCCGCACTCGATGTGCAACGTCAACGTGGTCAACAAGGGGGAAGCTTGTCGGCGACCGATCTACTGTGGATGACGGCGTTTGCCGGCACCAGCGTGCTCGCCAACACGGCCTGGGCCAGATACCGCGGCATGCTGGGCGGCACCGGAATGCCCCTCAGTTCGGGCGGAGGGAGCGACACGTCGAGTAGCTGCAGTTCAGGCAGCCATGGATCGAGCAGTTGCGGATCCAGTGGCTGCGGGTCCAGCGGTTGTGGCGGTTGTTCGAGCAGCACGTAAGCGCTTGTTAGATCAGCCCGCGTTCTCGGCAGGCGGATCGCCCAACCCGAGCAACTCTTCAATCTGCGACAGCGTCGCATCATCCTTGACCACCGTGCGCAGCCACGCGTGCAGCGGCATGTCGCCCCACTTGGCGGCCCGTGCGGCAAGGTAGGCAACCGGGCTGTGCGGCTCGGTCTGGCGGAAGAACTCGGCCACGTCGCGCAACTGGTTCAGCGCCTGCGCACGCGAGCGGATCGGGCCAGCCACCACCACCGTTTCGACCGCGCCCTCCGCGGTGGATTGCGCGGCCAGCTGCTGCGCCCCCTTGGTTTCCACTGCGGTGGGCTTGGGTTCCGGCTTGCCGCCGAAACGTTCCACCAGCGCGCGGACTGCCTGCAACGACTCACGTGCGGCGCGGAAGCTGGGTGCGTGATCGCCTGCACGGCCATCGAGCACGGATTGCAAGCGCAACAGCGCAGCACCACAGCCCACCACATCGTCGTGCAGCGTCTTGTAGAACGCTGGCGCCGTTGCGCGGCGCGCGGCTTCAAACTGCTCCTGCGAGACCTTGCCGCGCGCGAGTTCGTCCGCCTGCTCCGGATTACGGCGGATGGCCTCGACCAAGCTGGTCGCCACTTCCCAATCGACCGTGTTGTAGCCACCCTTGGCCGGGTTGACGAGCGGCACCTCGCGGATCAGTTGGCTAGAACGCGTGGCAAGCCATGCCATGCTGCCCATGCGGGCTTCCGGGTCGTCGGCTTCGGGCAGCGGATACAGGTGCTCCCAGAACTGCTCGCACAGGCCCGCGATCAGCTCGTAACCCTCACGCAGGCCGGCAAAGCCACGGTCCTTCGACAGTGCTTCCGTCAGCCACGCGGCGAGGCGCAGATCCTTCGTGCGCTTCTGCAGCAGCGACGTGCTCTCGGTGATGACGGCACGCCAGTCCGCCTCCTTGATCTCGGTGACCCAGTCGCCCTGGTCGAGCGATGGGTCATCGAAGCGGCGCGCCTCTTGAATGGTGTCGAATTCTGCGGAGAAGAGCATGTCTTCGCCGCAGGGTTGGGCGCCGGGCAGCGGCGCGAGGAGTTGTTCGAACGAAAGAGAAGCCATGGTCTGAAGCAAGAAGCCGGAGAGTGATACGAACGTCAGGGTTTGGCGACGCGGCAATCCGCCAGCGCCAGCGTGAGGCCCACGAACTGGCGGTTCAGGCAGTCCAGCGTGATGTCTTTGCTGGGCTTGTACGCGGCCAGCTTGTGGTCGGCAAACAGTGCCTTGAGCGCCTCACGCTGATCGTCCTGAAACGGTGCGCCCACCTTCAGATCTTCGGTCATGGCCAGCGTGTTCAGGCTGTCGTCGGACAGCGGGTACACCTGGCCCTTGAAGACGATGCGACGGCCGTCGTATTTCTTGGAGGCAGTCGGGGCGTCCTTGAAGTACTCGGTCAGCACCTGGCGGTACGACACCTGCAGCGGCGCGTCATCCTGCGCAAAGGCAGGCGCACCAAGCAGCGCGGCCAGAGCCGTCGCGGCAGTGAGGCGGAACAGTGCGTTCATATCAGCGGGCGTGAAATGGGGATGTCCGCGCGCAAAGGGCGGACGGTGGAGATGCTACGCAGGCTTGGGGCGCTTGGGGGGATTGTTTCTAAATCTTCATGTGGTGGCGGGCCAGTGGGTGGCCCGTTTCACTGCGCTTTACCACCATCGGACCAGCCGCAGATGAACTGCTGGGGAATGTACTTACGCGCATCGGCCTCGCTCATGCGGCGGGCAATGTCCACGATGTTCATGTAGCTCTGGCCGTCGCTGTCGCTCGACTCCACCACCAGGCGTTTACCGTCTGGGCTGAACCGGGCGCTTTTCGGGAACCCTGGCATGAGGTACATGCCGATTTCCACGCCGGTGGCCGCATCAGTTACCCGGACGACGGGCTGATGGCCGAGCGACGCAACCAGCTCCCTGCCCGCGCTGTCGTGCCACACGGCGCTCGGGTCGGTGACTTGTCCCATGTATTCGGCATCGCAGAGGGTCCATGCGGCCACAACTTCGGGCTGCGTATTTGACGCGCCAGGGCGTATCAGCTGCAGTTGGTCCGCAGACGGACGCGTTACCAACAGGCCATCGACAGGCCCCTGGCGCGGCAAGGTGGTCCCCACATCCTCGGGAATGACTTTTGGTGTGGGTGGTGGCGGGAATTCGGCATCCAGGCGAGCGAGGGCCGCAGCGTCATCCCACTTGACCGCCTGCCCGGCAGACTCCTGCTCGCTTACCGGGGGCGGCAGCGTGGCCCGCAACGCTTCTGCCGCTTTCGCACGCACTCGCGCTGCAGCAGCGTCGATCTGCTCGGCTTCAAGCTTGGCGCGCCGTTCTTCTGCCGCTTGCTGCTCAATGGCATCTTGTTCAGCGGCCTCCAGATCCCACGATACCCGCCATTCGCGCAATGCTGGCCACGAGGCCAATGACAGACACGCATAAAGAGCCGCCACCGCCGCGACTACAGTCAACACGATACGGCGATGCGGCACCCAGCCGATGCGGGCCACGTCAGTCGCAGCGCCCACCGCGAGTCCGAAGATGGCACCCGACAGCAACCCGCCCAGATGCGCCGCCTGATCGACCCCTTTGATCGCGAACCCCATCACGATGTTGATGGCCACTGTCTGCACCAACACCTTGCCGGTCCCGGACAGTTCGATCCCTTCCTTGGCCTGAAGCGGCGGCGTGTCATCGTGCAGCCACGACATGACGATCAGCGCACCGCACAGCGCCATGATGGCGCCTGATGCCCCTACGCTCACGGTCATGCTGGCGTTGGCCTGAGACTCAAGCTGCCACCCCAGCCAGCAAGCGCTGGCGTAACTCGCCCATAGGCCACCCAGCAGATAGATCGCCAGCGTGCCAGCCTGGCCGAACCAGCGTTCTGCCAGCTTGCCCACGAGGAGCAGCATGTACATGTTGAGCAGCAGGTGAACGATCCCCGCGTGCAAGAACACGTTCGTCAAAAGGCGCCAAGCGTCGCCCGTGAGTGAAAGCGCGGCCAAGTTGCCGCCCAAACGGTACAGCGCGGTGGGCGAGAACGAAATGAAGCCCTCGCTAAACACAGTCGACAGCAAAAAGACGATCGCCGTGATGCCGATCAGAATCAGCGTGATAGACAGCGCTGGCGCAGCGTCCGCCGTAGCGTTTGGCGTCTCGTCGGGCACGTGCTGGGTGTTGGGCTGCAATGTATCGACTGCCGTGGCCGCATCTGACGACCGGCCCTCCTCAAAAGAATCCGACATAGGTTGACTTAGCGGTGAAGCTTGATAGAAACGGGGATTGCCAGCAGGGCTTTTTCCGTCAGGGAAATCGGGACACTCGTAGCGATATCTCTCGCTTTCGAGCGTGATTGCCTTGCTATCGATGGGTGGGCAGAGCGATAACGGGCGAACGGTGGGGATGCTACGCAGCCTTGGCGCTGACGGTGTTTCTAAATCTTCATCTAGCGTTTCACCCGACGTCGATCCAGCCCGGTATCCCAGCGAAAAATCAATGGCTTCTCTGGCCTAGGGCAACTTGGCCGGCCAGTTCAGCGGTTGCTCTGGCCCGATGCCTTTTTCGCGCCGGGTCTGGCCAACATCGCTTGCGAAGATTCTCGGCACCGGCACCGGGTGCCCTTCTTCAATACATCAGCCCAACGAGTCCGGCATGCTGCTGCGCAATCCTGTTTGGTTCAAGACATCATCTGGCCATTTCGGTTTAGGCGCCAAGCGTTGCGCAATGTACTCGCAAATGCCTATCGGCACGAAATACCAAACCAGCGCCAGCATAACGACACTTGCAAAGGCCACCGAGACGTGTAACTCGCAGCGCCCCATGCGCGCGCGAGCGCGGCGCCCACCCTCCGTCGGGTCAAGGAACGGAAAGAACGCGAAGAGGCAGCGCCAGAAATTGGCATCGCGTGGGAATGGCTTAACCTTTGGAAGGTGTTCAGGCCCTTCATTCATGTAGCAACGGATGTATGCCCACATCTGATGAAGTTCGGCTGTTCCGCCCAAGACCTGCTTCAATATGATCCGGTCCTCTACCTTGGTCGTACCCCGCTCGCATTGCGCCAGAATCAATCCGTATGGGGCTGGCTTGTACGGGAGCGTTCCGATTTCAGCCTCAACACGCGACCACTCAAACTCCTTGATCACCGCTTCCCATCGCGCAAATGGATTGGTTTTCATTAGATATTCCAGCGCGAAAATTTTTTGGCTTTTTCTGTCAAGCAAGACCGGCAAGTCCAGTGTGGTTCTGACCGATTTTTTTATCCCGTAGATAAGAATAACAACTAGGACAAACTGCATCACTATCAGAAATACCCAACCCAGAAATTCCGACGAAAAAATGCTATCGCCAATCACCCTTCTGTCAGTCAACATTTCAAAAAGAAATGGGAGCATGTAAACGTACCCAATGGATGTGCCAACGCTGAACAAAAAAATAAGGCCACGCTCGATGGAGGCGGCTCGTGACAATTCCAACACATTCGCATCGACGTAGCGAACATCAAGGCCCGGGTCAGGTTGGTCGTTCTTGTCCCCCGTCTTCAGTGCAGTGGTTGGAGAAGGCAGGTCTTCATGCCAATTGCGGTTCTGGGGGTGTAGTTTGGATTTCTTGTCTGCCATCTAAATGACCTGCCGTCAGCGTAATGCAGCCTATTACGCAAAACAGTCGCTGTTTGAGTTAAATAAAAAACGGAAATAAAAAGTGCCGTAATCGGCTGGGGCATCGGGCTTGCGTTGCGCCTTGGAGGATTTGGCCAGGTCGACGTTGCCGTGTCGGCTTTGGGGGAGGTTTTGAACACTATCCTTAATTCGATCCGAGCCTTCTAACTACCACGGGAAAGCGACAAGGCTTCCGTAGGTTCGACGCAAGGCAGCCTTCACTTCGGGAGAGGACTGGTAAATCTTGATGAACGTCTGGAGACGCGAATCGTGGGCGACATCGGCACGCGCGACGAACCGAATCGCATAGCGTTTCACGATTTCCGGGTCGGTATTGTCGAAAGCCAAGGCATCCTTTTCGGCTATGCCCGCCCGTTTGGCAATATTGGGATAGGTCACCGAGGCCGTGGCCTTATCGAACACGCTCACAGACTGCTCGTCTTTGACCGGAATCACTTTGATTTGCTTGGGGTTCTCAACCACATCGGAGAGGGTTGCCATATCGCCCACCCCCGAGCGCAGCTTGATCAAGCCCATGGCCTGCAACAGCAAGAGCGCTCGGCCCATGTTCAACCGGGCCGCTCGGCACAGCGATCGTAGTGCTTGGGGGTATTGCATCGCCACGCTTGAGCTTCTTGGAATACACGCCCATGGGTATCGAATAGCTGTATCCAACGGACACAAGCCGAACTTTGTCAGCCTGAGGCTTTCCCGGCTCTACGAGGGGCTTGGCATGCTCTTCGATGTACTGGCCTCCACTACCTTTATTGAAAAAACGCAGTTCAGGCTCGCTCTGGAAGAAATTGGCGTCAATCGTGAAGAAAGCCGCATGCATATTGAGATGCCACAACTCCGGGTCGTTGAACTCTGCCACCTGCACAGCCAGCCCCTGTTTTTTAGCCTCGGCTGCGGCAACCATAGTTGCCTCGTTGGCCTCGCCGGGAGGGACGCCAAGGGTCAGGGTCAGCCCTTCAACGCCCGAAGGGAGGCGAAGTTGCGTTTCGCTGGCGTGCACTCCGACGCTCAGGCTGGACATCATCAGCGTTAGTAGTACCGCCAACAGCCCGCAGGCAAAGCGGCCTGTCGTCCGCGCCCAGAGGCAAAAAATACCGAGATCGTCAGATGGCCTCTCTTGCGCGTCAGGCATCCTGTTTCGCTCCCGATTGCGGGGTCGGCAGCCGATAGAGCTCCACCTGCTTTCGCCCAGAGTTCTGCGGATCGTTCTGCAAGACCAGCAGGCCTTGGCGCCGCGTATCCCATCCAATCACTTTGATCGTGTAGTCATCTTCGCCGGGTGAGCGCGGCAGAACAAATGGCACCCAGGAATGGCCCTTGTCTCGGCTATAGAAATAGGCTTTGGCCGATGAGTAGCCACAGTTGCGCGTATGGGAGAAATAAGGCGGCATGTAGCAAGCAACGATGTTCCATGCAGTATGGCCACGAGCCTGGACCACCCATACGTCGCTGCCGAGCCAAACCTTGTCACTGTCGACCCAAGGGGTGGCGCCCCGAATGTCTGGGATGGTGCTTGTTGTCCAATTCCCGGTGGCCGGGTCAAGGTAACGCAAGCGGCCTTCTGGCATCGCGAACAACGCTTCTTTGGAATCCGACTGCACAACACGGTAGTTATGCTCGTCCGTAAGGCCAGCATCTGGCGTTGCCGCGACATTGCGCACGGCAACTTGCGAGCTAGATAAATCCAGTTCAAAACGGCGGGCCTGAGTGGGGGTTCGGCTTCTCTCCTGCCCCTCATCATCCACAGTGATCAGCGACATCGTCGACCAGCCGACTGCCTTGTCGCCTGGCGCAGGCAGCAGAGCCCACCTCGTGTCGGGTACTTGGTGCTCGCGTTTCGGGATGTCAGGCCATACGGTCTTGCTCAAATCGATGTTCTGCCAGGAGCGGCCGCCATCAAACGTTGTCCACACCTCACGCTCGCTCCCTCCGAAACGATAATCAACGCCATAGGCGCGGGTTTCTGATACATAGCCGTGAAAATCGGTGCTGGATGGCACCGTGGTCTTCGGATCGAATTTCCAAGTGCGTCCGCCATCGTTACTGACAAACGCGGTGTCGAAACGTGGGCCGTCGTTCGCCACGCGTTCGGGCGATTCACCAGAGCCAAACGCGATCCACTTGCCGCCGGGTGACGTCACAAAGTGGAGAGGCAGGTCGTCTTCGATACTGGCTACGATGTCAACTCTGCCGTCGTCTGTCATGCGGCCAATGAATTGCCGCTTTTGTCCGCGGCCCAAGCGGTCCATCAGGACCTGTGCGGCTAGATCTTGATGGCCTGCCGCCGCCATGCCGACTGCAGATTCCGCCGCCATCCGGTTGCGCAACTTCCGTAGCCGCTCTGCCCTGGCCGGCACTTGCGTGTCCAGGATTGCGCCAGGAAGCGGTGTTGTGTCGTCCTCCTTTCTCGAGTCCACCAACGTGCCGGTCAGAAGCTGAACGCCATTGGCGTCGACCCACTTTACGTCCGTGATGTCAAACGGAAGCTTTGCATCCGTCTTGAAGACAATCTCTGGTGGGGCAAGCGGTTGGCCCAGCGGCCGCTTTTGACGCTGGTCAATCACCGTAACGGTCACGAGCATGCCAACAAACGCGATGGCTGCTACAGAAAGTGCGATTTTGATTTTGGGTTTCATTTTTGGGGACGCTGACGCCTTCGAGTCATCAACGTTGAAGGCGGGGTTGCCTGTCGGATTAGCTCAATTGCGGAATAGACGTTGAGAGCCGTGAGCGCGAAGACGATATGGAAACCGACGAAGGTCGTAAGGTGGCGATGCTACGCAGCCTTGGCGCGGGTGGTGTTTCTAAATCTTCATCTGGCGTCTCGCCCCACGCCGACCAAGCCTGGTATCCCAGCGAAAAATCAATGGCTTCTCTGGCCTAGGGCAACTTGGCCGGCCAGTTCAGCGGTTGCTCCGGTCCGATGCCTCTTTCGCGCCGGGTCTGGCCAACGTCGCTTTTCCACGCTGCAGGAAAGACGGGCCAGTAGCACAGGCATTCCGCCAGCCAATTGAGTACGTGGTCTGGGTTGCGGCCTTTGTGTAGCCACTCTTTCGGCATCGCGGGAGCTTGCACGGCGCCCATGCCCTCTTGCATGAACGTCTGTATGTAATGCCAAAGACGCTCGCCACTGTTGCGCGGTCCAACCCAGATCAAGTCCTCTCCGCGTCGTTGCGGATCCGCTGGGTCCAGCGGTGGCCAGTACAGCAGCAGGCAGCCGTTGTTGCTTGCATTACGCCGTTGTTGGCGCGCTTCGTCAGACAGGTCGTAAGGCGGTACGTTAAAGCTGGCAATCAGATCCAGCAGTGCAGAGATCGCAAGGGTGCCATCCACCTCCTTGCCAGTCTGTCGTGACAAAGCTATCTCTCTTTGGACTTCCCGGGCCGTTTCGTTGGCAGAGGCCGCGTAGTCTTGGCTTTGCGTCGACTTGATCGGCGGCGCCCAATGCACATGCGCTTGGACACGCGACCAGTCAAGCACCGCATTGCCTCCCCATCGCCCGGGCCGCAACACATAGACCTTGCCTGTGGTCCGGTTGAAGCGGTAACGCGCGCAACGCGCTGTAAATACCTGGCCTTGAGATTCTCGCCACAACATGAGGGCCATGGGAACGCCTAGGATGCCAGCGGCCAACAGCCCCAAAAGCATCCCGAGCTCCCCAAATGAGCTTGGTGGAAACGGTATCCGCGGATCGCCAACGAACACGATGTCCCACAACAACCACAGCATCGCCACGCTCACCAGCAGACATAGCGGCACGAGTGCAACCAGCATCAAGGCTACCCAACGCGGCAGTTCATCGTTGCGCAGATTGCTCAGTTCCAGGAAGTGCGCATTGAAGTCGAGGACTGTGGGCTCAGGAGGCCACAGGGAGGCTGGCTCGGATGAGGTGGCATCAAGCGCGTGCCCCATGGGGGCATCGCGCAAATCGGCATAGTCCTCCAGTGCCTTAACCATGCCGTGCTTACGCCGATAGCGATGAAAGGCGGCTTCAAAAGTGAACATCGCTGAATCCTGACTTTTCGTGTGTGCTTTGATTCCCGACCCTGGGCGAAGGCGCGAATGCGGACGCGTCGTGCCGCTTTCCGGCTAAGCGCATCGGCTATCCGCCATCAAACCCACCGCCCGCAGAGGGAATCGCGCCGCCTGCCTTTGAGGGCCTTGCAGACGCAGCGCGCAACCTCCTTAAGTTGCTCTCCACCTTCTGCAACTCGGCAAGTGTCGGCGTAGCAGTCAGGCGCTCAGTTTGACGAGACGATCGATAGCATTCCCGGAATCGACTCCAAAGGGCGCCGTCAGGCCACGTCTCCTTGCTCTTTGTTCAAGGTTCTGGCGGCTGCCGGTCCCTGTTTGAATACCGTACCTCCACGATCGACATGCCCATCCAACTGCGCCTAACCTCCAGCACGTAGCGATAGCCATAAACGACGGAAACGGCATTTTCGGGAGAGGATGGACCGTTCCTTCCTGTCGAAAGGAGCTCTCCGGCATCCGGACCGTTCAGCAACTCGAATCTGATATGGCTCGTGCCCCGGGTGGGGCGGGACCCCGATCCGGGCGACCACCTTTTGCCCTCACATCTCGCCATGCCGATACGGATTGAGCTCAGTAAGAAACAGCGCAAAAAAAATGGTGACGATGGCGGTCAGGAATGTGCCGACAATTCCGCCTGCATGCCCCTGCTCTGGGGTTTCAGCTGGGGTTTCGGAAGGCGTTTTGGTGGGGGGGCTAGTCGATGCTTCTGACATCAGTCGTCTTGGTCGTGCGGCAATTGGTCAGCGCCAGCGTCAGGCCAACGAACCGGCGGTTCAGGCTGTCGACGGTGATGCCGTTGTTCGGCTTGTCGGCGGTCAGAATGGAGGCGGCAGCAAGCGGGACATCTGTCTCCTGGCGGTGCGCGGAAGAAAATGACAACCTGCGCGCAGAGGCATTCGGGTCAGACGGTGCTGATGCTACTCAGAACGGATGGCTTGAGGGGAATTGTGTCCAAAACTTCATTCAGGTTTGGAGCGACCTCAGTGTCATCTGCGCCGAAGACGATCCGCCTTCGAGAGCCATCAATAGCGGAAATAGAAGGTGCCGTACTCGCCAGGGTCGTCGGGCTTGCGTTCCGCCTTGGAGGATTTGACCAGATCGACATTGCCTGCATTGGGAATGCCTAGCGTACGGCAGACTTTTTCTGTCAAACGTACGAAGGGCATCCATTTGCTCGCCAGGCTGATGGTCATGAGGCCGAAGAAGGCATAAAGAGCTGTGCTCGTGACTAGAAGGGGCTCGGAGAAAAAAGCGCCAAGCAAGTGCCACGGGAATACGAGAAGCGCCAACACTGCGGACGCAATCGAGAACCACATCACCCCGAGAACCCACCACTTCGCTGCGTTCTTAATATGTCGAGCTTTGCCCCGCGAGCAATGCGGATACAGCGCGATGATTCGGTCAGCGGGCCTGGCAATGCCCGCCGTCTCATAGTGGTCGTCACGCCATTCCGCGGCCACTTCCACCGCATCGCCTTCTTTGAACGGGCTGCGCCAGACCCAGCCTTTGATCGGTTTCCCGTCGAGGTCAAACTCAACGTAGTCGGCATCCTCTTCAGCACTTGCGGAGTAGGCCGCCGTTGAGATGGCCGGGCCGCTCAGCCCGGCGATACCCGCCGCGATGGCGATGACGCCCAGCTTTGTTCGATCTGCATCCGTAAACATGAAGCTGGCTTCAGCACGGGTCACTTTGTAGTTTTCGATCGTGCCAGTCAGCTTCACTAGCCCAGCGGGTGGTTGCTCGACACTCATTGCATGCTTATCTCGGCCCATTCAGCAAACAGTCTTCATCCGCCCGACATCAGTATCGGAAATAGAAGGTGCCGTACTCACCAGGGTCGTCGGGCTTGCGTTGAGCCTTGGAGGATTTGACCAGATCGATATTGCCTGCATTGGGAATACCCAGCGTATGACAGACTTTTTCTGTCAAACGTACGAAGGGCATCCACTTGCGAGCTAGGCTGAGGGTCATAAGCCCGAAGAAACCATAGAACACCGCGATCATTGCCAAGAGACCATTGGGGAAAACATCCGCCAGCAAGTCGCGCGGGGACTCAACGAATGCCAGCATTATCCCCAGCACCGGCCCGCCTACTCCGACCAGGAACAACGCCACTCCGATGCCCCACCACTTGACCGCATTCTTGATGTGCCGCACTTTCCCTCGCGAGCAGTGAGGATACAGCGCGATGATTCGGTCGATCGGCCTGGCAATGCCGGCCGTTTCGTAGTGACCATCGCGCCATTCAGCAGCTACCTCCACATCATCACCGTCGTTGAAAGGGCTGCGCCAGACCCAACCCTTGATCGGTTTCCCGTCAAGATCAAACTCGACATAGTCCGCATCTTCCTCTGCGCTGGCGGCGTTGACCGCTGTTGCGATAGCTGGACCGCTCAGCCCAGCGATACCCGCCGCGATGGCAGTCACGCCAAGCTTGGTACGGTCTGTATCCGTGAATACGAAGCTAGCCGCCACACGGGTAACTCGGTAGTTCTCAATCGTGCCAGTGAGCTTCTCAAGCCCTTCAGTTCGTTGCTCGATGCTCACTTATCGGAGCCCCATTTTCACCAAAGCAATCGACAATTTTTCGCCTTGTTCCTTGGCTGTCTTTTAGCCGACAGCCCTCCGCCCATTCTGCCCCCTGTCAAGGCCTTGTTGCTCTGGCGCGTTCTTCATGCGGATCAAGGTAGTGGTAGATCCATGGCCCATCGCTGAGGTAAGGCCATTTTATGCCGCGGGCCTTGCTGTAACGCTTGTGGTCGCGCGGCAGATCGACGCGTGAAGGATTGGGGTAGCCCAGGGCGGCAAAGATACGTTCGGCTTGCTGAGCAACGGGGCGCCATTGGAAGTAGAAGCGAAGGCCATAGTAAATCGCTGCTACAACCCCGAATGTGGAAAACATCGGCAACACAACGTGAAATGTTCCGGCATCGATTTTGGGGCCAAACGAAAACAGGCTTGATGCCAAATAGCTGGCACAAAAGAATATGGGCAAACCGACTACCAGTCGCAAAAAAACTCCATACGCAAAGCGCCTGTGCGCTCGCATACCCCGTGAGCAATGCAAGCTCATCCATAGTGTGTGGTCCCTCGGCCTGATGGCCGCCAAGGCCCGATCTGCTGCACGTGGCTGACGCGCCACCACAAACGAAACTTCATCCCCATCCTTGAACGTCACCTTGCTGAAGCCACCTGCGACGGTGCGCTCGCCCAACTGGCAAGTAAAGAACTGCACCGCGTCACCTGTGGATGTGGCAGCCAAGCCCGCGCCCGCAGCGACTCCAGCCAGCCCCGCCGTCGCGAGGCCAGCAGCCACAGCCGCACCAGAGCCCTGCTGTGCTGCGCTCAAGAAAGCTTGTTCGCCATCGTGAATTGTCAGGCCGCTGACCATGCCCGAGATCAGTTCCAGTCCATCGCTCATTCCGCCCCCGTCAAGGCTTTGTTGAAGGCTGCAAGCTGCGACTCGGCAGTCTTGTAGCTGTCTTGCAGTTGCGCCCGCTTCAAGCCGAAGGCGCAGCGGTCGCACCACTTCTGCAAGGCATCATCCTCGAAGTACCAGATGATAAAGGTGACGGCCAGAACGAAGACCGACACTTCCAGGCTGGCGAAGACCAGGGCCGCGCGCGCCAGCAGCAGCCGGGTAGCGGCGGTGGTCAGTGCCTTGGCAATCAGCCGCTCGCCGAACCTCTTGCCGAAGGTTTCAATGAGGGGGGAGCAATAGGAAAGCGCCGTGAGAGAAGAAAGAACTGCGCTCGTAGCCTGAAATGTTCCTCGAATGCCGAACAGGATCATCATTCTGTAGTCCGCGCTGCTCTCACTCGCTCCGGTTTCGTGAAAATCCAGCATCGCCCCATACCCCGAAGCCGTAGCACTCAGCGCCCCGCCCGCAAGTTTGAGCATCTGGTAGCCCACGGCCCGGTCTCCGGCCCCGGCCAACGCCTTGACCCAGTTGCTCGTCACGTCGAGGGCCGCTGCCACCGTGGCCAGTTTGGCCGCAGCCAAGGTGGCCTGGGCCTTCTCGCTCTTGGGGCTCTTGGCCGCCTGCTCACGGGCCTTGTACAGGTTGAATGCCTCGAACACTGCCACAATCAGCGCCATGCGCGCATCGCGTGCAGCGTTAAAGCTGCCCCCTCGGCTGGCATCAGGTACTTCCACGTTTGTGCGAAGCGCCTTCCACTTGGCCGCGCGCGCTTCGTAATCGGCCTGCGCCGCCTGGCTCAGGTAGTAGTCTTGGTTCATCAGACGGCGCACCAGCATCTGCCGATCGGCCGCGTAGTGCATCGCGTCCTGTACCGCTACGGCTTTGGCCGCCTCGGCCGACACGCCGCTGCGCGCCAGCAGCAGGGTACGCAAGGCCAATTCGTTGACGGTATCCACGGCCCCCGTCAGCGGCTTGAGCCAGCTACCGCCCACAGAAAGAAATATCTTATCCAGCCCGCGCATGCGCTGCACCGGCCGGATGCCCGATTTCGGGTCGATCGCCTTCATCTGCGTGTTGAACGCCGTGAGCGATTTTTTGCCCAGGTCGGCGAACTTGTTCCATTTGATGTGCCCGGCTACGCCCGCCCAGGTCTGTCCGCTCAACGGCTTCGGGCCGCCATAGATCACGTTCAGCGCCTCGTCGATGTCAGCCAGGCCTTCCTGCTGGTTCAGCGCGATGGCCCGCCACAGCAAGTTGGTGTCGATGCTGGCCTTGGCCTCTTTGATCCAGACGTCGATCTTCTTTTTCCCCGCCGCACTGGAGCCCATACCGAAAATGGCTTCGCCAACGCAGTCCTCGAACAGCACGCCATCCACTTCGCTGGTGCGATGAAAGTCTTCCAGGGTGTCGATGAACAGCTGCGCCTCCAGCCAACTAATCAAGGCTTCCGTGCGCTGGTCAATGACCTTGTTGGCCTGGGTCAGCAGCCCGTCCCAGTTTTTCTTGAAGCGCTCCAATGCGTCGCCGTCGATGTGCTCTTTGTACTTCGGCCAGGCTTGGGCAGCGGCGCGGGCTTGTTCTTGTTGATCGCCACGCTTGGAGGCGCGTTTGATGTCGTCTTCCCGTGCCAGGGCCGCTTGCAACTCGGCAGGGTCTTTCGCGTAGCGCTGCACCAAGGGGGCACGGCGCGCCTGCAGTTCCTCCAGGCTGATATCACCGTTGCGGTAGCTCTGGCTGAGCGCGTAGTACTGCTGCGAGAACGCTTGGGCCGAGGCTTCATCGCGCGTAGCCTTCACAATGGGTGCGCGCAACCGCATCATCTCGTTGGTGGGCGAAGACTGCGAGACTGCATTGAAATCGCGCACCCGGTCCGCCGCCCCTTGCTCCATGGCCCTCTTGGTGCCATCGATGGCATTGAACGCGCTGATCTGGAGCTCACGCTCATCGCGGTACTTTGTGAGCCATCCGGCTGCGTCGTTTCTGAAGCCGTTGAGTTCGTGCGTGATGCCCACGGCATCCCACAGGGCCAACACATGAGGCTTGCTCGGCTTGTCTTCTCCTTTGCCGCGATTCTCCATGTGCTTGACCGTACTTTCAGCCATGCCTGTCCGTAGATACCATGGATAGCGGGTACTCATTTGCTCAAATTGGCCATCCCTTATGCAGGTCCCATCCTCGTTGCTCAAGGTGCTGACAGGGGGATTAAATGGCAGAGGCTCCAGCGAACGCGCTTGCGCATACTCGAGTACGGATTCAAGCGCCGCCTTGGCGGCAATCTGGCCATGGCTGTGCTTCGCCCCAGCAGCCATCGCTGGCGGTTGAATGGTTTGCATGCGCTTGTTGCGCAACTTGCTGTTCGTCTCGTATGCCGCGATGGTCTCGTCGCTCCACTTGTGCTCGCTATAGGCGATCCAGGTGGCTCCGCATTTCTCGGGATGTTCGATCACGAGATAGTGAACCTGCGTATTGTTGGCGCCGTGGCGTGAGCATTGCAGTACTGGCGTGCTTTGTGGTTGAGCAGATTGGGGGGTGAGTTGGCGCGTCAGGCTGCCGTCGTCGCCAATCGCATAGCACTCCCACTGCTTGGAGCCGCGGGCATTTTTGTCATAGAAGAGATACAGGTAGCCGGTGCGCAACGTACGCAGGACATAGTGAAAGTCTTCACCGAGTGACACATTTTTTACGCGATCACCGCCGGCCCAGTCAGGCAGTCCCGGCTTGATGCTCTTAGGCATGACGGCATACCGCACCGGTAGGATAGGCAAACCGGTGGCTTTGCATTGGTCGCAGAATTGGCTTGGGGACACGCTAGGCGGCATGAAACTCTCTCGATTGTCTTGACGAACCTGACCTTTCCTCGAAGGCCCTTTAGCCAGCGGCCATGATGGCGCACTCGTTGGCAATGCGCTGCCAGTCACGCTCTTCCAGGTCGTCGATCAAGCTGGTGAAATAGTCGTTCTGGTTACGCTGTGCAAGCCTCGCCTGCACCACCGCATGGGAGTCGAATTCAGGATGAATTTCCAATGCAAATCGCGCGTAGACAGCAACATCACGGTAGTCGGTAAAGCCTGCGGCACGTGCCCTTCGCGCAGCGGCGAGCGCGCCTGTACAGAGGGAATCGAATCGGGCCCCTACTGTCTGTGCTTGCCCCCATTCGCGGATCGCAAGGTTCAGCGACGCAATGCAGTTGACGTCTTGCCACTGCTCGTGGCTTAAGGTCAGCGGAACTTGGGGCGCCTGAGCTTGAATCGGCTCAGCTCGTAGCGCCACGAGCCTGCCGGCCGGATCGAGCAGCCAAAAGGCATCAATGGGGCCCAGCAACGCGGTGCGCTGCTGAGGAGAAAGGAATGACCAGAGCCACCACAGCACAGCGGGGTCTTGCAGCCGCAGCCAGACGGCCCCGCGTCCCATGGGTGGGCGTTGAATCATGGTCGCTGCCAAGTGACGCGCCACGCTGCGAATAGGCGCAGAGCTAGTCAACCAACCAGTAATGCGACGGCCCTCACCCCTGCGTAAGCTCTGCGAAGGTAGCTCTTCGAGTGCACTCAATACACTCTGCTCAAGCAAACAGCTGTCTTTAAACTTTGCAACGCTCAAAGGCAACAGCATCGGATAGTGCGCGGGGTCGATATCCGGGTGCCTAAGCTTGACGCTGACATTCGAGCGCTGCGAGTCGTGTTCCCACAGAGCATCTTCCTCTGTGATCGGCCGCAGCACAGTGTCGATTAGCAGTATGCAATCTGCTTGCGGTCGCGTGATCATATGCGCATGCAAAGCATGACTAAGCTGTGCGGCCTGCGCAGTTAGAAGATCGGTCATGATGCGGTCAACCTAGTGGCACAAGTGCGCCCTGCTCCCGTGCAGCGCTTTCTACGGATGGTGCACATCCCTTCAAGTTGCCGCTCGCCAGCTTGTTATCCACCGCAGCCCCACCCGGCCCGACCATCGTATGGTTCGCCCCCTTAAACGTCACCATCCCCGGCGCATGCAGCTCAATCGTGCCGTTCGTCACCTTGATCTGCGCGCCGGCCGCATTGACGATTACATGCTGTTTCGCCTCAGCGGTGACGTTGCCCTGCGTGGATGCCACGGTCACGGCTTTCTCGGCCACCAGGTGGCTCTCGCCCTTGAGGCTGGACAGGCCGACCTTGCCGGTGGCCGCATGCATGGCGATACCTGGGGGGGCGTCGCTGGTTTGCCCGACGGCCTTGCCGTGTGCGTACAGGCTCAGCCCGTTGGCCACGGCGACGGAGAGGTTGCCACCCGCCGCAACGTTCGTATCCTGCTTCGCGGTCAAGGTGACTTGCGTGCCTGCCACCAGCACGGCATCGGCTGGCGTTGTCGCCAGCACACCTTTGGGTGCGGACACCTGCAGATGCGGTTCGCTGTAGGCAACCGCCTCGGCGCCCTCGCCTGCGCTTTCCGTGTGGCGCAGCACCTCGGTGGTGTGGCGCAATTGCTTGAGCGCGGGCAGCTCCTTCGCAGCGGGTTCGTCGGGCAAGCCGGCTTTCTGCTTCTTTGCCGCATCGGCCAGTGATTCGGCAAGGTCGCTCATCGCTTCGATCTGGCTGGCGGCGGCTTCGCTGTCTTGCAGCGAGGCGCTGGTGCCGGCGCTGTGCGCGGTGAGCAGCAGGCCGGCGCCGGCGCGCACGCTGCCGCTGTCGTCGGTGGCGAGTGCGGCGCCGTGGCCGAGGTCGGCCTGGCGCGCGCTGTCGATCTGTTCCTTGTGATGGCCGAGCACGAGGCCGGTGGCGGCCTGTGTGGTGCTGAGCTGCGTGCGGCCCTGGCCTTCGGTGTCATCAAAGACGAGCTGGTTGTAGCCCGACGAGCCCGTTTGGCTGCCGGCCAGTGCCTGCGTCTTGATGCCGGACAGCACCGCGTTGTGGGCGTATGCGCCTTGGCTCTTGGCGTCACCGGCAAACCAGGCGGGAGCGTTGCCGGTGGCGCCAGCAGCGCCTGCCTGGTTCTGGTTGTACTGCGCATCGGTCTGGCCGCGGCCGTTGTAGGCGGCGCCCACCACGACGGGCCGGTCGATGTCGCCTTGCAGGAATTCCACCAGCACTTCCTGACCGACGCGCGGCAGTGCCACGCCGCCCCAGTTTGGGCCGGCCACGGGGGCGGTCACGCGCACCCATGCGCCCAGGCCGGCGCGGGCGCGGGCGTTGTCGTCACCCGCCGGATGCGATTGGCGGCTGGCCGAGCGTGCCCCACGCTGCCAATGGAATTGCACCTTGATGCGGTGGTCGCGGTCGGTATGCACGGGCCCTTCCGCACCGACGACCAATGCCGTCTGGCTGCCGTTGACGGTCGGGCGCGGGTGCAGCGCGCGGCCCTGGGCATCGCTCTGCTGCGGGCGCACGGGCACGTTGTCGCGCACCACGGTGAAGTGGTTGCGGTAGAACGGCGCATCGTCACCGTCGGCTTGGTTGCTGCCGGCGGCCAGTACGTCGCTGCCGCCAAGCGAACCGAGCGTGCCGAGCGCTTCCGTCAGCACCTGGCCAAAGCGGTCGTTGAAGTTGTTGCGCGCCTGGTGCGTGACGGCCAGCACGGCAAAACGCTGTTCGCCGTCGTCGTGGTCGAAGTGGTCTTGCAGTTGGAAGCGCGTGCCGGTAGCCAATGTGCGCACGCTGCCTTCGCCGTCGAACTGCTTGTCGCGCAGCTCCAGCGCTTCCATCATCAGCCGGGCCACGCGCTGCGCCTGGTTGTTGTCTTCAAACCAGTACTGGCCGGGGTAGTCGGTGTCTTGCAGCGTGAGCTGCGGGCCGTCGTTGCCTTGCTGTTGCGCGCCGCTCTGGGCACCCACTTGCGCCTTGCGCTTGGCGTTGGCGCGGTAGTCCCAACTGGCGATCGATACGGCGTTGGTCTGCCAGCGGCGGGCGCCTTGCCAGCGGTCGATCACGTCTTCGGTGGCGGTGGCATCGGCGCGGCCAAAGCGGATGCTCGCCTGTGCATTGTCGACAAACACGTCGTTGGCATCGGCGATGACCATGCGATGCACGCCCAGCGCTTCGCCGTCCTTGGCTTCGTGCTCGAAGAAGTAGAACAGCCCTTCTTCTGCCAGCAGGCGCGTGACGAAATCGAAATCGCTTTCTTCGTATTGCGTGATGACGCTGCGGCGCGTGTAGACCGAACTGTCGCGCAAGGCCCAGCGCCATGCGGGCACGAGGCGACCTTGCCCCTGGTAGTCGCCAAACAGGCTGTCGATCACCTCAATGACCGACATGTCCTGAAACAGGAAGCTGTCTTGCCGATGGCGTAGGAAGGCCAGCCACGGCTCGATGACGAGCCGGTAGCGCACCAGCCCGCCGTTGGCGCCAATCTGCTCAAACCGCGTGACGTGCCCGTGGAACGGGCGCAGCGTGCTGCGGCTCTGCTGCGTCAGCAAATCCAGCCGCACGGGTTGCCCGAGCAGCTTGGCCGCGTCGATGTCGGCGTTGTCGGACAGCGCCGTGAGTTCCAGGCGGAAGCCGCCCGCGTCGATGTGCTCGGCGGCATCGAGTTGCTCGGGCAGCAGCGCGTTGGGCCCCAGCGGGGTTTCCAGCCGCAGCAGGCGGTCAGCCTGGGTGAAGGCCGCGCGCAGCAGGTTGGCCAGTTCGGTCAAAGAGACCATGGTGTGCTCGCTTATTGAATGCGGTACTTGAAGTCGCCGTCTTTGCCCACGCTCACCTTGATCTTCTCAATGCTGCCGCCTTCGGCCATGCGTGTGAGCACCGATTCGGCAATCTGCGGCAACAGCGTGCCGTTGAGGATGTGGTCGACCGCGCGGGCGCCGGCGTCGACTTCGGTGCAGCGTGCGAGCACCGATTCAATGAGCGCGTTGTCCCACTGGAACGTCGCCTTGTGGTTGACGGCCACGCGGTCGCGGATGCGGCCCAGCTTGAGCGTGATGATCTCGGCCAGCACATCGTCGGAAATCGGGTAGTACGGCACCACCTTCATGCGGCCCAGGAATGCCGGCTTGAACGCCTTGTAGAGCGTGGGGCGCAGCAATTCCGCCAGCGCATCGGCATCTGGCAATTCTTCTGCGGCCTTGTTCAGACACGCCTGCATGATGTTCGACGAGCCCACGTTCGACGTGAGGATGATGATGGTGTTGCGGAAGTCGATCGGGCGGCCTTCGGCGTCGTCCATCTCGCCCTTGTCGAACACCTGGAAGAACATCTCCAGCACGTCGGGGTGGGCCTTCTCCACTTCGTCCAGCAGCACCACGCTGTACGGGTTGCGGCGCACGGCTTCGGTCAGCACGCCGCCCTCGCCGTAGCCGACATAGCCCGGCGGCGAGCCCTTCAGGCCCGACACGCTATGCGCTTCTTGGTACTCGCTCATGTTGATGGTGATGAGCTTGCGTTCGCCACCGTAGAGGATGTCGGCCAGCGCCAGCGCGGTTTCCGTCTTGCCCACGCCCGAGGGGCCGGCAAACATGAACACGCCGCGCGGCTTGTTCGGGTCTTCCAGATTGGCGGTGGCGGTGCGCACGCGCTGCGCGATCGCATCCAGCGCATGGTCCTGGCCGATCACACGGGCGGTGAGCAGCGGCTTGAGGTTCAGCACCGTGCGCAGTTCGTCCTTGACCATGCGGCCCAGGGGAATGCCCGTCCATGCGGACACGATTTCCGACACCACATGGCCATCCACCTGCAGCGGCACCATGGGCGATTCGCCTTGCAGGGCGCGCAGCTCGGCGATCAGCTTGGCCAGTTCGTCCTGCTCATCCGCCGCGCCTGCGCCGCGCTTGCGCTTGGAGATGGACACGACATCGCTGTTGGCGGCCACGGGCAGCGCGTTGTCTTCGCTGGCTTGCGTGTCGCCGCTTTCGCGGGCTTCGCGCAGCGCCTGAATGCGAGTGACAAGCTCACGCTCCTTGGCCAGGCGTTCCGTGTTTTGCGCGACGCGCTGTTCGAGTTCGGTGCGTTGCTCGTTCAGCGCTTTCAGGCGCGCATCGTGCTCGGCGCCGGCGCTTTGTTCGCGCTCCAGCGCGTCGATCTCGCCTTGCAGGCGTTCCAGCGTTTTCTGATCGTCTTCAATGGCGCCGGGTGTGGCGCTCTGGCCGAGGGCCACCTTGGCGCACGCCGTGTCCAGCACGCTGACGGCCTTGTCCGGCAGTTGGCGGCCGCTGATATAGCGATGCGACAGTCGCACCGCCTCGGTAATCGCCTCGTCCAGCACGCGCACGCCAAAGTGGCGCTCCATCAGCCCGGCCATGCCGCGCAGCATGGAGGCTGCCAGCGGCTCGCTCGGCTCTTCCACCTTCACGACCTGGAAGCGGCGGGCCAGCGCGGCGTCTTTCTCAAAGTACTTCTTGTATTCGCTCCACGTGGTGGCGGCAATCGTGCGCAGCTCACCGCGTGCGAGCGCAGGCTTGAGCAGGTTGGCCGCATCGTTCTGGCCTGCCTGGCCGCCCGCACCGATGATGGTGTGCGCCTCATCGATGAACAGGATGATCGGCTTGGGGCTCTTCTTCACCTCGTCGATCACGTTCTTCAGGCGGTTTTCGAATTCGCCCTTCACGCTGGCGCCGGCTTGCAGAAGGCCCATGTCCAGCGTGCGCAGCGTCACGCCTTGCAGCGGCGGCGGCACGTCGTTGGCGGCCACGCGCAGCGCCAAGCCTTCGACCACGGCGGTCTTGCCCACGCCAGCCTCGCCGGTCAGGATCGGGTTGTTCTGGCGACGGCGCATCAGGATGTCGATCACCTGGCGGATCTCGGCATCGCGGCCGATGACCGGGTCAATGCGGCCATCACGGGCGGATTGCGTCAGGTCGACGGTGAACTGATCCAGCGCTGGTGTCGCCGTCAGTGCGGCAGCGGGCTTGCCACCTTCGCTTTGAGATGCCTCAGCGCTGTCGTCGGCAATATCCACGGCCTGCTCTTGCTCGTCCGAACCCGAAGTCAGGCGATCGAAATCGTGCTTGAGACGATCGGCGTCAATCTGCGCGAAGAGGCGCGAACCGCGTTGCGCCAAGGCAGACAGGCTCGGCTCGGTCAGCAATGCCAGCAGCAGATGCCCGGAGCGGATGCGCGTGATTTGCGAATCGAGCGAAGCGATCAACCAGCCGTGCTCGAACAGCTTCGGCAGATACGGCGAGAACGCCGGCGTGCGCGTGTTGCCGGTCTGGAAGCGGCCGATCTCGGCTTCCAGGTCACGCTGCAGCGCGGCCAGGTCGATGCCGCTGGCGCGGGCGGCCACCGCAAAGTCGCTGCGGCGGTTTTCCAGCAGCGCCAGGAACAGGTGTTCGAGATCCACCTCGTAATTGCCGCGCGCCATGCAGATGGAAGCCGCGCGCTCGGCGGCTTGCCGGCTGGTTGCGTTCAGCTTGGCGATCAGGGTTTTGAGTGGGATGGCCATGGCAGCTGCGCTCCGAAGATTCGATGAAAAAGTCGAGAAACGTCGATGAAGATGTGGGTGTTCAATGCAGCGGTGCGAGCGTGTATTCCGCGTCGCTGCGGTCTTGCTGCGCGGGGCGGGAACAGAGGAAGGTGTCCCAGCCCAGGCGCCCATCGTTGCTGTTGTCCAGCGTGCTGCCGGTCACGTCTTGCTGGCGCAGGATCAGCTTGATCTCGAACTCCAGCGTGGTGCCGCACAGGATGGTCAGCATCTTGCGCAGCGCAAGCGAGCCTGCCGCGCCGGGCAGAAAGTTGCGGTATTGCTCGCGCTTGAGCGGCCCCATCCACAGGCGCACGCGCAAGTCGCGTTGCCACACGCGGGCACCCGCCAGCGCGGTGGCGCCGAGCACGTTGCTGGTGCCGCCCAGCCGCGTGTATTGCGATGCCGGCACGCGATACCACCCGCCTACAAACTGCTCCACGCGCACCGGCGCTTGAAAGTAGTCCGACAGCACGCGCTGCAGATACGCCGCAGACACCGGGCGGTGCCGGATCGCCGTGGCATAGCCGGCCAGCGCTTCATCAAGGATGGGGCCGGGCGTGGTGGACAGATCCGCGCGCAGCGATTTGTCTGCGGCACCCGCCAGCGACAGCAGCAGCGGCAGGTAATGCTTGTTGCTGTCGACTTCGTACTGAAACGGCAGGCGGTACTTCTTCCACGCCAGGTAGAACAGCGCCGTAGCGCGGTTCGAGAAGATGTCGAAGAACGCCCGCGCGGCGCGGTCGCGCCAGACGGATTCGCGCTCGGCGACGATCTCGGTATAGCGCAGCGGCAAGGCACCCTGCCCACCCAGCATGCCGAAGAACGTAGGCGTGATGGCCAGTGTGTCGAGCGCGCCCTCCTCCAGCGCAGCGATAAACGCGGCGTCGGTTTCGAGCATCTCGGCGGTGACGCCGTTTGCCTCGATGCCCTGCAGCTCGCTGGGCGGAAACGACAGCGACAGCGTGTTGCGAAAACTCACGCGCGTGGCCAGCGCCTGCTCGGGCGCCATGCTGCCTTCGCGCGCAAAGAGCTGTTCCAGCAGCCGAACGGCCTGGAAGAACTGGTACCGGTACGGCTGCTTGAGCAGCCGCCGGATCACACCAGGATCGATTCGCCGCTGCGAGGTGCGCATTTGACCAATTCCTTGCCACTGCGGCGTGACACCGCAATCAACTGCACAAAGCTGTTCATGTGGACGTACAGGCCGAAGAAGTGGTCCAGCACGCGGATGAACCGGTGCAGGCCGGTGCCGACAAAGGCGTCTTCATCCAACGTGAGGCGCACTTCCAGGCCGCGCACGAAGGTGGCGAACGGCTTGCCCGCCAGCCACTGCGTTGCCGGCTGGTAGTCCAACCCGACAATGCCTTCGATCTGCCGTGCGGAGATCGCGTTGCGCGGCAAGTCGTGCAAGCGCAGCATCTCTTTCAAGGTCGGCAAGCCGTTCTGCACCAGCGACAAATGGTTCAGCGCCAGCAGCGAGATCAACCGCCACTGCGCCGCGCGCCCGCCGCCAAACCGCATGGAAGGCGTCGGCTTGCGCAAGAAGATGATGTTGCGGGCAATGGAGCTGCCTTCCATCGACAGATCGCCATCCGGCTGGCCAAACGCCAGGGTGGATGGCAAATCGCGGTTCGTGCAGGTGACGGTCAGGCTCAGCGTGTCGGTCTGCGGGCTCGCGGGGTCGAACTGCGTATCGACGATGGAGATTTCCGTCTCGAACCCCGGGCTGCGCTGCGCGATCAGCTCGTTGCGGCGGGCCAGCCAGTAGTGGCCGGCACGGCCGGGCTCCTCGCCGTGATGCAGCGAGTAGAACGGGCGGAACTCCGTCACCTTTTCGTGCGCGGCGGTTTCGCGCACCAGTTGCACGTTGTCGATGGAGTAGATGTCAAAGCCGTGCGCGCGCCGGCTGTCGGCCACCACCGGGTAGGCGCTGGCCGTGTGTTCAATGCGGATCGGATCCGCCTTCTGCTGGAACAGGTTGACTACCGGCGTGCAGTGCAGACGCAGGTGCTCGGCTTGCAGGTTTTCCAGCAGGCGTGCAGCGTGCGAATCGCTGCGCAGTTCCTTGAGCACCAAGTGCAGCGTCAGCCGGCGCACCGGCACACCCGGCGTCATGCCACGGCGCACGGCGGCGAGGTCGATGTCGAAGAAGTTGAACTTCTCGGCAAAGCTGAAGTGTTCGGTCAGCAACCGATAGGCCGGATGCGAACGCGCGGGACAATCGATGAGCGCTTCGTTCTCGGCAAAGCCGACTTCGTGCAGCGGCACACCCGACAGGCGCTTCCATACGCCGCTGCGCTCGGCCTCCATGTAGGCCGCTGCGGTGTGCAGGAACAGCGCATCGCCCAGGGCCGCCACGAACGACGGTTCGCCGTCCATGTAGACGCGCAGCTTGTCCAGCGCGAGCGATTCAAAACCGCCGCGCTCGCCCAGGTATTCCAGCGTGATGGCGATGGCGCCCGTCGCCCCCTTGGGCAATTGCACGGCAGTGGGGGCCGAGACAGCGCGCTCGAAGGTCGCGCCGACCACGCGCACCGGCGCGAAGGTGACGTCGTATGCGGTGCGGAAGCGGCATTCCACCTTGCGCACCACGCGTGTGGTGAGGAAGGTGCCGCGCGCAATGGTGACGGGGGCGCTCAACTGCGCGGCCACGCCACGCACATCGAAATGCGCCACTGAGCACGATGGAAACGGCCGCAGGTAGTGCGGGTACAGCACCTCCAGCAGCGCTTCGGTAAATTCGGGGTAGTCGTCGTCGAGCTTCTTGTTGACGCGTGCCGTCAGGAAGGCAAACGACTCGATCATCCGCTCGACGTGCGGATCGTCGCAACCGTCGCCCGACATCGCGAGGCGGCCGGCCACCTTCGGATACCGCTCGGCAAAGTCGCGCGAGTACCGGCGCAGGAAGGCCAGTTCTCGTTCGTAATAAGGCAGCAGCTCTTCCATGCTTCGTGGCGATCCGGTGATTGATATTGCCGCGCGGTTCTCCGGCGGCGGCCTCAGCCGCGTCCGCGCGCGACGGAGTAGCGCAGCGTTGACGGTTGCAGCGTCGCGTCGAACGTCACCGGCTCCCGCGCAGGGCCGACCAGCAGCACGGCGCTGATCCCAAAGCACAGTGCATTGGTGGCGCGTTCATTGATCTCCAGCGACACATTCACATGCTGCAGACGCGGCTCGTGCCGCTCGATCGCCTTGGTGAGCGACTGGCAGATGTAGTTGCGGTCGTAGAAACTGGCCAGGCTCAGGCCGGCAAAATCGTTCAGGCCGTAGGTGAGCAACGACCGCTTGCATTCCGGCAAGCCGTGCAGGTCTTCCTCCTCAAACACGATGCGCGTGTTGAGCAAGGATTCAATGTCGCGTGCCACGTTGCTCTTGAGTTCTTCCAGCGAGAGCTGGCGCAATGCCGTAGGCATGGGCGCGTGGGGCTCGTCGTCGAAGAGCTTGTCAAGCAGGCTGGGTTCGAAGCCTTTCATATGCAGCTATAAAACAAGATGCCGCAGCACGGTGGCTGCGGCTCTTGTTATCAGAACAACACCAAACGGTTAGACCGAGTAGGTCTTGTCGTTCTTGGTGAGGCTCCAGGCGCCTTGCGAGTTACCGCCCTGGCCGCCAGCGCCCTTCTGCTGCGTGTACTTCCACTGCACAGCGGCGTAGCGCAGGCTGAACGTGTCGGTCGGGATGCCTTGGGCAACCACTTGCGAATCCACTTCGCTCAGGATGGCGTTCTTCAGCTTGACTTCGAGGTACTTCACGCGGTTGCCTTCGCCGTCCGCGCGGAAGAATTCGATGGTGACTTCACCGAAGGTCGTGCCGCCCGAAGCGTGCTGATACAGCAGCGGGCTGACAACGTCCAGGTCCTTCGAGAAGACCATGTCGCGGTGCTCGCAACGCTCAGCCGTGTGGCCGCCGGCGGTCGAAGCCGTGGCCGAACGCGGTTGGCTGATAGCCTGCGACCAGCTGTTGATTTCGATCCAGTCCTTGTGATCCTTGTCTTGCGACTCGCCCTTGATTGCCGGGCTGTCGAACTTGACGTAGATATCCTTCATACAGAGACCCTCTTCGATAGATTGGTTGTTGGTACTGCTACGGGTAACGAGCGTAACGGGGGTGTTATGCCCGAACATTCCCCCCCGGGGAGAGTCCGGTCAGGAATTACGAGTTGGCTGGCTTTGGCAGATCCGCCACGAGGCGCAGCGAGATCGAAAGTTCATCCAACTGGAAGTGCGGCCGCAGGAACGCCACCGAGCGGTAGGTGCCCGGCTTGCCAGGTACCTCCTTGACTTCAATCGACGCTTCGCGCAGCGGGAATTGCGCCTTCTGCTCTTGCGTCGCGTTGTCGTCCAGCAGCACGTATTGCGAGATCCAGCGGTTCAGGAACGTTTCCACGTTCTTGGCCGAAGCAAAGCTGCCGATCTTGTCGCGCATCATCGCCTTCAGGTAGTGCGCCACGCGCGATACCGAGAAGATGTATTGCAGCTGCGCAGACAGGACCGAGTTCGCATTCGCGCTGTCGGTGTCGTACTTCTTAGCCTTCTGCACCGATTGCGCTGCGAAGAACGCGGCGTAGTCGGAGTTCTTGCAGTGCACGAGCGGGATGAAGCCGAGGTCGCTCAGCTCCTTCTCGCGGCGGTCGGTAATGGCGATTTCGGTCGGGCACTTGAGTGCGATCTCGCCATCATCGGTCTTGAAGGTGTGCGTCGGCAGGTCTTCCACCAAGCCACCACCTTCCACGCCACGGATGGCTGCGCACCAGCCGAAGTCGTCAAACGCGGCCGTCAGGCGGGCGCCAAAGGCCCAGGCAGCGTTGCACCACAGGTATTTGCTGTGATCGGTGCCGTCGACGTCTTCAACAAAGTTGAAGCTCTCGACCACGGTGCCGTCCTTCGGGTTGTACGGCAGACGACCCAGGAAGCGCGGCATGGTCAGGCCAACGTAGCGCGAGTCTTCCGAATCGCGGAACGACTTCCACTTGGCGTATTCGACCGTGTCGAACACCTTGGCCAGGTCACGCGGCTTGCCCAGATCGGCAAACGATTCCAGACCCAGCAGCTCAGGCGACGACGACGCGATGAACGGAGCATGCGCGGCAGCCGCCACGTGCGCCATCTGCTCGATGAAGTACATGTCTTCGGGCTGGCGCGTGACTTCGTAGTCGCCGATCAGCGCGCCGAACGGTGCACCACCGAACGTGCCGAATTCTTCTTCGTAGACCTTCTTGAACAGCGCGCTCTGATCAAACTCGATGGCCGTCTTGAAGTCCTTCACCAGGTCGCGCTTGGTGGCGTTGAGCGCCTTGATCTTGATCGTCTGGCCGGTGTTCGTTTCCTTGACCAGATAGTTCAAGCCACGCCAAGTGGATTCCAGCTTCTGGAATTCCGGCGCGTGCATGACCGCGCTCAACTGCTGCGAGATCAAGCGGTCCAGCTCGGCGACACGCGCATCCAGCGTGGCCGACAGATTGTCGGACACCACCACGGTGCCGTTGAGCACCTGGCTGGCCAGCTCGCCAATGATGTCCTTGGCGCGTGCACGCTCGGAGTCGGATTTGGCAACGCGGCTTTGCTCGACGATGCTGTCGAGCAGGCTCAGTTCTTCGGCAACCGCGGCGCCTTGTGCGGAGGATTGGTTCTCAAGCATCTTCGCCTCCGGTGTTCTTGGCGCCGAGCTTCTTCGCGTTTTCGGTGTTCTTCAGCACTTCCGCCAGCAGGTCTTCCAACTTGTCGTTACCGGCCATCTTGTTGCGCAGGTCGGCCAGCTTGGAGCGGGCTTCCAGCAGCTTGCGCAGCGGCTCAACCTGCTCAACCACGGCTTCCGGGCTGAAGTCTTCAATCGAGCGGAACTTCAGGTTGACGCCAAAGCGGCCACCCTCTTCCGTCAGCGTGTTGGGCACTTGGAATGCCGCGCGCGGCTCCACGCCCTTCATCACATCGTCGAAGTTGTCGCGGTCGATGTTGACGAACTTGCGGTCGCGCAGCTTCGGTTGCTCCACTTCGGATTGCCCCGAGAGATCCGCCACCACGCCCACGACGAACGGCAGTTCCTTCTGCTCGATCGCATCGCCGATCTCGACGTCATACGTGAGTTGCACGCGCGGCGGGCGCACCTTCTGCAGACGCTTCTGCACACTTTCTTTTTTAGCCATGACTTTCCTCCACAGGCTTGAAATTGGCGCAGGGCTTAGCGCAGCGAGCTGAACGGGTCGGCGCTGCCGCTGCTGGCGCCCGCAGCTGCGGCCGGGGCAGCGGTGGAAGCACCATGGTTAGCAGCCTCGGCGGCCGGCGCAGCAGCAGGACCCGGACGGCGCACGACGCGGCGGCGCGGCGGCTGGGTCTTCTGCTCAGCCGGGAACAGGACTTGTTCGCCCAGCGTGTCGCGCAGCATGCGGGCCAGCACCTGCGCGTCGGTCTTGACGTCGCCAGCCAGCGCGCTGTCGGCACGCAGTTCTTGCAGCGAGCGGCGCGCCACGCGCAGGCCGCTCACGGCCAGGATGCTCTTGGCTTGGCGGTCAGCGTTGTCACGTTGCAGCGCCTCTTCCGCCGCCAGGATGGCTTGCGGATATTTGTCTGCGGCGAACTGCAGCTGAGCGATGCGAACCCACGGCTCATCGCGCGTCGGGTTCTGCTTGGCGATCTGTTGATACAGGTCGATGGCCTTGTCTTGCTGGCCACCCTTGGCGGCGGTTTCCGCCTCCGACATGCTTTGTTTGAATGCCTCGTCGGTCTGCGGGCCTGGATTGGAGGTCGCGCAACCCGTGATCAGGGCGGCGGCACCAGCGAGCACGATGAGGGAACGGAGAACGCGGGAAATAGGCAGGGATTTGGCCACGGCGAGACTCTTCAAGGTTTCAAAGCGGTGTGTCGAAATCCAAGCATCCAATCAAATTCGCCGGAATTGGCGAGTTAAATGTTGGTCTCGACTGGCGCGAAATAGTACACTCCGCTCGTCGCCGTTGACAACCAAAAACGGATTATTACGAAACAGAAACATCCTTTGGATTCAACCGCTTACAGCAAGGTTTGACCGCGAACCACGATTATTAAGAAACCGAAACATTCGAGCCAATTCCGTTTATTAAGAAATCGAAACATTAGCCGCATTCGCCCGGTTTGACGGGCGGCGGCACGGGTCAAATCAAGAGAATTAAATAATCCAGAAATCAGGCATGAAGACGATGAAATTCGACACGGCATGGAGGCAGCCGGGCTGCGACCGCCTCCCGCGGCGCCGGGTCGCGACGATGTTCAAGCTGATGCTGGCGGGTGCCAGCGTGGTGGCCCTGGGGGCCTGCTCGACGGGCGCCAGCGTGCTGGCCGGCGCGGCCAACGGTGCGCTGGAAGCGATCGGGCTGAAATCGTCGAACGTGCCCGACTCGCAAAAGCCGCCACGCGAGGTGCCGCTCAAGCTGACGGCCGGCAACAACCTGAACGCCGCGAATGATCGGCGCCCGGTTGCGGTGGTGGTCCGCCTGTATTCGTTGAAGGACCCGACCAGCTTCCTGCAGGCGCCGTACGACACCTTCATCGACCCGGCGCGCGAGAAGCAGACCTTGGGCGCTGATCTCGTGCAGGTGCGCGAGATGACGCTGATTCCCGGACAGCGTTACGACTTTACAGAGAAGGTCTCGCGCGAGGCGACGACGCTTGGCGTGGTGGCGCTGTTCCGCAGCCCCGCTGCCCAGCGCTGGAAGTTCGCCTTCAACACGGAGAAGAACGAGAAGTCCGGCATCGTGATCGGGCTGCACGCCTGCGCCATGACGCTGGCCAGCGGTACGCCGACGACGCCTGCCGGCAGCACGCCGCTGACCGACCTCAACCTGCTGTCGGCCGCACCCTGCGGTAGCTGAGCCCGCGCACTGATGCACCAGCACTAAAGACGAGACGAGAAGGTCAACGTGAGCTATTCCGCAAAGATTCTTTGGGGCGAGGGGTTGTTCCTGCGCCCGCAGCACTTCCAGCGTCAGGACGCGTACCACGAGTCCCGCCTGCACGCGACGGCGCAGGCCATTCAGCCCTACGGTTGGGGCGTGCGCCATGCGCGCTTTGATACCGACGCGTTGGCCAGCGGCGTGCTGCGCGTGATCGAGCTGTCGCTGTTCTTTCCTGATGGCGAGCTGTATTTCGCCCCGCAGGCCGATACGCTTCCGCCGCCATTGGTGCTCGATGCCGTTCCGGCCGGCACCTCGGAGCTGACGTTCCACATCGCGCTGTATCCGCTGCAAGACAACGGCGGCAACTACCGCGAGCCGCTGGAAGGCGCCACCGTGTCGCGCTTTGTCGGCACGGAAGAAGAAACGGCCGACCTGTATACCGAAGCCGAACCCGCTGCGATTACGTATCTGAAGAAGTCGGTCAAGCTGGTGGCCGAGACGGAGCCGCGCGACCAGTTCATCTCGCTGCCCGTTGTGCGAGTGCGCCGCACCGGCACCGGCGGCTTTGAGCTGGACGAAAGCTTTGTCGCGCCGAGCCTGTCGATCAACGCGTCGGCCGTGCTGTATCAGCGCCTGCGCCGGTTGCTCGACGCGCTGCAAGCCAAGGTGAATGCGCTGTATGGCTTCCACCGCGAGCCGACCAAGAACATCATCGAATTCCGCTCCGGCGATATTGCCTCGTTCTGGCTGCTGCATACGGCCAACGCGGCGTTTGCAGCGCTGTCGCACCTGTATCACCACCCGGATCTGCACCCCGAGCGCCTGTTCCAAGAGATGCTGCGCCTGGCCGGCGCGCTGATGACGTTTACCAAGAGCTACACCCTGGCCGACCTGCCCGCCTACGACCACGACAACCCGGGCCCGGTGTTTGCCAAGCTCGACACCATCGTGCGCGAACTGCTCGATACCGTCATCTCCACACGCTACTTTGCGATTGCGCTGGAAGAAACGCGCCCGTCGTTCCACCTGGGCCGCATCGACTCCGGCAAGATCGACGAAGACACCAGCTTCTATCTGTCAGTGTCTGCGGACATGCCTGCGGCGGAACTGGTGGAAGCCATTCCCGCGCGCTTCAAGGTCGGTGCGCCGGATGACGTGGAAAAGCTCGTGCTGTCGTCCATGCCTGGGGTGCCACTCACCTACACCCCGCAGGTGCCGCCGGCCATTCCGGTGCGCCCGGGCGCGTGCTACTTCGCAGTGGAAGCGCGCGGCATGCTGTACGAACGCATGCTGCAGGCGCAGACCCTCACCATCTATGCCCCGGCCGGCATCCGGGAACTCAAACTTGAACTCATCGCGGTGACTTCATGAGCGCTACCACCACCCCTTCCCTGTTTGGCGGTTCGGCACCCGTACCGGGCAATGCCGCAGCCGATGCGCGCGAGTCGAGCACGCACGCGCGCACGCTGCTGGATTTGCTGTACGACGGTTTCTTCATGCTGTTCCAGTTGCGCAATGGCCAGCAGCCGGCCAGCGCGGAGGATTTTCTCTCGCGCGTGCGTGCGTTTCTGGAAGATTTCGACCGTGGCGCCAAGCGCCTGAACGTGTCGGCCGAAGACGTCTTCGACGCCAAGTACGCCTTCTGCGCCGCGGTGGACGAGACCATCCTGTCGTCCAGCTTCGCTATCCGCACCGCGTGGGAGCGCCGCCCGCTGCAGCTCGAGCTGTTCGGTGAGCAACTCGCCGGTGAGACCTTCTTCGTCAAGCTGGAAGAGTTGCGCGCGCACGGTGCGCCGCGCCTGCAGGCGCTGGAGGTGTTCCACATGTGCCTGCTGCTGGGTTTTCGCGGCAAGTACATCCTGGAAGGGCCAGAGAAGCTTGCGTACCTCACCGCGCGTCTGGGCGACGAGATTTCCGCCATCAAGGGCAAGCGCGCCGCCTTTGCGCCGCAGTGGCCGTTGCCCGACAAGGTCGCCCACACGCTCAAGCGCGAAACGCCGCTGTGGATCTTCGGCGCCGTGTTCGCGCTGATCGGCCTGCTGGCCTACATTGGCCTGTCGCACACGCTGCGCACCAAGACCAATGAAACGCTGGAAGGCTATTCGCAGGTCATCAAGCTCGGGCCGCGTTTTTCGCACCTGACGATTTCGCTGCCTTGATTTCGCCAACTTAAGCGCATGCATTGCGGCAGCGGCTTTGATGGCCGCATGCCGCACACCCCGCCTACCGCTGCCCCGCAACCCGAACCCTGCGCGATGCTGTTCCGATGAAGCCTTTGTTCAACCTGCCGGCCGCCGTGCCGCAAGCCGTCCTGGGCGCGTTGCTCGGGCAGCAGACCCGCCAGATCACGCTGGAAACGGCCCTCGCCTCTGACAACCTTGTCGTCGAGCGCTTCACCGCCACCGAGGCAGTATCGGCCTCGTTCGTGCTGCACATCGATTGCCTGAGCCCATCAGCACACTTGGATACGGCCAAGCTGGCCGCGCAAGAGGTGACGCTGCGCTTGCAGCAAGCCGACGGTAAACGCCGCGCATGGCACGGCTACGTGGCCGATTGCGCATCACTGGGCGGCGATGGCGGTCTGGCGCGCTATCGCCTGCGTGTGGTGCCGTGGTTCGACCGCCTGCGCACTCGCAGCGATTGCTTCGTCTACCAGAACAAGACTGCGCTCGAGATCATCGAAGAGGTGTTTGCGGAATACCCCACCGCGCACTACAAGATTGACGCCACGCAGCTGTGCGCCAAGCGCTCGATCTGCTGCCAGTACCGCGAAAGCGACTATGCCTTCGTGATGCGCCTGCTGGCCGAAGAAGGCCTGTCGTTCCGCATCGAACATGACCAGAGCGACGAACAGCAGAGCAACGCGCAGTCCCGGCACACGGTCGTCATTTTCGACAATGACGCGCAGCGGCCAACTTGCCCGCAGTCCGAGATCCGCTTCCACCGCGTGGACGCCACGGAGAGCGAAGACGCCATCGAACGGCTCTCGCACGCGCACAGCGTCGGCACCAATGCCGTGACGGTCGCGTCATGGGACTACAAAGCCCTGGCTGCCACCGCAGCCCAAGCCAGCGCCAGCGACCCCGGCGGAGAGCTGCCGACGCTGGAACGCTTTGAAGCCTCCGGCCCCTACCAGTTTGCGGATGCACAAGGCGCCAGCCGCGCCGCGCAACTGCGCATGCAAGCGCATGAGGGCGCCTACCTGCGCTACGAGGGTCAAGGCAGCGTGCGACAGCTCGGCGCCGGCCAGCGCTTTACGCTCACGCAGCATTTCGACAGCAAACACAGCGAGTTCGTCACGCTGCAGGTCGAGCACGAAGCCGCCAACAACCTGGGCGCAGACATCGCGCGACTGCTCTCCACCACCGAAATCGAATCGGGCAGCTACCGCAATCGTTTCGTCGCCGTGCCGGCTGAAGCGCCCATCGTGCCGGCATATCGACGCCGCCCGACTGCGCCTGAGGGCCAGGCTGCCGTAGTGATTGCCGATGACGGTGCCCCGCTCACGACCGACCGCGACCACCGCGTGCGCATCCGCTTCCCGTGGCTGCGCGCGCCCGAGACGAACGCCTTCTCCGACCCATCCAGCAGTGACCGCACGCAAGTCACCGCCTGGGTGCGCGTGGCCACCGCCAGCGCTGGGCCGAATTGGGGTGGCAACCACCTGCCGCGTGCCGGCACGCAGGTGCTGCTCACCTTCATCGACGGCGACATCGACCGGCCGCTGGTCGCCATGCAGTTGCACAACACGCAAGACGCCCTGCCCTGGCCGGCGGCGGATGCGCCGCTTGGGCAGGCGCTGTCCGGCTGGCACTCGCAGGGCCTCGGCGGTGGCGGCTACAACCAGTGGGTGGTCGACGATCACCCCGGTCAGCTGCGCATGCGCGTGGCCAGCTCCACTGCCAACAGCCAACTCAACCTCGGCTATGTGACCTCGCACGGCGCCACCGGCGGCGATCGTGGCGAATGGCGCGGCACCGGCGCTGAGCTGCGCACCGACGCGTGGGCCGTGGTGCGCGCGGGCGCTGGCCTGCTGCTGTCCACCACCGCGCGGGCGCAAGCTGGCGGCACCCTGCTCGATACACATGAAGCGCGCGGCCAGCTCACCGCCGCGCAGAAGACGGCGCAACGCTTGTCCGACGCGGCCGCCAGCCAACAAGCCCTGCCGCTGGCCGCCAACGAAGCATTCGAGCCCATCGACAAGGCGCTGGACCCAGCGCAAGACGGCCACTACCCCAGCAACGTCAACGGGCAAGACACCAAGCAACCGGTCGACAAGTTTGGCCAGCCGCTGCTGGTGGCGGAATCCCCCTCCAGCATTGCCCTCGCCTCGCGGGCCACTACCACGGTCTATGCCGGTCGGCATCTGCATGGCACGGCACAGGCGGACTGGCACCTTGCCGCCGGCAACGTTATCGCCGCTGCGGCCGCCAAGGGTGTGAGCCTGTTTGCGCAGCGCAATGGCGTTCGCGTGATTGCCGAAGGTGGGCCGGTCTCTATTCAGGCGCATACCGATGCGCTGGCTGTGCTGGCGGATAAGGCGGTGACCGTGACCTCATCGGCCAATTCGGTTGAGATCCTCGCGCAGCAAAACATCGTGCTGCATGGTGGGGATTCGATGATCCGGCTGGAGGGGAATGCGGTGACGTTTGAGACGTCGGGGCTGCTGTCGGTGAAGGGGGCTGGGCATCCGATGATTGGGCCAGGGGGGCAGGCGGCGGAGTTGCCATCCCTCCCCTTCGGCACTCTGATGCCCGAGCCGGCGGAACATTCGCTGTTCCAGAAATTCGATGAGCAGGTGCTATTCAAGGACGCTGATCAGAAGGTCGTCGAAGGCCGGCTCCGTTTCCGCGTGCGCAACCAGGCGCAGCCTGAGCAGACCTTGCGCGGCGATGCCCCGCAGGGTGGTGAAACGGAGCGGATCCAGACGCCGACAGAGCAGCCACTTGAGCATGCCCTGCGCTACGCCCGTTTTAAGTTCGACCGATAAGAGAAGAAGGTTTACACGATGCCGCATGACGACGACGGCTACGACATTGAAGTCCTTGGCCAGTGCCGGACGAATCCGCGACAAGGCTCTCAGCACACGCAGAACGTCGATGCCAAATATCTGTGGTCCTACGCGCAGGAAGAGGCTCTTGTCGCGCTGAGCGAGCAAGGTGACAACAAGTGCTGGCACCTGATTACCGATCCGGAACGCCGGGCCAAGCGTATCGCAGCGCGCTATGCTGATCTGTACTTCACCAGCGCCGAGAAGTCGCGTGGCAAGCTGCAGATGCTCTGGCCGGCTCTGGCCGCTTTTGTGGTCAAGGACATCGTGGAGGCCTATCGCTATTCGCGGGTGGACGTCCTCAATGGTGGCTGGCGTAACATGGCGCGCACCTCAGGCCTATCGCAGACGGTATCCGACTTGTTCACCGACGCATCGCCCTACGAACATTCGCTACGGGTGTATGCGGCACTGGCCAAGGGCAACCTGTGGCTTTTCATGGACATCTACCCTTGGCTCTGGTTTGTGTTGGAGTACGGCCTCAACCAGGATGGCAGCCTCAATGCCGACCGATTGCGCAGCCACGTGGAAAAACGCGACGCCAGTACGTTCCAGCAACAGTCTAGAGACGCCGTCAAAGAGCTGCCTTATGGCGCTAACTGGATGGGACGGCTACAGGGACGCATCGCGGGTGACCCGGTGTATGCACAGGCACGTAGCTACTTCCAGACAGCCCCAGTGTGGGGCGGAATGGACGGTGGCTATGGGCAGTTTCAAGCCAACGCCGGCCAAGCGCACCGTTACGTGAAAGCGAACGTGAAGAGCTACGACAAGGGCTACCGAGTGCCAGGCTCTGAGTATTGGGGAAGCTTCAATGAGGCCTTCTACGTCATGGAGGAGGAGCGCAAGGAACTGAGCCGGATAGCGGGCGACACTGGGGCCATCGGAAAATTGCAGGCGGTGGCCCGGTTTAAGGTGACCAAGGAAGTGAGACAGACATACTCGCTTTTTATCGACGAGTACGCCTTGGACCAAGCAGGCAAAGTCAGCAGTCAGCAAGAAGAGGTCAACATCATTGCAAAGCAGGAGCAGATCAACGTACTGCAACCGCTGATCTACGAAGACCCTAAGCTGATTAGGACGATGGATATCAACCATCTGTTCAGTCGTGCGTCGTTGGGGTCACTGTCACCGACATACACGCTGTACTTCAGTGCCTCGCCAAAAAACGACGACCCTGCGTTGCAGGCAACCTTCGACAAGCCCAAGGGGCCTTGGGACTATGTGACTGGGCGGAAGAGGAGCTTGCCGAACCCGACCGACCGAATGGCCTATGTCAAGGAACTCGCAGACAAATTCAACGACTTGATGAAGAACAGACGGTCATATATGGATGGCGAACTTCAAAAAATCAGAGGGTGGCTGCATGCTTAACCGGCGGCGTTTCATGATGCTTGCCGTGCTGCCCATCGCGGGTGGCGTGCTGGGCTGTAGCAAGAGTGCGGGTGAGGGAATGACGGAAATACGATTCGACCTTGGGAAGAACATCGCGGACACGGCACGTGCTTCAGGTGTTCCAACATTTGCGACCGACAATATCGATGGCTATATCAGCTATAGCGTCTCGCCTGTGCCGGATGCTGTCGTTGCGCACTACACGCGCGAAGGCTTTGAGATTCGCTGGCAACCAATCTTCTCGCTGGCCATGCGTGCTGACGAGAAGAGATTCCCGGATCGTCGAGTTCAATCGGTATCGCTACTGCTCAACGATAAGGCCATCAAAACCAACGCCGAGGCACAAGCGTTGGTAGAGCAGACGATTGCACAGTTCCAGCGTGGTAAATGGCAGCGCTACTACAACCCCGAATGGGATGTGTTGCTCACGGGGCGTTCCAGTTTGCTCAATGAGAATGGTCAATTTGGACGTTTCCCACGAACGATCGACCCGGCATACCGGATTCCGGCGAACGATTGGCCTGCGGTAGTGCAACAAGGCCCGATCTGGCGCTGGGTCGGTGATGGCGTGCTGGCGGAGTTGAGCGTCAAGGGAGATGACGGTTCCGCGGGATTGAGCTATGACGTTCGCCTTAACTTCGAGCTATTGGACGTGGCGCTCAAGCGCGACGCGGAAAATCTCGCCCAGCAGCTCAAAGAAGGCGATGCCAAGGGCTGGAACAGCACTGCTGAGCACGAAGCGGACAAGAAGAAACGCGCAGCGCTGAACAAGCGCCTGATCGAGAACGCTATCAAGCGTGGTGATGCAGTTGTTAGCCAAAGCGCTTCAAAGTAAGTGGGAACCACGGCAGAAGCAAAGTCGAACGACTTCGCTCCCTTGGGCATATCGCCCGAGCTGCATATCGCCTAATCGGCCGAACCACGTCATCGACTTCATCGTCGGCCAACTAAGCAGGTGATTGGTGTTCTGGCTTCTCTACCTGGCCCTGCCCGTGTACGCAGGCGCGAAGGCTGCAACGCTCGTCGGGCCGCAGCACGGCTTCCTCGCGGGCCTTGGTGTCATGGTCGCCGTCATGGTTGCGGTGCTGATTCCGCAGACAGCACTGGTGTACTGGTTGGGTGGGATCGCTGAGCGCTGGAACAAGGCGCGTGGAGAAGCGCTTCCCTCAGCTGCAGAGACCACGCAGCCCATCGCCCAGTTGCCTGAGCGCATTGGTGGCCTCGCACGTTTCCGGTCGTTGGTGCTCTATGGCGCGGACGACGCACGCCAAGACGCGACACGACTCGTCTACGACTTGCTGAAAGACATGGTTACCAGGCACGTCAGTGTGGAGGTCGAGCACGATGATTCCGACGCCGCCCTCCCCATGGTGTCGACAAGCGAGGTGGCCGAAGCGCTAGAGGGTTCGGGGCTTTCCCCGGAGGGTGCCCTCGTGGTCTTCCGCTCGCACGATCTGGCATGGGTCGGGTTCCGATGCGGCAACGACATCTTTCGCTTCCGGCATCGCGCTGTTACGGAAGTGACGTGTTCCGTGGTCCATCCCGCAAAGGGCTCCGGCGGGTTCGGCCTCGCGTTTCGGTTCGGCGATACTCCCCGCGCGTATGGAAGCATTGCCTACTACGAGCTGCCGTTCGGCTATCACGCTCGGCACGAGGGCGTCTTCACATCCGCTGTCACCGAGATCGCGCACATGCTGGAAGCCAAGCTGACGTCCGAGACGTACGCAGACGCTTAGACCAACAGCAATGCCCCCTCGTCACTCCGTCATGAACGCAATCACCTGGACTGTCGCCGCTTGTCGCAGCAGCCTACGGCAGTGCCTAGCCGTGTTCTGCATGGGCGCTGTACTTGCCGGATGCGGCCAAGCCGACACGCAGGTCAACCGCGATCCCACAGCCCTGCGGCAGTATGTTCGTCTTGAAGCGCCACCTCAATCCGTGCGCTTCGAGCTTGCCACGCTACCCGAAAACAATTCCGGCATGGGCGTACCGGGGCCCACCGACTATGTGGCGTTGATCGTTGCGATCAAGTTGCCCCCTTCGGAAAGCGCACGCTTTGCGGGGAAGCCTCGCTATGTCAACCCAGGTCCGGTTCCGGAGGCGTTTGTGCGTACATGGCTTACGGAACCCGAGAAAGCCGCATTGCGGCGCACCGCCACTGAGGGCGGCGTGGCCTACAACATCAGTTCGATGACGACACGATCGACTAAGCGCGCCATTGCTGTCCCCGTACGGGCCGACGAGTGGGTGCTGTATATCGAGTATGTCGCGCCATCGGCGTGACACCCGCCAGGCGAACGCCTCTTACTCGCCACCACCGGGCGCCAGCACCTCACGCTGCCCATTGCGCCCCATCGGCGAAACCAGCCCTGCCGCTTCCATCTGCTCAATCAACCGGGCCGCACGGTTATAGCCAATGCGCAATTGCCGCTGCACGGACGAGATCGACGCTCGCCGCGTGTTGAGCACAAACGCGGCGGCTTCGTCGTAAAGCGGGTCGGCTTCTGCGTCACCACCCTCGCCACCGAACAAATCGCTGCCAGCAGCTGCCTCAGCCGGATCACCGGCGAGGATGGCTTCGTCGTATTCCGGTTCGCCAAACTGCTTCCAGTGTTCCACCACACGGTGCACTTCTTCATCGGCAACGAACGCGCCGTGCACGCGCTGCGGATACCCCGTACCTGGCGGCAGGAACAGCATGTCGCCCTGCCCCAACAGCGATTCCGCGCCCATCTGGTCGAGAATCGTGCGCGAGTCGATCTTGGACGACACCTGGAACGCCACCCGCGTCGGAATGTTCGCCTTGATCAGACCGGTGATGACGTCCACCGATGGCCGCTGCGTCGCCAGAATCAAGTGGATGCCGGCTGCGCGCGCTTTCTGCGCCAGGCGTGCGATCAGCTCTTCGATCTTCTTGCCGGCGACCATCATCAGATCAGCCAGCTCGTCGATGACGACGACAATCAGCGGCAGCGTGGAGAGCGGCTCCGGTGCGTCTGGCGTCAGCGAGAACGGGTTCGGCACCTTGCGGCCCGCCTGTTCTGCCGCGCGGATCTTCTGGTTGTAGCTGGCCAGATTGCGCACGCCCAAAGTGGACATCAGGCGATAGCGCTTTTCCATCTCCCCGACGCACCAGTTCAGCGCGTGCGCGGCCTGTTTCATGTCGGTCACCACCGGCGCGAGCAGATGCGGAATGCCCTCGTACACCGAGAGCTCCAGCATCTTCGGGTCGATCATGATCATGCGCACGTCGTCGGGCGTGGCCTTGTACAGCATCGACAAGATCATCGCGTTGACGGCCACCGACTTGCCCGACCCCGTCGTGCCGGCCACCAGCAGATGTGGCGCGCGCGCAAGATCCGTCACCACCGGGTTGCCGGTGATGTCCTTGCCCATGGCAAGCACCAAATGCGAGGCATGCGATTGGAAATCTGCCGCGTTCACCACCTCCGACAAGCGGATCATTTCGCGCTTGGCGTTGGGCAGTTCCAGGCCCATGCACGTTTTACCGGGGATGGTCTCGACCACGCGGATGGACGTCACGCCCAGCGCACGGGCCAGATCCTTCACCAAGCCGACCACCTGTGCGCCGCGTACGCCCACGGCGGGGTCCACCTCAAAGCGGGTGATGACGGGGCCTGCGGAAGCACCCACCACCGTCACAGGCACCTTGAACTCGGCCAAGCGCTGGGCGATCAGGTTGCTGGTTTCGTCCAGGTGTTCGGCGGAGACGGCTTCTGCGCTGGTCGATGCAGCCGTCAGCAGCGCGGGGCTGGGCAGGCGGTAGTCCACATAACGCGGCACCGCTGGGGCGGGAGCGGGAGCCGGCGCGGGTGTGGTGACGCTTGGCACCGGCGGCGCAGCGCGGGAGACAACTGCGCCCACCACGGCGGGCAAGACGATACGCGGTTTGGCCGCTGGAGCCGCTTCCAGCGCGGCTTCGCTCGGCTCAGGCGCGGGTGCGGCCTCGTCTGCCGGTGCTTCTTCAGCCTCCACTGAGGGCGCATTGAATGCGGGCACAACCGCTTCGATCACGGGCTCGTTGTCTGGCTCTGGCACGGGCTCGGATACCGATGCGGCAGGCACCATCAGGCTGCGCAGTTCCGCCAGCAAAGCTTCGGCCTCCTGGCGGACGGCTTCCAGATCGACGACAGGGGCCGCCGTGGCAACGTCGGGAGCGGCGGCGTCAACCATCTCAGCCTGCGCGGGCTCCGCGATGGGCAGGTCGACCGCCTCGGGCACGGGCGCTGCTCCTGCCGGCTGCACTACCGGTGTCGAAGGCGTACGCTCGCGCAGCCCCAACTGCGGTTGATGGAACGGGCTACTGACGATCGTGGCGCGTGGTTTGGGGCGCACCTGCGCAGCTTCCGGAGCCGCTGCGGGAGCGGGTGCAGGGGTTGCCTTGGCGCTGGGAGGCGGCTCTGCAGGCGCCGCTTTCTGCGCATCGATCAACGGCCAGATTTCGCCGGGCTGCGGCGGCGATGGGCGCGTGCGCGGCGGCGGCTGCCAAGCCGGTTGGCGGCGTGCGGACACGGCTTCGATACCGCGATGGCGGGTCGTCGGCTGCGCTGGGCCCGTGTTGCCGGTCCAGCCAGTCCAACGTGCTTCGCCCGCGCCACCCAAGCCGAGTGCTGTGGGTTTCAGGCCCTCTTCCGCCGGCTCGCTTTGCTGGAGCGACGGTTCATCGGGCGAGGCGTCTTCTGCAGCGGGTTTGCGCTTGAGCACTTGCTGCCACGTGCGGCCGAACACCATCGGCGCTACCCAGATGAGCACGCCGAGCATCAACAGAAACGCCCCAGTCCAGCCCAGCACGTGTGAGAACAGCGTCGACAACGCATGCCCCGCCGCGCCGCCCGCCTTGTCTTGCGGGTCGCCGCCGGCTGTCAGTGCTTCAAGAGTGCTGCTGGCGCACAGCGCAACCAGCGTCACCAGCCAAAGCCGGACGGTGCCCCGCCCTTGCAGGAGACCACGTTCCCCTGCCAGCGCACGCATTGCGTATCGCCACACCAGCGGCAACAGCCACACGGTAGAAATGCCAAACCAGCCAAGCCCCATTTCAAGCGCCATCAACGAATTCCAGCCCGCGATTGTAGCGGGGCGCGCCACCGCAAAGAGAAACGCCCGACCGAAAAAGACATCGGCCGGGCGTTTATATGCCTACAGACCCCAGGGCTGCGGAATCGGGCTTAACGTGCGGCCACGCGCTTCCCGGTCGTCGTATGCGTGGCTTCGATCAGCAGAATGATCATCAGGATGGTGCCGGCCAGCGCAAACACGGCATAGCCGATATTGCTGCCCTCGATGGCGAACAGCGACGGCGAATAGCTTTGCCCCGAGCAGATCATCGTGCCGGCCGTCATGCCCGTGTAGTGCATGCCGCAAACGGCCACGCCCATCACCAACGCCGCGCCGATCTGCTGGTTGCGCGTTTTGACGGTGGTCGCCAGCCACAGCGCAACGATAGAGACCACGATCGCAATCAGCGCAGACACCGCCATGATGGAGATGTCCCACTCGAACGTGCTGTTGGTGTGCACCGCGGCCATGCCGGTGTAGTGCATCACTGCCACGCCCAGGCCGGTCAGGACGCCACCCTCCGCGATGTTCTTCATGCGATTGCCCGTGGGGCGCGACGCCAGCACGAGCCCCGCCCCGGCAAACACCATGACCACCAGCAGCGATACCACGGTCATGAACAGGTCGAACTCCAGCCGCACCGGGGTGCGATAGGCGGCCATGCCGATGAAATGCATGGACCACACCGCCCCGCCGCCCAACGCCACGCTGGCGCAGATCAGCCGGTCTGTGTCGATGCTGCCGTTCTGATTGCGGATGCGTCTTGACCATCGCAAGCCCACATACGCGCCTGACACCGAGATGAGATACGACAGCCCTACCAGCAGCCAATCGTATGCATAAGGCACGATCGCGCCCGGCACTGCGGAAAAGCCGTTGAACATGGCACACCCTCCCGTTTCAACACCACAAGGCTGCCGAGTTGCCGGGCAGCATCGGCTGGCCGCCCGTGTTCCGGATGGCCGTGACTTCGTTGTCGTTGTCTTTGTCTTGGAACGGCGTGGCCTCGACTGGGCCGTGCTGCGCAGTATGGCGACGGGCACTTGCCCAGCCAATCACCTGATCTAGGTAACTTTGGGTTGACTTTTGGGCCTGGCCCCGCGTTTGCGTACGCAATGGGAAACGCGTTTCTCAGGAGGCCCCATGTCGCTGATCGTCGCTGCCCGGTTCGATACGTTTGAGCGCGCGGAAAGCGCCGCGCGTGCGCTGTTCTCTCGCGGATTTTCCGAAGACGATGTGAACGTCTTCTTCGTCAACCCTTCAGGGCAGCATGCCGCGTTTCCCATCGGCGGAGACCAGAATGCCGACCCTGGGGCTTCGCGGGCGCATGCCGGCGCGGGTAAGGGGATGGCCGTGGGGGCGGCGATTGGCGCCGTGGCGGGTGTGTTCGTGCTGATGTCGTTGCACGTTGCCGTGCTGTTTTCGGTGGTGGCGGCTGGCGTGGGTGCCTATATCGGCTCGCTGGCCGGTGCAATGTTTGCCACCCGGGACGAACCGCAACCGGAACAGCCACCCGATGCCACGCTGCGTACGCGCCATTCCGGCGTGCTGCTGGCCACGCGCGTGACACCCGAGCAGGAGGCCGAAGCGGCACGCGCGCTGGCGGAGGCCGGCGGTATGGATGTGGAAGAAGCCGCTGGCCGCTGGCGCAACGGCGAGTGGGTCGACTTCAACCCACTCAGTCCCGCCAAGCTCAATCCGACGATCGCTCACCGGGCCGCGTAATACCCCTACGCAAACTCAGGTAGCGGTGCTGGGCGACGTGCTGCCGGGCTGCATCGGCACGGCATGGACTTGTTTGTCGTTCAGCATGGTCCACACCACGATGGCCGCCACGATGTCGAATACGGCCAGCGCCACGAACAGCGGGTTGTAGCCGATGGTGGCCGCCAGCGAGCCGACCGCCAGCGAGAACAGCATGCCGCCCATGTAGCCCGACATGCCGGCCAGGCCCACCGCCGTGCCGACCTCGTGCTTACCGAACATGTCGGACGTGAGCGTGTACAGCGCGCCCGACAGCGTCTGGTGCGCAAAACCGCCCACGCAGAACAGCGCAATCGCCGTGTAGGGGCTCGTTGCCAGCCCGATGCAAGCCGGGCCGACCATGCACAGGCACCCTGTCAGCATCACCAGCTTGCGCGACGTTACGAGCGATACCTTGAACCGCTTCTGGAACCACGGCGCCAGATAGCCACCCAGCACGCAGCCCACGTCTGCCGCCAGGAACGGCAACCACGCAAACAGCGCGATCTCCTTCAGGTTCATATGGCGCTCGGTGGCCATGTACAGCGGGATCCAGTAGTTGAACGTCTGCCACGCCGGCTCCGATAGAAAGCGCGGGATGGCGATGCCCCAGAACCGCTTGCTGCTGACGATCTTGCCCCACGAAGGCTTCGGCGCGTCGGCATTGTCTTCCCGCACTTCCTGGCCGGCGCGGATGTAGGCGTGTTCCTCTTCGGACAGGCGCGGGTGCTTGGTCGGCACGCGGTACAGCGCGAACCACAACACGCTCCACACCAGCCCCATCACGCCAATTACCCCAAAGGCCAGGCGCCAATCGCCGTGCAGGATGCACCAGACCACCAGCGGCGGCGCCACCACCGCCCCGATCGACGAGCCGATGTTGAACCACCCCGTTGCAATGGAACGCTCCTTGGCCGGAAACCACTCCGCCGTTGCGCGCAAGGCCGAGGGGAAGCCCGCCGCCTCCGTCATCCCCAGCATGGCGCGGAACGCGGCCAACGACAGCCAACCGCTCGCCGTGCTGTGCAACAGGCAGACCAGCGACCACGCCCCCGCAAACAACGCAAAACCCAGCTTGGTGCCGAGCACGTCCAGCACGTAGCCCGCCACGGGCTGCATCACCATGTAGGCCGCCTGGAACGCCGCCACGATATAGCCGTACTGCTGCGTGCTGATGCTCAGCACCTTGTTGACTTCGGGCGCCGCCACGGCCAGCGCATTGCGCGCTAGGTAGTTCATGATCAGGCCGCTCAAGACGAGCCCGATGATCCACCAGCGCAAGCCTTTGATGGGTTTCATGTTGTCTCCTTAAAGCCCCCCCGGTTTTGTTCTGGTGTGGGGCGTACTGCGTTCAGATCATTCAAATGGGCAAAGCGGCTTCCGGTAATCCAGTCACCCCGGGGCGCAACGCAAACATGGCGCCCGAGAGTGGGTCATCGTCGATCAGGATCGACGTGACGAACAACGTATCCAGCCCCGGCCCGCCAAAGGCACACATGGCGGGCTTGGGCGTGGGCACGGCAATGCTGCGGTCCAAGCGCCCGTCTGGCGTGAACCGGTGCACCAGACCCGCATCGTTACCGCAGATCCAGTAGCAACCTTCGGCATCCACGGCGGCGCCGTCGGGCCGGCCGGGGTAGGCATTCATGTCGATGAACACGCGGCGGTTGTGCGGCGTGCCGCTATGGATGTCGTAATCGAACGCCCAGACGATTTGCCGGCTCGCGTGCGAATCCGACAGATACATCGTGCGGCCATCCGGGCTGAAGGCCAGGCCGTTGGGGACGATCAGATCGTCGATGACGGCATCCAGACGCACCTCGCCACCCGATGCATCCAAGCGATAAAGCTTGCCGAGCGGCGCCCCCTCCGACGTATCAAACACCATCGTGCCGGCCCAGAAGCGGCCCTGCCGGTCACAGCGACCATCGTTGAAGCGCATGTCGGGGCGCGGGTGCGCCACCGTCGCCAGCCGCTCCACCGGCGCGAGTTTGGCGCCCGCCTTCGGCTGCGGCACGTGGAAGATGCCTGTCTCCATCGCCAGCGCCCAGCCATGCGACGTCATACCGATGCAGCCGGCCATCTCCGGCAGCGGCCACGCATCGCACTGATCCGTCGACGGAGTCCAGCGCCACAGCGTGCTGCGCGGAATGTCCGTCCAGTACAAGGCCTGTTGGCCGATGTGCCAGACGGGGCTTTCACCGACGCCGCATTGCATGGTGCCCACCCGCTCCACGGTGGGTTCTACATTCACGTGCATCGGGTCAATCTCCAAACGGGCCGGCTTTCACGAACGCCCCGCCCTGGTACACCGCCGCAAGGTCGTCGGCAGGCAGCGGAGGCTGCGCTTCAACCTTCTCGCGGAAGATCTCGCTCGTCTCGGTTGGCACGTAGCCGAGGTGCGCGGCGTGGCGGTTATCCCACCAATGGTCGCGGTTGCCCGACATGCCGTAGACCACCGTAAAGCCGACCTTGGGCACGAACAGCGCGCGGCGGATGAGTTGTTCCAGGTCGTCGTAGCCCAGCCACGTGACCAGCATGCGGCGGTCCTTCGGTTCGGGAAACGACGAGCCGATGCGGATGGCCACCGTCTCGATGCCGTAGCGGTCGAAATAGAAGCTGGCAAGCTGCTCGCCGAAGACCTTGCTCAAGCCGTAGTAGCCGTCGGGTTTGGTTGGCACGGTGCTGTCGATCACCTCGCCCTGCTTGTAGAAGCCGATGGTGTGGTTCGAGCTGGCAAACACGATGCGGCGCACGCCGTGGCGACGCGCGGCTTCGTACAGGTTGTACGTGCCTTGGATGTTGGCCGGCAGGATTTCTTCAAACGGCCGCTCCACCGACACACCGCCCAGATGCACGATCGCATCCGTGCCAGCGACGAGCGCATCGACAGCCTGCGCATCAGCCAGATTGCACGGCACGATCTCTTCGCCGGCGCGCGCCTCGCTCAGATTTGATATATCAGACAAGCGCAAAAAATCAGCGTACTTGGGCAAACGCTCGCGCAGCACCTTGCCGAGGTTGCCTCCGGCGCCAGTCAGTAGAAGGCGATGGCAACGCGTGGTGACGCCTGCGAGCGGGTCGGTTTGATGAGTCACTTCAGTGGTCATATCAGATCAGGAGATCAGGTTACCGGGGCGGGGTTGAACAGGGCCAGGGCATTATGCAGGCCCAGTTTGTCGGCGCAAACCTGCTTGCGGCCGCTCGCCACGTCAAGAATCAGGTGGAACAGTTCCCAACCGATGTCGGCGATGCTCGCCTCGCCGGTGGCGATGCGGCCGGCGTCGAGGTCGATCAGGTCGTGCCAGCGCTCAGACAGCGCCTTGCGTGTCGACACCTTGATGACCGGCGCCATGGCTAGGCCATACGGTGTGCCGCGTCCGGTGGTGAAGACCTGCAGGTTCATGCCCGAGGCCAGTTGCAACGTACCGCACACGAAATCGCTGGCGGGCGTGGCGGCAAAGATCAGGCCCTTGCGGCGCACCTTCTCGCCCGGGCCGAGCACATCGACGATGGGTGTACTGCCCGATTTGACGATCGAACCCAGCGCCTTTTCCACCACGTTGGACAGGCCGCCCTTCTTGTTGCCCGGCGACGGGTTGGCGCTGCGATCGCTCTGGCCGCCGCTGAGGTAGTTGTCGTACCAGGCCATCTCGCGCAGCAGTGCACGGCCGACGTCTTCGTCGATGGCGCGCGGCGTGAGCAGATGGATGGCGTCGCGCACCTCGGTCACTTCCGAGAACATCACGGTGCCGCCGGCACGCACGATCAGGTCCGCCGCAAAACCAACCGCCGGGTTGGCGGTGACGCCAGAGAACGCATCGCTGCCGCCGCACTGCACGCCGACTACGAGGTCGGAAGCCGGGCAGGTTTCGCGCTGGCGCTTGTTGAGGTGTTCCAGACGACGCTCGGCCATTTCCATGATGGCGTCCGTCATGCCGATAAAGCCGTCGAAGGCTTCGTCTTGCAAACGCAGTACGGGCGAATCTGCAGTGCCAGCCACTTCAATGGGAATGCGGCCACCCGGCGCGAGCTTTTCCGGCACCAGGCGTTCTGGCACGAGCTTCTCGCAGCCCAGGCCGATCACCATGATCTCGCCGCCAAAGTTCGGGTTGAGCGCCAGGTTTTGCAGCGTGCGAATCGGTACGATGGCAGCCGGCGCGTTGATGGCGACGCCGCAGCCGTACACGTGGTTGAGCGCAACCACATCGTCAACATTCGGGAAGCGCGGCAGCAACTCGCGCTTGATGCGGCCGACCACGTAGTCCGTCACACCCGCCACGCACTGCACGCTGGTCATGATGCCGAGCACGTTCTTCGTGCCGACGGTGCCATCTGCGTTGCGATAGCCCTCGAAGGTGTAGCCCTCGAGCTTCGCCAGCTTCGGATCGGGGCGCGTTGCCAGCGGTAGCTCATCCAGCGCGGGGGCAGACGGCAGCTTCACGGCGTGCTCGTTGACCCAGCTACCGCGCGGCAGTGGCTTCACGGCATAGCCGATCACCTCGTTGTAGCGGACGATGGCATCGCCTTCGGCTAGGTCGACGAGCGCCACCTTGTGACCTTGCGGCACGCCTTCGACGAGCACGGTGCCATCGTCCAGTGCCGTGCCGGCGGGCAGGCCGCGCGCGTTGACGACGATGGCGACGTTGTCGCTGTCGTGCACGCGAATGGTCAGCGCCTTCTCGGTTTCATTGCCGGCCGAGGGGGCCAGCGTGGTTTCAGACATCACAGACTCCGTGATTGATTCAAGTGATGATGGAATGTTCGTTCAGCGCCCTAGGCTCGGGCGCTTCGGGTCGTACGTCCAGCCCGGCACGAGGTATTGCATGGCCATGGCGTCATCGCGCGCGCCCGGGCCGAGGGTTTTGTACAGCGCATGAGCTGCCATGACGCGGTCCATGTCGATCTCGATGCCGAGGCCCGGGCGATCAGGCACGGCCACATGGCCGCCCTGGATACGCAGCGGCTCGTGCGTCAGGCGTTCCTCGGCTTCCTGCCAGATCCAGTGGGTATCGATGGCCGTGATGTTGCCTGGCGCAGCGGCCGCCACATGCGTGAACATCGCCAACGACACATCGAAATGGTTGTTGGAATGCGAGCCCCACGTCAGGCCCCATTCGTCACACAACTGCGCCACGCGCACCGAGCCTTGCATGGTCCAGAAATGCGGATCAGCCAGCGGAATGTCCACCGCGTGCAATTGCACCGCGTGGCCCATCTGGCGCCAATCGGTGGCGATCATGTTGGTGGCAGTCGGGATGCCGGTGGCGCGCTTGAACTCGGCCATGACCTCGCGCCCCGAATAGCCGGCCTCGGGCCCGCACGGGTCTTCGGCATAGGCCAGCAGATGGCCCTGCCCCTTGCACAACGCAATCGCTTCATTGAGCGACCAGGCACCGTTCGGGTCCAGCGTCACGCGGGCGTGTGGGAAGCGCGCCTTGATGGCGGCAATCGCTTCCATCTCTTCGGCACCGCGCATGACGCCGCCCTTGAGCTTGAAATCGGCAAAGCCGTAGCGGTCGGTAGCGGCTTCGGCCAGGCGCGCAATGGCATCGGGCGTCATGGCGGCTTCGTGGCGCAGGCGCAGCCAGTCGTCAGCGCCGTTGGCACCATCGAGGTACGGCAGATCCGTTTTGCGGCGATCGCCCACGTAGAACAGGTAGGCAAGCATCGGTGCGCGATCGCGCTGCTGGCCGGCGCCCAGCAACTCGGCCACCGGCACGTCGAGAAACTGGCCAAGCAGATCCAGCAGCGCCGCCTCCACCGCCGTGATGACGTTGTCCATGCGCAGGTTGATCTCGTGCGGTTGGCGCAGCACTGCCGCTTCCGAAGCGGAGGTCACCTGGTGCACCGTCGCCTGATGTGCGGCAGCACCCCCGCCGGCCAACGCGCGGCGGATGCCGTTCAGCACGCCATTGGTACGACCGATCGATTGGCCGACCACCAGCGGAGTCACGCGCTCCAGCGCCTGACGAATGCCCTCGCCGCCCGGGACCTCGCCCACGCCGGTGCGCCCGGCGTTGTCCTTCAGGATGACGAGGTTGCGCGTAAAGAACGGAGCATGCGCGCCACACAGGTTCAGCAGCATGCTGTCGCGCCCGGCGACGGGGATCACCTGCATCTCCGTCACTCGCGGCGTCTGGGTTGCAGCCGTGCGTGCGCTGGATTCGATCGATTGCAAGGTCACGTCGGCTCCTGCTTACAGCGGCTTCAATTCCACGCGCTTGATATCGCCCACCATGAACAGGTAGCAGACGATGGCCACCGCGGCATGGATGCCCACGTACACCAGCGCGCCGTTGAACGAGCCGGTGGTGTTGACGATGTAGCCGATGGCGATGGGCGTGGTGATGCTCGACAGATTGCCGAACGTATTCATCAGCGCGCCCGACAGACCGGCGATCTGCTTGGGTGCCGTATCCGAGTTGACCGCCCAGCCCAGCGCGCCCAGGCCCTTGCCGAAGAACGACAGCGCCATCACCGCCACCACGATGGACTGCGCATCGACGTAGTTGCAGATCACCATGGTCATGGAGAGCAGCATGCCCAGCACGATCGGCACCTTGCGCGCCACCGACAGCGAAGCGCCACGGCGCAGCAGCGCATCGGAAAGAACGCCACCCAGAATGCCGCCCAGGAAGCCGCACACCGCTGGAATCGACGCCACGAAGCCTGCCTTCAAAATCGACATGCCGCGCGCTTGCACGAGATACACCGGGAACCACGTGATGAAGAAATACGTGAGCGCATTGATGCAGTACTGCGCGATGTACACGCCCATCAGCATGCGGTTGCTCAGCAGCTGTTTGACATAGCCAAGCTTCGGGCCTTCGGCCTTGGCCACGCCTGCGCGGTCCATGTTGACCAGGCCGCCGCCCGCTTCGATGTAGTCGATTTCGGCGCGGTTCACTCGCGGGTGGTCCTTCGGGTCGTGCACGAAGGCCTTCCACACGAACGCCATGGCAATGCCGATCACGCCCATCACGATGAACACGTGGTGCCAGCCGAACTCGTGCACCAGCCACGCCATCAGCGGCGCAAACACCACCGTGGCCGCGTACTGCGCCGAGTTGAAGATGGCCGCCGCGGTGCCGCGTTCATTGGCCGGGAACCACGCTGCAACGATGCGGCTGTTGGCCGGGAAGGACGGCGCCTCTGCCGCACCCACCAGAAAACGCAGGCAGAACACCATGATGATGGCGGTCACCCCCGTAAAGAAGCCGATCGCACCTTGCGCCAACGTGAACACCGACCACAGCAGAATGCTGAACGTGTACACGCGCTTCGAGCCAAAACGGTCGAGCAGCCAGCCGCCTGGAATCTGCGCAATCACATAGGCCCAGCCGAACGCCGAGAAGATATAGCCGAGCGAGACGGCATCGATGCCAAGCTCCTTCTGCATGGCCGAGCCGGCAATGGAGATGGTGGCGCGATCGGCGTAGTTGATGGTCGTCACGACAAACAGCATCGTGAGGATCAGAAAACGCACGCGGCTCATGCGTTCTGTGCGGGGCACGCTTTGCGCGCCCGCCTGATTGCCTACAGTCTGGGCTTTGATGTCCATCGTCTCCTCCATCAGCCGGCGCGATGTGCGCCGGGGGGCAAGCTGCCGGGTCCTGTGCGGCCCGGCTTGTTATTGGCTTGCTACTTCAGGGTTACTGCCACTGTCCGTCGACCAGGCGACGCAACTTGAGCGGGTTGGCGTCTTGCAGGGCCTGCGGCAACAGTGCTGCCGGCAAGTCCTGGTAGCACACCGGGCGCAGGAAGCGCTCGATGGCCGCCGTGCCGACCGAAGTTGTGCGCGTGTCGGTCGTTGCCGGCCACGGGCCACCATGCACCATGGCTTGGCAGACTTCCACGCCGGTCGGCCAGCCGTTGGCCAGGATGCGGCCGGCCTTGCGCTCCAGAATCGGCAACAGCGAGCGCGCGAGCTCCGTGTCGCCGGCATCCAGATGCAGCGTGGCCGTCAACTGCCCTTCCAGCGATTCGGCCAGCGCACGCAGTTCTTCAGCATCGCGGCAGCGCACGACCAGGCCGGTGGCGCCGAAGACTTCATCATGCAGCGTCGGTTGCGCCTGGAAGCTCTTGGCATCGGTGACGTAGAAGCCGGCCTGCCCACGGTTGGGCTGGTCGCTACCCTGCCCGCGTGCAACGCAGCGCACGTTGGCTTCACCCGCCAGCTTGTCGACACCGCGCGCATAGGCGGCGTGAATGCCTGCCGTCAGCATCGGCTGTGCGGCCACATCGCCCATGGCGGTGGCAGCGGCGGATTCAAAGGCATCGAGTTCCGGCCCGTCAATGGCGAGCAGCAGGCCCGGATTGGTACAGAACTGGCCCGCACCCATCGTGAGCGAGGCGACGTACTGTTGGCCCAGTGCGGCAGCGCGCTTGGCCAGCGCATCCGGCAGCAGGAAGACGGGGTTGATGGCGCTCAGCTCGCCATACACCGGAATCGGTTGCGGACGTGCCTGCGCAATGCGCAGCAGCGCCTGACCGCCCGCGCGCGAGCCCGTGAAGCCCACGGCCTGAATGTGCGGATCGGCCACCAGCGCGCCGGCCACATCGTTGTCCGCCTGGATGAGCGAGAACACGCCTTCCGGCAAACCGCACTGCGCAACCGCAGCCTGAATGGCGCGGCCGACCAGTTCCGACGTACCCGGATGCGCCGGGTGCGCTTTCACGACAACCGGGCAACCAGCAGCCAGCGCCGATGCGGTATCACCACCCGCCACCGAGAACGCCAGCGGGAAGTTGCTCGCGCCGAACACGGCGACGGGCCCCAGCGCGATACGGCGCATGCGCAGGTCCGAACGCGGCAGCGGCTTGCGCTCGGGCAGCGCCGAGTCCAGACGTGCACCCACTGCATCGCCAGCGCGCACGACGTTCGCAAACAAGCGGAGCTGATTGCACGTGCGGCCACGCTCGCCTTCCAGGCGCGGGCGCGGCAGTGCGGACTCGGCCATGGCGCGCTCGATCAGCGCATCGCCCAGCGCTTCGATCTGGCTGGCGATGGCTTCCAGGAATGCGGCGCGCGCTTCGGGAGCGGTCTCACGGTAAACGTCAAAAGCCGCTGCGGCCAGTTCAGCGGCACGCGCGGCCTGGGCCTTGGTGGCCAGAGTGAATTGTGGTTCGAGCCATTCCCCGGTGGCGGGGTTCATGGCGCGAACCGCGCCGGCACCACCCGCAACGCGGGTCGCGCCCAGCAACAGTTCGCCGCTCAATGTCATGTTGATTCCTCGTGTTTGGATTGCGCTCAGGCTGCCAGTTTTTCCACTTCAGCAATGCGCGACACCAGGGCCGACAGCTCAGCCAGTTCAGCGTCGGTCAGGTCGGTCAGCGGAGCACGCACGGGACCAGCGCTGCGGCCGACTACCTTCATACCGGCCTTGACGATGGACACCGCATAGCCACGCTTGCGATTGCGAAGGGCAATATACGGCAGCACGAAGTCGTTCAGCATTTTGTAGACCTTGGCGTTGTCGTACGCACGCACGGCGGCGTAGAACTCCAGGGCGAACTTGGGCACGAAGTTGAAGATGGCCGACGAGTACGTCGTCACGCCCATCGTCAGGTACGGCAGCGCAAACGTCTCGGCGGTCGGCAGGCCACCGATGTAGGTGAAGCGATCACCCAGGCGGGCGTAGATGCGCGTCATCAGTTCCAGATCGCCCACGCCGTCCTTGAAGCCGACGAGGTTCGGGCAGCGGCCTGCCAGGCGTTCCAGGTGATCGGCGTCCAGCACTTGGTTGGCGCGGTTGTAAATGATCACGCCCAGCTTGGTCGACTTGCAGACCTGCTCCACGTGCGCGGCCACGCCGTCAGCGGAGGCTTCGGTCAGGTACGGCGGCAGCAGCAGGATGCCGTCGGCGCCGGCGGCTTCTGCGGCCTTGCAGTATTCGATGGATTCGGCGGTGCCGCGGCCAGCGGGGGCGATGACTGGAATCTTGCCGCCGGTTTCCGCCACGGCTGCGCGCACGACGCGGTCAGTTTCCGCAGCGGTGAGCGAGAAGAATTCGCCCGTGCCGCCTGCAGCAAACAGGCCAGCGGCGTCGTGGCTGAACAGCCATGCCAGGTTCTTGCGATAGGCCTCTTCGTCAAACGACAGATCGGACGCCTTGAAGTGCGTGATCGGGAACGACAGCAGGCCGGTGCCGATCTGGTGGGCGAATTCTTGGGGGGTATATCGGGACATGTCTCGCTCTACGAATGCGTGTTGTTGGTGAACGGATTCTTGCATCGCCATCGATTCAAGTCCAAGCCAACTGCTGACTCGATTAATACAGAATTTGTATTGATACAGGGTATCCCCTAGCCCGCGATGCCAATGCTGCGGCCGCACGTGATGCATCCACCGCTCGGGCGGCCGCAGAACGACAGCACCTCCTTCGTCCGTCACATACAGCGCGAGCAAGGCGCTCGAACGGGCCGTCTTGCACCGCCGATCTTTCCCATTCAAGATAAGCGCCGACTCAATCCATACCGTTTTTGAATCGATGTTCGAGCTGAGCCAACTCCGTTGCTTTGTCGCCGTGGCCGAAGAACTGCACTTCGGGCGTGCAGCCGAACGCCTGCACATGACGCAGCCGCCGCTGTCACGCCAGGTGCGCTTACTGGAGCATCAGGTCGGCACCGAGCTACTGGAGCGCAATAGCCGCTCGGTGAAGCTGACCGCGGCGGGGCGGAGCTTTCTGCCTGATGCCTCGCGCATCCTGCGCTTGGCCGATGAAGCCGCCGCCACAGCGCGGCAGATCGCCACCGGTGCGGCGGGCGCGCTGGCGGTGGGCTTTACGGCATCGGTGGGGTACGGAAAGCTGCCTTCGCTGGTGAGCGCTGTGCGGGCCGCATCGCCTGGGGTGCGGCTGACGCTGAAGGAAATGGTGAGCGGCGCGCAGCTCTCGGCGCTGGACGCGCGTGAAATCGACGTTGGCCTGCTGCGGCCGCCGGTGGAGCACGGTGAGCTGGTGGCCGTGCCGTGCTCGCAGGAATCGATGGTGCTGGCGTTGCCTGAAGCGGCTGCCGACAGTTGGCCCCTGCGCCCTTCGCTGCGCGATTGCGAAGGCAAGCCGCTGCTGATGTATTCGCCGTACGAGGCGCGCTACTTCCACCAGATGGTGAGCGGCCTGCTGGAGCGCGCCGAAGTGCTGCCCGATATCGTGGAATACGTTAGCCAGATCCACTCGATGCTGGCGCTGGTGCGCGCGGGGATTGGCGTGGCGTTGATCCCGGCAGCTGCGTCGATGCTGCATTTCGAGGGTGTGGTCTACCGCCCGGTGCGCACCACGCCCGCCAAGCCGGTTGAGTTGTGGATGGCCTATCGCAAGGACAACGACAACCCGGTGTTCAACCTGCTGAAAGATACGCTGCGGCAATCGCTGACAGACGAGCGGCGCTGAACTCACGCGGCACCGCGCTTGCTGAGCCATGGCGATCCCACTCCGGAGATCGTCATGTCACCTGCCCGCATCAACGTTGGACGCGTCGCCTGGCCCCTGGCACTTGCAACCGGCTTGGCGATCGCGGCGCTACCCCGTCCTGCCCATGGCAAGTTGCCGCCGCCCACGCCGGCTGAACAAGCCGCCGCAGCCCAGCAGGCCGAGACCGAGCGCACGCAAAAAGCCCAGGAACAAGCACAGCTGACTGAGGTGCAGGATCGCCTGGCAGCACGCTTTGGCAAAGGCGGCAACAACGCTCCGGACACCGCAACATCGCAAACCAACCTGCCCAAGAACGTTGCGGAAGCGCCGGGTTCCACCGGCCCGCACGGCGGCTCTCGACCGAGCGCAGAGTCGCACTCGGGTAATGCACGCTAGGCCGTCAGCGGAAATCCCGTGTCAAAAGTGGAAGCAACCTCGAGCCGCTGCTTGAGCAAACCGACCTTCACGTAGAAATCGGCCGTGCGCTGCTGCTCGGCAACGATCTGCGCATCGATGGGGCGCCACACCGTTTGCCGACGCGCAAACTGCAGCCGCGCGGCCTCCGGGGCAATGCCGATGATGCGTGCCAGCGTGGCCGAATAGCTGTCGACATGCTGGTACGACCACACCTGCGCACGCACCACGCGTTGCAGAAAATCCCGCAGCGCATCTCGCTTGGCAGCCAGCGCGGCATCGGTGGCGGCCAGGTAGCTCAGGCCCGACCACAGCCCACGCCCGCTCACCAGCACGCGCGCGTGCTTGGCGGTTTCGGCCATCGCCGTATAGGGCTCCCACGTTGACCATGCGTCGATCGACCCATTGACCAGCGCAAGCTTGGCATCGGCCGGCGGCAAGAAGCGAAAGTTGGCGTCGTCCGGCCCAAGCCCTGCAGATTCCAGCGCCTTGAGGGCCACGAAATGCCCGATCGAACCCCGGTTGGTGCCAATCGATTTGCCCTTCAGGTCTGCCGCTGTCTTCAATGGCGAATCGGGCCGCACCAGCACCGCCGTGCCGTACGGGTCGGAACGATTGGCGCCGATCAGCTTGATCCGCGTGCCCGCCGCCAGCGCGAAGATAGCCGGCGCATCGCCAATCGGGCCGAGGTCCACCGCGCCGGCGTTGAGCGCTTCGGCCAACGGCGCGGCAGCAGGAAACTCCGTCCACTGGATGTCATAGGGCACGCCCTTGAGCGCATCGGCCGCTTCGAGCAGCGCCCGCAGGCCGCCCTTCTGGTCACCGGCCTTGAGTACGATGCGCGACTGCGGCGATTGCGCGAAGGACAGCGCGGGCACGGCCGCCACGGCCAGACCGGATTGAAGGAAATGTCGTCGAGAAATCGGCATAGGAAATGTCGCGTCAATGAATGAAGCCGCCCTTCACGTAGCGCACCGGTTCGGCGTCCATGCGGGCGATCAGGGCATCGAGACCGCTGGTGGTTGAGGCGGTGGTCCGGCGTGCTGCGGAGGTACACAGAAAGTCGGCATCGGACCAAGCGGTGCCGGGTTCGCCGCGCGCACGCAGCCAGCCGTTGCGATCGGCCAGCAATTGCGTGCCGGCGAATGTCTCCGGTGCCTCGCCCGCGATGGCGGCGAACACGGCCCACGCATCCGGGCTGGCGGCCACACAGCGGGCCTGGAACGAACGCGTCGGCGGCGGCAGCGTGCCATCCGGCGTGATGAGCAGGGTCTGGAAGCGCGGGTCTTCCAATGGAATGCTGCTTGGGGATGTGGCGTTGACGGCGATCACGCGTACGCGTTGCCCATTGCGCCACGCAGCCAATGGCTGGAGCGATGCGTCACCGCAGCGGACGGACAGTGCAGGCATGGCGATTGGCACCGGCCAGCCGCCCGCACGTACGCCGCCATTCGCAGCCAGCACCTTCATGTAATCGAGTGCGGCCCAGATGTCGGTGTCGCTCAGGCGATTGGCAAACGCGGGCATGGTGGCCGCGCCGTGTTCGTCACGCATGCCGTTGGCGATATGCCAGAACAGTTCGCCATCGGCCCGGCGGCCGAGCAGCGGACCGACTACGGTGGGTGGCCAGCGCGTGAGCGTGGCTGCCAATGGGCCTTCGCCACGGCCGTCCACGCCATGGCAGTTCACGCAGGCAGTGTTGTAGACGCGTCCGCCCTGCGTGATGGACGCCAGCGAAAACGCTGTCGGGCTTGTATGGAAGCTCGTCGGCACGGCGGATGACAGCACCACCGTCGACGGCCACGGCGCCACCACCAACAAGCCGGCCGCCACACCGAACAACACCGGCCGCCAGCGACGCACCACCGTGGCAAGCAGCACCGCGAACAGCGCCAGCACCACCGCAATCAACGTCAGCCCGAGCTGGCGTGCCTGGCCGAGATCAATGCGCAGCGTCTCTGCGGCGATGCGGACATCCCACGGCCAAGCCGGTTGCCCATGCACATCGCCGGTGAGGCCGAGCGCGTGCCAGAGTGTCAGCACGCCGTGCTGCACCCATTGCAGAACGCTGAGTAAAGCGTTGAGCCAGACCGTGGCGTCCGGCCCGCTCATGATGATCGGGCCATCTACCAGGTCTCGCCCAGGCCGAGATGGCCGAGTGCCTCGTGCCGCAGCGCGCTCAGGCGCGGGTCGCCACGATGGCGCGGATATGGCAGATCCACCGTCAACTCCGCCGTGATACGCGCCGGCCGCGGGCTGAAGATAATCACGCGCTGCGCCAGGAACAGCGCCTCTTCAACGTCATGCGTCACGAGCACGGTCGAGAAGCGCGCACGCTGCCAGAGCGTCACCAGCTCGCTCTGCATGGCCAGCCGCGTGAGCGAATCGAGCTTGCCCAGCGGTTCATCCAGCACCAGCAATTGCGGATCGTTGACCAGCGCACGCGCCAGCGCCACACGCTGCGCCATGCCGCCCGACAACTCATGCGGAAACGCACGATGAAAGCCGCCCAGGCCAACGCGTTCCAGCGCATCGTCCACGCGGTCGCGCTCCGCTTTGAGCACGCCACGCGCCTGCAGACCAAGGGCAACGTTGTCCCACACGCGCCGCCATGGGTAGAGCGTCGGGTCTTGAAACACCACGATGCGCGACGGGTCGGGCTGGGCGATGGGCGTGTCGTCCTGCAGAATGCGGCCGCGCGTGGGGGCTTCTAGCCCCGCGATGAGCCGCAGCAGCGTGGATTTACCGCAGCCACTGGGCCCCAGCAGCGCGACGAATTCGCCGGGCTGCACGGTCAGGTCAACGTTGTCGAGCACCTGCAGCGGGTTCGCGCGACCACCGAACCAGTGGCTCACGCCCTGCACGTCGATGCGCGCACCGGAGGTGGCGCGGGGTGAGGTCTGAACGGGTGCCTCGCGTTCGAGCACGGCTACCATTTCAGCGTCCCCTTCTGCCAGACCAGCGCGCGGTCACGCACCTTGAACAGCAGCGTGATGATGCTGGAGAACAGCACCGCCATCACGATCAGCGCGGCATACATGTTCACGTACGAGGCCCAGCCCTGCGCCCACGTCAGGTACCAGCCAAGGCCCGACTTCACGCCCATCATCTCGGCCACCACCAGCACCGTAAACGACGCACCCAGCCCCATGAACAGCCCCACGAACACCTGCGGCAGCGCGGCCGGAATCGCCACGCGCAGCACCAGGAAGGCATTGGATGCGCCCAGCGTGCGGGCAACGTCGTAGTAGCTCTTGTTGACGCCGGCCACGCCGGACCATGTGAGCACCGCCACCGGAAACCCCGACGCCAGCGCAATCAGAAACACCGCGGCGGAATAGCTCGACGGAAAGAAGTAGAACGTGAGCGGCAACAGCGCCGTGGGCGGCAGCGGGCCAATCAGCCGCAGCACCGGATGCACCCAGTAGCCCACCGCCCGCGACCAGCCGATCGACACGCCCACCAGAAAGCCCGTGAACGCACCTAGGGCGTAGCCCAGCCCCAGCAGCTTGAGCGTATTGACGACGCTACCGCCCAGGCGCTGCCAGTCCTCGGTGTACACGTCGATCAACGCCTGCGGCGGCGCGAAGAACGGCGTGGGCAAGAGGCCCGACTTGGCTGTCAGGGCTTCCCACGCAGCCAGTGCAATGGGCACAGCAATCAGCCATGGCCCGAGGGGCAGCAGCGTTTCCTGCACGGCACGCAGCGGCGTCACGTACGCACCGGCCAACGCCAGCACGAGCAGCGCAACGCCGACCAGTAACGTGGCGATACCGAGTTCTGCTGTGAAAGCCCAGTCGCTGAAGCCAATCACATGGTTGGGCCAGCGCCACGTCAGTAACCCAAAGGCGGCCCAAGCCAGCGCAGCCACCGTGCCGGTGCGCCACACACGTGCGTTGGCAATCGCGCCGCCAAAGGGGTTGGACAGCGCGCCCGACGCCTCCAGCGTTTGAGGGGCGGTAGTCATGTCGATGCTCTCCTCATGTTGCTCGTGTTGTTCATGCGGCGCGCCCCTACGCCAGCACGTTCACGTACACGTGCTGCGCCAGGCGCTGCGGGTCGGTGGTTTTTTTGATGACGCCAATGCGGCGGAAGTCCTCCGCGTAGAAGGCGATCTCGTCGCGCAAATCAACGCCCGTGGGGTGATGCGTGTAAGTGAGCGTGGCGTAGAGCTTGCGAAGGTCTTCCAGCGGCACCTTGGGCGAGTACTTGGCGAAGACCTTGGCCGCTTCGTTCGGGTTTTCGTTGGCGAAGTCGGTGGCCTGCACGATGGATCGGGCCAGCGCAGATGCGGTCGGCCGGTCATTGCGCACCAGCTCGCCGCGCGCGCCGATCACGCAGCAGACCTTGCGGGCATATTCACCGGTCAGGTTCGTGGCCAGTTCCACGTACGCACCCTGGGTGCGCTTTTCCAGCAGGTAGAGATTCGGGTCGCCATCGGCAATGGCCTGGATCTCGCCCTTGTCTACTGCCACGCCGAGCAGGTCGGCCGGGTACTGGCGCCAGGTGACGTCCTTGTCCGGATCAATGCCGTTCTTGGCCAGCAGGATGGTGAAGAAATGCTTGCCCGGCGCAGCCAGATCGCTTACGCCCACGGTCTTGCCCTTGAGCGCCTGCAGGTTGGTCACGCCCGCCGCCTTGGCGCCCACCAGCCGTACGCAACCGCCATGCGAGCTGCCGATGATCTTCACGTCAAAGCCCGCCTCCAACGGCTTGAGCCAGCGGTGGATCATTCCAACCGCCGCATCGGCCTTGCCGGTGGCGATGGATTCCAGCAACTGATCAGTCGAGCCGCTGTAATTGATCAGGTCAACCTGCAGGCCGTTCTTCTCGAAAAAGCCGCGCTCCTGCGCCACCACAATCGGTGTCAGGCAGAACGCATTCTGGTTCCACGCGAACGTCAGCTTGCGCGGCTGCGAGTACGCCTTGCGACCGAGGATCAAGGCTGGTGCGGCCAGCGCCGTGGCGGCAGCCGCATGCAGGACCTGGCGGCGTGAAATGCCCGCTTTTTCTTCGCTCATTGAATGCTCCCCGTGATGTTGTGTTCGATGTGTTCTGCTTAGTCCAGCAAGTCTGGCTCGGCAGCAACGAGGCCTGCGTAGAGGCTCTCGAAGGCGTGCAGCGCGCCCTCCTGCCCGCCGACCTGGCTATGGGTATGGCGCGCCGTGGCGGCGTCAATGGGCTGTGGTGTGCCAGCGGCTTCGGCCAGCAGTTGCGTGTGCGCCGCGTTGTCCAGGGCGATGTACCACCATGCCGCGGCTTCCACCGTCGGCCCGGCGGCGAGGATGCCGTGGTTCTTCAGGATCACGCCCTTGTGCGTGCCGCCATCCGGCTTGGTGAGCGCGTGTGCAATACGGTCGCCCTCGCTGGCGTCGACCACCATGCCGGTGAAGTCGTCGAACAGCGCGTGGTCTTCGTAAAACGAGCACGCGTCCTGCGTGAGCGGATCCAGCGGCCGGCCCAGCGTCAACCACGCTTTACCGTACGTCGAATGTGTATGCGCTGCCGCCACGATGTGCGGATGCGCTTCGTGAATCGCCGCGTGAATCGCAAACGCCGCCTTGTTGAGCGGCCGATTGCCGATCACCGTCTCGCCACGCGCATTGACGAGCAGCAGGTCCGACACCTTGATGCGTGAAAAATGCACGCCCAGCGGGTTGACCCAAAAGTGGTCCGTCAACTCCGGATCGCGTGCGGTGATATGGCCAGCCAACCCCAGGTCAAAACCATGCCGCGCGAAGATGCGAAAGGCGCCGGCCAAACGCTCTTGCCGATGACGCCGCTCCGCCTCGATCGTGGGCCGCGCAGCGGGCGGATCAAACCAGAACTTCTGCTGCGGCGTCGGGTTCAGTTTGAGCGTGCCCGATACCGGGCGCTCAATGGAAAGCACTGCGCTCATACCCGTGCCTCAAGCAGCTTTGCGTTGCGCATCACGCTGCGCAACCAACTCGCGCACACGCGGGATGAGCGTGCGGCCGTAGTCCACCACATCCTCCAGTGGATCAAAGCCGCGGATCAGGAAGGTGGTGACGCCCAGGTCGTAGTAATCGAGCAGCGCATCGGCCACCTGCTCCGGTGTGCCGACCAGCGCGGTGGAGTTGGAGCGGCCACCGGTTTCCTTGGCGATGGCGGTCCACAACCGTTTGTCGACGCGCTCGCCCTGCTCTGCGGCAGCCAAGAGCCGACGTGCGCCTTCGCTCTGCTGCGGGCCGCCACGGCTGTAGCCCTGCTGCACCCGCAGCGCGCGGGTACGTTCGAGGACGCTGTCTGCGCGTGCCCATGCAGCTTCTTCCGTCTCTGCAAGGATTGGCCGGAACGACACCGAGAAGCGGATGCTACGCCCACGCTTGGCGGCTTCGGCTCGCACACGCGTGGTCAGGTCGCGCACCTGATCGAGCGACTCGCCCCATAGCGCATACACATCGGCGTGCTTGCCCGCCACCTCGATGGCCACGTCGGATGCGCCGCCAAAGTAGATCGGCACATGCGGCTTCTGCGCGGGTTTCACTTCCGAGAAGCCTTGCTCGAAACGATAGAACGCGCCTTCATGGTCGAACGGTTTCGGCTCCGTCCAGATGCGGCGCAGGATGCTCAGGTATTCATCGGTGCGTGCGTAGCGTTGGTCGTGATCGAGGTAATCACCATCGCGGCGCTGCTCGCTGTCGGAGCCACCCGAGATGAAGTGCACACCCAGACGCCCGCCGGTGAACTGATCCAGCGTGGCGATCTGGCGCGCAGCCAGCGTCGGGTTGGTAAAGCCCGGCCGATGCGCCAGCATGAAGTGGATGCGCTCCGTCAGCGCCGCTGCGTACGAAATCGTGAGCGTGGCAGATGGCCCCGTCGAATGGTGCGGCACCAGGATGCGGTCAAAGCCAGCCTGCTCGTGCGCCTGCGCAAAGGCACGCACGTAGTCGCGGTCGATCACCGGCCCATTGGGATCAGGCGGATGGATTTCCGACTGTTTCTGGCTCTGGATCATGCCGATGAAATCGACGCTCATAGCGCTCGCTCCGCATAACGTTAGAAGGCCGGCGAGATTGGCAATGCTGCGCTGCACCTCGCCACGAATGCGAATGAAGTTACGTCACCGCCAGCCTTGCACTAACGAATAATTTCAACGCTGCATATTCGGCATAGGTCGTTCGCTGTGCGTGGCAAGGCAGATACGCTGTGCGGCAATGTCACTTGCTTCGTGCATCCACTGTCATGTCCGCTGTGATGTCCTCTACGCCACTGCATCGCCTGCCGACTCCGCCCGAGCGGCTTGCGGAGGTGCTGGCTGAAATCACGCCGCAACTCGTCGCCTCGGCCGCTCACCATGATCTGCATGGCATGTTTCCACATGAGAACTTCGCGCTGCTGCACGCGTCCGGCCTGATCGCGCAAGTCATTCCGCAGGCACATGGCGGTGGTGGTGCTGACTTGAAGACCGCGCGGCAGATCATTGCCGCCATCGCCCATGCCGACCCTGCCACCGCGCTCGTGCTGACGATGACGTACCTCCAGCACCGCGCCATCGGCCGGGTTGACACGCGCTGGCCCGCGCATGTGCGCCAGCAAGTGTTTGCAACAGCGTTGAATGAAGGCGCGTTGATCAACGCGCTGCGCGTGGAGCCCGATCTCGGCACGCCAGCACGCGGCGGCCTGCCCGCCACGGTTGCCACGCGCGTGGGCAATACCTGGCGCATCCGCGGCCGCAAGCTCTACAGCACCGGCAGTCCGGCGCTGCGCTGGCTGTCGGTATGGGGCCGCACTGACGAGGCCGAACCGCGTGTCGGTATCTTCCTCGTGCCGCGCCCGTTGCCAGAGACGCCCGGCATCCGCATTGAAGAGACGTGGAACCACCTCGGCCTGCGCGCTTCTGGCAGTCATGATGTGGTGCTGGAAGACGTGGAGATTCCGCTGGACCACGCCGTCGACATTCGCCCGCCCGCGGACTGGGCTGCCCATGGCGCCGCGCAAGCCGATACCGGCGCGCACCTCGATCAACAAGCGTGGATGAATGTGCTGCTTGGCAGCCTGTATGACGCCGTGGCCCAAGCCGCGCGCGACTGGCTCACGCAGTTCCTGAACACGCGTGCACCGGCCAACCTCGGCGGGCCGCTGGCGACGCTGCCGCGCATGCAGGAAGCGGCCGGCGAGATTGCTGCCGCCCTACGCACCAACCGCGTGCTGCTCGACCACGCAGCCGAAGTGGCCGATGCCGGCGCGCCGCTCTCCCTGACCGACAGCGGCTTGCTCAAGTACACCGTCACCGCCAACGCCATCCGCGCAGTGGAACTCGCCTTGCAGCTCTCGGGCAACCACGGCCTGTCGCGCCACAACCCGCTGGAGCGGCATTACCGCGACGTGCTCTGCAGCCGCATCCACACGCCACAGAACGATTCCATCCTGCTGGCCGCCGGCCGTACTGCACTTGGGGTTTAGCTGGACGCCCCTGCACAGCCGTCGCATCATGAAGCCGCACCCCACCCCAGGAACCCGTCGATGAGCACGCCAGCCCTCGCCACTGCACCCGTGCAAACGCAGTCCATTGCGCCGCTGCGTGATTTCGTGATCGCGCTATCGCGCCTGCTGGATCAGCAGCCGACCGAAGCCGAGATCCTCTCGCGTGCAGGTGCCCTGCTCAGTGCACTCGTCGCGCGTGATGACTGGCTGCCCGCCGAGTACGCCCAGCCGCACCCCGAGCACTTCCAGCAGTACCTGCTGCATGCCGACTCTGGCGAGCGTTTCTCCATCGTCAGCTTCGTCTGGGGCCCCGGCCAACACACGCCCATCCATGACCACACCACCTGGGGCTTGATCGGCATGCTGCGCGGCGCGGAATACTCCCAACCGTTCAAGCTCGATGCACAGGGCCGGGCCGTGCACGACGGTGCAGCCGTCCGCCTGGAGCCCGGCAATGTGGAGCGCGTCTCCCCACGCGTGGGTGACATCCATCGCGTGCACAACGCGTTTGACGATCGCACTTCGATCAGCATCCACGTGTACGGCGGCAACATCGGCGGCATCCACCGCTCGGTCTATACGGAAGACGGCGAGCGCAAGCCGTTTGTCTCCGGTTATTCGAATACCCATCTGCCTAACCTCTGGGATCGCTCCAAGGACACGCCAGCATCATGAGCACTGCCACCGACACACTCGAAGCCACGCAATCGCCGGCTGCCGCGCCGCTTGCCGAAACGCATGTCCCCACGCTGTCGTATGCCGACGTGCGCGCCGCACTGCTCGCCCGCAAGGAGATCGCGCTGGTCGATGTGCGTGAAGAGGACCCGTACGCACAGTCGCACCCCCTGTGGGCGGCGAACCTGCCGCTCTCGCGGCTGGAGCTTGAGGCGTGGTCGCGCATTCCGCGCCGCGATACGTTGATCGTGCTGTACGGCGTGCACGACGGCGTGGACCTTGCCCCGCGCGCAGCGGCCAAGCTGGCGGAACTCGGCTACACGCGCGTGTACCTGCTCGAAGGCGGCCTCGATGGCTGGCGCGCTGCGGGTGGCGAGGTGTTCCAGGACGTGAACGTGCCCAGCAAGGCCTTCGGCGAATACGTGGAGGCGAAGCGCCACACGCCATCGTTCAGCGCGCAGGAAATCAAGGCGCTGCTCGATGCCAAGCGCGATGTGGTCATCGTCGATGCACGACGGTACGACGAGTTCCAGACCATGAGCATCCCCACCGCGACGAGCGTGCCGGGGGCCGAGTTGGTGTTGCGCATCCGAGAACTTGCGCCAGACCCGAGCACGCAGGTCATCGTCAATTGCGCGGGCCGTACGCGCAGCATCATCGGCACGCAATCGCTGGTGAATGCCGGTATTCCCAACCCGGTGGCAGCGCTGCGCAACGGCACCATCGGCTGGCTGCTGGCCGATCAGGTACTGGACCACGGCGCCAGCCGCCGGCATCCGCAGGCGGTTTCTGCCGACACACGTGCCAAGGCCCAGGCCGATGCACGCGCCGTCGCCGAGCGCGCCAACGTGCCGCGCATTGCGCTGGCGGATGTCGCCAAGCTGCAGGTGCCGGACCGCACGCTCTACAAGCTCGACGTGCGCACACCGGAGGAATACGCCGCCGGCCACTTGCCCGGCTTTGCGAGCGTACCGGGCGGCCAGCTTGTGCAAGAGACGGATCACACCGCCGCCGTGCGTGGTGCCCGCATTGTGCTGGCCGATGACGACGGCGTGCGCGCCGACATGACGGCCTCCTGGCTCGCCCAGATGGGCTGGGAGGTCTACGTGGTCGACCCGGTCGATGCCAGCGAGCGCAGCGTCACCGGGGCATGGCAAGCGCCCGCTGCGGCGTCCCCCTCCGTTCGCACGGTCGATGCGCGTGCGCTGGCCGGCTGGCTGGAAACGGGTGACACCGCCGTCATCGACGTTACGCGCAGCGCCAATTACGTGGCGCGACACATTCCCGGCGCGTGGTTTGCTGTGCGCTCCGACTTGCCTGCCGCGATCAAACGCATCCCACCTGCGCGCCGCTACGTGCTCACCTGCGGCAGCAGCCAGCTTGCCCGTTTTGCGGCGAGCGACTTGGCCAAGCTGACGCAGGCCGAGGTGTGGGTGCTCGATGGCGGCAACGCCGCGTGGGTTGCCGCCGGCTTGCCGGTTGAGGCCGGCGAAACGCACCTGGCCTCGGAGCGCATCGATCGCTACCGCCGCCCCTATGAGGGCACCGCCGCGCCGCGCGCTGCCATGCAGGCGTATCTCGACTGGGAATTCGGCTTGGTGGAGCAGCTCGGCCGCGACGGCACGCACGGCTTCCGCGTGATCTGATTCTGCGGGACGGCCGTGGCGCTATCCGGCTCGTTTCCGGCTCACTTGCTTGCTAACGCCCCTCACAACGAGCGATAACAAAACTCGTTTTGCGCATAAGGCCGCCTTGAGTAGCATCGGGACTTGCTCGCCGAGGTCCCGCCATGTCCCCCTTTATCGCCCTGTGTCTGCTCATCACCTACGTGGTGTGGGGCACGACGTATCTCGCCATCCGCTTTGCGCTGACCGATCTGCCGCCCTTTCTGATGATGGGCTCGCGCTTTCTGGCGGCGGCCCTGCTGCTGGCGCCCGTTGTCATCCTGCGCAAGGGCGAGCGCCCCAGCTGGCGGCAAGTCCGCAACTGCGCGCTGATCGGCGGGTTCATGTTGGTGGGCGGCATGGGCATGACGGCGGTGGCCGAGCAAACGATCTCCTCCGGCGCCACCACGGTGATGATCGCCTCGATGCCGGTGTTTGCCACGCTGTGGACGCTGCTGGCGGGCGGCCGCCTGCGCGGGTATGAAGTCGGCGCCATCGTGCTCGGAAGCCTTGGCGTTGCGGTGTTGATCCATGGCGCGGAGTTCCAGGCCAGTACCGTCGGCGTGCTGGCGTTGACCACCGCCATTGCCTCGTGGTCGTTCGGCTCGCAACTCTCCAAGCGTATCGACATGCCGCGCGGCATGACCGCCTTCGTGCTGGAAATGGCGTTTGGCGGCGTGGCTCTCGTGCTGCTCAGCCTGATCGTCGGCGAAGCGTGGCCGACGCACATCGGCCTGCAATCCGCGCTCGCGTGGGGTTACCTGGTGGTGTTTGGCTCGGCGATTGCCTTTACCGCCTACATGGCGCTGGTGGAGCGCGTGTCCACCGTCATGGCGACGAGCTATGTATACGTCAACCCGCCCATCGCCCTGTTGATGGGCGCATGGCTCGCGGACGAGGTCGTGGCACCGCAAACGGTGGGCGCCACCGGCATCATCCTGGCGGCGGTGGTTGTGCTGACGGCTGGTGCGACGCGCGCCGCGCGGCGGGCGAGCGCCTAAACCCTCAGCCCGCCAGCGACGCCGCGTTGTCGCCCGCGTCAGTCGCCGTATCGCTCTCGCCCAACCGCCTTACCCAGGCCATCAGCGGCTCGGCCTGCAATGGCCGCGCGAAGAGGTAGCCCTGCCCCAGGTCGCAGCCCGCCTTGCGCAGCAGCGCCAGTTGTTCGGGGTCTTCCACGCCTTCGGCCACCACTTCCATATTCAGGCTGTGGGCCATGGCGATGACCGCGCCGGCAATAGCCTCGCCATCGCCTGGCATGCGCTGTACAAAGCTGCGGTCGATCTTGAGCTTTTGGATCGGGAAGCGCTGCAGATACGCCAGCGACGAATAGCCGGTACCGAAGTCATCGATCGACAGGCTGATGCCCGCCGCGTGCAGCGACTCGAGCAGCGCGATGTTGGCTTCGAGGTCTTCCATCAGCACGCTTTCGGTAATTTCGAGTTCCAGCAAGTGCGGCGGCAGGCCAGTCTCGTCCAGCACATCCAGCACGCTCCTTACCAGCCCTGGATCTCGTGCCTGGCGCCCAGACAGGTTGACGGACACGCGCAACGGGGTTTGCCCTTCACGCATCCAGCGTGCGGCTTGATGGCATGCGGTCCGCAGCACCCATAACCCCAGCGGCACAATGAGGCCGGTTTCTTCTGCAACGGCGATGAATTCGCCGGGGCCGATCAAGCCGATCTCCGGATGGCGCCAGCGCACAAGTGCCTCTACGCCGTGCAGATGCGACGCAGACAATGCAGCGCCGTCCCCTTCCAACGCCTGCAGGCGCACCTGGGGCTGATAGGTCAGCAGCAACTCATCCCGATCAAGCGCGCGGCGCAGGTCCGCCTCTACACGCAGGCGGCGGCGCGCTTGCTGGTCCATCTCCGACGTAAAGCTGGCGCACGCGTTCTTGCCGTTGTTCTTGGCGTGGTACATCGCCGTATCGGCATTGCGCGTGAGCGCCTGCACGTCGCGCGCATCGTGCGGATACAGGCTCACCCCCACACTGGCGGTGACGTAGATCTGATGCAGATCCAGCGCAAACGGTGCCGCCAGTGCCCCCAGAACCCGCTTGGCGAGGCCATCGGCAAGGCCCGCGGCCTCATCTTCGGCAATCTGCGCGCGCCCCGACAACTCGGTGATGATCGCAAACTCGTCACCACCGATGCGGCACAGCACGGCACGCAGGTTGGCTTGGTCGATCACGTCGTTCAGACGCCGTGCCACCTGGCGTAGCAGGCGATCCCCATTGTTGTGGCCCAGCGTGTCGTTGACGACCTTGAAGTTGTCGAGGTCCAGCAGCAACAGGCCAACTGCACCGGCCTGCCCGGCACGCTTGAGCGACATATGCAGGCGCTCGTTGAACGCGTGGCGATTCGGCAGTTCCGTGACGGAATCGATGTGGGCGAGGTAGTCGAGATGGGCCTCGGCCTGCAGCACCGCGCGGCGCATGCGAGCGATGACCAGATACGCGAGCCCCATGGCGCCAATGCCCACCAACACCGTCAGCACCGCATAGCCGAGCAGCTGCATGTAAAGCTCGCGCAGGCTCGAGCGGACGACCACGTAGCCGATCACGCGGTGCTCGGATTCCACCGGCTCAACAACTTCAAGCGTGGTCAGCGTGGAGATGTGCTCCTCGCGCAGCATCAGGGCATCCGGTGCTTCCACCGGAGCGGTGTGGCCATGCTGGTAGAGCGCCAGCGGTTTGTGCAGCCCCGTAAACACACCGGCCGCGCGCAGCGAGGGTGATGCCTCCAGCGCGGCCAGCGTTTCTTCGGCCGCGCGCCGGTCATTGAAGAGCAGCGCGGCCACGCTGTTGGCCCCGATGATGCGCGCCTGCACGTGCACGTCGCGGACCAAGGCGGCATGCAGCGCAATGAACTGGAACACGATGAGCAGGAAGCCGGCAATCGTCAGCGCGGCGCCGGCGCCGGCCATGTTGGCCCGCACCACAGAATGGCCCAGCTGGGGCCGATGCATGAGCGGCGGCGTCATTGCACGCTCCTTGCCAGGCGCAGCAGCTGCGAGCTGAGCTGCAGACGGGCTTGCCGCGCTGCTGCAGCATCAATGTCAAACACCACGCGGTTGTCTTGCAGCGCCAGGGCAATCACGCTCGTCGGGCCGTGTGCGACCTTCGGGGTGGCGGATACCGTCAGGATAGGCGCGGCCGGGTCGATGCGCATGTTGCCGGAACCGTGCCCGTCCGATACCAGCACGTGGCAACCCGCCACGCCGCTGTCGTTGATCTTTCGGATTTCGAGCCGGTGTCCGCGCACGGGTTTTCCTGTGAGTTTTTCCAGGGCTGCCTGCAGCGTGGGCTCGGCGGCCACACACAGCACCATGGGCGCATCGGCGCCGATCGCGTCGGCAGGCCAGGTGGTGAACAGCGCAAAGTTGTAGACGAAGGCCGCCTTGACCTGCACCTCGCTGGCCTGCATCTGGGCAAACGTCACGCCCGCGCACAACACACCGGCCGTGACCGCGCCCAGCACCGCGCACAGCCGGCACAGACGCAGCCGTCGGGCGTGTCGGACGCATCGGGCAAGAACATCAAGCGCGGTCATCGGAACGTATAGGTGAACTTCAGGCGAAAGCTGCGGCCGTCCTGTTCGATGGCAGTCGGCACCAGTTCCGGCCCCGCTGGCGAAGCGTAGCGACGATCAAACAGGTTGTAGAAGCTGAGCGCCATGTCCAGGTTGGGCGCCAAGCGTGTTGCGAGCAAAGTCAGGTTGGCGATCCAGTAACCACCCACCGCGCCCGATGTCGTCAACCGATTGCTGATGTACTGCGCTTCCAGACCCGCACGCACGTTGTCGCGCCACAGCGGGGTGGTCGCATTGAGCTTGAGCATGTGCCGGGGCGAATTGCTCAGCGCCTGGTCAGTGTCGATGTCTTCGGAGTGCTGGAAGCTGTAGCTCGTGCGCAGGCGCGTGCCGCCGGGCCAGTGCTGTTCATAGCCCAGCTCCACGCCACGCGTGCGCACGCGTGCCAGGTTGCTGAAAAACAGCAGCCCCGTATTCGGGTCTGTGCTCTGGCTAATGAGGTTGGACACGTTGCTCTGGAACAGCGACAGCGTGGCCTTGCCGCCCGCACTCACCTGCTGTTCCAGCACGGCTTCGTAGGTGCGGATGCGCTCGGCGGAGAGCTTCTTGTCGAGCTGCTGGCCGCCGGGTGCGCTGGTCTGGTAGTACAGCTCGTAATCGTTGGGCGCGCGATACGCCATGCCATAGATCGCCTTGAGCGTGGTCGTGGGGGCGGCATGCCACACCAGGCCTACGCGCGGGCTCAGGATGCCCGGCGTAAAACTGGTGTGGTCATAGCGCAGGCCGGTATCCAGCGCCCAATCCTGATGCAGCATGAATTGGTCTTGCACGTAGATACCGACACGGTTGTTGCTGCGGTGATCATCCAGATAGTTCACATAGGGCGCAACGTCAAAGTTGCGCATCGCATCGCGGTAGTCGCGCTGCAGCTCCGTGCCGACGACGATGGTGTGTCGCTCAATGGCACGCGTGACGAGTTTCAATTCCGTGCCATACCAGGCGGAATCGAAATGATCCTGGTTTTCCGTAACCGGCGGATAGTCGTAGATATACCGCCCCACCCCGGTGTAGTGGCCCCAGAACAGGCGCGCGGTTAGGTCCGTCGACTCGCTCAACGCGTGCTGCCATACCCCATTCACGAACTGGCGCGTGTCAATGGTGCGCGAGCGCGGGTCGCCAAAGAGCTGAGAATACGCCGCCGTCGGCACCCCCTTTGTGCGATCGGCATAGCCGAACATCAGGGAGAGCTCGCCAAAGCTGCCCTTGGCGAACATGCGCTTGGCGCGGTCGAAATCCATGCCGCGCGCGACGCCATCGCTCACGCCAGGCTGGTCGAACTCAGGAAACGACACATCACGCCCCGGCGCATCCATCACGCTGGCCGAAAGCAGCCATTCGGCGCCGTTCTCGGCGCGGTTGCCCCAGGTCACCCGCCCATCGCGCGCACTGGCGCTGCCGGTGGAGCCGCTCACCTGTACACCCCCGATATCGCGCCCGCGCTTGGTGATGACGTTGATCACGCCAAACAGTGCATTCGAGCCATACACGGCAGAGCCCGCGCCCGGGATGTACTCCACGCGGTCGATCAGGTCCACGTTGATCTGCGCTTCCGTGCCGACGGACGCCTGGTCAAAGATCGAATCATTGGTGCGGTAGCCGTCGATCAGCAACAGCAGGCGCGTGTCGTAGTCGCCCGGGCGCAGATAGCCGCGTGCGCCGAGCGTCGTGTAATTGCGGTCGTAGCTGGTATAGAGGCCCGGCAGGCTGCTGAGAACGTCCGCCAGCGTGCGCCAGCCGTAGGCCTTGATGTCTTCGGCGGTGATGACGTGGACGTTGGCGGGGGCTTCGCTGGCCGACTGGGCGTACTTCGAGGCAGCCGTGACCACCTGCACCTGCATGAGCTGCTCGATGGGAAGTGCGGTCAGATCGGCCAGATCGGTTTCAGCGTGCGCGGTGGCGCAGGCCAGCAGACCTGCCAGCGCAAACATTTGCGTTGTGCGCTTTCGCGACAAAAGACCGCGCGACAGGCATTGCCACACACGGGTGGCAGACAACAGCACACAAGCAATGACAGCAGAGGGCAGCATCGGCAAGACCAGCGGAACCGATCACGTCTATCCAGACGTACAACGGGGATTTCGATCGTTCCGCACTTAAACGGAGCGCTGGCGCCGTTCTGAACCCCTCAGTGAGTGGGGCGATGCAATGTTGTGCCTCTGGGTGGCCTATTCGGGGCCTATTGGGGGCCTATTGGGGGGCTATCGACGGCGTTTGCGCAAACGCTCAATGGCGGCAAGCTGCGCCACCGCCTCGGCCAACTCTGCCTGGGCGCGCGCATAGTCGATCTTGCTGTGGCTGTTCTGCAAGTGCTCTTCCGCAGCTTTGCGGGCCTGCTGGGCCTTGGCCTCGTCCAGGTCGTGCGCGCGCACGGCGGTATCGGCCAGCACGATCACCTGGGCAGGTTGCACGTCGACAAAACCCCCAGCGACGAAGAGCAGCACCTCTTCGTCGTTCTCCTGGGTCACGCGTACGGTGCCGGGCCGCATGCGCGTGAGCAAATGGTCATGGCCGGGCAGGATGCCCAACTCGCCTTCCACACCCGGAATGACCACAAACTTGGCACTGCCTTCATACAGCCGTTCTTCTGCCGTGACGACATCGACCTTCAGCACCGGCATGGTGTCTCCTGTGTTGCGCGCATAAGCTCACAAGGTAGCACGATGTGCGCCCGGCGCCCTCCCCGCCGGCCCATTAGTCTGCTCACCAGTGTGGTCCGTTACTGCGGCGCCCCCACGGAATGGCGTCACAGGGCAACCGGAGCAGCCAGGCTTGCCGGCGGCGACCACTGCGGCAGTTCCGTGCCCTTGACCAGCGCATCCACATGCCGATGTGCCAGCGCCGGCCCCACGCTCATGCCGATACCGCTGTGCATCAGCGCCACGGTGGTGCGGTCGTCGATGCGTGTGATCGAGAACGCGCCGCTGCCCGGAACATGGCACTTGGCGCCATACACGCCCTGCCAGCGCTCCACCACACGCAGCTTGCTGCCGAAGGTGTCACGCGCGAGGTCCAACAGGATGTTGTCGACTGACTCCGCGTTGAACGGGCGAGCGTCCTGGCTGTAGTCGTGCGAATCGCCGACGATCCAGTCGCCATAGGGCGTGGGGCTGACCAGCAGGTGGATGCCGTGGCGTGCCAGTTCGGGGCGTTGATGCTCGATCTGCATGGCGAGCGCCTGGGCGGTCGGCAAGTCAGCAAACGCGCCGTAGTGCGTGCAGGACAGGCCCGTCAGCACGGCATGTTCGAGCTGGAAGCCGTCTTCCGGCGTCACGCGCAGCATCTGCAGGCGGCACACCTGAGGTTGCAGCGCACGCAGTTGCTCGGCGCACAGCGTCTGGTAGTCGTGGCCGCTGCAGACGATGGCGCGCTGGGCGTTGCACACGCCTGCGGTCGTCTCCAGCCTGCCGCCCTCCACGTGGCGCACCAGCGTGCCGAAGTGGAAGCGCACGCCTTGCGTGGCCAGCCACGTTGCCAGCGCTGGAATCGCCTCACGCGAATAGAGCTGCAGGTCGTCAAAGCCCTGCAGCGCGGCGCGATGGCGCAAGAAGCGTCCGCCGTAGAGGTTGGCCAGATCGGCGCTGCGCAGTAGCTTCACGTTGTAACCGAAGGCTGGCGCGCGGGTAGACATGAACTCGTCCAGCACCGCCTCTTCTGCCGTATTGCGCGCGAACAGCAGCGCGCCGTTGGCCCGCGCGAAGATGCCGGCGCGCTCCGCCCAGTCGAGATACAACGCGCGGCTTTCGCGTGCGAGGTCCAGCATGATGCCGGGCGGCTGCCCCGTCACCAGCATCTGCCCGAAGTTGCGAATGGAGGCGCCGACCGCGATTTCGCTGCGCTCGAACACCGTCACGCGCAGGCCGCGTTTGACGGCCGCGGCCGCGTGCGCCAAGCCCAGAATGCCGGCCCCGATGATGGCGACGTCGGTGCTGGCATCCAGGCCCCCAGGAGTTGCGGGAGCTTGCATTGGCATCGCTTACTTCTTCTCCGACTTGCCGTCGTAGCGCTTGGTCCACTCGGCGAGGATCCGGTCACGGTTGGCGCTGGCCCACGTAAAGTCGTTCTTGATCAAGCGCTTCTCGTAGTCGGCCGGCAGCAGCGGATCGGGCTTGGAGAAGCCTGGCGTGGCGACCACGGCAAAGTTCTTTTCGTACAGCGCCATCGCAACCGGACTTGCGGAGAAATCCGCCAGCTTCTTGGCGGCGTCGAGGTTCTTCGTGCCCTTCATGATGCCGGTGGCTTCCACGTCCCAGCCCAGGCCTTCAGACGGCAGCACGATGTCGATCGGCGCGCCTTCCTTCTTGGACTTCACTGCACGGTATTCAAACGCGATGCCGATCGGGAACTCACCCGAAGCCGCCATCTTGCAAGGCTTGGAGCCCGAGTGCGTGTACTGGCCGATGTTCTGATGCAGCGCGTCCATATACGCCCAGCCCTTCTGTTCGCCCAGCATCTGCAGCCAGGCACTCACATCCAGGTAACCCGTGCCCGACGAGGCCGGATTCGGCATGACGATCTTGCCGGCATACACGGGCTTGGTCAGATCAGCCCACGACGTCGGCTTCGGCAGGTTCTGCTTTTGCGCTTCGACCGTGTTGAAGCAGATGGCAGCGCCCCAGGCGTCCATGCCCACCCATGCTGGCGGGTTGGCCTTGTCGCGGTACGTGGCACCGATCTTCGACAGATCCGTCGGCGCGTACGGCGTCAGCATGCCTTCCTTGTCCAGAATGGCCAGGCTCGATGCGGCGAGGCCCCACACCACGTCAGCGCGCGGGTTGGCCTTCTCGGCCAGCAGCTTGGCGGTGACGACACCGGTGGAGTCACGCACCCACTTGATTTCGATGTCCGGGTTGGCCTTCTCGAAGGCGTCCTGGTACGCCTTCACTTGGTCAGCTTCCAGCGCCGTGTACACGGTCAGCGTGGTCTTGGCATAGGCCGACGTGGCAAGCGCCATCGCGGCGGCAGCGGCCAGTAGGGAAAGACGTGCGGTCATGGTTTCCTCGGTGTGTGTGATGCAGCGGAAAGGACAACAAACAGGACGACAAACTCAGAGGCACTGTGGGCGTTCACCGCGCGCCAGACGGCGGTTGATGTCGGCCACGACTTCAGGCAAATCGGCAATCGTGTCGATCTCGTAATGCGGGCGGCAAGCGGCAAAGCCAGCAGAAATGGCAACGCGATGGCGTGCACGCTCGTCGGCATCCAGCGCGGCGTATTGCTCGTACGGCAAGCCCAGCGCGTTGCCCGACATCAGCAGGGCCACCGTCCACATGCCGGCGCGGCGGCCTTCTTCGATACCGGGCACGGTGTCGTCCACCTTGACGCAAGCGGCCACGTCGCCAATGGCGAGATCGACCACGCAGCGCAGCGCCTGAGCCGGCCACGGGCGCGCACGCGGTACCTCATCGCAGGCGATCACACAGTCGGGCGTGTAGCCGGCCTTGGCGGCCAGTTCAACCACGCGGTCCATCACCACGCGCGGATAGCCAGAGCACGTGCCGATCTTCAGGCCGGCCTCACGCAGCGCGGCGATGGTCTCCAGTGCCCCGGGAATCAACGCGGAATGCGCCCCCACCTTCTCGATCTGCAGCGGCATGAAGCGGTTGTAGATGGCGGTGACGTCGTCGTCAGTCGGCATGCGGCCGTGCGCGAGTGAGAAGCGCGCGGCAATCGCACCGTCGTTGCACAGCGTGCGGATGTGGTCCCACTTGCCCAGGCCCATCGGGCCGCGCGCTTCGTCCAGCGTGATGGCGACACCGAACTCGGCAAACGCCTCCACGAAGATCTGCGTCGGCGCAAACGAGCCGAAATCGACCACGGTGCCGGCCCAGTCGAGCACGGCGGCTTCCAGGCGCAGCGGTGCGCTGCGGGTATTGCCCGGCTGGCGGGTCGTCATTGGGAATGCGTCACCCATGTTCTGTTTCCTTCCTTCTACGGACTGCGAATTCAATGCGTCGCCACGCGCCAAGCCTGCGTGCGACGCATCACGCCGCGCATGGCAAGCTCCAGCAGCAGCGATACGACAATCGACGTGACGAGAATCAGTGTGGACATGGCCGCAGCGGGGCCGATGTCGCCGGCGTCGTCCATGTTCAGCACGGCCACGGAGGCGAGCACCGTGTCGGGGCTGTAGAGAAAAATCACCGCCGACACGGTGGTCATGGCCGACACGAACAGATAGCGCGCGCACGACAGCACGGCCGGCAGGCACATTGGCAGCGTCACGCGCCAGTACGTGCGCAGCGCCGACACCTTGAGCGAAGCCGACACGGCTTCAAACACCGGATCCATCTGCCCCAGCGCCGCCACCGACGTAAGGTGCGCGGCCGTAGCGCAATGCATGATCGTGCAGAGCACCATCAGCGCCATGCCGCCGTACAGGCCGTTCAGCGGATTGGCCGGATGGTTGAAGAAGAACACGTAGCCCAGGCCAAGCACGAGCCCTGGCACCGCCATCGGCAGCAGCACTGCAAAGCGGATGGCGGCGTGCAGCCACGCTGCGGGGCGCGTCTTTTCGACAAGCCATGCGCCGGTGAAGATCAGCGCGGTGCCAAACACGGTGGTCAGCGCGGCCAGCTTCAGGCTGTTGCGGTAGGCCAGCCAGCCGCCGCCGTCCATGTTGTCGAAGTCGTAATTGCGCAGCGACAGCTCGAGGTTGTACGGCCACAGCTTCACCAGCGATGCGCCTACCGCCGTGGCAAGCATCAGCAAGATCCCGCCGACCACGAGCACGCTCAGCAACAGGAAGAACCCATCGCGCACGCGGTCGGGTTGCGGGTGATATGGCTGCGCACGGCTGGCCAACGCGGCATGCTGACGGCGCTGCACGAGGCGCTCCACCGCAAACGTCAGCAACGCGGGCAGCAACAGCATCAAGCCGATGACCGCGCCACGCGCAAACTGCTGCTGGCCCACGACCGCCTTATAAGCCTCTACGGCCAGCACCTGATAGCTGCCGCCCACCACGGTCGGCACGCCAAAGTCCGTAGCGACGAGCGTGAAAACCAGCGCAAAGGCACCAAACACGCCATAACGCGCACCCGGCAGCGTGACCGTGCGGAACGTGCGCCACGGGCTCGCCCCCATGGCACGTGCCGCGTCATACAGACGGCCATCCGCCAGCGTGAGCGTGGCCGCCAACAGCATCAACGCATACGGGAACGTGTAGAACACCTCGCCCAGCACAATGCCCCAGAAGCCGTAGATGTTGCTGCCGCCCAGCCATGCCTTGAACAGCCCCTGGTTGCCGAACAGATAGACCAGCGCAATGCCCGGCAGCAGTGACGGCGCAAACAGCGGCAGCATCGCTAGCGTGCGCATCGTGCCGCGCAATGGCATGCGCGTGCGCTGTACCGCGTAGGCCAACGCAAACGCCAACGGTACGACGATGGCCGCGACCGCGCCCGACACCGCCAGCGTGCGCCCCACCATGTCGAGGAAATTGGGCGCCCCCACCACGTGGGCAACCAGCGCCAAGCCGTGCTCGTCCGTACTGCGCACGCTGGCGACCAGACCCGTGGCCTGCAGCAACATCATCGCCGTGGGCAGCAGCAAGCCGATGGTCAGCAGCAACAGCCAGCCGACCTTCATGCCGGCCAACACCGGCGCATCGGTGCGCCAGAACGGCGTGCGCGCGGCGCGGGTGGATTCGGATCGGGTGGCGGCAACCACGTTGGCCTCTGGCGGCAGCATCGACATGGCCACCTCAGGCACGGTCGTGCGGATACAGCCGCAGGCCGTTGCGCTCCAGCGCGATCCACAATTTGCTGTCACCCAGATCGCGGGCCAGCGTGCCCGATGCCACTTCGGCAACGACCGGCGCGTCGATCAGCCCGTCGATGGCCAATGTCACGCGCGTGCGGCTACCCAGGTAGATCTGGTCGACAACGCGGGCGAGATGGCGATTGGGGGCGTTGTCGTCGGGGTTCAGCGTCACCGCTTCCGGGCGGCAGAACAGACGGCCCTGGGTCGATGCCGTATCCGCACAAGCAGGATCCAGTTGCAGCGGCTGGCCTGCCAGCGTGGGCGTGCCGTCTTCTGTGCGCTCCAGCGGCAGCCAGTTGGCTTGCCCGACAAATCCGGCAACGAACGCCGTGGCCGGGCGCGCATAGATGTCTGCCGGAGCGCCCGTCTGTTCGATGCGGCCGTTGGACATGACCGCAATGCGATCGGCCATCGCCATGGCCTCGTCCTGGTCGTGCGTGACCATCAGCGTGGTGACGTTCAGCTTGCGCTGCAGGCGACGCAGCTCGGTGCGCAGGTGTTCGCGCACCTGGGCGTCCAGCGCCGACATCGGCTCATCCAACAGCAGCAGTGACGGCGCGGGCGCCAGCGCGCGGGCCAGTGCCACACGCTGTTGCTGTCCGCCCGAGAGCTGCGATGGGTACTTGGCTTCGCTGCCGGCCAGGCCGACCAGCGCCAGCATCTCCGACACCCGTTCGTGCACGCGTGCCCGGTTGCCGTTGCGCGTGTCGAGACCGTAGGCAACGTTCTGCGCAACCGTCAGGTTGGGAAACAGCGCGTACGACTGGAAGACGATGCCGTAGTCGCGCTCACGCGGCGCGAGGTTCGAGATATCGCGGCCGCCGGCGATGATCTGGCCGCCGTCCTGCGCTTCCAGCCCCGCGATGATGCGCAGCAAGGTCGTCTTGCCACAGCCCGAGGGCCCAAGCAAGCAGACGAATTCACCCTGCGCCACATCCAGCGAGACACTGTCGAGCGCGGTGAAGGTGGTAGCCCCTGCGCCAAAGCGGCGCGTAACTTGCCGCACGGACAAAAACGGCGTGGCGAAACCCGACGTCGGGTCAATGGCAGGCTGGGGTATGGACACTGGCAGCGGGGGCGGTAGCGAAAACGCTGGCCACTGTAGCCAGCGGACATGTACCGCATGTGGCAGTTACCCCAAAAGCGCCAATGTGCGCATTTCCAGATTTGGGTTGCGCGGACTACGCCACCGGGCGGACTTCCCTCAGGAAGGCCGCAATGAGCCGCGCCTCGCGGCGGTCCTGCAGGCAATAGAGGTACTCGCTCAACTCCGGCGCCCCGCCCTCAAACGGCAGCACGCGCAGGTCCGGGTGGCTGGGCACCTCCTGGCGGGCAATTACGCTGACGCCCAGGTTGCGCATGATGGCCTCGCGGATGGATTCACGGCTGCCGATTTCCACGGTGGACGCCGCGGTCACACCCGCCTGCGCCATCATGGTTTCGGTCATGGCACGGGTGGTGGAACCCACCTCGCGCACCAGCAGCCGGCATTGTGACAGCGCTGCCACCGGCACCGTGGTCTGCGCGGCCAGCGGGTGGCTGCGATGCACCACCAGCACCAGCGGATCACGCGCCAGCTCAATGCGCAGAAACCGCGCGTCGTCCACCCGCTGCGACGACGAGGCCACGTCCACACGGTATTCCTGCAGCGCATCCAGCATCTGCACGGAGTTGCCCGCCTCGATGCTCACGTCGATGCCAGGGTGGCTTTTGCAGAAGCGGTCAACGATATCGAGCACGTAATACGGGGCGGTGGCGCCAATGCGCAGGTGGCCCGCGCCCATATCGCCGGAATTGCGCAGGAAGAAGTCGATCTCGGTTTCCTGACGCACGAGCTGGTCGACCAGCGGCATCAGCCGCACGCCTGCATCCGACAGCGCCAGCCGTCGCCCGCCGCGGTAGAACAGCTCCACACCGTAAGCCTCTTCCAGCGCGCGGATCTGCGAAGTCACGGTCGGCTGAGACAAACCGAGCTGCTTGGCGGCCAGCGTGATGCTGCCCAGGCGGGCGACCATGAAGAAGGATTTGAGCTGCGCGACGAGCATTGGCGGGTGGCGAATGGAGCACCGAGGCGGTGCCAATGAGCGCAATGTGCGCAAACGCGGCCCATTCTAGCGGAGCGCCCCACCACTGCCTTCCATGTGCGCGGGCCGGCTCTCGTCCATTTTCCGCATCTACATCCTGCGGCTACGACTTTTTCAACCTTTTCGCCAACGCAAATGCTGCGCACCCCCGAATCGTGGGGAATTGGAGGCCGCCGGCCCTTTATTTCCACGGATCGAATTCATCACCCCGCCGCCAGAATCCATTCGCGCGCCACAGTCACGAGCCGACCGCGCGCGGGTTTCGGTTTTGGGGATTTGGAGAGAAGTGGATGGAACGCATCAGCAGCAACGTGCGCGGCAAGCGCTCGTTTAAGAAGCAGTGGACCGTCGCAATGATGGTGGCAGCAGCAGGCACGCTGTCAGCCTGTGGTGGTGGCGGTGGCAGCAGCAGTTCGGGGGCGGCACCCGCCGCTACGCAAAGCACGGCGTCCAACATCACCCTGGCACCGGCATGCAGCGGCAGTGGCTGCGGCGCCCTGGGCAACACCTACGCCGGCTCCGGCGTGGGCGTGTGGCAGGCAACGAATACGGGTGGCACGGCCGGCACGGTGAATGTGTCGATCGCCGGGCTCACCGGCCAGAACGTCACGCTGGTCTACACCAACCAAGGGGCGGCCGCACAGCCGATGCCGTCGGTGTCGCTCTCCATCCTGTCGAACAACACCGGCGCATCGGTGGCCAAGCCGGCTGCGGACGTGGCGGGCAATGACAGCAATGCCGCGTTTGATCGCCAGCTGTCCGATTTCAACGCGCACGCACTGGACGGTTATGCCACCGGCGCCGCGCCAGGCACCAGCGGGCTCAAAACGCAGAGCACGTCCAACAGCACGGTGCTGCGTCCGCAATCGGTGCCGGCTGTCGGCGCACAGCGCTCGTGGAACCACCAGCAGCCGGACGGCACCGCCGTCGTCATCTCGGCAACGCTGCACCAGCAGACCACCGCCACGGACGGCCGCATCGTTAACCTGTGGGTGCAGGACTCGGAATACGGCAGCAGCAAGATTTCCGACGGCATCATCAACACGCTGGTGACCAAGTTTGCGTCGGGCGGCCAGTCGGTTTATTCGCTGGCGACCTCGCTGGTGGGCCAGCCGTGGGGCAACTATTCCAGCTCCGCCAGCCTGATCGATCCGAACCAGGCGCTCGACATCGTCGTGCTCAACATCCAGCCCGATGGTCAGGCCTATGGCCGCGTGGGCTATTTCTGGGCGCGCAACAACTTCACGACCAGCGCACAGCCGCTGTCGAACCAGTCGCTGTCGTTGTACGTGGATTCGGAAACCATTTACCTGGGCGGTACGTCGGGCCTCAACACCGTGGTCTCCACGCTGGGCCACGAGTTCACGCACATGGCCAACTTCTACCAGCGTGGCGTGCTGCACGGCTCGCAATATATGTATGGCACGTGGCTGGAAGAAATGACGGCCATGACGATGGAAGACGTGCTCTCCAGCCAGATCGACCCGAGTTTCAACAACGTGCGCGACAGCCGCTTCCCGGCCTGGCTCCAAAGCGCCTATGACTGCTCGCTGACGGCGTTCGACCCATCGCTCAGCGCGTCGTGCCCGGGGTATCCGATCTCGGGCAGCCTGGGCGGCTTCCTGCTGCGCCAGTACGGCATTGCGTATTACACGAACCTGCTGCAGAACTTCTCATCCACCGACTCGGCCACGATGCTGAGCAACGCCATCCAGGCCGGCGGCGGCGCGGGCCTCGGCGATGCCGTGGGCCGCTGGGGCACGGCGGCGGCGCTGTTGCCGGTGCCGGGCAGCCCGGCCGGCTTCGCGTATCCGGCGCGCTCGGACAGCGGCTTCTCGATTCTCGCCATCAACGGCCAGAACTACAGTGGCCAGCGTACGATGCCGAGTTCCGTACCGGCCACGCTGCAAGGCTTCGGCCAGTTCCCGGTCGCACGCGGCTTCAAGGTCGGCACGTATGCCGAAACGATTACGGTACCGGCCAATTCCACCGTGTCGATCATCGCTAACTGAGTCGCCTCACGAAGCATAAAAAAAGCGCCGCAGGCATTCCACCTGCGGCGCTTTGCTTTGTCGCTACGGCGAGGCTAACTCGCCGTAGCTCGACTGCGTGCTTACATCTGCACGGTGTCGGCCACTTCCTTGAAGTCTTCGATCTGGTCGAAGTTCATGTACTGGTAGATCTTGTCGCCGTTGGCGGTGAGCACGCCCATGTCGGCCATGTACTCTTCCTTGGTCGGGATCTTGCCCAGACGCGAGCAGATCGCCGCCAGTTCCGCCGAGCCGAGGTACACGTTCGTGTTCTTGCCCAGACGGTTCGGGAAGTTACGCGTCGACGTCGACATGACCGTTGCGCCTTCGCGCACCTGAGCCTGGTTACCCATGCACAGCGAGCAGCCCGGCATTTCGGTGCGCGCACCGGCCGTGCCGAACACGCCGTAGTGGCCTTCTTCCGTCAGCTGCTTCTGGTCCATCTTGGTCGGCGGTGCCACCCACAGCTTGACCGGAATGTCGCGCTTGCCTTCCAGCAGCTTCGATGCGGCACGGAAGTGGCCGATGTTGGTCATGCACGAGCCGATGAACACTTCGTCGATCTTGGCGCCGGCTACGTCGGACAGCGTCTTCACGTCGTCCGGATCGTTCGGGCAAGCGACGATCGGCTCGTGGATGTCAGCCAGATCGATCTCGATGACGGCAGCGTACTCAGCGTCGGCATCCGGTTGCAGCAGTTGCGGATCAGCCAGCCAAGCTTCCATCGCCTTGATGCGGCGTTGCAGGCTGCGGGCGTCCTGGTAACCCTGCGCGATCATCCACTTGAGCAGCGTGATGTTGCTGTTCAGGTATTCGATGATCGGTTCCTTGTTCAGGTGCACCGTGCAACCGGCGGCCGAACGCTCGGCAGACGCATCCGACAGTTCGAACGCTTGCTCGACCTTCAGATCGGGCAGGCCTTCGATTTCGAGGATGCGGCCCGAGAAGATGTTCTTCTTGCCTTGCTTGGCGACCGTCAGCATGTCTTGCTTGATCGCGTACAGCGGGATCGCGTTGACGAGGTCACGCAGCGTGACGCCCGGCTGCATCTTGCCCTTGAAGCGGACCAGCACCGATTCCGGCATGTCCAGCGGCATCGTGCCGGTGGCGGCCGCGAAGGCGACCAGGCCCGAGCCTGCCGGGAAGCTGATGCCGATCGGGAAGCGCGTGTGCGAATCGCCGCCGGTGCCGACGGTGTCGGGCAGCAGCATGCGGTTCAGCCACGAGTGAATCACGCCGTCGCCCGGGCGCAGCGCGATACCGCCGCGCGTGCTGATGAAGTTCGGCAGCGTTTGGTGCGTCTTCACGTCCACCGGCTTCGGATAGGCGGCGGTGTGGCAGAACGACTGCATGACGAGGTCGGCCGAGAAGCCGAGGCACGCGAGGTCCTTCAGTTCGTCGCGGGTCATCGGGCCCGTGGTGTCTTGCGAGCCGACCGAGGTCATCTTCGGTTCGCAGTACGTGCCCGGACGCACGCCCTGGCCTTCCGGCAGACCGCATGCACGGCCGACCATCTTCTGCGCGAGCGAGAAGCCCTTGCCGCTGTTGGCCGGCTGGTGCGGCAGGCGGAACAGCGTCGACGGCGCGAGGCCAAGCGCTTCACGCGCCTTGGCGGTCAGGCCACGGCCGATAATCAGCGGAATGCGGCCGCCGGCGCGCACTTCGTCGAACAGCACGTCGGACTTGACCTGGAATTCGGCGATCACGGCGCCGTTCTTCAGCGCCTTGCCTTCGTACGGGCGCAGCTCGACGACGTCGCCCATTTCCATCTGCGACACGTCGAGTTCGATCGGCAGCGCGCCGGCGTCTTCCATCGTGTTGTAGAAGATCGGGGCGATCTTGCCGCCGAGGCACACGCCGCCGAAGCGCTTGTTCGGGACGAACGGAATGTCTTCGCCGGTGAACCACAGCACCGAGTTGGTGGCCGACTTGCGCGAGGAGCCGGTGCCGACCACGTCGCCCACGTAGGCAACCAGGTGACCCTTTTCCTTCAGCGATTCGATGAACTTGACTGGACCGCGCTTGCCGTCTTCTTCCGGCGTGATGCCGGGGCGTGCGTTCTTCAGCATCGCCAGCGCGTGCATCGGGATGTCCGGGCGGGTGGTGGCGTCCGGGGCCGGCGACAGGTCGTCGGTGTTGGTTTCGCCCGTCACCTTGAACACGGTGATGGTCAGGCTTTCCGGCACTTCCGGACGGCTGGTGAACCATTCGGCGTCGGCCCAGCTTTGCAGCACGGCCTTGGCGTGCACGTTGCCCTTGTCGGCCAGTTCCTTCACGTCGTGGAACTGGTCGAACATCAGCAGGGTTTTCTTCAGTGCGTCGGCGGCGACAGCGGCGACGGCTTCATCGGACAGCAGCTCGATCAGCGGCTGGATGTTGTAGCCGCCCAGCATCGTGCCGAGCAGTTCGGTGGCGTGGGCACGCGAAATCAGCGCGCAGGCGGTTTCGCCCTTGGCCACGGCGGCCAGGAAGCCGGCCTTCACGCGGGCGGCTTCGTCCACGCCTGCCGGCACGCGGTGGGTGATCAGGTCGACCAGGGTCTGCTCTTCGCCAGCGGGCGGGTTGGTCAGCAGTTCGACCAGTTCGGCGGTCTGTTGAGCCGTCAGCGGCAACGGGGGAATACCGAGCGCGGCGCGAGCGGCCACGTGAGCGCGATAATTTTCAAGCATGGAAGACCTGCTGAGATGACGTTACTGGGGAAGGCTTTCTGGTTTCTGGCACCCCGAGGCGGACCACGGGCGCTGCGTGGGCGCGATTTTAATCGCAATGCCCACACAACGTCAAATGTCTTATATCTTATATAAGACTCACCCTCGGACAGCCCTCCGCCGGGCCTGCCCCAGCCGCCCCGCCGTCACTCAATCGTCAAAGGTCCCCTGATATTCCGGGGCGGCATCCGAGCGCGTATTCAGCTCAAACATGACCCCGCCCGGCGCGCGGCAGAAGAAACGCGACCCGCGGCCATTGTTGAACACATCGGTTTCCATCTTCACGCCCTCTGCCTGGAACCGCGTGTGCAATTCCCGCACGGCGTCCAGGCTCGGCAGCTCAAAGCCGACGTGGAAATTCCGGGGCCAGTCCGGCGCCTCGCCATTGACATGGTCGATCACAACATCAAAGCCGGCTCGCTTGAGGATGCAGGACTTTTCCCACATGCCGGCGAGCGTGAAACCCAGGTGACGCTCGAAGAATTGGGCCGTTGCGAGGGCGTCGGCCGATGGAAAGCTCAGGTGATTGAGCTTCATGCGTTGAGTGATGGCAGTCATCGTCGTTCTCTGTTGGTGGCGGTGGCCCGATGCCGTAACCGCCTGACGACGTCAGAATATTGGCCAAAGCCCACACCCAACAACTCGCATCGAGCCAGGCCGCGCGTTGCCCGCAAACCCTTACCGCAGCTCGGTTTGCAGCGTGATGCTGGCCTTGCCGAACTCGCTTGCTCACATTGCTGACGGCCAAGCCTCGTTTAGCGCCGGCCCGTTCTGGCCAGATAGCCGAACACGGCGGCGCCGACGCGGCGCTCCAGATCGTCAACATCGCGTTCGCCACGCTCACCTGCCGCGTCGACCATGCCGCGAATCATGGCGAACAGGTCATCCGCAGCCACTTGCGGTTGCGGATGCCGAGGCGCGGCACGTCGCACGATCGCGCCGGCGAGCGCCTCAAGGTCGGCGTCATCCGCCTCTTCACGCAAGATGGGGCGGCGCCCCTCTTCCATGTCGAGCAGCTTGGCCAGCACCGGGCGCTGCAACTGTTGCCGCACCGACGCCTGCAGCAACGCCGCCAACGCCGCCTTGCCGCTACGCATGGCCAGCGCCGCGGCGATGTCGTCTTTGAAGCGCGCCTTCTCACGCCGGATGAGGGCCGCCGTGAGCGCATCCTTGCCGGGGAAATATTGATAAAGCGAACCGATGCTGACACCCGCTCGCCGGGCCACCGCGTTGGTATTGAACCCCTCGAACCCGTCCATCTCCAGAACCTGCGCCGCCGCCTCGATGATGACGGCCACCGTTTCCTCAGAACGAGACTGGCTGGGCGCTTTCCTGGGCCGCAGCGTCGTACGTGGCGACCTTGAATTCATGCGAGAGAAGCGTGAACGGATGAGGCAACTGCGTACGCGGTCGGCAGTGGTTGTCGGCAGTCATTCAAGCGGTGCACACCTTGCTCCAGTCGAGGTTCAAATCGATACGGCATAATTTTGAACAAATTTCGAATGCTCCGCACCGCTATGCCGTACGTCGTCACCCAATCCTGCATCCAATGTAAGTACACCGACTGCGTGGCCGTCTGCCCGATGGACTGCTTCCACGCCGGGCCCAACTTCCTCGTCATCGACCCGGATGAATGCATCGACTGCTCGATCTGCGTGCCCGAATGCCCGGTGGGCGCGATCTATCCGGCGGCAGAAGTGCCGGCAGATCAGCAGGAGTTCATTGCTTTGAACGCGCAACTCTCACGCCGCGCCGATTGGCCCCGCCTGACCCAGATGGAGCCGCCACTGCCCGACCATGCGCACTGGGCGCAGGTCAAAGACAAGCGCGATGCCTTGGTCATCAGCACCGAATAACGCCTCCACACGGAACCCCTCATGACCGAACGCATCCTGCTCAGCATCGACGCTGGTGTCGCTGAAGTCTGGCTCAATCGGCCGGACAAGATGAACGCCATCGACCCGGCCATGTTCGAGGCGCTCGTCGCCACGGGCACGCGCTTGATGCATGAGCCGGACCTGCGCGCCGTGGTGCTGTCCGGCGAGGGCCGCGCCTTCTGCGCCGGGCTCGACATGGCCAGCATGGCGAGCCTGGGCAACAACGCAGGAGCAGAAATTGCCGGCGGCCGCCTCGCCAAGCGCACGCATGGTGCAGCCAATCTGCCGCAGTACGCGTGCACCATCTGGCGCGATCTGCCGGTACCTGTGTTGGCAGCCGTGCACGGCGTCGCTTACGGCGGCGGCCTGCAGATTGCCCTGGGCGCGGATGTACGCTACGTGCGCGCCGACACGCGGCTGTCCGTGATGGAAATCAAGTGGGGCCTGGTACCTGACATGGGCGGCATGGCACTCGCGCGCGGACTGGTTCGCCCGGACCGGCTACGCGAGCTGATCTACAGCGGCCGCGTCGTCAACGGCGAAGAGGCCTGCGCCCTAGGCTTGGCCACGCAGGTGGTGGACGATCCGCGCGCGGCGGCACTGGCTGCAGCACGCGAGATCGCACAAAAGAGCCCCGATGCCATTCGCGCCGCCAAACGCCTGCTGCGTGTTGCCGAAGACGGCGACACCGCCGCCATTCTGCTGGCGGAATCGGTCGAGCAGGACCGCTTGATCGGTGGCGCCAACCAGCGTGAGGCAGTGGTTGCCGCGATGGAGAATCGCGCACCGGTCTTTCAACCGGCCGCGACAGACAACTAAGCGCAGGCGACGCACTCAGGCGACAGCGGGCTTGCCGGCCAAAGCCGCACGCATGGCACGCGCGCGGCTCACCACCTCATCGCGCAACGTTGCACGCAAGCCCATCGCAAACGCCGTCTCCGCCACCAGAAATAGCGGGCCAATCACCAGCCCGACCAGATCGTCCACAAACGCCGGTTTGCGCCCCTCGTAATAGTGGCCGACAAACTGGATGATCCAGCCGATCACGAACAGGCCCAGGCCGGCCGACAGCCACGCCGCCGTTGAGTGCCCCGCCACATGGCCCCCCACCCACACGCAGGCGCCGATCAACGCAAACATCACCACGCCGAACGCCGCGTCCAGACGCAGGTAGAACACCGTCACCGCCGCCAGGAGGATGAGCGCGGGCGTCACCGCTACACCGCCGAAGTCCGCCAGCACAGGCCGCGACAGCAAGATCGCCACCGCCAGCACAATGGCCGGAATGCCAACAAAGTGCGTGGCGATATTGCGGCCATCCTGGTGATACGCGGCGTAGTTGGAAAGGTGGTCCGACAGGGTACGCATGGTGGGCTCCTATTTTGTGCGTTTGCAGCATGGACGCTGCCGTTTTCCGCTCGTTATGATCCTTTCATCCTAGTCAGTGGATCGCACTGCGCTCTGTCGCATAGCCGACAAATTGGCCGCCCGAGGCCACCTCTCCGCCCCAGCAACGCCCCATGGATCACCCGATTACGTCATCCGCCGCATCCGACGTCGCGCCATACCGCGAACGCCTGCATGCCAGCAGCTGGTTCGGCTCGCTGGAAACATCATTGCAAGACGCGTTGATCGCCATTGCCACCGTGCGCCGACTGCGTGCCGGCGAAGTGCTGTTCCGGCGCGGCGCCCCGCCGGATGGCCTGTACTGCGTGGTGGAAGGCACGATCTGCATCGGCGCCACCAGCGCAGACGGGCGTGAAGCCTTGCTGGCCGTGTTGGAGCCCGTCAATTGGTTTGGCGAGATCGGCGTATTTGACCGCCAGCCGCGCACGCATGACGCCAGCGCGGATACCGCTGCAACCTTGCTGCACATGCCGCAAGCCGCCCTCATTGCTTTGCTGGAGGCCAACCCGGCGTTGTTGCACGCTTTCGCCCTGCTGCTCACCCACAAGCTGCGCCTGACTTTTACCGTGCTGGAAGAAACCGCCCTGCTGCCCGCCCCCGTGCGCGTGGCCCGTCGCCTGCTACTCATGGCCGAAGGCTATGGCGACCTGCGCCTGGGCACTCGCCGCGTGCTGCGCGTGCCGCAGGAGCAGCTGGCGCAGTTGCTGGCGCTGTCCCGCCAGACCGTCAACCAGGTGCTGAAAGATTTGCAGGCGCGTGGCATCCTCAAACTGGCCTATGGGGAGATCGAGTTACTGGACCTTGAAGGCCTGCAGGCACTGGCTCATACAATCGGCCGGGGGTGAAATTTCATCCAATACCCCTACATGCGGTCAGATAGGACAAATCCTATAATGTGTTCCCACTCGCACATTCGCCCTTCGCATGGTGTGGAGACGGCGATGCGAGTCTTTCTCGAAGAGAACCATCATGCCCCGCCAGACCCCCATCGAGCGCTATCGCAACATCGGCATCTCGGCGCACATCGACGCCGGCAAAACCACCACGACCGAGCGCATCCTGTTCTACACCGGGGTCAACCACAAGATTGGCGAGGTGCATGACGGCGCGGCCACGATGGACTGGATGGAGCAGGAGCAGGAACGGGGCATCACCATCACGTCGGCGGCCACGCACTGCATGTGGCGCGGCATGGCCGGCAACTACCCGGAACACCGCATCAACATCATCGATACCCCGGGCCACGTGGATTTCACCATCGAGGTGGAACGCTCCATGCGCGTGCTGGATGGCGCCTGCATGGTCTACGACTCCGTGGGCGGCGTGCAGCCGCAGTCGGAAACCGTCTGGCGCCAGGCCAACAAGTACAAGGTGCCGCGCATTGCGTTCGTCAACAAGATGGACCGCATCGGCGCGGATTTCTTCCGCGTTGAGCGCCAGATGCGCGAGCGCCTCAAAGGCAACCCGGTGCCGATCCAGATTCCGGTCGGCGCGGAAGACGGTTTTCGCGGCGTGGTTGACCTCGTCAAGATGAAAGAGATCCTGTGGGACGATGCCTCGCAGGGTGTGAAGTTCGAGTACACCGACATCGACCCGGCGCTGCTGGCCACCGCGCAGGAATGGCGCGAAAAGATGGTCGAAGCCGCAGCCGAGGCAGATGAAGAGCTGCTCAACAAATACCTCAGTGGCGAAGAGCTGACCGAGGCAGAGATCAAGCGCGCGCTGCGCGAACGCACGATCAGAGGCGAGATCGTGCCGATGCTGTGCGGCTCGGCCTTCAAGAACAAGGGCGTGCAGGCCATGCTCGATGCGGTGGTCGACTACCTGCCCTCGCCGGTGGACATTCCCGCCATCGTTGGCCACGGCGAGAAGGACGAGCCGCTGGAGCGCCATCCGAGCGACAGCGAGCCGTTCTCCGCGCTCGCCTTCAAGATCATGACCGACCCGTTTGTCGGCCAGCTCGCGTTCTTCCGCGTGTACTCGGGCAAGATCAATTCGGGCGACACGGTTTACAACTCGGTCAAGCAGAAGAAGGAACGCCTGGGCCGCATCCTGCAGATGCACGCCAACCAGCGCGAAGAGATCAAGGAAGTGCTGGCCGGCGACATTGCCGCCGCCGTGGGCCTGAAAGACGTGACGACTGGCGAAACGCTGTGCGATCCAGAACACGTGATCGTGCTCGAGCGCATGGAATTCCCCGAGCCCGTCATCAGCCAGGCCGTGGAGCCCAAGACGAAGGCTGACCAGGAAAAGATGGGCATCGCCCTGAACCGCCTGGCGCAGGAAGACCCGTCGTTCCGCGTGAAGACGGATGAGGAATCCGGCCAGACGATCATCTCGGGCATGGGCGAGTTGCACCTGGAAATTCTGGTCGATCGCATGAAGCGCGAGTTTGGCGTGGAAGCCACGGTTGGCAAGCCGCAGGTGGCCTACCGCGAAACCATCAAGAAGGCCGCCGAAGACGTCGAAGGCAAGTTCGTCAAGCAGTCGGGCGGGCGCGGCCAGTACGGCCATGCCGTCATCACGCTGGAGCCGAACCCAGAAAAGGGCTACGAGTTCATCGACGAGATCAAGGGGGGCGTGATCCCACGCGAGTTCATCCCGGCGGTGGACAAGGGCATCCGCGACACACTCAACACCGGCGTACTGGCCGGCTATCCGGTGGTGGACGTGAAGGTGCGCTTGACCTTCGGCTCATACCACGACGTGGACTCGAACGAAAACGCGTTCCGCATGGCGGGCTCGATGGCCTTCAAGGATGCGATGCGCAAGGCCGGCCCGATCCTGCTTGAGCCGATGATGCACGTGGAAGTGGAAACGCCTGAGGACTACATGGGCAACGTGATGGGGGACTTGTCTTCCCGGCGCGGCATGGTGCAAGGCACGGAAGACATTGCGGGCGGCGGCGGCAAGATCGTCAAGGCCGAGGTGCCGCTGGCTGAGATGTTCGGGTACTCCACCGCGCTGCGCTCCGCCACGCAAGGCCGCGCGACGTACACGATGGAGTTCAAGCACTACGCGGAGGCGCCGCGCAATGTGTCTGAAGCGGTGATCTCGGCCAAGAAGGTCTGACGCTGTTTTCTGTATCCGCTGCGGCCGCCTCGTGCGGCCGCGGTGCTTCCGGGGCTAACCCGCCGGCAGGTTCTCGACGCAGAAATCGATGAACGCGTGCACCTTGGCCGGCAGATAGCGCCGCGACGGATACAGCGCATACAACGCAAAGCGCTCATCCGGCCAGTCAGGAAACAGGTCGACGAGTTGGCCGCTGCGCCGCAGTTCTTCCGTACCCAGCGCCATCACCTGAGCAATGCCCGCCCCCGCCACGCAAGCCGCGTGCATCGTGCGCACGTCCGAGACCATCAACCGCCCGGCAGGCCGGAGCTCGATGCGCTCGGCGCCACGCCAGAACTCCCACTCGTAAGGCCGCCCCGTCACCGGGTTGTAGAACAGGATGCGCTCGTGTGATGGCACGTCGCGCGGGTGCGCGGGTTGCCCATGCTTGGCGATATAGCCTGGCGACGCTACGGTGATGATGCGCGTCTCCACCAGCTTGCGCGCCAGGAACGAGCCCACCGGCGGCGGACCAAAACGGATCGCCAGATCAAACCCATCCGCCACCAGATCGCCCACGTCGTCGCGCATGATGAGCTCCAGCGACAGATCAGGATGGCGCTCCAGAAAACCCGCCACCGGCGTCGCCAGCGCCATCCGCGAGAAAAACGGATCGACGTTCACCCGCAATCGGCCCTGCACCGCGCCAACTGCACCCGAGGCCATCGCCGCGGCATCAGCGATGCCCGTCAGGTGAGGGCTGACTTGCTCATAGAGGCGTCGGCCCTCGTCCGTGAGCGTGAGCGAACGCGTGGTCCGCTCGATCAGGCGCACGCCGATGCGCGCCTCCAGCCGGCTGACCGCACGGCTCACCCCCGACGGCGATAACCCCAGCGCATCGGCCGCGCGTACAAAACTGCCGCTTTCCGCCACGGCGGCCAGCAGCGTGATGCCGGAGAACAATTGCCCATCGAATGTCATGCCACGCCTTTTTGCACGAAATCATTGCGAGAGTTTTTTCACGAATGATTTGCATGGTACGCACTTTATTCAAAGATCGGCAGTCGGCACCATGGCGTCCACTCTTCCGGCAACCCAAAGGAGCCACAAATGCAGCAAGTCGTACATACGCAAGGTGTTTCCATCCCCCGCCTGGGGCTCGGTACATTCCGCGTGCCGAACAACGAATGTCAGCCCGTGGTCGAGAGCGCGCTGGCGCTCGGCTACCGGCATATCGACACCGCCGCCATGTATGCCAACGAAGATGCCGTGGGCGCAGCCATCGCGGCATCGGGTCTGCCGCGCGATGCGGTCTTCGTCACCACCAAGGTCTGGCACGACCAGCTCGCGCCGCGCGCCATTCCGCAGGCGCTGGAGCGCAGCCTTGCCAAATTGAAGCTGGATTACGTCGATTTGTACCTCGTCCACTGGCCGGCGCCCGACATGGACATGGCAGCAACGATGGACGCCATGATGGCGCTGCGCGAAAGCGGCCGCGTACGGGCCATCGGCGTATGCAATTTCACCCTGCCGATGCTCAAAGCTGCGATCGACACGGTCGGCGCGCCGCTGGCCTGCGTGCAGGTGGAATACCACCCGTTTCTGGATCAATCCGCACTGTTGGGCTATCTCGGTGGCAAGGGGATCCCGCTCACCGCCTACGCGCCGCTGGCGCAGGGTCGCGCGGCACAAGACGCCACGCTACAGGCCATCGGCGATAAGTACGGCGTATCGGCATCGCAAGTGGCCATTGCGTGGCTGATGGATCAGCCCGACGTCATCGCCATCCCCAAAGCCCAGCGGCGCGCAAGCCAGCAAGCGAATCTCGATGCACTACGCCTGCGCCTGGACGACGCCGACCGCGCCGCCATTGCCGCGCTGCCCAAGACGCTGCGCTACGTGCAACCCGCCTTCGCGCCGGATTGGGATGTCGTGTCGGCCTAACGCAACCACCTAAGCCACGCGTACACGATGCCCGCCGCAGCGACCAGGAACGGCATCGAGTATGCGTGAAACACCCACCAGGCACGCCGGTCGCCCAGCATGCGCAACGCGATCAGGTTGGCCAAGGAGCCGATCAGCGTACCAAAACCACCCACGCTCACGGCAAAGGCAATGATGGGCCAGTCGTGTGAATACTCAGCCAGCAAAATCGCCGCCGGCACGTTGCTGATGAACTGCGATACGCCAATGCCCGCCCAGTACAGGTGCATCGGGTTACTCAACGCCAGCGCATCCAGTGCCTGCCGCACGACACCAAGCTGCGCCACCAGCCGCAGGTCGATGAACATGAGCACGAACACCAGCAGCAAGCCCCAATCCACGCGTGCCAGCACATAGCGTGCGCCGACGAGGTACAGCACGATCAACCCCGCTGCGGCCGCCAGCGGGTGCCCCAAATCGGTCAACACCAGGAACGGCACGTACAGCACCAGCGCTGGCAAGAGCAGGCGCTTGTGCAGCTCTACGTCGTCGGCCTCGGCATGCAGATGAATCTCTTGCGACGAAAACGCCAGCCACGTCAGCGCCAGTAGCAAAGCCATCAACAGCACCACCATCGGCGCCATCTGCCAGACAAACGCCCCAAACGACAGCCCCGATTGGTGCCACAAGAAGAGGTTCTGCGGATTGCCGATCGGCGTGAGCGCAGAACCAGCATTGACCGCCAGCGCCTCGAATATCACAAGACGCGACACCGGCAGCTTCGCCACTTCTCGCAGGCTCACGGTCAGCGGCACGATCACGAACAGCGCCACATCGTTGGTCAGCACCGTCGAGAGCACCGCCGAAGCTGCAACCAGGCTGAGCGCCAGCACACGCTGGCTACTGACCACCTCGACGAGGCGCCTACCGAGCAGTTGCAGCATCCCGCTGGCTTCGACCGCCTTGGTCAGAATCAGCAACCCGGCCAGCGCGGCGATGGTGTGCCAGTCCACCAAGCTCGGATACTCGGGAATTCGCCGCGGCGCCACGAGCGTAAGCGCGCCGCAAATCGCCAGCAGCGACCAGAAAAAAACGTCCTGCTTGAGGTTGTGCCAGAACGGCGAGTGGGAATGCGCGGCAGACGCGGAAGAAGAAGGCGACACGGCTTCTGCCGTGCGCGAGCGAGGCGGATCGCCGTGCATAGAGACAAAAAAGGAAACGTTGGCGCGGGCGCGCACAAACCAACCGAGCGCGGTTTGCCCGGCGGATTGTACGTGCGCCGGCCTCCGGCGCTCAATCGCAGACCGGGCACGCCTGCTGGGCGCGCCCGATCAAAGGCCGGTGGCTTGGCTCAGGATTCGCGCGAGCCAGAACCCGAGCCGGGGCGGTCCGAACCGCCGCCCGACGTGCCACCCGCACCGGGCCGGTCAGACGTGGCCGTGCGCGAGCGGTCTTCAGTGCTGCCGGCATGCGGCGCGCCCTGTTGGCCCGCTTGGCTATGCGAAGCGCCCGGGTGATACGCCGACTGCGGATGGCGTTCCGGGCCGCGGTACTGGCCCGCCAGCCCATGACCGCCAGTCGATCCACCCATCGAACCCGCTTGACTGACGTCCGAGCTGCCAGCATTGCCGGACAGCGGCTGGGTCGGGTGGCTGGCGATCACGCGTTCGATCTCGGCAACCGCCTCGCGCGGGGCCAATACCACTTCCAGGCCCAGCGCGCCGGCCACGGCCATCAGCGTCGACAGGCGCGGGTCAGCACGACCGGATTCCGCGCGCAAATACGCCTCGCGGGAGATGCCAGCCATCTTGGCCACATCTTCCTGTTTGAGCTTGCGCGACTTGCGCAGACTGTGCAACTGCTTGAAGGGCTGTTCCATCTGTTCGCTCCTGCACCTGAGATGGGAAACACCGCCGGGCCGGGGAGACCCGTGCGATGGGCTGAAAATATGCGGATATCGGGTGGGCTGCACCTTGTCCGCGGTCATACACAGGCGTGGCAGCGGCGCTTTCGTGCCTGTTACGTTGCCGATTGCACACCGTTGCACACGTTTTGGGTGACGGCCTCCGTGATGTGTTTTCTACAGAGTAGACGTAATTTCGACTGCACCCAACATTGACGCGTGATGAAAGCGCATCCCGCCATGCCTCCTCTTGGTGACACGCCCGACGGGCTGTCGGTTCCCTCGCAAATGCCGCTTTCTGCGCTTGATGCACCGTTTTTGTGATGCATCAAGCGCAAATCGTGGCATCTGCACCCTGATCCGTCGATCCGCGCTTGCCCTATCCGTCAATCGGAGGAGAGCACGGCGGGAGAGAACCGTCGGGGCCTCCTACGTCACGGACGAGGCACTGCGCGCGGTTTCCGTCACGCAAATGCCGTGCCGGGACGTGACGCGGCGGCCGGTTGGCGGCGGGACAAAAAGCTCAGTGGAAGTCGCGGCTGGAGGTCGCCAGGCGGCCCAGAAGTGGGGTCAGATCAACTAAGTGCTGGGCGACGAGGTGACGGGTCTCGCGCTCGCACTGCCATTTGCCGTAGACGCCCAGCAATTGGGCGTGCAGCACTTCCCGGCGCTGGCGCTCGATCAGGTGCGGCCAGAGGATGACGTTGATGGCGCCGGTTTCGTCTTCAATGGAGACGAAAATCGTACCGTTGGCCGTGCCAGGCCGCTGCCGCACGGTGACCAGACCGCAGGCGCGCGCCAGTTGCCCGTTGCGGTAACCCGCCAGCGTGGCGGCCGTGGCAAAGCGCATGCGCGAGAGGCGATCCCGCAGCAGGCTCACCGGATGGCTTTGCAGCGACAGACCCAGGCTGCCGTAATCGGCCAACACCTCTTCGCCGATGGGCGGTGCAGGCAACACGAGCGGCGGCTCCACCGGGCGGGCTTGGCGCAGCAAGGCGTGGTCGTGGCCGGGCTCCTGCAGAGCGAGCGTTTGCCATAGCGCCTGCCGGCGGTGGCCGGCCAGCGGTTTGAGCGCGTTGGCGGCCGCCAGCACGTTCAAGTCGTGGCGATCGAGGTCAGCACGGTGTGCGAGGTCATCGACGCTGGTGAACGGCGCTTGGGCACGGGCTGCTTCGATACGCTCGGCCGCCGGTTGACGCATGCCTCGGATGCGGTTGAAACCGAGGCGGATATCGGGTTGCCCGGTGCCGTCGTCGTCGGCACGGGAATGCAACGTGCTGTCCCACTCGCTGGTCGTGACGTCCACCGGCAGCACCCGCACGTGGCTGCGCCGCGCTTCCTGTACCAGTTGCGATGGCGAATAGAACCCCATCGGCTGGCTGTTGAGCAGCGCTGCAAAAAACGCGGCCGGCTCGTGGCACTTCAAGTAGCTGCTGATATAGGCCAGCTTGGCAAAGCCAGCGGCGTGACTCTCGGGAAAGCCGTATTCGGCAAAGCCTTCCATCTGATCGCACAGCGCTTTGACGAACGCTTGGTCATAGCCCTTCTCTTCCACCATCACCCGGAGCAACCGCTCCTGATGTTGCGTGAGATTGCCCTTGCGCTTCCAGGCGGCCATGTCGCGGCGCAGACGGTCGGCCTCATCGGGGGTGAAGTCCGCCGCGTCAATGGCGATCTGCATGACCTGCTCCTGGAAGATCGGCACACCGAGCGTGCGCTTGAGCACGCCCTCCACCTCCTTGCCGGGATACGTCACGCAATCGGTTTGCCCGTTGCGCACGGCTTCGCGCCGCTGCAGGTACGGATGCACCATACCGCCCTGGATTGGCCCAGGGCGCACGATGGCGACTTGGATCACCAAGTCGTAGTACGTTTCGGGCCGCAATCGCGGCAGCATCGACTGCTGTGCGCGCGATTCGATCTGGAATACGCCGATGGTGTCGGCGCGGCAAATCATCTCGTAGGTTTTCTTGTCCTCATCGCGGATGTTCTGCATGGCGATCTTGCCATCGGCACCGTAGTGCTCACGCCGCCCTGGCAGCGCATCGACCATATCCAGCGTGCGGCGGACGGCGGTGAGCATGCCCAGCGCCAGCACGTCCACCTTCAACAGGCGCAGCGATTCAAGATCGTCCTTGTCCCACTGGATGACGCGGCGGTTTTCCATGGCCGCGTTTTCGATCGGCACCAGGCGGGAAAGCTTGCCCTGCGCAATCACGAACCCACCCACGTGCTGCGACAGATGGCGCGGGAAGCCACGCAGCTGGTCTACCAGTTGGGCCCAGCGCAACACCAGTGGCGACTCCGGATCCAGCCCCTGCTGCCCGGCGCGCTGAGCGAACTCCTTGCGGCTGTCCCACCACGCTTGTCCCTTGGTCACCTGCTCGATGATGCCCAGATCGATGCCCAGCGCGCGGCCAACGTCGCGCAATGCGCTGCGTGTGCGGTAGGTGATGAGCGCAGCTGCCAGCGCGGTGCGCGTCACGCCGTATTTTTCGTAGATGTACTGGATGACGACTTCGCGGCGCTGGTGCTCGAAATCGACGTCGATGTCGGGCGGCTCGTTGCGCGCACGTGAAAGAAAGCGCGCAAACAGCGTGTTGCCGCTTTCCGGGTTGACCTCGGTAATACCCAAGCAGTAGCACACCGCCGAGTTGGCCGCCGAACCACGCCCCTGGCAGAGAATCTCTTGACTGCGGGCAAATTTCACCACGTCATAGACGGTGAGGAAGAACGGCTCGTAACGCAATTCCGAAATCAGCCCAAGCTCTTCTTCAATCTGTTCGCGCACCTTGCTGGGGATGCCCTTCGGATAGCGCAGAGCAGCACCCGCCTCCACTTCGGCCCGCAGGTATTGGGCTGGCGTCATACCCTCGGGCACGACTTCGCTCGGGTATTCGTATTCGATCTCGTCGAGCTCGAACGTGCACAGGCGCGCCAGCTCCACAGAGCGCTGCAACGCCTGCTCACCGCGCTTGCCCCGATAGAAGAACGCGAGTTGCATGCGCGTGCGCATGGCTTGCTCGGCGCTGGGAGCGAGTTCCAGCCCGCACTCCGCAAGCGGCTTGGACAGGCGGATGGCCGTCAGCACGTCGTGCAGGGGCTTGCGCTGGCGCGTGTGCATCTGCACGCCACCGGTGGCAACCATGGGTACATCGGTCTGCTCCGACACGGCCGCCACCGTGCCGCGATGGCGGTCGTCCGCATGGCGCAGCGGCATCTCCAACGCAATCGATAGCCGATCGCCAAACACGCGCTGGCACCACAGCGTCTGGGCCAGCAGATGCTGCGGATCGGGGTCGTAGTCGGGTAGCAGGATCGCCAGACAGCGAGGGACGCCGCACAGGTGGGCGAGCTCGCCTTGCGGTGCGGCCAGATCGTCAGCCAGCAGGTGGTACTCGCCCTTGGGCGCCGCCAGCCGTGCGTGTGTGATGACCTCGCTCAAGTTGCCGTAGCCATCGATATCTTGCGCCAGCAGCACCAGCCGCAGCCAGGGTTCGCCTTGCGCGTCCCGCACGGTAAAGCGGCTGCCGATGATGAGCTTCAGCTCCTCATCCCTGGCTGCCACGAGTGCGCGCGCGGTGCCGGCCACAGAGCATTCGTCCGTGAGCGCCAGCGCTTGGTAGCCGTACAGCTTGGCACGCTCCACCAACTCGTGCGGATGCGACGCGCCGGTCAGGAACGTGAAGTTGCTGATGCAATGCAGCTCCGCATACTCGGGCAGGAGGATGGACGTTGGCGTGGTCGCAGCCATGATGTGCCTAGCCAAACAGGCCGTGCAGATACCAGCGGCCGTCTTCGTCGCTGGTCTGGGCAGCGGCGGAAACGCGTTCGCGGTAGAGCCAGTAACGCACGCCGCCCTCCCCTTCTGCGATGAAGTAGTCGCGCTTGATGAGCTCGTCATCCCACCAGCCCGATTCAATACGCTCGGGCATCGACACCAGCCGCAACGGCCCGCGGTAATACGGATAGTGCTGACGCGTCAGCAGCGGGATCGGCTTCTCCAGCAGCCACAGCGGGCGCTCGGGCTGTTGCGCGTGCCATTGCGCAAGCGCCTGGCGCGCGGCGGCACGGCTCTGGGCCGTCGTGGCGGCGTTCACGTCGACCCAGTGGTTGGCGCGCTCGGGGCGGTGGTCAGCACACGGTTGCGGGTGCCGCACGTTGCCGGCACCCAGCCGGGCGATGAGCGTGTCGATCAGGCGGGCCGCATCTTCGGCGCGTCCGCCTGGCTCGGGGAACAACGACGCCGTGGGCGGAGCAACCGGCGTGGCGTCAGTCACCGTCAAACGCAGTTCAACCACTGGCGCAATCAACGTGAGCCGATGCACGCGTTCGTGCAGCACACGGGATAGATGCGCCAACGTGCGGACCGGCTGGGCCAGCGCGATCTCCACCGGCGTGGCGGACGCGGCATCTTCACTGCTCCGACCGCGCCGGCGTTCGTGTTCCAGCGTGAGCCGATACGTCTTGGCACCCAGTTGATGCGCCGACAACCAGCCGACCAGCTGCAGCAGCAGTTGCTCCGATGCCGCCAGCACCCCTTCCGCGCTGTCGATGCGGCCGGGCAGCTCCAGCGGCACATCAAAGCGCAGTGGCGCGGCAAACCACGTGAAACTCTCGTGTCCGCTGCCATACGCCGCGTCCAGCGTATCCACCAACAGCGCCCCGCAGCGACGGCGCAGCCCCGCGCGTGGCAAATCGCGCAAGTCGGCCAAGGTGCGGCAACCCAGGCCTTCGAGCCACTCGGGCCGCGTAAGGCGGGCTACCGCATCGACTGACAACTGGTCCAGCAACGAAGACAAGCGCTCCTGCCGCACAGCGCGCCGCACGCAACCCTGGCGTACCGCACGCCGACGCCCGCGCCCTGGTGCCGGTCGCGTACTGGCCAACCATGCCGCGCCACGTGCCGTCGGCCCGGTGCCAAGCTGCGGCATGGCACCCAGCCGAATCGCGCAATACTTCACCGCCCGGCACAGCGCGCGATGTCCGCCAAACAGGCGCAGGCTGGCTTCGACCTCCAACAGCACGGTCGCCTCGCTCACCACATCCAAGGTGACATGTGGCGTGAAGGCCAGCAGCGCCAGCGCCAGCGACTGCATCAGCCGCGCCTCGGCGGCTAGATCGCGCTCCAACTGAACGGCATGCGGCACCAGTGCCTGCGCGCCCGCCCGCCGCAAGCCAGCGTGCACGCCTTCGCGCATCGCCAAGCGGTTGGCTGCCACCACGCGCTCCTGCTCTAGCACCACCACCGGCAGAGGCAACGCAGCGGGGTCAGACCACAGGGGACGAAGTGCGTCGAGGGGCAGACGGGGCAGATGCACCGCGATCCAGAACGGCATGATCGGAGGCGTCCTGATCAGCAGCGCCCGATACGGCATCGAGCGCAGCAAAAGACGAAGGAGACGAAAGCGCGGCCAGCAACGCCGCAGTGGCCGGGTCCATGGTGAAGGTTTCAGTAGACGGCTCGGGCAACGGGCGTACGGAGGCGCGGCCAGCCTGCAGCGGATCGGCCAGCGGCAGCAGCAACGGTGTTTCGCGCAACGGCCCGCGCCGCTTATGGAAGCGGATGGACAGCGCATCCCCACCCGCCGGCTCCAGCCCCAGCCGCAGCACCGCCGGCGACGACTCGCGCAGCGCCTGCTCTGGCCGGAACACCCAGATCGCGCTCTCGCCGGCTTGCGCCAGCACCTGCAGCCGACGCAGCGCCCCGGGGCGCACCTGGTTCAGCCAGATCAGTACGCCGCCAAAGGCTTGGCTGCGCACGATCTGCTCGGCGGCCCATAGCAGGTCAGCCGGTTTGTCAGCGCGCACCCAGACGATCTGTTCAGGAGAGAAATCCCAACCGACGAGTCGCACGGCATTCGGCAGATAAGGCGGGCCGACCAAGGCAATGCGCCCCGCACTCTCGCACAGGGTGGATAAAGCCGGACGCAGCAGCCGGCATTCGCCAATGCCGGGTTGCAGGCACAGCAACTCCGTCAGTCCGCCAAGGGGCCAGCCGCCGCCAGGCAGTTCGGCATTCAACGCGTCATAACCCGTCGTCAGAACACGCCCACCACCTCGCGCCAGGCTGCCGGCACGCCACAGCGCCGGGTGCAGCGTTTCGGGCGCTGGTACTATCCGGGCTCTTTGCGTAGGCAGGCGCGGCCCGTGCACCGCCGTCCCAGGGGCGACGAGGCAATCCGCTTCACTTTCAGCGGGAAAAAGAGACGGGGACGACGCAAACATGGAAAGCGCAAGGCAAGCCGCGAATACTGTATGGATATACAGTATCACAACTTCCGCCCTACGTTGCCCTGTTTCTAAAGCATCCTCGTGCTTCTTCTTTCTGACAGACCCACCAGTGAAACCGGACCAGCGTTACCCTGTTTAACATTGCCGGGCGTTCCCGATCCAGCCACCTCGTCACCGAGGTGCCACCGAATCCATTTAGAGAAAACCGTGTTCACTTGCATCAACCAAAGCTGCCGCGCGCAGTGGGAGCCGTCCGACGTCGTCATCAAGGATGAGGGCCAGGGGCCACTGTTCCGCTGCGCGCTATGCGGCGCGCGCAACTATGTCAAACGCGTCGAAACCAAAGACAGCCGGGTCATCTACAAGCAAATCGAAGGCAAGCCGCTCAAGTGATCCAACGCAATAACATGACCATCGAACCGACCGCCACGCCCTTCAGCACCCTTGCGCTCGCGCCTGCTGTGCTCGCGAATCTCGCGCAGCTGGGCTACACCGACATGACGCCGATCCAGGCCGCGAGCCTGCCGATTGCGCTTGCAGGCCACGACCTGATCGCGCAGGCGAAGACCGGCAGCGGCAAGACCGCGGCGTTCTCGCTCCCGCTGCTCACGCGGCTCGACGCCCGCCGTTTCGACGTGCAAGCGATGGTGCTCTGCCCGACGCGCGAACTCGCCGATCAGGTTGCGCAGGAAGTCCGCCGCCTCGCACGCGCCGAAGAAAACGTGAAGGTGCTGACGCTCTGCGGCGGCACGCCGATGCGTCCGCAGGCGGAGAGCCTCGAGCACGGCGCGCATATCGTCGTCGGCACGCCGGGGCGCATCATGGACCATCTCGAACGCGGCAACCTCACGCTCGGTGCGCTGAAGACGCTCGTGCTCGACGAAGCGGACCGGATGCTCGACATGGGCTTCTTCGACGATATCGCGACGGTTGTGCGCCAGTGCCCGACCGACCGGCAGACGCTGCTGTTCTCGGCGACCTACCCGGACGGGATCGCGAAGCTGAGCCAGCGCATCCTGCGCAACCCCAAAGAAGTGAAGCTCGAAGAACGCCACGATGACAGCAAGATTCGTCAGCGCTTCTACGAGGTGCCGGACAACCAGCGGCTGCATGCGGTCGGGCGGCTGCTCAAGCACTACCGGCCGGTCAGCACGCTGGCGTTCTGCAACACGAAGCAGCAATGCCGCGACCTGCTCGACGTGCTGCGCGCGCAGGGCATTCACGCGCTTGCACTGCATGGCGAACTTGAGCAGCGCGAGCGCGATCAGGTGCTGATCCAGTTTGCGAACCGGAGCTGCTCGGTGCTCGTGGCAACCGACGTTGCCGCCCGTGGGCTCGACATCGCGCAACTCGAAGCGGTGATCAACGTTGACGTGACGCCCGACCCCGAAGTGCACGTGCATCGGATTGGCCGCACGGGCCGCGCCGACGAGAACGGCTGGGCGCTGAGCCTGGCGAGCATGGACGAGATGGGGCGCGTCGGCAATATCGAAGAGGCGCTCGGGCGCGAGGTCGAATGGCACAAGCTCGACGAGCTGGATGCTGGCAACGACGCCCCGCTGCTGCCGCCCATGGAAACGCTGCAGATTCTCGGCGGCCGCAAGGAGAAGATCCGCCCCGGCGATGTGCTCGGCGCGCTGACCGGCGACGCGGGCTTTCGCGGCGACCAGATCGGCAAGATCAACGTGACGGAGTTTTCGACCTATGTCGCGGTGGAGCACAGCATTGCACGCGATGCGCTGCGCAAGCTCAACGGGGGCACAGTCAAGGGCAAGAAGGTCAGGGTCCGGTTGATGGACTGACAACCACCGCGCCCGCAAGGCAAAAAAGGCCGCTCCAACCTCAGTCGGAGCGGCCTTTTTTCTATGGATTGCCCGTCAGCGCTTGGCCGGCGCCTTGCACAACGCCTGGTTGTACAGAATCGCCTTGCTGGTCGAGGCGTAGTTTTCGGCATCGCACGGGGGCAGGAAGCTGGAACTGTCGCCCTGCGAGCGCACGGCCACGGTATCGGATAGCGCCGCCAGGCATTGCGCGTTGTCGCCGCGGTGGTATTCCGTGACGGCGAGGTCGCTGCGGGCCTTGTCGCGTTCGATCCAGTCCATGAAGGTGTCGCATTCGGAGAGCAACGCACGCAGCGTTGTGCGGGCGGCGTCGTAGTTCTTGGCGGCGTATTGCTTGTGCGCCTGACCGATGCGCGCCGTGCGCTGGCGATCGGTACAGGCGGCTGGCGCGCGGCGGTATTCGCCGTCGAACATGGCACGCATGCCGCAGAAGTCGCGGCAGGCATCTTGTGTGGCGGAGGTGTCCACTTTGAGCGTGCCATCGTTCGATACGCTTGAGATGGCAATGCGGCAGGCGTCGGCTACGCCGGTGCGGCCTTTGAGCGTGCCATCCACCGAACACGAATGGCAATTCCCACCCATGGTTTCGATGTTGAAACGGTTGCCCTTGATGCTGAGGATGCCGTGCGCGCTGCCGCCTTCCACATAGACGTACTCGCCGGGCTCGACCGTCGGCGTTGAGCCAGCCGCCATGGCCAGCGTGCTCGCCGAAAGGCCCAGGATCATCAATGCGCGCCGCATCCGCATGCCGAGTGTCATCGTCTTCACTCCAGATTGTGTGGGCGCAATTCTGGCGGTGGCGGCTGCTATTGCGCAACCGCCAGCACGGTCAACGATGCGGTGAATCAGATATGCAGCATCGCCAGCACGGCCAGCACGCCACCAACGGCACCCACGCCATATGACAGCCCCTGCAGCCAGCGGCGGCGCGACAGCAGCGTGATGGCCGCCAGCGCAATCGACACCTGAATGGCGACCACCGCCTGCGCCCACCGGTGGTGATGGTGCACGGCAAGTTCGCTGGCTTCATCGGCCTCTTTGGCCTGGCGCTCCTGGTCTTCGGCCTGGCGGCGAATGTCTTCTTTCTCGGCGGCGTAGCGTTGCGCGTCGCGTTTGGCGGCGGCCTGGTCGGTACCGGGCAGTTGCGCGGTCAATTCAGCAATCGCCTGCTTCTGCCCCTTGGCCTGGTAGTAGGCCCAACGGTTGGCGGCCTCGGTTTTGTGGATGGCGGCTTCGTTCTTGGCGAGCAGCGCGGCGTTTTGCGTGGCGCCACCCTGGTAACCGAAGATGGCCCCAGCCGTCAACAGAATGGCTGTCATGACGGCGATACGGCCGGCAAAGCTATCGGCGTGGCCGCTTTCTGCAGCGTGTTCAAGCACGTGGTCGTGCGCCCCGTGCACGTGGAATCCTTCAGACATGTTGTTCCCCGTTTGATCTTGTGGTCCTGCGCCTGAGTTCCCGCTCGGCGCGGGGCTCACAATGCATGGACTTGCCGGGAAACGCAACGCCCTGGCACGCAGCCAGTTCGCCCGGTCCGAATTGCCTAGGCGACAAAGAGACCGCCGTGCAAATTCACTGCCTCGGCTTTAACCCCTCACTCACGCAACCGTATAATCGCGCGGCGATGCGAACGGGGGCCGGTGTTCAATCGGCAGTCGCATTGTTAATAAAACAAAACAATACGCGCGAACCAGCCAATGGATACCCAAAATAAGCCATCAATCTCACCCGAAGAGGGGCGTTCTCCCACCATCGTCCGCGTGGCCGATGCCACGATCCGCGATGCCAATACGTTGCTGCACGCCAGCGGCGGGCTTCAATTCGGCAAGGGCATGATCGCGACGATCCTGGCGCTGGTGCTGGGTTTCCTGAGCCTGATGGGCGTGCTGGCGTTTCATTTTCCGCAGTACCTGACCACACCGGAATTGCGCCACGCTTATTCGGTGGATGTGCTGCGGCAAATCCTGTTTGTCTCGCTGTTGATTTCGGGCGGGTTATCGCTGGCCAATATCGTGCTGGATAACCGCCGACGCCTGAATGGCCTGGCGTTTTTGTTTGTGGTGGTGGCCGTGGCCTTGGGCGGCTCGCGCGTGCCGGTGGGCGACTTTCCGGATCACACGCCGTATATCGGCATGGATTGGTTCATTCTCGATCTGCTCGGCTCCACGGCGATCTTCGTGCTGCTGGAGAAGCTGTTCCCGCTCTACAAGAAGCAGCCCGTGTTCCGCGCCGAATGGCAGACCGACATGGTGCACTTTGCGGTGAACCACTTCATCGTCGGGCTGGTGCTGCTGGTGGTGAACTTCCTCATCCACCGCGTGTTCGGGTGGATGGTGCATGCGGATTTCCAACAGATGGTGGCGCACATCTGGTTCATCCCGCAGTTGCTGCTGTGCATGCTGGTGGCCGACCTGATGGAGTACGTCACGCACCGCGCGTATCACGAGGTGCCGTTCCTGTGGCGCTTCCATGCCGTGCACCACAGCGTGAAGACGATGGACTGGCTGGCGGGTTCGCGCCAGCACATTCTTGAACTGATCGTCACACGCGTGGCAGTGCTCGGGCCGCTGTTCGTGCTGGGCTTCGACAAGGCCGTGGTGGATATCTACATCATCATCGTGGGCTTCCAGGCGGTGTTCAATCACGCCAACGTGCACCTGCCGTGGGGGCCGTTGAAGTACATCTTCGTGACGCCGGATTTCCACCACTGGCACCATTCGTCGGAAGACGAGGCCATCGACAAGAACTACGCCGCGCACTTTGCCTTCATCGATTACCTGTTCGGTACGGCGGTGAAATCGAAGAAGGCCTTCCCGGAAAAGTACGGCGTGGTGGGTGACTACATGCCCGACGGCTTCGTCAACCAGCAGCGCTTTCCGTTCCGCCGTCAGCAGAGCTGAGTCGGGGATTCATCGCCATGCCCATCACGCCCGCTGCACAGCGCCTCATCAGCCGCCTCGGTCTCGAACCGCACCCGGAAGGCGGCTTCTATCGCGAAACCTATCGCAGTGAGGAGCGCGTCCAGCGAGGCGTCCCGCCCGTCGAACGTGCGGCTGCCACCGCCATCTACTACTTGTTGGCCGATGATGCATATTCCGCCTGGCATCGGATCCAGTCGGATGAGGTGTGGCACTTCCATGCAGGTGACTCACTCAATGTGCATGTGTTGGAAGACAACGGTACGGTGCGCACGCATCGCCTGGGCCATGCGGCCGAGGATGAGGTGGCGGTGTACCAGGCGGTGGTGCCGGCTGGCCGTTGGTTTGCGGCCGAGCGCGTGGCCGGTGCGCATGATTACGCGCTGGTCGGCTGCACGGTTGCGCCGGGGTTCGAGTTCAGTGAATTCGAGCTGGCGGAAGGTCAGGCACTGTTGGCGAGCTATGCGGCACATGATGGTTTGATCCAGCGGCTGTTGCCCAGACCGGTGCGCTAATCAGCACCAGACCACGCTCTCGTAGCCGACGGTGCGGCGATATACGTTCATGCCCCGCCACGTGCTGTACTCCATGTACGCGCATGTCAGAACGACGATCCAGTTGGCTGCGTTGGTGGACATATCCCCTCCCATTCTTGCCTGCCCCGATAGCTGTGTTATCGGCACGTTTTCAGTCTATGAGAGGGGGTCGCCAAACCATTGCGTGAGCAATGACGCTTCTTGGCGCTTATTCCCAGCCCTGACTTCTGGGTGGGCACAACGCGCCGCTTGCATGCCGTAACCACCGCAACTCGCGCGCGCCGGAATGAACGGCGAATCACACCCCGGCGCGCGACGCGTCAACGGATCCACCCATCAGAACGAGTGATGCACGCCCGTGCTCACTACAAGCTGACTGCGGTTGGCGGATACGCCCACGCCGTTGATGGCTGCGGATGGCGCATCGCCTGAGGCGCGCTGATACGTTCCCTGCACATACACCTGCGTGCGTTTGGAGAACGCATATACGTTGCCGATGCTGAACTGGTTCCAGTGCGCGCTTTCGTACTTGCTGAAGGTGTAGCCGACGTTGAGCGTGTTGGCCGCGCTGTAGTGCCATGCAGTGCCCAGATCGACGTTCTGCGCACACGCATCGGCACCGCCCAGGGTGATGCGCGTTTGCGTATAGACCGCGTTGATCTGCACCGGCAAGCCGGTGAACTGATACAGCGCGCCTGCCCCGAACGATTTGACCGAATCCATCGACCGCATGCCGGGCACCAGCGTCGTGCCCAGCGTATTGGTGATGCCCAATCGGCCGGCAATGTCGAGCGGCCGATCATTCGATGCGGTGTACGCCGCAGCCGCACGGAAACCGCCGTTGGTGTAATACGCGCCCAAGCTATAGCTGCGGCTCTTGGACGGCGAGCCCGACACCTCGCCAAAGCCATACATACCGCCCAGTTGCAGCCCACCGAAGACGGGCGAGACGTAGCGCACGGCGTTGTCGATCTGGAACTGGTTGGCTAGGTTGTCGAAGTTGCCCGGGTGGAACAGGTAGAAGTTGGTGAGCTGGAAGCCGTTACTCAGCCGGCCGAGGTAGTCGAACATGAAGTCCGCCTGGTGGCCGAGCTGCAGGTTGCCAAGGTTCTCGTTGGACAAGCCAACCCACGCTGTGCGGTTGAACAGCTTGCCCGGCACGATGCTGGCACCGGTGTCGCCAAAGAAGCCCGATTCCAGTTGAAAGATGGCCTGCGTGCCCTGCCCCAGGTTTTCCGAGCCACGCAAACCGAAGCGGTCCGGCTGCATGGTGCCGGGGTCCATGCGCACGGCCGAACCGCTGGTCGCGCCGTTCTTGATGTTGTTGATGTAGGCCACCCCCTGGTCGATGCTGCCGTACAGCGTCACGCTGCTTTGCGCAGCGGCCGTGCCAGCCAAGCCCATCGCCGCCATGGCGAGCAGTGTCTTCCTCATGTCATTCCTCCGGTGGCTGGGGTTTGTTTAAGCCCCTGCCGGTTGTTATCGCCGCCCTTTGGGGGCGGACTCTTGGTTATGCGTTTCGTATGCGAAACGTTGTTTGATAAAAGAACCACAGACAAAAAAGAACGCGCGGCTGGTCAGGCACGCGCGTTCAGGCTTAAAGATCAATGACCAGGCGCTTACCCTTGCAGCCCGATACGCAGACCATCATGGTCTGGTTGGATGCGCGCTCGCTCTTGGAGAGCACGCTGTCCCGGTGCTCGGGCTCGCCCTCTAGCACGCGCGTTTCGCACGATCCGCACACGCCTTCCTTGCAGCTGTGCTCGACCTCCACGCCCACTTCCAGCAGCGCGTCGAGCAACGATTTGCCGGCCGGCACGCACAACTCCGAACCCGTGCGCGCGAGCTTGACCGTGTATTCGCCCGCTTGCACCGAGGCGACGTTGGTGTCCGCCGCAAAGCGTTCGATATGGACATTGGTGTAGCCGTGCGCTTCGCATGCGGCCTCGAAGGCGCGCAACATCGGGCCCGGGCCGCAGCAGTAGAAATGCGTGTCTGCGGGGTGGCCAGCCAGCAAGGCCCTCAGATCGGGAGGGCCACCGGCTTCGGCATCGAAATGGAAGCGCACGGCATCGCCATGCGCGGCCAGTTCATCGGCAAAGGCCGCTTCCTCGCGCGAGCGCGCGCAGTACAGCATCGAGAACGGCTTGCCCCGTTCCGCCAGCCGCCGCGCCATGCAGACGATTGGCGTGACGCCGATACCGCCAGCGACGAGCACCGTGCGCGGGGCTTCCTCATCCAGCGCAAAGTGATTGCGCGGGCCACCAATCTTGAGCGTCGAACCCACGCGCAGTTGCTCGTGCACATAGCGTGAGCCGCCGCGGCTGTTGCGATCGAGCAGCACGCCAACCACGTAACGGTCGCGCACTTCCGGCGCACCGCACAGCGAGTAGCTGCGTGTCAGCCCATTACCCAGATGCAGCTCGATGTGCGCACCGGGCGTGTATTCGGGCAGCGTGTTGCCGGCCACATCGCGCAGTTCCACGCTGACGATGCCCTGGGCTTCGTAGCGCATGGCCTGCACGCGCAGGTTGAGGGGAGGATTGGTACTCATGACACGTCTCTCTGCAGTGTTTCAGCGCTTCTCGGTCAGGAACTTGCCTTCCGGGCCACCAACGTTCTTCTGGCGGCGCGTGTTGCCGTCGATACCGCCATCGATGGCCCACTCGGCAAATACCGTAGGACCTGGCTCGAAATCGCGCGGCTGCCATTCGCCGTTGAGTTGGTCTTCATCGGCGTAGTACTCGATGAGGCCGCCGGCGGGGTTCTTGAAGTACCAGAAGTACGCCGAAGAAATGGGGTGGCGGCCTGGGCCCAATTGCGTGTCCCAGCCGCAGCGCGACACATGCATGCCGCCGCCAAACACTTCGTGGATATCGCGTACGGTGAACGCGACATGGTTCAGCCCGCTCTTGGCCTGCGGCGTTTGCAGCAGGAACAGGTCGTGATGGCCACCTTCCGGTTCACAGCGCAGGAATGCGCCGCGGCCCGGATAGTGGTCGGACGGCACGAAGCCCAGCTTGTCGATATAGAAGCGCTCGGTCGCCACCACGTCCTTGACGAAGAACACCACGTGCCCGACTTCGATGGGCGTGGCGCGTTCGTAGATGGGGCTGGGCTGGTTCAAGCGCGGCTTGTCGGTCCAGGTGTTCATGGCCGCGCATTGCACGTCGATGTCGCGCTTGGTGGTCAGCTGCACGCGCACGGCCAGGCCGTTCGGGTCGATGCAGCCGACGCGGCCATCGGCGTGGATGTAGCCGGGTTGATCGGCCAGCTTGTCAGCCAGGCGGTCGAGCACGGCTTGCGAGTCCGCACCCCAGATCACCTCGCGCAGCGTGGGGCCGGCTTCCATGGCCGGCGGCAGCGTGGCGTCATCGGTGCGTTTGACGCGGACGCGGCAACCGTTGAGCGTTTCGAACAGCAGGCCGCCTTCGTCTTCCAATTGCAGCGCGAGGCCCCAATCCAGAAAGAACTGTTTGCATGCCGCCAGGTCATCGGCACCGTAGACGATCTCGTCGATGCCCCGAATGGTGTTCATCTTCCTCTCCTGCTTTGCGCCGCTCGGCCTGGCTGACCAGCGGTCGCGTTGATTCGTTGATGCGCGAACGGCGCATTACTTGTGTACGACGGGGTGAGCACCATGGGGCAGGCTTTGCGCTGCCGGCGCGCCGTTGCGCAACAGGACCAGCCCGCACAACAGCACCACGACCTGCGTGCCGACCAGGCTGCCAAAACCGGCCGCCAGCCCACCACCTGTGCCCATCGCGATCACGACGCCCATCACGGCGGGCATGAACCCCGCCACCAGCGCGCCCACGCCATTGGTCACGCCAAAGGCACACGCCACATGCTCCGGCGCGGCGTGGTATTGCACCGTGCTGGGAATCGCTGGGCTCTGCAGACCCCAGCACAAGCTGGCGGCGGTCAGCCAGTACGCGGCGGCATAACGATCGGTGCTATTGATGGCCAGCAACACCGCCACGGCCACGCCAATGCTGCCCAACACAAAGATCAACGGGATACGGCGGCGCGGCAGAATGTCCAGCAGCAACCCGCCTAGGAACACACCTGCCACGGCTGCGTACTGCGGCATCGACGCCATCCAGCCCATCTCCCGCAGAGAGAAGCCACGCGCCTCTTTCAGGTAGGTCGGCAGCCAGTTACTGCTGCCCCACAAATAGGACAGAAAAGCCGCAGTCAACACCGTCATGGTCAGGATGTGGCGCGTATGGAAAGCGCCGCGGAACATCCCACCCACGGTGCTCAGCGCCGCCGGCAGCGAGTCCGGCTTGGGAATCGCCGCATAGCGTGCCGGCATGCGCACAAACGCCAGCACCAGCGGGATGCCCAGCAGCAGGTTGAGCAGGCCCAGCAGGTGGAAGGACGCTTCCCAGTCGACCGTGGCAATGGCATACCCGACCAGCGGATAGCCCACCGCCAGGCCAACGCCCGTGCCCATGTTGAAGATGGCGTTGGGCTTGCCGCTTTCCCGGCTGTCGAAGTGCGCCTTGATGTATGAGGCACCGAGCGAGAACAACGGCCCCTCGGCAAAGCCCAGGATGAAGCGCGACAGCAGCAACTCGCCGTAGCTGTGGAACCAAGGCGAAGCCATGGTGATCACGCCCCACAGCGTAAGCCCGTAGATGAGGCTACGGCGCACGCCAAAGAGCGCGGCACAGAACGGCGTAAACACAATCGCCGACAAGCCGTAGCCAGCCATGAAGGCCGTCGCCAGCAAGCCCTGGCTACTGCGGTCATTTGCCGCCAAGCCTACGTGCTGCAGAAAATCGTGCTGCGTGATCAGTACGGCGATGTTGATACGGTTGACGTACGAAATGGCAACCACCAAAAACAGCGTGATCACGCCCAGCCAGCGTTGCGCTTTTGTATGCATGTTGTCTCCTCCACTCTGCTCTATCGCGTCAGTTCGCCCAGGCCAGCGGTTGTTCGTTCAGGCCCCAGTAGAGGCTCTTCTGTTCCATGTATTGCAGGATGCCGAGGCGGCCCTTCTCGCGGCCCAGGCCGCTGTCGCGCCAGCCGCCAAACGGCGTCGAGATCGAGAACTGCTTGTACGTGTTGATCCACACGTTGCCGGCCTGCACGGCGCGGCCAACGCGCCAGGCGCGCTTGTAATCGCGCGTCCAGATCCCAGCGGCCAAGGCGTAGACGCTGTCGTTGGCTTGCTCGATCAGTTCGTCTTCATCATCGAACGGCATGGCGACGAGCACCGGGCCGAAGATCTCTTCCTGGCAAATGCGCGCGCTGTTGTTCAGGCCTTCAATGATGGTGGGCGTGTAGAAGTAGCCCGACTCGCAGCCAGCGATGTGAGGGCGCAAACCGCCCGTGCGCAGGTGGCCGCCGTCTTCCACACCCATGGCCACATAGCACTCGATGGACTCGCGGTGGCGATCGGTAATCAGCGGGCCCATCTGCGTGGCCTCGTCGGCTGGGTTGCCAACGCGCAGGCGTGCGGCACCGGCAGCCAGGCGCTCCATAAACGGTTCATAGAGCGAGCGCGCCACAAACAGGCGCGCCCCCGCGATGCACGACTCGCCCGACGAGCTAAAGATGCCGTACAGCACGCCATTCACTGCGTGGTCGAGATCGGCATCGTCAAACACCATGGTGGGCGACTTGCCGCCCAGCTCCAGCGACACCGGCATCATCTTGTCGGCTGCGATGTGGGCGATATGTTTGCCAGTGGTTGTGCCACCCGTGAACGACACGCGGCGCACCAGCGGGTGCTTCGTAATCGCATCGCCAATGATCGAGCCCTTGCCCGGCAACACGCTGATCAGGCCCTTGGGCACGCCCGCCTCTTCGCAGATGGCGGCCAGCTCCAGCGCCATCAGCGGCGTCACCTCGGCGGGTTTGACGACGACGGCGTTGCCGGCCGCCAGCGCGGGCGCCATCTTCTGCGCTTCACTGGCGATGGGTGAATTCCACGGCGTGATGGCCACCACCACGCCCATCGGCTCGTATACGCTCATCGTCAAGCAGTCGCCACGCTGCGGGGTGAGCGATTCTTCCAACGTCTCGCACGCGGCGCCGAAGAACTGGAACGTAGCGGCGGCACTCGCCACCAGGGCGCGCGTTTCGTTGATGGGCTTGCCGTTATCCAGGCGCTGCCGTTGGGCCAGGGCCTCGCTGCGCGAGCGGATCAACTCCGCCACGCGGTACAGCACCGCAGCGCGCTCGTGCGGCTTGCGTTGGGCCCAGCCGCTGGAGAGAAAGGCGCGGTAAGCACCGGCCACGGCCTCTTCCACATCGGCCACACTGGCGGCATTGAGTTCGGCCACGACTTCGCCGGTGGCGGGGTAGCGCGTGGCATAGCGCTCGCCGGTGCCTAGCCGCCATTCGCCGGCAATGCAGATCGGCAGCAAGGACGTTGCGGTTGCGTTCATGGTGGGATGCGTCATGGCGCGGGGATCTCGCTTAAATCGAAACGGCGTGCGCGCGGTTGCCCAGCGCACGCACCACGCTGAACACCGTCAGCGCAGAAGTCTTGGGATTGGCCGCCAGGGGCTTGCCGCGCATCGTCAGCTCGAAGCCGCCGAACGCGCCGCGCGCTTCCACGTGGTGGACGTTCTCGTCGACCGTCGGGTCGGCCAGCAGCTTCACCTGCGTCTGCTCCAGCCCCAGCCCTGCCAGCGACAGCGTGGCAGCCACATTGGCGTTCTTGGGGAAGAGATGTGCGGCTTCGCGGGCGTTGCCTTCAAAGATCACGGTCGGCTCGCGCAGCGCGTCGAGGTCGAATTGCTGATCGGCCGGGGTGTCTTTCCAGGCGCGCGGCGGTTTGCGGCCGGTGTAGACCACGGCATCCAGCCCACCGACGCGCGCGGCAGCCAGTGCGTCAATGGCACCGATGGCGCCCGACAGCAATTGCACCTGCGCATGGCCGCGCCGCGCGGCCGCCTCCAGCCGTTCGGCCAGGCCAGGCTCCGACAACGCGCCCACCGACACCACCAGGCAATCAATGCCCTGCTCCAATGCGGGCACCACGTGCTCTGCCAGCGCGGCATGACCGGCGCACTCCACGAGCAGATCCGGCCGCGCATCAGCAGACAGATGTGTCGCTACACGCGTATTTGGAGCGAGCGGTGCGATGGCTTCGCGCGCCTTGTCCATGGCTTGCTCGGGCACGATCACCGTGTCAAAGCAGACGTCGGGATCGCTCTTGAGCAGCTCCAGCACGCCCTGCCCGATCGCGCCACAACCGACCATCGATACATGCAGCATGTCCGGCTCCTGGGTTCGATGCGATTGCGCGCTCACGCCGCCACCGTGGCGGTTTCGGTCTGGCTTGCCGGGGCCTGCTGATTGACCGGGGGGCCCGCAAAGATGGTCTTGAAGCTGCCGATGGAAAGCATGTCGATCTCCAGCAGGAACGGGCCCTCGCCGGAGGTCGCTTCGTTCAGCGCCTGACCAATGTCGACCAGATTCGACGCACGGCGGTGGCGCAGTTGCAGCGACTGCGAGAGCGCCGCGTAATCCGGCGTATGCAGGTCGACGTAATGGCGGCGGCCGCCGTATTGCGCGTCCTGGATGTTCTTGATCACGCCGTAGCCCTTGTCGTTCATCAGCACGATGACGAGGTCGGCGCGCTCCTGCACCGCAGTGGCCAGCTCGCCCAGGTTCAGGATGAAACCGCCGTCGCCGGCCAGGCAGAAGGTTTTCTTGCCGGATGCGGTGGCAGCCGAACCGATGGCTGCACCAATGCCCATCGCCAGGCCTTGGCCGATACCGCCGCCCAATGCGTGCACGCCAGCACGCGAATCAAAGATGCGCAGTTGGCGATTGCCCCAGGTGCTGTTCGACACCGTGACGTCGCGCACCCAGTTGAACTTGCGACCGACGGCTGCTTGCAGCGATTCCACCAGCGCCGCGTAGGGCCCAAGACCGTCCACCAGACCGCCGACGGCCTTGTCATGCGCCGCACGCAAGTCGCCCGCAAATGCCGCGTCGATCTGCAGTTTCTTTTCCAGACGATCGGCCAAGCCATCCAGCGCGAGGGCCGAATCGCCACAGACGAAATAGTCGCTGGCGTAGCAGCGGCCTTCCGCAGACGCATCCGCATCGATGCGGTACAGCGGGCGTGGCAGCTTCAGTTCGTACTTAAGCGTTTCGTTGCCGCGCAGGCGGGAGCCAACGACCAGCATCGCATCGCACGTCTGATAGAACGCCTCCACCGGCTTGTGCAGGTTGAACGCGCCCAGCGAGCGCGGGTCGTCTTCCGGCACGATGCCGCGGCCCTGCGTGCTGGTGACCACGCCAAAACCCAGGTCCATCAGGCGCTTGACCTGCTTGGCGGCATGACGGGCACCACCGCCCAGCCACAGCATCGGACGGCGCGCGCGCGACAGGCGTTCGGCCAGCTCATCCAGCGCGTGTGCCGAGGGCACATGCTGCGGCACCTGCAGCGGGCGCAGATCATCCGGCATCGGGATCAGCGCGGCCTGAATGTCGATCGGAATCTCCACGCTCACCGGGCCGGTGGGGGCGGTCAGCGCGGTCTGCACGGCCAGCTTCATCGTGCTGATGGCGGTGTCGGCGCTGCGCACGCGGAAGGCGGCCTTGGAGACGGCCTTGAGCATGGTGAGTTGGTCCGGCGCTTCGTGGATGTAGGCCAGGCTCTGGTCGAGATATGGCGTTTCGATCTGCCCGGTGATGTGCAACAACGGCGTGCCGGCGGTGAGCGCTTCAACCATCGCGCCCGCAGCATTGCCCGCAGCCGTGCCCGTGCTGGTGAAGCAGACACCCAAGCTGCCAGTGGTACGGGCGTAGGCATCTGCCATGTTCGTGCCGCCCGCTTCGCCGCGCGCCATGATGAAGCGGATCTTGTCGCGCTCGCCCATCGCATCGAGGATGGGCATGTTGTGGATCGAAATCACACCAAAAGCGGCCTTGACCTCGCAGGCCTCCAGGAAGGCCGCAATCGCGTGGCCTACCGTGACCAGTTGTGGTGCCTGTTGTTGTCGTTTAAGCATGACGGGAGTGTCCTCCGGAGATATCGATATGGCTGCCCGTGGTGTACGAAGACAACGGCGAGGCAAGGAACAGAATGGCGCGGGCCGCCTCTTCGGGCAGGCCCAGGCGGCCGAGGGGAATATGCTTTTGCGTGGCCAGGCGGCGCGTCCACGCGGCCCAGTCGAGATGGCGGTCTTCTTCGGGGCGCGCTTCGAAGCGGCGGCGCCATTGGCCGGACTCCACCAGTCCGATCAGGATGCCGTTCACACGGACACCCTTCGGCGCAAACTCGGTCGCCATCGACCGCACGAGGTTCAGCACACCGGCACGCGCCGCCGAGGTGGCCACCATGTGCGGCTCGGGCTGCTGCGCCAGCAGCGAGTTCACGCAGACGATGGCGCCGTGCGCCGAACGCTCCAGTTGCGGCAAGAACGCCCGCGTCGGGTGGATGACGGAGAAGAACTTCAGATGCAGTTCTTCCGTCCACGCAGCATCTTCAGTGTTGGCAAAGGTCGAAACGCGGCCCTGGCCGGCGTTGTTCACCAGCATGTCGACGGGGCCGAGCGCTTGCTCCACCGCAGCGGCAAATGCGTGCATCTGCGCGGCATCGAGCACGTCGCACGTGGCTGCGAACAGCTTGGCGTCGGGGAATCGGCTGCGCAGTCCTTGTTCTGCAGCCGCCAAACGCTCAGCATTGCGGCCGCACAGCGCCACGGCTGCACCCGCGTCCAGCAGCAATTCAACGGTGGCCAGGCCGATGCCGGAGGAGCCCCCCGTCACCACGGCCACCTTGCCGGTCAGGTCAATCATCGGCATGACTATTCCCGGAACAGGTTGACGACCTTGCCGGCAGCCGGGCGATAGTCGAGCAGGTAAGACAGTTCGCCAGCGGCAGCGCACACCTTTTCGATCATCGGGTCCAACTGCGCAGGGTCGATGCGCGGGGATGGGATCGTCGTACCAAGCGCGGCCACCACCTTGCCGGCGCGGTCGAGCACCGGTGCGGCGATGGTGGAGATGTTGGCCTCGAAGAAGCCCTCTTCCAGCACGTAGCCATGCTCACGGTCACGCTGCACCATCTCGAACAGGTCTTCCACCGTGCGCGGCGTGTTGTTTGAAAACACCTCCAACTGCGGCTCGGGATAGAGCTGGCGCAACTCGGCCAGCGACAGGTCCGCCAGCAGCACGCGACCCAGCACCGTGGCATGTGCGGGCAGACGCGTGCCGACATTCACCGAGCTCGTGAACGGCGTGGGCGCCACGGACTTCGCCACATAGACGATCGACCGGCCATCGCGCACCACAAGGTTGCACGGGTAATGGATGTCATCGCGCAGGCGATCGAGCAGCGGGCGGCCCAGCTCGGTCAGCTCCAGCGAGGCGAGGTATTCAAAGCCCAGGCGCAGCACCGCCATGCCGAGGCGGAAGTCGCGGCCGCCGTCCACGCGCTCGACAAAGCCCATCACTTCAAGCGTGGTCAGCAAGCGGAACACCGTCGAGCGCGGCACTTTCAGCCGGCGGGCCAGTTCCGGCGCGGAGAGCACGCGATCTTTGTGGCTGAACTCGCACAGCAGGCGCAGGCCGCGTTCGAGCCCGGGCACGATGTATTTTTCCTGCACGTCTTCTGGGATGAGGTCGTTGCTCATACAGGTTGGCCTTTAGGTGTCTGGGCGCTTAAGCGTTTTGGAATTGAGAGAGCGCGGCGTGTTCGATCCAGCCTGCAACCGCGTCAGGTGCATCGATATAAGAGGCGTGCCCGGCAGATGGCACAAGTGCAAACGGCAAACCAAACGCGTCAGCCAGTGCCCGGCAGCCTTGTGGCGGCGTGATGCCATCCACATCCCCGCAGGCGATTTGCGCGGGTGTCGACGCGGGGCGCTTGTGCAGATAGGCGCCGATGTCGTCGCCGCTGAGCATCGCCACCGCCTGGCGATAGCCGCCATCGTTCAGCCGTGCCATGTTCCAGCGCACCCATGCACATTCTTCGCTGGTGGCATCGGGGCGCAGCAGGTGCGCGTGGCGTGATTCGGCCATCCCCTCGATACCCAGCTGGTCAAGCGTGGCCAGGCGCTGCGCTCGCACACTGCGGGACTTGGCTTCCTGCCCCCGCTGGCCGTAACCCTGTGCCGGGTTCAACAGCAACAGGTGCCTCAGCTGCATCGCCAGCGGTACTTCGGCCACATAGGCGGATGCCATCAATGCGCCGAGGGAATGTCCGACAAGCACGTCCGGCTTGACGTGGAGCGCAGCGAGCCATGCGCGCAGCCGCGCTGCATAGTCCGCCGCGCGCGGTTCGTGCCGCTCCAGGGGCGTGGAGTTGCCATAGCCCGGCGCATCCCACGCAAGCACACGCGTGCTTTGCGAAAGCAACTGCGCGCAAGGCAGCCATGACGCCGCGCTGGAGCTGATGCCGTGCAACAGCACCACCACCGGGCCGCGAGCGCCCCATTGCCGATACCCGACGCGATCGCCGCGCTCGCTGATCACAGCAGTGCGCTCGGCAAACTCAGCGCCCAGCAACGCCAGCGCATCGGCAACGCGAAATGGATGAGAAGACATGACAACCTGCGCGCTCATGGCATCAACGCTTGATCTTGGCGAGCGGATGCTCGGGCGGATACGTCGGCGTGATCGGCTTCTTGGCACCGAGCATCACGCACATCAGCGCGTCTTCGTCGCCAATGTTGATTTCTTCGCGGTACACACCGGGCGGCACCGAGACGAGGTCGCGGTCGGTCAGGATGGTCTCAAAGCGTTCGCCGTCCTTTTCCAACACCAGCTTGAGCTTGCCGCGGATGACGAAGAACACTTCTTCCACATCGGTGTGGAGGTGCGACGGGCCTTCGTGACCCGCCGGAATCACCATGGTCGAAAAGGTGAAGTGCTCCGACGGCACCGTGTTGGTGTCAGCCGCCACGCCCGTGCCGCCCGTGCCCAGGTAGCGCATTTGTGCGCGGCGGTATTTCGGGTCGTAGTCGGCCTGGAACTTGAGGGCGTCCCAGTCGTAACGGCGGGTGGCGAAGCGCGCCACGCGGCTGTTCATCCAGTCTTCAAACGACGCGCCTTCTGGGCAGTCCCAGCTGCGTTGCACTTGCTGTTGTTCGGAGAGATCGCTCATCGAAGTCCTCTTCTGAATGATGTGTGATTGCAGGATGGGGGCGTTACTGCATGACAAAACCGCCGTTGACGGCCAGCGTCTGGCCCGTCACGAATCGGGAAAGATCGGACAACGCGAACAGCACGGCGCCGCAGACGTCATCGGGCAGTTGGTCGCGCGAGATGGCGCGCTGGTCTCGATACAGCGCATGCCGATGCGCCGGCACGTATTCGGTGGCTTCCACCAGCGTCAGACCCGGCGCGATGGCGTTGACGGTGATGCCATCCGCACCGCATTCCCGCGCCAGCGACTTGGTCATACCGATGACGGCGCTCTTGCTGGCCACATACGCCAGCAGATTCGGCGCGCCCCACAGCGGCGTGTCCGACGACAGGTTGACGATGGCGCCACGGCCCGATGCCTTGAGCGCCGGCAGGCAGGCCGTCGTCATCAGCCAAGTGCCACGTACGTTGACGTTCATCACGCGGTCCCAGGTGTCGATGTCGATGGACGAGGCATCACGCCCGCCCGAGTTGGTGATCGCCGCGTTGTTGACGAGGCCGTCGAGCCCGCCCAGTGCCTGCGCAGCCGCAGCAGCGCAGGCCTGGATAGAAGCCGGGTCACCTAGATCCAGCGTGAAACCATGGGCCTGGAAGCCAGCTGCACGCAGCGCTGCAGCTTCTTCCTGTACACGCTCGCCCAGGATGTCGGCCAGGGCAACCGCACCACCGGCTTCGGCGATGGACTTGGCGAACGCCAGCCCCAGCCCGCGTGCGGCGCCCGTCACCAGCACCTTGCGGCCAGCCAGCAGCCCAGCGGCTTGGTTGCGCTCAGGCATGTTGGGCTTCCGTGGGAACGGGCTTCAGCATGGCGACCGGTGCATCCGCCAGCTCGGCGGCAGCGCGGCGCGCAAGAATGCGGCGGATGCGCGTGATGCCGATGTCGTGCTGATACAGCGTCTCGTGGTCGCGCGCCTCGGGCGCCAGCGATTCGAGCACCACGCGGTCTTGCTCCAGCACGTCCCAATGCAGGCCTTCCAGGCGGTTGCGATACAGGAAGCGCCACACGTCGCGCTCCCATCCCTGCACGTGGCGCGTGCGCCAGAAGTAGACGATGCAATGTTCTTCATCGACCGGCGTGGTGATGCCGATGATCGTGAACGGGCCACCGGGGCCCACCTTCGGCTGATACGGAATCGACAGGCGCAGCCACATCGTGCCGGTCTCGCCAAACTCGGTCCAATCGAAGTTCACGCCGCGCTGGCCGGTCTTCTGGAACATGATGCCGTGCTCGGTTTCAAGCACTTCCATCACGGCCTTCTTCTCGCCGCTGGCCATCGAGTGCGACACGGCATGCAGGTACGCGCCATGCATCGGGTCCATGACGTTGTCGATGGCATAGCGGTAGTTGACGTTCCAGTGGGCGAAGCAGAGGAAATGGCTGTGTTCGTCGCTGGTCAGTTCTTCCGGCAGACGCAGCGTGCCGACGGCGTCGTCGTATTCAGACGGGGCCTTGTCGCCAAACCACAGGAAGATCGCGCCAGCGCGTTCCTGCACCGGATAGCTGCGCACGCAGGTCTTGCCCTCCATTGGGCAGCTGTCGACGGCCGGCACGCTGGTGACGGTGCCTGCGCCATTCACCTCAACACCGTGGTACCAGCAGGCCACCTTGTCGCCCAGGTTCCAGCCCATCGACAGGCGCGCGCCGCGGTGCGGGCAGCGGTCTTCCAGCGCATGCACCTGGCCTTCGGTGTCGCGCCACAGCACGATGTTCTGGCTCAGGCGCGTGATGCCGACCGGGGCGTTCTTCACGTTCCACGATGCGGCCACCGGGTACCAGTAGTTGCGCAGACCGGTGTTGATGCGCGCTTCCTTCTGCGCTTCCTTGTTACCTTCCATTGCTTGCCTCGCTTGATGGGGTTGCGCCGACCGCCTCTGCGGGCGATGCGGCATCGAAATCGTGTGGGGGTCAGGCGCCCAGGCGGCGCATCTCGGCCAGGAAGGCCTCTTCCGTCCAGACGTCGCCGCCAGCGGGGTTGCGCGGGCCGCGTTCGTTCAGCACGGCGACGATGTCGGCGGGCGTCTTGGCGCCACCGAGAAACGCGGCTTCAAGCGAATCGCCCAGTTGGTTCTCATACGGGGTCGGCTCCGCTGCGCGCGTCTGCCACACCAGATTGGCGACCTGGCCCGGGCGCTCAACACGGCCCTTGCCAGCAACGTTGTTCGGAGAAATCGGCTCCCACGGAGCGAGGTCGGGGTTGTATTGCAGCTGCATCTCTGTCAACTCCATCACGTTTCAGTTGTTTTACCTATGAAACGTCTGTTAATATCTGGAACACAGGTGCAACTATAGACCGCGTCCTCGAAATCGAAGATGCGGGATTACCCTATGGTTTTGTGAAAAACGGTGCGCCTGAAACCGCTCGATCCGGCGGATGGCGCGCCCGGCGCGGGTCTTGGCGCTGTACCTATTTCAACCGCGCGAGCAAACGCCGCCCGGCATCCACAACGGAGCGCTCGCCGGTCATCTGAAAGCGAACGATCATCCCCTCCACGCAGAGCAGCGCTTCCTCGGCAATCGCCTTCGGGCGCGCGTAGCCGAGGCGCTTCGCCAGGTCAGCCAGATAGACGCCCAGGTCTGCCTTGTGTGCCACGGCTTTTTCCATCAACTGCGCATCACCGGTTTCAGTGCCGGACTCGGCCACCAGGTTGATGAAGGCACAGCCGCGGTAGGTCTCGGTGGCAAACCATGCCGCCAGCACGTCGGCCAACACATCCAGATTCGCGCGCTTGGCGGTGCGGGCTTCGGCCTCTTCCCGGAACCACGCCATCCAAGTTTCATGCCGGGCGTCCAGAAAGGCCGCGATCAAGTCGGTCTTCGACGGGAAATGCCGGTACAGCGACATCTTTGCCACCCCCGACTCGGCGATGATCCGGTCGATGCCCGTGGCCCGAAAGCCCTCCTGCAAGAATAGGCGTTCGGCCGTTTCCATGATTCGTTCGCGGGCGGAGAGGGTGTCGGCTGCTGCCTTGGCCATGTCGATGTGCCTTGTGCTTGCGTGGGATTAGCGCAGTATGGTCTTGACAGACAGACCTGTCTACTCAATGATGTAGACAGACCTGTCTCATGCAAATCTCGGGATCGACTTCTGTGCCAAGCCTTGCACCCGCCGCCTCCAACGATTGCCGCCCCGCCGTACTGGTGCGTACACGGCCCGCGCTTTCGCCGCTGCCGCTGTGGCGCCTGAGGCTGGCTACCGCGTATATCGAAGCCAATCTGGGGCAGACGGTGCGATTGGAAGATGTGGCGCGCGCCGCCGGTCTCACGCGGATGCACTTTGCGGCGCAGTTCCGTGCGGCCACCGGCGTGCGCCCGCACGACTACCTGCTACACCGCCGCGTCGAGCGGGCCAAGACGTTGTTGATGCATGCGGAGGCCCTTCTGGCGGACGTCGCGCTGGAGGTCGGATTTCAGAATCAGGCGCACTTCTCGACCGTGTTCAAGCGGCTGGCCGGCGCCAGCCCGTCAAGCTGGCGGCGCCGCGCGCTCGATGCGCTGTATGGCTGACACCACTTAGCGCCGCTAACAAAACTGTCCTGGCTAGGCGTGCCGACGCAGACAGTACAAGTAGTACGGCAAGGAGGCGCAACGACGCCAGGGCGGTTTTGTTAGCGGCTCTTAGACAACGCCCGGCGCATGACCGGGCCTTGCTGCATCACAAGCCGAGGTCCGACAGGCCCGGGTGATCATCCGGACGACGGCCCAGCGGCCAGAAGAACTTGCGCTCATGCGCCTGGATTGGCGCGTCGTTGATGCAGGCATAACGGCGCTGCATCACACCGTTCGCATCGAACTCCCAGTTCTCGTTGCCGTACGAGCGATACCAGTTGCCGGAATCGTCGTGCCACTCGTAGGCAAAGCGCACGCCGATGCGATTGCCGCCAAAGGCCCACAACTCTTTGATCAGGCGATAGTCGAGTTCCTTCTGCCACTTGCGCGTGAGAAACCCGACGATCTGCTCGCGGCCGGTCACAAACTCAGCACGGTTGCGCCATTGGCTGTCAGGTGTGTAGGCCAGCGCAACTTTCTCGGGGTTGCGGCTGTTCCAGCCGTCTTCAGCCAAACGGACTTTCTCGATAGCGGATTCCAGCGTGAACGGCGGGACGGGGGGACGTGTCGACTGGGCTTCGTTGGCAGACATGGGGGGCTCCTGTGGGCTCGGTTGGCCGCCCGCATAACGGCAAGGCGGCATGCATTCAGTCTGCCGCCCTGCCCCACATCGCGATATCGAGATCGCACGGCGCTTTGCCGAAGCGCACGATCGACTGCAACGGTTTAGAGCCGCTAACAAAACTGTCCTGGCTAGGCGTGCCGACGCAGACAGTACAAGTCGTACGGCAAGGAGGCGCAACGACGCCAGGGCGGTTTTGTTAGCGGCTCTTAGAACAACTTGCGGTAGACCACGAAGCCCGACTTGTCCGCCACCGCGTCGTACAAGCGCATGGCCGTCGTGTTGGTTTCGTGCGTCTGCCAGTAAACGCGTGGCAAGCCGTCGGCCTGCGCGCGACGATAGACCGCCTCGATCAATGCGCGCCCCACCCCCTGCCCGCGCGCGGACTGCACGGTGAACAGGTCTTGCAGATAGCAACTCATGCCGATCTGCGTGGTGCTGCGGTGGTAGAGAAAATGCACGATGCCGAGCAGCTCACCCTCCCGCTCGGCCACGAGCGCGTAGACGGGCTCGGCCTCGTCAAAGAAGCGCTGCCACGTCGTCTGCGTGACGATCTCGGGCAAGGCGGTTTCGCCCGCGCGGCCGTAGAAAGCGTTGTAGCCGTCCCAGAGCGGTTTCCAGGCGGCGAAGTCGTCTTGGCGAATGGGACGGATGAGCAGCTCGGCAGGCATGGACATGGCGGTGGCGTTGTGTTGCGTTGCGTTGGAGAAACGCCATTTTGCCAGTGGGCCGGTCGGCTATTTGCAACGCCGTTGCGTGCGGGTAAGTCCTGATCGGCCGCGAAAGTTTGACGAAAGCCGGGAGGCCATACAGTGCACTCACTGCTTGGCGAATGATCTCCGTGCAAGCCAAGGCGGAGTCGGTCGGGTGTCAGGTAGACGCGCTGGATGGTCAGGCGCGGCAAGGCTGGGCCAGGGGCGTGATTGGGGAATCCGCGCCACCGGCGCAATCGAAGATTGCCGTGTCTGCACCGCCCTGCGCGATAGGGTTGGCGACGTTGCGAAATGGGACGTCCGTACGCCGCCGGCTTTGCGTCACACCGATTTTGATCGGTCTTTCCTGCTGTCAACCTTCCGGCCCGCTGCCCTCCTGGCGGGCCTTTTCTTTGGGTGTTGGCGCATCAGGGCGTCACCAGGCGCTGCGTCAGGCGTTGCACAGCGGGCGCCGCGATCAGCACGATGGTGAATGCAGCCGGCCACGCCATCACAAAGGCGTGCGCCCAGCGAGCCACAAAACCCGCGCTCAAGCCAGCGCTGATCCAGCCAATCCAGCCCGTCATCAACAGCGACATCAGGCCGGACATCAACCACGCGAACGTGACACGAAGGCGTGTAGGTGTCGAAACGAGAGTGGACATGGTGGTTCTCCTGCAACGTCATCGAATGTGATGAACGGTATGCTAGACAACCGCGTTTCAAGAAACTATAGACGTTTATTGAAACTTAAATTCCGAAAATGGAATCATGCTCGACGTACTCGACGATCTGGCCCTCTTCGTTTCCATTGTGGACCGCGGCAGCCTGCAAGCTGCTGCCCGCCATGCCAACCTGCCGCCGGCCACGCTCACGCGGCGCCTGCAAAAGCTGGAGGCCACGCTCGGCTGCCAGCTTCTGCTACGTAGCGCGCGCAGCCTGAAGCCCACGCCCGAAGGCCAGCAGTACTACGAGCAATGCCGGCCGCTGCTGATCGCGCTTGCGCAAACCACCGCCACGCTCGATGACGACATCAACCAGGTCAAAGGCACCCTGCGCGTACTGGCACCACTCAACCTGTCGCGCGGTCTGTTTGCGCCCGCCTATGCAAGCTTCATGGCGACGTGGCCCGAGATTCGCCTGGAGCTGCTGCTCGGCAATCGGAATGAAGACGTGTGGCGGCACGGCGCCGATCTCGCCATCCGCGTCGGGCAGCAGGACGACCCCAAGCTGCGGCAGCGCCGGCTGGGTGTGATCGAGATGGTGTTGGTGGCAGCGCCGGCCTACTTGGCCGAGCATGGCGCGCCTGCGCATCCAAGTGAACTGCAGGCGCATCGGCTGCTGGTGTCGTCGCCGCTTTCCACGTGGCGCTTCGCCTCGCCCGATGGCGCAGAAACCATCGAGTTGCAACCGCAGGGCCGGTGCGATTTAAACGATATCGAGTTGGCGGTGACCCTGGCTGAAGCAGGACTCGGATTGCTGTATTGCCCGCACACGCTCTGCCATGAAGCACTGCAGGCCGGCCGGCTGGTGCGCCTGTTGCCTGCGTGGCGCATGCCGCAGCGCCCAATCTATGCGGTCTGGCCGCAGCAGCAGTTGCCGCGCAAGGTGCGCACGCTGCTTGAACATCTCGCGGCCTTCGCGGCAGCCACACCGCTGCTGCAGGGCGAGCTTGATCAGCCCGCCTGAGGCTCACATCTGGAACGCCGACACGGCCTTGCGCTTGCGGCGCCCGATCACGATGTGCACCCACAGCGCAATGCAGACGACAACGCCCGCCACCCAGTGCAGGATCTCCGCCCCCTGGCGCGGCAGTTCGCCGTTGACGTAGTACAGCGCATAGCCCGTCACGACCAGTACAGCCGTCAGCGAGCCAAACACGGCACCCGCCGCGCGGTTACGCCGACGCACCCAGGCGTTGCGAATATGCGGGCCCCACAGCATGCCCAGCAGATACAACCCTGCCATGGCCGCCGCGCCGTGCAGCTTCATGCTCCACGCCAGCGCGAGCATGCCCCCCTCGCTGCCGTCATCCAGAAAATGGAGCGCCAGCCAGACCAGCCCCGTCAGCAGCAGCACTGCGAATACGCCATACACCGCCCAGCGCCGGCGGCCGCTCAGGCGGAAGGCACTTTCACGCAGATGATGAGAAAAACGGGGGGTAGCAGACATGACGGGCGGGCAACCGGTTAACCCGGGGAGTATACGACCACCGCCGCGCCGTATTCCGCCAGCAGCGGATGCGCGGCATCGCCCGTGGCGAGCACGACCTTCGTCAACGCGTCGGCCAGCATGCAGGCAGGCGCCCGCACCGTCGCCCCCGCGAGCGCGGGTAGAAGCCTGCGCCCGGCGTCGTGGATGCGCGATGCGCTTTCGGCCCGTGCACCCAGCCCCCCTGCTGTTGAGCTGGCAAGCGCCGTGTTGTCGAGCGATACCGATGCCGCCACTCGCGCTGCATTGCGCGGATCGCGCACCTGCACCGTCATCGGTCGCACGCCGTAGTGGCGCACATCCCCGCCCGCATTCACAACAGCGCGTTCGATGGCCAATGTGCGCAGCACCTCAATTGCACAGTCCACGGCATGGCCTTTGGCGATGCCACCGAGGTCCATCGATGCGTCAGTCTGCTTGATGACGACATCGCCATCGAAGGCAACGGGAAAGCGCGTGTCCACTGGCGCGTCAACACGGCAATCGAATGCGCGCGCTGACGCCTCATACAACGCCGCCGCCAGATGCAGCACCGCCAGTGTCCGGGGATCGACATGCAGCCGCGCACCGAGCGCTGCGCGGCTGATCGCCTGCAATTCGCTGTCGTGCGCATGAAAGCTCAGCAACGCATGCACAGCGGCAATCTCGCCGAAGGCTGCCGCCACGGCGGCATCCGCATCGGGCCCTTCAGCCTGGATATCGACAAGCGTGCCGAGCAGCGGACGCGCGCGCCGGCAAACCACCGCGTCCACCACGTGCCTCAGCGCTTGACCAGCGCAAGTTGCGCCATCACCGCAATGCGCCGAATGCCGTCGGTCAGGTGCGTGCATGACAGCGTTGCGCCGCTGATGTTGTTGATGTCGTCGCCGACGCGTAACGCCGACTTGGCCGACTTGCCGAGGAACTGCGCGCGCCACGGTTTGTTGCGGACCTCGTAGCCGTGGCTCTCGCGGTAGGTGAGGACCTCGACGCCGCTGATCTCGCCCGCGGCATTCAAACCCACGGCGTAGTTGATCAACTCGAACTTGCCGATGACGGCATCGGTCACGAAGTAGCCGAGTGTCTTGTCACCTTGCTTGGCCTGCCACGCGCGCCAGGCACCCGGCTTGGCCGGGCCACCAGCGCGGTCGGCCAGTTGCTTGAGCTGATCAGCCGACAACGTGAGCAATACCGGCTCGAAGCTGGTGGCATCGGGAAACATCGCCTTCTGGGCCTCGGCCGCGGTCATATAGTCTGCGGCAAAGGCCTGGGTGATGACGACACCCGGTGCGCCCACGGCGGCGGCACACACGAGAACGATGGGCACTGGCTGGTAACGCATGGCTTGCGCCTCCTTCGATTCTTTGGATTGCGGTGGCTTAGAACGAGACGCCCAGGCCCAGGTCGACGCGCGAGAAATCGCGGTTCTGCTTGAAGCGCTGGTAGTCGATCTTGAAGACCACGTTCGGGTTCAGGTAGAAGTTCGCGCCGATGGTGTACACGGTGTCGGACAACGACGGCCAACCGGCAGGGAAGGTGAAGCCCGGCGCCAGACCTGCGTACTTTTCACCCATGTTGTAGCGCTCGTAGCGAACGAACGGTGCAAAACGATAGTCGCCCTTCTGCCACACGTTGTACGCCGCCTGCATGAACCAGCCGTAGAACGCCGAGGGCATCGGATTGGCCGCACCCGGGTTGGCCTGATTGACGGCCTCGGTGTTGCTGAGCGTACCGCGTGCGTACAGCGCCGACAGATCCCACTTGCCCGGCGTCCAGCGCGCGTGCGCCTCATACAGCGTGGCACGCTGTTCCGGCAGCGGCGCGTCGGTGCTCGAACGGCTGCTCTTGCCCGTAAAGACGGAGCCGCCCAGCGTCACACCCGGGATGCCCGAGTAGTTGAGCGCCACGTACTGCGAGAGGTTCTTCGCATTCGCCAGTCCCAGCTCCTGGTGCGTCTGCTGTAGCGGGCCCGCGCCGTTGTTCTGCATCTCCAGCGCGGAGCTGAACAGCGGGTTTTCCGGGTTGAAATTCCACTTGGTCAGGTTCAGGCCAGTGGTCAGGCCCACGTTCCAGTTCAGGCCGAAATCGGTATCGCCATACAACGAGAGACCGCCCTCGCGCCACGTGCTCGGAATGATCAGCGTCTCGACAAAATTGCGATGCACGCCGTAGTAGTTGGTCGGCTCGTGGTTGCGGTTGATGAAGCCCGTCGGGATCAGGAACAGGCCTGCGTTCAGGCCAACCTTGTCGGTCAGCTTGTGGTCGATGTAGAACTGTTCGACTTCGAACTCACCCGAGTCGGACGACGAGGCGATGGCATGTTCGACTTCGAACTCCGAGTTGAAGCGCGTCTTGTCGTTGAACTTGTAGCCAATGCCGAATACCGCGCGCGCAAGGTCCATCTTGGTGTCTTCGGAGCGGCGCGTCGGACGGCTGTAGTTGACCTCGCCGTAGCCCCACAGCGTGAGGTTGTCGAGCGGCGACGGCCGGGTCGAAGCGAGCTGTGCCGTCTGCACGGTCTGCTGCACATCCTGCAGGGCGGCGGTCTGCTGCGCCTGGGCTGTGGCCTGCGTCTGCTGCTGCGTGGCCAGCGTCGCGTTCTGCGCCTTCACTTCCTTCAGCTCGGCCTTGAGCGCTTCGATCTGCGCGGCCATGGCATCGAGTTTCTGTTCGAGTTGCGCGGTGGTGGCGGCATTGGCTGCGCCGGCCCCCGTCAGCGCAATGGCGGCGGCTACCGACAAGGCGGTTCGTTTCATGCTGTGACGCTCCCTGGTCTTTGAATTTTGAGTTGGTTTATTTGCTCGCGACCGTTTGGACGGTCTTGCCCGGCGTGGCTCCGCCAGCAAAAACAGCTTGGATCCGAGCGGCACCCACGCTGGCTGCGGTGGACCCGCATTGCGCCGGCACGCGATAGGCCGACGGATTGGCCGGATCAAACCCATCGGTGAGCGTGCACAGGAAGTGCACGACGTCGCTCATCTCCTGGTTCGTCATCGACGGCGCTTTGGCCGGGTTGTATGGCACTTCCGCCACGTTCACGTTGCCATCGAATGCGACCGGCAGATCGTTGTACGGCACGTCGGGTGTCCCGTCGGCCTTCACGTACCAGCGACCCGGATCGGTATCGCGTGTGACGTACCACGCCACCACTTGGTCCAGTGTCTGGAACACGCCGTTGTGGAAGTACGGGCCGGTCAGCGCGATGTTGCGCAGCGTCGGCACTTTGAACTGGCCGCACGTCGAGCCACCCACGCGGAAGTCGGCCCGCAGCGGGCCGCACAGGCCCATGTCGTAGTAGCTGTAGTTGGGATCGCCCAGCGCCAGGCCGTTCTTCGGCACATAGGGCAGCGTGGTGCCCTCCTGATTCGCGGCCATGCTCCAATTGCGCGGGATGCCGACGTTGTCGTACGTGAAGTCGGTAAACAGCGCCGGCGTGCTGCCCTTGCCTGTCGAGATATGGCAAGCGTTGCAGTTGCTCTTGGTCGGGTTATTGAACAGCAGCAGGCCGCGTGTCTCGGCATCCGTCAACGTTGTCTTGCCGGCGAGGTAGGCGTCGAATTTGCTGTCGAAGGTGTGGAAGCTCGGATCTTCGCTCTGGAATGCTGCCAGCGCGCGGCCGATACTCTGCATCGCGGTCGCGCTGTTCTGGATGCCGGCCGGGGTGAACACGGCCTTGAACTGATCCAGGTACGGGCGGGTCAGCAGCGTCTTGAATACATCGTCGGCCGAGCCGTTGGCCATCTCGAACGCGTTGGTGAACGGCTGCTGCGCCTGATCTGCCAACGATGCCGAACGGCCATCGCGGAAGAAACCACCGGAAGCCTTGCCGGTACTGTCAATCTTGAAGTTCGGCGTGAACGAAGCGTAATTCAGCGACGGTGCGTTGCGCAGGCCGGGCAAATCAGAATTCGGCCCCCCGATCGACACAGCCAGGTTGTTCGGATCGGTAAACCCGCGTGCCGGGTCATGGCACGACGCGCAAGACTGCTTGCCCGAGGCCGAGAGCGCCTGATCGAAAAAGATCTGCTTGCCCACCTGCGCCATGGGCGAAAGCGTGTCGGCCGGTGCTGAAGCCGTCGACGACGTGCCGTTGCCGCCATCCCCGCCGCCGCACGCCGCTACCAGCGCGGCTGAAACCACAAGCCACACCACTCGCATCGACGCACGCGCGCCGTCTCCTCTCTGCTGTTTTTCTTGCATTTCCCTGATGCCGACGGCTCTGCGGCCATCTCGGTCGGCTCAAATAATGGTAATAGGAACAATTCGCGTTCGCATTCTATGGACGTTTCTCCCGGAAAGCACGAAATTTGTTACGGCGCGCACGTACAACGTTAGGAACGTTGCGCATTGTCAAACTGCGGAAGAGGCGCCTACCATGCCATCGATCGATGTCACTCTTGATCGACATGGAGCGCCCCGATGTCCATACCTGCTGCCTGCACGCGCCCGAACAACGGCGTTCCATCCGCCGTCCGGCAGTCGTCCCATGTCGTGCGCTCAGGTGACGTCCGCCTACATGCCCGCCTGAGCCTGCCCACTGATCCTTCTGCGCGACAGCGCCCCGCCATCGTCCTGGTGCACGGCTATCCAGACGACAGCTCCGTCTGGCAGGGTGTCTGCAGCGCGCTCGCACAAGAGCGCCGCGTTCTGATCTTTGACGTGCGCGGCGCCGGTCTGTCAGATGCTCCGGCGGACACGACCGGCTACGGCATCCCTCAGTTCGCAGACGACTTGGCCGCCGTGGCGGACGCGTTGCTGCCCGGCGAGCGCTTCCACCTGGTCGGGCACGACTGGGGCTCCATCCACAGTTGGGAATCAGTCACCACCGACCGACTGCGCGGGCGCATCGCGTCCTACACGTCGATCTCCGGGCCCTGTCTCGACCACGTCGGCCACTGGGTGCGCGCCCGGTTGGACGCCGGCACATGGGCCGCCAAGCGCGCGGTATGGAAGCAGCGCCTGCAATCCTGGTACATCGGTTATTTCCACTTGCCACTGGTGGCGGAGTGGTCTTGGCGGCTAGGGATGGTGCGCGCGTGGCCATGGTGGCTGCGCAAAACGGAAGGCTTACAGGGTGCGGCGCAACGGCCATCGCTCCTGCGCGATGCCTGCAACGGCCTGCAGATGTATCGCGCCAATTTTCGCGAGCGGCTGGCTCGGCCCCAAACGCGTGCACCCCATGCGCCGGTGCAGCTGATCGTGCCGACGCGCGACCGCTATGTGAGCCCCGCCGTCACCCGTGCGCTCGAGGCGTGGGTTTCGCACTATTGGCGCCATGAAGTCGACGCGGGCCATTGGTTGCCGCTGCATCGCCCCGAGTGGGTGGCCGATTGCATCCGCCGCTTTGCCGACTACATAGAGTCGGGCCACGAACCCGCTGCGCTGCAACAAGCACGCGTGTCCGGCACATTGCCGCATTAGAAGATCGCATCCAACGCAAACGTTGACGTCCATTGCATCTGGCTGCAATCATCGTCCGCCAACCAACTGACGGCACGCCACGACCTGGCGACCGGACAGTTCGAGCCGCCAGCGTCGCGCGAACCACGACGCCCGGTCATCGACACAAAAGACAGGGACAGGACAATGAAAAGCAAGGTCGTGGTGTACGGACCACTGTATGGAAAGTGGTACGCGATTCTCGTCAACGATGGCGTGGCCGCCGAGTCGAATCAATTCGAGTCATACGAGGCCACCATCGATTTCGCCGCCCGCCGGTACCCGGAGCTCGAACAGGAGCGGCAACCTTACGCACGCGGGCGTGAAGACGACGACAACACAGGCTACTCAGAGGAAGCCGCCCAGGTCTGAGCGGCTTTAGGAGGCGTTAGGGGTGCGGCACCGCGCAGAAGCGCCCGGCGATCCACTCGAACACGCTGCCCTCACGAAGCGAGCGGCTTTGCGCGTCGTCACCATAGCGAATCTGGTAAAGCGGTTTGCCGCTGGCGTTGCGCGCGCGATAGAGCGTCTGTGCGATCACGGTGTAGGTGCGCTGCGCGCAGTCCAGCACCACTTGCTTGACCGACGAACGGATCGGCTCGCCGTCTGCCGTTTTGATCGTGAAGTCGGGCAGCACGTTGCGCAGCAGCTGGAACTGCACGGTGTGCTGGCTGCTGGAGCCGGTATCCGCTGGGGCGTGGAGTGATTGCTTGTCGACGTAGGACACCACCCCGGTGGCACCCACAAAGCGGCGCCAGCGGCTATCGCTTGCAGGCTGTTCAGGCGCAGCGGTTGCCGCCGGCACGGCGGTCGGCGGCGTTGAAGTTTGCGCAAACACGGGCTCAGATGCCCACAGCGTAAGGGCCAACGTGGTTGCCGCAATGGCGCCTTGCCGGCGCCAGCCTCCTGCTTTCATGGTTCTCGCCTGGCTGCAAAAAACTGAGCGGGCGATTTTACCGTGCTGGCGTAGCCGCTTTCGTCACATCTGATCGGCTGGCTCGGCCACATCCACACCGGCAAAGCGCAGATACAGCGCGCGCAGTGCCTGCGTGAGCGGACCCGGCTGGCCATTGCCGATCTGCACGCCGTCAATGGACGCCACCGGCATCACGAACGTCGACGCGCTCGTGTAGAAGGCCTCGGCAGCCTGCTGAGCTTCCTGCACGGTGAAGGTGCGCTCTTCCAGCATCAGGCCGTGTTCGCGTGCCAGCGCCAGGATCGACACACGCGTGATGCCCGGCAGCACGGCGTTGGACAGCGGCCGCGTAATCAGGCGCTTGTCTGCGGTGATGATGAACGCGGTGGACGACGCGCCTTCGGTCACGTGGTCGCCGTCGGTCATCCAGGCTTCGTGGGCACCAGCGCGGGCGGCGATCTGCTTGGCCATCACCTGCGGCAACAGGCCGACGCTCTTGATGTCGCAGCGCTTCCAGCGCAGATCGGGCACCGTCACGACGGTGGCGCCTTTTTTCGCCAGCGGGCTATCGACAATGGTCTTGACCTGCGTAAACGCCACGGCTGTGGGCGTGATGTCTGCGGGAATGCCAAAGTCGCGCTCGGCCACGCCACGCGTGACTTGCATGTAGACGACGCCCTCTTCCAGCCCGTTGCGCGCCACCAACTCTTCGCACACGCGGGTCCATTCGGCCTCCGTGTACGGGTTGTCGATGCCGATTTCAGACAGCGAGCGCGTCAGGCGTGCGAGGTGCGCGTCGTTGTCGACGAGTTTGCCGCGCGCCACGGCGGTCACTTCGTAGATGCCATCGGCAAAGGTAAAGCCACGGTCCATGATGGAAACGGTGGCCTCAGCGGCCGGCACGTATTGGCCGTTCAGGAAGACGATTCGGGACATGCTTGGAAGAAGAAATGGAGCAGCGGGACGACCCCGCAACGCACCCGACAGGATACGTGGGCCGCGCTACAAATGCCGGCGCGTGCCCAAGTTATGCGCAAACGGCATGAGGGCGGACGGGTGTCCGGTAAACTCGGCCGTTTTCCGCTCCGCCTGAACCCATGTCCGAGCTCACCATTCGCCCGATCGTCGCGCACGACTTGCCCGGCATCTTGGCTGTGCAGCAGGCTTGCTACGGCGACGGCTTCCTTGAGCCGGGCAACGCGTTGGCCAGCCGCTGGGCACGCAGCCCTGCCATGTGCCTGGTCGCGGTGGATGGGACGGAGATCGTCGGCTACCTGCTCTCGCATGCATGGCATGCATGGAGTCCACCCAAGTTGCACGCGCCGTTGCCGAAGGTGGATGCCGCGGATGTGCTCTGGTTCGTGCACGACATGGCCATCGCCCCCGCCGGCCGCGGCCGCCGCCTGGGCGAACGCCTCTACACAACGGCCCGAAACGCCGCACGGTCGTACGGCCTGCGCCAATCGCGCCTGGTCGCCGTACAGGGCGCCGACGCCTTCTGGCAACGACTCGGCTATCGCCCTGCCCCGTTCGACGCCGAATCGCTCGCCACGCTGCACAGCGTCTACGGTGACGACGCCCTGTTGATGGAGCGCACGCTCGCCTGACGCGGCTTCGTTACATCTGGTAACGCCCGTATATTTTTTGTAAGACCGCGAGCGTGCTACTCGACTACAGTGCAGCCCTGTCGAAGGAACTCATCATGCAAAAGCATTTGGCGCTGTGTGCGCTGGCCGCGCTTGCGGCATTGTCGTCCCAGGCTGCGCTGGCCAGGGTCAATGTGGACATCGGCATCGGCATTCCGGTCGCCCCGGTCTATGTCGAGCCTGCGCCGGTTTATGCACCGGCACCCGTCTATGCACCTCAGCCGGTGTATGCCCCCCAGCCTGTGTACGTCCAACCGCAGCCCGTGGTGGTCGCCCCCGGCTACTACGAGGACGACTGGCGCGCCCGCAAGTGGCAGGAAAAGCAATGGCGCGAGCAACGCAAGTGGGAACGCAAGCAATGGAAACATCATCATCGCGACGATGACGACGATTGATCGCTTACCCGGCGGTGCTCAAGCCGCCTTCTTTGCCAGCCCCAGATAGGTTTCGATGACCCGCGGGTTGACGGCCAGTTCATGCGCCGGGCCTTCGAGCGTCATGTCGCCCGTTTCCAGCACATAGCCGTAGTCGGCCACCTGCAGGGCGGCGCGCGCGTTTTGCTCGATCAGCAGGGTTGCCACGCCGGTTTTGCGCAGGTCGCTGATGATGTGGAAGATCTCTTTCACGATCAGCGGCGCGAGGCCCAGGCTCGGCTCATCCAGCATCAACAGCTGCGGCTTGGCCATCAACGCCCGGCCCACGGCCAGCATCTGGCGCTCACCGCCGGAGAGCGTGCCAGCTTCCTGCACGCGGCGCTCCTTGAGGCGCGGGAAGAGGTCGTAGACCACGTCCATCTGATCCAGATAATTGCGCTCGCCCGCACGCTTGCGGCGGTACGCGCCCAGCACCAGGTTGTCTTCCACGCTCATGGTGGCGAACAGCTCGCGCTTTTCCGGCACCAGACACATGCCGCGCGCCACGCGTTTTTCGACAGGCAGCCCAGTCAGGTTGTGACCGAGATACGAGACCACGCCATTCGCCGAGCCAGTCGTCGGCAGCGCGCCCATGATGGCGCCCAGCATGGTCGATTTGCCCGCGCCGTTCGGGCCGATGACCGTGACGATCTGCCCCGCTTCCACCTTCAGGTTGGCGCCATGCAGCGCTTCCACCTTGCCGTAGCGGACGTGCAGGTCTTTCACTTCGAGGATGACTGACATGCGCGTTCTCCTTATTCCACACCGCCCAGGTAGGCTTCGAGCACGGCGGGGTTCTGCTGCACCTCTTGTGGCAGCCCTTCGGCGATTTTCGTACCGAACTCCATCACGACCAATCGATCCGTCAGGTTCATGACGAAGTCCATGTCGTGCTCGACCAGCAGCACGCTCATGCCTTCGGCCTTCAGTTTGGTGAGCAGCGCGGCCAGGGCTTGCTTCTCTTTGTAGCGCAGACCGGCGGCGGGCTCATCGAGCAGCAACAACGCCGGGTCGCAGCACAGCGCGCGGGCGATCTCCAGAATCCGTTGCTGGCCGAGCGCTAGGCTGCCGGCTTCCTGATACATGCAATCGGCCAGGCCCACGCGCTCCAACTGGCGGCGCGCCTCGAACAGCAGCTTCTGCTCTTCGGCTTGGTTCATGCGGACCACGCTGGCGAGCACCCCGCCCTGTGCCGCGAAGTCGCCACGCAGGTGAGCGCCCAGCGCCACGTTCTCCAGCACGGTCATGCCCGACAGCAGTTGCACATGCTGGAACGTGCGGCCAATGCCACGTTTGACGATCTCGCGTGAAGGCTTGCCGCTGATGCGTTCGCCACGGTAATTCACCTCGCCACGCGTGACCGGCAGCACGCCGGTGACAAGGTTAAAGGTGGTCGACTTGCCCGCGCCGTTGGGGCCAATCAGGCCGATGATCTCGCCGGCCTTCACCTGGAAGCTGACGTCGTTCACCGCGACGAGGCCACCGAACTCCTTGCGGGCAGCGCGTACATCAAGAATCAGCTCGCCCGCCGCCGGCTTGTTGCGCTGCCTGAGTTGCGGCGCGTTCTCCGGTGCACGGGCCGTCGGCGCAGAAGGAAACAACTTACGAATGAACGGCCACACGCCATCGCGCGCGTACTGCAGCAACAGCACGAGCAGCACGCCAAACACGATGATCTCGAAGTTGCCGTTGGAGCCGAGCAGCTTCGGCAAGATGCTCTGCAGGCTGTCCTTCAGGATGGTGAGCAGCCCCGCGCCGAGCACCGCACCCCACACGTGGCCCACGCCTCCGACCACCGCCATGAATAGGTATTCAATGCCGTAGTTCAGCCCGAACGGCGTCGGATTCACCGCGCGCTGCAGGTGCGCATACAGAAAGCCCGAGATGCATGCCAGCACCGCCGCAAACACGAAGATCACCACCTTCATCCACGCGGTGTTCACGCCCATCGCCTCCGCCATGGTGCCGCCGCCCTTGAGCGCGCGGATGGCGCGGCCGGGGCGCGAGTTCAGCAAGTTCTGCACCGCCAGCACAGCCACCACCACCACGACCCAGATCAGGTAGAACATCTCGCGCCCGGTCTGCAGCGGCTTGCCGAGGAAATTCAACACCGGAATGCCGTTCAGCCCGTCGTACTTACCCAGGAACTCCAGGTTGCCAAACAGGAAGAACAGCGACAGGCCCCACGCAATCGTCGCCAGCGGCAGGTAATGGCCCGACATGCGCATCGTGATCAGGCCGATCACATACGCGCACGCCACCGTGATCACCAGCCCCGCCAGCAAGCCGATCCACGGTGATACGCCGTACCGCGTTGTCAGATACGCCGTGCTGTACGCACCCAGGCCAACGAACGCCGCCTGCCCGAACGACGTCAGCCCACCCACGCCGGTGAGCAGCACGAGGCCCAGCGCAACCAGGCTATACAGCCCGATGTAGTTCAGCAGCGTGATCCAGAATTCGGGCGTAGGCACGATGGGGATCAACGCAAGCACGATCACGAACAAGGCGGTCAGCACGCGGTTGCGCGAAAGCCAACTGCGTTGCGCGGTGCCCTCGGAAGATTTGGTGAGCGTGTTCATCGGCTTACTCCTCTTCCTCGACGTGCTTAGTGGTGAGCGACCGCCACAGCAGCACCGGGATGATCAGCGTGAACACGATCACCTCCTTGAACGCCGACGCCCAGAACGATGAATACGACTCCAGCAGCCCCACCAGCAGCGCGCCCAGGGCAGCCACCGGATAGCTCACCAGCCCGCCCACGATGGCGCCCACGAAGCCCTTCAGGCCGATCAGGAAGCCCGACTCGTAGTAGACCGTGGTGAGCGGTGCGATCAGGATGCCGCACAACGCGCCAAGCGCCGCCGCCAGCGTAAAGGCCAACCGCCCCGCCTGCGTGGTGCCGATGCCCACCAGCCTTGCACCGAGCCGGTTCACCGCCGTCGCCCGCAGCGCCTTGCCCGACACAGTGCGGCCAAAGTAGAAGTACAACCCCACAATCATCAGCACCGACACAGCCACCACCCACAGGCTCTGCCCCGACACCGAGAGCGCACCCAGATCAAAGCGCGCATCGGAAAAGGCATCCGTACGCGAGCCTTCCGCGCCGAACATGACGAGGCCGAGGCCCACCATCGCAAAGTGCACGCCCACCGAGACGATCAGCAGCACCAGCGTGCTCGCCTCAGCCAGCGGCTCGTAGGCCAGGCGATAGATCATCGGGCCCATGGGAATGACGATCAGCAGGGCCAGCGCCACCTGCGCCGCCATTGGCAGCGTCATCGGTGCCAGCATGCGGGACGCTGCGTACACGGCCATCGGAAAGACGAGGTACTTGCCTGCGTAGATGGCGCCGGTGCGCAGCGCGTACAGGCGCAACTCCGGCTGCAGCAGCGTGCGGCCCATCTCGACGAGGAAGGTCAGCACGCCGAGCACCACCAGCATGCTTGCCGACAGCGGCGCCTTATTGGCCTGGATGGCCGCCAGCGTGAGCGCGCCATACGCCACGAACTCGCCCTGCGGGATGAAGATCACGCGCGTAACGGAAAACACCAGCACGAGCGCCAGTGCCAGCAGCGCGTAGATCGCGCCCGATGTCACGCCGTCTTGCGCCAGGATGGCGGCAATCGACAAGTCCATGAAGTGCCTCGTTCCTTCTTTGAGTGCTCATTGCCGTGGTGGAATTCGCGTTGAAACGCGAGGGGGCGCCACGAGTTACGAGATGGTAAATTTTTTACGGCAGGGTGAAATTGGCGACAACCCTAAGAACGTGTTCACGATCCGTAGCGAGCGGCCCTCAGCGGGGTGAAGAGCAGCGCAGAAACCGGAATGTACTTAAGTACATGAGGATTTCGAGCAGCGCATGAGCCCCGATCAGGGTCGCGCAGCAGGATCGTGAGCACGTTCTAGCGGGCCGGCTTCGCACGTCGGTTTGCCTTGGGCGGTTCAGGGGCGGGCGCTTGCAGCATGGACGAAAGCTGCATCACGAACGTGCGCAGCGTCGTCTCCAGCTCGCCACCGCGTTCTGCATGAAATAGCGGATGCAGATTCAGCGCGATCAGCACGAGCGCCAGTTGCCCGCGCGCGCCAAACACCGGCAGCGACAGCGCGCTTACGCCGGGCAAGAGGCTGCCTGTCACCCACGATGCGCCTTCGGTGCGGATGTCTTCGCACAGGCGATAGTAATCAGTGAGCGACCTCGGCAGGCCGGGTAGATCGTCGCTGGCGCGCGCGTGCAATTCACGCTCCACCAATGGCAGGGTCTGCTCGATCGGCAGATAGGCGCCAAACAAGCGGCCGGTGGCCGAGTTGAGCATCGGCATGACATCGCCAATGCGCAGGTTCACGCCCGGGGCGCCACCTGCTTTTTCCCAATGCACGACGGTTGGGCCACGGTCGCTCCATACGGCAATGCCGATGGTGTGGCCGGTCTGGTCACGCAGGCCGGCCAGCAGGGGCCGTGTGCGGACGATCGCATCGGTACGATTCAGGCTCGCCAGGCCCAGGCGCAACGCAAACGGGCCAAGCTCGTACCGGCCCGTCAGCGGGTCTTGCGACACAGCCCCCACACGCTGCAGGCTCACCAGATAGCGGTGCGCCTTGGACGGATGCATCCCCGCCGCGCGCGCCAGGTCGCCCAGGGCCATGGCGCGCATGGCACGCGTCAAGGCCACCAGTAATTGCGAGCCGACTTCAATGGACTGGATGCCCGACCGGTCGCGGCCAGCGCGTCCGTCTTCCTGCATGTCTTCCCTGAGGCCATCGGATGGCAGGTCGTCTTCGGCTTCAATGATCTCCATGGTCCGGGATTCGGGCGTGTTGGCTGAGGCTAGGCCGGCAAAGTGCTGCGAGCGTAGCATGCTGTGCCGCTTCAGTGCCCGCACTTAATTTTTATGCATTGTATAAACGACACATCTAATCATAATCAACGTATACCCTAGGCGCAGAGGGAAATCGCGCGGTCTATGATTCGCGACGAGCTGCGTCGCCGAACACGGGCGTGTCTCCAACCACGCCGTCGGGCTGGATGACGCGGCACACAAATTCCTCAACCCGTAACCCACTACACCAGGAGTGACAGAATGGCCAAAGCCTTCGCCTCGCAAGCTGATCTCGAGGCCAAACAAGTCACCTTCACCCAGCTCTCCCCCAACGCTTACGCCTACACCGCCGAGGGCGACCCTAACTCGGGCGTCATCATCGGCGAAGACGCGGTGCTGATCGTCGACACCACCGCCACGCCGGCGATGGCGCAAGACCTGATCGCCCGCATCCGCGCCATCACCGACAAGCCGATCAAGCACGTCGTGCTGTCGCACTACCACGCGGTGCGCGTGTTGGGGGCCTCGGCGTACTTTGCCGAAGGCGCGCAGAACATCATCGCCAGCCGCGGCACGTACGAGATGATCGTCGAGCGCGGCGAGGCGGATATGAAGTCGGAAATCGAACGCTTTCCGCGCCTGTTCGCTGGCGTCGAAACGGTGCCCGGCCTGACGTGGCCGACGCTGGTGTTCGAACGCGAACTCACGCTGTTTCTCGGCAAGCTGGAAGTGAAGATCCTGCACCTCGGTCCGGGTCACACGAAGGGCGACACGGTGGTGTGGATTCCCTCGCAGAAGGTGCTGTTCTCGGGTGACTTGGTCGAGTACGACGCCGCCTGTTACTGCGGTGATGCGCAGCTCGAAGAATGGCCCGCCACGCTGGATGCGCTACGCGCACTCGGCGCCGACAAGCTCGTGCCTGGTCGCGGCCCGGCACTGCTCAATCCGGCCGAAGTCGACAAGGGTCTCGCCTACACGCGCGATTTCGTCTCGACGCTGCTCCAGCGCGGCAAGGAAGCGGTCGCGCAGAAGATGGACCTGAAGGCCGCCATGGCGCACACCCGTGCGGCAATGGACCCGAAGTTCGGCAATGTCTTCATCTACGAACACTGCCTGCCGTTTGACGTGACGCGCGCCTTTGATGAAGCCAGCGGCATCAAGCACCCGCGCATCTGGACAGCCGAGCGCGACAAGGAAATGTGGGCCGCCCTGCAAGGCTGAACATGAACCCCGACTTCCAGAACCGCGTCTTCGCGTACGCGCCGTGCGCTGAGCAACAGGCCGGCGCGCTGGCCGCACCGCGCCCCGTCGTCATCGTCGGCGCGGGGCCGGTGGGGTTGGCAACGGCCATCGATCTGGCGCAGCAAGGCGTGCCGGTTGTGATCGTGGATGACGACTGCACGCTGTCCAGCGGTTCGCGCGCGATCTGCTTTTCCAAGCGCTCGCTGGAGATTTTCGATCGCCTCGGTTGCGGCGATTGCATGGTCGACAAAGGCGTGAGCTGGAACGTCGGCAAGGTCTATCTGAAGAACGAACTGCTCTACAGCTTCGACCTCCTGCCCGAAACCGGACACCGCCGCCCGGCGTTCATCAACCTGCAGCAGTACTACGTGGAAGGGTTTCTCGTTGAACGTGCGCAGGCCCTGCCGAACATCGAGCTGCGCTGGAGGAACAAGGTGACGGGCCTCACGCAGGATGCGGACGGCGTCACGCTCACCATCGAAACGCCAGACGGCACCTACACGCTGCTCGCGCAGTACGTCGTTGCCGCCGATGGCTCGCGCAGCCCGGTGCGCCACATGATGGGCCTCGAAGCGCACGGCCAGACGTTCAAGGATCGCTTCCTGATCGCCGACGTGCGCATGGACGCGCCCTTCCCCAGCGAGCGATGGTTCTGGTTTGATCCGCCGTTCCACCCGAATCAATCGGTGCTGCTGCACCACCAGCCCGACAACGTCTGGCGCATCGACTTCCAGCTCGGCTGGGACGCCGACCCGGTTGCCGAAAAGCAGCCGGAGCGCGTCATCCCGCGTGTGCGCGCGCTGCTCGGCGAAGGTGTGGACTTCGAGCTGGAGTGGGTCAGCGTCTACACGTTCTCGTGCGAGCGCATGGACCGCTTCCGCCACGGCCGCGTGCTGTTCATCGGCGATGCTGCGCATCGCGTGTCGCCGTTCGGCGCACGCGGCGCCAACAGCGGTTTGCAAGATGCGGAGAACCTCGCGTGGAAACTGCGCATGGTGCTCAATGGCGACGCGCCCGACACGCTGCTCGACACCTACGCAAGCGAGCGCGAATTCGCCGCCGACGACAACATCCGCCACTCCACCCGCTCGACCGATTTCATCACGCCCAAGAGCACGGTCAGCCGGCTCTTCCGCGATGCCACACTGCGCCTGGCCAAGCACTACCCGTTTGCGCGCACGCTGGTCAACAGCGGGCGGCTATCGGTGCCGACCGTGCTGGAAGGCTCGTCTCTTTCGACCGCTGACGAGGAACCCTTCGCCTGCGCGCTTGTGCCGGGTGCCGTCGCCCTCGACGCACCGGTACGCACCGCCGCCGGTCGCGCCGACTGGCTGCTCAGCCATCTGTGCAGCGGCTTCACAGCACTGCGTTTCTGTCGTGCCGGAGAACACGTCGATGCGCTGCCGCTGCCGACGGTCGCCATCTTTCCGGCCGGTGGCCTGGGCGCAGTCTCAGCCAACGTGACGGCGCTTGAGGACATCGACGGACTCGTCGCGCAGCGCTATGACGCACGGCCCGGCACGACCTATCTGCTCCGACCGGACCAGCACATCTGCGCGCGCTGGCGTGCATTCGAGCCGGCCAAACTGGCTGGCGCCTTGCTTCGTGCCTGCGGGCAATCCACCGCTGCCACCCCATCACGCGCCGCTGCCACGGCCTGATTGCCATGCCGCTGAACACGCAACCCAACCTGCCGCGCCCGGATGATTTTTACGAAGCGCTGATCGACGCGCACCGCAATCTGAGCGACGAGCACAGCGCGATGCTCAACGCGCAACTCATCCTGCTGCTCGCCAACCATATCGGCGACATGGCAGTGCTGCGCGAGGCGCTGGCGGCTGCGCGATTGGCCTTGCCCGCAACCCCTGCGTGAGTGCACTCGCGTTTCCACAATCCAACACTCGCACTGCATCGCACTTGCGACTGCGCAAAGTGCAGTGCTAGTATCCGCCCCGCTTACCGATCAACCATTTTGCACAGGAGGAAAAACATCATGCGTCACCAAGCCTTCCCCTTTGCAGGCCCTTGCCTGGGTTGATCGAATCTCTCGCGCTGTAGTTCACAGCGTCTTCGCATTGCCCCGGCCATCGGCCTGCCACATCAGACACTTCTTCAGACCTGATATGGATAGTTCATGGGCAATTGCATCTTGCATTTGTTCGACGGCGTCACCCTGATCGCCTCGGACGACACCTGGATCGAAGGCAACGCGATCCAACAACTTCAAACCACCAAAGCACTCGACGGCATGCGCCATGTGGCTGGCATGCCGGATCTGCACCCTGGTCGCGGCTACCCCGTCGGCGCAGCGTTCTTCTCGGTTGGCCGCTTGTATCCAGCGCTGATTGGCAACGACATCGGCTGCGGCATGGCGCTGTGGGCCACCGATCTCGATGCCCACAAGGTCAGCTTCGACAAGCTGGAAAAGCGGCTCGGCAACATCGACCCGCCGCTCGATGAAAGCTGGCGCGAGCTTGCCGCATCGTTGGCACCGGCTGGCACTGGCTTCGATGCAGCGTTGGGCACCATTGGTGGCGGCAACCACTTTGCCGAGCTGCAGCGCATCGACGAAATCTATGACGCAGCCGGTCTGCCGTTGGACCCGCGCCAGCTTCTGCTGCTCGTGCACAGCGGCTCGCGTGGGCTCGGCCAGGCCATCCTGGCAGAGCAGGTGCGCGCGTATGGGCACGGCGGCCTCGCACAGGACGACGCTGCGTGCGCGGCCTACCTGGCTCGGCACGACACGGCGCTGCACTTCGCCAAGGCCAACCGCGAACTGATCGCACGGCGCATGCTGGATCGACTGCACGCGCAAGGCAAAGCGCTGCTCGAAGTGCACCACAACTTTGTCGCACCGGCCACGGTGTTTGGCGAGCGTGGCTGGCTGCACCGCAAGGGCGCGACGCCGTCGGATGCGGGCGTGGTGGTCATCCCCGGTTCGCGTGGGGATTACAGCTACCTCGTATCGCCGCGCCCGAGCGAGCACGGCTTGTTCTCGCTCGCCCACGGTGCGGGCCGCAAGTGGATGCGCAGCGAGTGCAAAGACCGCCTCGTCCGTCGCTTCACCGCGGCGCAACTCAACCGCACCAAGCTCGGCAGCCATGTCATCTGCGAGGACAAGCAGTTGATCTACGAAGAGGCCCCCGAGGCCTACAAGCCGATCGACAGTGTCATCGCGCCGCTGGTGGATGCCGGCCTGGTGAAGGTGCTCGCGCGCCTGCGCCCGGTGTTGACGTACAAGACGCGTGGGGAGTGCTGCTGATGGTGTTGCTGCAATTCTCTTCTGCGCAGGGGCCGGCCGAATGCGAGCTGGCGGTGGCGAAGGCGCTGGCGCGCCTGCAACGCGAATCGGCAGATGCGGGCGTCCAACTCGAACTGCTGGAACAGGAGGATGGCGAGCGCGCGGGTACGTTGCGCTCCGCCCTGATCAGCCTGGAAGGCGATGCTGAGGATGCTGTGGCGCGGGCATGGGAGGGCACGATCCAATGGACGTGCCCAAGCCCCTACCGACCCCGGCATGCACGCAAGAACTGGTTCTTCGGCGTGGCGCGCTGTGCGGCGCCATCAGAAACGCTACCGAGCGAGATTCGCTTTGAGACTACGCGCTCGTCCGGACCGGGCGGGCAGCATGTCAACAAGACGGAGTCGGCGGTAAGGGCCACACACATCGCCACGGGCATCAGCGTGAAGGTGCAGACCGAGCGCAGCCAACACGCCAACAAGCGGCTGGCCGTGCTGCTGCTTGCCCACAAGCTGGCAGACCACGACGCGGCGGCCAACGCGGCGCAGCGTGCGGAGCGGCGCGCGCTCCATCATCAGGTGGAGCGCGGCAACGCGCGCCGCGTGTTCAAGGGCGAGCGGTTTGAGCCATTTGGGTCAACAGCCGATGCCTAACGCCCAGCCTGCCGCGTTCCGGCAAGCTGGCCACGGCGATACTCGCCTTGCCGCTCCAGCATCCAACCGGGGTACTCGGCGGGGAGTTTGCTCAGTTCATTGAGCTGCGCCAACTCTTCCGCCGTCAACTCCACCTTGGTCGCGGCGATGTTGTCGTCGAGCTGTTCGACCTTCTTGGCACCGACGATCACGGTGGTCACGGCACGCTGGTGCAGCAGCCACGCCAGGGCGATCTGCGCGACCGACACCTTGCGCATTTCGGCCATCACGCGCATCGCATCGATACAGGTATAAGCGCGTGCCTGATCCACGGGCGGGAAGTCGAACTTGTTGCGGCGGCTGTCGTGCTCACCGTGCTGTTCGCGCGTGTACTTGCCGCTGAGCAAGCCGCCGGCCAGCGGGCTCCACACCATCAGGCCGAGGCCTTCGCTCTTGAGCATCGGCACCAGCTCGCGCTCCAGGTCACGGCCGGCGATGGTGTAGTAGGCCTGCAGGCTTTCAAAGCGCGCACAACCGAGGCGCTCCGCAATCCCCAAGGCCTTGACGATCTGCCACGCAGCCCAGTTCGATACGCCGACGTAGCGCACATGCCCGTGCTGCACGAGCGTGTCGAGCGCGCGCACGGTTTCTTCAATGGGCGTCGCCGGGTCGAAGCCGTGGATCTGGTAGAGATCGATGTGATCGAGTTGCAGGCGCTTCAGGCTGGCCTTGATGCCGTCCATGATGTGGAAGCGCGTGGCGCCGCGTGCGTTGACGCTTTCGCCCGTCTGGCCGAACACCTTGGTGGCGACGACCACGCTGTCGCGCGACACCTTCAGGTTCTTTAGCGCTTGGCCCGTCATTTGTTCGGCGACACCGTTGGCGTACACATCGGCCGTATCGATGAAATTGATGCCGGCATCGAGCGCGCGCCCCACCAGACGCTCTGCGTCGGCCTGCTGCAAGTCACCGATGTTCTGCCAAATGCCATCAGCGCCGCCAAAGGTCATGGTGCCCAGGCACAGCTCCGAGACGAACAGGCCGGTCCGGCCCAATGGGTTGTAACGCATGTGATCGACTCCAAGACGATGGGAATGGAATGCTGAGCGCACAGGCTCAGATGCGGAAGGCAACGCAGAGGATAAGACGGACCGGCCGATCGTGCAGGCGGGTCATTCGGTCGGGTGATACCCCAGCCGGGACGAGATCGCCGCGCCGGCCTGCTGCAACAACGCGACGTAGTGCGCCTTGGTATCGGCGCCACAGCGCATGGTCGGGAACGAGATCGACAGCCCCGCGATCACGCGGCCGAACCGGTCGAACACGGGCACGGCAATGCACAGCAGCCCGTCTTCCTGCTCTTCGTTGTCTTCGCCAAAACCTTGCTGGCGCACGCGCGGCAGAATGCTCAGCACAGCCTCGGCCGAGCCGAGCGTCTTCTGCGTGGACTTCTTGAACTCCACCTTCGACAGCACATCGCGTGCCTCTTCCAGCGGCATGTACGCCAGCAGCACCTTGCCGATGGCGGTGCTGTACAGCGGGTTGCGCCGGCCGATGCGCGACTGCATGCGCAAGCCGTAATCCGCGTCGATCTTGTGGATATAGATGATGGCGTCTTCGTCAAAGGCGCCCAGGTGCACGGCCTCACGCGTGAGTTGGCCGATACGGCGCATCTCGGTGTCGGCCTCGCGGACGAGGTCGACGTTTTCCAGGGCCTTGGCGCCAAGCTCGAACAGGCGAATGGTCAGGCGATAGCGGTCGGTGTCACCTTCCTGCGCTACGTAGCCGAGGCTCTTGAGCGTCTGCAGGAAGCGGTGCACGGTGGTCTTCGACATGCCCAGCCGCTGCGACAGTTCGCTCGGGCCGACCGCCCCCAGCTCGCCCATCGCACCGAGGATGGTGAACACCTTGTCGACCGCCGAAACCGATTCGGCTTTGTCCGCTCCGCTTTCCACAGCTTCATTGGTGGACGTGTCTTCCGGCTTGCGTGCCCGGCGCGTGGCTTTCATCTCTCGTGGTTCCGTGGAATCGAAATCGGGAGAGAGCATAACCGGTCTCATACCGTTATCCGCCGCACTAGCGCGCCAGCCAGCCGCCATCAACGGCGAGCGTATGGCCATGCACATAGTCCGACGCAGCCGAAGCGAGGAAGACCACCGCACCGGCAAGGTCGTCCGGCACACCCCAGCGCCCGGCCGGAATACGCGCGAGGATCTCTTCGCTGCGCAGCGGGTCTTCGCGCAGTTGCGCGGTGTTGTCGGTTTCCATATAGCCCGGTGCGATGGCGTTGACGTTGATGCCGCGCCCCGCCCATTCGTTGGCGAGCAATCTTGTCAGCCCCAGCACACCGCTCTTGGACGCCGTGTACGACGGCACGCGAATGCCGCCCTGGAATGACAGCATCGACGCCACGTTGATGATCTTGCCGCCGCGCTCCTGCTTCACAAGCTCGCGCGCCACGGCCTGCGAGAGAAAGAACACGCCTTTGAGGTTGACGTCGATCACGTCATCCCAATCGGCCTCGGAAAACGCCAGCGCATCGCACCGGCGGATGATGCCCGCGTTGTTGACGAGGATGTCGACGCGGCCAAAGGTATCCATCGCGGCTTCGACAATGCGGTCGATGGGTTCGAGCGAGGACAGATCCGCGCGCACATCGACGAACCGGCGGCCAGTGGCCTCCACGCGCAATGCGGTCTCGGCCGGGTCGGAACGGTTGGCGCCGACGATGTCGCAACCGGCGGCTGCCAGCGCCGTCGCCATGCCCGCCCCCAGCCCCGTGTTGCTGCCGGTGACGATGGCCACCTTGCCGGTCAGGTCGAACAGGCTCGCGCTCTGAAGATAGGGGTTCTCGAGCCGCATGGTGTCAGCGCAGGTCGGCAATGGCGATGTGATCCATGTCGTGGAACACCTGGTTCTCGCCGACCATGCCCCAAATGAAGGTGTACGCCTGCGTGCCCACGCCGGAGTGAATCGACCAGCTTGGCGAGATCACGGCCTGCTCGTTGTGAACGAGGATATGGCGCGTCTCCTGCGGCTCGCCAAGCATGTGGAACACGGCCGCGTTGTCCGACAGGTTGAAATAGAAATACACCTCCATGCGGCGCTCGTGCGTGTGGCACGGCATGGTGTTCCACAGGCTGCCGGGCTCAAGCTTGGTCATGCCCATCGAGAGCTGGCAGGTGGGCAGCACGTCCGGCACGATGAACTTATAGATCGTGCGCCGGTTGCTGGTGGCCGGATCGCCCAGGGTTTCAGGCGATGCCTGCGCCAGCGTGGTCGTGCGCGTCGGCGCGCAGTTGATGTAGAACTTGGCGGGCCGGGCCGCATCGTCGCTGCCGAAGACGACGTTCTGACCGCCCTGGCCGATGTAGATGGCCTCTTCATTGCAGACGGCGTGGCGCGTGCCGTCCACTTCCACCCAGCCCGGGCCGCCGATGTTGATGGCGCCCAGCTCGCGGCGCTCCAGCAGATGGCTCACACCCATCGATTTGGCGAGCGACGCAGGCACCTCCACCGGCCGCGTTGCCGGCCACGCACCGCCCACGATGATCCGGTCGATGTGGCTGTACGTGAGCTGGAGCGCATCGCGCGCGAACACATGCTCCACCAGAAACTGGCGGCGCAACCCTGCCGTGTCGAGCGTCTTTGCGTGTTCGCTGTGGATACCCTGTCGTACTTCCATCGGTACTTCCATGCTGTTTCTCCGTGGAGGATGCACCGACACCTACCGCGCAGCCGGCTGTTCTGGGTTGGATTGAAGCACAAAAGTCATAAATACGGAACGCCGATCCATATTTGTGATTTAGCGCGCGGCCCGAATGAATGGAGAAAGACTGAGTGTAATTTTGGCAGTCGGGTAAACGATCACCCGATGAAACCAAAAACATGGAACATCGTTCCACATCATCCACTATAGTCACCCCACGATGCTGGACCCAACCAACCGAGCCCAGAGAGGCGCATGGAGGAGACGTGAAGATCAAGAAGGCGATTGACCGCATTCCGGGCGGGCTGATGCTCGTGCCGCTGCTGCTGGGCGCTTGCGTGCACACGCTTGCACCCGACGCAGGCAAGTATTTCGGCTCGTTCACCAATGGCCTGATCACCGGCACGGTGCCCATCCTGGCGGTGTGGTTCTTCTGCATGGGCGCGACCATCGACCTGCATGCCACCGGCGTGGTGCTGCGCAAGTCGGGCACGCTGCTCATCACCAAGATTGCGGTGGCATGGCTGGCAACGCTGGTAGCCGCACAGTTCATTCCGGATGAGGGCATCAAGACGGGCATCCTTGCCGGCCTCTCGGTGCTGGCAATCACCACGTCGATGGACATGACCAACGGCGGACTCTACGCCGCCGTCATGCAGCAGTACGGCACCAAGGAAGAAGCCGGCGCGTTCGTGTTGATGTCGATCGAATCGGGGCCGCTCGTCAGCATGCTCATCCTGGGTGCGACGGGCATTGCGGTGTTCGAGCCGCGCCTGTTCCTGGGCGCAGTACTGCCCTTCCTGATCGGTTTTACGCTGGGCAATCTCGATAGCGAACTGCGCGAGCTGTTCGGCCGCTGCGTGCATCCACTCATTCCGTTCTTCGGTTTTGCGCTGGGCAACGGCATTGATCTGCACGTGATTGCCAAGAGCGGGCTCCCCGGCCTGCTGCTGGGCCTGACGGTGATCGTCATCACGGGTGTGCCGCTGATCCTTGCCGACAAGTTCGTCGCCGGGGGCAACGGCGCGGCAGGGTTGGCGGCATCGTCCACAGCGGGGGCGGCGGTCGCCAACCCGGCGATCATCGGCGAGATGATTCCCAAGTTCAAACCTCTGGTGCCGGCCGCAACCGCACTGGTCGCAACGGCCTGTTTGGTGACGGCGATTCTCGTGCCGATCCTGACCGCGATGTGGGTGCGACGCTTGGGCCGTGCGGCGCCATTGCCTGAGCCGGAAGCCGCAGGCCTCCCACCGCACGCCGCACACCGCGAAGCCCATTTCTAAACACGCCCGCGATGCCCCCTACACAAAACCAGAGAGGAGACACCCCATGCTGTTGCACACGTTCGTCCGCCGCGCTGCGGGTGTTGTGATGACCGCCGTACTGGCTGCCGGCAGCGCCCTCGTCCATGCCACCACCGATGCCGACACGGTTGCGCAAGCCGTCGAGCGCATGCGCGTCGCCATGGTCGCCAGCGATGGCGCGACGCTCGCCAAGCTGATCGAGAGCGATCTCACCTACGGCCATTCGTCGGGCAAGCTGGAAGACCACGCGGCCTTTCTCAAAACGCTGGACGGCACGAATTCGTTCAAGTCGATTGCGCTGAGCAACCAGACCGTCAAGGTGGACGGTGACAACGCCTGGGTGCGCCACGTGTTCGACGCGGTCAACAACCTGCCCGATGGCAAGACCAGTACAGCGCATATCGGCGTGCTGCAGGTGTGGAAGAAGCATCCGGACGGCTGGCGCCTGTTCGCGCGTCAGGCCTATCTACTGCCTAAGGAATGACGGCCAAATCGACGGCAAGCGATTGGCTTGGTACTTTGATGCTTTCCCACCCGACTTGAACCCTTCATGAAACTGCTGCGCTTCGGCCCTCAGGGCCAAGAGAAACCGGGACTGCTCGATGTGACCGGCACGATTCGCGATCTGTCAGCCATCGTCGACGACATTGCAGGCAACGTGTTGTCGGACGCATCGCTTGCCAGGCTGCGCGAGCTTGATCCGTCCAAACTGCCGGCGGTGACCGGCCAACCACGCATCGGCCCGTGCGTCGGGCGTGTCGGCAAGTTCGTCTGCATCGGCCTGAACTATGCCGATCACGCGGCGGAATCCGGCCTGCCCGTGCCGACCGAACCCGTTGTCTTCAATAAGTGGACCAGCGCCATCTGCGGCCCGAACGACAACGTCGAAATCCCGCGCGGCTCCGTCAAGACCGATTGGGAGGTCGAGCTGGGCGTGGTGATAGGCAAGGCGGCCAAGTACATCGACGAGGCCGACGCGTTGGATTACGTAGCGGGCTACTGCGTCATCAACGACGTCTCCGAACGCGAATGGCAGATCGAGCGTGGCGGCCAGTGGGACAAGGGCAAGGGTTTCGACACGTTCGGCCCGCTGGGCCCGTGGCTCGTCACGCGGGACGAAGTGCCCGACCCGCAAGCGCTCGACCTGTGGCTGGAGGTGGACGGCCACCGTTACCAGAACGGCAACACGCGCACGATGGTGTTTGGCGTGGCGCAGCTGGTGGCGTATCTGAGCCGCTGCATGAGCCTGCAGCCAGGCGATGTCATCTCGACGGGTACGCCGCCGGGCGTGGGCCTGGGGATCAAGCCGAACCCGGTTTACCTCAAGCCGGGGCAGACCATGCGACTGAGCATCGCCGGCCTGGGCGAGCAGTTGCAGCGCACCGTCTCGGCGAACTGACGCTCAACGCTCGATCTCGGCAAACCGCTGCGCGACCACGTTGCGCAGCCACTGGTTGCCGGCGTCCTGGTGGAAGCGCCGGTGCCAGAACACATTGGTCTGCAGCGCCGGCAGCTTGAGCGGCGGCGCCACGAACTCCAGCCCGAACGGCGGCGCCGCGCGCTCGGCTAGCTTGCGCGGCACCGTCACCACCAAGTCCGTCGTGCTGACGATGTACGGCACCGCCACAAAGTGCGGTACCGAGAAGCGCGCCGATTGCGTAATCCCCGCCTTGTCGAGCAGTGGCCCGATGGCGTTGTACGGGCTGGCCGAACTCGCCACCACCAGGTGCGACGCGGCGCGAAAACGCTCCAGCGTCAACTCGCCCTCCGATAGCGCATGGCCGCGGCGGAACATCGTCACGTAGTCCTGCTGGAACAGGCGGCGCTGAAAGACGCTCTCGCCAGACAGATCATCGAATGCGCCGATGGCCAGGTCGATGGCGCCCGCCTCCATCTCGGCCTTCATGTCGAACCCGCCGGCGCGCAAGGTGTCGATGCGCACACCGGGCGCCTGCTCGGCACACAGTTGCGCCAGCACCGGCATGAAATACACCTCGCCGACGTCGCTCATGGCGATGGTGAAGGTGCGCGTGGAACTGGCTGCCTCAAAGTGCGTCCGCTGGCCGAAGGCGCGTTGCAGCGTATCAAGCGCCATGGCCACCGGCTCGGCCAGTTGCTCGGCAAGTGCAGTCGGCATCATGCCGCGCGGGGTGCGCACGAAGAGTTCGTCGTCAAAGGTCTGGCGCAGGCGGGACAGGGCATTGCTCACCGCCGGCTGCGACAGCCCCAGCCGTTCGGCCACGACGGAAATGCGCTTCTCGCGCAAGATTTCCTGAAACAGCACCAGCAGGTTCAGGTCGACATCCCGCAGGTTGAGCATGGCATGGCCTCAACATTCATAATATCAATAGCATCCATTCTCGCATTGATATTCCAAATTTTCAGCCAATCCGGACAATACGGCGTACCCAAACCAGAACGACAGAGCGGCCCCCAGATGCCGCCGACCGGAGACCACCATGCGCCCTGCCCCCGCTGTGCCGTCCGCTTCCATTGACCTCGCCCGCCTGACCGACCAGGGCAAGGTTGGCGGCTTCCAGATGTTGCTGCTCGCCATCTGCGGCCTGTGCCTGATCATCGACGGCTTCGACGTGCAGGCCATGGGCTACGTGGCGCCGGCCATCATCAAGGATTGGGGTATCACCAAGGCGAGCCTCGGGCCGGTGTTCGGCGCTGGTCTATTCGGCATGCTGGTCGGCTCGCTCGTGTTTGGCGTGCTGGGTGATCGCTTCGGGCGGCGGCCGGTGCTGATTGTTGCCACGTTCTTCTTTGCGGCTTGCATGCTGGCCACCACGCAGGTGCACACCGTACAGGCGCTGCTGGTGCTGCGCTTCATCACCGGCCTGGGGCTGGGCTGCATCATGCCCAACGCGATGGCGCTGGCCGGCGAATTCAGCCCGGCGCGCTCGCGCGTGACCTGGATGATGCTGGTGTCGTGCGGCTTTACCGTGGGCGCGGCGCTGGGCGGATTCGTGAGCGCGGCGTTGCTGTCGCGCTTTGGCTGGCAGTCGGTGTTTCTGGTGGGCGGTCTGGTGCCGCTCGTCATTGGCGTGATGATGGTGCTGTGGTTGCCGGAATCCCTGCAATACCTTGTTCTGAAGGGCGATCCGCAAACGCGCCATCAACGCTTGGCACGTTGGCTGGGCAAGCTCGCACCGCAACTGCAGGTGGATGCGCAGACCCAGTTCGTGGTGCCCGAGACCCCCGCACGTGGCATGCCGGTCTCCGCCCTGTTCACCGAAGGTCGCGCCAAGGTCACGCTGGTGCTGTGGGTCATCAACTTCATGAACCTGATCGACCTGTATTTCCTGTCGAACTGGCTGCCGACGCTCATTCGTGATGCGGGCTACCCGACGGATACCGCCGTGCTGGTGGCCACCGCGCTGCAAGTAGGCGGCGTGATCGGCACGCTCACGCTGGGCCGCTTGATTGATCGCCTGGGCTTTGTGCGCGTGCTGGCCGTGTGCTTCCTGATTGCCTGCGCCACCGTCGCGCTGATCGGCCATGTGGCGGCAGCGCTGCCGATGCTGGTGGCGGTGGTGTTCGTGGCGGGCTTCTGCATCGTCGGCGGACAACCAGCCGTGAATGCGCTGGCCGCCACGTATTACCCAACCACGTTGCGTGCGACTGGCATCGGCTGGAGCCTCGGCGTGGGCCGCATCGGCTCCGTGCTCGGCCCCGTGGTCGGCGGGCAGCTGATCGCCATGCAGTGGACGGGCCAGGCGCTGTTCCAGGCAGCGGCGGTGCCGGCGCTGGTGTCGTTCGGCATGGTGCTGGCGTTGACGCTGGCCGCCAGTGGCGCGGACGCCGCACGCTTTGGCGCACGCAAGCCGGCCTGATCGCGCTGCAACGACTACGCTTTCCCTGAAGACGCTCCTGACTTTTTCTCCAAGGACTTCACCATGAACATGCTCGCCCCGACGGCCAAGAACGCATTCACCCCCGCGTCGCTGGACCGCCCCGCTTACCAGAGCGGCTTCGGCAACGAGTTCGCCACCGAAGCCCTGCCCGGCGCGCTGCCGCACGGCCAGAACTCGCCGCAGAAGGCGCCGTATGGGCTGTATGCCGAGCAGATTTCCGGCACGGCCTTCACCGCGCCGCGTGCGCACAACCGCCGCTCGTGGCTGTACCGCATTCGCCCAGGCGCCGTGCATCTGCCGTTCGAAGCCATTGCGCAAGCGCGCTTCCACAGCAACTTCAACGAAGTACCGCCCTCGCCCAACCAGTTGCGCTGGGACCCGCTGCCCGCCCCGGCTGCCGGTACGGACTTCATCGATGGCATCGTCACCTTTGCCGGCAACGGCGGGCCGGACGCGCAAACCGGTTGTGGCGTCCACCTGTACGCTGCCAACGCGGACATGACCGACCGCTTCTTCTACAACGCGGATGGCGAACTGCTGATCGTGCCGCAGCAAGGCCGCCTGCGCCTGCTGACGGAGATGGGCGTGGTGGATGTGGAGCCGCTGGAGATCGTCGTGATCCCGCGCGGCGTACGCTTCCGTGTCGAGCTGCCGGACGGCGAGGCGCGCGGCTACATCTGCGAGAACTTTGGCGCGCTCTTCCGCCTGCCCGACCTGGGCGTGATCGGCTCCAACGGCCTGGCCAACCCGCGCGACTTTCTCACGCCGCACGCCTGGTACGAAGACCGCGAAGGTGATTTCGAACTCGTCACCAAATTTCAAGGCAACCTGTGGACCGCCAAGATCAGCCACTCGCCGCTGGACGTGGTGGCCTGGCACGGCAACTTTGCGCCGTACAAATACGACCTGCGCCTGTTCAACACCATCGGCTCAATCAGCTACGACCACCCGGACCCGTCGATCTTCCTGGTGCTGCAGAGCCCCTCCGACACGCCGGGCGTGGACACCATCGACTTCGTGATCTTCCCGCCGCGCTGGCTAGCGGCCGAAAACACGTTCCGCCCGCCCTGGTTCCACCGCAACGTCGCCAGCGAGTTCATGGGCCTTATTCAGGGCGTGTACGACGCCAAAGCCGAAGGCTTCGTGCCGGGCGGCGCCAGCCTGCACAACTGCATGAGCGGCCACGGCCCGGATGCTGACACGTTCGAGAAAGCCAGCAACGGCGATACGACAAAGCCGCACAAGGTGGACGCAACGATGGCCTTCATGTTCGAAACGCCGGCGGTCATCCGCCCGACCCGCTTCGCAGCCGAATCCGCACAACTGCAAGCGAAGTATTTCGAATGCTGGCAGGGCCTGAAGAAGCATTTCGATCCGAACAACCCCTAAAACCATTCGCCTTAGCGCCAAGGCAAGCACCCAGAAGGTGTGGCCGTACCCTGCCCTAGATGGCGCCTTGAATTTCTGTTGCCGAGAGGAAAAAGGAAGGGAAACTGTCTGAGCGAAGCGAGTTTTTCCCTTCCCCTCTCTGCGACATAAATTCAAGGGGAAGTCGCCATCTCGGGCGCGCCTTTCTTTGCTTACTTTCTTTGGCAAGACAAAGAAAGTGAGTCGGCCCCGGCAGGGGACGAAACAGTGGACGCACCGACAGCGTCAACACACAACCGACAACAAACAAACCACCGCCCCATCATGACCAAACGCCAACTCAGCTGGCTGGAATCCGCCAACACCCCCGACACCCACTTCCCCCTGGAAAACCTGCCCTTCGGCATCTTCTCCACCAAGGAGAACCCCTCCCCGCGCGCCGGCGTGGCCCTAGGTGACCAGGTGATCGACCTAGGCGCGCTGGACGACGCCGGCCTGCTGCCAGCCTCCACGCGCGGCGTGTTCCGCACCGGCAAGCTCAACACCTTCATCGCCCTCGGCAAGCCCGTGTGGCACGAAACCCGCAAGAAGCTGCAAGCACTCTTCAGCGTGGCCGACACGCACGTGCGCGACAACGCCACGCTGCACGCCCGCGCCCTCGTGTCGCAATCCCACGCCGTGATGCACCTGCCGATCGACATTCCCGGCTACACCGATTTCTATTCCTCCAAGGAACACGCCACCAACGTCGGCCGCATGTTCCGCGACCCAGAAAACGCGCTGCTGCCCAACTGGCTGGAAATCCCCATCGGCTACAACGGCCGCGCCAGTTCGGTGGTGGTGAGCGGCACCCCGCTGCACCGCCCGATGGGCCAGATCAAGCTGCCAGATCAACCGCGCCCGATCTTCAGCGCCTGCCGCAAGCTGGATTACGAACTGGAAATGGCCTTCGTGGTCGGCAAGCCGAGCGCGCTAGGCGAGCCGGTGTCCGTCGATGCCGCACCGGACCACATGTTCGGCGTCGTGCTCCTCAACGATTGGAGCGCGCGCGACATCCAGCAATGGGAATACGTACCGCTGGGCCCGTTCAACTCGAAGGGGTTCGGCACGTCGATCTCGCCGTGGATCGTGACGATGGAAGCGCTGGAGCCGTTCCGCGTGGCCAACCCGTCGCAATCGCCCGAGCCGCTCGAGTATCTGCGTCAGAGCCATCCCAACGCCTACGACATCGCCCTCGAAACTGCCCTGCGCCCACATGGTGGCCAGCGCACCACCATCGCCCGCACGAACTTCCGTGCGATGTACTGGACGATGGCGCAGCAGTTGGCGCATCACACCGTGTCCGGCTGCAACGTGCGCGTGGGCGATCTGATGGGCTCCGGCACCATCAGCGGCACCACGCCTGATTCGTACGGCAGCCTGCTGGAGCTGACCGTCAACGGCAAGCAGCCGCTTGACCTTGAGGATGGGACACCCCAGGGCACCAAGCGCACGTTCCTGGAAGACGGCGACGAAGTCATCATGACTGGCTGGTGCCAGGGCGATGGTTATCGCGTCGGCTTTGGTGAAGTGCGCGGCGAAGTGCTGCCGGCACGCAGCGTGAAGTAAGGCCCTAAAGCCCGATTGAAGGTCCGCCGACCCGGCTCCTGCACTTCATCGCGGGAGCCGCTTTAATGCCCTTTGAGTGCGTAAAGGCATCGCACGGATTGGGCGGCTTTTTTTAACAGCCGTAAATTATGATCAATCGTTAATATAACGAACAACGCATTGGCTCGCCTAATTCCCCTTGGTCATGCATAATCCCGGCCCTTAAACGCTGAACGGGCCTCGCCGTTAAGCGCATCACTGACCTTGCAGGCGTGTCACTTCTCGTCGTTCGATGCATACCTCCGACTACATTATCAATCTGACGCTTAGCGCCATCATGATCGTGGGTGCCTACCAGTTCTACTTCTGGTGCCAGCGCAACCCAATGCGTCCGACCCGCACGTTCCATTCCCCGCTTGATGAAGCGATTCCGTATTGGCCGTTCTGGGCCTGGATCTACAGCTTCCTGTATTACCCCGCCATTCTGTATCTGAACCTGCTGGCACCCAGCCCGGCAGCGTTCACACGCATGGCCATCAGCTTTATCCTCCTGCTGTTCATGCAGATGGTGTTCTTTGTGATCTTTCCGGTTGAAACACCGGATCACTGGCGTGAATTGAACCAAGGTAAAGGATTGAGCGAGCGCTTCCTGCAATTCGTCCGCCGGTTCGACGCCGCATCGAACTGCTTCCCGAGCATGCATACCTCGGTTGCCATGCTCACGGCGCTGTTTGCGCTGCCGACGGTTGGCCCGATTGCGTTTGCGTTTCCGCTGCTGATCGGTTTGAGCTGCCTGTTCACCAAGCAACACTATCTGCTGGATTTGCCCAGCGGTGCCGCGCTCGGCTGGCTCGCCTACCAATTCCACGGTTTGCTGTGATCGACTGATCCCAACGCAGCCTGCTCCGCCGATTGTGCAATGCGTGCGGATGTCAGGCTGCCGCCGCTGCCCTTCCCTCGCGCTTCAGCTCTCTTCCTTCGCCGCAAGTGCGGCCAGCATGGCGTCACCCACCACATGTTCGCCGGCGGCTTTGAGCGCTTCCCCCGCGCCGCGAATATCGCGCGCTTCCTTGTTCTGGCTCAGCTTGAGCTTGCCTTCCAGGCGCGTGATTTCGATCTCGATGCCGACAATCATCTTGAGCAGCGAATCGGTGTAATCCGCCGGTGCGTCCGACATCTTCCACGGTACCGGCTGTGCAGCCTCATGCGTGCGCGTAAGGCGTGCGACCACACCGCGCACAAAGCGCTCGTCATCACGGATGGTGATGCGGCCGTGCGCGTGCGCCACGCGGTAGTTCCACGTTGGCACCTGCTTGTGCGCTTCGTGCTTGCTGGGATACCACGTGGGCGAGATATACGCGTCGCCCGCACGGAAGATGACCAGTACCTCATCGCCGTTGGCCACGTCTTGCCACACTGGGTTGGCGCGCGCCACGTGGGCGTGCAACACACCGAGCTTGCCCTCTTCTGGCAGCAGCAGAAACGGGATGTGGTTCGCATCAAGCCCGTTCTTACCATGCGTGACCAGCGAGCCGAACGGGTTCTGCGCGATCAGCGTGTGGAGGACTTCGGTGCGCGATTCATCGAAGTGGGCGGGAACGTACATGGCAACTCCGGCAACAAGCGTGCAAATCGACCAGGAAAGCGCCTATTCTGAACCGTAACGTGGCTCCAAAACAGAGCCAGATCGGGGCAGATGATTGGAGCCAGCTCAGTCACGCAGCAGGTTCTTGGCGATGATGAGCTGCTGGATCTGCGTGGTGCCCTCGTAGAGGCGCAGCAGACGCACATCGCGGTAAAAGCGCTCCACCTTGTACTCGGCAATGTAGCCCGCGCCGCCGTGGATCTGCACCGCACGGTCCGCCACGCGACCGACCATCTCCGTGCAGAACATCTTCGTGCACGAGGCCAGCATGCTGACTTCATGGTCCTGCTTGCCAACGGGCTTCGCGTCATAGCGGCGGGCGCAGTCGCGCACCATCGATATGCCGGCGTACAGCTCGGCCTGGCTGTCGGCCAGCATGGCCTGGATCAACTGGAAATCGGCAATGGGCTGGCCGAACTGCTTGCGCTCCTTGGCATAGGCCACCGCATCGGTAATGAGCCGGTGTGCCATCCCGCACGCCAACGCGGAGATATGCAGGCGCCCACGATCCAGCACCTTCATCGCCGTCTTGAAGCCCTGCCCGGCCACGCCGCCGATGATGTTGGCAGCGGGCACCCGCACGTTCTCGAGCACGACGTCGCACGTCTTGGTGCCGCGCTGGCCCATCTTCTTGTCCGGCTTGCCGAGGGTGATGCCTGGCGTGTCGGCCGGCACGATAAAGGCGGAGATACCACCGGCGCCCTCGCCACCCGTGCGCGCCATCAGCGTAAAGGCCCCGGCGCGCGGTGCATTGGTGATGAAGCGCTTGGTGCCGTTGATGACGTAGTGGTCGCCATCCAGCGTGGCGCGCGTCTGCAGCGATGCCGCATCCGAACCCGCACCTGGCTCCGTCAACGCAAACGAGATGATCAGATCACCGCTGGCGATGCGCGGCAGGTAGTCCGCCTTTTGCGCATCCGTACCATCCATCAGGATGCCCTGCGAACCAATGCCGACGTTGGTGCCAAACACCGAGCGAAACGCAAACGCCGTATGGCCCAGGTCGTACACCACCTCGCACTCCTGCGCCATCGACAGGCCAATGCCGCCGTGCTCCTCGGGAATCGACAGCCCGAACAGGCCCATCTCCTTCATGTCGGCCACGATGTCGGCGGGTACGTCGTCCTCGTCTTCGAGGATGTTTTCCGCCGGCACCAGCCGTTCCGCAATGAAGCGCTGCACCGCTTGCTGCAGCAGGCCGAAGGATTCGTCGTCGAGTGCCATGTCGCTGGTTCCTGTGGGATGTTCCCGTGGATGGTACCGGGTTGCCACGTTTTGACAATCCTGCACTATATCAACAGAATGTCGAATCTCTTTCACCAATTGCACCATCGATATGGACCTCAACGCGCTCAAGCTGTTCGTGGAAATCGTCGATGCGGGCAACCTATCGGCGGCGGCGCGCAAACTGCAGACTACGCGCTCCAACGTCAGCCACCGGCTCAAGGCGTTCGAGCGCGCGCTGGGCGTGCAGCTGCTGCGCCGGACCACACGCCGAGTGGAGCCTACGGAGGTCGGCGCCGGCATCTATGAACACGGGCGCAGCATCCTGCGCGAGATGGCGGCGGCGGACGCGCTGGTGTCGTCGCTCGGCAAATCGCTGCAAGGGAGCGTGCGCTTGTCCGTGCCAACCGGGCTTGGGCATCTGTTGGTGTCGCCGCTGCTGGTGGCATTCAAGCGCGCGTATCCGGACATCCGGCTCGACGTGCGGTTCGACAACCGCGTGTCCGACCTGATTGGCGAAGATGTGGACGTTGCGCTGCGCATCGTGTCGAACCCGCCGGAGTCGCTCGTCGCCACGCTGCTGGATGAAGTGGATTGGGTGCTGTGCGCCGCGCCCGACTACCTCGCTGCGCACGGCGTACCGAAAACGCTCGATGCGCTGACCGAACACACCATCGTCAGCGCACCGGCAGTGGGGCAGCCATTGCGACTGTCGGCGCAACTGGGGGATGAGCGCACCACCGTCACGCTCGACCCGGGTGTTTCGTCCGACAACTACTTGTTCTTGCAAGCGGCGGTCCGCGCGGGTAATGGGCTCGGCATCCTGCCCTACTACGCTGCTGCCGATGACTTGCGCGAGGGGCATGTCAAACGCGTGTTGCCGGGGTATCGGTTCAGCGTGTTCGGCAGCCGGCTCTACATGCTGGCCATGCCGAGCCGGTATCGCACGCTGGCGACGCGGCATTTGCTGGATTTTTTGAAAGAGGGGCTGCAGGGGAAGTTGCCGCGCTTACCCCAGAAAGAACCGGCCTGACTAGGCCTCCAACGGCATCAATCCCGGCAACTGCGCAAAACAAATCGCCTTGGCTGTCTCAATAAAGTCCTGCGCGAACGGCGCCTGCGCGTAGTCGCGCGTCATGGCGGCGTAGAGGTCGCTCCACAGGCCCTCCTTGCCGACGCGCTTGGCGACCACGTACTCGTAGTCGACGTAGTTTTTGATGCCCCAGCTCGGCAGCGCGGCCAGCCCGCGGCGGCTGGCAACAAGCTGCAGCACCGCAATCGTCAACTCTGCCGTGCGGCGATTGAACGTGATGCCAGAGGGCGCCAGCACCTGCCGAATCAAATCGATACGCTCTTCGGGCACCGGGTAGGTGATGAGCGTTTGGTCGGCAAAGTCCTTCGCTTCCAGCCACTTCTTGTTGCGCAGCGGATGGTCCACCGGCAGCACAGCCTGGATTTCGAAGCGGAACAGCGGCGCGAACACCACGCCGCGGCGCATCTTGGCGTCTGAGCCGATGATCACGTCGGCGCGGCCGTCCTTGAGCAATGCGAGCGGATCGGTGTGGAAGCCGGAGACGAGGTCCATCTCGACCTCAGGCCAGCGTTGGCGGAAGGCGTCCATCACCGGCATCAGCCAGTCGAAGCAGGTATGGCATTCCAACGCGATGCGCAGCGTGCCGGCCGCACGGCCTTTGATGCGCTCCAAGTCACGCTCGGCAGTCTGAATATCGGCGACGACTTTCTGCGCCAGCTCGAGCAGCCGCTCGCCGGCTTCGGTCAACTCCACCGTCTGGCCCTTGCGGCGCACGACGGCCAGCCCGTAGTGCGATTCCAGCGCGCGCAGCTGGTGAGACAGCGCCGATTGCGTCAGATGCAGCCGCTCAGCCGCCCGTGACACCGAGCCGCCATCGGCCAAGGCGATCAAGGTCCGCAGATGTCGAATTTCCAGCATGGCGAGGCGATTTCCGAAATATGAATTTCATTCAACGTTATCGAAAATAATATCATTGGATTCATGATCGATCGTCGCCCATCATCGCAGGACTCCAAAACACATCCGCTCTCCTGCGACTCCTATGACGACCATCCACACCCTCGGCTACCCACGCATCGGCGCGCAACGCGAGCTCAAGTTCGCTCTCGAATCGTTCTGGAAAAGCGCTTCCACTGAAGACGACCTGCGCGCCACCGGCCGTGCATTGCGCGAGCGCCACTGGGCGGCCCAGCGTGATGCCGGCCTCGACTACGTGACCGTGGGCGACTTTGCCTGGTACGACCAGGTACTGCAGACGGCGGCCCTGCTGGGTGCCATTCCCACCCGCTACGGCTTCGATGTGGCGCGGCTGACGCTGGCTCAGTCGTTCGTGCTCGCGCGCGGCAATGCCGACCACGCAGCCATGGAAATGACCAAGTGGTTCGACACCAACTACCACTATCTCGTGCCGGAACTCACGCCGGATCTTCGCTTCGGCCCCGGCACCGAATGGCTGTTCGACGAGGTACGTGAAGCCCAGGCGCTCGGCCACCGCGTGAAGGTGGCGCTGGTCGGGCCGATTACCTTCCTGCATCTGGCCAAGGCACGCGGCGGGCTAGCCGACAAGCTGGCGCTACTGCCGCAACTGCTGCAGGCCTACACGGGCGTGTTGCAGCGCCTGGCTGCGTTGAACGTGGAGTGGGTGCAGATCGACGAGCCCGCTCTCGTGCTCGACCTGCCGAAGGCGTGGGTTGAAGCATTCGGCCCGGCCTATCAAACGCTGGCCGCGGCCAACGGCCCGAAGCTGCTGCTGGCCACGTACTTTGAAGCTGCTTCGCATCATGCTGCGCTAATCAAGTCGCTGCCCGTGGCGGGCGTGCATCTGGATCTCGTGCGTGCGCCGGAACAGCTTACTGCTTTCGCGCCGTGGCCCGCCGACAAGGTGCTGTCGGTTGGCGTCGTTGATGGCCGCAATATCTGGCGCGCGGATCTCGCTCGCGTGCTGGAACGCGTGGCGCCGCTGGCCAAGGAACTCGGCGACCGCCTCTGGATTGCGCCGAGCTGCTCGCTCTTGCACGTGCCGGTCGACCTGTCCGCTGAAACCAAGCTCGACGACGAACTCAAGGGCTGGCTGGCCTTTGCACGTCAGAAGCTGGATGAACTGGCCGTGCTCAAGCGCGCATTGGTCGAGGGGCCCGCAGCCGTGCAGAAGGCGCTGGACGACAACCGCGCCGCCATTGCATCACGCACCGAATCGCGCCGCGTGCACAACGCAGGCGTCAAAAAGCGCGTGGCCGCCATCCGCGCGGAAGATGCTGAGCGCGCAGCCGAGTATCCGGTTCGCGCTCAAGCCCAACAGGCTCGCCTGAACCTGCCGCTGCTGCCGACCACCACCATCGGCTCGTTCCCGCAGACGGCGGAAATCCGCCAAGCGCGCGCCCAACACAAGCGCGGCGAGCTGCCCGCATTGGACTACCTGCAACGCATGCGCACGGAGATTGCCGACGTCGTGCGCCGCCAGGAAGCCCTGGGCCTCGACATGCTCGTGCACGGCGAAGCCGAGCGCAACGACATGGTCGAATACTTTGGCGAACTGCTGTGGGGCTATGCCTTCACGGCCAACGGCTGGGTGCAGAGCTACGGCTCGCGCTGCGTGAAACCGCCCGTGATCTACGGTGATGTGTATCGCCCCGAGGCCATGACGGTCGAGTGGTCCAAATACGCGCAAAGCCTGACGACCAAGCCGATGAAGGGCATGCTCACCGGCCCCGTGACGATGCTGCAGTGGTCGTTCGTGCGCGATGACCAGCCGCGCGAGCAGACCGCTCTGCAGATTGCGTTGGCCCTGCGCGACGAGGTGTGCGACCTGGAAGCGGCCGGCATTGCCGCCATCCAGATCGACGAACCGGCTTTCCGCGAAGGCCTGCCGCTGCGAGCCGCCGACGTGCCGGGCTACCTGGAATGGGCCGCGCGCGCATTCCGCGTGTCGGCCTCGGGCGTGCGCAACGACACGCAGATCCACACCCACATGTGCTATTCGGAGTTCAACGACATCCTGCCGGCCATCGCGTCGATGGATGCAGACGTGATCACCATCGAGACATCGCGCTCGAACATGGAGCTGCTGGACGCGTTTGGCGAGTTTGCCTACCCGAACGAGATTGGCCCGGGCGTGTACGACATCCACTCGCCGCGCGTACCGCGTGTGGAAGAAATGGAAGCGTTGCTCGACAAGGCTGCACAGGTGGTTCCGGTGCAACGCCTGTGGGTGAACCCGGATTGCGGCCTGAAGACACGCGGCTGGCCGGAGGTGGAAGCGGCATTGCAAGGCATGGTGGAAGCGACCCGCCGGTTGCGGGCCAAGCATGCCAGCGCGCAGCACGCGGGCAGCCACGCAGCGCTGGTTGAAGACGTGCCAGCCTGAGCGCGGGGCCACTCGGCATGCAAACGAGTGGCCCAGGACTAGCGTTCTGCCGCAACAACCGTGACGATCGCCCTCTGTTTGGAAAAGGATCGACTGGCTAGGCTGACGACAGTCAGGCCTTTGTCTGGCACCTTTTCCGAACGGAGCTCACATGCTAGCCAATGAACCCGCAATCGAAGACCACGCAAGCACCATCTGGGATTGGGTCAACAACGGTTGCCCCGGCGCGGTTACCCTCCTGCAGCGCCCCAGCTCAGAGAAGTACCGGAATACCTTCGTGCTGATCTGGACCGACCTCAACCTGGCAGGTGGCATCCAGCAGATCAGCCTGGATGTTCACTATGAAGGCGAGAAACTGGAAGCTGGAAAGCCTCTGAAAGCACTCGGAAGCCTGTGGGTAAAGGGAATGGACGGTGCCCTGAAACCCGAGCAGCAGGCATCATCGACGCAAAAGCAAAAGCTGCTCGCCCACATTGGCGACACCTCACCGGACCCGAAGAAGTACCCAAGGTACGGTCGTTATTGAGCCTCGCCAATCGTGTGGCCGGTGATCCTGTCAAGAAGTGGTGGACCCACCTTCTCCGTGGCGCCCGGCCCCGGCCACAAAGCGCGCGGCACCCGCCACGCCCTCGGCAAACACCATCGGCGTGCCACGCGCGCCCTCCTGGCGCAACGCGTCGGCCAGCGATAGAGTCCACTGCGCGTAGGCCGACGCGCGGTCCGCCAGCATGCACTGCTGAGGAAACGCGGCAATCTCGCGCGACAGTTGTTGTGCAATGGATAGCGATTCACCTGGCTCGACCACGCGGCTGGCGAGCCCCATGGCGAGTGCCTCTTCGGCGTGCACTGCGCGGCCGGTCAGGATCATGTCCAGCGCCCGCCCCATGCCAACGATGCGCGGCAGACGCACCGTGCCACCATCGATGAGCGGCACACCCCAGCGGCGGCAAAACACGCCGAACACCGCGTCGCGCTCCATCACGCGCAGGTCTGCCAGCAACGCCAGCTCCAACCCGCCCGCCACGGCATAGCCGCTCACCGCAGCGATGAGCGGCTTAGATAACGCCATGCGAGAAGGCCCCATCGGCCCAGGCGCCCCGCCATCGGGGTCGAGGCGGTTACGCCGCGCCGGATCACCCACAGCCGTCAGGTCAGCCCCTGCGCAGAAATGTCCGCCGACACCGCCGAGCACCGCCACGCGCAGCGCCTCATCGGCCTCGAAGCATTCGAACGCGGCAAGCAGGTCAGCGGCAGTCGGTCCATCCACCGCGTTGCGGCATTCGGGCCGGTTGAGCAGGATCGTGCAAACTGGGCCATCGGTCTGGAACAACACGGCATCGGGCATGGGCGGTCTCCTGTTCTGGGTCGATCTGGCCGATCGCCCGATGCTACATCTGCTGCGAGGAGCGCTCCTGTGCAGGTTCAGGCTCGCGCTCGTTACGCTCGTGGTGGCGCGCACCCCGCAACTTCCGCAGCGTCCACTCCTTCACGTCGTCCACCTTCTCGAACACCACTGGCACCACCAGCAGGCTCAGCAGCGTGGATGTCAGCAGACCGCCGATCACTGCGACGGCCATGGGCGCGCGGAACCCCGCGTCGCCTTCCAAGCCGAGCGCCATCGGCACCATACCGGCCGTCATCGCCACCGTGGTCATGACGATCGGGCGCGCACGCTTGTGGCATGCGTCGATGATGGCTTCCGTACGCGACATTCCCAGATCACGCCGCGCGACGATGGCGTATTCCACCAGCAGGATCGAGTTCTTCGTCACGATGCCCATCAGCATCAGCAGGCCGATCAGCGCGGGCAGCGATAGGCTGAAGCCGAACAGCGCCAGCAACCCGAACGCGCCCCCCACCGACAACGGCAGCGCTGCCAGAATCGTCACCGGTTGCGTGAAGTCATGGAACAGCAGCACCAGCACGGCATACACGCACAGCACGCCGGCAAACATGGCGAGCAGGAATCCGCCGAACAATTCCTGCATGCCCTCTACATCGCCCGCGGCAATGCGGCGCACGCCCGGCGGCAGGTTCTTGATGGACGGCAACGCCTCCACGGCCTGGTTGGTGTCGCCCAGCGCGCGGCCTTCAAGCCCCACGCTGATGGTGACATTGCGGCTGCGGTCGTAGCGGTCGATCTGCGCGGGGCCGCTGGCGATGGAGATATCGGCGATGTTCTCCAACGGCACGGCGCCGTTGCGACCCAGCACACGGAGTTGCCGGATGGTATCGATCTGGTGACGCGCCTTCGGGTCGAGCTCAACGCGGATGTAGACCTGGCGCTCGGGCAGATTCAGCTTGGGGAGGTTGACGTCGTAGTCACCGGCCGTGGCCACGCGCACGGCTTGGCCAATGGCTGCGGCCGTGACGCCCTGCTGCGCCGCGCGCGCAAAGTCCGGGCGGATGACGATTTCCGGCCGCAGCAGACTCGCAGATGACGTAATCGCCCCTAGCCCCGGCACGGTGCGCAAGTCGCGCATCACATCACGGGAAACCTGCTGCAGCGTGGCAGGATCGTCGCCCGCCAGTACCACCTGCAATTGCTCGCCCGAGCCCACCGCGCCAAAGGAAATCCGTACGCCCGGCACGCCCTCCAGCATCTCGCGCAACTGGCGCTGCACCTCTTGCTGTTTAAGGTGCCGATCATGCCGGTCCGTCAGCGAGATGGTGAGCGTGCCGGTGCGCACCTCGCCGCCGCTGGAACCCGGCACGCCGGCCATCACGCCAGAGCCGATGGCGGTATACACGCGCCGCACTTCCTTGTGCTGCATCACGATCTTGCGTACGCGCTCGGTGTTCTCCCGCGTCTGGGCGATGGTGCTTCCGGGGGCGCTCTCCACCGTCATCTGCAACTGCGCCCAATCTTCCGGCGGCAGGAAGGTCGCGGGAATCAGCCCGATGATCGCCACCGACACCACGAAGAACGCGGCCGCCATGCCGCCCGTCTTCCACGGATGCACCAGGCACCAGCGCGCGGCTTGCAGATAGCGCGTCATGATCCAGCCGTCGCGGTTGGTCTCGGCCTGGGGCTTGAGCATGTACGCGGCCATCATGGGCGTCAGCAACCGCGCCACCAGCAGGGAAGCCAGCACCGCCAGCGAGGCCGTCCACCCGAACTGCTTGAAGAACTTGCCCGAAATGCCGCCCATGAACGCCGTGGGCAAGAACACCGCCACCAGCGTGAGCGAGGTGGCGACCACCGCGAGGCCGATTTCCTGCGCTGCCTCCATCGCGGCTTCCAGCGGCTTCTTGCCGTCGCGCAGGTGGCGCACGATGTTCTCCACTTCCACGATGGCATCGTCGACGAGAATCCCCACCACCAGCGTCAGCGCCAGCAGCGTGATGCCGTTGAGCGTAAAGCCGAGCATGTCCATCGCCGCGAAAGTCGGGATGATCGACAGCGGCAGCGCCACAGCGGACACAAACGTCGCACGCCAATCGCGCAGGAACAACCAGACCACCAGCACCGCCAGGATCGCCCCCTCATACAGTGCATCCATCGACGCCTTGTACGAATCCTCCACGGGCTTGACCATGTTGTAGACCTCGGTCACGTGCACGTTGGGACGTTCGGCCTGCAGCTTGGCAATCGCCGCGCGCACACCTTTCGCGACCGAGATTTCACTGGCACCGCGCGAGCGAAACACCTGGAAGCTCACCACCGGTTTGCCGTCGAGCAAAGCCATCTGGCGCGGCTCGGCAGCCGTGTCGCGCACGTCAGCCACGTCCGACAGGCGAATGCGGCGCCCATCCGACAGTGGGATGTCCATCTGCGCCAACTCGCGTGCGCTCTTCACAGTGCCGAGCGTGCGCACCGCCTGCTCCTGACCGCCGATGTTGCCGCGACCGCCCGGCGCCTCCTGCTGCATGCCGCGCACCTGCGCGCTGATGTCGGCGGCCGTCACGTTCAAGGCCTGCAGGCGCACGGGATCGAGCTGCACACGCACCTCGCGGTCCACCCCGCCCTGGCGCGTCACCTTGGCCACACCGTGTACCGACAACAGCCGCTTGTTGACCGTGTTGTCGACGAACCAGGACAGGTCCTCCGGGTCCATGTCGGACGCATCCACCGCGTAGGTCAGCACCGGCAAGCCGGCAAAGGTCACGCGAGAAATCACCGGCTCCTGCACGTCCGAGGGCAATTGCGCGCGAATGCGACTGACCGCATCACGCACGTCGTTCACCGCTTCCTGCACATCCTTTTCCAGCTCGAACTCGACCATGGTCGTCGAGCTGCCATCGTTGATGGTGGAGGTGATGTGCTTGATCGCGCCGATGCTCGCAATGCTGTCTTCGATCTTGCGCGTGACCTCCGTCTCCATCTGCGTGGGCGTGGCGCCCGGCAGGCTGGCCGTCACGGACACGGCGGGGAAGTCGATGTCCGGAAAATTCTGGATCGACAGCATCTTGAACGACACCAGCCCCGCCACCGTGATCAGGATGAACAGCAGGATCGACGGAATCGGCTTGCGGATCGCCCAGGCGGAAAAGTTCATCGCTTGGCTCCCGTGGCTGCGGGTGCGGAGGCAGCGGGCGTTGAAGCCGCTGCCCCGGGCGCCACCACGCGCACGAGGTCACCATCGCTCAGGAAGGCGGCGCCCACGGCGACCACCGCATCATTCTGGCCGATGCCGTGCACGATCTCGACCAGCCCGCCCTGGCGGCGGCCCAGCGCCACCTTGGTCTGCCGCACTCGCCCTTGCGGGGTCACCACCATGACGTAGTCATAACCGTCACGCGAGAACACGGCCGTCTCGGGCAAAGTCGTGGCCGGTGCTTCGCCCAGCAGCACATCGCCCGAGAGGTACATGCCGGCCTTCACGCCCGACGTGGCGGCCTCGGGCGGCAGATCGACATAAACCAGGCCATTGCGCGTGTTGGCGTCGACCGTGGGGGCGACCTGGCGCACGCGGCCGTTCACAATGCCGCCGTCCATGCGGCGCAAGTGCACGGTCTGGCCAGGTTGCACGCGCGGCAATACGTCGCCGTGCATTTCCGCACGCCACTCCAGCCGGTTCTTGCGGATCAGCTTGAACAACTCCGTGCCGGATGACACCACCGCACCCACGGTGGCCGTGCGCGCGCTGATCACGCCATCATCCGGCGCCACTACACGCGTGTAGCGCAAGCGCAGCTGCTGGCTATCAAATTGCGCACGGGCAGCGGCCAGCTTGGCGGCGGCCGTCTTGGCTTGCGTGTCGTATTGCACGAGATCCTGCTGGCTGATGGCACCGCTCTTGTCCAGTTCGTGCGCGCGGCGCGCTTCGCCGGCAGCCTGCGCGGCGGACGCTTCGGCCTCGGCCAATGTGGCGCGTTGTGCAGCCACGTCGGCACGCACGGTTTCATCCGACATGCGTGCGAGCAATTGCCCTTGCTTGACCACATCGCCCACGTTGACGAGCACCTCGGCCAGCTTCAGTCCGTTCACCTCCGCGCCAATGCTGGCCTCCTGCCATGGCTGCACCGCGCCGCTGGCCGTGGCAACGCGCGGCCACACCTGCTGCCCCATCTGCGTCAGGCTGACGGCAAGCGCCGGCTTGGCCGCCGGCTGGTCCTTGCTCTTGCCCTCGGACGCGGCCTTGCCGCACGCCGCAAGGGTGCCGGTCAGCATCACGGCAAATACGGCCCGTGCTGCGGCCTTCCAAACACGTTGTCCTGTCATGAAGCGTTTCCGATGTGCGCGGGGCGCTGTGCGGCCGGCGCGGGAACCTGAGAAGAGTCTTGTTGGGGTTGAGCGGAAGTATCCGCCGCGGCATCGTCGCGCCAACCGCCGCCTGCCGCTTTGTACAGCGCCACCCAGGCCTGTGCGCGCTCAAGCCGAACGGCTGCCAACGATTGCGACGCCTGCAACGCCGTGCGCCGCACGTCTTCAAGCTGCAGCAGGCTGCCGGCGCCGAGGCGGTAACGCGCACTGGCGGCATCGAGCACCTTGGCATATTGCGCATCTGCCGTAGAAGCGGCGTCGACACGGCGGTCAGCGGCATCCAGACGCACCAGCGCGTCTTCCACTTCTTGCACGGCCTGCCGCACCTTTGTGCGATAGCCGGCGAGCGCCTGGTCGTAGCGTGCGCGTGCCGTTTCTACACGGGCTGCACCCGCCCCGCCATCAAAGATCGGCAACGACACGGCGGGCCCGAACGACCACGACTTGCTCGTCAACGATTGCCCGCCCAGCCGATAGGAATTGATGCCGATGGACCCGGCCAGCGTCAGCGACGGCAAGCGGCTCGCCAGCGCCACGCCAATGTCCGCACTCGCGCCGGCCACTACGCGCTCCGCAGAGGCCACATCCGGCCGCTGCGACAGCACTTGCGCCGGCACATCCGGCACACCCGCATCCGGCGGCGCAGGAATCTGCGCGTTGGCCTTGGCGAGCAAACCGTTCAATGTGTCGTGGTTCAGCCCCGTGAGCGTAACCAGCCTGTCGATGCCCTGTGCGCATTGCGCGCGCTGGCCCTCGAGCACATTCGCCGCATCGGCCACGGTGGCCTGGGCTTGGGCGTAATCAGCGGGAGCGATGAAGCCCGCGCGGAACTTGCGCTCGGTCAGTTGCAGCGTCTCTTGCCGGGAGGCGAGCGTCGTTGCGTCGATGTTGACCAGCGCTTCACATTGCCGCTGCTGCAGGTAGGTATTGGCGACCTCCGCAGCAAGGGAGACGCGGGCGTCATGCCAATCGGCCTCGCTGGCCGTCAGACGGGCGTCGGCGCCCTCCAGGTTGCGGCGCTTGCCGCCAAATAGATCGATCTCCCACGAGGCATCGGCCTGCGCGGCCAGCGTGGTGATGGTGCCCAACCCCAGCGTGGGGTTGATCGCTCCTGCACCCAGCCCGCCAGCGCCTGCACCAAGCTGGCTGCCACCAAACCCGCCTTGCCGCGTAGCCGATCCACTGCCCTTCAACTGCGGAAACAGCCCCGACTGACTGCTCGAAACCGTGGCACGTGCCTCGCGCACGCGGCCCACCGCCTGCGCGATGGTCGGGCTGGTGGCATCGGCTTGCTCCACCAATTGGGTGAGCACCGGGTCGTGAAACTGCTCCCACCAGCGCGCCAGCGCCATGCGGCTGCCATGGTGCGGCAGCGTGGCATGCCAACCCGCAGGGGCTTCGGTGCCGCTCAGTTGCGGCGCCTTGTAATCGGGCCCGACCGCGCAGCCGGCCAGCAGCATCGCCAGCAGTGACGCAGCAAGCGGCAACATAGATCGCGCAAGACCGCCGGGCAGTCGGCCGCCGGCGTGTTGACCAGTCTTCATATGAGGTGTCCATTGGGAACGCAGCCGGAATTATGCCCAGTCAAGCGTCCGCAAGACACCCGCTCTGCCGTGATGCTCAGCTAACCTTCACGTTCGGCAAAGATCGAGCCCTTCTGCGTCAGATATAGCCGAGCAGCACAAGAATGACGACGATCACCACAATCAGCCCGAGCCCACCCGTCGGCCCGTAACCCCAACTGCGGCTGTACGGCCACGACGGCAACGCGCCAATCAGGAGCAGAATCAGAACGATGATGAGAATGGTGCTTAGCATGGGGCCTCCTGGCGTTCATATCGGTATGCCGCCGCCCGCTACGGCGACGGTCTTGTTCGTCACCTAGCACGCCCTGTTCCCATGCGAGCTTCGTTCTATGGTCGTGGAAAAATCCTGGCGGTTAATTGCGCATATTCAGTATCACTCGGCTTATGATCCGGCCGGTTCTGACCAGGGAGTTGTAGGCATGCCTTCCATTGCGATCGAATCTCCGGCCTCGCTCGGCTGGATCGGTGCGGGGCGCTTGGCGCGGGCGCTGGCCGTGCGCGCGCATGGTGCTGGCGTACGCACCGTGGGCGTGGCCAGTCGCACACCGGCAACCGCCGCCTGGTTGGCGGAAGCGACGAGCGCCGAAGTACTGGATGCACAAGGCGTAGCGGACAAGGCGGATTGGGTGTTCATCACGGTGCCCGACGACGCCATCGCCGAAGTCGTTGCCGGTGTGCGTTGGCGGCCCGGCCAGCTCGTCATCCATTGCAGCGGCGCAGGCGAGCGCGACCTACTGGCCCCCGCCGAACAAGCCGGTGCGCAGACCGCCTGCTTTCACCCCCTCTTTCTCTTTGCTGGATTGCCGGACGATGCTGAGCGGCTGCGCGGTGCATCCATCACTATCGATGCCGACCCACTCTACGATGCCGTGCTCGCCAATTTCGCCATCTGGCTGGGCTGTACGCCGCTGCTGATGCAAGCCGGACAACGCGCGCTGTATCACGCCGGTGCCAACTACGCTGCGAGCTTTCTGCTGTGCGCCCTGCACGAAGCGGCCACCTTGTGGGCCGCAGCCGGTATCGACCGCGAAGCGGCCGTCGCCGCCATGTGGCCGCTGGTGGACGGCACACTGGCTGCCGCCCGTGCGCGCGGTCTGCCGGGCGCATTGGCGGGCCCCGTTTCGCGCGGAGATGGCAGCGTCATCGATAAGCACCTCCAGGCCCTCGATGCGCTCGGCGGCGACCACGCAGCGCTGTACACGGCACTCACCCGACGCGCCCTGGCATTGGCCGCAGAACGTGGAGCGCCACCGGCCGACGTGCTGGCCGATTTAGCGAATCGGCTCGACGCCCCGCAATAACTGCGTCGGCATCAATGGGATTGGGCTCGTGTGCACCCGTCCGGTGCACGCCCTACAATCGGCACCCTCTCCGCAAACCCGTCCCACCATGCCTGCCACGCCGCCGTCCTCTGCCGTATCCCACCCTCAGCATCGCTCGACAGGGGCGCTCGCGCTGTTGGTGATCGGCTTGGTGCTGGTAGGCGTCAACCTGCGGCCGGCGCTGTCGAGTCTGTCGCCGGTGCTCAAGCAAGTGGCGGCAGGCACGGGGTTATCGGGAGCCACGGCGGGCCTGCTGACGACCTTGCCCGTGCTGTGCCTGGGCGTGTTTGCGCCAGCGGCTGCCGTGCTGGCCCGGCGCTTTGGCGCGGAACGTGCCGTAGGCGGTTTGCTGATCGCGCTGGCGGCGGGCATCGCACTGCGCAGCGCGGGCGGCGTGGCGCCGCTCTTCATCGGCACGGTGGCGGCGGGCGCGTGCATTGGTGTCACGGGCATCCTGCTGCCGAGCATTCTCAAGCGAGACTTCGGGCGGCAGGCGGATCTGATGACCGGCGTCTACACCATGGCGCTGTGCTTTGGGGCCGCCGTTGCAGCTGGCGCCAGTGCTCCGCTGTCGGCATGGCTGGGCGGATGGCAGCCTGCGCTGGCGTTCTGGGCGCTACCTGCGCTGCTGGCTTTCATCGGCTGGTGGCCGCACATGCGACACGCGCACGGCAAGCATGCAGCGGCGCGCGTCGAACGGGTATCGCTATGGCGCCGGCCGATCGCCTGGCAGGTGACGCTGTATATGGGGCTGCAATCGTCGCTGGCGTATTGCGTGTTCGGCTGGCTGCCGGTCATTCTGCAAGACCGGGGGCTGTCGGCGCTGCAATCGGGGATGGTGGTGGCGGTGTCGATTCTCGTGCAGCTCATCACCGCGCTGGGCGGGCCGTTCATTGCGCGGCTCGGTCGGGATCAGCGCCCCGCCGTGCTGCTGATGATGCTGATGTGCTGGGCCGGGCTGTTGGGCTGCCTGTATGCTCCGCTCTCCACGCTATGGTGGTGGGCCGTGCTGCTGGGACTGGGCCAGGGCGGCAACTTTAGTGTGGCGCTGTCGCTGATCGTGCTGCGCTCGGCCGATGCACGCGTGGCGGTCAGCCTTTCCGCCATGACGCAGGGCATCGGCTATACCCTCGCCGCGGCCGGCCCGTACCTCATGGGGGTACTGCATGACCTGACCGGCAACTGGGCCGTCATGGGCTGGCTATTCAGCGCGATTGCGCTGGCCGCCGTCGTTGCGGGTGCCCTGGCGGGCCGCAATCGCACGCTGCACGCAGGCGGGTGAGCCGCGCCTACTTGGCCTTCGACTTGCCGGCGCGGAAGCACCCGGCCTCGTGGTCATCCACCATGCCCGTCGCCTGCATGAAGGCATAGCAGATGGTGGGGCCGACAAACTTGAAGCCGCGCTTCACCAGCGCCTTGCTCATCGCCTTGGACGCGTCGGTGGCAGCGGGCGCATCGCGGTAACTGTCCCAGCGGTTGGCGATGGTCTTGCCATCGACGAACGCCCACAGGAACGCATCGAGCGAACCCACGTCTTCCTGCAGTTCGAGCACCTTGCGTGCGTTGATGACAGCGCCCTCCACCTTGGCGCGGTTACGCACGATGCCCGGGTCGGCGAGCAGCTTTTCGATGCGTGCGGGCGTAAAGCGCGCCACGCGTGCCGGATCAAACCCCTCGAACACTTCCTGGTAGCGCACCCGCTTGCGCAGGATGGTCTGCCACGACAGCCCGGCCTGCGCGCCTTCCAGAATCAGCATTTCGTAGAGGTGACGATCATCGTGCGAGGGCACACCCCATTCGGTGTCGTGATAATCGATCATCAATGGGTCGTCATTGACCCAGCAGCAGCGAGACATCTCAACGTCTCCTAATTGGCTAAATCCAACCGGACTTGCGCAGCTTGCGATACAGCACCACGCAGGCCAGCGCCGTACACGTCAGCACGATGGGGTAGCCGGCCGGATGCTCCAGCTCCGGCATGCCTTTGAAGTTCATACCGTAGTTGCTGAACACCACCGTTGGGATGGCGAGAATTGCGCCCCACCCCGCCAGCCGCTTCACGATGTCGTTCTGCGTGACGGACACCAGCGCCACATTCACGGAGATGGCCGTGGTCAGCATTTCACGAATCACGTCGAGCGCGCCCACCACGCGGTGCGCGTGGTCTGCAATGTCGCGGAAGTACGCGCGCAGCTCCTTGGGCACCACGTCTTCGTGCAGGCGCACGAGCTGGCCGGCGATGTCTTCCACGGGTAGCGCTGCATTGCGCAGGCGCAAGAGCTGACGCTTGAGCGTGTACAGCCGCTCGATGGAGGCGCGATCGAACGAGTCGCCAAAGATACGACTCTCAATGGCCTCGAACTCTTCCTGCAGGCTCTCGAGCACGGGCTGGTAGTTGTCGACCACAAAGTCCATGACCGCATATAGCGCAAACGGCGCGCCCTTCGCCAGCGGTTGCGGCGTGCGTTCGCAGCGCTCGCGCACCGGCGAATACGACGCCGACGGCCCATGCCGCACCGAGACAAGAAAATCCTTGCCGACAAACAGATGCGTCTCGCCAAAGACGACGTTGCCCTGCTCCAGCTGTGCCGTGTTCAACACGATGAACAGCGTCTCGCCATAGACCTCCAGCTTGGGGCGCTGGTGGGCGTTGCGCGCATCTTCAATGGCGAGATCGTGCAGGCCGAACTCTTCCTGCACGCGGTCGAGCATCGCGTTGTCCGGCTCATGCAAACCCAGCCAGACAAATGAGCCGGGTGTGTGCAGCACGTCGCTGATGGCCTCGACGGAGAGGTCGCGTTCGCGCTTGCCGTTGCGGTACAGCGCGCTGTTGATCACCATGGGCATGGCGTGTCTCCGGATGCGTCAGCGGTCTTCGCGCTGATCGGCGCTTTTTGCATCAGGTGTGCCGGCAAGTACAGGCACTGCGGCAATGCGGGTTTCGATCTGTGCGAGCGCTTCGGACAGTGCGTGCACGAGATCGTCCGGCAGCCCATCGAGCGTGGCATTGAGGAAGGCGACGCGGCGCGGCATGCACTCGAGCACCACGGCCGAGCCGGCGTCTGACAGCGTGACGTTGGTCAGGCGGTTGTCGCGCGCGTCAGTGGTCCGTTCGATCCAGCCGAGCTGATCGAGTACCTTGAGTTGGCGGGTCAGCGCGCCGGGGTCCATCTGCAGGCGCTCGGCCAGCTGCTTCTGCGCCATGCCGCCGCCGGTGTTGTCATGCAGCGCGAGCAGAATGCGCCAGCGCGGGATCGGCTGGCCGACATGCGCCTCGAAGGCGGCCATGAACGCACGGTACGTGCGTCCAAACTGGTGCATGACGGCGAAGCGTTCGCGTTCAGTGGTCATCGATCAGGGCTGAGATTGCTGGAGAACCGCGCATCCTAACCGCTCCGGAGCCTTCCCGCCTACTCAGGCTGTTGCACCGGCTCGACATGATGCAACGCCACCGGCGGCACCCGGCGCACGCGCCACAGGCCCACGAGGGCCACCACGGTGGCCACAATCAGGCCGATCTGGATGGCGCCCACCAACACGTGCCGGGCCGCCTCCAGCAGCGCAGCGCCGTCATGGCCTGCCGCATGCATCTGCGCAAGCAACGCGGTTTGCGCGTCATGATCGATGAGAATTTCAGGATCAGCAAGCTGGTGCAGCCATTGCGCGGCATCGTCCGCACGCAATGCGTCGCCCACGCCCGAGGCATAGCGTTCGCTGACCAGCGTGCCGACCAGCGCGGTGCCGACCATCCCGCCCACCATGCGCAGCGATTGCAGCAGCGCGGTGGCGATCCCCAGATGCGCGCGCCCTGCGGTCTGCTGCGCGAACACCGTCAGGTTGGGCAGCACAAAACCGAGCCCCAAGCCAGCCACCAGCATTAAGCCCGTCAACACCACATGCGGCATCGACCTTGACGACACCGACATGCCCGCCAGCGCCAGCGTCAGCAACGCAAACCCCGCATACAGCATGCTGTTCGGCTTCGGAATGCGCGTGACGATCCGCCCGTTGATGATGCTGCCCAACGTAATGCACACCACCAGCGGCGTGATGATCAGCCCCGCCTCTTGCGGCGACATGCCGAACCCGCCCTGGAACAGCAAGGGCGCATAAAACAGCACCGCAAACATCGCAAAACCGGACAGCAGCGCCAGCATGAACAGCGCCGCCAGCGACGGATTGCGCAGCATGTCGAACGGCAGCAGCGGCTGTTCAGCACGCTTCTCCCACCACCAGAGCGCCACAAACGCCGCGGCCGACAGCGCCAGCCAACCCAACATCGGCAGCGACAGGCCATGACGCGGCAGCCACTCCACAAACAGCTGCAGCGCGCCCAGCGCCACCGTAATCAGCAGCGCACCCTGCCAGTCCAGCCGCATCTTTCCACCATGACCGCTCTGTACGTTCTGACGCAGATGCGGCAGAAAGCGCCACGCGAACCACAGCCCCAGCACGCCAAACGGAATGTTCACGTAGAACACCGAACGCCAGCCATACGCCTGCGTCATCCACCCACCCAGCGTCGGGCCGATGGCATTGGCGATGCCAAATGACGCACTCAGCAGCACCTGCCAGCGCAAGCGCACGCGCGCGTCCGGAAAGAGATCGGGGATACAGGCGTAAGCCGTGCCAACCAGCATGCCGCCACCGACACCCTGCAGGGCCCGCGACCACACCAGAAACGTCATGCTGCCAGCCATGCCGCACATCACAGAGGCCAGCGTGAACACGACGATGGACGCGATCACAAATGGCTTGCGCCCGTAAAAATCGCCCAAGCGGCCGAAGATCGGCACCGTCACCACCGACGTCAGCAGATACGACGTCGCCACCCACGCGTACAGCTCAAAGCCTTTGAGCTCCGCCACCACCGTGGGCAACGCCGTGCCGACCACCGTCTGGTCAAACGCAACGAGCACGACGACAAAGCAAATGCCGATCATCGCCAGCAGCGATTCCTTGAACGGCAGGACCTGAGTATGGGAATGCGGGAGCGCAGTGTGGACGGCCATGGCGGAATGACGACACAAATGACACATCAATGATTGATGAATCAATTAAATTGTAGCGAAATTCAGCTGGCTTTGCTTGGAGGGTCCACCCACCTGCACGTAAGTCGTCAAGCATGCCGCAGGGCATCCTCAAGCAGCGCCTGGGCCGATTCCCAAGCGTGATTTGCCACCTCAGGATCCCCATACGCACGCGCAGCGGCAATCGCCCCATCCAGGAACAACGCGTAGGTTTCGGCCAGTTGTTCTGCCCGCCGATGCGGAAGTAGTGTGCGCAAAATATCGGCCATGCGGCCTTGCAATGTCCGCTTGTAGCCAATCGCCACGTCCGAAATCCCGGCGGCATCTGTACCGAATTCCGAAAGCGCCCGCTCGAATAGGCACCCGGCAAATTCGGGCGTACGAAACCATGCGCCATACCAGTCGAAGATGCCTTTGATCTTCCCCACTGGATCGGGAATCGGTTTTAACGTTTGCTCGATGCTGACAAGGATGTCGGTGTACCGCTTCTTGAGGACGGCACGCACGAGGTCGTCCTTGTTTGGGAAGTGGCCATATAACGCCGGCAGCGAAACACCAGACGCATCAATCACCTGGTCGACGCTGACAACGTGAAAACCTCGCTTCGAAAAGAGCTCGGTCGCCTTGGTCAAAATCTGGTTGCGCGTTTCCTGGTCCATGCCTGTTTCCCTAACCTTGCTGTATCCGAATTGCCCTGCGACGCGCCTAGCGACGGAAGGCAACGGCACGGCCAATCAGTATCACGAAAACAATCTGGTAAAGCTCAAGAATGCTGATGTGGTGGGGCAACCATGTCGCCGTAAGCACGGCCGACAAAGACCAGGCGCAGAGCACTCAACCCTGGCGGCTACGCACGCTGCGAGCGCTGTCTGCTGCGGCTTTCGCCTGATCCAGCAGCACCTTGGCTGCCTGCCACGCCTGAGCGGCCGCGCGTGGATCGCCAATGGCGCGCGCATCTGCCGTTGCGCCACTCAGCAACATCACATACACGCCGGCGAGTTGGCGGGCTCGGCTAGGCGGAATGATCTCGGACAGCAGTTGCTCCATGATGGCCAACAGGTCATCGCGGTAGCGCACCGCCACGTCGGTCGCCTTGGGACAGGTCGCACCGAACTCAGCCAGCGCGCGTTCGAATAGGCAGCCCGCAAACTCGGGGGTACGAAACCAGGCTCCATACCAGTCGAAAATCCCCTTCAAGCGCGCTTCGGCATCTGGCATGGGTTCGAGCTTGGCAGCCAGGCTCTCCATGATGAAGGTGTAGCGCTGTTCCAGCACTTCCTTGATCAGATCTTCCTTGCCCGCGAAGTGGTGATAGAGCGTCATGCGGGCAACGTCCGCCTCGGCGATGATCCAATCGATGCCGACCGGATGAAAGCCGTGGCGGGAGAACAGCTCACTGGCCTTGTCCACCACTTGCTGGCGTTTGCTCGCGCGCATGCATCCGTCTCCTGACTATGGGGCGGCATCTTAGCACCGCGCCCGCCGACGCAATCCGCCGCCAAGCTGGGTTGAGCCGCTTCAGTACGTCTTGCTCCAGACCAGAATGGTGTTGCTCCTGAGCGGGCGTCCCTGCGCGGTTGAACGGCGGTAGAAGACCCGCCGGAAGGCATGAAGGCTTATGGGCAGATCGAGAGCGACTGCGCCGCGCGTTTGGCAAGCTGGGATAGGGGTTTCATGATCTCCCAATGCCTGGGGCGTTTCAGCAAGGCACCCGGCCACCGCCCATCATGCACCAACGCTGCGTCTCTTGTGGTGGTGGCGCATACGGCAATCCAGTCCTCGGATTAATCCCGTCGTATTGATGCGTGGGGTGCCTAGCCCTCCAATCCGCCATCTCCGCATACTGCTGCTCAACCGCGGCATGCTGTTGAGCAAGATCCGCCTTTTGGGCGTCATCCAGTTTCTTTGTCATGGTGACCAGCCGCGCAAACTTTGGATCGCGCACATCCTGCAAGGGAGGCAGGGGTGCGGCTGGCGGCATGATAAGAAATGGACCGTTGTACTTCGGTATCGGCAACTTCGAAGGCCGCCCCCAGCTTGCTGCCAGATTGATCTCCCACATGGCAGCGTTCATGCCAAGCACAGATTCGTAGTCTCGATTCACGACTGCCAGCGTGGCAGGCCCCGACAGTGGAGGCAACGGCCGCAGAGCAGGCGGCAGCGCCTGCCGAGCCTCGGGATAGACGACGCGACCCCAACTCCCCGCAGCGGCTGAGTACTGCTGAAGAACGGCTTCATACGCTTCCAGTATTTGCGTACGGCTGTAGTTGCCTGGATTCTCGAACATCGGCTTATAGGCCAACACGCTTTGGGCATACCGCGCATTCGCATTCCGCTGCTCCACGACCAACTGCAGTTGCGGATCGACCGGCGCGGGTGTCGATATGGCAGCGCCTCCGGAAAGCACACTGACGATGAACACAAGGCCTGCGGTTGCCCGGGCGGCCCGCCCCATATGACGCGAGATGACAGCCACCGCCCCATGCTTTCGTATCTGTGTGGCACAGCGTGTAGAAGGCTTAACCATCTTGAATAGAGTCCCGATCACAACTGTGGCGCATGTCATAGGCGGGTAGCCAGTGTGGGTTCAGCCCGTCAAGAAACCGGGCGATTTCGCTGATGCTGGCTGCCAGAGTCATGTGAAATGTCAGTCTAAACGGCGCTCAACGGCCTCGCCCACCAGCCGTCACGCGCTAATTTGGGTGAGGCGACGCAGGGTGAAATCAATTTATACCAGTCTGTCTACTTTGACTAGAATCCTGAGCGTACGCTCGGAACAGCCTGCACAGAAACAACGGCTGATTTGTTTCTGGTTCCTCACCTGGGCAAAACAACCAGCTCGACAAGTCGTCTCGTCTACAACGGTCCGGGGTACGACGTACCCACCGGGGGGAGTAAAACAGCTCGTTCAGCAGCACCGGCGGAATGAGCCCGGCCACCATGAGCAAATTTGTAGGCATGGCCGCGCAATACTGCGGGCGCCCCACTCGCTGGGCGCCCGCTCTCAGGCATGTCCACCCGAACAACTTTTATTACCAAACGATCATCATTTGAAACTAGATAGATCGGTATAGTTTCATTTCATGGAGCCTCTGCCGCGCAGCATCGGCACATGTCAGTCGCCTGCCGGAAAAAGCGGTCCCATGATTCATTGAAGGCAGTTCGCATGGCTTGATTGCCATCTGCCCGCGCACGGCAGCGTCGTCCACGCCGGTTCCGTTTGCATTTTTCCCAAGGTGAATTCATGAAAACCGCTGCGCTGATCGCAATGACTTGTGTTGCACTCACTGCCTGCGGCGGCGGTGACGACGCCTCTACGACTGCGACCGGCTCGAACCCGGGAACGGGCACGGGAAGCGGAACGGGCTCCAACGGCGGCAGCACGCTCACGCTGCGCTATGAAGCCCTGTCGCCCGCAGCAGATGCAGCCAGCTTCCTGGCGCTGCTCAACAGCGAAGGCGCAAAAGGCTTTCGCTACTTGAGCGATCGGTTCAACGCGTCGGGCAGTACGACGACTTCGGTCTTCGTCAACGACGGCACCGCGCAGACGTACACATACGAACTGGTTAGCGCACAGAGCAGCCAGTCGGCCTTTCTCACGCAGGCCAACGCAGAGGGCGCACGCGGTTATCGCTTTGAAGGTCCGCTGACGTATGGAAACCTGTATCGCAGGGACGGGGGGGCATCTGCAACCTATACCTACGCGGCCGTGGCGTGGCCGACCAGCCAGGCAGCGTTCCTTACGCAGGCCAACGGGCAAGGACAGTCAGGCTACTGGCTGGTCGGCCCGATCATGCTCAACTCGACGAGCACAAGCCTGTACATGAAGAACAATGCCTCGAACGCGACCTACTCGTACCAAGCGCTAACGCTGCCGACAACGTCGAGCGATTTCATTGCGCAGGCGAACAGCGAAGGTGCAAATGGCTATCGCGCGAAGGGAGCGTTGGCGTTCGGCACCGACTCCGCGTGGGTCTACGTCAAGGATCAGACTCAATCGCCCTCCTTCACGTACCAGGCGGCGACCATGCAAACGGCAAGCGCAGCGTACATCCAGCAACTGAACGACCTTGGCGCGCAAAGCAACGCATACCTTGGGGACCTCATGCTCGGCACGTCGGCGTCCTACTACTTCAAGGCTAGCAACTGCAGCGGATTCCTCTGCACGACGCTGAATCCGCTGACGCAGAACTAAAGGCCATCCCGTTTCACATCGGATACCCGACGGCAGCCTGCGACTGCGTTGGCAGGATAAATGCCCGCTGTGGGTCCACTAAGAGTCTCGGGACCCTGTCCGGGCAGGCGCCCCTTCCTCTTTTCAAGGAGAAACCATGAAGAAAACCCTGCATTGCACCGCACGAACCGCGCTGGGAATCGCCGTTGCAAGCTTCGTGTTGTCCGCTTGTGGCACGACGCAGATGAACATGGTCGACGTCCAGACCTCGACTGCAAAGACGCTCGGTCTCGCGTCGTCGGACGAGATCACGATCGCGAACGTGCAGTATGGGAAGAAGGACGGGCTGGGCGGTCAGAAAGTGAGTTACGACGCGACGACAGGCAAAGGGCGCCGTTTCAGCTGTACGGTGTTCATGATTCCAGGGCTCACGCCGATCGATCAGCCGACATACAACAACTGGGAATGCCATCCTCGACGCTGATGGCCGCGAGATCGCCGGCGCCCATTGCTGGGCGCCGGTCGGCCGCTTGGATGGACGAGCAGCGCCCGACGTCTGGACATGATCGAACTGCTCGATTTCGTGCGGGTATTGGAAACTAACCCGCTTGCCTTCATCGACATCCCACTAGATGCACAGATGACGGCGTTGCCACGCTGCCTGCTCCATCGCGAAGAGCGCCCACCCCGTATTAGCGAGGTCTCGTTGACCTCACGCCCCAGCGATCAGCTGACGAAAATGTCGCTGATGTGTCTGCCACATATCGAAGACACACAGCGCATAGCCAATGTATACCAGTCCGTCTACTTTGACTAGAATTCCGCAGAATCAGGACATACGTGCAAAGAGATGGCAGCCGATTTGTTTCCGTTTCTTAATGTCTCTGAAGTGAACCCGAGCCTCACGCGCATGGCTCGGGCGTCTATGACTGGCTGAAACAGTTCGTGCTCTCGCAACCCTTGCTATGCCGCTTCGCTCTTCCCTATTCGCCTTCGCAACCACTACCGCATCGAACGCCCTCCACGGTGCGGCGCTAGGGCTCAGCCTTGCACTCACAATACCGGCCGTTGCGCAAACGAATGCGCCTGCGCCACGCGTGGTGTCCGAGTTGAAGGACATCCGCATGAAGGCGCTCACCAACCTGCCCAGGGCAAGCGGCAGTGCAAGCGACCGCGATAGCTGTCCGCAGCTGGTCATCCAGCCGAAGTCGCCGGCCGCGAAACAGATCGCCGCGCAAGGCTGGGCTGTCATGTCGGATGTGCCACTGGGCTCCTACCGCGCTGTCAGCTTTGCAGGCCAGATGGAGGCCGCGACCAGCGGCGCTTGCAACGTCACGCAAGGCAACTTGGCCGTGTTTGACAACAACAGGCTCGTCGCACTGGCCTACGGCAAATCGGCAGAGGCCACCGCGATTGGCAGATTGGAGCCGCTCGAAGGTGGCGCCGTACGCGTATGGGACGGTGATATCTCCCCATTGCCTGCGGGTGACCTGCATGTCGACGACGACGGCACCCTGCGCCTGTCCAAGGTGGCCGACGAAGACAGCGTCTGCCAGGGCCGCGCCAAGGTGCCGAACGTCTACAACATGCCGATCGACAAGGCTCGCAAGGCACTGGCCGCCAAGGGTTGGACGCCCGTGCGGGGCGGCGCCAGCCCTGAGCCGCGTCAGGCTGCACTGGTCAAACGAGGCATCGTCGAGGCCGAGTCCTGCGCAGGCACGGGGTTCGCCTATTGCGATTTCAGTTACGTTGGCGCCGCTGGCAAGCTGGCCCTGACCACCGTCGGTGAAGACCCGCTGCCACGTGTCGCGGAGTACAGCGTCAAGTGCCGCTGATGGCTCCATCGGTTGCGCCCCACACTCCAAGCCCTAAGCGTGCTTCATGCAACGTCTACCCATGCGAACCCTGCCCCATGTTCCGTGCGTGCTGTCTGCCTGCGCCCTACTGGTCTGCCTGAGTGCGTGCGAGCGTAGCGCGCCACCCGCTAGCCCAAGCGCTGCACCTGCCTCCGCTGCGTCCGCCTCTGTAGCAGCAACGCCGGCGAAAACTGCGGCATCCCCCCTGCAAGCGCTGCTGGGTGCGTTCGGAGGCCAGACCGCCGCCGGTTGGCCCGCGTTTGACAACATAGCCGGCGTGCACTGGGATGACGCGAAGCCGCTCAACAACCCAGACGCCAACTCCCCCGACACCACGCACTACCGCGGCGGCAGCATGCTGCTCACGGGCTTTGGCGAGGTGGACGTGCCTGACGGCAAGGCTGGCGCAGAAGCCGGCATCAAGAAGGACAACGAAGGCCATGTCGGCGTCGTGCTCAACGGCGACGCCACCACCGTCGTATCGATCGAGCTGCAGAAGTTCTATCCGCGTGATGACACGCAAAGCATCCTGCAGCGGCAGTTCGGCGGCGATGCCACGGTCAAGCCGATCGCCGGCACCTGCATGCTCGACTACGGCACGACTGCCCCGAACACGCAAAGGAACGCGTTCTATCAAATCAGCATTGGCAACGCTGCCGTGCCGGTATTTGCGGAAACGTATGTCGATGAGGACGGCGGCAACCAGGGGCCAGGCATGACGAACTTTGTGTTCTACCGCGCCAAGCCGGACCAGCGGATCACGAGCATGCAGTGCAAGAGCGCGAACGCCTGAGCAGAAGAACGCGTGCGGCCCGCTGGCTTGCGACTGCCCACTGGAACTGCCGATCGAATAGATGGACAACAACATGAAGCAAGCACCAAATGGGAGAAGCCGCATCATGATTTCCGCACGCCTGCGCCTGGCCTTCATTGGGCTGATGCTGAGTCTCGGCTGGCACCACGCCGCGGCTGCGGCCGGCTGCGAGGCCAATTTCAAGAGTGAACCCGACACCGGCTCCGGCCCACGCTTCTCAACCTTCTCTGCGGTGCCGGGCCTGGACGCACGCAACGCCATCGCCCAACTCAAGCAAATTGCCGCGGGTGACGGCTTCCTGATCGGCGACGAAAGCTACACCGGCTCAACCGGCGAGCTGACAATCCAGCAAAAGCAGAGTGACCGCGCCCGTGGCTTCGCCATTACGCTGACGGCGAATCAAAGCACGAAGACCATTTCCGTGGTGACAACGTTGCCCCCGGGGATGAACGCGGCACCGGAGGCCATCCGGGGCGGTATGTGCGGCATGCTCAGCCGCGTCGACATGAGCCGCAACGCAACAAGCACGAGCGTGGCAGCTACGGCGCCAGCCCCATCGAACGATGCCTTTCTGACGGCACCCACTTTTGCCACCTGCACCTATAACTTCCGGCCCGCGCTGGACGGCGTCACAGGTCGCCACTACACCACCTGGGTACCCATCAAGGCGGTGAAACCGGCTGACGCAGCCTCCCGGCTGACGCAAGCAGCCACAGCGGCCAAGTTGAGCGTGCAGTCGAACGAACAACACGGCACGCTGACCAGCGTCACGATTGTCCAGCCGCTCCCAGAGCAAGGGGAAAAGCGCTCCTTCCCGATACGCTTCATGCTGGAGGAAGCGCTGGGTGTCGTCTCCGTTGTCGCGCGGCTGAACCCGAAGCAGGAGATGGACGATCAAACGCTGCGCAAGGAAATCTGTTCGCTCGTCGTGGCCATGGTGGCGGCACCACTGAGCGAATCGAAAGAGCCGCCCGCACTCTCAAACCAGCGCAAGCAGGAAAGCTGGCACACCGGCATCGACTGGCTGATCAACCGCGCCATCGTTGCCGGCAAGGCGCTCGTCGTGGTGCCCGCCATCAACCTCGATAAGAAGTACACCGTCGAAGAAGGCGTCACCCAGAAAAAATGGGCGTTCCGTACCGATGTCACGGCGACCACCATCTGGCAAAACAAGAACAACGCCGTTGACGTGATACGCGTGGGGCCAAATGAACCCTTTAACGAAGTGGGCCTGCACGGCTATGTGTCGACCTTTGTGGCAGGCAATGCCCAGTACTTTGTCTACATCGTCAATCCGGGCACGTACACCGTAGCCGGCAACACCTACGAGACAACGTCCGAGGCGATGTCGCAGCTTGGCACCAGTCAGAAGCCAGGCAGTTCCCCGCTGGGGCAGATCGCCTTGCTGCCTAAGAAGAACTCGGACTTCATTCAGTCGCAAGAATGGTTCAACGCCCAGTACCGGGACCGCCAGGTCGAGAACACATACTGCTCATCGATCTATGTCTACGGTGGCGGCTGCGCGTTCTGGGCAACGGAGAAGCGCACGGTCTCGGAAATGACCGAGCCCGCCGGATGGAAGACCGTCACCCGGGAAAAGTCCGTTGATGGGCTGGCGGTCTCGACCAAGCTCAAGCGCGAATTTGCTTCGTTCAGCGTCGCGCCGGGCGAAGCCATCGTGATCGACGGCCTGTACCCGACTCCGCCCAACGCCGACTACAACAAGCAGGCCTGCGAAATTGTCGGCGGCCAGATCCAGTGCGACCTGACACGCTACACGCTCACGCGTATCCCGGCCGATATGGCGCACATACAGGGGCTGGCGTCCGACCCAGGTTTCTACCCACGCGCCACACGCATTCTGTCCAACGCCAAGTACCGCCCGCTCAAGCTGCAGGCCAAGGCGGGTGAACTGCGCTCGGTGTACGGGCAGGACTATTCGATCAGCGTGCGCTAAACGCACATTCAGCGCACATCAAGCGCATGCGCCTGCCAACACCCGACTCGGAGTCGCCATGACCGCCAAACTGCCCGTTGCGCACAGCTTGTTCCTGCTGGCTACCTTGTTGTTGGGCGCACAGGCCGCGCATGCCAACAGCGACACGTGCGGCAAACGCGCCGCCGCTATCGTGCGCAAGGTCTACCCCAACGCGAAGTCCAGTGGCGACAACTTCGTCATTGATGACTTGAATATCGTGACGCCTGAAAGCGACATGAATGGCGAAGTCGCCCACGTGGTCTGCCGCACCTGGCCCGGCCGGCCCGACACCATGCTGGCGGCAATCCCGTTCACGAAGGACTGGGAAAGCAAGGAACGCGGGGGCCGGCTTGATCTGCTTGTACTCGACAAGCGCACCCTCAACGTGCAGCAACGGTGGCGACTGAACACCAACACGACCAACAGCGGGCTGTCCATCAACGCGATCCGCTTTGACAACACGCGCTATACGCTTGCGCCCGGGCAACCCGCCGTGGGCCTGCTGATGATGCGAGGACGTCAGGTGGACCCCAAATCCTTCTCCGAAGACGTCCTGTGGCTTTATGCCCTCGACGGCGATCAAGTCAAGCCAGTCGTAGACGGCCTGGTCGTGCAGGCCAACACCACCGTGATGGCTGAGCAGTGCTCCACCACATCGGTAGGCGGCCGGCGCACGCTGTCGATGGAACCGGCTTCGCACAACGGCTATGCCGACATCGTGGTGACGGAAAAACGGCTCTCCCAGCAGGAGGCAAAGGGCAAGAACGGCATGTGTGAGTTACGGCCGACCAAGTCGGAGACGACAACACATCGGCTGGTCTATGGCGGCACGCAGTACGAGCTGCCCAAGGCGCTCCTCAAGCCGCTGGAATAACCCCGCGCGGCACAACGACCATGAAAAGCCTCGCCCTGCTCGCTCGCGGCAAGCACGAAGCTTCGTCCAACGCCATGGTCATCGCACGAACAAGTGCCATCATCGCCCGGCTCAAATGGGCGTGGGTAGCATGGGGTGTGGTCACTGCGGGGCTCGCCATGTATTGCACGATCGCCTCGGTTGCATCCACGGGCGTGCGGGCCGAGGTTGTACTGGCACCCGGACGCACGGCCCGTTTGCCGGTGACGAGCCTATACGGCCATGCCCTGTCCTTTGAGTTGGACTTCGCGCGATACACAGGGGGCACACGCGATACTGACCTCGGCAGCTGGACCCGAACGGAAGACGGACCGGGCACGTTGCGCTTCAGCACTCCAGGCGCGCGCGTGGCCGGCACCGTATCGGTCAACAGCGGCACGCCAATTCCGCTGGAAACCATGCCGGCCAATGGATACGGTGCCAACGTCATCTTCCGGGACTTCTCCGAGAGCCTGCCAGTGGCGCCAGGGGAATGGCGCTGGCCGCCGAATTCTGCGAAGGCCCATGCAACGCCTGGCCACAACGACGTGGTCGTCACCATTACCGATGTCGCGCCTGCACTGACCGGCGAGACGGTGGAACTTTGGGCACGCCCGCCGTTGTCGTTCAACGCCACCGCGCCACACTACGGCTGGCTATGGCCGGCTTACCTGTTAAGACCACTCGGCGTGCCACTGGTCGCCGGCACAGGGTTGTTCCTGCTCTATCTCACGTGGCGCGCGCGCCGTACAGCGCATCGCCACTTGCAGGGATGACACGCCCAACTTTTTTGCGTCCCACACCCTGACCACATGACCGCCCTCCTCAGATACGCCACCTGCATCGCCCTGCTCGCCAGCACCGCCGCTGCGCATGCAATCGACTGCAGAAAGGCCAGCAACCCTGTCGAACGTACGATCTGCGCCGATGAGAAGCTCAAGGCCGCCGACGCTGAGATGGGTAAGGCCTACGCAGCTGTCATGCAGCAGGCCGGCAATGACGCCGATGTGCGCGCGATGCTCGTCCGCGGCCAGAAGCGCTGGATCGAAGCGCGGGATGAGAGGTTCGCAGATCCGCAGGATTTCGCCGGCGCGCCAAACGGCAAGGCCCTACGCGCGAGCCTGTTCAAAGCGATCCGTCAGCGCACCGAGACCCTGAGCGAACCCGGCAAGGCCAACCGTGCCACGCCGCGCTTGCTGGAAACAGCGCTGCAGCAGCGGAAGTTCCTGGCGCAATTCACGGGTGGGGCATTCGCAGGTTTCGAGACAGGATGCGATTTCCTGCCGGGCGGTCAGGAACTCAACTACGGCTGCTTCAGCGAACGCCGCTATCAGAACCGGGACCGGGTCTGCACCCTGCAAGATGATTGGGCGAGTGGCGGCTACTACCAGACACGCCTGGTTGGCAACGTCGTTCAGGGCCGGTTGGAAACCGTGGCGGCATGCGGCGACGGTTCAGAAGGCGGCAGTCCGTGCCCGGACACTGTGAACGAGGCGCGCAAAGCGAGCGCAGGCTGGAATCTGCACCCAGGCCGCCCCGCCCTGGCACCCAAGGCACTGCCCAAGCTGGATGCCGAAGTCGAGCTTGGCACCGAAGACACCGCCTGGCTGCACGCCTGCCTGACGGACAGCCGCTACCCGCAGAGCGCCGGTGCTGCGCGTTGAAAGGCTGATTGCTGACCCGACTCGATCCAGATCCCGCTAGCAGCGGATGCAAAAACAAGGGGGGTTCCGTGTGTATTTCGTCCTTCTGGCTTCGAACATCGCTGGCACTTGGCTTGACGTTGGCTCTTGCGCCCGGATGTGGTGCTGCCACACCGCTCGATAACCAGCAGAACATCGAGCCACCGGTATTGACTCGACAAGTCCCCCTGCACTTCAAGCGCCACAACTTCGAAGCGCACTGCTACGACACCATCGGTTGTACCGTCGTATACAACGGCCGCTACCAAGTGCGGGATGCCGACGACGCAATCGCCCGCCCGAAGCCCCCCGATGGCGACAAGACCTGGCGCTCGACGGAACTTGCTATCCGCAACTTTCCGGGTCCAGCCAAAGTTCGCTGGAAATCCAAGGACGGCGTGGCGCATGAGGCAAGCATCGACATCGGCCGGATCTTCAAAGACGAACTGATCTGGCACAACGTGCCCAAGGCACAGATGGCTGACTTCTACAGCGGTCCCGTCGCCGGATCACCCGACATCTATCTCGAAGTCAACGGCCGCACCATCAACGTCTACACGGCGATGTTCATTCCCACGCGCGATGAACAGACTGTCGGCAACAAGGACAGCGATTTCAGGAAGGACATCTTCCTCGTCTGGAGCAGGACGTACTGAAAGCGGATCGGCCTATGCGCAGTGCATGTTTTCGGCATAGGCCCGACTCACAATCGACCGCCACGAGGATTCAGCATGATGCAGACACAGAACAAAAATCGCGTGGTTTCAACCGCCCGCACCCGACGCCGATTCTTCACGCCCACGATGGTCATGGCCGCATTGACCCTATGCCCGCCAGTTGGCAGCGTGCATGCCCAGCCCCCTGCTGAAGCCACGCCGGACCGCGCAAGCCGATCGCGCATCGAATCTCAAGCCCCAACGGACCTCAGCACCACGCAGGCGCTACAGGCCATGCTGGAGCTGATCCGGACCAGCCATCGCGTGACCGACATCACGCAAGACACGGTGGACCGCATCTTTGGCGTCCAGACCAAAGTGACGGCTCAAGACGAGTTCGGCTATGGCCAACGATTGCCAGGCAACTGGGCATTCAGCATCCAAAGGCTGGTGATTCCGGGTATCGGCACACGCGTGGATCTGGGTTTTGATCCGATTCCCGGAACACAGGCTGAACCGCTGACGAGGTGCGAGCCCAATTTCGCTCAATTCACCGGGGCACTGGAATCCATGGGGTTCAGCCGCCGTAGCCTATATCGCGAGCACGGCAGCTGGATTGGCGACAGCTTCGAGCGTCCCGGCATGGTCGTGCAGGTCTATACCCGCAGAGCATTTACCGATACCGGTGAGCCACGTGGCCCCGTATGCGTAAGGATGGTGCTGGTGCAATAGGCCGGCCCAACTGCTTCTCCTCAGCGATACAGCTACCCATCAAGCGCCAACGGATGATCCCGATCCGACAGGTGACGTTTCTGTCGCATCGACGGCCGCGATCTGTTCGTGCCCCGCGTTGGAGACATCCATGAAGCCTCAAAACAAGGGCTCCGGAAGACTCTTGAAATTTCCGCACGCCTCCCTATTTTAGGTTTCGTCAATGCAGTCGCGATTCACGCGCTGCGTGTTTCGATTTGTTTGTCAGTGGCTCGCCACGGACGGATGAACTGGAGCGCGTAGTTCGGTTCAGCCTCCGTGCGGGCCCTTTTAGGAGCCAGCCATGAGCGATCTGTTTTTTGGCACCGATCTGCTGGGCGAATTCGACCGCCTGCACCGGCAGATGGCCAGTCTCTTTGCGGGTACACCCGCAAGCCTGCGCGCCACGCGCATCGGCACCTTTCCCCCGGTCAACATCGGCAGCACCGATGATTCCGTCGAGATCGTCGCATTCGCCCCGGGGCTCGACCCCGCGCAGATCGATGTCTCGATCGACAAGGGGCTGCTGACCATCAGCGGCGAGCGCAAGCGCCCCGATTTCGAGCTGACCGACGACACGCGCGTGTACGCCGACGAGCGGTTTGTCGGTGCGTTCCGCCGCGTGATTGAACTGCCACAGGACGTCAACCCCGAGAAAGTCGCTGCGCGGTACACCAACGGCTGCCTGACCATCAGCGTGGGCAAGTCGGAGGCGTCAAAGCCACGTCAAATCACGGTGCAAGGGTGAGCCTCGCCTTACCCATGAACGATGGAGGACATCATGAACGAGACCACCCAACTCGCCACATCCGCCCCCGTTGGTCATGCTGCTGTTGCAAAGCAGCAGGTGGAGCAAGGTGCTGCACGCCAGACCCATCTGGCGCCCCCGGTCGACATCTTCGAGAACCGCCAGGGCATCACACTCTATGCCGACCTGCCGGGCGTACCGCGTGAGAAGCTCGATGTTCGGGTGCAGGACGGCACCCTCACTGTAGATGCGGAACTGATGGTGCCCACACCGGCCGGCCTGCGTCTGCAGCATGGCGAGGTTCGGCACCCGCATTTCTCGCGCACGTTTGTGCTGAGCCCCGACTTTGACGCCTCACGCATCGACGCCCAGCTGCGCGACGGTGTGCTCAAGCTGACGATTCCGCGTCGAGACGAAGCCAAGCCCCGCCGTATTGAAGTCCAGGCGGGCTGAGCCCCTCACACGCCATCGTTTTGCTTCGGAAGCGGGCGCGCTGGCGCCCGCATTTGGCACCGGGCCCCCTGGTTGTGGTTGTTTGTTGCTGGGAGACAAAGATGCTGAGTGCACACGAATTCGCCACGCTGATGCTGGTCAGTCAGTCACCAGAGCAGGTGGACATGAACCGCGCTGAATTGGAAACGCTGCTGGAGCGGCAGTTGGTCATGCTCGAGCGCTCCGCCGAAGGCCATCGGCGACGCGCGCAGTTGACTGACACGGGGCGCTTGCTGCTGCAAGCGCTGAATCCCGAGGATCGCCATGACCGGCCCGCGACCGAATCGGTATACCGTGAGGATGGAGCGTTCGGGTAACGCTCGATTGCCTTGTGTGGGGCCGCTGCCGCCAAGTCACCACCTCGGCGGCAGCGACCCCATGTATTGATGACTCAGAACGGCGCTGCAAACGTCAGCCGCACGCCCTGCTGCAAGCCCCCCATCCCCACCATCACGCTGTAGTCCAAACCAAACGTGAGCGGCCCGGTACGGAACTTGGTGCCCAGCCCTACCTGCATGCGGTCGCGGCCATACGGGCTGCCGCTCACGGTATAGGCGGGGCCGAACGAGGCCATGTCCGCATAGGCCAGGCCGGCGTTGCTCTGCCCATTGAAATCGTGCTGATACTCCACGCGCGCATACGGCAGGAAGGTGCCCCAGCGGGTCTTCTGCGTGTATTCGGTGCGCAGGCCAAGCGTGCCGGACAGGGTCGTCACAGTCTGCTGGAAGTACGTCAGCGCGTTGGTGCCTGCACCGGTTTCCGAGAACTGATCCAGCGTCGATTCCGATACCGACAGGCGCCCGTATGGCGAGATCAACCAGACCTTGTCGCGGTGTTCGTACCCGGCGGAGACCGACGCGAACACCTGCTTGCCGTTGCGCTTGCCCGTGGCGAAATCGCTGGCGTCGGTCACCCAGCGGCGCGAGTCAAAGCTCAGCGTGCCGAAGCCCGCCACACCGTCGATGAACAGCGTGGGTTGCGGGCGGAAGCTGCCGTACAACGCCACGCTGTACGCATCGCCAGTGCTCTTGGTGCCGGCGCTGCCGATGTCGGTTGAGTCGCGCCCATAGCCGAAGCCCGCGCCAACAGAGAGCTTGTCCGATACGCGGTAGTCCGCCCCCGCGGTGATGCCGCCCGTAGTGAAGCGGAAGCCGGAGCGCTGCGTGCCGGCGTTGGCAAAGCCGAAGTCGAGCGTGCCCGCGCTCCAGAACGCCAGGTTGGGCGCATCCGCGTTACCTGGGCCGGCGTCGGCGCCGGGCAGGTCCGGGCCAGCGTCGGCGGCGGCTCCGCCGTCCTTGGTGCCCTTGGCGTCGGTGATGCGCTTGCCGCGTGCCAACGGTCTGCCGACGGTGCTGTCGCCGCGCAGGCAGGCTTCGTGCGCGGCAATGCCGAACACGTCCTGGCAGCGGGCTTGCGCGTCGCCGCGCGGGGCCGGCAGCGCTACCGTGAGGCCATTGCCCGACGGCGCATGGCCCGTACCGTGCAGCGCTTCGAGGCGCTGGTGGTAGTTGCTGATCTGCGTGGTCGCAAAGCGCTGCGCGGCCTGGATCTGCGCGTTGATCAGGCCGCTGACGTCCGGGTCGGTGGACGGGTCCTTGCGCGGCGACACAGCAACCTGGATCGTGGCCGGCGTCGACGTAGCAACGGCGTTGCTGAGCGTGTACGTGATCGTGGCCGTGCCGCTGAAGGCGCCCGTGGGCGTGAAGCTCAGCAGGTAGATCGGCGCCACCGCCGCGATCGACTTGACTCCTGCCGTGGTCTGCGAGTTCTGCTGCACGACTGTCGCCGTGCCGGCATTGGACGGGACGACCGAGACGATGGCCGCGCCTGTGAACGGTCCGCCAGTCGCACCATCGGTCAGGTCTACGCTGACGAGCTTGCCCGCCGTCGTGCTGGCAGTCTTCTGCGTCACGGCAATCGGCACGGCGTTGACGGTCACCGTCGCCTGGATTGGCGCGGAGGTACCCGCCGTGTTGACCAGCGCAAAGGTGAAGGTGACGCTGCCCGACGTGGTGGGCGTGGGGGTATAGACGATGTCTAGGCCGTTGACCACAGCAGTGCCGCTGGCCGGCGGGCTGACGATCACCACCGATGAGAACGGCCCACCCGTCGCATTGGCGGTGGGATGCAGCGTGACAGGCGTGGTGGACGTGGTCGTTGCGCTGATGGCCGACGCGGTGCCAATCGTCTGCCCAACGGTCAGCGTGTAGCTGCGCGTGCCACTGTAGGGCGCGCCGGTGCCGGTGCTGCTGTCGGTGGCCCGCACGGTGAAGGTACTGCTGCCCAGGGCGGTAGGCGTGCCGCTCAGCACACCGGTGGTGGCGTTGAGGCTCAGCCCCGTTGGCAGCGTGCCGGAGGCGACGGCGTACGTGTACGGCGCGATGCCGCCGGTGGCCGCCAGCGTCTGGCTATAGGCCGTGGCCAACGTGGCGCCCGGCACGGTGGCCGGGTTGAGTGCGATGGTTGCCGCGCCAATGGTGACGGTGTACGCACGGCTGGCGGTAAAGCTGTTGGCATCCGTGGCCGTGACGGTAAAGCTGAAACTGCCGCCTGCCGTGGGGGTGCCGGACAGCAGGCCCGCGCTGGATAGCGCCAGGCCGGCCGGCAGTGCGCCGCTGCTGATCGCGAAGGTGTACGGCGCCGTGCCATTGCTGGCCGTCAGCGTCTGGCTGTAGGCCGTGCCGATGGCCGGGTTGGGCAACGTTGACGGGCTCACCGTCAACGTGGGCGCGCTGATGGTCAGCGTGTAGGTGCCCGACACCGCATAGGGGCCGGAACCCGAACTGCTGTCCGTGGCCGTGACGGTAAAGCTGACGGTGCCGGCCGTGGTGGGCGTGCCGGAGAGCGTGTGGGTGGCCGTGTTGAACGAGAGGCCGGTGGGCATCGTGCCCGACGTGATCGTCAGCGCGTAGGTGTACGGGCTGCTGCCGCCGCTGGCGGTGAAGCTCTGGCTGTAGCTGGTGCCGGCCACGCCGGTCAGGCCGCCCGTGGATGACAGCGTGATCGTCAGCGTGGGGGTGCCCACGCTCAGCGTGTAGGCCCGGCTGCCGGTAAAGGGGCCGGTGCCGGTGCTGCTGTCGGTGGCCGTCACCGTGAAGTTGAAGCTGCCGCCAGCGGTCGGCGTGCCGGACAGCGTGCCCGAGCTGCTAAGCGACAGGCCCGCGGGCAGTGCACCGCTGGTCACCGCATATGTGTACGGCGCGGTGCCGCCGCTGGCAGTCACGCTTTGGCTGGTGGCCGTGCCGACGGTGGCGCTGGTGAGCGTGGCGGGGCTGAGCGTGATGGTGGGTGCGGCAACGGTAAGGCTGTAGCTACGTGTGCCGCTGTAGGCGTTGGCATCGGTGCCGCGCACGGTAAAGCTGAATGTGCCGGCCGCCGTGGGGGTACCGGACAGCGTACCGGCGCTGGAGAGCGTCAGCCCCGCCGGCAACGCACCGCTGGTGATGGCGTAGGTATAGGGCGCAGTACCGCCGCTGGCAGTCACGCTCTGGCTGGTGGCCACGCCCACCGTGGCGCCAGACAGCGTGCTGGGCGACACCGTGATCGTGGGCGCCGTAGCGGTCAGCGTATAGGTGCCCGAGGCCGTATAGGGGCCCGCGCCGGTGCTGCTGTCTGTGCCCGTGATGGTGAAGTTGACCGTGCCGGCCGTGGTAGGCGTACCGGACAGCACCCCGGTGGCCGTGTTGAACGAGAGACCCGTGGGTATCGTGCCGGAATTGACCGACAACGCATACGTGTACGGCGATGTGCCATTCGAGGCCACGAACGTCTGGCTGTAAGCAACGCTGGTGGTGGCATTGAAGCTACCGGAAGCGGGCGTAAGCGACAGTGTCGGCGCGTTGACGGTGAACGTGTAGGCACGGCTGCCGGTGAACGGGCCCGTACCGGTGCTGCTGTCCGTCGCGGTGACGGTGAAGTTGAACGTGCCCCCAGCGGTAGGGGTGCCCGACAGCACGCCGCTCGACGACAGGCTCATGCCTGCAGGCAGCGCCCCCGCCGTGATCGCATAGGTGTAGGTTGCGGTGCCCCCACTGGCGCTCACCGACTGCGACGAGGATGTGCCGACCGTTGCGCTCGTCAGCGTGCCGGGCGACACGGTGATGGTAGGCGCGCCGACGGTGAGGCTGAGCGTGCCGCTGGTCGCCGAGAACGGGCCGGTGCCGGTACTGCTGTCCGTGGCCGTGATCGTGAAGTTGAAGCTGCCGCCGGCCGTGGGCGTGCCGCTGAGCGTGCCGCTGCTGCTCAGACTCAGCCCTGCCGGCAGCGATCCGGAGGCCAACGCATACGTATAAGGCGACGTGCCGCCGCTGGCAGAGGCCACCGACTGGCTATACGCAACGCCCACCGTGCCCGCTGTCGGCGACGACGGCGTATAGCTGACCGTGGCGCTGGAAACCGTCACCGTCACCGTGGCGGGTGCCGACGTACCGCCGGCATTGGTTGCCGTGTACGCAAACGTGTCGGTGCCTGAATACGCCGCATTGGGCGTGTAGGTAATCGACGTGCCAGTGGCAGTGGCCGTGCCGTGGCTGGCCGCTGTCGACACCGCCACGCTGGTCGGTGCACCCCCGGTTATGTTCAGGGTGATGGGGTTGCTGCTGCTGCCGTGCGCCACGGTGGCGCTGCTCGCATTCGCCACGGGTGCGGCAATGTAGGTGAACTGGTTGGCGGCGCTGGTTGCACTGGTGCCGCCGGTTGTTGTGACCGTGACATTCACCGTACCGGCTGCCCCGGCCGGCGACGTTGCCGTGATGGACGTTGCACTGTTGACCGTAAACGCCGTGGCGTTGGTGCCGCCAAACTTCACCGCCGTTGCGCCCGCGAAGTTTGTGCCCGTGACGCTGACGGTGGTGCCGCCGCTGGTGCCACCCGAGGCGGGCGAAAGACTCGTGACTGTCGGCGTGGAGCTGATGACCGTGATGGACACCGTACCGTTGGGCTGCCAGGTGACCCCATCGTTGCTGGTGTAGAACGTGGCGGTGTCGGTGCCGGAAAAGTTGTTGGGCGGGCTGTAGACGAAACCGTTGGTATTCGGATCCCCCGATGGCGGCACCGAGCCGTTGTAGATGGCGATAATGCCGCCCTGCGAGGTGGCCGTGTTGGACACCGGGCCAGACGAGCTATTGGCGTCGCCCGCGGAGTCGTAGGCAATGCCGATCAGGAAGGGATCGCAATTGCTGGTGTCGGTGCCGGTGAAAACGTAGGACTTCTGCGTATTGGCGTTGGTCGAAAACGAGACCGTACAAGGCGACGCCGATGCGGTGGACGGCAGCAACATCTGGCAGGCCGCAAGCACCAGCATCGCCAGCGTCCCCTGTCGCGCCCATGGGGCCCAGGCCCGCGCCCGCGTCCTGCTGCGGCCGAACAGGTGGACGAATGTCAGCCACCCGGCAAACCAACGCCAGCCGGGCAGGATTGTTTTTGTCAGCGTGCGCATGCCTTCCCTCGTTCCCACGTCTGTTTTAACGGACGTTTCTTATCGATATCGCAGGCGTATTAACCCGGACAACGCCTGATTCTCTTTGCCAAGCGAGGGAGGTTTTGTGCTGAGAGTTTCACTCGCAGCTTTGGGCTCAGTAAAAACCCTGTACGGTTTACCCGCACCAACTTGTATGAATACTCCCCCGCAATACGAAATGACTAGTTACTTTGGTTATAGGCATCATTTCGATTCGATTGGATGCTAGAAGGGATTCCGCCCTCCCGCAAGCCGGCCAATTCCAACAACATAGCCGACAAGCCCTTCTTATTTCATTCGATTGCCTGGACATCTGATTTATCGCAAGGCCGAGTTAAAAATCGCACAGATGGCCGAGCCATTCACGTCACCATGCCCGCGATCGCATCGAATTGGCGGATGGAAATAGTCGGTGCTAAAAATCCACGTAGCCATTGCAAGAATCCAATAACGTGGCACTGCCACATCGCGAGGAGGGGCTGTGGATCAATACCTTGGCGAGATTCGCTTATGTGCGTTCTCATTTCCGCCCAAAGGATGGGCCTTCTGTAACGGCGCCCTGCTGGCGATTAACCAGAACACGCCACTGTTTTCGTTATTGGGCACGCAGTATGGCGGCGACGGCGTCCGCACCTTTGCGTTGCCGGACCTGCGCGGCCGCACGCCGCTGCATCGGGACACCACCAGCACCATCGTCGGCAGCGTCGGCGGCGTAGAAACCGTCACGCTCAACGCCACGCAGATGCCGACGCACACCCACCTCTTTAACGCGTCGACCAACGCCGGCACCCAGGTGAACGTGGGTGCCACGCAAAACCACGTGCTGGCCACCAGCACCATCACGACGCCAAGCGGGCCAGGCACCGCGCTCTATGCCGCGCCCGGCACGTTGACCACACTGTCCGCCGAGACCTGCACCGATACGGGCGGCACGCAGCCGCACGAAAACATGCAGCCATCCCTGGTGTTGAACTACATCATCGCGCTGACCGGCATTTTCCCGTCGCGCAATTGAGGAGCGGACCATGGAACCCTTCATCGGCGAGATCCGCCTGTTTGCCGGCACCTATGCTCCGCAGGGATGGCTGTTGTGCCAGGGACAGGTGATCAGCATTTCCGACAATGAGACGCTCTTCACATTGCTGGGCACGACCTACGGCGGCGATGGCCAGTCCACCTTCGGGCTGCCGAACCTGCAAGGCACACTGCCCATCGGCCAGGGACAGGGGGTGGGGCTGACCAACCGCATCATCGGTCAGCAACTGGGTAGCGAAGACGTGACGCTCACCCAGGCCCAGATTCCGGCACACAGCCACACCGTGTTCGCGACCAGCGAGACCGCCACCACCGTCACACCCGGCCCCGGCGTGATGCTGGCCACCGTGCCGAACGCGCAAGGCTTTTACGATGCCGGCACGGCGAACCCGCCCACCAAGGCGGCTTTTTCCAGCAAGGCTATCGCTGTTGCGGGCAGCAGCCAGCCGCACTCCAACCATATGCCCACCGCCTCCATCAACTACATCATCGCCACGGCGGGAATCTTCCCGACGCAGAGCTGAAAAAGGGGAGACACATGTCAGATCAATTCATTGGTGAGGTCAGGCTCTTCGGCTTCAACTTCGCGCCCGTGGATTGGGCAGCTTGCGATGGTGCACTGATGCCAATTCGGCAAAACACCACGCTGTTTGCCATCATCGGCAACACGTATGGCGGCGACGGCACCAACACGTTCGCACTGCCTGACTTGCGCGGCCGCGCCGTGATGGGGCCAGTGGGCGGCATCCTGGACGATCCGCAGGGCGAAGCAGCCGTTACGCTGCTGCAGAGCGAAATGCCCACGCACACCCACACCGCTTATGGTGACAACGCCCGAGCGGCGTCTCCCGAAGCGGCCGGCCGATTGCCGGCGCGCTTCATGGTGGCGCACAACGACGCCTTCGTTGCCATGGATGCCACGCCAACACCAACCCTGACCACGCTGGCACCGCAGACGATGGGCACAGCCGGCGGCAGCACCGCACACGAAAACCAGCAGCCCTTTCTGGCCGTGAACTACTGCATCGCGCTGCAGGGTGCGTGGCCTACGCGGCCTTGATGCCGGACGCTTCACGCGCAGACGGTGCCACGCCGTCTGCGCCCGACTGCCGCTCGTACTCCATTGCGCCCATGACTGTTTCCGCAGAGCTATTCCTCCCGCATGTCGGCACCGCGTTTTTCGTGCACAACGCAGAGGGTGATGCGTCCGATCCACCGTTCACGCTGAGCCTTGATGAGGTGGCAAGCGCCACAACTGCGTCTGCCGGCGGACAAGCGTTCTCGTTGTTCTTCCAGGGCCGTGGCGTCCTGCTGCTGCAAGGCACCTATTTCCTGCGCCACGCGGTGTTGCCCGAGCAGCTGATGTTCCTAGTGCCGATTGCCGGTTCGCGTGATGGCTACCGCTATCAAGCCTGTTTCAACCTCGCCTGAGTCGCCACCGACAAGCATGTCCAATTTCGCCATCGATCGACCGGGCACGGCCCTGCGTCCTGTCACGTCGCGCGACCAGCCATTCCTGCTGAGCCTTTATGCCTCCACGCGGGAAGCAGAGTTACGCCTGACCGACTGGACTGATGCGCAAAAGCAGCAGTTCGTACGCATGCAGTTTGACGCGCAGCAACGCGCCTATTTCGGCTATGCAGACGCGGAGTTCTTCCTGATTCTGCAGGACGGCACGCCGGCGGGGCGAATCTATCTGCAGCACCGGCACGATGCGATTCTTGTGATCGATGTGTCCCTGTTGCCGGCCTATTGCGGCCAGGGGATCGGCAGCGCTGTGCTATCGGCGGTGTTCGGGCAAGCCGTGGCGGCTGGCAAGCGGGTGCAGATTCATGTCGAGCGTTTCAACCCCGCTCAGCGGCTGTACCAGCGATTGGGTTTTCGGCTGGTGGAAGACAAGGGGGTCTACCTGTTCCTTGAGTGGAGCGGCGCAGCGGCCGAGGCCGCTTCCGTCCCAAGCATCGCCTGACCAAGAAACGCACTGCATCCGGGCGTGACCCCGGATGCAGACATTGCGCTCCGATTCTGGCTGATTCCAGTTAAGGCAGCGGCGTCAGCGTTCGGTAGATGTGGCTGACGGCCACCTTGTTCGTCGTGTGACACGAGAAGCAATTCGCACTCGGATCCGACGGGGTCTTGCCCTGCACGAACGTTTCCAGCGTGGCGTTGGCGAGGTGATTGGTGCCCACCTCGTTGCCTCCGTTCGGTGCCGCGCCGCCAACGGTCCACGTCGTACCGAGCTGGAAGTAGTTGCGCCGGATGTCTGCCGCATTCAGCTGAGAAATCACGCTGGCGTTGGCGGAAATCACCTGAGTGTTCAAGGCCGCGGCATTGGCCGGATTTCCGCCATCATTGGAGCCCCAGGGCTTCGCACGCAGCACCATGGCCGGGGCAACCGGGGTGCCGGTGATCTCACTGCCCGTCCAACTGTTGCTGGTGGTGTTGAATGGCCCGGTCGCGCCGCTGGGTGTGAAGAGCCAGCTTCCCGAGGTGTTCTGCGCCACGGTCTTCAAGCCGCTGGTTGAGTTGTAGGCATACGTTGCGTTAGGTGCATTGCCGACGTGCTCAAACGTCCCCCAGACCATCTCACCATGCCCGTTCGTGGAGCCCACCACGTGCAGGCCGAGCATGACGAGCTTCATTGTCGTCTGCCCATTGGGGACCCACTTGTCAGGGTTGCTCTTGTCGAAGGTCGGCACCACCGCGCTGACCTGGATGTAATCGTTCGGGTTCGGCACCTTGCTGGCATCGATCCAGCTCGACTTGGTTTCGATCGCCAACGCCTTCGGGTCCTTGATCGTGTGGCCCTTGCTGGCCGCAAAGCTCACCACCGCCGCCACATCCGCCGCCGTCATCGGAAACGTCAATGTCGTGTTGAACGGAATGACGGCCGCTCCCTGCATCGTGCGATGGAAGGCAAACACATCGTTCACCGCGCTGATGTAGTAGATGAGCGAGCCGTTCTCCGAAATCAGCACGCCGCTATCCGCCTGGCCAGGCTCAACGTCAATCACATTGCCTGCCGGATCGATGAAGATGGGGATGTGGTTGACCACGATCTTGCGCGCCTGCAGCGCCGCCAGCATCGCCTTCGCCGGCACGATCGGCGTGGGGCGCTCCGCAGACAGCATCGCCTGCTGGCGGATGATCGGCTGCAACTTCAGAAGCTTTGGCACCAGCGGCTTACCGCGAGCATCGAGGAGCTCCAGCGTGCCCTGCTCCGTCTTGCGCGCGTTCGCAATCTGCGAGCCCAGGATCGACTTGCCAGTCGCCAGACGGACGAGGGGCGGCCGCTGCCGTGGCAGCTCGCGCTGCACTTCCACCACCTGTCCGGTACGCGCCATCACGATCGGCAAACCATGGGGGCCCAGCTCGGTCGCGCGCAGGAACATGCGGATGGGCAGCCCCGGCGAGTTGGGGATGAAGGTGCGCCGGTCGCTGCTGTCCGGCGGGCTGACGGTGTAGAACTGCGGCGAGAACATGACATGGCTGCCGCCGCCATAAGTGGCCGGCGCCGGTGATGTCAACCACAAGAACATCTGCTCGGTCCACTGGAAGAAGCCGCAGTTCGGCGCCAGCGGCAAGGTGCTGTCAGCGGGCTTGACGACGCCGTTGAGCGTCACGGCGCCGCTCTCAAAAAAGCTGGCGACGGTTGCGGGTGGAATCGGGCACCCGCCCGCCGCGTCGGTCGGCACGGCCTGGGCAGCAGCCGTCTGCGCGTATCCCAGTGCGGCTGCCAGCATGGCGCCACACAAACGATGTTGGACTCTCGGACTCAGTGGCATCGCACTCTCCCTGTTTGGACGCATGGTTGCGTTCCTGTTATCTCCTCGCGCTCAGAAGTGCACCCGTTGCAGCTCGCCGTGCGCGATCGGCGAGCGTCGAAGAGGCGCCCGTGAAAGGGCCATCCCCTTTTCCGCAATCCATTCACCCGCTTCTGAAAGTCGACGCAGGCAGCCCGAGCAACTGCTCCAGGTTGTTGATCACCGCATGCCGATGGGCTGCGGCTTCACGATGCGCCTGTGCTGCCGCTTCAACATCCGCGCCGCAATGCGGGCACGTCACCTCATGCGGGTAGATATAGCCATTGCAACTGCGGCATAGGCTCAGTTGCGGCGGCACGCGTCCGCGATCCGGCGCGCGCTTGCCTTTGTTCTTCCACGTCAGTTCGACCACCTGGCCCGATCGCACAATGCTCGACACGGGTGTGCCGTCTGCAATGCGCTCCGTCACCAAGTCGAAACGGCCAACGGCGAAAGAGGTGTCGCTGGCCTCATGGACCTTGACGATCCGCTCGCGCAGCCCCTGCTTCTGCAGCTCGAGCACGCGGTAATGGCAATACGGGTTGTTGCCCGGCTTGCCGAGCAGCGAATGGGATGTCCAGGTGCATCCGCCACGGCATACGTCTGCGTAGTAACAACTGCGGCAGAACCCCCACAGATCGTCCACCGAGCGCAGGCGCCCAAAGTGGATCGCTTCACTGGTGCGCCAGATGTCTTCCAGCGACAAATCGCGGACATTGCCGCCGGCAAAGCCGACTGTCGCCAGCGATGGGCACCCCTTGACGGTGCCATCGGCCTCCAGTGCGATCACGGTCTGCCCAGCGGCGCAGCCGTTCCAGTGCACACGCTCATCGCCAAAGCCGCGCCACAGGTGCTCATACGGGCCGTAATAGCCAATGTTGTTGCCGACGTTCATCAGCAGCCCACGGCGCTCGCCTTCCTGATACAGCCGCGCGAGCAGCGGCATCAATTCCTGCAGTTGATACGGCTGCAGCAGCAACGCATCGTTGTCGACCGCATTGCCCATCGCGACCGTCAACTGGATCTGCCAGTGCGTCGCGCCAAGTTCGATGATGGTGTCCATCAGCGCCGGCAGGTCGGGCATGGTCTGCGCGCCGATCTGCGTGTTGACGCTGATGGCAAGCCCCGCCGCGCGGGCACGCCGGAGCGTATCAACGGCCCTGTCGAACGAGCCTGGGACGTTGCGCACCTTGTCGTGCAGCGGTGCGAGCCCATCGAGCGACACCCCCAGCCCGTTGAGGCCAGCCGCCACCGCTTGCTCCAGCCGCGCCGGCGTCAGGTTGCGCCCACCGGTCTGGATGGCGCAGTACATGTCGTGCGAGCGGATCGCCCGGATCAACTGCGTCCAGTCCTTGCGCAGATACGCTTCGCCGCCAATCAGCGAGACCTCCCGCGTACCCAGCCTTGCAAGCGACTCGATCACCTCCAGGCATTCCTCGGTATTCAGTTCGTTCGGTCGGCGGCGTCCGGCGCGGGAGCCGCAATGCAGGCATTTGAGATCGCACGCCAGGGTGATTTCCCAGACCACGTGCACGGGGACGTACCGATGGAAGTCGTCCGCACTCAGGTAGCGGGCCGGCTGCGGGTTCTGCGTCATGTCGCTTCCCTGTCTTGTGGGGTTCGCCGCATGTCCGGCCTGTAGGCGCGGACATGCGGCTGCAGGCCGCGGCCTGCGCGTGGCTCAACCGAGAAGCTCAGGCACGGCCCTCCAGCCGGGCGATCTCCACATGCAGCTTGTCGAGCTCTGCCTTGAGGAGCGGCGCGTCGGCGAGTTGCTTCTCCGCCTGGCTGGCCAGCGCCTTCATCTGCCCAAGATCACCGGAGGCCTGGGCCTGTTGCATACCGACGCCGTACAGGGGAATGACGTGGTGCGGCGGCTGAGGTGCCACCGCTTGCTCGACGGTCATGACGGCGTACTCGACCTCGTGCCAGCGGCCGCCCTCAAAGTAGCGATAGCTCGCGTTGCCGGATTGCCAGTTCCCAGCCAGGATGCCGTGGAAATAGAAGGTGTCCGCCAGCGTACTGGTCGGCCCGCTGGGGTTGCCCTGCAGGGCCAGGATGATGGAGGGCTGCGCGCCGTCTTCCAGCTGAACGTAGCTGAAGTGCCCCCAGACGTCCGCATGAAAATCCAGCGGCGGATTGGTCGTCTGGGTAATCCGGGCGACGCCGGACACCTTCTTGGCGGGCGTATTGACCAGCAACGACAGGGTCAGCCGCGGGGCACCGATGGCGGGCGTTGCAACAACATAGGTCACGGGAAACAAGCCGGTTTTGCTCATGGAATCACTCCAGAAAGACAGGTTTGGATGGGACATGCACGGCGGACGAGGTCACTGACGGCTCTCGAGCTTCTTGATCTCAGCGCGCAGCGCCGCGTGCGCGTTCGAGATTTCCTGATGGCTGTCCAGTTGCTGCTGCACGAACGCGGCGAGCGCTTTCATGTGCGCGAGATCGCCAGACGATGCGGCGCGCTGGATGGCCGGGCCGTACAAGGTGCGGCCGATGGTGAGTGATTCCAGCGCGTCGGGCGAGTTGGGCGAGTTGGAAATAACAGGCCCCGGCTCCAGCGGCACGAATTCGTGATCAACACGGGCCGGCACGCTCTCCACTTCGTGCCACCGGCCATCGCTCCAATAGCTGTAACTGGCAACGCCCGTCTGCCAATCGCTGTTCAGCACAAGATGTAGCCGGAAGGTCGGCATGGCATTGGAGGTCGGCCCGCCGCTATTGCCCTGTAGCGTGACCAGAATGCGCGTGTTGGTGGGCGGCATCAGCGCCATGTAGGTGAACGTGCCCCACACATCCACGTGCAGATCGAGCGGCGGCGATATGGGCTGCGTGATCGAAGCATTGCCGACCACGTTGCGCCTGGGCGTGTTGACCAGCAGGTTGAGGGCGAGCGTGGGCGCGCCGGGCAGCCCCGTGCCAATCACATAGCGAACCGGGAACAGCCCCACTGCGTTGTCTCCTGACATGCGTCCTCCTTGGGTAGACGATCGATCGAACTGGCGTGCCGGCGTGGCAGCCTCGGGTCAAGCTCGCTCCGCCTTGGCGATTTCGCGCTTGAGCAGTTCAAGTGCGGTATGCAGATCGCCTTGCTCGCGCACCACGGCCTCGGCCTGCGACAGCAGTGCCCTCATCCTCTTGAGATCACCATCGGCAATGGCTTCATGAATGGCGACCCCATACGGGGGAACAACGGCTTGCCTGGATTCCTGGCTCATTTTCAGACCTCATGCATTACGTGTTGAATAAGAGAATTAAAATAAACTGCGATCTACCTTGCTCGATAATGCAAAACGAATTGCACGCCTCAATTGCGCCCGTCACAGTGGTAAATCCAATACCCGAAACACGAGAATCGCAAACCGGAATCAAATCTACGGACGTAACGCGACGCCGGCAAAGACTGCCGTCCAACCGGGTCGATCAAGAGAAATAGGCCCCCACCCCGCGCCAGGCCGGCGCCAGGAGATACGAAGGCTCAGCAACTGCGTGAGCCTTCATCCATCGCTTAGTTCACAGGCCCCGATGCGATGCTTCGAGGTCGTCTCCGAACGTTTCGTATTTTTTAAGCCCCCGCTTCACAGATCGATATACAGCCAAGAGAGCGATCATTTTTTTCTGTTCCGTTTTTATAGTTTTTATCGAAACAGGTGTCAAACCAAAGACCCGCCTAAAACCGGAAAATCGCCAATTCCTCCGAACAATAAATGACTGATAACCAAAAGAATGAATGCACCGAGGTTCATCCAAAGAAAACCCGATGCCCCCTTAGGCCGAATGATGACGACTGCGCCAAAACGGTAGGTTTGCCCAACGCTGCTCCATTCGGTAGTAGTGCCCAAGCCGTTGCCGATAGGTCTGGCGCACCTGCGCAAGCTGCTCGCCATATCGGTGCAAGGGTGAGCCGTCTCCCGTCAATGCCTGGGACACTGCCTGCGCGCCTCGCAGCCCGGTGTACAGCGCGTTGAACATGCCCTGCGAGGAGAGCGGATCAAACGACAGCGCAGCGTCACCAATCGCAATCCATCGGTCGCCATACCACTGCGTCAGCGTTGCACCGCATGCATCGGTGCCGCGAGGCTGCGTCCACGCGCCATTGGGCGGGCACACGCGTCGCACTTGGTTCGTCGCCGCCAACTGCTCGTGCCAGCCCTGCGGATTGCGCAGTACGCGGGCGCCTTCCGCCGCTTCGACATGCAACACTGCCACGCGCCGCGCACCCGGCAATGGCGCGCTATACCACCAGCCATGAGGAACCGCCTCGATCAGGGTGCGCTCGTCTGCGGATATGTCGTCACACCAGGCATACAGCGCGACCAGCGACTCATCGCACCGGCGCTCCACCCCCAAACGCTGCGCGAGAACGGCGCGGCGGCCACTGGCATCGATCAGCCATCGCGCGAACACGTCACCGTCGTCGAGGCGGACGCGCCAGCCGCCTTGGCAGGACTCCACCGTCTGCAGGCGCGCCTCGCGCAAGCCGGCGCCTGCGTCGATGGCCGCGTCACGCAGACACTGATCGAATCGCCGGCGATCAAGATGCCAGCCGGCCCCATTCGGGTCGACGATGAAATCGGTGGCGATCAGCGCATCCGCATTCCACGCCGACGCGTTGCCGACGTGGGCGCGCGGCATGCTGCGCTCCACCCATGGCAAGAGCCCCATGTCACGCAGCAGCGGCCGCGCCGCACCGGGCAAGCTCTCACCCACCCGGTCGACTGGCTTCGCGGCGTCGGCGAGCATCACGCTGTGGCCAGCCAACGCCAGCATGCGTGCCGCTGCGGCACCGGCCGGTCCGCCACCGGCCACCAAGACATCAACGTCGCTCACGGCCGCACGATGCGCAGGAACTCCTCTCGCTGTTCGGCGCTGGCCCAGCCGGCACGGCTCAAGGTGTCCTCCGCGGGTTCGTCGTGCGCAGCAGCGGCAGCGAATACGGCTTGCAGCAGCGGCGGCACCTTGTCGCCCGCCAGCGATTCGACAAAGATCACCGGCGGGAAGTCCGGATCGTTCTCCACACCGGGGCGCGCTTCCACGATGCCGAGCTGCGCGAAATGCTGGACCATCAGCATCATCACCTGCGGCGCCGGCGTCGGATTGGCCGGCGTGCCCAGCAACGCGCGCAGCCAGTTCGCCCGTCGATTGAACGCGGCCACACGCTGTTCACGCGGCAGCGCTTCGTTGATCACGACGCGATAGTCGGCATCACTCAGCACCTGATTCGGCACCCGCGCCGGCCAGAACGACGGCAGGTAGGGGTCGTATTCGTGGTCGTACCCCGAGCGGCAGAAGGCGGTGTCGCCCTGCCACGGCAGCGCCATCCATCGGCTCAGGTCGCCCGGCCCTTGCGCGTAGAGGGGCCCTCCCGGGCTCAGCGCAATGGGTTGGGTCAGCGTGGTGCCGTAGTCGGGCTCGGCCACACCTTCCGGCCGCTCGCGAATGCGAAACGGCGCGCGATACAGCGACGCGTGGCGCATCGGCCAAGTCAGCTCGCAGCCCGGGTGGAACGCATCGGCCAGACAGAAATGCAGTGCCGCCTGATCGAGCATGGCAGGCTGCTCTGCCAGCGGCACTTCGGCCAGCGTCTGCGGCGGGGTGTATTCCGGGCTCCAGTCGTTGACAAAATCGCCGCGCACCCAGCGCTGCAGCAGCGCCTCACGCACCTTCGACAACGCCAGGTTGTTGCGCGGCGTAGGCACCGAAGACGACCCTTCCGCATCGCCATACAACCATGGCCACAGACGCACGTCGTCGACGGTGTTGCTGGCCGGCCGGAAGCAGTTGAAGATCACCTGCCGCAACTCCGCATAGGGGTCGCCCTGGCCTTGTGCTGGTGTGTAGGCCAGCTTGGCGATCAGCGTCGGATCATTGAAATCGAACTGCCCGCCGCGGCCGAACAGCGCGGCAAACCCTTTGTTGACCCATTGCAGGTTGGTCAGGCGTGCCAGCGCCGGCAGCACATCCTGCGTGAACGACACCGTTTCAGGAAACGGCAGCCAGCCGCATTCGACGTAGGTATCGACCAGCAAGTCATACAGCGTGCGCCAGCCGATCACATCGGGCGCATAGTTGGGCGGCGCCACAACGGCCCACGCCGAATCCACTGGAATGGCCTGGCCGTTGATGTTGACGGCCGCCCGGACCGGGCCATCCGAAATGTCGTCGTACCAGCCGTTGGCATTGTTGAAGCTGCTTGGATTGGCCGGGTCGTAGATCGGCATGCCCTCTGGCGAGGCCGATGTGCCCAGGCCACCCAGCACCAGCAGATGACCATGCTCGTCGGTGCGCAACTCACCCAATGGCACCGGCACCCCTTGGAACGTGCCGGTATCAAACTGGTACGCCGCGCCGCTGGTGTTCTTGCCCTGGATGTGTCGCACGCCCGGGTCAATGGCCAGGGCATCGCGCGCCGCTCCACTGACATGCGGATTGCGCAGCGGCACAGCCACTGTGGCGGCCTCCGGAATATCCATCGCCACCTGAAACTGGAACCATTGCGACTTGCGGTTGACGAGGTGCGCCTGCCAGACGATCTCTGCGTTGTCTGGCGTCAACTCGCCGACCACCTCACCAGCGGCGTTGTAGCCGTAGAGACGAAACCGCGCGGCCTGGCGCTTGATCGCGCCGGCGGCATCGCGCGTCTCGCCAGCGAGCGTCAGCGGCGGATGCGTGACCTCCGGCCCGATATAGAAGCCGTCCGGCGCCTTGCTGTTGCCGATGCGCGCAATGCCGATGCCGGGGTAGATCGCGGCGCGGACCACGCGCGTGTCTTTGGCTGCGGGCCAGACCGTATCCGGGCGCGGCACGATGGGTTCGCCCAGGGGCTCGCCGTTGACGTCACGGCGCAGCTCGGCCGAAGCGCGGTAGACCACCTTGCGCGCCTCGGCAATGCTGCCAACAGGCTCATGCACGGCCAGCGTGCGCCACGGGTTGAAAGCGAGCGTCTCACCATAGTTGGACTGGCCACGCGCCGTGATGTCCTGGCGCGGCAGGACGAGCGTGGCGACATGAATCGGCGGCGATGCTTCTTCGCTCCACGGCACCATCGCCTTGTCCAGCGGCATGGTGGCAGGGTCGGTCTGCAACTGCACCATGAAGCGAAAGCGGGCCTCGCCGTTGCTCAGCCGCTGTTCAAGATCGATGCGCAGATAGTCGGGATCGTCGTAGTCCGGCACAGGCCCCGGCGGCACCAGCTCCGGCTCAAGCTTGTACTTGCAATAACGCTGCTCCCCAAAGCGGAACGGGATCACGCTCCACAAATCGGTTTCGAGCACGCTCGGCACCACCTTCTGCATGGCATCGAGAATGCGCTGCGTTTCCGGGTGAGCCTTCAGCCATGCATCGGCAGCAGCGGCCCCGGTGAGCGATGCGCGCGTGAAGGCGCACATGTCGTGGGCGTCGTTCACGAAGAAGACGTCCATGTTCTGCAGCAGGATATCCAGCGTAGGCGCCTGCACCTGCGGCGGCAGCATCTTCTCGCCTGCCACGTCGAACAGCTTGATACCGATGCCGACCGTACTTTTCAGGTCTGGCACGCCATCCGGAATATCACTGGAATAGCGCACCCACGCGGGATACGCCATGCGCTGCCCGAACAGCCCGACGCGCAGGTCCTCCGGCAAGTCCGGCACGACTTCAAAACGCCCATGCGCAACGCCATGCAGACGCAGGAACACCGGCCGCTTGGCGGGACACTGCCCGGCCTTGATGCGGCCAAGCTGCACCATGTCGACAAACATCTGCTTGAGGCAGCCAATCGGATCCACATCGCACTGGCATGGCACCGGCTGGCTCTTTGCGTCGGGATGGTCTGTCGTGGGCTTGTTCATGCGTCTCCTCCGGATTGGAATGTGGGAGGGCGACTCACATGCATGAGGCAGCCTGTCGCGTCGACATTGATTGGATTGGTTCCACCGGCCCGCCCGCAGGCAGGCTCACGGCCCGTTTATGTGCGACACGGCTGCTTGCGACAGAAATGGATCTGTCTCCCCCGCCCGTGCACTGATTCTAGAAAGCGCCCGGACGAACCGCCGCCCGGCCATCGCTGAAATTTATTTACGTCAGAGCGACGCAAATCTAACTTCTGGAGGCAGAAGGCAGGCTCACAGCAATGCCTGCGTGCATCGCCCTAAAAGCGCGCATCCGTGCGTTGGATGCGCGCCTTCAGGTTTGCTCTTGATGGACCAACGTGGCACTCGGGAAAGGCGCCACCATCACGCCCTCCCCGTCGCCAGCGTGTTACTTCAATCGCGACTTCAGCTCTTCGCTGGCCTGGTGCAAAGCGGCACGCGTGGCCGGCAGCCCAGCCAGCGCGTTCAGCAACCCGAAGTCGTGAATCATGCCGTTGTATCGCGTGGCCACCACGCTCACGCCCGCTGCGTCGAGCTTGCGCGCATAGGCTTCGCCTTCATCGCGCAGCACGTCTTTCTCGGCGGTTTGCAGGAGTGCCGGCGGCAGGCCCTTCAACTGCTCGGGCGTGGCCTGCAGCGGCGAGGCAAAGATCTCCTGCCGTTGCACCGGGCTGGTCGTGTAGGCATTCCAGAACCACTTCATCATCGGCTTGGTCAGGAAGTGCCCTTCGGCAAATTCGTCGTACGACGCATCTTCGAAATTGGCATTCGTGACCGGCCAGAACAGCACCTGCGAGCGCAACGCGGGCGTGCCCTTCTCTTTGGCCATCAACGCCACCACCGCTGCCATGTTGCCGCCCACGCTGTTACCGACCACAGCCAGGCGCTTGCCGTCCACGTGGATCTGCGCGCCGTTCTCGGCCACCCATTTCGTTGCGGCATAGGCCTGGTTGATGGCAACCGGGTAACGCGCTTCCGGCGACGGCGTGTAGTTGACGAACACAGCGACGGCACCCGAATCGGCCACCAGATCACGCACAAAGCGCTCGTGTGTCGGGTAATCGCCGAGGATCCATCCGCCGCCGTGGAAGAACATGAATGCGGGCAACTCGCCCTTGGCGCCAGCCGGCCGCACGATGGTGAGCTTCAGCGGCTTGCCGTCCACGATGATGGTCTTTTCGCTCACGTCAGCAGGCACGAGTGGTGCCTTGGCCGAGGCTTGCGCGCCGACCAGCACGGCGCGTGCATCAGCAGGTGACAGCGTTTCGAGCGGCTTGCCGCCACCGGAGGCGAGCGCTTCCAGGAAGGCCTGGGTGTTGTGTTCCACACCGGGGCTGCCAGCAGCAAGCGCGGCGCCCGTGGCAATGGACAACAGCGTGCCGGCGGCAAACTTGGCAATGCGGTTCATGACAGAGACTCCAGAAGTCGATGAGGGCGTTGTGGTGTCAGATCAGGCTCAGGCGCACGTCGATGTTGCCGCGCGTGGCGTGGGAGTACGGGCACACGATGTGCGCGCGGTCGATGAGCGTCTGTGCTTCGGCGCGGTCCATGCCGGGCAGGCTGATGGCCAGATCGACCTCGATGCCAAAGCCGGTGGGGGATGGTGCCGATCCCCACTGTGCCCTGCACGCTTGCATCCGCCGGGATGCGCAGCTTGTCGCGCGCGGCAACGAACTTCATCGAGCCAAAGAAGCAGGCGCTGTAGCCAGCCGCGAAGAGCTGCTCGGGGTTGGTGCCTTCGCCGCCGGGGCCACCGAGTTCACGCGGGTTGGACAGGCGCACGTCCAGGCGGCCATCGCTAGCGATGGCGCGGCCATCGCGGCCGCCGGTGACATTGGCTTGGGCACGGTAGAGGATGTTTTCGATCGACATGCAGTTCTCCTTGAGAGCGGGTGTTGCGCAGCGGCATTCGTGCGTTTGCGCGGGTTGAAGTTGCTTACTATTAAATAGCACGCTACTTATTTGATTCAAAAAAACGGGCGCGTTACGGCACCCGCTGGGTCTCGGTTTGCTTCAGGCAGCGTTCTTAAAGAGCCGACCTCGCAACTCGTTCAACTGCGTACGCAAGACTTCCAATTCGCCCGGAGCGCATTCCATGGCAGCCGCCACGCAGCCCGGTACCTCCCTGGCAGGCACTTCCAGCGCCTTGCCCTGCGCAGAGAGCGAAATGATCACCTGCCGCTCATCCACCTCGGAGCGCTGGCGGTCGATCAGGCCGGCGGCCTCCAAACGCTTGAGCATGGGCGTGAGCGTGGCCGAATCCAGGAACAGCCGTTCGCCGATCTCCGACACCGTCTGCGCATCACGTTCCCACAGCACCAGCATGACGAGGTATTGCGAATACGTCAGACCCAACGGCTTGAGCAGTGCCCGATACACCTTGTTCACGCCGATCATGGTCGAGTACAGGGCGAAGCAAAGGTGCTGGTCCAAAGCCAGGCCGGGCGATGCAGAGAGGGGCTTGTTTGCGTCCATGGGGAGCAATATACATAGCGCGCTACTTAATAGCAAGCAATTTCAAACCGTCCCATCCCTGCTGTACCCACACGCCCCGCCTGGCGTGAAACCCACCAGGCGGGAATGCACCCCGTGCCGACTAGCTAGCCCGCGCCGTCAGCCACTGGCTCGGGAGCAGCGGCGCACCGACGATGCGCATTTCGCCCAGGCTGCCGAAGAACCCGTTGCCCATGCTGCCGCCATACTGCGAGGCGCCGATGGCCATCTGCTGCGTGCTCGCCACGTAGCGGATACCGTCCATGCCGCTGTTGTTGCGCAGAATGGGGGCGCCCTCTACATACATCGTTGTGCTGCCCTTGCCGTCATTCACGATGGCAACGTGCAGCCACTGCCCCGCTGATACACCGCCCGACCAGCACGCAAGGTTCTGAGTGTTGTCGGTCGGCACGACCTCCCATTGGAATTCCATCAGGTTCGAAAACGCGAACATCGCCATGGTGTCGCCGGTGTCAACATCGCCGGGCCACGAGATGCCCGAGGCCGCGCTGCGTGCACCGAGGCGATACAGAATCCCCATCCACGCGTTGTTCTGCGCCGTCCAGGCAGCATCGATCTTGACGAACGCCTCGATGGTGTAGCCGTTGGCAAACGTTTGACTGTTCAGCGGCGAAGTGGCGTCGGTCGTGAAATACGAGCCCCTCGTCTGGTTGGCGTTCTTGAACTGCAGGCTGCCCGGCGCGGAAGACAGCGGGTGATGATCCTTGGACCACACCAGATCGCCCGCCTGCCCGCCCATCCATGTGTTCAGCGAGATGGGGTTCGCACCGCCCGACGTATCGCCCGGCACGGAGACGTCTTTGATCTGAAAGCCGGGCTGGTACGGAGACAGTGCCTCACCTTCAGCCGCCGCGCTGTTATAGAAGCGCCAATGCGCCAGCGTGTTTGCCACCACGGGGTAGTCGTTCGGGCCGGTGGCCGGCTTGCCGGGTTCCTGCGGCGGGTTGTGATAGTTCGCGAGGATCAGGCCCTTGGCCACGTCGGTCAGGCTGCCCGATACCGAACCGGCGGCGGGCTTGAATGCCGGGTTGAAGCCGGCAAAGCGCTTCGCGAAATTGATGTCGACCGAGAAGTTCTGGTTGTCCGCCGTGAGCCAAGCGGAATCAAACTGCGTGAGGCTCGCTTCTGGTTTGACAGGCACCCAGGGCGAGAACGAGCTGGCGATGATCTTGTTGTTCGTCAGGTCGAATTCGTACAGCCGCATCAGGCCGTTGCCGCCCATGTACGCCATCTGGTAATCGACGACCATGAACAGCACGTCGTTGCCGGCGGCGTTCTTCTTCGTCATCTTGCAGGCGCCGTGATAGTGCCCAGAGACAGCCATGAAGATCTGGTCGTTGTTCTTGATCAGCTTGTCCCAGAGGTAATTGGAATACGCCGTATCCACCGCCGTCACGGCATCGGGGCCAATGCCGGCAAGCTGATGACAGATCAGGATGACCGGAACACTCGGATTCTTCGCGATGACGGCATTGGCCCACGCAATTGCATCGTCCGACGCGCGCCACGACATCGACAGCACCAGGAACGCGTTCCCCTCGGCGTTGAAGACGTGGTACTCGTGGAAGCCCGAGCCATGGCGGCCACCGAAGGTCAACTGCTGCTGCGCCCGTGCGGTCGGAAACACCTTCAGATACGGCTCCAGCAAGCCTTGCCGGTGGCTGCCGCCGTCTTGGTAACCGTCGGTGTTATCAAACCCCGAGACGCCGACACCCCAGTCCGGCCCCCACTGCATGGACGACCCGATGGCGCCAACGTCGTGGTTGCCTGCGCAAATCGAGTAGTTGCAGCCGGCCTTCTCCAACACCTGCATCGCCTGGCTGGCAAGTTCCCATTCCTTCGTGACGGTACCGTTGCTCAGCTGGCCATTGCTCACCAAATCGGTACTGGCGCTCCACGGTGCGGAACCCTCCGAGCTGTAGTACCAGGACTGGTCGACGATATCGCCAAGGTGCGTCGTGAATGCAAGCTTCAGCGCCTTCGCGTTTTGCGCGATCCATTGCGTTTGCGCCTTGAACGGATTGTCGTATTGGCCGTTGATGGTGGGATAGTTCTTCTGATACAGCGCCCCCATCTTTCCAGACGCATAGCGCGGATAAAACTGCGTATCCGGCAACGCCGCCAGCGTGAACGACGACACCTGCTTTGGTGCGGCACCGGTGCCCGGTGTGTCCGTGCCTGGCGACGTGCCTGTGCCGGCGGAACCGGACCCCGTCGACGCGTCTTGCGTGGCCCCATCGCCGCAGCCGGCAAGCAAACCCGAAACGCCGACTGCAGTGGAAGCGAGCATCATGCGCAGCAATTGCCGGCGTTTCAGCTCAGGAACCGACGCTAGCGTATCCAGCGTAGCCTGCCGCTGGTCAGCCACATGCTTGGTTGACATCTTTCTCTCCGTAACGTTGTTAGCAACCCCAGAAAATGCCGTCCATCGTCTGGGTCAGCCAACGCCGAAAGAGAAATGAAGACGCCGTGGAACCTCGCCTCTCACCCGGAACAGGCCAACCGCTCCGAGTGCAAATGATCCGCAACCGCTTGATAGAGTCTCGGCGACGAATACTTTGATTCTTGCTTTTTATCTTTTAATGATTCGCATTGAACGGCGTTCGCATACTAGAGATCGCTTATGACAGAGACATGTCTTTAATGCACGCCTCGCCGATAAAACGCTAGTTCGTCAACGACGATTTAAGAAAAAGGATTTGAGGATATTTGAAGTTTCAGCCAAATAAACCGAGGCCAGCACGCCACACCGGGTCGCGCCTGCGACCGCTACTTTGGCATTCCGCCGGCTTTGAGCGCGGCAAGTCCGATCGCAGAGCGTGAGTCCACGCCAAGCTTCCGCATGATGTGCCCCACATGGGTGCGCACCGTCCAGTAACTGATGTTCAGAGCCAGTGCGATCTGCTTGTCAGACATACCCTTGAGCAGCAGATGGCAGACCTCCCCCTCGCGCAGCGTCACGCCAAACTGCTGCTGGAACCATGCAGATGAGCCGACGACCCGTGCGATGAGATGAACCTTGCACACCAGCCCGTGGTTGCCGTCCACCGGCCCGCGTTCCACGCAGAACCCAAACCCTTTCCATTGCCCGTGGGGCGATCCGTAGGTCGCCTCCAACACGTGTTGATAGAGTGCGTCGCGCTCGTCGACACTGAGTCCGGCTAAGAGGGCCCGCGCCTTGTCGTTCGGCCGTGGCGGAGACGTGCCTGCGAGCAGAAACGCCGGCACCTGCGTGTCGGCATCGGCCCCGCGCTGCTCGGTTTGTTGGATTGCGCGAAGATGTTGCGCGTTCAGCAGATGCGGCTTCAACAGCCTCAGCAACAACGTCTCACGATCGCCAAAACGCTTCTTGGGGTCGCTGGTGCTGAATCGATAGTCCAGCAGCATCCCGCGCGCATCCGGTAGGCGCAGGCTGATGCCCGGATACGCCTGATGCGGGCAGAGATAATCGGTGAAGTACTCCGACCGCCCCCACTCCGAGCGGCTGATCCTGCTCTCGATCACGATCGGTTCAAAGCTGTTTTGCAACAGCGGGGCGATCACGTTGACCGCGTGAAAGTGGTAGCGATACTCGATGCGCATACGCTGGTCTCGCCCCCACAATGCGCATGCCTGCGGCTGATAGTTGCCATCGCGATCCCACAGGAGGTGCGCCATGAGATCGACGTGCAGCAGCCTCCCCACCTTCTTGGCCAGTTCGGGGCGTTCAAGAGGGTTGTCGCTTGAGGGCTCATGAAGCTGCCCCGTGATGTCGAGCAACGCTCGTAAATCCGCTGTGGAGAGGTCCATCGATCGCTTCGTCGGCTTATCGCCGGTGTTGAGTCTGAGAGTCCATCTCTGTTATCCAGGCACGCGTATCAAGACAACAGGTATATCGGCGCAAACGGTACGGGCCTATAGCCAGTGTCTGTCGAAAGCCTGGGGGGCACCTAACGCACTGCCATCACGCTGACCATAGCTATCCATAGCGATGGTTGCTGGCGCCACCCTTTTGCGATAGTGCGCCTGCGGAGGGCTGCTTACCAGTTGCGAGCCGTCACTCCACCGCCTTGATTCACGTCGCACATTGCTTTTCGAAGGGGAACCCGCATGCAAGCGCGCACACGATCGTGTACCTGTCCGCCCGCCCCATGCGCCGCCGCCCTCCCATCCACCGCCATGGTGGCGCGCTGGGACGTGGTTCCCACATCGCTGGCCGTCATCTTTCTGGACGCATCGCTCCTCAACGACACGACGTGGATGCCTTCGCAGCCCACGTTGCAGGCGATGGCGCTGGAAGACATACAGCAAATGCTCAGCGGCGCATTGAAAGCACTCGCGCCTGCCACCGACGCGGAAGCTGCATTCACCGCATCGCCCACCATGCTGGAGCCCAAGCGCCTCACCCGCCGGCAATGCGACATCCTTCAGGAAGTGGCCAGCGGCCGCTCAAATTCCGAGATCGCGGAACGGCTGCATATCAGCGTCGAGACGGTCAAATCGCACATGCGCCAGCTGCTGATGCGGCTGGGCGCACGCAACCGCACGGAGCTGGCCACCATCTACCAACGCACCCGCAAGGATGAGCCGGGCGAAGCATCGTTTGGCGTAGTGCTCACCTCTGAAACGTTTTCGGCCTAAGCATAGATAACGTAAGACCGGCGTCGGAACCCCGCGCCTTCTCATGCGCGCAATATCCGCTCGCGCTGCCGCTCAGTACGGCTCGATGGCGCTCGTCACCACTTGGCCGATCGCCGCCCGTGATTCGATCCCGAGCTTGTCGAGCACCCGCCCCACGTGAACGCGCACAGTCCAGTAACTGATGTTCAGCGCCACGGCAATCTGCTTGTCAGACTGGCCACAGAACATCAGATGGCACACCTCGCTTTCACGCGTGGTCATCTGGAACCGTTGCTTGAACCAAGCCGCAGACCCCGCAGTATGCGCAAACAGATGCACGACTTTGGCGGGGCCACCGCTGGCCAGATCGACACGACGCTCCACGCACAGGTTGAAGCCGTTCCACCGAGCCTCGGCAGGCAACCCAGCCGCCACCCTCGACAGAATCATCAGCAGCGCTGTCTTCTGATACGGCTCCAGCACCGACAGCAATACCGACGCCTGGCGATTGGGCCGCGGCGGCTTGCCGGCGCGCAGCGTAAAGCTGGGGCTGACCCCGTCGTCACGGCCCACGCTGCGTAGTTCGTTGGCGATCCGATGCAGCCGGTGCGCGTTGATCAAATGCGGCTTGAGCAGATCCAGCAGGCGGACCTCCCGCTCGCCAAATTGCTTGCGCGGGTCGCTGGCACCAAACCGGTAATCGAGCAATACGCCGCCGGCATCTTCCAGATACATGCTGATGCCGGGATACGCCTCGTATTTGCAGAGGAAATCGCTGTAGTACTCCGATCGGCACAGCTCGCTTCGATCGACCAGATTGGCAACGATAAGTGGATCGGTCCGGCTGCGCAGCATGGGGGCGAATGGGTCGAGCGCATGGTAGTGCTCGCCGTACTCGGCATTCATGCGCGTATCGCGGCCCCACGTACCGCGCTGCTCCAGTTGCTGGCCGTGATCGCTCCATGCCAGGTGCACCATCACGTCAACGTTCAGCAGCGAGGCAAGCCCTCGCGTCAGGTCTGCGCGCTGCGTAAAACCTTCGTGCGATGACTCATGGAGGGACCCCGTCACCTCCAGCAGCATGCGTAGATCGTTCGTACTGAAACTCACCACTCCCACCCGCCAGCGGCTGCGCTCACGCAGAGCCGCTGCAACTTGCCTCGCCTGCCAACCCAACGTCGCCACCCACCTGCGCGTTGACGGCGCCATCCAGCAGGCGCCGCCGACAACACATAGGGTTTATTGCAGCGTGGCGCCGCCTCCACCCAGGTACTGACCCAGCAGGCGCGCGAACTGCCCACCGTCCGTGTTGATCGTGGTCTGGTACGAGCCACCCGAGCCAAAGACGATGGCGAACGTGTGACCGCTGCCGTACTCCTGCGTGTTGCGCAGCATGTAGTCGACACGGTTGTCGCGGTAGTGCTGGTTGGTACCGCCCGGCGTGCTGGACGGCACACCCAGCGGCGTCTGCCACCACAGAATGGGCAACCCGTTGCCCAACGCAGTCCGGTAATCCAGGTAGCTGTTTTGGGACTGATGGAAGTTGGGCGTGTTGACGTTGTTCTCGTCCCAATAGAACGTGCCGCCACGGCCCGTGCACTCCGCCACCGCAGCGAGCTCCAGGCAGCCGGCATCGCGGTCGCTGGTCTGCGCGACAATGAAATCGGCCAAGTGCGCGCCAGCCGCGCGCATTTCGCCACCCACCGCCGTCGGTGAGGCTGACCAGAACGCCGGTGGGAATCCAATCAGCGCCTTGGGCGCAATCTGACGCGCCATCTGCACCAGACACTGGCCGATACCGGCGGCGGTGTTGGGCAGGCTGCTGCATTCAGGCTGGCTGTTCACCACCGCAGGCATCTGCGTTGGATCATGGTTGGGAGCCTGCGCCGACACGTAGCCCCAGAAGTCGGGCTCCAGGTTGATCAGCACCGGCGCATTCAATGCAGCAATGCGTTGATACATCAATCGCGCCTGGCTCCAGTACGTGTTCATGAACGTCGCATCGGTGATGCCGCTCAGGTTGCCGTCACCGTTCTGGGCCATCTGGTAGAACGTGTACATCGGCGTTGCGCCATAGGCCTGCGCCGCCTGCGCGGTGTACGTGATGTACGCGCCATCGGGGCTGTTCCAGTAAGGCCAGGAGCCCGGCCCCGCGCCCACCAGGTAGACATCGACGATGTCCGGGCGAATGCCTTGGCTTTGCATGTCCGAAATCGATTGGCCCGAACCGAGCCCGACGAGCACGCGCGACGGCTTGCCCAGCTTGGCGACGAGCGCGGCGCTTGCCGAAGTGTTGGCGGTGCCGCCACCCGTGCTGCCCGTGCCACCGCCACCGGTACCACCGGTGCTGGTGCCGCCGCCCCCGCCGCTACCGTTTCCGCCTTGTGTTCCCGTACCGCTACCCGTGCTTGTCGTGCTGCCACTCTGCGCGCCATCGGTACCGCCGCCACCGCAGCCGAACAATGCCAGGGCAACTGCAGTCACCACGAGAAAGCGTCGCCCCGAAAGCACCCCGCCCCGCGAGCCCGCATCAAGGCCCGCTCCGGGCGCATTGCGCGCCCCGCCTACTGTTTTCATCTTTCCCGACCTCTTTTAATTCGTTTTTATTGAACTGCAGCACTACCGTGCGTTTGGCCCGAAAACATCCGGCCAAACGCCTCTTTCAACTTGCATGGACAACCCGCAATGCTAGCCCCCCGGCCCGCTTTGTCGGCATCCGATTCTAGGGTGGCCGCGCTGCACGGCACAAACACCATCTGGGTATAGGAAACCATACCGGCTCGGCATAACTCGACGGCAAACCGCAATAGCACGGTGGAGGTTGGCCGCCGCTAGGTCGATTCCAGTGAGAATCGGTATAGACGGATTCCAAATCCGCATCAGATTCAATGCGCCTGGGCAATGACACGTATGTCGTATCAATCCTGAATTTTTCTCAACTCTCCGCGATCGGCGCCGGCACGCTGATGAAACGCTCTATCCTTTCCGACCACCCCCCAATCTATCTAATAAGTCGGGTGTAAAAAGTACTCGGGGAGCATTCAAAATGAAAACACGATTCCATGGAGGAATTGGGCATTGGCACGTCCGTCGGTCGCTGACCGCAGCTGCCGCAGCAGCACTCTGGGCTGCCATGCCGGCAGCACACGCAGCCGAACTCGGCGTGCTGCATCTGCATTCAGGGATCGGCCAACCGCTTGATGCGGAAATCGATTTGATGGGCATACGCCCCGAAGACGCGCAAACCCTGGTGCTGCATCCGGGCGGACGCGAAGCCTACCAAGCGGCCGGCTTGCCTTATGGCGCAAGCACGACCTCGCTGCGTACGACATTGATACAGCGGCAAGACGGCAGCTATGCCGTTCACGTATCTTCAACCGTGCCGCATAGCGATCCGATTGCGGACGTCATCGTCGCCCTTGCTGGGCCAGGCGGCGAGCGCGTGGCTGCGTACACGGTGCTGCTCAGCCCACCGGGCAGGGCTGGCGCGCCGGACACCTTCCTGCAGACGCAGCGCAACGTCACACCCGCGTTGCGCGTGTCACCGGCCAGCAGCACCGCGGCGCAACGCGTCAACACCCCGCCGGTGACCACCGCATCTGCACCGGTGGCGATGACCGCATCGGCCAGCCAGCCCCGCGCACAGCAGCCGTCGACCACCACGACCACTTCGGCGAATTCAACCACTTCGGCCACGCCGCCCGCAAGCGAACGCGACGAAGCCACTGCCAGCACCTACACCATCAAGGCCGGCGACAGCCTCTCGGGCATCGCGTTGAACACCTCGCCGGATCAAAAGGACATCTCTTCCGGGCAAGCACAACTCGCGCTGTATCGGAACAATCCGCAGGCCTTCATTGGAGGGAACATCAACCAGCTGCGCGTGGGCGCCACGTTGCATTTGCCGTCGCAAGAACAAGCGCGTGCGGTCACACGCAGCGACGCCGATCGCCAGATCCGCGCACTAACGCAAGCCAATGCCGCCGCCCCAGTCGGCGCCAAACAGCCTCCGGAAACAGACGCATCAACGCACACGCAAGCGCGCCCGATACCCGCCGACGCGGCCGGCAAGGACACGCTGCGCCTGTCCGCCGCGGGCACGCAAGACCGAATGGCAGAGCAACTCAACGACGAACTGGTTGCGGCCAAGCAGAGGATCCGCGAGCTTGAATCGCGCCTCGCGCAGGTGGAGCAAAACGTGGCCGACATGCGGCGGCTTGCGGCGTTGAAGAGTGGAGCCACACCTGCCGCTGCGCAGGGATCGCCCAAGCCAGCGGACGATGCATCGGGCACGCCCCGCGTGGACGGCACGACGCTCGCCACCGATGAGACGCCGCTGTGGATGCGTGCCGACATCGTCGGCCCGGCGGTGGGTGTCTTGCTCGCCGCGTTGGCAGGGGCGCTGGTGTTCTACCGTGTGCGCATGCGCAAGGTGCAATCTGCGCTGACCACCATCTACACGCAGTTCAACGAGGGTGATCCGCTGACCGAACGCGGCCGCCCTCAACAGCGCAACGACCAGAAGGCAAAAGCCCAACGGGCCATACCGCGCAACGCAGTGACGACGCAGTAAGCGCGCCGCAGCCATCACCACCAATGCACCGCTACTCTGCGGTGCGGTCTGTCCCCTCGCCTGTCGCTGTTCAGCGCAGGCGGTGACGCATTCATTTCGCTTTCGCGCGATCGGCTTCGGTGCGACATCCACGCGCGCCGCGGCTCGCCCTTACAGTGCGGCCAGCTTGACCGCTGGCGCAGACCATTTCCCGATGCTGGATGCAATGGATGCGCCCCTTCAACACAGGCACTCAGCCGAATACCAAGGACCGATCATGAAAGCGAAATTCATTCTGACCGTGCTGCTCGCACTGGCCACCGCGACGGCGTTCTCGCCGGTTTACGCAGATGACATGATGGCCGCCCAGCAAGCCGGCAATGGCGGCGGCATGTCGTCGCAACAGCAAAGCAACGAGGATATGGCAGCAGCCCAGCGAGAGGGCGAGGCGGCTGGCATGGTGTGCCAGGGCTGCCACTAAAAAGACAAAAGCTGCGACCACCTTCGCGCGATGGTCGCAGCCCATTCGCCTACGCTCTCTGTCCGGTTGCAAACCGCAGCCGGACGGAGATCTGTCGATCCACCTCAGTTGCTATAGATCAGCCCGCGAGCGACACCATTGACGTAGATGCGGCCATACGTGTTCCAGTCGCCTACAACGACGGCGTTGCCCCCGAACTGGTGCGCGTCATCGTTGAAGCGCGACCACGTTGCGCCGCCATCGTCGGAGCGGAAGATGCCCCATTGGCCATTGACCGTGCCTTCCACGTAGACCGCGGCCGAGTACGGCGCGCCGGTTTGCGCCTTGCCCAGCGTGATATTCGTGGCGCCCAGCGTGCCGTTGGCAGTGGCAAACGCGTTGAGCTTGGTCCAGGTCGCGCCCGAGTCCAGCGAGTGGTACACGGCATTGCCGTCGGCCACCCAGATGTCGCCCTCGGCGTTCGGGTTCACCACCATCGACGTATCGCCCCAGGCATTCCAGGCCATGTTCGCGTTCACCGAGCCCTGGCTCAGCGTGAACGTGTGGCCAGCGTCGGTCGACACATAGACTTTGCCACGCTGCCAGCTCCAGCTTGCACCGCCCGAATCGAAGGCATAGACCTTGTTCGGGTTCTTGCGGTCCACGGCCAGGCGATACGCACGGAAGAAGCCGTTCCAGGTGGCGGTGAACGCCGGCAGGTTGGTTTGCGTCCAGCTCGCGCCATTGTTGGTGGTGTACGACGGCACCGAGTCTTGCGGCGCCCAGACCAGGTTGTTGCGCGACGTGACTGCCACGCTTTGCACTGGGCTCGAGCTGTTCGAGCCACCGTTAGGCATCGACGCGAACTGCGACCAGCTATTGCCGGAGTCGCCGGACCAGAAGGCCTTGACGACGGCACCGTTGGCGTTGTCGACGCCGGTGACCGCAATGTAGGACGGATCGGCCCACGCCATGTCGGCCGCATTGCCGCTGCTCCATCCGGGCATCGGCGCCCGCGTCGGCCGCGTCGCCAGGTCCGTGATCACCCACGCGCCGATGTCGCCAGCGGCGTTGATCAGCTTGTACTGCGCGCCGGCCGGCGGTGCGGCAGCGAACAGCGTAGCGGTCTCTTCCAGGTTGTTGACCTTGGGGCTCCAGGTTGGCGTGGCTGCCGAGGCGTTCGTGGTTTCGCAGATGCCGCCGCCGTGGATGTGCATGATGTGGTCGCGGTTGGCGGGGTCGATCGTGACACCCTCGATCCAGCCGCGGCACGTGTCGGACGTATGCGGCATGTTGGCCTCGACTTCGCGCCAGGTGGTGCCGCCATCATCGGACAGTTGAATTTGCTTGCTGCCGTCGCTCCAGCCTGTCATACCCACCGCAATGCGGGCGGTCGAGCCGGTGCCATAGACGGACAGACCGGCCATCCCCATGCTGGTGGAGCTGGTGAGTTGGGTCCAGGTGCTGTTGTTGCTGCCGCCGAACTTGTAGAGATAGCTGGGGCCGCTGCCGCCCTGCACCTGAGGCGCCGTCGGGCGGAACGTCATGTAGAAGGTGCCGTCGGACGTCTTCACCACGTGGGGGATGTCGTAATTGGCTACGTTGGGCGGAACCGCCACCGGCGCCCACGACGCACCGCCATTGGTGGACCGGTACAGCGTCGACGTCAGGCCTGCCGCCTGGGCGTAGTCGGAGGCGACGGTGGCCCAGATGATCCACGTCGGCTGCCCGGTCCCCTTGGATGGGGTATCGAACACGATTTGTTCGACGCCGATCGGGGTCCCACCGCCTGTCATCGTGGTGCTCGAGAAGCTCGTGACCTGACTCCATGTATGGCCCGAGTCCGTGCTCTTCCAGATACCGGCCCTGCGCGAGCCGAACATCAGCGTCGACGGATTCTGTGGGTCAACCGCCAGGCGTTCGCCGTAGCCCCGGGCGTTATCGTTGCCGCCCACCGCGAACGGCAGGTCGTAGTGCGTCCAGCTGTTGCCGCGGTCGCTCGAAATGTAGATGCGGCCGGGGGCGTTCTGACTCACCGTATCGCCGGTCATCATGTAGACCAGCTGGTCGTTGTTCGGGTCGAGGGCAATGCTCTCCACACCGTGGTACTGGCCTTCGCCGGCGCCGAAACCCAGACCGTCAGTGATGGGCGTCCACGCCGAGTTGGTCGCGTCCCAACGATAGGCGCCGCCAACATCGGTGCGTGCGTACAGCAGGCTCGCGTTGCTCGGGTGGTAGATCAGGCCCGTCACATAACCACCACCGCCCCATTTCACGCTGGTCCAGCTGGTGCCCTGCTGGGTGCTGGCGGGAGTGCCGCCGCTGTTCTTGCCCCCGCCGGTCTGGCCACCACTACCATTGTTCGCGCCTGTGGAACCACCACCGGTGCCGCCTTGCGTCCCAGTACCCATCGTGCTGCCGCTCTGCGTGCCATCGGAGCCACCACCGCAGCCAAATAGCACGCACGTCATTGCCGCGACAGCAATCCATCGCTGTTTCATTTTGCTCATTGATCCACCCGGTTTCTTTTTTGTCGTCAAACCTGCGGCTCTGCCGCACGAACCACCGCCACCCCCTGCTAAAGAGGGGTATCGAGATTTGTGCCGCCATTGAACACAGCCTGTCGACGCGCAGCAACCTTGAAGCAGATTTAGTGAGCTTTATTGAGAATATGCGTACCCAATCGTTCGTTTATGGCGCCACCGAATCTGCTTGTGGCGTGCGGGCGGGCGCGTTATTTCTTCTCGGCGTCCAGGCTCTTGGCGAACGTTGCAATCGCATCCGCCATCGCCGCAGGCTGTTCCGGCGCGAAGGCATGCCCGGCGTTGGGCACGACAACCACCGTCACACGATCGCCCAGCATCGATTTCAGTACCTGTGAGAACCGGCGCGGCGCCACGGCATCGTGCTCGGCCTGCAAGTCGAGGATCGGCGCAGTGCCGGCCGCAAAGTACGCGTCGACCGGGGTCACGTTGCGGGCATGCGATTCGGCCTCATGCGTCTCTTCGTGCCAACCATCGAGCCACACGCGTGGGTCATTGCCCGGCGCAAAGAACGCCTGACGCAGATATTCCAGGCGCTGCGCTTCCGACAGGTGCATGTCACCTGCACCGTCGATAGCCTTGCGCATCTCCGCGTTGATCGGTTTCTCGGCCGAGCCGGGCGGCACCTTGCCAGCGGACGCTGCCACCAGAACCACACCACGCACCAATTCGGGGCGATCCACGGCCACCATACGTGCCGGGAAATTGCCCCAGGCGTGGCCGACCACAACGGCCGGCCCTTGCTTTTCATGCTCGATCACCGCGGCAACGTCGGCAGCAAAGGCATGCATGTCGAGGTTGGCCATCGGCCCCTTGCTTTGACCAATGCCGCGCGGCTCCGGCCTCAGCACACGGAAGCCCTCGGTGACGAGCCTGTCTGCCACCTGATCGTAGTCGCGCCCCGAGCGGCCGAGCGACGGCAGAATGACGATCAGCGGGCCCTTGCCCTGCCGCATCACCTCAATCTGCACGTTGTTGTACTTGACCAGCTCCCGATCCATTTGACCGGCATCCGTAGCTGCCAGCGCAGAGAAGGAAAGCATGGCCGCTGCCAGTGCGGTGCAACCGTATTGGATCAATTTCATGGTGTTCTCCTTGGTATGGATGGGGCGACGACCCGGTTGCGCTTGTTTCAGGCAACAGTTGCCCCACGCGGCTGGATACCAACCGCGGCGCTTCAGACAACGACAGTGGATCGGCTTACTTGGCGGGAATCGGGTCGAGCCCGGTCTGAATCAGCTTGGCAGCGACTTCTGGCGAGCGCAGATACGTGATGAGCCCTTCGGCGGCCTGGCGGTCCTTGGCGTCTTTAGCCACCGCAACCGCAATCACGCTGGTCTTCTGCACCTCGGCCGGGAGCGGGCCCACATATTGGATACCGCTGAATGCGCGCAGCTCACTGATCTGCTGCAAGCCCAGATCCGCCTCGCCACGCTCGAGCGCGGAGCCGACCAGCTCCTTGCCGCGGATCAGCACGCTCTTGGCTTTCATCCGCTCGGCAATGCCTAGACGCTCGAACAGCGTGCCGGTGATGTAGGTGCCGCTTGCACCCTCGGAGAAGGCCACTGACTTGGCCGCCAGCAGTACGTTGCGCAGCTCGTCCACCGTGTGGATCGTTGGCACCGGCAAACCCTTGCGCACCGCCACGCCGACACCCGACCCGACTAGATCCACACGCGACTCCGGAATGAAGTGCCCCTGCTTGACCTGCTCCGTCAACGCGGTGCCGATCATGAAGCAGACGTCCATCGGCTCGCCGTTCTTGATGCGCATCGGCAGAGCATCGGGCGAGCTTCCGTAAGACGGACCCCACGCGATGATGAGATGGTTGCCCGACTGTCTCTCGTAGGCGGGTATGACCTGCTCGAACGCGGCATGCAATGCGCCGGTTGCCAGCACGTGAATATCGGCGGCCCAGGCGGCACCGGCGGCAGCGACCAACGGCACGGCACATAGCGTGCGCGCTGCAAACCGGCGCATCGCGGATTGAAATGGCATGTCTTGTCTCCTTGTTATGGGTGGGCGCCAGGAACAGCCGGTGCCTCAAAAATAGAGCCGCCGTGGGTTGTGGACCAGCACCGCTTGGGCAGCTTCGACGCCGCAGGCGTCTTGTATGAAGGCGAGCAGGCTGCTGTCGTCTGGCACGTCGCCTTTGATGTTGGGATGGGGCCAATCCGTGCCCCAGATAGCGCGGTCCGGCGCGGCTTGCACTAGGCGCCTGACCAGCGGCAAGGCGGCGTCCCATGGGGGGGCCGCGCCTTGCATGAGGCGGTCGACGCCCGACAGCTTGATCCACCGCTTGCTGTAGCGCAGATGGCGCTCCAGCGCGCGCACGGCAACTTCGTCCAGCGGATGTGTCGCATCCTGGCGCGCCATGTGGTCGATCACCAGCGGCACGTCCAGGTCTTCCCACGCGTCGAGCACAGGCAACAGTTGATCCAGTTGCCCATGCAGCAGCACGTGCCAGCCCATTGGCGCCACGCGTTCGGCAAGCTCGCGCAGATGGCCCAGATCTCGATCGCCTGGCAGGTGGCCCATGAAGTTGAAGCGGATGCCACGGACGCCGCCTTCATGCAGGTCGCGCAGGGTTTCGTCAGTCGTGGTGTGGTCGACCAGCGCGACGCCTCGGTAGCGCCCTTGCGTCATGGCCAGCGCTGCCAGCAGCGCGCCGTGATCAGACTGGTAGCACGCCGCCTGCACCAGCACGCCGTGCGTGACACCCAGTTGCGCATGCAGCGCAAGCAACTGCGTCATGGGCGCTTCCGCTGGGCGATACGAGGCATCGGCCGGCAGCGGAAACGCATCCCAGGGCCCGTAGATGTGCGTGTGGCAATCCCACATGCCGCCGTTCAGTGTGCCTTGCATGATCAGTCGCACCGTGCCGTCATGCCGCCGTCGACCACGACTTCCGTGCCGGTGACAAAGCGCGCCTCGTCAGACGCCAGGAACAGCGAGGCATGCGCGGTGTCGCGCCCATCGCCCATGAAGCCGAGCGGAATGCGGGCAAGGCGGCTTTCCAGCAGCTTGTCGACATCGCCGCCAGAGCGCTGGCCCGCCAGGCGCGCTTCCACCATGGGCGTATGCAATTGCCCCGGCACCACGGTATTCACGCGGATGCCCTTCTTCGCATACTCCACCGCCACCACCTTTGAGAGCTGGATCACACCGGCCTTGCACGCTGCATACGCCACTTGCGCCGACCCCGTCCAGCGAATCCCCGACGTGGATGCCGTGTTGACGATGGCACCGCTGCCCTGCGCCTCCATCACCGGCAGCACGTGCTTGCAGGTGAGGTACACGCTCTTGAGGTTGAACGCGACCTGTGCGTCCCATTTGTCCTCCGACAACGCCACGGGGCCGCCAGCAGCAGAGCCACCCACGTTGTTCACCAGGATGTCCACCCGGCCGTACTGTTCGACACAGGCATCCACCATCGCCTTCACGGCGGCGGTGTCGGTCACATCGCAGGTGTACGGCGTGACATCGCCACCGGCCTCGCGCACGCGGCGCAGCGTTTCTTCCATGGCCTCCATGCTCTTGTCGACGGCGAAGATGCGCGCCCCCGCCATCGCAAACAGCACGGCCACGGCGCGGCCATTGCCCCAGCCGGGGCCGACGCAGCCTGCGCCGGTCACGATGGCGACCTTGCCGGCCAAACGGCCCGCGGCCGTGGCTTGTTCAAATTCAATCGTTGCTTGCACGGTGTGTTCCTTATGGCTTATTGCAGATGCGTCGGCAGTTCCGGCATAGCGCCCGCGGGCGGCGGCACATTGAATGCCTTGATGGTCATGGAGATGAGCGTGTAATAGCCGGCAATGCCGACCAGATCGACCACGCCGTCCTGCCCGATGGCGTCCACCAGTTCGGCGTACAGGCCGTCATCCACCTCGCGCCTAGCATGCAGTTGTGTGAGGAAGGCGAAGACGAGTGCCTCGTCACGCAGCTCAAATACCGGGTTCATGCCGTCGCGGATGGCATCGATCACCGCAGGCGACACGCCGGCCTCCAGCGCGAACGGCTTGTGCGCGGCCCATTCGTATTCCGCCAGCCAGTAGCGGCCCATGAAAAGGATGGCCAGTTCGGACAAGCGCGGTGGCAGGCTGCTGTCGTAGCGGCAGTAGCGTCCGAGTGCTTGGGCGCGGTCCGCCAGCAGCGGGCGATGCAGCCAGACAGCGAGTGGGCCTCGCACACCCTTGCGGGGGCCATTGGCGATGGCGTCGTACACGGCGCGCTGGTCGGCGTCCAGCGCATCAGGATTGAGGGCGGGAATGCGTTGCATGTGGGGAGTGCTCGGTGATGGCTCAGTGAGTGAGTGCGTCTTGCGCAACCGCAGCCTGTGCGGCGGGCTTCTGTAGCTTGAGGAGGGACGAACGGGCTTGGCCGCCGGTCTCGCGGTGGAAGGCTTCCGCGTCGAACGCGCCTTCCCAGCGGGCAATGGCGAACACGGCCATGGTGTTGCCCACCACGTTGACGAGTGCTGTGGCGATGGCCATCACGCGGTCGATGCCAAACAGCAAACCCAAACCGGCCACGGGCAGCGAGCGCACCGATTGCAGCGTGGCCGCCAGCTTGACGAACGCCCCGCCGGCCACCGTGGTGCCCCCCTTGGAGGTCAGGCTAAGAATGGCGAGCAACCCTAACTGCTGCCAAAGCGAGAATGGCGTATCCGTCGCCTGCGCAATGAACCCCACGGCGATGGCCATGTAGATCGACGTGCCATCGAGGTTGAAGCTGTAGCCGGCGGGCAGCACGAAACCGACCACCGCTTCATCGCAACCGGCGCGCTGCAGCTTCTCCACCAGACGTGGGAACGCCACCTCGCTCGATGCGGTGCCGAAGATCAGCAGGATCTCGTCACGAATCAGCCTGAGCACGCTGAAGTACGGCAGGCCGATCGTCCAGCTGATCGTGCTGAGCACGCCGAACACGAACAGCAGCGACGCGGCGTAATACAGCACGATGACCTTGAGCAGATACAGCAGCGTCAAACCACCGTAGCTACCCACTGCCGCTGCCATGGCACCAAACGCGCCCAGCGGTGCCAGCTTCATGATGAAGCCGAGCATGCGGAACAGCACCGTCTGCGCCTCGTCAATGCCGCGCAGCAGAGCAGAGTCCGGCCCCACCGACAGGTTGAGTGCCAGGCCTGCCAGGATCGAGATGATCAGCACCTGCACGATGTCGCCCTTGGCAAACGCATCGACCAACGTGTGTGGAATCAGGCTGAGCAGGTAATTGACAGCAGAGATGCCGCCAGCGTTGGCTGTGGCCTTCACGGCATCCGCGCTTTCCCCAAGGTTGGTGGCATGCAGCCCCACGCCCGGCTCGAACACGTTGACCAGCACAAACCCCAGCACCATGGCCACCGTGCTGACCACTTCAAAGTACAGCAGCGATTTCACCCCCATGCGGCCCAGCATGCGCAGGTCACGCACATGCGCCAGGCCCTGCACCAGCGTGCAGAAGATGATGGGGGCCAGCATCATCTTGAGCAGCGCGATGAACGCCTGCCCGATGGGTTTCATGGCGATGGCCCATTGCGGCGCAACGATGCCAAGGACGACTGCACACGCCAGGCCGATCAAGACCTGCACGTACAGCTTCTTCAGGTGTTTCATGGTGTCTCCTGCGTCCAGTCGTTCAGGGGCCTGCCCAAGGAATTGGGCCGACATCCTGGCTGGACTTATTTGCTTGAAAGCTGCCGTCACTGACGACGGGAACCGCAAGGGTTGAGGTGCCGCGTGGGCTGTCTCCGGGGCAAATCCATCGATTTGCTATTTACGGAAAGCATAGATTGACGGTCTTTTCTTGACAAAGACCAAGTGAACATACAAAGCTATGCCGATCCGGTATAGATCAACATAGGTATGGACATCCGCGAACTCAAAAGCTTCATCCGCGTGGCGCGTGCTGGCAGCTTCAGCCGCGCTGCGGCCGAGCTCTATATCGCGCAACCGGCGTTGAGCCGGCAGATTGCAAAGCTGGAAGCGGAGATTGGCGTGCCGTTGCTCGTGCGGCACGGCCGAGGCGTGCGGCTGACTGCTGCGGGGTCACGCTTGCTGGAGCGCGCCGAGATGATCACGCACCTGCTGAGCGAAACCAGCGAAGACGTGCGCGCCAGCGCCGACGAAGAGCGCGGTCACCTGGCAGTCGGTCTGCCGCCGACGATGGGCGCGCTGATTGGCGCCGAGCTGGTTCAGGATTTCTGCGCCCAGTGGCCGCAGGTATCGCTCCATGTGCGCGAGGGTCTGAGCGGTTCGCTGCAGGAATGGGTGCTGGATCGCCGAGTCGATCTGGCCGTGGTCTATAACCAGCCGCCGCTGGATACCTTCAACGTGCGCCCGCTCTTTAGCGAGCCCATGATCCTCGTGGGCCCGCCCGGCACCGACTCTGGCACCGAAGCCGGCAAGCGCGAATACCCGATCCGCGACCTGGCCAGCGTCCCGCTCATCCTGCCGGGGTTGCCGCACAGCAATCGACGCTTGATCGAACAGGCCGCCATTCAACACGGTGTACGTCTGCGCGTTGCGCTGGAGGTGGACAGCGTAGCGCTCACCAAGCAATTGGTGAAAGCCGGTGTGGGGTATTCCATCCTCACCTACATCGCCATCCAGGAGGAAATCGCGCGTGGTGAACTCGTGGCGCATCGCATCGGCCGCCCGGGCATCCGGTCGAGCGTGGCGATCACCACCCTGCGCGAGAATCCGCCCTCGCGCTTCGCCGCCGCCTGGACCAGCCTGCTGCAGAGCAAGCTGAAGCGATTCATCGCCACGGAACCATGGAAGGCCGATGTGGTCTGGCCGAGCGACGCGGCCCCCTAGTCGCTAACACGACCGATGCGCCGCGTCGTGACTGCAGCAATCAGACCGACAGGCAAAGCTTGCCGAAATGCTTGCCCGCCGCCTGATGGGCAAACGCCTGGGCAATCTCGTCCAGCGGGAACGTCTGGTCGATCACGGGCTTCATGCCGGTGGCCTCAATGGCACGCACCATGTCTTGCTGGTGGCGGCGGCTACCGACAATCAACCCCTGCAGCGTCTGGTGACGGCGCATCAGCTCGACCGTGGGCAATGCACCCTCAATGCCGGTCAGCACGCCAATCAACGCAATATGCCCGCCCGTGCGGCAAGCACGAATCGACTGCGCCAGCGTATCCGGCCCACCCACTTCGATGACCTGATCGACCCCGCGGCCCTGGGTGACTTCGAGCACCTTGGCCGCCCAGTCCGCGTCGCGGCGGTAGTTGATCGTGTGATCCGCGCCGAGCGCACGCACGCGCTCCAGCTTTTCGTCGGATGACGACGTGGCAATCACGCTCGCGCCCATCAGCTTGGCAAACTGCAGCGCAAAGATCGACACGCCACCCGTGCCGAGCACAAGCACGGTATCGCCTGCCTTGATGCGCGCATCCACAACAAGGGCGCGCCAGGCAGTCAGCCCTGCCGTCGTGAGCGTTGCCGCTTCGGCATGGGTGTAGCCGCGCGGCGCATGCGTGAACCACTGGGCAGGGCGGACCACGTATTCGCAGGCGTAACCGTCCACGCCGTCGCCAGGCACGGTCTGGAAATCGGACAGCGTTGCGCCGCCGTCCAGCCAGGTCGGGAAGAACGTCGACACGACGCTGTCGCCCACGGCGAATTCGTCCACGCCTTCGCCAACCGCTTCGACGATGCCGGCACCGTCCGACATCGGAATGCGGCCGTCCGCAGTTGGCATCCGGCCGAGGACGACGCCCAGGTCATGGAAGTTCAACGAGCTGGCGTGGATGCGCACGCGGATCTCGCCCGCACGGGGCTGGCCGGGATCAGGCAAATCAACACGTTGGAGATGGTCGAGGCCAGCGGGCTGGCGCAGGGTAATGGCTTTCATGCGGAATATTCCTCTGTGACGTGACAAGGCCACCGCAACACTGCGGCGATTGCGGGCATTGTCGAGGCGTACGTCGCTTACCGCAAGAACGTACAATTTTCACCAGTACGATCATTTTTGTAGGTATCAACCCATGCGACTCAAACGTCTGGATGGCAAGAGCGGCTGCTCTGTGGAAGTCACGCTGTCGGTCATCGGCGGGGTGTGGAAGCCCGTGATCCTGTTCCACCTTCTGCCCGGCAAGAAGCGCTTCATGGAGCTGACGCGGCTGATTCCCAATGCGACACAGCGCATGCTGACGCTGCAATTGCGCGAGTTGGAGGCCGACGGCGTCATCGTGCGGGAGGTCTATCCCCAGGTGCCGCCCAAGGTGGAATATGCGCTGACCCCGTTGGGCGAATCGCTCGCCCCGGTGCTGATCAGCCTGCGTGAATGGGGGGAGTCGTATCGCGCACGCGGGATGGGGCAGACGCAGGAACAAGAACAGGGTCGCCAGCAGCCCGAGGTGGCCTGCGTTTAGCGGTGGGCCGGTCGGCAGCCGTCGCGTTGTTACATTTTTCTTTGCCCCGCCTGTCGCCACCTGTCGATTTCGCGCTCCGTCATTCGACGTACAAAAGAGAGACGCGAATCTCTCGCGGCTCCACCCTCAACTCCAAGGAGAAACAACATGCGATTCATGGTTCTGCGATTGGCTGACAAGGACACCGAAGCCAGTGTGATGCCCAGCGAAGAACTGCTGACCGTCATGGGCAAGTACATGGAAGAGCTCGCCAAGGCGGGCGTGCTGCTCGGCGGCGAAGGGCTGCACCCCAGTTCGCGCGGGGCCCGCGTGGAATTCCACGGCGGCAAGCCGACGGTGATCGATGGGCCATTTACCGAGGCCAAGGAGTTGATCGCCGGCTACACGATGCTGCAGGTCAAATCGGAAGAAGAAGCACTGGAATGGGTCAAGCGCTGGCCGGCGCTGGATGCCGGTGGCAATGTGCGGCTGGAAATCCGCCGCGTGTTCGAGGCCGAAGATTTTGGTGCGGAGTTCACACCCGAAGCGCGCGAGCGTGAAGAACGCCTGCGTGCCGAGCTCGCGGCCAAGCAACAATAAGCGCCCTGACGATGGCCAAGATGGCCGAGATGGCGCAGACTCACCGCACCATCGATGCGGTCTGGCGCATGGAATCGGCCCGCATCATTGCTGGGCTCGCGCGCCTGCTGCGCGACGTGGGCCTAGCCGAAGAGCTGGCGCAGGACGCACTGGTGGCGGCGCTGGAGCAGTGGCCCACCTCCGGCATCCCCGACAACCCGGCGGCATGGCTCACCGCCACCGCCAAGCACCGGGCGATTGATCGGCTGCGCCATCACACACTGGCCGCGCAGAAGCATGCGCTGCTCGCCCTCGAGCTGGAGATCGAACAGGAGTTGGCGCAGGCCGAGTCCAACTCCACCCGCGACGAAGCGATCGGCGACGATCTGCTGCGCCTCGTCTTCATCGCCTGCCACCCGGTGCTGCCACACGAGGGCCGTGTGGCGCTCACCCTGCGGCTGCTCGGCGGCCTCACCACGGACGAGATCGCCCGCGCGTTTCTCGTGCCGGAGCCCACCGTAGCGCAACGCATTGTGCGCGCCAAAAAGACGCTCTCTGCCGCACGCGTGCCGTTTGAACTGCCGGAGCCCGATCAGCTGGCCGAGCGGCTGTCTGCGGTGCTGCAGGTGATCTATCTGATCTTCAACGAAGGCTATGCCGCTACTTCGGGCGATGCATGGACGCGCCCCACGCTGTGCGAAGAAGCGCAGCGCCTGGGCCGCATCCTCGCGGGGCTGATACCGAACGAACCGGAAGTGCACGGCCTGCTGGCGCTGATGGAGCTTCAGGCTTCACGCCTGCGCGCGCGTGTCGGCCCCGGTGGCCGCCCTGTCCTGCTGATGGATCAAGATCGCAGCCGGTGGGACTACCTGCTCATCCAGCGCGGCTTTGCGGCCCTGGCACAGGCAGAAGCGTGCGGGCGCGGACTCGGGCCGTACGGCTTGCAAGCCGCCATTGCGGCGTGCCATGCCAGCGCCCGCCGCGCAGACGACACCGACTGGATACGCATTGCCGCGCTGTATGACGCGCTGGCGCAGCTCGCACCATCACCCGTGGTGGAACTGAACCGCGCGGTGGCGGTGTCCATGGCGTATGGGCCTGCGGCAGGGCTTGAAATCGTCGATGCGCTCACGGCCGAGCCTGCGCTGCGCCATTACCATCTGCTGCCCAGCGTGCGCGCGGACTTTCTCTCACGCCTCAACCGCATGGACGAGGCCCGCGCGGAATACGAGCGCGCAGCGGCCCAGGCGCAGAACGGGCAGGAGCGCGCGCTGTTGCTGGAGCGTGCGGCCAAGTGCATCACACCCGAGTAACCGCACAAACGCTCGCCATTGCCAGGGTGAGCCATTCACCACGAAGGGCGACCGCAATGCACTGATGCTGTAGAAGCACGGTTGCAGCAGATTGCGCGCTGTCGCACATCCGGAATTTGTCTTTCGATATAAGAACGCGCCATTGCAGATTGGCAACATCGAACACAGACTTCAATTCCCTTTACTGCTCAGAGACTTAGCGACAAACGCGAGCATTGAAATATAGATGCTCCGATTTCTACGTATGCCGCTGCGGGTTGTGCAACGCAGAATGATTTGCAAGCGCAGGAGGTGCCCTTGGGGCGGCTGCGCTCACGCAGGTAAGTCATTTCGTTGGTTGCACAAGCGCAGAGGTGTTCAAGATGAGTCGCAAGTTCAAGGTCGTCGCTGTTTCGGGGAGCGTGCAAAGCCCCTCGCGGACACTCGTATTGGTTGAGCAGTTGCTGGCCGCCCTCGCCGAGGTCGCGCCCATCGACACACACCTCATCAAGCTTGAGGACCTGGCCCCCGCCATCGGCGGTGTGTCGTATCGCAATCAATTGCCCAGCGCAGTACAGGCCGAACTGGCTGCCATTGAATCGGCTGATGTGCTGGTGGTGGCAAGCCCGGTGTATCGCGGTTCGTACACCGGGCTGTTCAAGCACCTATTCGATCTGGTCCACCATGAAGCGCTGATCGACGTGCCCGTCCTGCTGGCGGCCACCGGCGGTAGCGACCGCCACGCACTGGTGATCGACCACCAGTTGCGTCCCCTCTTCAGCTTCTTCCAGGCGCGCACGCTGCCGCTGGGCGTGTACGCGTCCGAACAAGATTTCAGCGGCTACGAGATCACCAGCCAGGCGCTGCGCGACCGCATCGCACTGGCCGCATCGCGCGCGCTGCCGCTGCTGACTGCACCGCAGTCTGAAGACATTCGCACCGCCCCAGTGGCGCAAGCCGCCTGAAGCCTAGCTTCGTTTCGCCCCCAATCCAGTACCGGACAAAGGACCATTGCGATGAGCCAATCTTCTTCCAACGCCAACATCAAGTTTGCCTATTGGGTGCCGAACGTCAGCGGGGGGCTGGTGGTCAGCACCATCCCGCAGCGCACCGACTGGAGCCTCGAATACAACCAGAAGCTGGCGCAGACGGCCGAGAGCGCAGGCTTTGACTACGCGCTGAGCCAGATCCGCTTTACCGCCGGCTACGGCGCAGAGCATCAGCACGAATCGGTGTCATTCAGCCAGGCCATCCTGCATGCCACGACCAAGCTGAAAGTGCTGGCCGCCATCCTGCCGGGGCCGTGGCATCCGGCGGTGGTGGCCAAGCAACTGGCCACCATCGACCACATCTCCAACGGCCGCATCGCCATCAACGTGGTCAGTGGCTGGTTCAAGGGCGAGTTCCAGGCGCTGGGCGAGCCGTGGCTCGAGCACGATGAGCGCTATCGCCGCTCCAACGAATTCATCCGCGTGCTCAAGGGCATCTGGACGCAGGACAAGTTCACCTTTAAAGGTGACTTCTACCGTATCAACGACTACACGCTGAGCCCCAAGCCGCTGCAGAAACCGCACCCGGAAATCTTCCAGGGCGGCAGCTCCCGCGCGGCGCGCGACAACGCGGCCAGCGTGTCGGACTGGTACTTCACCAACGGCAACACGCCCGAGGGGATCAAGGCGCAGATCGACGATATCCAGCAGAAAGCCAAGGCCAACGGCCACAAGGTCCGCATCGGGGTGAACGCGTTCATCATCGCGCGCGATACCGAAGAAGAAGCCAAGGCCGTGCTGCAAGACATCATCGACCACGCACACGTGGAGGCCGTCCACGCCTTTGGTGATGCGGTCAAACAAGCCGGCAAGGCCTCGCCCGAGGGCGAAGGCAACTGGGCCAAATCCACCTTTGAAGATCTCGTCCAGTACAACGACGGCTTCCGCACCAACCTGATCGGCACGCCGCAGCAGATTGCCGAGCGCATCGTGCATCTGAAGTCGATTGGCGTAGACCTGATCCTGGCGGGCTTCCTGCACTTCATCGAAGAAGTCGAGTACTTCGGCCGCAAAGTGCTGCCGCTGGTGCGCGAACTGGAAGCCCAGCGCGCCGCCACCAGCGCGCACGCGCCCCAGCCCGAGCCCGCCGCGTCCGTCGCCTGATCTGACACACCCGCGTTTCCCTGCATCGCGCCCGCTCGGCTGAACGGGCGCGGGGGAGTCGTGCTGCCTGTTGCTTTGCGGAGATCCACCATGCCCCAGACGTCCGCTGAACTGCTTGTACCGCCGCCGCTCGCTCGACGCACCACCAAGCCCGAGCCGAATACTGCGGATGCGCCGTCGCTTGCATCTGCCGTTGACGCCAATGCTGTACAGGCCGCAGCACCTGCGCTCCGGCTGGCGGGCATCGACCTGTCGTTTGGCGGTATCCAGGCGCTCAGCGGTATCGACCTGACGGTGGCGCCGGGGGAAATCCGCGCCATCATCGGCCCCAACGGGGCGGGCAAGAGCTCGCTGGTCAACGTCATCAGCGGCCTATACCGGCCGGACCGTGGCGGCATCTGGCTGGATGGCCGGGCGTTCTCCAAGGTATCGCCGGCACGGCTGGCCCGTCTGGGCATTGCGCGCACGTTCCAGAACCTGGCGTTGTTCAAGGGCTTGAGCGTGCGCGACAACATTGCACTGGGCCGCGTGCAGCACAGTCGTTCCGTCTTCGTCGAGCAGTTGGTTGGCCTGGGCCGCGCGCGCCGCGAGCTGGCCGATGCGCGCGAGCGTGCCGAGCAAGCGATCGACTTTGTCGGCCTGACCGACGTGCAAGACCAACTGGCCGGCACGCTGTCTTACGGACAGCAGAAACGCGTTGAACTCGCGCGTGCGCTGGTGGCCCGCCCACGCCTGTTGCTGCTCGATGAGCCGCTGGCCGGCATGACGGTCACGGAGAAGGCGCAGATGGCCGAGCTGATCCGCGCCGCGCGCGACCAGTGGGGCACCACCATCGTGTTGATCGAGCACGACATCGGCATCGTGCTGGGTCTGTCAGACCGCGTGGCGGTGCTCGACTACGGCCGCAAGATCGCCGACGGCACGCCAGACGCGGTGCGCGATGACCCGGCCGTCATCGATGCCTACCTCGGCGTTGCACACGAGGCCGAACACAACGAAAGCAAGGCCGCATGATGGGCGACTTCGATTTCGCGTTCTTTGCCGAGGTGCTGGTCGGCGGCCTGCTCTCCGGCGTGATGTATTCGCTGGTGGCGATTGGCTTTGTGCTGATCTACAAGACCTCGGGTGTGCTCAATTTTGCGCAGGGCGCGCAACTGCTGTTTGCCGCACTCACCTTTGTGAGTCTGGTGGAACGCGGTGTGCCCTTCCCGCTCGCGTTGCTGCTCACGTTTGCATTGATGCTGCTGCTGGGCCTCGGCATCGAGCGCGTGGTGCTGCGGCCGCTGGTCAACCAGCCGCCGATCACGCTGTTCATGGCCACGCTCGGCCTGTCGTACGTGATCGAAGGCGTAGCGCAACTCGTGTGGGGCACACAGGTGCACGAGCTGAACCTCGGTATCTCCGATGCGCCATTGCAGATCGGCGGCATCCTCGTCTCCAGCTTCGACCTGTTTGCTGCCGGCACCGCGGCCGTCATGGTGACGGTGTTGTCGGTGTTCTTCCGCTACACCCGTGTGGGGCTGGCGTTCCGCGCCGTGGCCGACGACACGTTTGCGGCCATCGCTGTCGGCCTGCGCCTGCCGCGCATCTGGGCGACGGTGTGGGCCACGGCCGGGGTGATCGCCCTGGTGGCCGGGCTGCTGTGGGGCGCGCGCCTGGGTGTGCAGTTCTCGCTGTCGCTGGTGGTGCTCAAGGCGCTGCCGGTGCTGGTGCTGGGCGGCTTCGATTCGATTCTTGGCGCAGTGGTCGGCGGCTTGATCATCGGCGCGCTGGAGAAGCTGGCCGAGGTGTATCTCGGCCCGTTTGTCGGCGGCGGCATCGAGAGCTGGATCGCCTACGTGGCCGCGCTGGCCTTCCTGCTGGTCAAACCAGGCGGGCTGTTCGGCCTGCGCCACGCCGAGAGAGCCTGAGAGCACCACGCCATGACAACGACACTGGATTCCACGTCTGCCCCTGCGGCACACAACACCGTCGCTCGACGCACCTTGCGCTGGCCCATCTGGGCAACGCCTGCGGCGACCTTGCTGCTGGCCTACCTCGTGGTGCCGCTGGTGGCATCGGGCTACTGGCTGGACGCCATCCTCATCCCCTTCCTGGCGCTGTCATTGGCGGCGGTGGGCCTGAACCTGCTGACCGGCTATGCGGGCCAGTTGTCGGTGGGCTCGGCCGCGTTCATGGCAGTCGGCGCGTTTGCGGCCTACAACTTCAACCTGCGCGTGGAGGGCTTGCCGTTGCCGGTCAGCATCGTGCTGGCCGGGCTCGCCGCTACCGCTATCGGCGTGGTGTTCGGCTTGCCGAGCCTGCGCTTGCGCGGCTTCTACCTCGCGGTGTCGACGCTTGCTGCGCAGTTCTTCGTGCAGTGGGCGCTGACCAAATATGGCTGGTTCAGCAACAACAACGCATCGGGCGTGATCGACGCACCGCCCATCGTGGTGGCCGGCTTTGCGTTCGATACGCCAGCGCTGCGCTACGTGTTCGCGCTGACGGTGGTGTCGATCCTTACCGCGCTGGTCTGGCGGCTCGTGCACACGCCCACTGGCCACCATTTCATTGCCGTGCGCGACAACGAACTGGCGGCGCGCGTCACTGGCGTGCCCGTACTGCGCACCAAGCTGCTGGCCTTCGCCATCTCGTCGTTCGTCATTGGGGTGGCCGGTGTGCTGTGGGGCTTCGTCTACCTGCGCACGGTGGAGCCGGCGGGCTTCAACCTCGATCGCTCATTCCAGATTCTGTTCATCGTCATCATCGGTGGCTTGGCCACCATCCGGGGCGCGTTCCTCGGTGCGGCGCTGGTGGTGGTGTTCCCGTTGCTGCTCTCCCGCTTTGGCGCCTTCGTGTTTGGCAGCCGATTCGATTCCGGTGTGCTGGACCTCAGCCAGCGCATCGTGATCGGCGCGCTCATCGTGGCCTTCCTCATTGCCGAGCCGCAGGGACTAGCTGCCCTGTTGCAGCGGGTGCTGCGTCGAATCGGTAGCGCAGCACGCCCGGCTTCTCCAACCTGATTTCCCACGTTTTCTCCATTCAACCGACGTCGTATCGATACCAGGAGTTTTTGCACCATGTCTCTCCCCCGCACCATCAAGATGGCATTGCTGGCCGGCGCGCTTGCGATCTCCGGCCTGGGCGTACAGACCGCCCATGCGGATGAGCAGTTCTTTCCGTTGCAAAGCTACCGCGTCGGCCCCTACGCAGCCGGCGGCACGGGGTTCTTTGGCGGCTTCATCGATTACCTGAACCTCGTCAACACGCGCGACGGCGGCGTGGGCGGCGTCAAGCTGACCTGGGAAGAAGGTGAAACGCAGTACGAAGTGGAGCGCGGCGTGGAGGTGTACGAACGCCTGAAGACCCACCCCGGCATCGCCACGTGGAACCCGCTGTCGGTGGGCATTGCCTATGCGCTGCTCGACCGCGTGACGGCTGACAAGGTGCCGCTGCTGACCATCAACCACGGCCGCACCGACACCACCGACGGGCGCGTGTTCAAGTACATCTTCCCGCTGCTGCTCAACCCGTATAGCGAGACCTCGGGCATCGTCAACTACATCGGCACCAAGGAAGGCAGCCTCGACAAGCTCAAGGGCAAGAAGATCGTGGTGCTGTATCACGGCTCGCCGTACGGCAAAGAGACGATCCCCGTCTACGAACTGCTGGCGAAGAAATACGGCTTTACGGTGCAGCAGATCGAGGTGCCGCACCCCGGTAACGAGCAGCAGTCGCAGTGGCTGGCCATCCGCCGCGCCAAACCCGATTACGTCGTGCTGCGCGGCTGGGGCGTGATGAACCCCGTGGCGCTCAAGACGGCGCAGAAGACGGGTTTCCCGGCCGACCACATCATCGGCAACGTGTGGTCCAACTCGGAAGAAGACGTAATTCCGGCCGGCGATGCAGCCAAGGGCTACGTAGCCATCACCACGGTGGCGGCGGGTGTGCAGTACCCGGTGCTTCAGCAGATCACCAAGACGCTGTACGACAACGGCAAGGGCAACCTGCAAGACAAGAAGCGCATCGGCAGCGTGTATCACAACCTTGGGGTGCTCAACGGCATCCTGAACGTGGAAGCCATCCGCATTGCACAAGCCAAGTTCGGCAAGCGGACTTTGACGGGCGATGAAGTCCGCTGGGGCCTGGAGAACCTGAAGATCGACCAGGCCCGTGCAGCGGCGCTGGGCGCCAAGGGCCTGTTCCACTCCATCAACGTCACGTGGGACAACCACGAAGGCGATGGCCGCGTCGCCTTCCAGCAGTGGGACGGCACCAAGTGGAACGTGATCTCCGACTGGATCGCGCCGGATTGGAAACTGCTGCGGCCGATCATCGAGAAATCGTCGCTGGCGTACGCCAAGGAGAAAAACATCAAGGTGCGTACCAGCATCAACGATTGACGGCCGATCCCGCCCACCCCGACCACCTTCCCCGATTTGATGGAGGTTTGACATGACCCAAGCACACGCCAGCACGCTCTTCGGCGCCGAATACGAGGCCCTAGCGCAGAAGTACCGCCCTATCTTCGAGCGCATTCGCGATACCGCCTTGCAGCGCGAGCACGACCGGCAGCTCGGCGTGGACGCCATCCAATGGCTCAAGCAAGCGCGCTTTGGCGCGGTGCGCGTGCCGGCGGAATATGGCGGCGACGGCGCCACGCTGCCGCAATTGTTCCAGCTGCTGATTGAACTGGCTGATGCGGATTCCAACATCGTGCAAGCGCTGCGTGGGCACTTCGCCTTTGTGGAGGATCGACTGAACGCACCGCGCGACGCCCGCACCGAGGTGTGGCTGCGGCGCTTTGCGGCGGGGGATCTGGTCGGCAACGCTTGGACAGAGGTGGGCGATGTGGCCATCGGCGACGTCATCACCCGTGTGTCGAAGCGAGATGGCCGCTGGGTCGTCAACGGCCGCAAGTACTACAGCACCGGCAGCATCTTTGCGGATTGGGTGGACCTGTACGCACGTCTGGAAGACGGCACCGACATCATCGCCGCCGTCAGCTCCCACCAGCCCGGCGTCACGCACCATGACGACTGGAACGGTTTCGGTCAGCGCACCACGGGCAGCGGCACCTCGGTGTATGAAAACGCCACCGTGGAAGACGAGAACATCTTCCCGTTCACCAGCCGCTTCAAGTACCAGACAGCGTTCTACCAGCTCTTCCACCTGGCCACGCTGGCCGGCATTGCACGCGCCATCACGCGGGAAGTCGCGCAACAGGTACGCGAGCGCAAGCGCATCTTCAGCACCGGCAACGCGCCGGCCGTGGCGCAAGACGTGCAGGTGCAGCAGGTGGTGGGCGAGGTGTCCGCCCTCGCCTACGCAGCCGAAGCGACCGCCATCCGCGCGACCTTTGCGGCGCAGCGTGCTTACGACGCGCACTGGGCCGGCGATGCCGCGCAGGAGCACCAGACGAACATCGACGCCGAACTGGAATCCGCACAAGGCCAAGTGGCGATCGCAGACCTCGTGCTGCGCGCGGCCACGCAGTTCTTCAACGCGCTCAGCGCATCGGCCACCGCCTCGGGCAAGGCGCTGGATCGCCACTGGCGCAACGCGCGCACGGTGGCATTGCACAATCCGCTGATCTACAAGGCGCGCATCATCGGCGACTGGCACATCAACGGCACCGAGCCGCCGTACGTCTGGCAGATCGGTGCGGGGCCTGGCGCGGTGGCGGCAGCAGCAACACCGCCGGTCGCCAAGGCGGCTTGAGGGGCCGGCAATGAGTGACTCCGCTGCCATCCTGCGCGTCAACGCCGTCGAGGCGACTTACCAGAACGCCATCGTCGCCCTGCACAACGTGAGCCTCACCGTGCAGCGGGGTGAGGTGCACGCGCTGCTGGGCGCGAATGGCGCGGGTAAATCGACCACGCTCAAGGCCCTCTCAGACCTGCTGGTGCCTGAGCGCGGGCAAGTCACGGCCGGCACCGTCCACTACGACGGCCACGATGTTGCGCGGACCACGCCTGCGCAACTTGTACGCCTGGGGCTCGTGCAAGTACTGGAGGGCCGGCGCTGCTTTCCCAATCTGTCCATCGAAGCCAACCTCATCACGGGTGCACTGGGCCGCAGCGCTTCGCGTGCGGAAACTGCAGCCGATCTGGAGCGCATTTACGCGATCTTCCCGCGTCTGCATGAGCGCCGCCGCATTGCTGCGGGCCTCACATCGGGCGGCGAGCAGCAGATGGCGGCCATTGGCCGCGCACTGATGTCGCGACCGCGCCTGCTGGTGCTGGACGAGCCGTCGATGGGCCTGGCGCCGCTGGTGGTGCAAGACATCTTTGCGCGGCTGCGGCAGCTCAACCGTGACGAAGGGCTGTCGATCCTGGTTGCGGAGCAGAACTCCACGGTCGCACTGCAATACGCAGATCGCGCCACGGTGCTGGAAGCCGGCGTGACCGTGCTCAGCGACACGGCCTACGCGCTGCGCCAGCGCCAGGACATCCAGCATTTCTATTTCGGCCGTGACGTGGCACGGCAAGCGCCGGCATTGGCGTAGTTGGCCTCACCTCTGGCCCCACCCTCTTTCCGATTCTTCATGACGACCGAGACGGCGATCCCTCCTGAAATCGACATTCCGGCGACACCCATCCGCCAGTCAGCCAAGGCGCTGGCGGCGCAGTTTGCACAAACCGCTGTGGAACGCGATGCCGCAGGTGGCACACCACTGGCCGAGCGCAACGCTCTGCGGCGCAGCGGCCTGCTGGCGCTGGCGATTCCCAAGCACTACGGCGGACACGGCGCCAGTTGGGCTGAGACGCTAGACACCGTGCGCGAGTTTGCGCAGGTGGATAGCTCCATCGCGCACGTCTACGGGTTTCACCATCTGCTGCTGGCAACCGTGCGTCTCTTTGCGCGGCCAGACCAATGGGAACCGTGGTACGAACAGACCGCGCGCAAGCACTGGTTCTGGGGCAATGCGCTCAATCCACTGGACGACCGCACCATCGTGCGCCGGTTCGACGGCTGGTACGAATTCTCCGGCAAGAAAAGCTTCTGCTCCGGCGCGCTGGATTCGCAGATGCTGATTGCCTCGGGGCTGGACGAGCACAGCCGCAAGCTGTTGATTGCCGCCGTGCCCACGGCACGCGCCGGCATCACGATCAACAACGACTGGAACGCCTTCGGGCAACGGCAGACCGACAGCGGCAGCGCCCTGTTCGAGAAAGTCCGCGTGGAAGATAACGAACTGCTGCGTGATCCGGGGCCACTGACCACGCCCTTCTCTTCATTGCGTCCGCTGCTGGCCCAGCTTGTGTTTGTGCACGTATTTCTAGGGCTGGCGGAAGGCGCATTCGAACAGGCCAAGCACTACACGCTGCATGAAGCACGCCCCTGGCATCGGTCCCCGGCAGAACGCGCCAGCAAGGATGCCTATACGCTGGCGCACTATGGCGAGTTCTTCGTGGGCCTGGAAAGCGTGCGGCTGCTGGCACAGCAGGCGGCCACCCGGTTTGATGAAGCCTGGGCACAAGGCGCGGTGCTCACCGCGCGCGAGCGCGGCCATGTGGCCGTTGCCGTGGCCATGGCCAAGGTGGCAGCCACGCGCGTTGGGCTGGATTTGACCAGCCGGATGTTTGAGACCACCGGCGCACGCGCCACGCACGGCGCGCTGGGGCTGGACCGCTTCTGGCGCAACCTCCGCACCCAGACGCTGCACGACCCGGTCGACTACAAGCTCCACGAGCTGGGCGACTGGGCGTTGAACGGCGCGCTGCCCGAACCTTCCTTCTACTCCTGAACCCGACGGAATGGACGACCATGGCGACGTTCCCTGTATGGCCTCCGCCGCCGGGCCACGCGCCAGCGGCCAGCGCCCCTGCGTGGATCTTTGAAGATCCGCGCTCACGGGCGCTGCTCGATGAAGTTGAACAGGTGGCGCCCAGCGACGCCACCGTGTTGATCGCCGGCGAAACCGGCACCGGCAAGGAACTCATTGCCCGCTATCTCCACAACCGCAGCACGCGGCAGGATGGCCCGTTCGTGGTGGTCAGCTGTGGCGCCTTTTCTGATGCACTGGTCGATGCCGAACTCTTCGGCCACGAAAATGGCGCGTTTGCCGGCGCCTTCGGCACGCAAGTCGGGTGGTTCGAGCAAGCCAACGGCGGCACCATCTTTCTGGACGAGGTCAACGACCTGCCGCTGCCAGTGCAAAACAAGCTGCTGCGTGTGCTGCAGGAGCGCGAAATCGTGCGCTTGGGTGGGCGCACGCCCATCCCGGTCGATCTGCGGATCGTCGCGGCCACAACCGTCAACCTGGAAACACTGGTCCAGGAAAAGCGCTTTCGCAAGGATCTTTATTACCGGCTGAACGTCGTCAACCTCGATGTCCTCACGCTGAAGGAACGGCCGGGCGATATCGTGCCGCTCGCGCGCTACTTCATCGACACCTACAGCAAGCGGCTGGGCCATGCGCGCGCTACGCTCACGCCCGAGGCCGAGCACCTGCTCACGCATGCACCCTGGCACGGCAACGTGCGCGAACTTGAAAACGTCATCCACCGGACGCTGCTGCTCTGCGACGGCAACACCATCGACGCTACCAGCCTGCGCCTGTCGAACCGCTCCAGCTGCCCTACGCATGCGGAAGTTTCGCCGCCCACCGTGCCTGTCACCGCACCGCCTGCACAGGTACCGGCGGACGTCGGCGCAGACGACGTCGGTGCGCTGCGCAAGGCGATCCAACAGCTCTGCAATGCCAACGTTCCGGATGTCTATCAGGTGGTGGAAGACGCCCTGTTCCGCGAGGTGTTCCGGTACTGCCACTACAGCCAGAGCGAAACCGCGCGCTTGCTGGGCATCAGCCGCAACGTCGTGCGCGCCCGGCTCATTCGCTTGGGGGAGGTAGGCGCGCCACGCAAACCGCCGTTTGCGTCCACAGCGTCGGCAACGCCACACGCAGACACGGTCGGCACGTAGCTTGCTGGGCAGCTTGGGTTGCACGTTGACCGGCCCAAGTTGTGAACCGTTCCTCTTCTTCCCTCCAAAGCATCCAGGCCTTGCGGGGCTTTGCTGCGCTCTACGTCGTCGTATTCCACTCGGGCTTGGCACTCGCCCATGCGGACGTCCCTGCCCTGGCATGGCTGACCACCCATGTGATCAAGCGTGGGCACGTCGGCGTAGATGTGTTCTTCGTCATCAGCGGCTTCATCATCGCGTGGGTTGCTGTGCTCGGCCAAGGTCGGGGCAAGGCACCGGAGGCGCCCGGCGAATTCCTCGTCAAGCGCGCGTTCCGGTTGGCGCCGCCGTACTGGTTGATGTCCATGCTGCATTCCGCCTGGCTCAACCCGGTATCGACGGGCGTGTTGCTGACCTCGCTCGCGTTCATGCCGCAGGCCAATGCGGATGCACCGTACTTCGGGTATCCGGCGCTCTACGTGGGCTGGTCGCTCAACTACGAGGCGTTCTTCTATGCGTTGTGCGCGCTCGGCCTGGCACTGTTTGGCCGCCGCGCGCTGTGGCTGGTGGCGTTGGCGCTGTTCACCACCACGGTCATCGTGCCGTTCTGGCACAGCGGTGTGGTACTGCGCGACCCGGAGGCGCTCTACGCATGGGCGACACCCTTGCAGGCGATGGCCGCCAACCCGCTGGTGCTGGAATTTCTGCTAGGTGCGGGGCTGGCGTGGGTCTATGCGCTGCACCGGCGCCGCCTGACGCCCACCATCGCGCGCGTGCTACTGGCCATGGGGCTGGGCGCGTTCCTGATCTCGGTGATCGCGCCGGCGCCCAAGTTCGACCTGTTCTGGCGTGGGCTGCCGGCGGGCGCGCTGTTGGCTGGGTTGGTCGCCATGGAGCACTGCGGCCAGCTGCGTGTGCCGCGCGTGGCCGTCTGGCTGGGTGAGCTGTCGTACGCACTGTACCTGGCGCACCCCAGCGTGATCGAAGCGACGCACCGGCTGGTAGGCGTGCTGGCGCCGGAATGGATCGGCTCGCAATTGATGCTGTTTGCCGTCAACCTGACGTTGACGCTGGCGCTGGCCACGCTGCTGCATCGCTATGTCGAACAGCCTTCCATGACTCTCGGCCGCCGCACGATCGAATGGATGCGCAACCGGCGGCCCACATGGCGCGCATGGCTGGGGCTGCAGAAGTCGTGAACGGCGCATAACGTTTCCGGTTTTTATTCGTTCCCCGCACGACGGATGTCTCACACAATGGCTGCCTCAGAAACAATCTGTCGCACGCCATGTTTGCTCCTTCCACTAGGTCCCGTTTTGCTTCCGCCGCGCTGGCCGCCGCTTCTCTGTTGACAGCCGTGGCCGCGCATGCCGATGCCACGCTCGACAAGATTCAGCAGCGCAAGAAACTGGTGGTGGGTGTGGTGCTGTCGGGGGGCCCCTTTGGCTCCATCGACCCGGCCACGCAGCGCGCAACGGGCTTCAATGTGGACTTGGCGCAGGCGCTGGCGCGCGGGCTCGGTGTGGAAGTCGAAACCGTGCAAGTGCAGCCCTCCAACCGCGTGCAGTTTCTGCAGCAGGGCCGCGTGGATGTGCTGGTGGCATCCATGGAACTGAACCCCGAGCGCGCCGAACTGCTGGCCCATGTGCCCACACCCTACTACCGCGTGGGCGGCGTGGCGCTGGTGCCCAAGGACAGCCCGGTGCGCCAGTGGAGCGACCTGAAGGGCAAGGACGTGTGCCTGTCGCAAGGCAGCAGCTACACCAAGCCGCTGGCCGCCGACATTGGCGCCACCCCCAAGGGCTTCAAGAGCCCGGCTGAATCACTGCTGGCGCTGCGCGGCAACAACTGCGCCGCTGCCGTGCACGACGCCACGCTGTTGCAGCCGCTGCCGCGCACCAACCCCGAATGGAAGGATTACCGCATCGTCGGCCCCGACCTCATCCCCGCACCCACCGTCATCTGGGCGCGCAAGGGCGAGGACGACACCGTGGCCGCACTCGACCGCGTGGTGCAAGGTTGGCATCGCACCGGCTGGCTGATCGAAACCGAGAAGAAGAACGGCATCCAGCCGCCCTCGCCCGCGCTGGTGGAGTGGCATGACAAGCTGAAGGCCAATCGCAGTTGATCGAGGATCTGTACTTGACCGACGACCTCCTCCAGCGCGCGATTGCGCTGGTCCGTCACACGGGCCTCGACTACGGCTTCCTGGCCGAGGCCTACGAGCGCACTTCGCTGCTGCAAGGCGCGAAGACTTCGTTGCTGGTGATGCTGAGCACCGTGGTGCTGAGCCTTGTCTTTGGGGTGGGGCTGGCGCGGTTGCTGGTGTCGCCGCACAAACGCGTGGCATGGCTGGCACAGGGCTTTATCGAACTCACGCGCAACACGCCGACGCTGGTGCAGTTGTGCTGTGCGTTCCTGGTCGTCAACACGCTCATCACGCAAGCGCTGGCGCAGTGGCAGTTGACCAACCCGCTCACGCCGTTTTTCTGGGCGGTAGCGCTGCTGTCGTTGCACAAGGCGGCGTTTCATGCAGAAGCGTTGCGCGCCGGCATTGAAGCGGTGCCGCCGGCCATGCTCGAAGCCGCCACCTCGCTGGGCTTCAGCGCACGCGAGCGCTTGTGGCGCGTGCAGTTGCCGCTGGCGTTTCGCGCCGCGTTGCCCTCGTTGATGAACAACACGGTGGAATTGGTGAAGGCGTCATCGCTGGCATCCGCCATTGCAGTGGGCGACATCACGTATAGCGCGCTGATGATCTGGACGCAGCGAGACAACGTGCTCGAATGCATGGTGCTGTTGCTGCTGTTCTACGGCGTGGTGACCTACGCAGTGCATGCCCTGGGCGTGTGGATCGAACGCCGGCTACGGATGCCGGGCTATGGCACCGCCGGTCATATCACGCCAGGAGGCATCGCCCATGCCTGACACCCTTCTGGGCACGCTGCTGCACTGGTCGCCCGCGTTGCTGCGCGGGCTCGGCATCAACGTCGGTATCAGCCTGTTGGCGGTTGGGCTGGGCACGCTGGCGGGGCTGGCCATCGGTGCGCTGCATCTGTCGTCGGTGCGCGGTTTGCGGCGGCTGGCCGGTGGCTACGTGGTCGCCTTCCGCAATGCGCCTTGGCTTGTGCTGGTGTATGGCATTGCGTATGCCGTGCCGTTCGAGATCGTCGTACGCGGCCATGCGATTCCGTTTCCGGATTGGCTCAAGGTGACATTCGCGTTGGCGCTGCCGGCAAGCGCCCATGTGGCTGAGATCTTCCGTGGCGCGGTGCTGTCGATTCCATCCACACAGTGGGAAGCGGCAGCGTCGCTGGCCTTCACGCGACGCGACATTCTTTGGCGCATCGTGCTGCCGCAGTGCGTGCGCCGCATGCTGCCCTCGTGGATGAACCTGTATGCCGTCATCACCATGGGCACGGCGATGGCCTCGTTGGTGGGCGTGCATGACCTGCTCGACACCGCGCAGATCGCCAGCAACACCGTCAACCGCACGCCGTTCACGGTGCTGACCTACTTCACCGTGCTCGCCTTGTTCTTCGTCTATTGCTACCCGATTTCGCGCCTGACCCGGCGCATGGAGCGCGCCCATGTCGCTGCCTGATCTTCTGCCTCTTGAGTCGCCTACCCCGGATTCGCTTACCCCGATCGCCACGCCACTCGTCTCGCTGCGCGACGTGCACCTGAGTTTCGGCATCACGCCGGTGTTATCCGGCATCAACCTCGACGTGCATCGCGGGCAAGCCGTGTCGATCATCGGGCCGTCGGGCTCGGGCAAATCAACGCTCCTGCGCTGCATCAGCGGCTTGCTGCGGCCGCAGCGCGGCAGCATCACTGTGGATGGCATCCGCGTCGATCAGCTCGCCACCGAAGGCGACACCATCGCCCTGCGCAAGCGCATCGGCTTCGTGTTCCAGCAATACAACCTGTTTCCGCATCTGAGCGTGCTCGACAACCTGACCGCCGCGCCCGTGCGCGTGCTGGGCAAGACGCGGCCAGATGCGGAAGCCACCGCGCACGCGCTACTCAACAAGGTGGGGCTGGCTAACAAGGCACGCGCTTATCCGGGCCAACTCTCCGGCGGACAGCAACAACGCGTGGCGATTGCCCGTGCGCTGGCCATGCAGCCCGAGCTGATCCTGTTTGACGAAGTGACATCGGCCCTCGATCCGGAAACCGTGGGTGAAGTGCTCAACGTGATCGGCGAGCTGGTCGATGACGGGCTGACCTGCGTGCTGGTGACGCATGAGATGGCCTTCGCGCGCGCCATCAGCGACGAGGTGGTGTTCACCGAGCATGGCGTGGTGGTGGAGCGCGGCCCGGCGGAGCAGGTGTTCTCTGCGCCGACGAGTGACCGGACGCGGGCGTTTCTGTCACGCGCCCTGTCCGGTCATGCGGGTGCGCGGCCGCCCGTGCATGCACCATGGCATGCCGCCTTCGCCAGCGCGACGTTTGCCATTTGACGGTCTAAACCTCAGCCACCAATGGCATGCAGGGCGGCCACCGGCGCGTGCTGCAGGGCCTGCTCCAGATCCGCAATCAGGTCATCGGCATCTTCCAGGCCGACATGCAGACGCAGCACGGCACCGGCCTGGTTCCATTGCGCATGGTCGGTCAGCCGCTCGCGCGGCACCACGGTGACCAGGCTTTCGTACCCGCCCCATGAGGCGCCAATGGCAAACAAGCGCAGTGCATCGGCCACGCGCTCTGCTGCGTGCACGTCCGCGCCTTCGAGCACGAACGAAACGAGTCCATTCGCACCCTTGAAATCCCGCTTCCATAGCGCGTGGCCCGGGTCATCCGGCAGCGCGGGGTAATACACCTGGCCGACACCCGGTTGCGTTTGCAGCCATTGCGCGACGCGCGTGGCGTTGCGCTGGTGCTGTGCCATGCGCACCGGTAGCGTACGCACGCCGCGCAGGGCGAGGTAGGCATCATCCGCACCGACGGTGAGGCCCAGCACATCGTGCGCGGCTGCAATGCGCGCGGCCACGGCTTCGGTGCGGGCGATGACGGCACCCAGCATCACATCCGAATGCCCAGCCACGTATTTGGTGGCGGCCAGCACGGAGACATCCGCCCCCGCATCCAGCGGGCGGAACAGGATGCCCGACGCCCAGGTGTTGTCCATCGCCAGCACGATGTCATGGCGCCGCGCCACGTGGGCAATGGCAGCCAAGTCATAGATTTCGTACAGCAGCGACCCCGGCGATTCCGTATAGATCAGCCGCGTATGCGGCCGGATGGCCGCTTCGAGTTGTCCGTTGGCCGGGTCTACATACAACAGTTCAATGCCCAGCCGCTGCAACAGCCCCGCATCGAGCCGGCGCACGGGCGCGTAGATGCTGTCCGTCACGATGACGTGGTCACCGGGTGAGAGCAGCGCCAGAAACGTCAGCGAAATCGCCAACAAGCCAGACGGCACCAGGAACGCGCGCACGCCGCCTTCCAGCGCCAGCAACGCGTCTTCCAGCGCACGGTGCGTCTGCGAACCATGGCGGCCGTAGCTGGCGACGTTCTCACCGGCCTTGCGACGCGCTTGCACGTCGTGCTGGGCGGCGGTGCTGGCGTGGCGCACGGTGCTGGTGCGCTCGATGGGCACGTTGACGGGCGCCGAGCCATTCACAAACGGCGGGCTGCCTGCATGGATGATGCGTGTGGCAAGCGCTTCAGCGGCGTGGCGGGCGTCGCGCGTCATTGCGCCTCCACTTCGTTCGCTTGCGCCGGCGCATGGGCGTTTGCGTCGGGCACGCCCGGCTTGAAACCGGCGCGCTCCTGCGCATCGAGTTGTGCGACGAGACCAATTTCCCAGGCGAGGTAACCGCGCGCGGCGTCGAGGTTACCGTCGTGGCGATCGTGCACGAAGAAGAGGTAGTCGATGCGCTCGGCATCCGTCGGCGATTCGGGCGTGGCTTCCAATGGATACCCAGCGGCGTGCCAGGCCGCAATGCCTCCATCCAAGCGCTGCACGGAGGCCGCGCCCTGTTCGAACAGATCGACCGCAGCCAGCGCGCTGACGGCAGGATCATCATCCACCAGCACCACATGCGCGCCACGTACATCGACCAACAGGCGCCGTGTCGACCACCGTGCGCCGGGAATGTGCCCTGCGCGATAAGCCGCGCTGCTGCGCAGATCAAACACCTGCACCTGCCCGTTCGCAAAGGCATTGCGCAGTGCACCGGCATCGATGCCCGATGGTGCGACCGGCTGCCAGGCTGCGTCGTCTTGCTCGAGCGCGGCGGCGTTCGCCTCGCTAAGGCCGCCCTCCAGCACGGCAGCATCGTGGCCCATCTGCTGCAGCCAACTGACGATCACCGGGGCGCGAATACCGTCGTCGTCAAAGACGATCAGCCGAGCGCCGCGTACGCCAACGTATTGGTCGGTCGCTTGCAGCAACTGACCGCCCGGCGCATGCACCGCACCGGGCAGGCTGCCACGTGCAAAGGCTTCCGCCGTACGCACATCGAGCAGGAAGACGGTGCGTGCGCCGCGCTGCCGCTCGGCCTGTACGTCGGCGGCGGTGATGCTGGGCACGGAAAACCGACGCGACAACTGGGTCACCGCTTCCTGCGCGCGGCGGCGGGTCGGCACGTCGATCGTGTCGGGGTAGCGGCGGTCCGCGCCATGTTCCAGCGTGAGGCCATGCAGTTGCCAGCCCTGCGTGCCGTTTTCCAGGGCGTAGATCGGGTTGCGTAATCCGAGATTGCGCAGCGTTTGCGCGCCGATAATGCTGCGCGTGCGGCCCGCGCAGTTGACGACAACGGGCGTGTCGTCATCGGGAATGAGTGCAGGCGCACGCAGCGCCAGTTCACCGTTCGGGCACGACACCGCACCGGGAATGGTCATGCGGCGGTATTCCGCGACGGTGCGTCCGTCCAGCAGCACGTGCCGCTTGTGCTCGCGCTGCCAGGCTGCCAGTTCGCCCGCCGTGATATGCGGCGTGTGATAGGCCAGCTCGGCCAGTTCGCCAAACGTCTTGGACGGCACGTTGATGCCCTGGAACAGCGCCAACCCGGCGGCCTGCCACCCTGCGTTACCGCCCTCCAGCACCTGCACATTGCCGTAGCCCAGATCGGCCAGCCGCCGGGCAGCCAATGTAGCGAGCGAGCCGCCATCGGCGTCTGTCACCACCAGGCGCACATCACGCCGGGGCGCCAGCCGCACCGCCTCCACCTCCAGCCGGCTGTAGGGCACGGGCGTGGCGAGAAAGAGGTGCCCCTCACCAAACTCGCCGGCCTCGCGCACGTCGAACAGCGCGATTTCTGCGCCGTCATGTAGCCAGGCTTTGAGCGTAGTGGCGTTGATGGAGGGAATGGCGGAAGTCGACATACATGCCTCGCGTATTGCTGCGTGTTTTTGCGGTTCTAGGAGGCAGCCATGGTAGGCACGCTGGCACGCGTGCACGAACGAAGCGATGCGTCTATCCATATGCAGGATCGTGCGTTGGTGGCGCGGGTTCGGCGCTCTATACTAGGGCGTCATTCTTCTGCCTCATTTCTGCGCCGGACCGCCATGAGCCTCGCCCAGCAACGCGAACACGCCATCCAACAAACCCTTGTCGCCATCCGCGCCATTGCCGCGCAGGACGGCATTACGCGCGCATCACTCTCACGCATTGCTGATCGATTGCATGAACTTGCCGCGCAAGAAGCCCTGTTTCCGCTCGACGCATTTCCGCCGCCCGCAGCGGGCGATGCCGACGCCTCCAGCCGCTACCTGCTGCACGCAGAGCCCGACCAGACCTTTGCGCTGTACCTGAACGCCATCAACCCGGGCAAGACCACGCCGCCGCACAACCACACCACATGGGCCGTCATCGTGGCGCTGGAAGGCGAAGAACTGAACCGCGTCTACACCCGCACCGACGACGGCCGCGACCCCGAGCGTGCCACGCTCGCCCTGTCGCACGAAGTGGTGGTGCAGCCCGGCACACCCATCGCCTTCCTCGACGACGACATCCACAGCATCCACGTGGTGGGCAACACGCCCACGCGGCACTTCCACCTCTATGGCCGCGCGCTGGAAACGCTCACCGGGCGCGTCGGCTATGACCTCGCCACGGGGCGCGTGCTCAACTACAACCGCAACTACATGAGCACGACCAAGCAGGCGGCCTGATCCCCCTCACGCGGTCACACTGAACATCAGCGCCTGGATCTTTCCGTCGACGGGGCCTGAGCCGAACTGCGCGGTCAGGGCATCCGTACACACATCGGTGGCATCGTTCAGGGCACTGGGGCCGAATGCCTCCAACTCGCCGCGCACCGGCGTGCCCTGGCAGTAGGCAATGGCGACCACGCGCGCGGTGTCTGCCCGGCTGCGTGCCGTGACGACATCGTGCGTGACCTCTGCGGTAAAGCCGCCCTGGCGGGCGTCCCGTTGAAGGGGGGCTGGGTCGTAGTGGCCGTGCGGCGTACGCACCAGGAACATCGGCGGATGCTCGGGAAAGCGCTTCGCCAGCGCATTCGTCACCACGTTCGCAAAGTCGTTGTCTTCAATCCGATCCCACACGCTGAAGAGCAGCGTGCCGCCCGGCGTCAGCACACGCTGCGCTTCGGCAAAGGCTTTGGGCCGGTCGGGAAAGAACATCACGCCGAACTGGCAGATCACCAGATCAAAGCTGCCGTCTTCAAACGGTAGTTGCTGCGCATCAGCCTGCTGCCATGTCACGGGCCGGCTCGTGCCGACAGCAGCGGCGCGATCGAGCATCGGCGGGTTCAGGTCAGTCGCGACAATCTCGGTGGCTTCCGGCAGCGCACGCGCGAGTGCACGCGTCACCGCTCCTGTGCCTGCGGCAACTTCCAGCACACGGGTGGGCTTGCAGCGGACGGCCCGTGCAGCCATATCCACCGCATACGGCTCGAAGATCAACGGAACCAGCAGCGTGTCATACAGCTCGGGAATCGCGCCGGCGAAAACCTTGTCCGTGCCATGTGCTTCCATCGTTCACCACCTTTGCCCGGAGGGGTTGGTTGGACATGAATGGTTATAGGCCGGAACCGCGCGCGGGGCACTCCACCATGCCGACTAGGCGGCACCTGCCCAGGCAGACAGACAGTGGCAACTAACCGAATTACGCCAGCCTTCGACTGGCCGCACTCGCCTGTCGAGGCATACGTCCCAACGCCGGTTTCAGCACCGGCGCCTGGTTACCCAGGAATTCCCACAGCCGATTCGCGACCGGCCCGTGCGGCTGATCCCGCCGGCGCGCCACCACCAGTTCCTGCACCATGCCGGGAAAATGTCGCCCCGCGATCGACAGCAACCGCCACTCGCGCAATTCCTCGTCGATCAGGAAGCGCGGCAGATGCCCCCACGCCATACCGTGCAGGATCAGCTCCTTCTTCATCAATTGGTCCGGCGCTGCGCACTGCGGGGCACCGTCGATCACGTAGTGGGATTGCTCGGGCGGGTGGCGCGCGGAGTCGTTGATCACGCACTGCATGAAGCGCTGCATCTGCTGCGGCGTGAGCGTCGATGTAATGGGAAACGGCAGAAAGCCGGGTGCCACCACCGGCACCATGGCGATCTTGCCCAGGTCGATCCATTCCATGCGCACATCGCCTTTCGGCACGCGGTGCACGATCAGATCCGCCTCGTCCTCCAGCAAGCGCTCCCATGGTCCGGTCACGGCTTCGAACTGCAGTTGCAATCGCGTCTGCGGGCATTGGCCGAAGAACGCACTGAGCAAGGCCAGCACCGGCTGCAGCGGGCACAGATCGCCCAGCACCACGCGCAGCTCAGCTTCTTCACCCATCGCCAGTTGCTTAGCGTGGGTCCGCAGTTCATCGCTCTCACGCAGCAGGGATTGCACCTTGCGGTGAAACGATTGCCCCGCCTCCGTCAAGCGCACGCGATAGCCGCTACGGTCCAGCAGGCTCAAGCCCAACTGGTGCTCCAGCTTGGACACCGCCGCAAACACCGAAGGGTGCGAGCGGTGCAGCCGCTCGGCCGCAGCCTGAAAGCTGCCGCCAGTCACCACCGCATCGAAGCACTGCAGCTCATGGAGCGTGAAGTTCTGCATTGTCCGCAAAACCTACAAAGTTCGTCAGAACTTCATAGTATCTCTGAAACGCCCCGGCTCCTACGATGACGCCATCCCAATCGTTGTTCTCAGGAGCCCAACATGACCATCCACAACGACCTGTCCTTCATCACTACCGGCGACGGTGTACGCATCGCCTATCGCTTTGACGGCGCATCGGACAAGCCGGTCCTGCTGCTGTCCAACTCCATCGGTACCGATCTCCACATGTGGGATGTGACGGTGCCGCGGCTGGCCAAGCACTTCCACGTGCTGCGCTACGACGCCCGCGGCCACGGCGCTTCCGATGCGCCGTCGGGCCTGTATTCGATGGACCGGCTTGGCCGCGACGTGGTGGAGCTGCTCGATGCGCTCGGCATCCAGCGTGTGCATATGCTGGGCCTGTCGCTGGGCGGCATCGTGGCGCAATGGCTGGCGATTCATGCGCCGGAGCGCATTGACCGGCTGGTGCTCTCCAACACCGCCGCGCATATCGGACCGACGCAGTATTTCGATCAGGCCATCACGGGATTGCAGCACGCGCCCGATATGCGCGAGACCGCCGAAACCTTCCTGCGCAACTGGTTCCCGGCACCGATGCTGGAAGCGAACGACCCCACGGTGGAACCGTTCCGCCGTGCGCTGCTGGCAACGCCGCGCGAGGGCATCATCGGTGGCTGGGCTGCGGTACGCGATTCCGACCTGCGCCGCACCATCACGCTGATCACGCATCCGACGCTCGTCATTGCCGGCCGGCACGATACGGTGACGTCCGCCCGCCATGGCGAGGAAATCGCGGCTGCCATTCCGGGGGCGCAACTGCGCGTGCTCGACACCGTGCACCTGGCCAACGTGGAGCGGCCGGAGGCATTCCTGGAAGCCGTGCTGGATTTCCTGGCCGTGCATGGAACGGCTTGATGCATCGACACGCAGCAACCCCGCCGGTTAACATGGCGGCCATCCAACCGATGTGCCGCCAGACATGTCCCGCATCAAGAACGAAGACGAATTCGAGCTGCGCCGCGAAAGCGTGCTCGACACCGCTGCCGAGGCCTTTGCGGCTGACAGCTACCCGAGCGTGTCGATGAACCAGCTCGCCGCCGCGTGCGGCGGCTCGAAATCGCGCCTGTACCACTACTACGAAGGCAAGGAAGCGATCCTCTTCGACCTGCTCGACCGCTACACGCGGCGGCTGGCCGACTTGGTCGAACGCGCAGAGAGCGACGCGCAGCACGCCAAGCTTTCATCGCGCGCCACGCTGCACCTGTTGGTCCGCACGTTTCTGGCCGAATACGCGACCTCGCGTACGCGGCATGTGGCTTTGCTCAATGACGTGAAATACCTGTCGCCGGAGCAGCGCGACATCGTGCTCGCGCGTGAGCGAGACGTGGTGGCTGCCGTGGGCCGGCAACTCGGCGCAGCGTATCCTGACAAGGTGGATGAGGCCAACCGCACACCCATCACGATGATGCTGTTCGGCATGATGAACTGGACGTTCACCTGGCTCAAACCCGACGGCCCGCTCTCGTACGAGGGCTATGCCGAGATGGTGATCGGGATGCTGGAGAACGGGCTGGGTGGCCCGAACAGCGACGAGCGCTGAAGCTCAGCGCTCGTCGTAGCTGACCACCACGCGCTGCGTAAGCGGCCGCGCCTGGCAGGTCAGCACAAACCCCTGCTGGATCTCCCAGTCTTCCAGCGTGAAGTTCTTCTCCATCTCCACGCGGCCTTCCAGCACCTTGGCGCGGCACGTGCAGCACACGCCGCCCTTGCACGCATAGGGCAGATCGAGCCCCGCGCTCAGCGCACTGTCGAGCACCTTGGCATCCCCCGCCATCGGCACCTCGTGCGATTTTCCGTCGAGCACCACCGTCAGCGCCACATCGCCCGCCACAGCCGCGCGCTTGCGCGGTTTGGCCGCCGCCGATGCATCGTTCACCGGCACACCAAAGCGCTCGGCATGCACACGCTCGCGCGGTACACCGCGTTCGAGCAGCGCGGCTTCCACCGCATCGATCATCGTGGAAGGACCGCAGATGAAGGCGGCATCAATATTGGCGGGCGGGATCAACGTATCCAAAAAGGCATGCGCCTTCGCGTCATCCAGCCGCCCGTTGAACAGCGCAATCTCCTGCGCCTGCCGCGACAGCACGTGATACAGCACGAAGCGATCGAGATAGCGGTCCTTCAAGTCTTCGAGCGCTTCACCAAAGATGATGCTGTCGACGCTGCGGTTGCCGTACACCAGCGTGAAGCGGCTATGCGGTTCGGCAGCCAGCGTGGTCTTGATGAGAGAGAGAATGGGCGTGATGCCGCTGCCGGCTGCAAAGGCAACGTAGTGGCGTGCACTCTCAGCAGCCAGCGGCACGTAGAAGCGCCCATCAGGCGGCAGCACGTCGAGTGTTTGTCCCACGCGGATGCGGTCATGCAGGTGGTTGGAAAATACGCCCGCGTCGACGCGCTTGACGGCAACACGCAGCTCACCGTGCGCGTCGTAGTCCTGCACCGCGCAGCAGATCGAGTACGAGCGCCGCAGTTCTTCCTGGCCGGGCAACTGACCGGGTGGTACGCGCAATGTCAGGAACTGACCCTGCGTGAAGCGATAGGCGTCGCGCAAATCGCTCGGCACGTCAAAGCGCACGGAAATCGTATCGGCCGTCTCGCCGCGCACTTCGGCAACGCGCAGGGGGTGGAATTGCGGGGTCATGGCGGTTGCTCAGTTGGGCTTAGTACGGCTTGAAGTAGTCGAACGGCTCACGGCAGGCGCGGCAGCGGTACAGCGCCTTGCATGCCGTCGAGCCGAAGGCAGAGATCAACACCGTGTCGTGCGATCCGCATTGCGGGCAGGCGATCTCCTCGGCCTGCGCGGGGCGCATCACCCGAATGGGGCGCGCCTCGCCCACCGTCACCACGTGCGCCGGCGGCGCAATGCCGAAGTCGCGCAGCTTGCGATGTCCTTCGGCGGTGATCCAATCCGTCGTCCATGCCGGCGAGAGCACCGAACGCACGCGATACGCCCCCACATCCGCCGCTTGCAATGCGCGGCTCACATCGTCGGCAATCTGGTCCATCGCCGGGCAACCGGAATAGGTGGGCGTGATCGTTGCCACCAGCGTGCCGGCTTCGTCGATCCGCACATCGCGCAGGATGCCCAGTTCGGCAATCGTGACGACGGGGATTTCCGGATCGGTCACGGTTTCCAGCGCGAGACGTGCGCGGTGCAACCGTTCGGCTACCACGATGCCCCCGGAAACTGACGCGCCAGCCCTTGCATCTCGGCCAGCAGATAGCCCATGTGTTCGGAATGCACGCCCTGCTTGCCAGTGCTGACATAGGGGCTAGGTTCCGGCCAGGTGAGCGTGGCCTCGTCCAATGCATCACGCACTGCGGCTTCCCACGCATCGCGCAGGCCTGCCGGGCGCACGCCGATGCCGGCGTCGGCCACAGCATTCTCGACATCATCCGTAGCAAACCACTCGTTGGTGTACGGCATCAGCCAATCGAGCGCGGCTTGGGCACGCGCATGCGATTCATCCGTGCCATCACCGAAGCGCACCAACCAGTCGCGCGTATGGGCGAGGTGGTAGCGCATCTCCTTGACCGACTTGGCGGCGATGGCAGCCAGCTCGGCATCGGTGGACGCCATCAATGCCTCCCACAGGGGCACCATCAACGCGGCGTACAGAAAGTGTCGGACGATGGTGACGGCGTAGTCGCGCTCGGCAGCCGACGTGGCAACCAGAGGCCCGACATGCGGCAGTTCGAGCAGCGTGTAGTTGCGGAAGGCCTGCTCGGCACGCCAGTAGGCGTAGTCGTCTTCGGTGCGCGGCGTACCGGTCAGCGCGCCTTCGATCTGGCCGGCATGCGTGTAAAGCAACCGCGCCTGGCCGATCAAATCGAGGCTCAGGTTGGAAAGCGCGATGTCTTCTTCCAGCACGGGGCCGTGGCCGGTCCACTCGGCGTTGCGCTGGCCGAGGATGAGCGCGTTGTCAGCGAGACGAAGGAGGTAGTGCAGATGCGCGTCGGAAGTCATCACTGCGGCTCACATGTGGTTGACTTCATCGGGCAACCGATAGAACGTCGGATGCCGGTAGATCTTGTCGGCCATCGGATCGAACAGCATGGACTTGTCGTCCGGCTCGCTGGCGGTGATGGCAGCCGAAGGCACCACCCAGATGGAGATGCCCTCCTGCCGGCGCGTGTAGACATCACGCGCCATCTGCAGCGCCTGTTTGGCATCCACCGCGTGCAGGCTGCCGCAGTGCTTGTGCTCCAGGCCCTGCTTGCTTCGGATGAACACTTCCCACAGCGGCCATTCGTGTTGATGCGTGGTGGTTGTCATCGCGATTCCTCAGGCGGCTTGTTCGGTGGCGGCCGCACGTTCGGCCTGTTTGCGTGCATAGGCGAGCGCGGCTTCGCGCACCCACTCGCCTTCTGCGTGTGCGCGCTTGCGAGTGGCGAGGCGCTCGCGGTTGCATGGGCCGTGGCCATCAAGCACGCGCTTGAATTCGGACCAGTCCAGCGGCGAAAAATCGTAGTGACCGCGTTGCGCATTCCACACGAGGCCGGGATCGGGCAACGTCACGCCCAACACGCGCGCCTGTTCAACGGTGGCATCCACAAAGCGCTGCCGCAGATCATCATTCGAGATGCGCTTGATGCCCCAGGCCATGGTCTGCGCGCTGTTGGGCGACGCGGTATCGGGCGGCCCGAACATCATCAGCACCGGGAACCACCAGCGATTGACGGCCTCTTGCACCATGTCGCGCTGCGCCTGCGTGCCTCCCATCATGGTGAGCAACGATTCGTAGCCCTGACGCTGGTGGAAGGACTCTTCCTTGCAGATACGGATCATGGCGCGCGCATAGGGGCCGTATGAGCATCGACACAGCGGCACCTGATTCATGATGGCTGCGCCATCGACCAGCCAGCCGATCACGCCAACATCCGCCCAGGAGAGCGTCGGGTAATTGAAGATCGACGAATACTTGGCACGCCCCTCGTGCAGCGCATCGATCATCTCGTCGCGTGTGCTGCCGAGCGTTTCTGCGGCGGAATAGAGATAGAGCCCGTGGCCCGCCTCGTCCTGCACCTTGGCCAGGAGAATCGCCTTGCGCTTGAGCGAGGGCGCACGGCTGATCCAGTTGCCCTCGGGCAGCATGCCAACCACCTCCGAATGCGCATGCTGCGAGATCTGCCGCAGCAGCGTCTTGCGGTACGGTGCGGGCATCCAGTCTTGCGGCTCGATCTTGTGGTCGGCGCCGATGCGCGCATCGAAGCGCGCCTGCAACTCGGCTTCGCCTTGGGCGGCGGCGGCCAGCTCCTGTTCGGTGGGCACGCCGCCGGGCTGGTCGAGACTTTGGGTGTACATACGATCCTCCGGCCGCGCTTTGGGGGGTGCGAGGCTGGATCGATTATAAACCGTCCGACCGGTCGGTCAATAACGGGTTTCACCGTATGCCTCGCTTGAGACACACGGTGAACCTATTTCTCGATGACCTAGATGGAGGCGGCGGACGATGCCTCGCCCTGCGTCGCCCCATGCGTGCGGGTGCGCACAAACACACCTGCCAACACCGAGCCAAGCAGGGCTGCAACTGCGCCCAGCAAAAACGCGAGGTGATAGCCGCCATTGAGTGCAGTCGTGGCGTCAACGCCTGCCGCAGCCAGACCTTCGGTGCGGGCAGCCGCAAGGCTCGCCAGGATGGCCAGGCCCAGCGCGCCGCCCATCATGAATGACGTATTGACCACGCCCGACGCCAGACCCGACTCATCCGGCGCGACATCGCTCATCGCCGCCAGGAGCACCGGATTGAATGCCACGCCGGCGCCCAGCCCCAACAGCAACATGCCGGGCAGCACATCCAGCGCAAAACTGCCGCCGGCCGGGGCACGCGCAAACAGCACCAGCCCCACCGCCGCCACCAGTAACCCCAGCGACAGCGGCGCGCGAATGCCAAAGCGCATCACCAGCTTGGCCGACAGGCCCAGCGAGAACACCGCCATGATGATGTTGGCCGGCAGGAAGGCCAGCCCCACCTGCATGGCGCTGTAGTTCAGCACGCGCTGCATGTAGAGCGCCGAGATGAAGAACCACGCAAACATCGCAGCCGCCCACAGTACGCCCACCACGTTGGCCGTGGCCACGTTGCGCAGCGCGAACATGTGCAGCGGCATCAACGGATGCGACACGCGCGATTCGATCACCAGGAACGCGACCATCAGCGCAACGGCAATACCCAACTGCGTCAGCGTTTGCGTGGACGTCCAGCCCGCTTCATTGCCGTGCACGATGGCGTACACCGCCAGCATGAGCGATGCCGTCACGGAAATGGCGCCCGCCACATCCAGCTTGGCGCGATCGGCCAGCGGTTTGCCGGCCGGCAGCAGCGCCACGCAGGCGGCATACACCGCCACGCCAATCGGCAGGTTGACCAGGAAGATCCAGTGCCAGCTCAACGCGCTCGTCAACAAGCCGCCCAGCAACACGCCGATGCTGCCGCCGCCCGCACACACGAAACCGTAGATGCCCATCGCCTTGGCGCGGTCCTCGGGCGAGGTGAACAGGTTCATGATGAGCGACAGCGACACCGCCGACACCACTGCCCCGCCCAGCCCCTGTACGGCACGCGCCGTGATCAGCAGCCCCTGCGAGTTCGCCAGCCCGCACGCAGCCGACGCCAGCGTGAACAGCGTAAGCCCCAGCAAGAACAGCTTGCGATGCCCGAACAGATCACCCAACCGGCCGCCCAGCAACAGGCAGCCGCCAAAGGTCAGCATGTAGGCGTTGACCACCCACACCAGCGAGGTTTCGGTAAAGGCCAAATCCGCCTGAATGGACGGCAGTGCAACGTTCACGATGGTCGTGTCCAGCACGATCATCAGCACGCCCAGGCAGAGCACGATGAGGGCAAGCCAGCGCTTGCGTTCGTCGATGCCATGCGTCATGGAACCACTCCTATGATTTGCCGCTGCGCCTGAGTGTGGCTCAGGATTCCGCAGCCGATTTGAGATTGGCGAGGCCGGTCTCAAAATCCTTGCCGACCACCGCATCCATACTGAAGAACAGGCCCATCACCTTCGAGATGAATGGGCTTGGGCCGAACATGGCCCAGGTCACGTGGGTCACGTCGCCCTTGGGTTGCAGCGTGAATTCAGCCGTGTTGTGGGCTTCGAACGGCTTGAGGAAGTCCAGTTGAATCTGGATGCGGCTGGGCGATGTTGCATCGACAATTTCCATGCGTCCTGCACCCACCTTGCTGGAACCTTCCCACGCATAGTTCGCGCCCTTGCCATTGGTCGGGCCGCCGTATGTGCGCTTCATCGCCGGGTCGAGCTTTTCCCACGGCGACCACGTCGTCCAATGGTGGAAATCGTCGATCAGGGCAAACACCTTTTCGGGCGGCGCCTTGATGTCGATTTCACGCTGAACGCGGAAGCTGTCCGGACGCGTCGCGGCAAAACCGAGCACAGCAACAATGGCAACGACAATGACGATCGCAATGATCTTCAGCATGAAGAGCGCTCCAAGAGAGGGGGCAGCAGGTGAAAGACGCCTTCGCGTCGGGCATGCGAAGGGTCGCGGCCAGAACAGCCGGTCATCCAGGGGTGGTTTCGTTGTTGTTGATCAGGCCCTGGTGAATGCGCAGTCTAGCACCGGGCCATCACCCTGCGCCAAGGCAGGCTTTCCTACGGCTTTGCGTAGTACGGCCGCCGCCGGGCGGCCGTTCGCACAGGCAGTGCGATTACATCGGCTTGGGCGCGATCACCATCCACGTGATGCCAAAGCGGTCGGTCACCATGCCGAACGCGTGGGCAAAAAACGTTTCGGCCATCGGCATCGTGACTTGGCCACCGTCGCCCAGCGCCTTGACGGTGCGCTCGGCCTCGGCCTTGTCAGCCACGCTGACAGACAGCCCGAAGCCCTTGAAATCCGCCTTGCCCGAAGCCATGCCGTCGGACGCCAGGATCTGGGTTTCACCCACGCGGAAGGCGGCGTGCATCACCTTGTCGAGCGGGGGCGCCACGCCGCCGCATTGCTCCGCGGTGGGTTGCGCATCCTTGGGCGCATCCTTGTAGTGCATCACCACATCGACCTTGGCACTCAGCGTCTTCTTGTAGAACTCGAGCGCTTCTTCACAACGGCCTTCGAAGAACAGATACGGTTGAACTTGCATCACAACTCCTTGGGGTAGGGACTCGTTGGGGACTGCAAAGCCGCGCATCACGTCACGCGGTCGGGGGAACCATCGGAACCGGAAAACAGTGGATCAGCTACATGCCGCCTCGGGCACCGGCATCGGCACGGAGGCGTGCTCGTGTACGACCTGCCAGCGGCCATCGCGCTTGCGGAAGCACACCGTGGCGCGCGTCTGCGCATCGTGCTTGGCGCCATCGCGATACCGCGCACGCAGGCGGTTCACGCTGAAGCAATAGGCTAGGTCACCGCTCACCTCAAGGTGCAATTCGACGAACTGGAAATCCGCCTGGCCATCCAGCGCATCGAACCAACCCTGCCAGTTACGGCGATACGCCTCTGCGCCTTTGACAAACAACGGCGGCATCACGTCGAAAACCACCACATCCGGAGCGTAGTGCCGCATCACGGCATCAAGGTCTTTGGCGCGAACGGCTTCTGCCCACGCTTCAATCAGGCTGCGCAGTTGCGATGCATCGTCTACGGCCTCGGTTGCATTCGTCATATCGACCTCCTGAAAGTGCTTGGCATCCTGCGTGACAGCGCCTAGTGTTGATTTGTGAACACTGTCCACAAACGATAGCAGACATAATGAACAGTGTCCACATCGCTTTTGCGGAGTTTCACTGCATGACCCAGGAACCACCTCGCCCGCCCGTGCGCTCAACGTATCGCCATGGCGACTTGCGGCGCGCGCTGCTTGACGCGGGCATCGAGCTGGCGCGTGCTGGCGGGCCGGATGCCATCGTGTTGCGCGAGGCCACGCGCCGTGCCGGTGTCGCGCCGAACGCGGCATACCGCCACTTCGCGGGGCGGCTGGATTTGCTGCAAGGGGTACGCGCAGCGGCACTCGCAGCGCTAGCCCGCGCGATGGAGGCCGAACTGGATGCCATTGACCCAGCCTGGCCGGCAGACGCACAAGCCCGGGCTTCACTGCGCGCCATCGGTGTGGGTTACCTGCGTTTTGCGCAAATGGAGACCGGTTTGTTCCGCACCGCCTTTGCCGTGCCCGATGAGGTGGAAAACGACGCCGACCCCGCCAAAGCCGGCGACAGCGGACTCAACCCGTTTCAGCTACTGAGCCTCGCGCTGGATCGCATGACCGCCGCCGGCGTGCTCCCCGCCGAGCGCCGCCCCGGCGCTGAATATCTCGCGTGGTCTGCCGTGCATGGGCTCGCCCTGCTCATCATCGATGGCCCCTTGCGCAGCCGCCCGCCCGAGCAAACCGGTGCCATCGCCCTGCGCGTGGTCGAGATGGTGGAGAACGGCCTGTAGGCGCGTGCCATGTGCGCGCAGCGTCTGACGACATGCGCAATGCTTCGTTTGCCTGCGCAAGCTTCAATGCAACGATGACCGCCTCGCTGCACCCGCCCACCCGGCGGGTGCATGCCCCATCAACCGGAGCGACCCTCCGCGACGAGGATGTCAACGTGACCCAAGCCCATCTCGAAACCACCGCCACCGCCCACACACGCTACGGCGCCGCGCTGGAAAAAGACCTGTTCGACCGCGTTACCGCCGTGCATGCGCCGCACCTGCCGCCCGCACGTACGGAGCCGCCGCGCGACGCGCAAACGCCAGAAGAGCTGGAAGGCGTGATCGACTACGCAGTGTGGAACGCCGCGCACGACTTGTTCATCGTGCAACTGGCCAGCGCTGGGTTGGACCGGCTGTTTCGCGACGAGCCCGACTTCCAGCTCGCACTGTCGCGCCAGATTGGCGATGACGGTTTTCACGCGGTAGCCTCGCGGGAGCGGATTCGCGTGCTATCGGGGCGCGATCAGATCGGGCGTATCGCGCAGGATGTGCGCCATCACTGGGATGTCCTGGGCGACTACCCGCTGACAAGCCAGGCCGCCTTTCTCGCGTGGGAATTCCACTACGAGCACCACATCCTCGCGCGGCTGCAGGTCAACCGACGCACGTCGCGCGTGCTCGATGTCGCCAACCGCGACTTTGCCGAGAACCGCATCATGCCGGACGAGGAAGTGCACCGCATCCTCATCACGGAGTGGTGGCACAACAAGCTCGACGCCGCGTCGGATGGCGAACGCGAACAGCTCGTTGGCGAAGTGCTGGAAGCCGACGACAAGCTGCAAGTGCTGCTCGGTGACTACCTGCGCGAATCGTGGGCGTTGAACGAACGCGCAGCCGGCATCGACACACGCAACTACGTACCGCTGTATGACGCATGGCGGCGCGAGATTCTGGGCGTACTGCTGCAACGCCCCGCCGACAGCCTGCCCGCCCTCACCAGCCTCGGTGCCTGACTGCGATGGCCAAGAAATCGATTCTGCTCAACGCGTTCAACATGAACTGCGTGGGCCACATCAACCACGGGCTGTGGACCCACCCGCGCGATACCTCCGCCGATTACCGCAAGCTCAGCTACTGGACCGACCTCGCCAAGCTGCTGGAACGCGGCTTGTTCGATGGCCTGTTCATCGCCGATATCGTGGGCGTGTACGACGTCTATCAGCAGTCTGCCGACCTGACGCTGCGCGAGTCGATCCAGCTGCCGGTGAATGACCCGCTGATGCTGGTTTCCGCCATGGCCGGCGTGACGGAGCATCTTGGCTTTGGCCTGACCGTCAACCTGACCAATGAGGCACCGTACCTGTTTGCGCGGCGCTTCTCCACGCTCGACCATCTGACCGAAGGCCGCGTCGGCTGGAACATCGTCACGGGGTATCTGGACAGCGCCGCCCGTGCCATGGGCCTGCGCGAGCAGATCGCGCACGACGAGCGTTACGACCGTGCGGACGAGTTTCTCGATGTGGTCTACCAACTGTGGGAAGGTAGTTGGGAAGACGATGCGGTGCTGCGTGATCGCGCTGCACGCGTGTTTGCACAGCCCGACAAGGTGCACCGCATCCAGCATCATGGCCGCTACTACGACGTAGAGGGCTACCACCTGAGCGAGCCTTCTCCGCAGCGCACGCCGGTGCTGTTTCAGGCGGGTTCATCCGCGCGTGGGCAGACCTTTGCGGGGCAGCATGCGGAGTGCGTGTTCCTCTCGGGCCAGAGCCAATCGGCCACGCGCGATCAGGTGGCGCAGTTGCGGCAAGCCGCCGTACAGGCCGGACGTCGCGCGGACGACGTCAAAGTCTTCATGGGCATCACCGTCGTGGTCGATAAGACCGAGAAGCTGGCACGCGAAAAGCTCGCCGAATACCAACGCTATGCCAGTGCGGAAGCCGGGCTTGCGCATTTCTCGGCAGGCTCTGGCGTCGACTACTCGACCTATGCGTTGGACGATCCGCTGCGGGCGGTGAAGACGAACGCGATCGAGTCCTCCATCCGCCGCGCGACTGGGGGCGACACGCAGTTCACCGTGCGCTGCTTGCTCGATCAACTCGCGCTAGGCGGCCGCTACGCCACCATCGTGGGTGACCCGCAGCAGGTCGCAGACGCGCTGCAGCAGTGGATGGATGTCACCGACATCGACGGTTTCAACCTGGCGCGCACGGTAACGCCGGAAAGCTACGCCGACTTTATCGACTTGGTAGTGCCGGAGCTGCAGAACCGCGGTGTCTACAAGACCGCGTATGCGCCGGGCACCTTGCGCCGCAAGCTGTTTGGCACCGACCGTTTGCCGGACGCGCACCCGGGTGCGCAACGGCGTCGCCAGCCCGCACCGGCGCTGGCGGATCAACCCTAAGCACTGGTCGTCGGCGCGCCCAGCATCTGTTGAAAGAGCGGAAGCAACGCTTCGTACGTCCCCAGGTAGCCCGTTGACCCGGCATAGCGTGACGCACGCGCGGCGCAGAACAGTTCGTTGCGCAAGTCGGCAAGCGAAGCGCGCCTGCGTTCGCGCGCGGCACTCGTGCATGCCTCAAACGAGCCCAGTTCTTCATAGCCGTTGAACGACATGGCAAAGGCGAAGACGCCCGACACGTCTGCCGGGTCGGGCAGGTCTTGCCAAGAGATGTCCTTGTTCATGATGCTCCCCACTGCGCTACGTAATCTGCCTTTCGATCACGCGTTCACGCGGCCATCACGTCCCGCACGCTGACCGCTACGTCCACCTTGTGTTCACCGCCGCCGAGGATCATGCCGCGCAGCAGTGAAACGTCGCTGTAATCGCGCCCGATGGCGAGCGTGACGTGATCGAGATCGGCCAGCACGTCGTTGGTCGGGTCAAGATCCACCCAGCCGCTCTGCGGGCAGAACACCGACACCCACGCGTGCGAGGCATCGGCACCAATCAGGCGCGGCTGTCCGGCCGGGGGTTCGGTCCGCAGATAGCCGCTCACGTAGCGCGCAGGCAGCCCCAGCGCGCGCAGGCAGCCGATCATCACTTGCGCAAAGTCCTGGCAGACGCCCCGGCGCAGGTCAAACGCTTGCGTGGCCGGGGTGTCGAAAGCGGTGGCGGTGGGCGCGTATTCGAAGTCCGCATGCAGGCGATGCATCAGGTCGATGGCGCCGGCCACGATCGGCGTGTCCGCGGCAAAGCTTGCACGCGCATAGCGCTCCAACGCGGGGCTCAGTGCGATGTTGGGCGAGGCAAAACAGAACTCCGCTTCGGGGTAGAACACCGAACCGGCCTGATACCGCAGGCGCTGCGCTACAGACTCCCATGCCGGCGTGGCGGCTGGGTCCAGGTTGGTCCAGCGCGGCAGCAGGCGCACTGTGGTCTCGCTGGTCATGCGCAGGCTCTCGTGCGGGGCATCGAGCGAGAAATACAGCACGTCGTTGCCGAAGCCATCCACACGGCTGGTCAGGTATGAGGGCGTGGGCTCGATCTGCTCGTCGTGCGCGACGATCTCTTGCCACGGGCATGCACGCGGGCGAATGGTCGCCAGATGCTGCGCCGTCTCGACGGCCGTTGCGTAGTGGTAGACCGTGCTGTGGGACACCGTCAGAAGCGCCGCGCGTGCATCCATCAGGCCACCTGCGCGGTTGGCGTGCTGGCGTGGCTGAAGTAGCGCGCGCTGATTTCGTTGGACGCGGCGGCCACGTAGTCGCCCAGCTTGTCGCACAGGGCGATGAGGTTGGCGTAGCGGCCGTCGGCGTCGGTCTCGCACAGCGCTTCCAGCGAGGGAAGCGTCTCGATCGCAGGCATCAGATCCGCAAACGGGGGGCGGCGTGTGTCGGCAGCGGCGCGCTCGATCTGCGCCAGTTTGGCCCGCAGCCGGTCGTACACGCCGTACAGGCCACGCGGGTTGGTCAACTCGACCACCAGCAAGTCCAGCAGAGCCGGCACCTCCAACCGCCCGGGATATAGCGAACGGTAGGTGAGCGTGCTATCGAACAGTTGCAGCAGCAGATCAAACCCCTCGGCGGTAGCCAGCTTGCCTCGCTCGGCCATCACGCGCAGGAAAGTGGCCATGGCCCATACGCGCTCGATATGGCGGCCGGCAAACAGCAGGCGCCAGGCCTCGTCACGCGTCATGCGGTCACCCTGCGCACCGCTGATGGCGGAGAGCTGCGTCGCCAGATACTCGAGCAAGTCGACCAGCGCCACACGGTCGGGCGGGCCTTCGGCCGTGAGGTTGGCCAGCCCATCGCGGAAATCGTTGCGTGCGGCGAGGATGGTTCGCCAATGATCGTTCGACAGGCGCCCACGCACTTCGCCCGACGAGCGCGCCTGCGCAGCCAGGCATTGGCCAATACCCGCTGCGCCCGATTGCTCGCTCAGCCCCGCCACCAGCGCGCGCTCAAATGCGCTCGGGCTGCTGCGCGCGAACACATCGGCGCTGAAGATCAGGCCGCATTCGGCCGCCAGCTCCGTCAGCGTGCCGAACATGGTGTCGGCGTCGTTGGCCTCCAGCGAGCCGAGAATCAGGCGACATAGGCGCACGCCGTTTTCCGCACGCTCGCCATAACGGCCGGACCAGAACAGGTTTTCTGCCGCGCGGCTCGACACCGTACGGTGCTTGCGCGCGAGGTCCGCTGGCCGCATCGGCGAGGGCAGCAAGGTAAACGGCGCAGCCGGTTGCGGCTGATTCGACAGCACCCAGGTATCAACGCTGCTGCCGCCCATCTGCATGGAGGGGGAGACTTGTCGCTCGGCGGCCAGGCGCGTGAAGCCACCGGGCATGACGTGCCAGCCGCCGGCCATATCGGCAATCGCAAACACGCGCAGCACGGACGGACGCCCCGCGAGCATGCCGGCCTCGTAGCGCGGTGCGCAGGAATACGGCAACGGGGCCTGTACCGTAAAGGTATCCGGCGCGCTGTCAATGCGGGCGCGCCAGTCGGCCAGCGATTGCGGGCCGCCCGCCATGCCGGGTGGGCCATCGGAGTGGTTTCCGGGCCAGGTGGGCAACAGCAGCCCGGCGGCCAGGCGGCCCTGTGCTTCATCGCGCGCCAATGCCTCGCCGCACCACCATGTCGGCACGCTGGGCAAGGCCAGTGGCTCGCCGAGCAGCGCCTGGGCAATCCGTGGCAAGAAACCGAGCATGGCCGGTGATTCGACAAAGCCGGCGCCGGGCACATTCGACACCATCACGTTGCCCGCGCGCATCACCTGCAACAGGCCCGGCACGCCAATGGTGGAATCGGCGCGCAACTCCACCGGGTCGCAAAACACGTCGTCCAGGCGGCGCAGCACAGCGTGCACACGCTCCAGCCCGTTGAAGGTCTTCAGGTAGAGCTTGTCGCCGCGCACCGTCAGGTCCTTGCCTTCCACCAGGGTCACGCCCAGATAGCGCGCCAGGAAGGCATGCTCGAAATACGTCTCGCTGAACGGGCCGGGGGTGAGCAACGCAATGTGCGGTGAATCGCCTGCCTCGTCGCCGGACATCGTGGTGCGCGCGGCGGCGGCCAGCGTGCTGATCAACTGCGAATACGTGGGCGCCAGGCGCGTGGCATGCAGCTCGCGAAAGGCATCAGCAAACAGGCTGGAGACGATCAGGCGGTTCTCCAGCCCATAGCCGAGGCCGGACGGGGCTTCCGTGCGGTGGCCGACGACCATCCAGTTGCCGGTGGGCGCTCGGGCCAAGTCCACCGCCACGATGTGCAGGTATTGCCCGCCCGGCGGCGTGAAGCCGCGCACCGCACGCAGATAGCCCGGATGGCCGAACACCAGCGCCGGCGGCACCAGCCCCTGCGCGAGCAACGATTGCGGCCCGTAGGTATCCGCCACGATGGCGTTGAGCAGCCGCGCGCGCTGCATCACGCCCTGCTCGATCACGGCCCAGCTTTCGTGGTCGATCAGGAATGGCAGCAGGTCGAGCGCCCATGGGCGGGGCTCGCCTTTGTCGGCGTAGACGTTGTAGCTGATGTCGTTGTCGCGCACCTGCTGCGCAACGGAGGCGCGGGCCTGCTCCAGCCCGACGAGGCCGCCCTCGCGCACATGCTCAAAAAACTGCCGCCACGGCGCACGCAAGGCGCCCGCGGCGTCGCGCAGCTCATCCCAGTGGCCCTCCCGCACCGGCAGCATGCGAAGGAGGGCCAGCACATCCGCGTGGGCGGCTGCGGGTTCGAGCGGCAGGGTCGACTGGTAAGACAAGATCGGCTTGGCTGGAGGGGATTAGTAGCGGCGCAAATCCAGCGTAAACGGAAACTCCAGACTGCGCTCGGGCGCCCGCACTTCCATGGGCCCGGGCGTGTGCCCGATGGTGAAGAAGCGCGCGCGGCGGCGGCTTTCCGCCTCGTAAGCGTTGACTGGAAACGTCTGGTAATTGCGTCCACCCGGATGCGCCACATGATACTGGCAACCACCCAGCGAGCGGCCGGTCCAGGTGTCGGCCAAGTCGAACGTCAACGGCGCATGCACGCCAATGGTCGGGTGCAACGCCGACGGCTGCGACCACGCCCGGAACCGCACCCCTGCCACCTGCTCGCTCACGCGGCCCGTTGGTTGCAATGGCAAGGGAATGCCGTTGACCGTCACCACATGCCGGTTCTCGTTCAAGCCCAGCACGCGCACCTCCAGCCGTTCGACCGAGGAATCGACATAGCGCACCGTACCGCCCTGGGCGCCCTCCTCGCCCATCACGTGCCACGGTTCCAGCGCGCCGCTGAGCGTGAGCGAGATCCCACCCGTATGCAGCTCACCCACCAGTGGGAAGCGGAACGAAAAATGCGGCGCAAACCAGTGGGGCTCAAAGGCATAACCCACCTCACGCAGGTCGGCGAGCACGTCGTCGAAATCCATCTGCACAAAGGTGCCGAGCAGGAAGCGATCGTGCAGCTCGGTGCCCCAGCGCGTGAGGCGCGTGGTGTACGGCGTCTTCCAGAAGCGGGCGACCAGCGCGCGCAGCAGCAGTTGCTGGACGAGGCTCATGCGCGCGTGCGGCGGCATTTCAAAGCCGCGCAACTCCAGCAGGCCCAGGCGCCCGGTGGGGCCGTCGGGCGAATAGAGCTTATCGATGCAGAACTCGGCGCGGTGCGTGTTGCCGGTCACGTCGATCAGGATGTTGCGCAGGATGCGGTCGATCAGCCAGGGCTGAACGTTGGCCGCACCCAGGCGGTCGAGCTGGTGCTGCAGCTCGGCAAAGGCGATCTCCAGTTCGTACACCTGATCATTGCGTGCCTCGTCCACGCGCGGCGCTTGGCTGGTCGGCCCGATAAACAGCCCCGAGAACAGGTACGACAGCGACGGATGGTTGTGCCAATACGCAATCAGGCTTGCCAGCAGATCGGGCCGGCGCAGGAACGGGCTATCGGCCGGCGTGGCCCCGCCCAGCACGAAGTGGTTGCCGCCGCCGGTGCCGGTGTGGCGGCCATCGAGCATGAACTTCTCGGTGCTCAGGTACGACTGATGCGCCGATTCGTACAGGTATTCCGTATGGTCGACCAGCTGTTCCCAGTTGCTGGCGGGGTGGATGTTGACCTCGATCACACCGGGGTCGGGCGTCACCTGCAGCAGCTTCAGGCGCGGGTCACGCGGCGGCGGATAGCCTTCGATGACGACCTGCACGCGTAGCTCGGCGGCCGTGGCTTCCACAGCGGCCAGCAGGTCGAGGTAGTCGTCCAACACCGTCAGCGGCGGCATGAAGACGTGCAGCTGGCGGTGGCCGGAGCCGAAGGTGTCGTTCTCGACCTTGGGGCCGGCGGCGCGGGCGGGGTCGCGCGCTTCCACGCACACCGCGGTGCGGTGGACCCACGAGGCGGATTCGTTCCGCGCGGGCATGCGGGCATCGGCCCGCGAGCCGGTGCCGAGCGCGGCCGATGCGGCTTTCGCTCCCACTGCAGCGCCGGCAGCGTCGCGCTGGTATTGCATGCGCAACTCCGTTGCCGTACGCAGCGGCGCGCTCGGGCCGAACGGATCGTGCGCGTGCTGATACGGGTAATCGCTCTTGCTGACCCACGGCAGCGAGTCGAGCGGCAGGCGATAGCCCATCGGCGAATCGCCCGGAATCAAATACATGCGCTCGTCGCGGAAGACCCACTGGCCCGTCACCCAGCGCGGGCCGCCCAGCGTGGCATCGTCATTGCGCGCGAGCGGCAGCACGTAGCCGGTCACGGCAGACAGCCCCGCATCAAACACGCGACGCAGGCGCACCCGTTCCATTTCATCGTCGAGCCGCGATTCAAACGGGTCGACATTCACGGGCAGGCGCCGCTCGCGCCAGAGGTAGTACCACGTGTCTTCGTAGCCGGGCTGGATGCATTGCTCATCCACCGACAGCTTGCGCGCCAGATGGTGGAGGAAGCGCTGCGCGTCGTCCGACGTGTAACGGCCGGGCTCGCGTTCGTCGGCAAACAGCGTGGGATCGCTCCAGCAGGGCTGGCCGTCGGTGCGCCAATAGAGCGACAGCGCCCAGCGCGGTAGCTGCTCGCCGGGGTACCACTTGCCCTGGCCGATATGCAGAAAGCCGTTGGCACCGTAGCGCTGGCGCAGCTTGTCCATGAGCCCGACGGCGTAGCTGCGCTTGGTGGGGCCGAGGGCGTCGGTGTTCCACTCGGCGGCATCGCGGTCGCGCACGGCCACAAAGGTGGGCTCGCCGCCCATGGTGAGGCGCACGTCCATGGCGTCGAGGTCGGCGTCCACCTGTGCACCCATGCGCACGACGTCTTCCCAGTGCGCCTCGGTGTAGGGCTTGGTCACGCGCGGCGCTTCCAGCACGCGCGTGATCGACATGGTGTGCTCGAACTCCACCTCGCACTCATCCACCGCGCCCGAGATGGGCGCCGCGCTGCCGGGCTCCGGCGTGCAGGCCACGGGGATGTGCCCCTCGCCAGCCAGCAGGCCGGAGGTGGGGTCAAAGCCGATCCACCCCGCGCCCGGTAGGTACACCTCGCACCAAGCGTGCAGATCGGTGAAGTCCACCTCGGTGCCGCTGGGGCCGTCAACGGCTTTTACATCCGGCGTGAGCTGCAGCAGGTAGCCAGACACAAAGCGCGCCGCCAACCCCAGTTGCCGCAGTGTCTGCACCATCAGCCAACCCGTATCGCGGCACGAGCCGGAGCCGAGCGACAGCGTCTCTTCCGGCGTCTGCACACCGGGCTCCATGCGGATCAGGTAGCGGATGTCCTGCTGCAGGCGCTGGTTCAACTCCACCAGGAAATCGATGGTGCGGCGCGGCGTGCGGTCAATGCTGGCGACAAACGCGGCAAAGTGCGGCGTCATCTCCCGCTTGACGAGGTAGGGCGCCAGCTCGGCGGCCAGCGCATCGTCGTAAGTGAAGGGAAACGCCTCTGCCTCGGGGGTCAGGAAGAAATCGAACGGGTTGTAGACCGCCATCTCGGCGACCAGGTCGATGGTGACCTTGAACTCCCGCGTCTTGTGCGGAAACACCAGCCGCGCCTGGTAGTTGGCAAACGCGTCCTGCTGCCAGTTGATGAAATGCTCGGCCGGCTCCACCCGCATGGAATACGAATGGATGGGCGTGCGGCAGTGCGGCGCCGGTCGCAGGCGCACCACCTGCGGCGACAGCTCGACGAGCCGGTCATAGCGATAATGGGTAACGTGGTTCAGCGCGACTCGGATCGACACACGGACTCCTCGGTGGCTCGTAATGGCGTGCCGGCGCGGTGCCGGCGGGCAGTTCAAGCAAGGTTCATGCCGTTTGTGCGGCATACCCGGCTTGGGGCGACGGACCATCGTGCCACGTGTGCACGGCTGTGCGTATGACACGCCAATGCGGTACAACGTTTGCTGGACGGCTCGCCACTGCCACCCCACCATCTTGGTTGGCGAGCGCCCCAAACGCCAGCCCTTGCCCCGCTCTTGGACCGCCATGAAAACGTTCCACTGCAACCGTTGCCAGCAACTCGTCTTCTTTGAAAACGTCTTGTGCGAGCGCTGCGACGCCCTGCTCGGCTACCTGCCCGACGTCGGCGAGATCAGCGCGTTTGAACCCGCCGACGCGCCAGCAGAAGCAACCGAGCCAGCCGAGACGGCAGAGACAGCCGAGGCCACAGGCAAGCGCTGGCGCAGCCTGCACCCCGATGCACAAGGCCGGCTCTACCGCCAATGCCACAACTACGCGGTCGAAAACGTCTGCAACTGGATGATCCCGGCCGATTCGCCCGACACCCTGTGTCGCGCCTGCCAGTTCACCGACACCATCCCCGACCTGAACGTGCCGGAAAACCGGTTCTATTGGTACAAGATGGAGGTGGCCAAGCGCCGGCTGCTCTATACGCTCATGACGCTGGGCCTGCCGGTGGAATCGCGCCTGGAGAACCCCGAAACCGGGTTGGAATTTGCGTTTCTGGAAAGCAAGGAAGACAGCGAGCCCGTGATGACCGGCCACAACCACGGTCGCATCACGCTCAACATTGCCGAAGCCGACGATGCCGCACGCGAAAAAGCCCGCACCGAACTGGGCGAGCCCTATCGCACCCTGCTTGGACATTTCCGCCACGAATCCGGCCACTACTTCTTCGACCGCCTGATCGCCGGCAAGCCGATGTGGGAAGCCGCTTTCCGCCTACGTTTTGGCGATGAACGCGCCAGCTATGCCGATGCCCTCAAGGCCTACTATGACAACGGGCCGCCGGCTGACTGGGCACAGCACTACATCAGCGCCTACGCCACCATGCACCCATGGGAAGATTGGGCCGAAACCTGGGCGCACTACCTGCACATGGTCAACACCCTGGATACCGCCGTGTCATACGGCCTGGCACTGCTGCCCGACCACCCGGCAGAGCCCGAACTGACCGACCAGACGCCGGTGGAAGAAGCCAGCTTCAACAACCTGATGAGCCGCTGGTTTCCGCTCACCTACGTGCTCAATAGCCTCAATCGCAGCCTGGGTCAGCCCGATGGCTACCCGTTTACGCTGGCATCCCCCGTAATCGACAAGCTGCGTTTCGTGCACCGCATCATCGCGGCATCGGCCAAGAAGCCCGGTTGACCGCACCAATGTTGTGCGGCGCAGGCGCCAGTTTGGATCGAGGGAATATTTCGGGTGGCTGCGGGGTTTACCATCTGAAAGGTCAATCCCAGCATTTCCCCCCGGAGAACGCCATGCCAAACCAACTCGGCAGATGGATCAGCGTGACGGCACTTGCGCTGTGCGCGTGTGCCTCGCTCAACCCCGTGCAAACCGCGCAAAAGATGATCGGCCAGCCAGAAAGTGCCGTGCGAGAAACCTTTGGCGCGCCCACCGAGACCTATCAGCTGGCCAACGGCACGCACCGCTGGATCTACTCCAAGCAGCCGCTCGGGCACGAGGTGTATGCCGCCGATTTTGACGCCAACGGCAAGCTCACCAACTACCGCCAAATGCTGACGGAAAAGGAAATCTACGAAGCGCGCCCCGGCGTATGGACCAAGCGCGATGTGCTCGAACGCTTCGGCACACCAAAAGAGCCGACGCAGTACTACCGGCTCATGAAGCGCGAGGCATGGTCATACCGGATGTACGTTGCCGGCTATCAGCAAGCGCATTTCAACGCCCTGTTCGATGACAACGGCGTGCTGGACCGCACCATGATCGTGGTGGACCCACTGGGCGGCAATGACCGCGATGCCCGTAAATAAGGCCGGGCGCGCGCGTCAAACTGGGCGGCGCATTGCACGCCGCCCTAGGGTACGAATGCTGTGTAATCAGCCCAGCGCCGACGCAATCGCCTGTGCCAGTTCGTTGGCCTCGAACTTGGCGACATAGCCATTGGCGCCCACGCGGCGTACGTGGTCTTCATTGGCCGAGCCCGACAGCGACGAGTGAATCACCACCGGAATCGACTGGAACGCCGGTTCGGTCTTGATCTTGCGCGTGAGCGTGAAGCCGTCCATCTCGGGCATTTCCAGATCGGTCAGCACCAGGGCGATCTTGTCGCGCACGGTCTTGCCCTCGCGGGCGGCGTCACGCGCGATGTTCTGCAGCGTGTCCCACGCCTCCTGGCCGCTCTTGGTCATCACGTACGGTGCGCCCATGGCCTCCAGGCCGTTGGCGATCAGCGTGCGCGCTAGACCCGAATCGTCCGCCACCAGCAGCTTGGAGCCGGGCGGCAGCTTGATGGGGCGCTCGTCGCTATCGGGGGCCAGATCGGTGCGGCGGGTCGGGAACACGTCGACCAGGATCTGCTCCACGTCGATCACCTGTGCCAGGCGCGAGTTCTCGGAATTGCCGTCCAGGCGCGCCAGGCTGGTGATGTTGCTGCTGCCCACGCTGGCCTCGGCCGGGAAGATCTGGCTCCATTCCAGGCGCACGATCTCGTCCACCTCTTCCACCGCAAACCCCTGCGTGGTGCGCGCGTATTCCGTAATCAGCAGAATGTTGGCGCTGCTGTTCTTGGTGCCGATCACGCTGGCGAGGTCGATCACCGGGATGATCTGGCCGCGCACATTCACCGCGCCCAGGATATGGGCGCCGGCATCCGCCACGTGCGTCACGGGCGGCATGACCATGATCTCGCGCACCTTGAACACGTTGATGCCGAACATCTCGCGCTGATTGGAACGCGCAGATTCGCCCAGGCGGAACAGCAACAGCTCGAAGCGGTTGTTGTTCGTCAGATTGGTCCGTTCATCGACTTCGTTGTGCGAATGCTGTGACATTGCGTCTTCCCCCGGTTCAAGCACACGTTATGTGGCGGTAAACGGCATGCCGCCAGCCAACTTGAAGGGTTTTACGCATGTGAACGTCACGCCCCTTCCATCGTAGGGGGAAAACCGCCGCCTACGCGACCTTCACATGCGTGACCAGAAAGTCCAGAAATGCCCGCACCCGGGCCGGCAAATGCGCGCCCTGGCCAACATAGACGGCATGGATGTCCTCGGTTTCGCCGGGGTTGTAGTCTTCCAGCACGGGCACTAGGCGGCCAGCGTCGAGATCAGCGCGCACCTGGAACTCCGCCAAGCGCGCCAGGCCCAGGCCAGCCACGGCGACCGCACGCAGGGCCTCGCCATCGCTGATTTGCATGTTGCCCTGCGGCATCACCTCGGTGCGGCGGCCCCGCCTGGTAAAAGGCCAGCCGTTGACTGCACGCGCGTAACTGAACGCCAGGCAGTTATGGTTTACCAAGTCGGCCGGCGTGCGCGGCGTGCCCGCCCGTGCCAAATAGGCGGGTGAAGCCACGACCATCAGCCGCGTCTGCCCCAGCTTGCGCGCAACCAGCCGCGAGCTCTTCAGCGGCCCACTGCGCAACGCAACATCGGTGCGATCTTCCAGCAGGTCGATCACGCGGTCCGTAAGCGCAATGTCGAGCGACACCTGCGGATGGCACGCCAGAAACGCTGGCACGATCGGCAGCAGCAAGTGGGTGCCGACCGGCACATTGGCGTTGACGCGCAACCGCCCCGAGGGCTGCGCGCCGGATGAAGCCTCGCGCTCAGCCTCATCCAGGTCCGCCAGCACCGCCACGCTGCGCTCATAGAAGGCCGCACCTTCGGGCGTGAGCTGGAAGCGCCGCGTGGAGCGATTCACCATCCGCGTGCCCAGCCGTGCCTCCAACCGCGCCACCAGCTTGCTCACCGCCGACGGCGTCATCCCGCACGCCCGTGCAGCCGCGGAAAAACCGCCCTGCTCCACCACCCGCACGAAGACTTCCATCTCGCCAAAGCGATTGACATCGAGCCGCGACATTGTGATTTCAATTCATAGATGTTGTGCTTCAAGGCAGTCTATCGCACAGATGCAACGCTTCGCATACTGGTCGTCTTCTTTGCCATCCAGCTCAAAAACCACACCATGGCTACCGAAAACAAAGTCGCGCTCGTCGTCGGCGCGCAAGGCGTGATCGGCCGCAACCTGATTGACCACCTGGCCACGCTAGACGACTGGCACGTCGTCGGCCTGTCACGCCGTGGCGGTGAGCCGACCGAACGTGTGCGCCACATCGCCGTCGACCTGCTCGATGTAGCCGACACGCTTGCCAAGCTCAGCGCACTCAGCCACGTCACGCACCTCTTCTACGCTGCCTATCAAGACCGCCCTTCCTGGGCCGAACTCGTGCCGCCCAACCTCGCCATGCTGACCAACGTGGTCGACGCCATCGAGGCGGTGGCACCCAGCCTCACGCACGTCAGCCTGATGCAGGGCTACAAGGTCTACGGTGGACACCTTGGGCCGTTCAAGACCCCGGCACGCGAAACCGACGCGCACTTCATGCCGCCCGAATTCATGTTCGACCAGCAGACGTTTCTGGAGGCGCGCCAACAAGGCAGGGCGTGGACATGGTCGGCCATCCGCCCGTCGGTGGTCGGCGGCTTTGCGCTGGGCAACCCGATGAACCTGGCCGTGGCGATTGCCGTGTACGCCTCGATGTCGAAAGAACTTGGCCTGCCGCTGCGCTTTCCCGGCAAACCCGGCGCGTACGACCACCTGCTGGAAATGACCGACGCCGGCCTGCTCGCCCGCGCCACCGCCTGGGCCGCCACCGACCCACGCTGCGCCAACCAGGCCTTCAACATCAACAATGGAGACCTGTTCCGCTGGAGCGAAATGTGGCCCAAGATCGCGCGCTATTTTGATCTGGAAGTCGCCCCGCCGCTGCCCCTGTCGCTCGACACCGTCATGGCCGACAAGGCGCCGCTCTGGCAAAACATGATCGCCAAACACGGCCTGGCCGACACGCCCTACCGCGATGTGTCTTCATGGCGCTTTGCCGACTTCGTCTTCTCGTGGGATTACGACATGTTCGGCGACGGCTCCAAGGCACGCCGCTTCGGCTTTCACGAATACGTGGAGACAGAAGCGATGTTCATGGGCATCTTTGACGACTTGCGGCGGCGCAAGATTATTCCGGGGTAGAGCATCCGGATGCCCCCGCCAGCGGCGATCACTGTCCGATCCGGCTAGGGGGATGTCCCGACTCGGGTTTCCTCAGGAAGGGTCGATATAGTAAAGGCGGGGCGGTAGCTCATGGGTCGAGCGGCAACGGCTAACCGTTGCAGGCAGGCAGGTTCAAGTCCTGTACGCCCCACCAATTCTTCGGTACGCCGCGCTTTTCTGGACATGTGCCGTTAAGCATAATGACCGGCGCCAGGCTGAACGGTTTTTCCCGCCTGCGGTTGGAGAGATGGATGCAAAAAGAAAGCCGGCCACTTGGCCGGTTTTTTTGTTGCTTCGTCTTTGGTTCGGGTCGTTCAGTCTGCCCAGATACGTCCTCTGGCGTCCCGAAGCAGGCCGATGACATCGCTAACGCTGCCGAGAACCTCTTGGGCACAATCTCGCTGTTGGAATGAATCTGCTGCTGACTGGAAATGGAACTTAGGCAACTGCGCTACTTTCTCAGCGTCGTCGAACATGGGAGCATGGGCAAGGCGGCACTCGAACTCAATGTCGTCACGTCGGCATTGAGTCAGCAGATTAGCCGCCTCGAAAGCGAACTCTCAACGCGGTTGCTTCAGCGAACGTCAACCGGTGTCATACCGACGGATGCTGGACTCGCCTTCTGGCGCCAGGCCCAACTTGCACTGCGTCACGCTGACGATGCCGTGCTTGCTGCGCGCGAAGCGCGATTGTCGGGCCATGTCAGCATCGGCATGGCACCGACCACTGCGAGCGTGCTGGGAGTCGCGTTCATGCAAGCGATGCGTGAGCGCTATCCAGAGATACGGCTGCGCATCGTCGAGAGCCTTTCGGGCTATGTGAGTTCCATGCTAAGCGCGCGGCAGATTGATTTGGCCGTACTCTTTCGTGAAGAACCAGCCCAACGCTGGAGCGTTTTACCGTTGCTAGACGAGCGCCTGTTCGTCATCGGTGCGAAGGGTCTGGACGGTATGCCCCGCGGCCCGAAAGTACGAATCGCGGAGCTTGGCAAGGTCCCGTTGATTCTGCCGAGCGGCACCCACGGTCTGCGAACCTTACTTACGGCAGCATTCAAGCGCGCGAGATACGAACCACACGTCGTCGCAGAGGTCGATGGCCTTTCGCTCTTGATGGATTTCGTGCGTGCGGGTATTGGCGCGACGATACAACCGGGCGCGGCACTCGCGCGTCCGGACAATGCCGCCCTGGAAAGCATTGCCGTTGCAGATACATTCGCTACCCGCCCCAACCTTATCGTCAGCGTGTCGGATGACGAACTGTCGCCCGCCGGCCTTGCGGCGCGTGTCGTGTTGACGGATGTCGCACGACAGTTGGTGCGGGACGGACGCTGGCCAGGCGCGCGATTGCGCCCCGCCGACTCTTCACAAAAACTGAAGACCCGTTGACAACCTGCGCCTAGCGGCGGATGCGCCGCGTCTCTACAGTGCTTCCGAAAGGAGGCATTGGAGATGGTCAACGTACTCATCATCGGAGGAGGCAATGCTGCGTTATGCGCGGCATTGATGGCGCGTGAAGCGGGTGCATCTGTCCTGCTCCTGGAATCTGCACCGCGCGAATGGCGCGGTGGCAATTCACAACACACCCGCAATCTGCGCTGCATGCACGATGCACCGCAGGACGTTCTGGTAGACGCCTACCCGGAAGAAGAATTCTGGCAGGACCTGCTGAAGGTCACGGGGGGTATCACCAACGAACACTTGGCGCGGCTTGTGATTCGCGCGTCCGCGACTTGCCGGCCCTGGATGCGCAAGCACGGCGTGCGTTTTCAACCGCCGCTCTCCGGCGCGCTGCACGTGGCGCGCACCAATGCCTTCTTCATGGGCGGGGGTAAGGCACTCGTCAATGCCTACTACCGCAGCGCCGAAGCTCTTGGTGTGCGGATTCGATATGAGACACCCGTTGACGCCATCGAGCTGGAGGGCAACCGCTTCGTCGCCGCGATGAGCGGTACTCAGCGATTCGAAGCCCGCGCGTGTGTGCTCGCAGCGGGCGGCTTCGAGTCGAACCGGGAATGGCTGCGTGAAGCCTGGGGGCAGAATGCGCGCGGCGAATGGCCTGCCGACAATTTCCTGATTCGCGGGACGCGGTTCAACATGGGTGTGCTGCTCAAGCACATGATTGAGGTCGGTGCAGATGCCATCGGCGACCCGTCTCAGTCGCACTGTGTCGCCATCGATGCACGCGCACCGCTCTATGACGGCGGCATCTGCACGCGCATCGACTGCGTGTCCCTCGGCGTTGTCGTCAACGGACAGGGAGAGCGCTTCTACGACGAAGGCGAAGATTTCTGGCCCAAGCGCTATGCGATTTGGGGCCGCCTCGTCGCACAACAGCGCGGCCAAATCGGCTACTCCATCATCGACTCCAAGGCGGTCGGCCGCTTTATGCCCCCGGTGTTTCCTGGCGTGAAGGCCGACTCGCTAGCCGAACTCGCGCGCAAGCTCGCGCTGCCCGAAGCGCAGTTCACCGAGACACTGCGCCGGTACAACGAAGCCTGCAGGATCGGCACGTTCGACCACACCTCGCTCGACGATTGCCACACCGAAGGGCTGTCTCCACCGAAGACGCATTGGGCTCGCCCAATCGACACACCGCCGTTCTACGGCTATGCCTTGCGGCCAGGTATCACGTTCACCTATCTCGGTCTCAAGACGAATGACCGAGCGCAAGTTCATTTTGGAGAACTGCCGAGCGACAACCTGTTTGTCGCGGGCGAAATGATGGCTGGCAACGTTCTCGGGAAGGGTTACACAGCGGGAGTAGGCATGTCGATTGGCACAGCCTTCGGCCGTATCGCCGGCGCCGAAGCCGCACGCCATGCACTGCAAGCTACGGGAGTTCACTGTGCATAAGCCTGACACGTTCGCGTCAACAAAAACGCGTGCCACTTCACATGCTGCCGGTGCGGCCCCTCGCTTGGCGAAAGGCGCTGCTTCGCGCGTCATCCCTATCGTGCCGATGACCCAGAATGAAAGTGAAGTCGCGCGTCAGATGCAAATCTGTAACGCGTGCCGATACTGTGAGGGTTTCTGCGCGGTGTTTCCAGCGATGACCCGTCGCCTCGAGTTTGGAAAAGCAGACGTCAACTACCTGGCCAACCTCTGCCACAACTGCGGCGCCTGCTATCACGCGTGCCAGTACGCTCCACCGCACGAGTTCGGAGTCAACGTGCCAAAGGCAATGGCGAAGGTGCGTCTCGATACCTATACGGAATACGCCTGGCCTGCGGCGTTCGGTGCGCTCTACAAGCGTAATGGCGTCACGGTGTCCATCGCGCTGGCTCTTGGGCTCGCCTTGTTCCTACTGCTGGGCACGGCGATGCACGGCGGCCTGTCGCAAAGCGTCGGCTCAAATTTCTACGCAGTCTTTCCACACAATCTGCTCGCGGTGGTGTTTGGCGCGGTGTTCCTGTTCGCCTTCACTGCCTTGGGTATCGGCGTCACGCGCTTCTGGCGCGATGTCACAGCGGGAACGGCGCGTGCAAGCGTACCCGCGGTGACCGAAGCGGCAAAGAACGCCCTGACGCTGAAGTATCTGGATGGCGGTCACGGGGCCGGCTGCAATGAGTCGGACGACGCCTTTACCCTGGCCCGGCGGCGCTTCCACCATTTGACGTTCTACGGTTTCATGCTGTGCTTTGCAGCGACCGTGCTCGCCACGCTCTATCACTACGTACTCGGGTTGCATGCTCCGTACCCCTTCATCAGCGTGCCGGTGTTGCTCGGCACCGCTGGCGGAATCGGCCTTCTGGTCGGCCCGGCAGGGTTGCTCTGGCTCAATCTACGCCGTCATCCTGAACAGGGCGACGTAAAGCAGCGCCCAATGGACCGCAGCTTCATTGCGCTGCTGCTGCTGACGAGCGCTTCAGGTCTAGCACTGCTCGGCTTGCGCGAGACGTCCGCCATGCCATTCCTGCTCGCCGCGCATCTGGGCATCGTCATCGCGCTTTTTTCAACGCTCCCTTACGGGAAATTTGCGCACGGCATCTATCGGTCTGCAGCGCTATTGAAATCATCAATCGAGAAGCGGCAGCGTAACGAACTGCAGCTCGGCTCGGACTAGACGGACAGCGGTGCGGCGCACCGCTTCAAAACTATAGGATGGAGACTCCGTGAACCCCACTACCCCCATTGACACCACGCCCGGCGCCTTGCGCACGCACAAGGTGGCGGCCGTACTGCGCGTGACGAGCGGCAACTTTCTCGAACAGTTCGATTTCTTTCTGTTCGGCTTCTACGCCACGTCCATCTCAAAAATTTTCTTCCCGGCTTCGAGCGAGTTCGCGTCGCTGATGCTGACTTTCGCCGTGTTTGGCGCCGGCTTCCTGATGCGTCCGCTCGGCGCAATTTTCCTTGGCGCTTACATCGACCAGGTTGGGCGACGCAAGGGCTTGATTGTGACCTTGTCGATCATGGCGAGCGGCACGATTCTGATTGCATGCGTGCCAAGCTACGCCGCGATGGGTCTGGCCGCGCCCGCGCTCGTGCTCATCGGCCGGCTGCTGCAGGGCTTCTCTGCGGGGGCAGAGTTGGGCGGCGTGTCCGTCTATCTCGCAGAGATGGCGACGCCCGGCAACAAGGGCTTCTACACGAGCTGGCAATCCGGAAGCCAGCAGATTGCGATTGCCGTCGCTGCCGCACTGGGCTATGGGCTGAACCACTGGATGACTGCACAAGAGGTCAGCGCCTGGGGTTGGCGCATTCCGTTCTTCATCGGCTGCGCAATTGTGCCGTTCCTGTTCGTGCTGCGCCGCTCATTGCAGGAAACCGCTGCATTCCAGTCACGGCGTCATCACCCGCAGGCACGCGACGTGTTTGCAATGCTGCTGAGCCACTGGCGCACCGTGATTGCAGGCATGCTGCTCACGGCGATGACGACCACCACGTTCTATCTGATTACCGTCTACACACCGACCTTCGGCCGAACCGTACTCAAGCTGTCGACGGAAGACAGCTTGATGGTGACGCTGCTCGTTGCCCTGTCGAACTTCGCGTGGTTGCCAATCGGTGGTGCCTTGTCGGACCGCATTGGCCGAAAGCCGATTCTCGCTGCGATCGCGGTGCTGGCAATCTTCACCGCGTATCCATCGCTGTCCTGGCTCGCGAGCGCACCGAGCTTCGGACGCATGCTGACGGTGTTGCTCTGGTTCTCATTCTTCTTCGGGATGTACAACGGCGCCATGGTCGCCGCGTTGACCGAAGTGATGCCCGTCGAGGTGCGCGTTGCGGGATTCTCGTTGGCGTTCAGCCTAGCAACGGCACTGTTCGGAGGCTTCACGCCTGCAGTCTCCACCTACCTGATCGAAGTCACACATGACAAAGCGTCCCCGGCCTACTGGCTCATCTTCGCGGCTTTGTGCGGGCTGTGCGCGACGTTCGGCTTGTATCGTCAAGGAACGCAGAGAATGCCAACAGCGACGTCTGGGTAGTCGCGGGGATGCACGCCACCGTGCGCATCGACGAGCTTGATATTGACCGGGCTGTGCCACCGCCAAACGCTGCGACATGCGGCTTTCCCTGTCAGGCTGTTTCAGGCCCTTGTCGATACGCATGTTTGCCGGCGCAAGTCCGGCCCCTCTATACCTTTTTTGTCTGTGCCCTCCCTTTTTGCGGGCGCGCCCGCTTCCCCGTTCATTCGTTTTCTTGTTCGTTGTCTTGAGAGCTGACCGCAAGCAGCATGGCGATGCAGCACACCTCGATGAGGAGCATCGCACCGCAAATTCCAGCTTTGACCAGCAACGCCAATTCGGGATCCGGAATGCATGCAATGCACGCGGCAGCAGGCTTCTGGATGAGTATTCCGATCGCAGTCAAGCAGAGGGCAAGCAGGAGCAACCCGCCGCGCAATAGCGGCGATGCTGACGGCTGGCCATAAAGATTGCTCTGCATCCTGCCTCCCGTGTGTTCTGGGTTGGAATCGGGGCATTGCAGAAAAAATCGTGCGCTCACCCCGACGTTTTGTGGTGACGGAGAATAGCTGGCGGGGCAATAGGAGCGCTAGAGTACGTTTGTACCTATTCCGAGGCGGGATGCATCCCAGCGAGAGACCAGCACGGCGAGGCTTGTCCGATTCGCGCAGCCGGTTTTCTCCATGATATTGCTCAGGTAGTTTCTGACCGTGTTTTCAGAGATGCCGGCCAACACGGCAATTTCGGCATTACTCTTCCCCGTGCCGATCCATGAGGCAACCTGCTGTTCTCGCCGGCTCAAGCGCGCCATGGCCGCCGATGCGTTGACCAACTCCTTTTCCACATCGGAGACCGCTCGCATCAGCGTGCGGTGCAATACGGGCGTGAGTTCCGACAGGATTGCCTCAAGGGATGGCTCGTCCACCGCAGGCAGTCGGTGGAAGCTGAAGTAAGTGCCGATGCAGTGGGCTTCATCGTAGACGGCATCGGCCACGCCGTTTCGCAGGTCGTTGGCGGTGAATTTTGCAAGCCACTCGCGATCAATGTCTGGCCACGGGTCGGCCGCATTGAAGTACACGGGGCGGCGCGTCGCGAGCCAGCGGCGCATCAGCGGCGTATCGATGCCGCCAGCTGTGTTCTTGATTGCCAGAAGGTGCGCAACCGGGTAGTCAACGAGGACAATGTGGTCCATCAAGACGCCAGAAGACGTGATGCGTCCATGACCACAAGCCAGGCACTCGTTTCCAACGATGAGACTCACATGGCTTCGGACCCACGCTTTGAAAGCATCTACGTTTTGGACATCTTCTGACGCTGCAATACAGCGCTCAAGGGCGGCGTTATGCATCTTCAATTTATGCTGCTTGATTACCGTTTCTTAACCGAATAACCAAGCCTCCTCCGGCGAAGCGGGGCGCCATGCTGCCAGCGAGGAAAACGGTTGTCAAATCGGTTCCCATCGCCCTCGATCTTCGCCCCCAAGGTCCCCTGCTCGCAGGCTGCCTCCGTCGTAGTCAACTATCAGAAATGGTGGTCGTAGCGGATCTCGAACTTGTCGCCCTGGGTGTGGTTGCGCACCGCAAATTCCTGGTAGTAGTGGAAGAACAGGAAATCCTTGGGCGATAGCGCCACCATCGCTGCCGGCCCGAGCCCGATGACCTGCTCGCGCCGCCCTGGCACGTTGACGCCGTTGACCTTCGTATCCGTGATCTGCTTGAGCCAGTAGCCGCTCAGACCGGCCACAAGTCCCTGCTTGATCTCGTACTCGACAGCGAAATTGCCATGCAGCGCCTGACCGGCCTGGGTGGACGTGGCCCCGCTTCCGAAGGCGACATTCGGATCGCTATTGCGGGCGTTCCATAGATAGTTGAAGCGGCCGCTAACACTCAGCTTTGGCGTCGCCCAGACGGTCACGGCCCAATACGGATCGAACGACCAGAAATTGCTGCCGGGGCTGACGGCGGCGGTACGGTCGTAGTGGCCGGTGGGTGCAATCCCCTGCAGTTCGAAGCGCTGCGAGAACAGGGGCCCTTGTGCCCCCATGACCGGATCAAACTGCAGCGACACACCGGCGGCCAGATCACCGATGCCGCGCGCGCCCGTGAGCACGGCGTTGTTCATTCCGTCATCGACGCGTGCTGCGGCCACCCATGGCAGCAGCAGTTGGAAGCCCAATTGCTTGTTGCCCCACTTGGCGCCGTCGGGCACGAAGATCAGCTGGCTGATGGGCACCGTCACATCAAACTTCTGCTTGGGCGGAAAGGCGGATTGACTACCGGCGTTGTCGATCAGCTTGCTGGCCGAATACTGGGTCAGGTATTCGACAAAGTAGAAGCCCGGTCCGCCCGGCAGCGGCGCGCCGTCAAAGAAACTGGTGCCGCCCATGTTGACGGCCGGTTGATCGAAGGCCCAGGTGGCCGATGCGCATGCCGCCAGACAAGTGGCCAGCAGGGTGCTCTTCATGTTCATGTGGTGTCTCCTTCGCGGGCCCCGCTCAAGCGGGCGCGCAGACTTCGCTCGCGCGCCATGCCTTGAGGGCTTTCTGTGTGGTTTGTGAGGTATGGGAGCGCGTTATTTGTCGAGCTCAACCGCCATGGCTGCCATGCCGGTTTGGCGTTGGCGTGACGGTGCGGTTTCCAGCAGGAAGAGCGACACCATGGCGCCGCAGACAAAGCCGCCAAGCGCAGCGTGCAACCGGGTGACCGGCCGCGCGAACGCTGGGAGGCAGCCCAGTGGCTGCCCAACCTCAAACGGGGTGAACGGGAAGCCGCGTCAGTAGTAGGTGGAAACGAGCCCGCCATCGACGGGCACGTTCACGCCGTTGACCCACCGGGTCTCATCCGCGCATAGCAGTGCGATCACGGGGGCGATCTCGTCCGGATAGGCAGGGCGCTTCATGCGGTGCGCGTCGTTCTCCACGCGCTCGGCGCCGAGCATCGTCACAAAATCGCCCAGGATAGGCGTGAACACCGGCCCCGGCGCCACGCAGTTCATGCGCACGGAGCGTTGCAGGAAGATCTTCTGCGCTTGCGTGAGCGCCCACACGATCAGCGCTTCCTTGAAGTACTGGTAGCAGGTGGCCTGCGGCACCGGTCGCTCCTTCAGCCAGGCGGCGCCCGCATCAAAGCCGCGCGTTTCGGCCAGCGCCTTGTGCAGATCGACGCGCTGCGGCCATTCCGCACCCAGGATGGACGCCACGTTCACGATGGCACTGCCCTCTCCCATGCGTGGCAGCAACTGCTCGGTCAGATGCCGCAAGCCGAGATAGTTGACGCGCGCCACCAGGTCCACCGGCGCGGTGCCCGGCACGCCGGCGATGTTGCAGAGCGCGTCGACCTGCGTTGGCAGTCGCGCGACGGCCTGGTCGATCCCCTCAACGGTGGACAGGTCGGCCTGGACATAGCCGTCTAGGGTGATACCGGGCGCGTTGCGGTCTACGCCAATCACGCGCGCGCCGTGAAAGCGCAGCAGGCGCGCCGTCTCCGCCCCGATGCCCGATGACGCCCCGGTGACGACGATGGTCTTGTTGCTCAATTGCATGGTTGTCTCCTCTTTGATTTCTATTTTTTTGAAACTGCTTCAGAACGGGTATTGCGGCGCGCGTTCCTTGACGGTCGTCCACTGCCACTGGGTGTATTCCTCCCAATCCGCTGGGCCGCCCACGCTCGTGCCGTTGCCTGCGATACCGGGGCCGCCGAACGGGTTGACGCAGTCGTCGTTGACGGTCTGGTCATTGATGTGGACCATGCCGACGCGCAAGCGCTGGCCTAGCGCCATGGCACGCCCCACCGACGCAGAGATCACGCCCGCAGACAGCCCGCCCTGGCTGGTGTTGGCCAGCGCCACGGCCTCGTCGTCGGTCTGGAAGGTGATGATGTTGGCCACCGGCCCGAACACCTCTTCGTCGAACACGCGCATGCCGGGCCGTACGTCGCCGAGCACCGTGGGCCGATAGAACAGGTTCTCGTACGTGCCGCCCGCCAGAAGCTTGGCGCCGGCGCCCACGCTGTCCTGCACGATGGCATGCACGCGCTGCAGTTGTTTCTGGTCAATCAGCGGCCCAAGCGCAACCTGTCCGCTGGCGCCATCGCCCACCGGCAAGTGCTGGGCCTTGTCAACCAGCCGTGCAGTCAGCTCGGCCGCCAGCGATGCGTGCACCAGAATGCGGTTGGACGCCATGCAGATCTGCCCCTGATGCAGCCATGCCCCCCACGCCGCGTTGCTCACAGCGAGGTCGAGGTCCGCATCGTCGAGGATGATCAGTGCGTTGGCGCCACCCAGCTCAAGCGACACCTTCTTCAGATGCTGCCCCGCCAGTGCACCAATGCGACGGCCCACGGCCGGTGAACCGGTAAAGGCAATCATCGGCACCTGCGCATGGACGACCAGCGCTTCGCCCGCTTCCACGCCGCCCGGCAGCACATGCAGTAGCCCGGCCGGCAAGCCGGCCTCTTCAAAGATGCGCGCGATCAGGTATCCACCCGACACCGGCGTGCGCAGATCCGGCTTGACCACCACGGCGTTGCCGGCAGCCAGTGCGGGCGCCACCGAGCGCAATGTCAGGATCAACGGAAAGTTGAACGGCGAGATCACGCCCACCACTCCAAACGGCGAGCGGCGTGCATAGCTCAGCCGGCCAGCGGGGCTCGCCAGCACCTGGCCCTGCGCTGCGAGCGGCATGCCCGCGGCCAGATGGCACAGCGTGGCTGCCTCGCGCACCTCGTGCTGGCCCTTGAACAGCACCCCGCCCGTTTCGCGCGCCACGGCCAATGCCAGCTCATCGAAATGCTGCTCGAACAGTGCGGCTGCGCGGCGGAATACCTCGGCACGCTCGCGCGGCGGTCGAGACACCCAAGCCCGCTGGGCGACAGCCGCCGCCTGCACCGCAGCGGCCACATCATCGGCATCGGCCAGCCCGACACGGGTCAGCTTTTGGCCCGTCGCCGGCTCGATCACGTCAACCGCTTGCGGATGCAGCGGCGGCACCCAACTGCCCTGGAACAGCAGACCGTCCCATTGGGCGGCATCCAGAAAGCGCATGGTTTGAGGGGCATTCATCGATCGTGTCTCCTGGGGTTGTTGTGGTGAGATCGTGTCCGGCGACGTGTTGAGCGCCGGCTGTCGGCGCCCTGATTTGCAAGCGCTATGCCATTTGCGTCTGCGTGCGTGCTTGCCGTTGAGCAACATCGCGTGCGTGCCTTAACCGGTCTCGCTTTTCGGGCCGATCAAGCGCCCATCGAGCTGCGATCTGCGGCAGCGCAGCAACGCAACTGGCCCGACCTGACTTGCGGATTTGATGAAATCGGCACAGTATCAGGAGCCCTGATATTTCCATTTGAAGAAACGACCCGGAGCTTCCATGGCGCAACTGCCCCGCATCTCCCTTGCCGAAGTGGCCCGCACCACGGGCAAGGTGCTCAGCCCGGCGGGCAGCGACCGCTGGTGCGCCGACTCGCAGCCCACCCTGGCGGACATCAGCGAATGCCTGTACTTCTCCCCCGGCGACGGACGTATCTGGCTGAACGATCAGCGCATGCTGTTGCTGCACAGTCGCGCCATGGGCACCTTGCGACGCGAGCTGATCGATAGCCTCGGCATCGACCGCGCACGCGGGCTGCTCACGCGCTCCGGCTACGTGTCGGGCGCGCACGATGCGCGGCTGGTGCGCGAGCGCTGGCCGGATGCCGAGCCCTCCGCCATCTTCATCGCCGGTACACGGCTGCACACGCTCGAAGGCGTGGTCAAAGTCGTGCCCGTCAACTTCAGCTACGAGCCCGAGAGCGGCCGCTACCAAGGCGAATTCCTCTGGCACAACGCCAGCGAAGACGATGAGCACCTCGACGCCTACGGTGTCGGCACCTCGCCCGCCTGCTGGCTGCAGCTCGGCTATGCCATCGGCTATGTCAGCACGCTGCTCGGGCACCTAGTGATCTTTCGGGAGGTGGAATGCCGCTCGATGGGCGCGGCGGTCTGCAGGGTGATCGGCAAATCGGCCGAGTTGTGGGACGACGCCAGCGAAGACCTGCGCTACCTGAACGCGCAGGACTTTGTCGACTCGGGCATGCTGGCCGCGAGCGTGCCCGCATCCGCACCACGGCCCGGAGATGCCGAAGCCAGCGACGGCGCGGCAACGCCGGAAGACCGCGACACCGAAGACAGCCCCAGCCCAGCGTTAGTGGGCGCATCGTCTGCATTCAACGCTGCCTGTCATCTGCTGCAACGGGTGGCGCCCACCGATGCCACCGTGCTATTCACCGGCGAATCCGGCGTCGGCAAGGAGCGCTTTGCGCGCATGCTGCACCAGATCAGCCGGCGGCAAGACAAGCCGTTCATCGCCATCAACTGCGCCGCGATTCCCGAGACGTTGGTGGAGGCGGAACTCTTTGGCGTCGAGCGCGGCGCGTACACCGGTGCCACACACTCGCGCGCTGGGCGCTTTGAACTGGCGCACGAGGGCACGCTGTTCCTCGACGAGATCGGCACGCTAAGCCTCGTGGCACAAGGCAAGCTGCTGCGCGCACTGCAAGAAGGCGAATTCGAGCGCGTAGGCTCCACCCGCACGCAACGGGTCAACACGCGCGTGGTGGCCGCCACCAACGAAGACCTGCAGCAAGCCGTGCGCGAGGGGCGCTTCCGCCAAGACCTGTTCTTCCGGCTCAACGTCTTCCCGATCCACCTGCCGCCGCTGCGCGAGCGCCGCGACGATATCCCGCTGCTGATGAGCCATTTCCTCAAAAGCTATGCGCACAAGCACGGGCTGGCCGTGCGCGGGTTCAGCCTCCGCGCGGTCAAGGCGCTGGTCAACTACAGCTTTCCCGGCAACATCCGCGAGCTGCAGAACCTGGTGGAGCGCGGCGTGATCCTCGCGCAGACGGGGCTGGTGGACCTGTCGCACATGTTCATCAGCGGCGAGGCCCTGAACCAGGAGGTGCTATCCCTGGCCATTGCCGGCGAAGTGGCGACATTGACGCAGAGCAACGAAGCGAGCGCGCCATCGCCCCAGCCCGAAACGCTGCTGGACCTGGTGAACCACTGGAGCCAACAGACGCGCGGCAGCAGCACATCGCTGCCGGCGCTGGAGCAGCAATTGCTGGAAGAGGCCGTGGCACGGGCCAACGGCAACCTCTCATCAGCCGCGCGCACGCTTGGCATTACGCGCGCGCAACTGGCCTATCGGCTCCAGCGGCGCGCCGATGCCCCGTCAGCCATGGGCTGAGCAGGCCTCCACGGCAATCACGCGGGCGTCGCCGCCGCTATAGAGTGCGTCGATCAACGCGGCACGGCGGCCCAGCACAGCACGCTGGTTGATCGAGCCCTTGTCGGTGATCTCGCCGTGGTCGATCGACGGCGGCTCTTCCAGCAAATGCAGACAGGCAATGCGACTCGCCGACCCGGTGGCAGCGCGGTTCAGCCGATCCAGCAACGCCACGAAATGCGCCCGAACTGGCGCGCTACGCAAAATCTGTGCAGCACTCGCATCCGGTGACAGCCCGGCCAACGCAGCACAGTGCTCCAGCCGCGGAAACACCAGCACGCGAACGTCGTCGCGGTTCATGCCGGCCACCACGGCATCCTGCACATAGGGCGCGCCCTCGCTGATGATCCGCGCGCGCATCGGCCCCACGCTCACGAAGGTGCCGGAACTGAGCTTGAAGTCTTCGGCGATGCGGCCATCGAACATCAGGCCGATCTCGGGGTGCGCTTCATCGACGAAGCGGACGGCATCGCCGGAGCGGTAGTAGCCCTCGTCATCGAACGTCTCGGCTGCCAGCTGCGGTGCGCGCCAGTAGCCCGGCATCACGTGCGGCCCCTTGAAGCGGGCCTCCAGCTTGCCGTCAGTCCGCACCAGTTTGACCTCGCAACCCGGCGCCGGCAGCCCGATGTAGCCTGCCATCATCACAGGGCCGGTGGTGAAGGTGCAGGACGGTGCGGTCTCCGTCATGCCCAGGCCGGCCATGATGCGGATGCGCTCGCCGCAATGGGCTTCGCTCACCTGTTCGAGGCGGTTCCAGGCGGCTTGCGAAAGCCCCGCGCCGGCAAAGAAGAACAGCCGGACCTGCGCGTAAAAGTGCTCGCGCAAGGCCGCGTCGGCTTCCAGCGCTTCGGTCAACATCTCCCAGCCTTTCGGCACGTTGAAGAACACCGTGGGCTGGATCTCGCGCAGGTTCTCCAGCGTTTGCGCGAATGCCTGCGGGGTCGGCTTGCCGCCGTCGATGTAGTACGTGCCGCCGTTGTACAACGCGATACCGACGTTGTGACTGCCGCCAAAAGTGTGGTTCCACGGCAGCCAGTCCAGGAGCACCGGCGGCACCTCGCCGAAGCACGGAAACGTCTGCAGCAGCATCTGCTGATTGGCGCACAGCATGCGGTGCGTCGTCGTAACGGCCTTGGGTTGCTTGGTGGAGCCGGATGTGAAGAGAAACTTGGCGATCGTGTCCGGGCCGACCGTGGCATTGGCGGCATCGATGTCGGTGGGCATGGTGTGGCACAGGGCCGCAAAGCGGGTGACCGCGCGCCCTTCCAACGCGCCGCAGTCGATCACGATCTCGGTGTCTGGCGGCGTAACCGCGCGCAGCGCATCGCCAAACTGCGCGGCATCGGTGGCGTAGACCATGCCGGGCGTGAGGTGCTGCACGAGATAGGCGAGCCGGCTGGTGTCCTGCGTGAGCAGCGCGTACGCGGGCGAAACCGGGCTGTACGGAATGCCCGCATACATGGCGCCCATGGCCAGTTGCAGATGCTGCAAGTCGTTGCCCGACAGGATCATCAACGGCCGCTCCGCCGACAGCCCACGCGCCAGCAGCGCCTGGCCGATGGCACGCGCACGCTCCAGCATCCGTGCATACGACATGCGCTGCCACTGGCCATCCGCGCCGCGCTGCGCAACCAGCGTGCGATCCGGATACTCGCGGGCACCGCGCACCAGGCAATCGGTCAATCGAGCAGGGTACGTGCCGATGGCTTCCGTCGAGCGCAGGTACCACGTGCCGTCCGCTGTGCGACGCACCTCCACCGGCGCCCCACCAATCGACACGGGGCGATAACGCGGCGCACGCTGGGGCGCCTCCGCTTGCTTCAACATGGCTGTCTCCTTCCATGACGGGCGCTCGCGTGCCGGCACGACCGTGCCCGCCGCGGCAGCTCCGTTTTTTTGTGTGGCGCTTGCGGCTCAGCCGCGTTTGTAGGTCTGCAGGCCCGGCTTGATGCTCTTGTCGTCGAGAAACTGCTTCAAGCCATGCTGCCGGCCCTTCTCCGGATCACGGTGACTGGACTGGTCCACCTTGGCGTACAGGTAGTCCTCGTTCTGTTCCCACGTCAGTTCGCGGCAACGCTTGAAGCCATGCTTGGCATAGCGCAACACCACCGGGTTCTTCTCGAGCAGCTTGCCGGCCAACACCGCCACCGTCTCGCGCAATTGCGCGCGCGGCACGCTCTGGTTGATGAGCCCCATCTCGGCAGCCTCTTTGCCGGTAAAGGTTTCGCCAGTCATGATGTAGTGCAGCGCGGCGCGATGGCCCATGGTGTCGGCCACCGCCTTGCTCACCAGGTTGCCCGGTGGGATGCCCCAGTTGATCTCCGACAGGCCAAACACAGCCTCATCCGCCGCAATGGCCAGGTCGCACGCCACGAGCGGTGAAAACGCACCGCCAAAGCACCAGCCGTTGACCATGGCGATGGTCGGCTTGGAATAGAAACGCAGCAGCTTCCACTGCCATTGCGAGCAATCACGCCGGGCGCGCTCCTGCATGATCTCGGGCTGGCCGTCGGTCTCGCGAAAGTACTCCTTCAAGTCCATGCCGGCCGACCACGACTCGCCTGCGCCCGTCAGCACCAGGACCTTCGCATCGGCATTGAGCTCGAGCGTTTCCAGCACATCAATCATTTCGCGATTGAGCGTTGGGCTCATCGCGTTGCGCTTTTCCGGGCGATTCAACGTCACCCAGGCGATGCCGTCTTCAACATCAACCTGCACGGTGTTCCAGCGGCCTTTGTACTGCGTCATGGTGGTGTCTCCTCTTTCCAAGTTTTTATCAGGAATCCTGATATTGAGTGCGAATTGTCGGGCGCAATGTGCTACTGGCCCGCAAGTGAAAACGTGTTGATTCGCGCATGCGTGTGCGATGACCGCTTCAGTTGATATCAGGCCTGCTGATATCCTTGGCGCAAGACATCCTCAGCACAACATGCGAAAAACATCTCAAACGAAGCCGCGTGCAGCCGGCAAACCCATGGGGATTGCCTACCTGGTCGGCCGCCTCGATCACGTACTGAACCGCCGGCTACGCGACAACCTGCTACCGCTCGGCCTGACCGTGCCGCAATACACCACGCTGTCGTTCCTGAGCACCCACGGCCAGCTCTCCAATGCGCAACTTGCCGAGCGCTCGTTGATCTCCCCTCAGTCGGCCAACGAGATGGTCAAGATGATGGAGAGCCGCGGATGGATCCTGCGTGAGCCCGACCCTAACCACGGCCGCATCATCCACATCATGCTGACCGAGCAAGGGCAAGACCTGCTGCGCCAATGCGACATCGTCGTCGCGCAGGTCGAAGCCGCCATGCTGGCCGACATGGACAGCAGCACGCGCACCCAGTTTCATCAGCAGTTGCGCGCCCTTGTCCGAATGTTGAGCGTGGACGCGGACTAGCCCAGCGAATCCAGCAATCTAGATATCCAGCACCAGCAGCCCGCGGGCGCGCGATACACAGGGCAGGAAACAGCCTTCTGCGCGTTCCTCGTCAGTCAGGTAGTTGTCGTGGTGCTGCACGTCGCCCTGCAGCACCTTGATCAGGCAGGTGCCGCACACGCCTTGCTCGCACGATGTCGGCCAGTCGATGCCGCTGCCGCGCAATGCGTCGATCACCGTTTCTCCGGCGTGCACCGTCATCGTCTTGCCGGCGTGCGCCAGGCGGATCTCGAAGGCGTCCGTCTCTGCTGATTCGGGCGCTGGCAGTGCGGCAGCGAAATACTCGCGATGCAGGTTGGCGTCCGGCCAGCCAAGTGCACGCGCCTGATGCAATGTCGCGTCAATGAAGCCGGCGGGGCCGCACACATACACGTGGGTGTCAGCGCTCGGCTGCGACAACACGGCGGCCAGATCGAGCCGCCTGTCCGGCGGGGCATCATCGACATAGCACCGCGTGTGCGGCGCCAGATGCCCGGCGGCAAGACGATCGCGGAACGCGGTACGCTCCGATGAACGCGTGGCGTAATGCAACGCAAACGAAGCACCCTCCGCTGCGAGCTGCTCCGCCATCGCCAGCAACGGCGTCACGCCGATACCACCTGCCAGCAAGATCGAATGCCGCGCCTCCGCTGCCAGCGGGAAGTGGTTCTTCGGCGCGCTGATCTCGAGCGTGTCGCCCACCGCCAGCGCATGCATGGCCACCGAGCCGCCACGCGAGTTCGTATCACGCAGCACGCCGATCTGGTAGCGGTGAGTTTCTCCTGGCCGGTTGCACAGTGAGTACTGCCGCACAAGGCCTCCCACATGCACGTCGATGTGGGCGCCGGCGCTGAACGGCGGCAGCGCAGTCCCATCGGGCGCGGCAAGCTCGAACGTCACGATGCCCTGCGCGGTATCCGCCTTGCTGACGACGATCACTTGCATGGCACAGCCTCCTGCTGCTCCTGTTGCTCACGCTCCATCAAGCGCTCCAGCACGCGGCGCGACTGCACGCCCCCGGCGTCGATGTTGAGCTTGAGCAGCTTGCGCTCCGGATAGGCCAACAGGTTGCGCTGCTGCTGTTCGAGCATGTCGAGATCCTCGCTGAAGATCTTGCCCTGCCCGGTGCGAATGGTGTCGGTCAATGCCGCATCGTCCACGCAGAAGTTGCGCGCCATGCCCCAGAAGTACCAGATGGAGGTTTCCGTTTCCGGCGTGATGAAATCAACCACGATACTGCTGACCTTGTACTGCGGGTCCGCGTGGTATCCGCCCTTGCCAGCGTGCGCCACGCCCACTTCAATCATCACGTGGCTGGGCGGCGTAAAGCGGCAGATCTGCCAGCGATCGCACGGCACGTTGTCCGCCAGGCCCGCGCCGCGCAGCGCGGTGGCCCAGAACGGCGGCGGCAGGATGTTCTCCATGAAGCGGCTGGTGATGACGGTGTCGCCGTCGGTCTTGGTGTGCGGCGCGGCTTCTTCGATTTCCGGCTGGCCGATGCTGGTGGCGTGCACGTACGTCTCGTGCGTGAGGTCCATCAGGTTGTCGATCATCAGCCGGTAATCGCACTGGATGTGGTATAGCCCACCGCCGTACGCCCATGCCGGGCTCTCCGCCCATTCGAGGTGATGAATCAACGCGGGGTCAGCCTGCGCAGCATCACCGGGCCACACCCAGATGAAGCCGTAGCGCTCCACCATCGGGAAATGGCGGATGCACGGAAACCCGCCCACGCGCTGGCCGGGCATGCTGGCGCATTTGCCGTCGGCCTGCATCGTCAAGCCGTGGTAGCCGCAGACCAGTTGGCCATCCCGCACAAAGCCGAGCGACAGCGGCGCGCCACGGTGCGGGCAGAAGTCTTCCAGCGCGACGGCTTTCCCGCCCTCGCCGCGATAGAACACCATGCGTTCGCCACAGATGCGGCGGCCCAGCGGTTTGTCGGCAATCTCGTCGGGGGTACAAGCCACGTACCACGCGTTCTTGAGGAACATGCGTGCGTCTCCTTGAAGTTCTCGTTTTGACGGCCATCGGGTGGCCTTGTTTTGATCAGTCTGATATCAGGGTCTGGATACAGCAAATTTATTGTTATGATGGTTCGCATTCATGTTGCGAATGCCAGCCATGCTGCCGAAACGACTCGATCTGAACCTGCTCAGCGTGTTCCAGGCGATCTATGAGACGCGCAACGTCACGACGGCGGCCAAGCACTACAACGTGACGCAGCCCGCTATGAGCAATGCGCTGGCGCGCCTACGCGAAGTGTTTGACGATCCGCTGTTTGTACCGGGCCCGTACGGCATGCGGCCGACGCCCTATGCCGAGCAGCTTGCCGTGCCCATCGAGCGGGCACTGCGTGAGGTGGGGCAAGCGCTGGAGTTGAGCAAGCACTTCGACCCCGCCACCAGCGACCGCGAGTTCCGCATGCACCTGACCGACTTCGCTCAGGTGGCGTTCCTGCCAAGCTTGCTGGCGCAATTGCAGGCGCAGGCGCCCAATGTCGTGATCAAGGTAGATGCGCTTGCCGCCGACACCGTGCCCCCTGCCCTGGACGATGGTCGCCTCGATTTCGCCTTCGGGCGATTACCCAAAGCGGTTGGGCAAGGCATTGCCCGCTACACGCTGTTCAAGGACCGCTACGTGGTGCTGATGCGTGCAACGCACGCGCTGGCGGGGAAAGCGCTGTCGCGCAAGGATTTCGCCGCATACGGGCATGCCCTGGTCTGCACGACGGGCCACGAGGTCATCGAAGGCGTGCTGGCCAAGATGAGCGCACGCATCGCCCTACGTTTGCCGAGTTTTCTGGTGGTGTCGCGCATCGTGGAAACGTCGGACCTCATGGTCGTCATTCCCGCGCGCCTGGCGGAACAGTGTGTCGCCACGGGCCCATTTGCGATGGCCGAAGTGCCGGCCACGATCCCCTCGTTTGATATCGACCTGTTCTGGGCGGACAGTCGCGCGACCGATCCGCCGCTGGTCTGGATGCGCGGATTGCTCCAGCACTTGTTCGGCCCGCAGCCCTGAGCGGACGGGACCGATACTGCCTACCCCTGCTGACCAGCGTCCCGCACGGGCAACGCCGTCGAATACTTGATCTCCTCCATCACAAACGACGAGCTGACGTCCGACAGCGATACGGCGCGGATGAGCTGCCGGTACACGCGGTCATAGTCGTCAATGCCGGACACCGCCACGCGCAGCAGATAGTCCATGTCGCCGCTCATCCGGTAGACCTCGACCACCTCCGGGATATCGCGCACCACCTGGGTAAAACGCTGCGCCCACTTCTCCGTATGCTGATCGGTCCGCACGGCAACGAACACCGTTGTGCCGACGCCCAGCTTGCGCGCATCGCACAGCGCCACCTGCGCGCGGATGACGCCCGTCTCCTTCAGCCGCTGCACCCGCTTCCAGCACGGCGTTTGCGAAAGATTCACACGCTGCGCAAGCTCGGCAATCGGCAACGTCACATCGGCCTGCAACAGCCTGACTAGCTCGCGGTCAATCGCATCCATGCTTCAGCTCCTGTGTTGAATCGGGGGTCCGTCTGGTGGTATCTGAAGGGTCGGGAAATACCCGCCTTAGCCGCACAGTATAAATATCTTCCAATACGACATACAGAAGAATATTTATCTACCAAATACGAATATTGCAGTGAATTTAGGATCATTTTTCCCACCGTACGCCAGTATCATTTCTGCATTCCACCGCGCAAGACAATGACATGAGCGAACGCAACACGCCCCATTACCTCGACTACGCAGCCACCACGCCAGCGGACCCCCGGGTCATTGAATCGATGATGGCCTGCCTCGGCATTGAAGGCGCGTTCGGCAACCCGGCTTCAAGCTCGCATGCCACCGGCCGCGTGGCCCGGAACAAGGTGGAGCAGGCCCGCGAACAAGTGGCCGCGCTCATTGGCGCCGACGCCGACGAGATCATCTGGACATCGGGCGCCACCGAATCCAACAACCTCGCGCTGAAGGGCTACGCCGAAGCGGCCACCAGCAAACGCCACCTCATCACCAGCCGCATCGAACACAAGGCCGTGCTGGACACGATGGTCAGCCTGTCGGCGCGCGGCTGCTCGGTGACCTACGTGTCGCCGACGCCTGCGGGTGAAATCACCGTCGACGCTGTCGCCGCGGTCATCGGCCCGGATACTGGCCTGGTTTCGCTCATGCTGGTGAACAACGAACTCGGCACGCTGACGGACATTCGCGCGATTGCCGAGATCGTTCACGCCGCTGGCGCGCTGCTTCATGTCGATGCCGCACAAGCGCTGGGCAAGACGCCGATTGATGTGCGCGCGCTCGGCATCGACATGCTGTCGATGTCCGCACACAAGGTCTATGGCCCGAAGGGCATTGGCGCGCTGTTCGTGCGTCGCGACGTCGCCGCACGCATCGCCCCGCAAATGCACGGTGGCGGACACGAGCGTGGGTTGCGCTCGGGCACGCTGGCCACCCACCAGATCGTGGGCATGGGTACCGCCTGTGCGTTGGCAGCAGAAGACCTCGAACACGAAACGCTGCGGATTTCGGCGCTCAGCACGCGGCTGAAAACGGCGGTTCTCGTCCTCGGCGATGTGGTGCAGAACGCGGAGGCAACGCGGCGCATTCCCCACACCCTGAGCTTGACGGTCAACGCACCGGGCTTCTTCCCGTTCATGCTGGGCGATGCGCTGGCCGTGTCGTCCACCTCGGCATGCAACTCCGCTGCCGGCACACCCTCCCACGTGCTGACGGCCATCGGTCTGGATACCGCTGCGGCCGGGCGAACCGTGCGCGTCAGTCTGGGCCGCTTTACAACGGAAGACGACGTCGATGTGGCCATCGCATGCTTCCAGCATGCCATTGCGCAATGCCGCGCCACGGCGGCCGATGGGGTGACCACCTCCCGACAGATCAGCCGGGCAGACCTCAAAGCGATTCGTGATGCGGGGTTCCGTTCCGTCATCTGCAATCGGCCAGACGGAGAGTCCGCAGACCAGCCAGCATTCGACGAGATCGCCGCGGCCGCCCGCGCACTCGGCATGGACGCATGCTACCTGCCGGTCACCCCGGATCACATCGGCGATGCTGAGGTGCAAGCGTTCGGCGCATTGGTCGACGCATTGCCCAAGCCGATCCTCGCGTATTGCCGCAGCGGCAACCGCGCCGGAATGCTCCGGAATCGGCTGACCGCGCAGCGCAACGGCTGATCAGGACCATGGCGATGCAGGCAGGCATCGGCGCAAAGCGCGTCGATGCCTGCCGCATCGCCCCTCAGATCAACGCAGCGTGCCGAAAGCGGCTGCGACCAACCGACGCTGTTCCACCTGATGCGCCCGCACTGAGGCATGCGCGCCGGACGGCGTCGCACTACGGCACACGCCAGTCAGCCGACGCCCAGTTGGTAAGCAGGCTTCCAGCGCTTCACGCACGAAACGCCACGCGCCCTGGTTAGCGTCTTCCTCCTGCGCCCAGACGACTTCCTTCAGGTTCGGGAATGCCTCCAGCGCATCCGTAAGTGCCGCCTGCGGAAACGGATACAGCTGCTCCACGCGAATCAACGCCACATCCGCACGGGCATCCTGCTCCCGCCGGGCCAGCAACTCATAGAAGAACTTGCCGCTGCTCAGCACCGCGCGTGTAACGGCTTCGGGGTCGGTAACGCCCGCATCCGCCAACACCGGCATAAAGCATCCGTCCACCAAATCGTTCACAGGCGAATGCGAGCGCCCGTTGCCATACAGCTCCGCCTTGGGCGACATGACAATGAGCGGCTTGGGCGCTGCCAACGTGGCCTGTTCGCGCAACAGATGAAACCACTGGCCCGAAGTCGACGGCATGACCACACGCAGGTTGCCGTCTGCGCAAAGCTGCAGAAAGCGCCCCAGGAACGCATTGGAGTGCTCCGGCCCGACACCTTCGTGACCGTGTGGAAGCAATACCACCAGCGCCGATTGGTTGCCCCACTTGTACTCGCCCGACGCGATGTACTGATCGATAAAGACCTGTGCACCATTGGCGAAATCGCCAAACTGCGCTTCCCACAGCGTCAGCCGTGTGCGGGTCTGCACGCTGTAGCCGTATTCAAAGCCGAGTGCGGCTTCTTCCATCAACGGCGAGTTGACGATGTCAAATGCGCCCTGGCACTCGCCCACCTGCTGCAGCGGGATGTACTGGCCACCCTCGCCGGATGCTGCGGCTTGCGAATGCCACACCGCATGCCGGTGCATGAACGTACCGCGCCCGACGTCCATGCCCGACAGGCGGACGCTGTGCCCCGACTCCAGCAAGGTGGCATGCGCCAGGTTTTCGGCCATGCACCAGTCGGCCCGATGTTCGCCGCTCGACACCGCCGTACGCCAGCGCTCGCACAGGCCACGCACCACATCGTGCAGCAGTACCCCGTCGGGCGGCGTGGTGAGCGTGTGCGTCAGCGCCTGCAAGCGCTGCAGCGACAGCGGCGGAAGCGCGCGACGCGCGACGCTGTGTGCCGTTGATGCGTTGACCGGAAGCGCTGCTGCGGCACCGTCTGTCTGCAGGTCACGCAAGGCCGCTTCGCGCAGCTCCGCCAGGCGCGTCTCCTCCGCGCTGGCGGCGTGGTATTGCTCGGTGACCGTCGGGTGCGAGGCAATGGCCGCGTGCAGCGCTGGCTGCGTCAAGGCCGGCGTGTCGTGCTCCGAATGCCCCAGCCGGCGATAGCCGATCAGGTCGATGACGATGTCGGCACCGTGTTCCATGCGATAGGCGATGGCAATGCGGGCGGCGCGCAGCACGGCTTCCGGGTCGTCTGCGTTGACGTGCAGCACCGGCGCATCGACCATGCGCGTCACATCGGTGCAGTAATCGTTCGCGCGCACGTCCATCACATTGGGCGTGGTGAAGCCGATCTGGTTATTGACGATCACGTGCACGACGCCGCCCGCCGTATAGCCGGCGCGGCGGGTCATGGTCAGCGTCTCCATGACAACGCCTTGCCCCGCGAAGGCAGCATCGCCGTGCACCATGATCGGCAGGCATGGCATGTCAGGATGCTCATCCACATGCGCGCGCGCCATGCCGCAGACCACCGGATACACGCTCTGCAAGTGCGACGGGTTGGGTGCCAGCACCAGCGTGAGGTCATGACCGGCAACCGTGCGCCGCGCGACGCCGCCCAGGTGATACGGCAGATCCCGCTGGGCGATGGCGACGTCGGAATCGGGGTCGAGCCGATCCAGCATGCCGTGTGCGTCAAACCCCATCACGTTGACAAGCGTGTTCAGGCGCCCCCGATGCGGCAAGCCGAGAAAGACCTGACGCACGCCGCAGCCACCGGCCGCGTCCACCAGCGTATCGAGCAGCGGCACCAGGCTCTCGCAGCCCTCCAGCGAGAACCGCTTGGCATGCGCGAACGTGCCGCCGGCCAGGCGCTCCCACATCTCCGCAGCCACCAGCCGGCTCAGCAGCCAACGTTTCTGCTCCGGCGCCAGCGGCGGGGCCTGCAGTTCGGCCTCCATCCGCTCGTAGAGCCACGTGCGGCGCTGACGCTTGCGCACGCCGCTGCAATCGAGGCCGATCGCGCCGCAATACACATGCTTGAGCTGCCATTCGAGCTCCTGCAGGGTCGTAGCGGTGGGCAGCACATCGCCCACCGGCTCGCGCTTGTGTGCGGGGTCCAGACCGTGGAACGACAGGCGGAGCTCCGGCACTTCGGGCAGGGGCACGCGTGCGAGCGGGTCCAGGCGCGCGCGCCGATAGCCGAGCTCCCGGTAGGCGTCGATCAGGTGGGTGACAGGGGTGGATGAAGGCGCCGCCACTGCGGCGCCCGCTGGCACAGGATGCGCGTCAAACGCTGCGGACACACCTGGGCCAGCCAATTGAGAAACGAGCGAGGACATGGTTGTTCAGGAGAAATGAGACACGTGGGTGGACCCCGCCATCGGCACGCCCGCGTTCCCACGCGTACACCCCTCTGAACAGCTCAGCGGTTGCGTAGCAGGCAAGTGTTCGGCAGATGGCGGGACCGTTCGAAACGCCAAAGCGGGCAAGACGCCCCCGGGCGCTACGTCGATTCCTTCTTTTACGGGCCACTTGGCAGCGACCCGTGCCTCCTCCGTGGGACTGCTTACAGCAACATCACTGCGGCAACAGCGCTGCAACTACGTACGGCAAAAGCGGTTGCGCTCAGCTCCAGGCGGCGCGTGCCATGAGAGCTTCGCCACCCTGCGCGGCGTGCGCGCGGCCGGAGGTGTCGGCATGGAGCTTGAAAGTGCTGACCATGTCGGCCAGTTGGTCGGCCTGGTCCTGGAGGGACTGTGCCGCCGTGGCGCTTTCCTCCACCAGCGACGCGTTCTCCTGCGTGGCCTTGTCCATCTGGGTGATGGCCTGGTTGATCTGCTCGATGCCATCGCTCTGCTCGCGGCTCGATGCGCTGATCTCCGACACGATGTTCGTCACGTTCTGGATGCCGGCCACCACGTCGCGGATGATCTGGCCCGCCTCTTCCACCTTGGCGGTGCCGGTGCCGACGTGGCTGACGGAGTCTTCGATCAGTGCCTTGATCTCCTTGGCCGCTGCGGCGCTGCGCTGCGCGAGGCTGCGCACCTCGCCGGCCACCACGGCAAACCCGCGCCCCTGCTCGCCGGCGCGTGCGGCTTCCACCGCGGCGTTGAGTGCCAGAATGTTGGTCTGGAAGGCAATGCTGTCGATCACGCCGATGATGTCGACGATCTTGCGTGACGACGCATTGATGGTGCTCATGGTCTCGATCGCCTCACCCACGGCATCGCCGCCCTTGGTGGCAACCCGCGATGCGTTGGAGGCGAGGAGGCTGGCCTCTTGCGCGTTGTCTGCGTTCTGCTTGACGGTGGAAGTGAGCTGCTCCATGGCCGCCGCGGTTTCTTCCAGCGAGCTGGCCTGCTGCTCGGTGCGGTTGGAGAGGTCCATATTGCCGCTAGCGACCTCGCGCGACGCCCGGGTGATGGTGTCCGTGCCATCGCGCACACGGCCGACGATGCCGTGCAGGTTCTCCGTCATGTGCTTGAGCGCGGCCAGCAGACGACCGATCTCGTCTTGCGAGTCCACTTCCAGACGGTGCGTCAGGTCGCCCTGCGCGACCGCCTCGGCCAGATGCACCGCATGGTGGATCTGACGCGTAATCGTGCGGGTGATGAAACCGCCCGTGGCAATGGCCAGCAGCGTGGCCAGCACAGCCAGCACGATCATCTGAATCTTTGCGTTGGCACCCTGCGCGGCGGCTTCGCTCACGTCGCGTTCCATCTCGCCGGCCTGGTGGTCCACCATCTTGTCGACCAGCACGTAGTACTGGTCTTGCAGACGACTCATGTCCCCCTGGTAAAGCACGCGCGCATCTTCGGGCTTGTTGGCATCCACCAACTCGAAGAACTTGCGCACGCTGGCACCGTAGGCGGAGCGCGCATCGAACTGCTCCTTGAAGAGCGCCTTGCCCTGATCGGTCGTCAGCAGCTTTTCCAGGCGGCCATAGGCCTGCCCATTGGCCTGGCGGATGGCCGCGTAGTCGCTCATGTACTTCGCTTTCTGATCCGCCGACGAGGCCAGCAGCAGATTGCTGAGAATGCCGTTGGCCTTGTAGCCGTTGTTCTTGATCTGGTTACTCAGCGCGATCAGCGAATAGCGCTCGCTGACGATCCGGCCCATCTTTGTGTTGTTGTCATCCAGCCGCTGGATGCCGACCGCCGCGGTACCGATCAGCAGCGCCACAACCAGCGCAAACGCGGCACCGAGTCGTACCCCGATCTTCATATCCGAGATTCTCATTTGCTTCTTCCTGTTTCACGGCTTCAAAGAGAGACGTCATGCCCTGCGCAATCCATTGCCGAACGATTCGGCAATGAAAGTCAGTTGCATGCGTTGAAGCAGGAGAAGCTCGGGGAAAAACGCGGCTGTCGTTGACCGATCTTCAAAGCCGTCGCACCCGAGATTGCCCAGGCTGCTTCCATCGAGGATGTCGGCATCGGCAAAGGATTCTTGAGCGCGCTGTGGGTATCGCCATGGGCCGCAATGGGCCTCAAATCAGGGCATACCGGGCGGTACGTATGCCCGATGATGGCGTGCATGGCGCCAATACAGGTAAGAAGCGCACATGCAATCGCAATGGAGAGAATCAACGCGCACCAGAGGTGAGCTTTTTTGAATCTTGATGGCGTGGAATCTTCTGATCTGAAATTATTTTAATTCTCGTCTAAGGCCGTGTCACATATAGCGAAAAAACACGGCCCATCGATCAGACACGCAATGCGGGGCCGCCTTTCTGTCCGTTTCGCCATGGGCGAACGCACTGGAGGCAGCCCCGCTGTCTATTGCACCGGCGATGGCCTCAGTTGGGCACCGACACGGTCGCCACACCGCCCGATACGTTCACCGAGATGCGGTCGGCTGCGGCGGGCGTGTTCGTAAAGCTCGGCACGTTGGCGGCGCTGATGGCCGGTGCGGCACCCGCCGTGCCCCCGCGCGGCGTGGTACGCACCACTTGCGACGGCGGCAGCGGCGTGCCGTTCTTCAGGTTGGCGTACACCGCATCCAGCGCGCGTTGCTCGTACAGCACGAGCGGCACGAACAGCGTGTCGTAACCGGGCACAGCGTCGATGAACCCGTCGAAGTGCTGGGCGTTGGTCACCTCGATATACGACAGCTTGCTGTTCGCCTCCACCTGCGCGTTGAGCCCCAGGTATGGACGGGCGCCATGATTGACCGGCAGCAGCGCGTCGTTGCGCCCCTGCACGATCAGGGCTGGCCTGCCACCCAGGTTGCCAGTACGCAGTGTCTGCGAAATGCCGAGCTGTAGCGCCTGCGAAGCGGCATCGCTGCCGGTGAGCAGATTGCGCAGGCACAGGGCGCCATCCAGGTTGGCCGCCTGCGTGCCGGAGGAATCGACCGACTGCTTGCTCTGCGTGGGGCCACCTTGCGCGAGGTTGTTGATCAACTGCACGCCCGTGGTCGGCGGAATGCCATTGCCGGTGCCGGCCAGTTGTGCCAGCACCGTGGCGTTGACGGCGGTCGGGTGGAAAGACGCATCGACGGCGGCAAAGCTGAAGTTGCAGAGGTTGTCGAGCACGCTGGAGCGCGACAACGCGTTGCCGAACGTGGTGGCCACCGACGGGTCGATCTCGAAATACGCCATTGACGCATGTACGAGATCGGATTCGGGCTCCCAGCCGTAGGTGTGCAGCTTCTGCAGGGCCTCGTCAGCTTGGGCTGCCGTGGTGGACGCCGACAGCAGGCCGTTGGCATGCAGCGCGGCACAGCGGTTGGCCTGCACGCTGGCCGGCCAGCCGACGTTGCCGGCAAAGAACGACTGTGCGGGCGCTGCCGAAACGCTGCTCGAAAGCGCTGCACACAACCGAAACTCGTTGGCATAGCTCACGTAGTCGAACAATGGCTTGCCGCTGATGGGCAAGGTCACACCGCCGCGCTGCACCTGCACCGTGGTGGTGGCCGGCAGGTTCAGCCCCGGCTCGCCCACGGCCACGCCGTCAATGAGGTTGTTCGTATCCTGCTCGGCTGCCGCAATGGCGGCGCCCCCACCGTTGGACACGCTGGAGGCAATCACGATGGTGTTGTCCGGCCGCACAGGCAGCGTGCTGCTGGCTGGACCGGAACCGCCGAGCTTGTCGTTGATGGCCCAGAACGCAAACTGCACCGCCTGCAGCGTGAAGCGGCCCCAGTCCTTTTCGGGGTTGCGCTGGGAATGCGCATGCTTGAACGCCAGCCGGTTCGGCGTAGCCACATTGAAAGCGGCAAGCTGGCTATCGCTGAGCGGCGCGGCAAACTGCGCCTTGCTGCCGGCCGCCGCGCGCGTGGTGCGGGTGCCGTCTTGCAGCGGCACGGTATCGGTGGCCAAGTCGTGCGGGCCGGCGCCCGTGCCCTTGTCGGTATAGGCGACTGCGCACTTGCGCTTGAGCCCCCATTCGCCCGTCGAGATGGCGCCGTAAACGCCGCGCGAGCCCGATGAGGTGGCGGTGATGATGCATGCGTTGGCCGCATCAAAGGCATCCGGAATCTGCACCAGCAGCACCACGTTCTGCTGGCCGGAGCCGTCGTCCGAATAGGCGATGTATTCCGTGCCCGGCACCATGCCGCTGCCCGACGTCACGTTTCCGCTGGCATCGACATTGGGGCCGTAGAGCGTGCCGTAACCGCCCTTGGCGTTCGTATCGACCAGCGCACGGTAGTTGTTGTAGATGGCCAGGCGCCGCAGTTCTGCCGCAGTCGGCGCGGTGGCGTTGGCCACCGTGGGCGCCGTGGCCGAGGCAAGCCCCGATGCACCCAGCCCGGCCGTCAGCAGATCGTCGTTCACGCCGTCGAAATGCTTGACTGTGACGGCGCCCACAAACGACGGTTTGACGTTGCCCGCGGCCGGGTTGTTGTCATTGCTGCCGCCGCAACCGGCCACCACGGGCAGGGCCGACGTGGCCATCACCATCAGCAGTGCACCGCGCAATCGACGGCCACGGCCCTTTCCTTGCATCGTTTTCATACGGTCTCCCTGTTATTGGTGTTGCGTGTGAAGCATTCCATGACGACGACATTACGACGAGACTGCCAAAGCCGAACGGCGCAAACATGCATCGGTATAGGACGGATTGCCGCCGCCCGACAGGGACAGCCATTCGGGCGAGACCGACGTAGGGCCTACGAGTGCGTAGCCAAGGTCAGGCCATCGGCTATCCCATTTCAGTCGCCCTCCGGCACGCGCGCAATCCGTTGTTCCCCCGTACCCTAGTCCACTGAATCACTAAAATTGGTCGGTGCTTGCCATGCCCTGCGGGCGCATCGTGTCGTTGCAAATGCTCGCAATAGCCCGCTATTGCTGCGCTTTGCGCCTAGCACTGCATCCCGCAGGGCATGTCCCTCACCTCCCATTTCAGTGATTCAGCAGACTAGAATCCTTCATCCCCTCAGATGACAACCAGCATGACCGTGTCTCAGCCGGAACGCAGCGGCTCCGTACTCGAGGTATTGGGCGTTTTTCTCAAATTGGGCCTGACGAGCTTTGGTGGCCCCATCGCCCATCTCGGCTATTTCCGCCACGCCTTTGTGGAGCGCCGCCGCTGGCTCGATGACGCGGCATTCACCGACCTTGTGGCGCTTTGCCAGTTTCTGCCGGGGCCGGCCAGCAGCCAGGTGGGGTTCTCCATCGGCCTGCTGCGCGCGGGCTGGCTCGGCGGATTGGCCGCGTGGTGCGGATTCACGCTGCCCTCTGTTTTCCTGCTGCTGGCCTTTGCCGCCGTTGCACCGAGCCTGACTGGCGCCCTGGGCAGTGGGCTCGTTCACGGGTTGAAGCTGGTGGCCGTCGCGGTGGTGGCGCAGGCGGTGTGGGACATGGCCCGCCGGCTGTGCCCGGACCACCGGCGTGCGGCCATCGCGCTGGTCGCCATTGCCCTGCTGAGCGTGCTAAGCACCGTGTATGCGCAGTTGATCGTGATTGTCCTAGGCGCGGTGCTTGGGTTGCTGCTGTGTCGGACGTCGGACGCGCAGCCCCTGAGGCGAACCGGTGAACCACAGCACGGGTTCCGAGTCGGGCATGTCGCGGGTGTTATCGCGCTGGTGTTGTTCTGCGTCTTGCTATTTGGGCTGCCGGTTCTGGCGGCGCTGGATGCATCGCCGTCGCCCAGGGTGTTCGACGCGTTCTATCGCTCCGGTGCGCTGGTATTTGGCGGCGGGCATGTCGTGCTGCCACTTCTCGAGCAGCAAACAGTGGCCACCGGCTGGGTGGCATCCAGTGATTTTCTGACCGGTTATGGCGCAGCCCAGGCAGTGCCGGGGCCGTTGTTTACGTTTGCGGCGTTCCTCGGCTGGAACATTGCTCCGGGCCCGAACCACTGGGCGGGCGCGGCGATTGCTACCGCCGGCATCTTTCTGCCGGGCTTGTTGCTCGTGAGTGCGGCATTGCCTTACTGGCAAGCCATGCGCGGCCGCCCTGCCATGGCATCGGTGCTGGCTGGCGTGAATGCGGCGGTGGTGGGGTTGCTGGCCACGGCGTTGTATTCACCGGTGTGGACGAGCGCGGTGCACTCCGCACGCGATTTCGCCGTCGCGGCCATCGCATTTCTGCTGCTGGTGCGCTGGAAGGTGCCGCCGCTGGCTGTGGTGGTGCTGTGTGCGGCGGCAGGTATCGGCCAGGCCGTTCTGGGTTGATTCGCCCTCCCCTGCATTTCGAGCGCGCATGAAAAAAGGGGCCGAAGCCCCTTTTTTTCCCGTCGTACGGATTAGCCGTTCAGGGCTGCGTCCTTGACCTTCTTCAGGGCACGGACCTTCACGCGCACCGTGGCCGGCTTGGCTTCAAACCACTGCTCCAGGCCGGTGAACGGGTTCTTGCCGAAGCGGCGCTTGGTGGCCGGCACCTTGACCGACGTCACCTTGAACAGGCCCGGCAGGGTGAATTCGCCAGCGCCCTTCTTGTGCAGCGCGCCGACGATGGCCTGCTCCAGATGCGCCAGCACGGCCTTCACGGCCTTGGCGTCAACCTGTGCCTGCTCAGCCAGGTGGCTCACGAGGCTGGATTTGGTGAACGTGTCCTTCAGCGGCTTCACCGACGCTGGTGCGGCGGCGGCCTTCTTCGCCGGCGCGGCTTTCTTTGCCGGCGCGGCCTTCTTCGGGGCAGCCTTCTTTGCTGTGGTCTTCGCTTTGGTCGCCATAGTTGAAATCAGAGTGAGGTGAATGGAGCTTCCAGGTTCAGCGTATCGCGACTGCGATACGTTGCGCAGAAGCATAGCAAATCTAGGGTCTGTTTACTACGCAATGCTCAGCGTTCCGCCTGCAAAAGCGGGCGATCGCGCTTGTGCACCACCGGCGATGCGGCCAGCGCCTCTATGGCGGCACGTGCGTCTGCACCCCGGCCCTGGGCGCGTAGCACGCGCGCTGCGTAGAACTGCAGGCTGGCCCATTCGGGGCGATCCGCCGGCACGGCACGCGCTGCATCGGCCGCCGGCAAATCGGCCGCGGATGGCTGGCGGGCCGTCATGAGCGCGGCGAGCAGCCAGGCGTTGTCCTTGGTCTCCTGCCAGCGTGCGAGCGCGTGAGTGTGTTCGCTGTCACAAGTGGCGGCGTCCGGCGCACCGGGGCCACCCGAACAGGCCTGCACGGCAATCACGAAGTCAAACCAGGCGTGCTGGCGCATGGACTGCGCAAACGCCCCCGTGGGCCGGTCGGGCGATACACGCGGATACAGCTCTTGGAAAAGGGCCAGCATGCCCAAGGAATACGGGCTGGTTTCCGGATGGTCCATGGCGGTCATCACCCAGCTCAGCGGAATGGCGGGCGCCAGTTGCACCAGCATGCGGCGCACGGTGTAGTTGGTGGCATCTTGCACAGGCGCGAATGCAGCGTCCGCCTTGATCGCCTGCGCACGCGCCTCCAGCTCCTTCAACACGGCGCTGACGCGGGCATTGCGGCGTGCGGCCGGCTCGCGCACCGCCTGGTTGAAGGCAGCCCCGCGCAGGCCGCGTTTGGTCCAGACGTCGTCCACGGCGGCCTCCCACTCGGCGTCACGCACGGCGCCGCGCACGATGCTGCGAAACGCCCCCAACGCAGCCCACGGCCGCATCGGGTTGCCAGGCTCGGCGGCAATGGCGTCGAACTCGCGGCGGGCAGCGGCAAAATCATCGCCATAGAACTGCGCGGCGGCGTGCTGGTAGGCATAGAGCGCCTTCAGCTTGGTCAACGCATTCGCCGGCAGGGGCGCGGGCAGCGCGGGGGCGGGCGTGGTGCCGGGCGCCCAGGAGCAGCGCGCAAAGACGGCGTCCTGGCGCGTGACCCAGGCGCGGCGGTCGGCGTCCGTCAACATGGAGTCGACCGCCAGGCCGTTCAGCATGCGCGTGGCAAAGGCATAGGCGTCGGGGCCACACTGGCCGGTCTCGATGTCGATGGCGGGCAGCCCTGCTACCTGCAACTTGCCGGGGCGGAAGTACGCGGGCGCCACGGCCGGCGGCTTTGGCACCAGGGCAGCGCGTGCTTTCAGCCAAGCGTCAATTTCGTCCTCACCACGCTTGGCAGGGGGCTTGGCGGGGCCGTTGACCCAGTCCCCCTGCCGCCGATGGCTTTCCTTGGCCACGGCACCCACGGGCAAATGCATGACGCGCCAGGCGACAAACAGCGACGCGCGGCCATAGCTGGGCCGGATCAGCCCGAGCGTGCCATGTGCGTAAGCCGTGTCGTCCGCCGGGCCGACGATGGGGCCGACGTAGCCAGTGCGCAGGCTTTCGGGCAGGTCGCGCTCATCGACGGCTGGCAGGGCCGCATGGCCCGCAGATGCGAGTGAGAGCGCAGCAAGGGCAAAACCAAGGCGGCGAAGCGAAGTGCATATCATCTTCATAGGACGATCTTCATGGGACGAGGTAGCGTGGAGGACGAGCAGGGTTCGACCAGGCGGACTCGTCGAACCAATAGGGGCGTGTCGCGCGGGCCAGCAATGCCGGCGACGGTGGATCGTTGGTGGCAAAACCGAGCGCCGGGCCACGGCAGCGTTGCGCGAGGCCGGCAGCGTCCTGCGTGAAGCGGCGGCGCCAGTCATCCGCATGCGGGCCGAGGCGATACAGCATCGGCACAACCTCGTCGACGGGGAGGCGGTCCAGCCAATCGCCCTGCGTGCACCAATGCGCCAGCACCGTGACGCTCAGGCGCACTTGCGCAGGCAGCGTGTTGCGTACGGCGGCGACCAGCGTGCGGTATGCCTCGCGCTGGCGTAGCGGCGCTTCGAAATCGAGTTGCAGCAGACCGCCGCCCGCGACAGCGGTGGTGGCTTGCCTGCGCACGGCGGCAAGAATGGTGTCGACCTGGGCAGGCGTGAGTTCGGCAGCGGTATCGGCGGCCGACTCGACATGCACCACGGGGATGATGCGTACACCGGCGGCCAGCGTCAGGGGTGCCGTGCGAGCGTTACGCTCAGTGCTGCCGTCGGCGCGTAGCACGAGCGATTCCACCAGAACGGCGGCCTCGCGGTATGGCGCCACATTGGTCGACTTGGTCTGCGGGCCATTGCTGTTGGGCCAGATCCACGCCACCCCGCGCGCAAGCGATGCGGCAACGTCGGTGGGGGAAACGACCGCCCGCGCGTCAAGCCGGGCGCTGGCCTGCCGGGCATACGCCAGCCAACCTGCGGCCAGCACCACGCCAGCGGCGATGCATAGCATCCCCCGCATGACGCCCCGACGGCGTATGTACGCGTTGTGTGTGAACAGACCCGCCCCCAGTGTCCCGTCGCCCCGCTCCGCCGGCTTGGCGCGGAGGCGATCGGTGCCATTTTTGTGGCGCTATTGTAGGGAGCATTCGGGGCGCGGTCGCGAACCTGTGTCCGAAATCGCACAGCCTTTTAGGGGGATGCCCCCGGGACATGAGTGCACCGGAGGCGCGGGGCTTTGCGTGCGCTAGTCGAGCTGGCCGTGGCAGACGTACTTGGTGTGAAGGTAATCATCCAACCCGTGGACGGAACCCTCGCGGCCGTAGCCCGATTCCTTCACGCCGCCAAAGGGTGCCGCCTCGGCCGCCAGCGCCCCTTCATTGATGCCGACGATGCCGCTCTCCAGCGCGTCGGCGACACGCCAGATGCGGCGTACATCCTGGCTGTAGAAATAGGCGGCCAGCCCGAACGGCGTGTCATTGGCGGCGGCAATCACCTCGTCTTCGGTCGTAAAGCGCGTCAGCGGCGCGACGGGGCCGAAGGTTTCTTCGCAGGCGCACGCCATGGTGGCATCGGCGTGGGTCAACACCGTGGGCGCGTAGTAGTTGGGGCCGAGCTGGGTGAGGCGTTCGCCACCGGTCAGCACCTTGGCGCCCTTGGCGACCGCATCCTGCACGTGCCGGTCAATCTTTTCGACGGCGCGCGCGTTGATCATGGGCCCGATCTGCGAGGCGGGGTCGCTAGCCGGCCCGACGTTGAGCGCAGCCACCCGTGCGGCGAGCTTGCTTGCAAACGCATCGTGGACGGTGTCGTGCACGAACACGCGATTCGGGCATACGCAGGTCTGCCCGCCGTTGCGGAACTTGGCGGCCATGAAGCCGTCGACCGCGGCATCGATGTCGGCGTCTTCAAACACGATGAAGGGCGCATTGCCGCCAAGTTCGAGCGACAGCTTCTTGAGCGTATCGGCGCTGCGGCGCGCCAGGTGTTTGCCGACCGCTGTCGACCCCGTGAACGTGAGCTTGCGCACGCGCGGGTCGTCCAGCCACACGTCCACCACCTCGGGCGTACGTTCGCGCGACGCCGTGACGATATTGAGCACACCGGGCGGCACACCCGCTTCCTGCGCGAGCCGCACCAAGGCGAGTGAAGTCAGCGGCGTGTCTTCGGCGGGCTTGCAGACCACGGTGCAGCCCACCGCCAGCGCCGGCGCAATCTTGCGCGCGATCATCGCCGCCGGAAAATTCCACGGCGTAATGGCCGCCACCACACCCACCGGCTCCTTGAGCGCAAACATGCGCCGGCCGGGTACGGGCGCGGGGATGATCTCGCCGTTCATCCGCGTGGCCTGTTCGCCAAACCATTCGATATAGCTCGCGGCGTAGGCCACCTCGCCCTTGCCCTCCGCCAGCGGCTTGCCCTGCTCCAGCGAGATGAGCTTGCCCAGGTCGTCCTGATGCGCGAGCACAAGATCGTTCCATCGCTTGATGATCTGCGCGCGCTGTTTGGCGGGCACCTTGCGCCAGGCGGGAAAGGCCGCGTGGGCCGCATCCAGCGCGGCGTGGGCTTCCGTTGCACCTGAATCGGGCACGCGGGCGATGACATTGCCCGTTGCCGGGTCGGAAACATCCAGCAGCGAGCCAGCGGCGGCCGCCCATTCGCCAGCGATGTAGTTGGCGTTGCGGATCAGGTCGGTGCGGGTGAGCGTAAGAGACATGGTTCGAATCGGTAAAAAGTCAGCGATCAAGCGACAGCCACCAGCGCGGCAATTGCCTCGCCGATCTGCGTGGTGTTGGCCGTACCGCCCAGGTCCGGCGTGTGCGGGCCGACTTTCAGCACCGTCTCGATGGCCGCCACGATGGCATCGTGCGCGGCACGCCCGGCGCCCTGCCCTTGCGTGAGGAAATCCAGCATCAGCGCGCCCGACCAGATCATGGCGATCGGGTTAGCAATGTTCTTGCCGTAGATGTCGGGCGCGGAGCCATGCACCGGCTCGAACAGCGACGGGAAGGTGCGATCCGGGTTCAGGTTGGCCGACGGCGCCAGGCCGATCGTGCCGGTCGTCGCCGGGCCGAGGTCGGACAGGATGTCGCCGAACAGGTTGGTAGCGGCTACCACATCAAAGCGGCCCGGCTGCAGCACGAAGCGCGCAGTCAGGATGTCGATGTGCTGCTTGTCGAGCGCAACGTCGGGGTACTGCTTGGCCACCTCCTCGGCGCGCGCATCCCACCACGGCATGCTGATGGCGATGCCGTTGCTCTTGGTGGCGAGCGTCACGTGCTTGCGCGGGCGGCTCTGTGCGAGGTCGAAGGCGAACTTCAGCAAACGTTCCGCACCACGGCGCGAGTAGACCGACTCCTGGATCACGATCTCGCGGTCGGTGCCTTCGTACATGATGCCGCCGAGCGAGGTGTACTCGCCCTCGGTGTTCTCGCGCACCACGTAGTAATCGATGTCGCCCGGCTTGCGGTTGGCCAGCGGGCACGTCACGCCTTCGAACAGGCGCACGGGGCGCAGGTTGATGTACTGATCGAATTCACGGCGGAACTTGAGCAGCGAACCCCACAGCGAGATGTGATCCGGCACCGTGGCCGGCCAGCCCACCGCGCCAAAGAAGATGGCGTCCATGCCCTTGAGCTGGGCCTTCCAGTCGTCCGGCATCATCTTGCCGTGTTGCGCGTAGTAATCGCAGCTGGCCCAGTCGATGTGATGGCACTCCAGCTCGAAGCCAAAGCGCTCGGCCGCCGCCTGGATGACGCGCAGGCCCTCGGGCATGACTTCCTTGCCGATGCCGTCTCCGGGGATGATCGCGATGCGGAATGCGGGGTTCATGTTGCTCCTTTTGTCTTATTAGGCCGAGAGGGCCGCCGCCGGATGGGGCATCACGTGGTCCCGCTCGTCAAGCCAGCCTTGGCGCAATTCAGGCACCGAGTTGGCAAGTTGCTCATAGTACGGGTGATGTGGGCCGTGATCGAAATCGGCGCGCGCCACCTGCGTGAGCTTGCGGCCGTGCTGCATGACGATGATCTCGTCGCACACGGCGCGCACGGTGTGCAAATCATGACTGATGAAGAGGTATGACACACCCAGATCGCGTCGCAGGTCGGCCATGAGGTTGAGCACCGCCGCACCCACCACGGTGTCGAGCGCGGATGTCACTTCGTCGCACAGGATGAGGTCAGGCTCGGCAGCCAGGGCACGCGCCAGGTTCACACGCTGCTTCTGCCCGCCCGACAAGCCGGCAGGCAGGCGTTGCGCCACGCTGTGCGGCAGGCGCACGAGATCAAGCAGCTCGCGGATGCGCCGCTGCAAGGCCTCGCCCTTCAAACCCTTATAGAACTGCAGCGGCCGCGCCAGGATGCGCTCGATGGTATGCGACGGGTTGAGCGCCGTATCCGCCATCTGGAAGACGATCTGGATGCGGCGCAACTCCTCGTGGGTCCGGTTGGCCAGCAGCGGCTTGAGCTCGCGGCCGGCGAACGTCATGTTGCCTTGGCACGGCGCAATCAACCCTGCGATGGCGCGCGCCAGCGTGGTCTTGCCCGAGCCCGATTCGCCAATCACGCCAATGGCCTGCCCGCGATAGAGCTTGAAGTTGATGTCATCAAGGATGCGTGTGGCGGGTTGACCCTTGGCGTTCACGGGGCCGTAGCCGGCACCCAGTTCGTGTACGTCGAGCAGCAATTCGCCCTCGCCCAGGCAGTGCTCGGCCGGGCGCGCCTGGGGGCGTGCCGCTGCCAGCAGGCTCTTGGTGTAGTCGTGATCGGGCGTCGCCAGGATGTGCGCCGTCGGGTTGATCTCCTGCATCTGGCCGCCGCGCAACACCAGGATGTGATCGGCCATCTGCGCGACCACGGCCAAGTCATGGCTCACGTAGACAGCGGTGGCGCGGCGCTCGCGCACCACACGGCGGAACGCGCGCAGCACTTCGATCTGCGTGGTCACGTCCAGCGCGGTGGTCGGCTCGTCGAGGATCACCAGATCCGGATCGATGATGAGCGCCATGGCGGCCATCAGCCGCTGCAATTGCCCGCCCGACACCTGATGCGGATAGCGGTCCCCAATCGTTTCGGGATTGGGCAATGCGAGTTCGCGGAACAACTCCACGGCCTTGGCCTCGGCTTCCGCGCGCGACATCGTGCCGTGAATGCGGGCAGGCTCCACCACCTGATCGAGGATGGTGCGCGACGGGTTGAACGACGCCGCCGCACTCTGCGCGATGTAGGCCACAGTGCGCCCGCGCAGGGCGCGTTGCTCGGCGGGCGGTAGATGCAGGACATCGATGTCGCCAATGCGCACGCTGCCACCGGCAATCTCGCAACCATGGCGCGCGTACCCCATTAGCGCCAGTGCGGTGGTGGTCTTGCCGGAGCCGGATTCGCCAATCAGCGCGAGCACCTCACCGGGCTGGATGGCAAAGTTGAGATTGTCTACGAGAGTCTGTTCGCCTGCGGTGATGTGCAGGTCTTTGACGACAACGGACGCGCCCATGTTCAACGCCCTCCGCGTTCGCGGGCCGCACGGCCCGGCAGGTTGTCGATGACGAGATTGACCGCGATGGTCAGGCTCGCAATGGCCAGCGCCGGCACGATGACGGAGGCGCCCGCATCCGGCAGCGCGCCGATGTTCTCGCGCACGAGCGAGCCCCAGTCCGCCGACGGCGGCTGAATGCCCAGGCCCAGAAAGCTCAGGCTCGCCAGCAACAGCACGACGTACACAAAGCGCAAGCCCAGATCGGCCAACATGGGCCCGAGGATGTTGGGCAGGATTTCGCGCAGCATGATGTACAGCGTGCCCTCACCGCGCGTGCGTGCCACCACAACGTAGTCCAGAGCGTTGATGTTGACCGCCAGCGACCGCGCAATGCGGTACGCACCCGGCACATAGATGATGGCGGCGGTCACCACCAGCATCGTCACCGAAGAGCCAAAGCCCGCCACCATCAGCAGTGCAAACATCTTGCTCGGGATGGCGGTGAGCGTATCGAGCACGCGGCTCAACGTGGCATCGACCCACCCGCCCATGGCCGCGGCGAACAGGGCCAGCACCGTGCCCGTGCCGCTCGCCAGCAAGGTCGCCACCAGCGCCACGCCCACGGTGTAGCGCGCGCCTTCCACCACGCGCACAAACATGTCGCGGCCGAGGTAGTCGGTGCCAAACCAATGTGCGGCGCTCATCGGGCTGAACACATCGCCGTTGCCGTCACCGCTGGTAATCAGATGCGCAGGCAGCAGCGCGGGGCCAGCCACCGCCGCCAGCAGCCAGAACACCAGCACGGCCAGCCCGATAAGACCAGTCGCGCCGAAGCCGCTCAGCACGCGCCGAAGCCGGTGGCGCGGCGCGGGTGGCGGTGTCGTGGTTGGCAAGGTTGGGGAAGTGGGCGTGGTTTCCATCGTCAGGGTCTTATCCATGGTGTCTCAGCGATGACGCAGACGCGGGTTGGCGACGATGCCCAGCACGTCGGCCGTGGTCACGAGCAGCAGATAGCCCGCGCAGAAGATCATGGCGCAGGCCTGCACCAGCGGCATGTCGCGCTGGGATACGCCGTCGACCATCAGCTTGGCGATGCCAGGGTAGTTGAAGATCGTCTCGATGATGATCACGCCGCCCAACAGATACGACAGCGACAGCGCCACCGCATTGGCAATCGGCCCCACGGCATTGGGCAAGGCATGCGCGAGTACCACGCGCATGGGCGACGCGCCCTTCAAGCGCACCATTTCGATGTAGGGGGCTTCCAGCTGATCGATGACAGCCGCGCGGCTCATCCGCATCATCTGCGCGACGATCACGCAGCACAGGCTCAGCACGGGCATAGCAAAGGCCTGGAGCATCTGGCCGAGCGATTCTATGTCGTTGACGTAAGACAGCGCAGGCAGCCAGCGCAGCTTGACGGCAAACACCAGCACGGCAAGCGTCGCCACCAGAAACTCCGGCACCGACACCACCGCCACCGATGCGGTGGATGCCAGCCTGTCGAACCACGAGCCGCGCCACACCGCCGAGGCAATGCCCAGGCTCAGCGCAATCGGCACGGAAAACAACGCCGTCACCGCTGCCAGCAGCAGCGAGTTGGGCAGGCGGCTGGCCACCAGCTCTGCCACCGGCATCTGCGTGGTAGTGGATTGCCCAAGGTCACCGCGTGCAATGCCAGCCAGCCAGTGTGCGTAGCGCTGCGGCGCGGGCACGTTCAGGCCCATCTGCGCGCGCAATGCGGCCAGAGCTTCGGGCGTGGCGTCCTGGCCCAGTTGCTCCTGCGCGGCGTCGCCCGGCAGCACGGCGGTGATCGCAAACACGATCACCGATACCGCCAGCAGCGACAGCAGCGCCAGCGCCACGCGCCGCGCCAACAGCTTGAGGATGACTCGATTCATGGCAGCACCTTCATCACCTTGTGCATGGACGCCCCTGCTCGTCTCGCTTCGTCAGGCGTCGAGCCAGACGTTTTCAGCAAACGAATAGCCCATCAGGCCGCCCAGCGGAATCGGCGCCAGGCCCTTGAGCTTGGTCGTGTGCCCGTCGATGCTGGCCAGGAACATCGGAATGCCAATACCCGCTTCGTTGTGGATCATCGTCTGCATGTCGGCATACATCTGCTTGCGCTTGGCGACATCCGTCTCGGCGCGGGAGCTCGTCAGCAGCTGGTCGAACTTCGGGCTCTTCCAGCGCGACTCGTTCCAGGCTGCGTCGGACTTGAAGAACTGCGTGAGGATGGTGTCGGCGCTCGGGCGCGGGTTGACGTTGCCGAAGCCAACCGGGCTGTTCAGCCAGTGGTTGGACCAGTAGCCGTCGGCCGGCATGCGCTTAACGTCGAGGTCCAGACCGATGCGCTGTGCGGTCTGCTGCAGCACCAACGCGATCTCAACCGAATACTGGGCCGCCGGCGACGCCACAACGGGAACCTTGCCCGTCACGCCCGACTTCTGCAGGTGGAATTTCGCCTTCTCAATGTCGAAGGCACGCTGCGGCAGCTCCTTGAAATAGAAGCGGTTGGTCGGGTCGATCGGCTGGTCGTTGCCAAGCACCGCGTAGTCCAGCGCGATGGTCTTCTTCATCTGCTCGCGGTCGAACAGGTACTTCATCGCCATCACGAAATCGGGGTTCGCGCCCGGGCCCGTGTCGCGACGCATGATCAGGTCGGAATATTGGCCGGATTGCGTGGCGAAGATCGCGTAGCCCGGCGTGCTCTTGACGCGGGCCACGGCGCGCGGGTTGACCGAAGCCACCAGGTCCATCCCGCCGGAGAGCAGTGCATTGACGCGTGCACTTTCATCGCCGATCCCGACAAATTCGATCTCGTCGAGGTACGGCTTGCCCGGTTTCCAGTACCCCTCGTTGCGCACAACCACCGTGCGCACGCCGGGCTTGAACTCCTTGAGCTTGTAGGGCCCGGTGCCAATGCCGGCGCTGAAATCCGTAGTGCCGTCCTTGACGATGTGGAAGTGGAACGTGCCCAGGATCACCGGCAAGTCAGCGTTGGGAGCCGTGAGCACCACGGTGACTTCGTTCGGGCCGGTGGCCTTGACGCTCTCGATCTGGTCGGCCAGGACCTTGGCCTTGGAAGCCGTGGCCGGATCTTTGTGGCGCATGACCGAATACACCACATCCGCCGGGGACAGTGCCTTGCCATCGTGGAAGGTCACGCCCTTGCGCAGCGTCAGCACCCAGGTCTTGGCGTCAGCCGTGTGATACGACTCGGCCAGCGCGGGGCGCGGCGTCAGGCTGCCGTCCAGCGCGAACAGGCTGTTGTAGACCATGTTGCAGCGCACGTAGTCGTTCTGGTTCGACTGCTTGGCCGGGTCCAGCGTATCGGTGGCGGCCGCCGTGGCCGCCGCCACGCGAATGCGCCCGCCACGGCGCGGCGTCTGCGCATAGACCGACACGGCGGTGCCCGCCAGGCTACCGGCCAGCGTGGCCTGCATACCGCCCGCCATCAGCATCTTCAACACATCGCGGCGCGAGGCACCGCGCTTGAGCGACGCCATCACGCGCTGGCTTTCGGCGGGGCCGACAAGGTTCTCGAACTCGTTACGGCTGTCGCTCATGGTGGGGCTCCTGATGACTCTGTAGTGGAAACAGCAAGATTGTGTTGTGATGAGGAAGCGGGTGGATGCGCGACTAGGCGAATCTGTCTTTCAACTGGTAGTACATGCCCACCGCCGGCAAGAACCACGGCGGGCCAAAGTGACCGGGAATGGCGCTCCACGCGCGATCGCGCCACGGGTTGGCGGCAGCGTCGCCGGCCATCACCGCAGCCATGCATTCGCCCATGTGCACGGACATCTGCGTGCCGTGGCCGCTATAGCCCATGGAATAGAACAAGCCGTCGCGCTCGCCCGCGTGCGGCAGGCGGTCTTGTGTGATGTTGACCAGACCGCCCCAGCAATAGTCGAGGCGCACGTCATGCAACTGCGGGAAGGTCTGCGTCAGGCCGGCGCGCAGAACCTCCCCGCTCACCGCATCCTGCTGCGGGCTGGACACCGCAAATCGCGCGCGTCCACCGAACACCAGCCGGTGGTCCGGCGTCAGGCGGAAGTAATGATGGATGTTGGCCACTGTCACATACGTGCGGCGCGCGGCCAGCAGCGCGTTTGCGCGCTCTGCACCCAGCGGTTCCGTGGTGACGATGAAGCTGCCGATCGGCACGATGCGCCGGCGCAGCCAGCCGAACGTGCCGTACCCGCCATGGCGCGAGGCTCCCGTGGCCAGCAGCACCTGCTTGGCGAGCACCGTGCCACGCGAGGTATGCACGCGATGCACCTGCCCCTGCACACGCTCGATGCGTTGCACGCAAGTGCGCGTATGAATCTGGGCGCCCTGGCGTTGTGCCGCCATGGCCAAGCCTTGTGCGAATCGGCCCATGTGCATCTGACCGCTGCGCTTGTAGAGCAGGCCACCATGAAAGCGCTCGCTCTGCACTTCGGCGCGCACGCGGGCAGCGTCGAGGATTTCCACGTCGGTATCCACGCCATCGGCAATCAGGCGGTCCGCGCTGCGTTGCAGTGCGTCCATCTGATGCAGTTTGGTGGCGAGCTTGAGCTTGCCGTTGCGCTGGAAGTCGCAGGCGATGCCTTCGTCGCGCACGATGCGCTCCACCGTATCCACGGCAGCGTCATAGGCGTGATACCAGGCGCGGGCACGCTCCACGCCCACCTTGGCAGCCAAGTCCGCGTAGTCGACGGCCAGGCCATTGTTCACGTGCCCGCCATTGCGGCCCGAAGCCTCGGGTGCCACCCGCTCCCCTGCCTCCAGCACGACCACGCTGGCGCCGCGCCGCGCAAGCGCCAGCGCCGCCGACAACCCCGTGAAACCGCCGCCGACGATGGCCACGTCCACCTGCGCCGGCAGATCGTGCGCCTCCAGCGCCAGTGCGGGCACCGAGTCGTTCCAGTAGGAGTCGAGTTTCATGGAGGTCATGTGGGGTGGCTAGGGAGACTCGACTTAGAGACCAACGACGCCCGGCAGCCCGCCGATGTCTTGAATCTCGGTATAGCGATACGCCGGGTTGCCCGGGCCGTGGCCGCGGTTGACGAACACCTTGTTGACGATGCCCAGATCATCCGCCGACATCAAGTCGTAGCGCAGGCTGGACGACACGTGCAGTACGTCTTCCGGGTTGCAGCCCAGCGAGTCGAACATGTATTCGAAGGCTTTCAGACGCGGCTTGTAGGCCTGGGCCTGCTGCGCGGTGTACACGCGGTGGAACGGTGCACCCAGCATCGCCACATTCTTCTGGATCTGCGCGTCGTCTGCGTTGGACAGGATCACCAGTGGAATCTCCTTGGCCACTTTCGCCAGCCCGGCCGGTACGTCGGCATGCGGGTCCCACGTGGGCACGGCGTCGTAGTAGGCCTGGCCGTCGGTGTCGAAGTACTGGATCTTCCATTTCTTGCACAGGCGGCGCACGGCGTTCTTCAGCACCACCTCGTACGGCTTCCAGTCGCCCAGCACTTCATCGAAGCGGTAGGCGGTGAAGTCTGCAATGAACGCCTCCATTTGCTCGGCCGGAATGCGGTCGGCAAACAGTTCGCGCGTCATCTCGCCCATGCGGAAGCGGGTGAGCGTGCCGTAGCAGTCAAAGGTGATGTACTTGGGGCGGAAGGTCATGGCGTCGGGTCCTAAGGTCCTGGATGTGGCTGCTGTTATGCAGTCTTTGCAGCACGGTTATGACGAAATCATTGAAGCACGCAGACTCGCAGTCGTTATAGGGAAATGCACGGTCTCACGTGAGAAAGCTGCTGTTTCAGAGGGCACTCCCGGCATGCCATGCGGTCTGCACCGGTGGCGTGCCGCATGCACCGCCAATGCGCCGCTAATGCGCCGCAGCAAAGTCGATCAGCACGCTTTTGAAGCGCAGGTTGGCCTCCACGGCTTGCCGGCCCAAATCCTTGCCGATGCCCGATTGGTGATAGCCGCCAGTGGGGATGACGAAATCTGCGCTGCGCCCGTAGCGGTTGATCCACACCGTGCCCGCCGCAATGCCGCGCATGGCGCGCAGGGCACGGCCAATGTCGGCGGTATGCACGCCGGCGGCCAGGCCGTAGTGCTCGTGCGCCGCCAGTGCCAAGCCCTCCTCTTCGTCGTCAAAGGTCTGCACGGTCAGCACGGGGCCGAAGATCTCTTCCTGCACAGCCGGGCTATCCGCGCGCACGCCTTCGAGGAGTGTCGGCTGAAAGTACGCGCCACCCGGGCCATCGCCAAACAGACCGCCGCCGCAACGCACCTGCGCACCGGCGTCGCGCGCGCGTTCCACGATGTCGAGAATGCGCGCCGCCTGCGCCGCAGAAATGATCGGCGGCAGCGTGGCCGTGTCATCCCACGTGGCGCCGGGCCGCAACGCAGCAAAGCGGGTGGCGATGCGCTCGATCAATGCCTGGGCAATGCCCCGCTGCACGATCAGCCGCGAGCCCGCCACGCACACTTGTCCGGCATTCCCGGTGATGGCGCCCGCAATGATTCCCGCCAGCCGGTTGATGTCCGGCGCGTCATCGAACACGAGTTGCGGGCTTTTGCCGCCCAGCTCCAGCGTGACCGGCTTGGGGCCGTGCGATGCGCACGTCGCCATGATGGCGGCGCCCGTGCGCGTCGAGCCGGTAAAGGTCATCTTGGAGATGAGCGGATGCCGCGTGAGCGCATCGCCCGTGGTGCGGCCATCGCCCTGCACCACGTTGAACAGGCCCGGCGGCACGCCCGCCTCAATGGCCAATTCAGCCAGGCGGATGGCGGTGTACGGCGTCAGCTCGGACGGTTTGAGCACCACCGCGTTGCCGGCCGCCAGCGCCGCACCCACCTTCCACGACACCATCACCAGCGGGAAATTCCACGGCGTAATGGCGCCGACCACGCCATAGGGTTCGGCCACCACCATGCCGAGGTTGTCGTGCCGTGTGGCGGCCACGTCCCCGCCGAGCTTGTCGGCGTATTCAGCAAAGAAGCGCAGGCCTTCGGCGGTGAACGGCACATCCCACGCGGCCGCGTCGCGCACCGGGCGGGTGGAACAGACCGCCTCCAGCGGCGCCATGTGCGCCACGTCGGCGTCGATCAAATCGGCCCAGCGGCGCAGCACGCGCGCCCGGTCGCGCGGGGGGCGGCGTGCCCAGTCGCTCGTGCGCCAGGCTTGCCATGCGTCTTGCACGGCGGCATCGACGGTGGCGGCATCGGCCAGCGGCAGTTCGGCATGCACGATGTTGTCTGACGGGCGCCGCACGGTGATGCGTCCGGCATCAGACACCAGCCTGCCGCCGATGAAATGGCCCGACGGGACGTGAAGGGTTCGGGGGTCGAAAGTGGTCACGAAAATAGGGGGCGCCGAAGGCCGGCACCCATATCGAAATGAGGTCATTGATGCTAGGCAGGAAGGCTCGGCATTTGTGTTCGTAACCGAGGGCGCTACCGCATCGAATTGCGAAACCGACACCCTCGGCAGACGATGCTTGCAAATTGCGGGCAAACCCCAATTCGGTCTGGCCCAGCGGGGCGATGTCGTCCAAGATGAGTGTCGGTGCCACCCTCCTCCTTCGTCAGAAGGACCCTCCCATGTCTTCCTCATCCGTCCCCGTCCAGAACAGTCACGCCGACGATGGTGTGGTGCTGCGTCCGATGACCGCCGATGACCTGGCCCAGGCGCACGCCCTATCGGAAGAACAACGCTGGCCGCACCGCCCGGCCGATTGGGCGCAGAGCTTTGCGCATGCCGAAGGCTTCGTCGCTGAGCGTGACGGCCAGATCATTGCCACCGCGCAACGTTGGCGCTGGGGCCCGCGCCACGCCACCATCGGTCTGGTGATCGTCACGCCGGCATGCCAGGGCCGGCGCATCGGCCATCGCCTGATGACGGCGCTGCTGGATGGCCTGGATGACCACACGGTGCTGCTGCACGCCACCGCCGAAGGGCGCGGCTTGTATGAACGATTGGGCTTCGTGCGCGTTGGCGAGGTCCGCCAGCACCAGGGCATTGCCCAGCCCACGCCGCTGATCGCCCTGCCCGCCGGCTGGCGCCTGCGCCCCGCCGGGCAGAACGAAGCTGCGGACTTGCGCCGCCTGGATGCCGAGGCACGCGGCATGCCACGCGATGCGCTGATCGACGACCTGCTCGCCAGCGCGGACGCCTGCGTCGTACTAGACGACGACGGCGAACCACGCGGCTTTGCCATGCTGCGCCGCTTTGGCCGTGGCCACGTCATCGGCCCCGTGGTCGCCCCGGATGCCGAGAGCGCCAAAGCGCTGATCGCGCATCTGGCTGGCATCAATGCCGGCCACTTCACGCGCATCGACATCGATTTCGAGAGCGGCTTGGCCGAGTGGCTGGAGAGCATTGGCCTGCTGCGCGTGGATGCGCCCACCACCATGGTGCGCGGCGCACCGCTGACGACTCCACCCGGTGCACCCGCACTGTTTGCCATCGTGACCCAGGCGATGGGTTGAGCCTCCGACATTCCGCCTAACGTCAAACGCCCTGCCCCACCGTGACCACCACCTTCCTCTACAAGTCCGACCCCGTCCGCGGCCAGCAATGGGCCGACGTCTTCCGCCAGCACGCGCCGGAGATCGACTTCCGCATCTGGCCCGACATTGGCGATCCGCTGCGGGTGCGCTTTCTTGCGGCGTGGGAGCCGCCTGCCGATATCGCCACGCAGTTCCCGCATCTGGAAGTGCTGTTCTCATCGGGCGCGGGGGTGGATCAGTTCAACTTTGCGGCGCTGCCGCCCGCGCTGCCTGTCGTGCGCATGGTTGAACCTGGCATCGTGCGCGGCATGGTGGAGTACGTCACGCATGCCGTGCTGAGCCTGCACCGCGACATTCCCGCCTACCGGCGCCAGCAGCAGGCGGAGCAATGGCGCCCGCTGCCGGTGCGCCCGGCCGGTGAACGCCGCATTGGCGTGCTGGGGTTGGGCTCGCTCGGGCAGGCGGTGCTCGCGCAGCTGCAGGATTTTGGTTTCGATTGCGCGGGCTGGAGCCGGTCGCGCCACGCCGTGGAGGGCGTGCAGTGCTTTGCCGGACAGGAAGAACTGGCGGCATTCCTCGCTCGCACCGACATCCTGATCTGCCTGCTGCCGCTGACCGATGCCACGCGCGGCGTGCTGAACGCCGCCCTGTTCGCGCAGTTGCCGCAGGGCGCCATGCTGGTGCACGTGGGTCGTGGCCCGCAGCTTGTGAGCGACGACTTGGTCGCCGCGCTCGATAGCGGCCAGCTCGGCGAAGCCATGCTGGACGTGACCGACCCTGAGCCATTGCCCGCCGGCCATGCGTTGTGGAAACACCCGCGCATCCACATCACGCCGCACATTGCCAGCATGACGCAGCCGCGCTCCGCCGCCGCCGTGGTGATCGACAACCTGCGCCGCTTCCATGCGGGCGAGCCGATGATCGGGCTGGTAGACCGCGCGCGCGGGTACTGAACGCCAACACTCGACCCGCAAGGCACATCGTCCGAGCACTGACAACCGATGCCGGGCCTCCAAGCTCCGGCGTCGGACCTCTCACCTCCGCCAATGCGCCTCGGCGCTCCGCCACCTCGGACCTTTGACGTCCGATGTCGAGGCTTTGAGCCTCACCCTCCGACCTTTTTGCTCCGCCGTCGGACCTCTCAAGCTCCGGAAGCGCCCCTTTCAGGTGCAGCGTCGGACCTCTGCCCCTCCGCCGTCGGACCTTTGAAGTCCATCAATGCACCTTTGACCTCCGACGTTGGACCTCTGAGGTCCGGCATTGGACCTCGGAAGGTCCGCTGTTGACGCTCCAAGGTCCGTCCATGGAGGCCCGACCTCCGCTGCTGCACCTCAGAGCACCGCACGATCTGCTGCGACAGCCCACACAACAGCAGCCTGCTTCGTTCCGCACCCGCAAAGCAGCATCACTCCATGCGCGGCTCGGCCTACTCTTGAGTCCATTGATTGCCCCCAGTCATTGCCCTGCACGAATGGACTCCACCATGTCACAGCTCACCGATCTGCCCCAGCTTGCCTCGCTTGATGCCATTGACCGTGCGCACCTGATCCACCCGGTGGCCTCGTGGCGCACGCACGAGCAACGCGGGCCGACCGTGCTCACGTCGGGCCGCGGTGCGTGGCTGACCGATGCGCAAGGGCACGAACTGCTGGACGCCTTCGCGGGGCTCTGGTGCGTCAACGTCGGCTATGGACAAGAGAGCGTGGTACAGGCCGCCGCCGAACAGATGCGCCGTCTGCCCTACGCCACCGGCTACTTCCATTTCAGCAGCGAGCCCGCCATCCGCCTGGCCGACAAGCTGGTGCAGATCACGCCGCGCTCGCTCAATCACGTGTACCTCACGCTGGGCGGGTCGGAAGCGGTGGACGCTGCGGTGCGCTTTATCGTCCAGTACTTCAACGCGATCGGCCAACCGTCGAAGAAGCATTTCATTTCGCTGGAGCGTGGGTATCACGGCAGTTCGTCGACCGGTGCGGGGCTGACGGCGCTGCCAGCGTTTCATCGCGGCTTCGACTTGCCGCTGCCGACGCAGCACTACATTCCGTCGCCCAACCCGTACCGAGCAGCTGACCCGACGGATGCCCAAGGCATCATCGCGGCCTCGGTGGCGGCGTTGCGCGCCAAGGTGGCGGAGCTGGGCGCAGACAACGTCGCCGCGTTCTTCTGCGAGCCCATCCAAGGTTCCGGCGGCGTGATCGTGCCGCCCAAGGGCTGGCTCAAGGCCATGCGCGACGCCACGCGCGAGCTGGGCATCCTGTTCGTGGTGGACGAGGTCATCACCGGCTTCGGGCGCACCGGCCCCATGTTTGCCTGCGATGCCGAAGGCGTGGCCCCCGACATCATGACCATGGCCAAGGGACTCACGGCAGGCTACGTGCCGATGGGCGCAACGATGATCTCGGACGCCATCTACAACGGCATCGCCGACGGAGCACCCGCAGGCGTCCCTATCGGTCACGGCGCCACCTATTCGGCGCACCCGGTGGGCGCTGCGGTGGCGCTGGAAGTGCTGCGCCTGTATGAGGAAGGCGGCATTCTCGCCAACGGCCAGCGCGGCGCGGCCAGCTTTGCGGGCGGGCTGGACGGCCTGCTCGCGCACCCGCTGGTGGGCGACTCGCGCCACCGTGGCCTGCTCGGCGCGTTGGAACTGGTGAGCGACAAGGCCACCAAGCGTGGCTTTGATGCAGCACTTGGCCTGCCCAACCTGATTGCCTCGGCTGCGTATCGCAACGGCCTGGTGTTCCGGGCGTTTGGCGACAACATCCTGGGCTTTGCGCCGGCGCTGACCTTTACCGAGGACGAATTCGCACAGCTGTTCGCCCGGCTGAAGACCACGCTCGACGACGTGCTGGCCATGCCGGCCGTTCGCGCCGCACTGGACTGACGCAACAACCTGACACAAGAGACGCTGGCTGCCGCAGAATCGATCCATCTTCCACGCACGCGCCACCGCCATGACCGAAGCCCTCAAGATCGATCGTCTAGACCTGCGCATCCTCGCCCAGCTGCAGAAGAACGGGCGCATGACCAACGTGGACCTGGCCGATGCCGTGGGCCTGTCGCCCAGCCCGTGCCTGATCCGCGTCAAGCGCCTGGAGCAGGCCGGCTACATCTCCGGCTACGGCGCGCACATCCGGCTGGAGAAGCTGGGCGACACGCTCACCGTCTTCACCGAGGTCACGCTGTCGGACCACCACCGCGAGACCTTCGTGCGCTTTGAAGCCGCCATCCGCGAGGTGGACGAGGTGCTCGAATGCCACCTGCTCTCCGGCGGTTATGACTACCTGCTGCGCTTCATCACGCGGGGCGTCAATCACTACCAGGAAGTGATTGAAGACCTGCTGGAACGCAACATCGGCATTGCCAAGTACTTCAGCTACATCGTCATCAAATCGCCGTTCATCAAAACGCACTGTCCGATCGAACGGTTGTTCCCCAACCAACGCTGACGCCCGTCGAACCCACCCGCATGACAACCGCCCTGATGCTGCACCGCGCCGATGGCGCCCCGCTTTCAACTGCGTTCCGGCAAGCCGCCCTGAGCCCCGATGACCCGTTCGCGCAAGAACGTGAGATTGCCTGGGAAGGGCCGAACGCAATGAGCGCCGGCCGGGCAAGCTTTGTGGGCGAACGGGATGTCGCGCGCTTTCCGCATACGGAGACGCTTGCCGTCGTGGAGGGCGAACTCACGCTCACGGCGCCGGGCGCGGCACCGCAGGTGATTGGCGTGGGCGCTGGCGCGGTGATCGCTTCTGGCACAGCCGTGCGCATCGAGGCGGCTACCGGCGTTCGATTCGTGTTCTGCGCCGCAGGGGGTCATGCGCCCACCACGCCGGGGTTCATCCCGCTGCGTGCGGAGGCGGACTTCAAGCCATCGGGCGGTCCGGCTGCGGAGGTGCTGATTGGGCCGGCGCCGCAGTGCCGCAGCGACAACGTCTTCACCGACGAGCCAACGCAATACCGCGCCGGCACGTGGGATTCGACGCCCTACCACCGCATCGTTCGCCCGCATCCGGTGAACGAGTTCATGGTTGTGCTGGATGGCGGTGTGCGATTCGCCAGCCCCGATGACCCAGACGGCAGCGCGCTCTCCGTGGGCACGGGCGATGCCATCTTCGTGCCGCAGGGCGCCTCTATCGGGTGGGAGAGCACGGCGCGCGTCGCCAAGTTCTACGTGGTGCAAAACGCCCAGGCCTGAACGAACGAGGAAAGCGAGTGATGTCTCAACCGTTGCGCCTGATCGAGAGCGCCTCTCCCCTGCCTGCGCAAGCCGACGTTGTCGTGATCGGCGGCGGCATCATCGGCGTGTTTGCTGCCTACTACCTGGCCAAGCGCGGTGTTTCGGTGGCCGTGGTCGAAAAGGGCCGCATCGGTGCCGAACAGTCGAGCCGCAACTGGGGCTGGTGCCGCCAGCAAAACCGCGATGCGCGTGAGCTGCCGATGGCGACCAAGAGCCTGGAACTGTGGGAGCAGTTTGCCGCAGACACGGGGGAAGACACGGGCTTCCGCCGGTGCGGCCTGCTCTATCTCAGCAACGACGAAGACGAACTGGCCCGCTGGACGAAATGGCGCGATTTCGCCAGAACGGCCGGCGTGACCACACATATGCTGAGCAGCGCTGAAGCCTCTGAGCGCGGCCGGCTCACCGGTCGCGCGTGGAAGGGCGGCGTGTTCTCACCCAGCGACGGCACGGCGGACCCGGCCAAGGCAGCACCTGCGGTGGCCGCTGCGCTCATGCAGCTCGGTGGCACCGTGCACCAGAACTGCGCCGCACGGGGTATTGAACTCGAGGGCGGGCGCGTGTGCGGTGTCGTCACGGAAGCCGGCACCATCAAGACCCGCACCGTGGTGTTTGCGGGCGGCGCCTGGGCATCGTCGTTCTGTCGCCAATTGGGCATCCGCTTTCCGCAGGCGACGGTGCGCCAGTCCATCGTGCGCGTAACCGGGGTGACCGAGCCGGTGCCAGACGCCCTGCATACGGCGCGCGTGTCCATCACCCGCCGCAGCGATGGCAGCTACAACCTTGCTATCAGCGGGCGCGGACGCGTGGACCCGACGGCGCAGCTGCTGCGCTTCGCACCGCAGTTTCTGCCGATGTTCGCCAAGCGCTGGCGCAACGTGTTCCCCGGCGGGTTGGAAGGCATGCGCGCGGGCCACGAAACCCTCGCGCGGTGGCGGCTCGATGCCCCCACGCCCATGGAGCGCATGCGCATCCTCGACCCACGGCCCGATGCGGCAGCCGTCAGGCAAACCTACAGCCGCGCCGTCGAACTGCTGCCGGTGCTCGGCCAGGCGGGCATCGCCAATGCCTGGGCCGGTTTCGTCGACAACACGCCAGACGGTGTGCCCGGCATCGGTGAAGTGCCGGAGATCCCGGGCTTCATCCTCGCCGCAGGCTTCTCAGGCCACGGGTTCGGTATCGGCCCGGGTGCGGGCCATCTGATCGCCGATCTGGTGACGGGCGCAAAGCCGATCTTCGACCCCGCGCCCTATCACCCCGCGCGCTTCAAGCAGTCGGCCTGGGGCAAGGTGGCGGATTTCTAACGAATGAACATGGCTGCCGTTCAAGAACCTGATGGAGCGGCGGCCAGCGCGCGGCGTGCAACCTCGCAGAACCAGCGCACACCCAGTGGCAGCGCGTCGTCGTTAAAGTCGTAACAAGGGTGGTGCAACGGGTATTCGCCATCGGGGCCGGCGTCCGCACGACCTTGGCCGAGCCAGAGATAAGCGCCAGGCTTGCGCTGGAGCATGAAAGCGAAATCTTCCGAGGTGAACGCTGCACGAGGCGCCACCTGCGCCTGCAAGCCGATCGCCTGTGCCGCCTCCAACGCGAGCGCGGCTTCGGCTGGTGTGTTGATAGTGGCCGGGTAGTACCGGCGGTACTCCACCTCCACCTGTGTACCGCTGGCCAGCGCCATGCCATTGGCCGTGTCGCGCAAGGCCGCCTCAATGCGGTCTTGCGATGCGGCATCAAAGCTGCGCACCGTGCCGGTAATGCGCACTTCGGCCGGCAGCACGTTGTGGCTGTGTCCACCTTCGATGCGCGTGACGGACAGCACGGCCGATTCGTTGGGATCAATGCGGCGCGACACGATGGTGTGCAGCTGCGCCACAAGCTGGCTCGCCGCGAGGATGGCATCCGCCGTGTGGTGGGGCTGGGCCGCATGCCCGCCACGCCCGCGCACGGTGATGTCGAACCGGTCCGCCGCCGCCATGATCGGGCCCTGCCGCGTTTGCGCGTGGCCCAGCGGCAGGTCCGGCCAGTTGTGCAGCGCGTAGACGCTGTCGCACGGAAAGCGCTCGAACAGACCGTCTTCGATCATGCGGCGCGCGCCGGCCTGGCCCTCTTCGGCGGGCTGAAAGATGAAGTGGACGGTGCCGTCGACACCCGTGCGCGCCAGTTTGCGCGCGGCACCAATCAGCATGCTGGTGTGGCCGTCATGCCCACAGCCGTGGTGCTTGCCTTGCGTGCGACTGGCATGGGGGGACCTCCCCAGCTCCACCATCGGCAGCGCATCCATGTCGGCCCGCAGCGCGACACTGCGAGTGCCGCTACCGCCGCGCAACGTGCCGACTACGCCGGTACCACCAATGCCCTCTTCCACCGCCAAACCCAGCACACGCAGCGACTGCGCGACGATGCCGGCCGTACGGTGCTCTTCGTAGGCGATTTCCGGGTTGGCATGCAGATCGCGGCGCAACGCCACGAGATCCGGCAGCAGATCGGCCACCGGCTCCGCAATGGCGCCCGCCTTCATTTGCCGGCCTCCACTGCATCAGCCAGTTGTGCCAGCGTGTGGAAGTGATAGTCCGGCACGGTGTGCTCGGATTCGATGGTGCCGCCGGAGCCGCTCATGCCGTGGCGGCGTTCGATCCAGCAGGTGGTGATGCCCAGCCGCTTGGCGATGCCGATGTCGTGGTACTGGCTTTGCGCCACGTGCAGGTTGTCGGTTTGCTTGAAGCCCCACGCGCCTTCGTAGCGGCCGCGTGCATAAGCGAAATAGCGCGCGTCGGGCTTCTCGCACAGGGCGTCGTCACAGCTGAGCAGCAGGTCGAACGGCGAGCCCAGCGTGCGCTGGAAATGTTCGAGTGCCCACGACTGCGCATTGGTCATGGTGACCAGCTTGAAGTGCTTGCGCAGCCGCTGCAGCGCCTCGACCGAATCGGGAAATGCCGGCCATTCGGCCACGGAATCGCGAAAGCCCCGCGCCAGTGCGTCGCTATCGGGCAGACCAAGCTGCTGCGCGACGATGTGCCAGCACGGCACGAGATCGTCGGGGTACCACTCGGTCTGGCCTCGCTTGCGCGCTGCCCGGTAGGCGCCGAGAAAATCCTCGTCCGTGACCTTGCTGTCGGGCACGGCACTGCGGAGGTAGGCGAGCATGCCGCCCTCGAAGTCGATCAACGTCCCGACGACGTCGAAGGTCAGTACTTTGAAATCGCGAAGGGCCATGCGCCTGCTCCTGAGGGGGTGGATGTCAAAACGAACGCGTGTGGCAAGCCACCCGCTGCATGACATCAAGCTTAGAAGCAGCGGCGCAGACGATGTTACCGTTCGCGCCGCACTGCACGGTAGTGAATTGCGTTTTGGCCGGTCAATCGGCGTGATTGTGGGCAGGGCCGCCCATGTTGGGGAAATGGCGAAATAGCGGGCACGACAAGGAAATCGCCCGAGCGCTGGACGTTGCCGAAAGCACCGTCAAGATCACGTGTAGAACGGTTAATCCTGTAGCCGACGCTCATGGCTGGGCGCGTACCCAAACTGCGCCCGATACGCCTTGCTGAAGTGGCATTGCGAATGAAAGCCGCAGACCGCCGTCACACGGGCAATAGAGGCGTTCGTGGTCCGCAGTAGATCGCGTGCGCGCTTGAGCCGCAACGTCAGGTAGTAATGCGTAGGCGACACGTTCAGATAGCACTTGAACATCCGCTGCAGGTGCCGCTGCGACAGATTCACCAGCCGCGTCAGCTCTTCGAGCGAGAGCGGTTCTTCAATGTTTGCTTCCATCAATCGCAGCACTTCGATCAGTTCGGTCCGCAGGGCACCTACGCGCATGTCCACCGGAATCGGTTGCACATCGGTCGTGCCTCGGATGCGCTCCAGCACGAACTGCTCCGCCACCTGTGCCGCCATGCGCTGCCCGAAGCGCATGCCGACGAGATTCAGCATCATGTCGATCGGCGCGGTACCGCCCGTGCACGTCAGCCGATCGCGGTCCACCACAAACAGCTCATCGGCAAACTGCACGTGCGGAAACGCCTCTTGCAGCGCCGTGCGGTTCTCCCAATGGACGGAACAGCGGTATCCGTCCAGCAGTTGCGCCTGCATCAACGCATAGGCGCCCGTGCAGATACCGCCCAGCGGTATGCCGCGCTGCGCGGTCGCGGCCAGCATGTCGCACAACTCGGCATCCACTACGTCGCGGATGCGCGTACCACCGCACACGACCATCACGTCGGGCAGTTGCGTCGCGTCTACGGGGCGCGTGGGGTGGACTTCAATGCCGTTGCTCGCCTTTACTGTCGTACCAGTGGGCGAATAGATCGACCACGTGTAATGCTCTGCGCGCCCGACGTAATTGGCCATGCGCAGCACTTCCACCGCGCTGGAGAACGCGATCATCGAGAAGTTCGGCAGGGTCAAAAATCCGAAATGCGCGAGGGTCGGCATCGACCGTGAAGCGCTGGCGCGCGGGGCCTCCAGCGCAGCAACAGCAGACGACATATCGGTCTCCTGATAAGCGAACGCGATGCGCGCGGCCCCACCACGGCCGCCGCGGGCACCAGCAAGACGTCGGGGAAGGTCGCCGCCGGAAGCTCAGGCCGGCGGCGCGGCAGATCAGGTTTGCGCTGGCTGTGCCTTGGCGCTGAACAGTTGCTTCAGCCCAGGGAACATCGCCGTTTTCGGCGCGCCAGGCGCGCGCCCGAAGCTCTCGGTGATACGGTCCAGCATGATCGCCAGCAGCACCACGGACAGGCCGCTTTCAAAGCCGAGGCCGATATCCAGCCGCTGGATACTCGCGAGCACCTCATTGCCCAGGCCGCCCGCTCCCACCATCGACGCGATGATCACCATCGACAGTGCCATCATGATGGTCTGGTTGACGCCTTGCATGATCGACGGCAGCGCATTGGGAATCTGCACCTTGTACAGCAGCTGGCGCGGCGTGCAGCCGAAGGCTAAGCCAGCCTCGACAAGCTCCATATTGACTTGGCGGATGCCAAGGCTCGTCAGTCGCACGGCCGGCGGCATGGCAAAAATCACCGTCGACAGAATGCCCGGCACGCGGCCCAGGCCGAACAGCATCGCCGCGGGAATCAGGTAGACGAAAGCGGGCATCGTCTGCATGAGGTCCAGGATGGGGCGAACAATGGCCGCCACCGCGCGGTTGCGCGCCGCCCAGATCCCCAGTGGCACACCAAGCGCCAGACTGATGATGGTGGACGACAACGTCAGGCCCAGCGTGATGACGGTCTGGCCCCAAAAGCCCGTGGCCGAGATGACGAACAGCGACGCCGCAGTGAACAGTGCGAATCGCCAGCCAACACGCCAAAGCCCAATACCGATGAAGAACGCCATCATGGCCCACATCGGAACGGCCTGCAGACCGTGCTCGATCCACTCGGCAAGCCCTTCAATGGCGCGCCCAACTGTATCGAACGCAGCGGCGTCATGGTCCAACAGGTAGTGAACAGCCTGGTCAACCCAATGGCCGATGGGGAGCGTGTCAGACATGATGGCCTCGCGAGCGCGTGATGGCTTTCAGGATGAGGGCACGGCTGACCGAGCCACGGTAGCAGCCGTCGTGATCGACCACCGGCAATGCGTTGGGGTTCTCGACCACTCGTTCGACCACGTGCTCGAGCGACGCATCGTGGCGGATGCTCTCCACCGGTTGCACGTTGGGCGCGGCAGCGCGCGTGACGCAACCACGAACGCGGCGTTGCATATCGAGCACGAAGGCGTAGTCGACGCTGCCGTTCAGCGTGGCGGCAATGCTGGCGGCGTCGAGCTTCGAAACAACCGGCACGGCGTCCGTCTGCATCAGGTCGCCTGCGGTGAGGTATCGGCTGGTGTCGATGCCATCGAAGAAGGTGCGGACGTAGTCGTTGGCGGGGTTGCTGATGATCTCCTGCGGCGTGCCCACCTGCACGAGGCGACCGCCCTCCATGATGGCGATCCGGCTGCCGATACGCAGTGCCTCTTCCAGGTCGTGCGACACGAACATGATCGTGCGCCGGTGGTCCTTCTGCAGCTGCAGCAGCACGTTCTGCATTTCCTTGCGCTTGAGCGGGTCCAGCGCCGAGAACGCCTCGTCCATGATCATCAGCGACGGATTGACGGTCAGCGCACGTGCCAGGCCCACACGCTGCTGCATGCCGCCCGACAGCTCACGCGGCAACTTCTGCGCGAAGGCCGCCAAGCCCACCTGCTCCAGCACCACCATGGCGCGGCGCTCTCGCTCAGCCCGGCCGACGCCGGCCACTTCCAGCCCAAACGCAGCGTTCGACAGCACGGTGCGCTGCGGCATCAGCGCAAACGACTGGAACACCATGCTCATATCCGTACGGCGCAACGCGATCAGCTCAGAACGGCTCACGGTGGCCACGTCGCGGCCTCCAATCAGGATCTTGCCGGCGGTCGGCTCCACCAGACGGTTGACCAACCGGATCAGTGTCGACTTGCCCGAACCAGACAGGCCCATCAACACAAAAATCTCGCCTTCCTGCACGTCAAACGACACGTCATGCACGCCGACGACCTGACCGGTCCGGCGGAACACTTCATCTTTCGTTGACCCGGCAGCGAGCATGTCAAACGCCTGACGCGGGTTGCTGCCAAATACCTTGCTCAGACCTTCGACTACCACCTTGGGACTATTCATCGAAACCTTCTCCTGGTACTGACCCACACGTCACATGGCGTGCTGCCGGAATGCCTTGGCAACTGCTTTTTGCGCATTGCAAACGGGCCGGTGCGATTCCCCTACATGGTTGCCAAAAGCCGCCATCGTCTGCCGACGATTTCCGACAACTGCTTGTTCAAATGCGACAGCCGAAACGCCCTGCAACGATAGCGGACATCCGCTTGTTCCCGAGCGACACCGACCTTAAAAAAACGGCAGGCAAGTCCCAGCGATTGCCCTGCATCAAGGTTGGCGGCTCAATACCAGCCCAGTGGCGATTCGGTTCTATCGGTGCCGCCGCCCACCCTGCTTTACTGCGCGCATGGCCGGCGCTTGTCAACCTGCGGCGCCGGCGTCCAACCCGAAAAAGGAATCGCATGGACGCGCCATCCCGTTCGCCATCCTTCATCCTGACGCTGACCTGCCCGAGCGGCCCCGGCCAGGTAGCTGCCGTTGTCGGCCTGCTCGAGCGCCACCGCTGCTACATCGACGAGCTGACCGTCTTTGACGACGACCTCAGCCAGCGCTTCTTCGTCCGCTGCGTGTTCCACCCGACCGGCGCCGATAGCCTGCACATCGACCTACTGCGCCGTGAGTTCACGCCCATTGCAGCATCGTTCGGCATGCAATGGTCCATCCACGATGCCCGGGCCCGACCGAAGGTGCTGATCATGGTGTCGAAGCTGGAACATTGCCTGGCCGATCTGCTGTTCCGGTGGAGGATGGGTGAGCTGAAAATGGACATCGTCGGCATTGCATCCAACCACCCAGACCTGGAGCCGCTCGCTCGCCAACATGGCTTGCCGTTCCGCCATTTCCCCATCGCCCCGGAGACCAAAGCGCAGCAGGAAGCGCAGTGGCTCGACCTGTTCGAATCCAGTGGCGCAGAACTGGTGATTCTCGCGCGGTACATGCAGGTGCTCTCGCCGGAGACCAGTGCCAAGCTGGTCAACCGCGCCATCAACATCCACCACTCGTTCCTGCCAGGGTTCAAAGGTGCCAAGCCCTATCACCAGGCCCATGCGCGCGGCGTCAAGCTGATCGGTGCCACGGCGCATTTCGTCACGGATGACCTTGATGAGGGTCCGATCATCGAGCAGGTCGTGGAGCGCGTCGACCACTCCTATCGGCCGGAACAACTTCTGGCGGTCGGCCGCGATGTGGAATGCCTGACGCTATCGCGCGCGGTGAAGGCGTTCATCGAGCGCAAGGTGTTCCTCAACGGCGACCGAACTGTCGTGTTCCAGTAAGCATCACGCCAACCGCAAACCGGCCACGATCGCGGTGCGAACGTGGCCGGTGTTTTTTTCTTGTCTTGGCGCGTGGGGCTATTGCGATTGCGCGCCCTCAAGCCAGCCGCTCACACGGTCGGCATGCGCGGCAATCCACGCATCAGCTGCGGCGTCTGGCTTGGTACCGTTCTGAATGGCCAGCATCACGCTGTCAATCTCGCCCGGCTTCCACTGGAATTTCTTGAGAAATGCCACCACGGGTTTCGCTTTCGTCTCCAAACCCGGATTCACCACGTTGTCGACATGTTCAGCATCGCCAAACACTTTCTTGGGATCCTCCAGGAAACGCAGCTTCCACTTGGCGAACATCCAGTGCGGCGCCCAGCCCGTCACGATCACCGGCTTTTTCGCGTTCATCGAGCGCGCCAGCTCTGCCGTCATTGCGCTGCCGGAACTGGGCATGAGTGAGTAACTCAGCCCATAGGCCTTGATCGCGTCGTCCGTCTTGCGCATCACGCCCGCCCCGGCATCAATGCCGACGATCCGCCCCTCGAACGCTGCCTTGTTCGCGTTCAGGTCATCAATGCTCTTCGCGCTGACGGCGTCCGGCACAATCAGGCCGATGCGCGCATCGGTAAAGTTCGGACCGAGGTTGACCACTTTGGTCTTGAACTGGTCCCAATACGCACCCTGGGTGACAGGCAGCCACGCCGACAACGTCGCATCCAGATCGCCCCGCGCAACGCCCTGCCACATCACCCCTGCCGCCACCGGGACGAGCTGCACTGGATACCCCAGCTTCTTTTCAATGATGCGGGCCGCCACGTTGGTGGTGGCAACACTGTCGTCCCATCCTTCGACATAGCCGATCTTCAGGGCGGGCTTTGTCGCGCCGAGTGCGAGCGCGCTCCACGTCAACATCACCGATGCGGCACTGGCAAAAACCAGCTTTTCGAGAAACTTCATGGTGCTTCCTCCTATATTCCGCGTTTGGGCGCGGTTGTTTACTGACGACCCACAGTCGCAATCCGTGGCTGGCGTTCGGCACCCACGCGGGGATACCGACGCCGGCTTCTATTTGTCAATCACCAGATCCGACAACGGTTTGCTGCAACACAGCAACACCATCCCCTGGTCGATTTCACGCTGGCGGATGCCGCCGTTGTGCTTCATATCCACCTGGCCAGACACGAGCTTGACCTTGCAAGTACCGCACATCCCCTGCGTGCAGGACGCCGGCAGACGCACGCCGGCCTGGCGCGCCGCCTCCAGCACATGCTGGCTGGAACCGCAGGCGATCTCGCGGCCGCTCTTTGCAAAGCTGATGCTGAACTGCGGCGCGGTGGCATCCGCGTCCATCGCAGGTGCGACGTCCGGAGCCGGCATATCGGCGGCAGCCTCGGCCATCAGGGATTCAAACGAGAAGCTCTCTTCGTGATAGTGCGCACGATCGAAACCGGCCTCATCCAGCAAACCGCGCACGGCTTTCATATAGGGCGCGGGGCCGCAGGTGAAGATCTCGCGCTCCATGAAATCCGGCGCGATCAGCTTCAACAACGGCAGCGACAGAAAACCTGTGATGCCCGGCCAATTGGTGCGAGCACCAACGCGTTCCACCACAAACGCGGCACGGAAGTTCGTGTGATTTGCCGCGATGAGATCCAGCTCACGCGCAAAGATGATGTCGTCAGGCGTACGCGCACTGTGCACAAACACGATGTCGCGGTCTTCAGCTAGATCGTGATGGGCGCGGCTCATCGACATCAACGGCGTGACACCCGATCCCGCCGAGAGAAACAGGTACTTGCGTGCCGGATGCCGGGCACACGTGAATTCGCCCGCCGGGCCAAGCACGCGTATCGCCATGCCGGGCTGGAGGTTGTCATGCAGCCAGTTCGACACCTTACCGCCCGGCACACGCTTGACGGTGATGGACAGCGTGTGCGGCCGCGCGGGCGACGACGAAATCGTGTAGCACCGGTTGATCGTCTCGCCGTCGATCTCCAGCTCGAGCGTGATGAACTGGCCCGGCTCGAACGAGAACGCATGGCCACGCGGCGAACGGAAAAAGAAGCTCTTCACATCGTGCGTTTCTTGCCGGACGTGACAGCACACCAGGGTTTCTTCAACGTCGCTCGTCCAGCGTTCTGGCAATACAGCCCAGAACGCTGGCCGCGTCACACGGCTGTCCATCAGATCGAATTGGCCCGCATCTCGCATCATGTCGTGCTCCCGCTCTCAGGCTGACTGCGCCGTTTCGATCTGCTCGGCCAGCCGGGCGATGTACCAGGCGGAGAACTTCTCGACGAGACCTTCGGTGTACGGGGAATACGGTCCCGGCTCGTACGCGCTGCTCTCCGACCCGCGCTGCGAATACTCCACCAGCGCACGATCCTGATCGTTCGTCGCATTCCACACGGCGGTCAGGTTCTTCACGTCATAGTCGACACCTTCCACCGCGTCTTTGTGCACCAGCCATTTGGTGCGCACCAGCGTCTCGCCGGCCGACAGTGGAATCACCGAGAACGCCACGATGTGGTCGCTCATGAAGTGGTTCCACGAATTCGGCTGCGTCCAGAACGACAGCCCGCCGAGGTCCGCCTGTTTGAAGCCACCAAGCAGTTTCTTTGACGCAACCCTGCCGTCAAGCGTCTGTGATTCACCGCTGCGGTCCAGCGGCAGGCGTTGCGTGCGGAAGCCGGTGGTATCAAGTAGCCGCTCGATCTCTTCCGACGGCAAGCCCATCTCGGCCCACTGCTTGCCACGGGTGATGCACGTCTGCACAAAGGCGTCCATGCCTTCGGCGTTGGCGTCGGAGCGCTGATAGCCGAAACCATACTCGTACAGCGACACCGTCAGTTCCGGGTGGTTGGCCACGCAGTGATAGCACTCGCGGTTGTTTTCCAGCGTCAGCTTCCAGTTGCCCTTTTCGATGATGTCGACCTGCGCGGCGATCTTCGTGTTGGGCAGATCGTGCGGCAGCAGGTAGGGCTCCATCGCCTCGCGCATCGCCGAAAAATCAGGCGGATTGTCCGCCAGGCAGATGAAGATCAAGCCCGCCAGATTTTGCACATGCACCGGCTTGAGGCTGTGCTTGCAGCGGTCGAACTTTTCGCCCATGTGCTCGGCAAACATCAGCTGGCCGGTCAGGTTGTACGTCCAGCTGTGATACGGGCAGACAATGTTGCCCACCGTGCCCTTGTCCGCATTGCACAGGCGTGCGCCCCGATGCCGGCATACGTTGTGAAAAGCGCGGATGGCCATGTCGTCGTCGCGCACGACGAGGATGGAATCACTGCCCAGCTCCACCGTCACATAGTCACCCGGCTCCGGCACGTCCGGCTCCACCGCGACCTGGATCCAGTGCTGGCGGAAAATGGCCTCCATATCAAGCGCGAAAATCGCTTCGCTATGGTAGAAGGGCGCCTCAAGGCTGTAGCCGGCTTTGCGCCGTTCGATCAACGCACGAATATCTGCCGATACTTTCATTGTCTGCTCCGGACTCCTTGCATCCTTGGTTCTTGCGACAGGCCCTAGTAATCGATGAGTTGATGCTCGCGCAAATAGGCGAGGATCACTTGTGCTTTTTCGACGGAAGTTCCTTCAATTACGACGTTGCCGCCGCGGCTTTCCGTGGTGGTGGCTGACAGCATCCGGGCATGTCCGGAGCGCTTTTCCGCAGCCACGAGCTTCACCGGTTTGCGCTCAACGGGGCCGATCTTCCACGCGGCCGCCTGCGCATCCGCCCCAGGCGCCACCCGCGTCGGCCGGATAACGCCGGCACGCAACCGGGCATAGGCGTAACGCGGCTGGGCATTCGCCAGTGGATGCACTGCCACCACAGCCGGCAACGTGGTTTCCACGCGCCGTCGTACGCCCTTGGGGAGGAACTGTCGAATCGCCGCATGGCCGTTGTCGATCGACACGTCCACAGCCTGCCCCACCAGCGAATATCCGAGCGCCTCGGCAACGCGGTAAGGGAGCATCCCGGTGTCGTACGCGCCTTCCGCGCGCGTGCCGGTGAGGACGAGGTCGCAGCCTTGCAGACGTTCCGCGATGGCGGCCGCCGCGTCATCTCCGTCGTCGCAAGCCAGTAAGACGATTTCCTTTGCCCCCAGCGCAAGATATTCAGACAGCGCGGGGTTGTCCGGGTCACCCGCATGGATGACATCCAATTGGGCCAAGTGGCGGTCGGCGAGCTGACGACCGATCTCCAGGGCGACTGCGTCGTTGCGGCTATAGCGTGCCGCGCCGCTGACCGGATGGCGTCCAACCGATACCAGCACGGCAAAACGCTTCAACTTTCGGGGCGCGTTCATGCTGCGATTTCCTCCGCTTCACGGCGTTCTACAGCGGCCGCGGGCTGACCACGCTGTGCGCGTGCGGCCTGTACTTGATCAATCAGCGCGGCGATGATTGCCTTAGCATCCCCCACTACAGTCAGGTCTGCGCGCTTGGCAATCGGCGCGCTGCCGTCCAGATTCACCGCGATCACATGGCGGCAGTCCTTGATGCCCTGCAAATGCTGTACGGCGCCGGAGATACCGAACGCGATGTAGACGCTTGCCTCCACCGTCTTGCCCGTGGCACCAACCTGCTTGTCGCGCGTGAAGTGGCCGTTATCGACTGCCACGCGGCTTGCGGCGATTGCCGCACCAAAGGCGCCGGCCAGTCGCTCGAACGCACCAATGTCCGACACGCCGTTGCCGGCTGACACGATGAAGTCCGCTTCTTCAAGAGCGACCTGTGCGGCATCGACTTCCTCCAGCCCGAGGTCCCGCATGCGTTGCGCGGCGGCGGCTGAAGAAGCCAGGAAGTCGGCGCAGACATGCTCACCAGCCCCAACGAACGGCAGCTTCGCCTCTACAGCATTGGGCGCCAGTAGGATGACTTCAGGAAGCGTCCGGGTGGCAAAAGCACGTTTCGCCAGGGTATATGCACCAACGTGCTGCGCGTCGATCTCGACCACGTGCGTGGCCACACTTGCGCTGGAAGATGCCGCATATCGACGGCCCAGGTCTCCGTCGCCGGTTGCGTTGTCGGGGAGAAAAACGTGCTTGGGTGTAAAGGCCGCCACGCACGCCTGCACAACCCGGAGTTCCTGCTCCGGTGCGAACACACGGCGGTCGAACTCCGGCAGCACGACAACTTTGTCGGCGCCCAACGCAGCCGCGTCGTCCTTCCATTCGCCAAACACGAGCAGTACCACTTCGGTCTGCGCGTCTGCCAGCAGCGCTGCGGCGGCCACTGCCTGGCGGGCGTGATCATCCAGCGCACCGCGATCGGTATGGGTGACCACAAGCAGCGCGTGTGCCGGCGCATTCAATGCGCGGCGCGGCTTGGCAGTTGTGCCATGTGCACGGGCCGGCCAGTGATCGGCGCCGGTGCCCGCACTGCCCACCTCACCCAGCGTGATGCGCTTGAGGCCAGCGGCCGTGATGATGAACGGCCGGCGCGGATCGATTCGTTTGATCGTATGCATCGACTCACTCCAGCGAGGCAGCAACGAGTTCAGCCACATCCAGCACATCGGGCCGCGGACCAACAACACCCTCCAGCATGGCCGTGCAGTTGGGGCATGCCACGGCAACCACCTCGGCATTGATCGCCCGTGCATCGGCGATACGGATGTCCGGAATGCGCTGCTTGCCGGGAATGTCCGTCAACGGGGCCCCGCCACCACCGCCGCAGCAGCGGCCGCGCAGCCCGCTGCGCTCCATTTCCATGACTTGAATGCCGATCGACTTCAACAGCTTGCGCGGCGCTTCGGTCTCGCCGCTGTAGCGGCCGAGGTAGCAGGGGTCGTGATACGTGGTGCGTTTTTCGCGCAACGCATCGACGGCCTTGGGCGCAATCTTTCCGGTTGCGGCGAGCTCTGCCAGATACGTGGTGTGATGCTTGACCGTGACACGCAAGCCCAGCGCGCGATATTCGTTGCGCAGGCTGTGCAAGACGTGCGGGTCCGCCGTCACGATCTGCTGGTATGAGAGCGTGTTCAGCGTGCCGATGAGCCGCTTTGCCATCTGCTGGAACGTCGCCTCGTCGCCAAGCCGGCGCGCTACGTCACCGGTATCGGTTTCTACGCCGCCCAGCACCGCGTAGTTAACGCCGGCCTTGTTCAGCACCTTGACGAAAGCGCGCAGCGTCCGCTGATAGCGCATTTCGAAAGCGCCCTCGCCCGCCACGAACAGCACATCGACCGGCTTGCCTGGCTGCGCAATTGGGGCATTCAGGTCGACCGCCCAGTCGTAGCGCGCTGCCGTGTCGTAGCCGCCCATCGTGCCGGTTTCGCGCAGGTTGGCCAGCACTTCTGGGCCCTTGCCCGGCACGGCGCCATGCACCAGGTTCTGGTTGCGGCGCATATCGACAATTGCGTCGACGTGCTCGATCAGCATCGGACATTCCTGCACGCAGGCGCGGCACGTTGTACATGACCACAGCGTTTGCGCTTCGATCAAGCCGGAGACGATTGCGCCGTTCGGCTCGCCACGATGCTGACCGACCGCGATGCCCGGCGTTGGGCTCCCGGCATAGGCCGCATCTGTTCCACCCGCCATGCCAACTACAAGGTCCTGGATCAGTTTCTTGGGGTTCAACGGCTGGCCCGAGGCAAACGCCGGACACGCGGCCTCGCACTTACCGCACTGCACACACGCGTCGAAGCTCAGCAGCTGGTTCCAGCGGAATTCGACCGGCTTGGCGACGCCGTACTCCTGGCGCTCGATCTCGGGGAGCTTGAGCGCAGTCGGTGGAGTGGCGGTGCCGCCGCCGGTGTACGACGCTGACGAACCGGCAAAGCGCTCCTGGCGTGGATGGAACGCTAGATGCATCAACCCGGCAATCGCATGCTTCATCGGGCCTCCCTGAGCGGCACCGAACGTCATGGCGAACGCCCCTACGCCGATCAGCAAAGCACAGAGCACGGCAAACGCGCCCGACATCGTGCTGGTCGGCACCATCATGTACAGCACAAGACCCAGCGCAAACGCGCCGAGCAGCCACGGCAACGTATTCCACGGCCCACGCGACAACCGCGCCGGCATATCCGTCGCCGCGCGGCGACGCCAAACAAACACCACCCCGATCAGCATGGTGAGCGCCGCCAGCAAGATCAGCCGATCCAACCATGGCGAATAGATCGCAAACCCATAGTTGACGAACACGAGTGCCAGTGCCGCAATCGCGCCGCCCGCCGTTGCAACGTGGGTCTTGGCGATGTACGGGTCGCGCGCGACAACGTGATGCAGATCCACGAAGTAGCGCTTCGGAATAGCGAATAGGTTCGCCACGCTGAACGCGCCGGGCGCCGTAGCCCGCCCGAGCCGCCAGTAGGACGCGCGCTTCGCCACGGCAAACGCGAGCCCCGCCACCGACAGCCACAGCAATGCGGTAATCAGGAAGGACGGATTCATGGCGTCAGAAATCCTTCGTCAGGCGCAGCGCGTCGTAAATCGCGCCGTGGATGTTGTGCATGGAGATGCAGTCGCCAATGCGAAACAGCAGGAAGCGCCCGTTGCCGAGTTCTTCCGACAGCCAGGGTTGCGGCTCTGCGGCAAAGAGCTTGTGCACGTCGACCTGGCCGAGATTCAGCGATTCCGGCTTGAGCTTCCAGTACAAGTCATCGTTGGGCACGATGCCGTTCTCGATGACAACCTGATCGACCGCGCGCTCCTCCTGTTCTTCGGTGTACTCGTTGCGCAGCACAGCGATGGTCTTGCCGTCCTCCTGGTACACGCGGTCAAGCCAGTAGTTGGGGGTCTGGATTACGCCCTGCGCATACAGTCGCCGATAAAAGATCGGGAACGTCGTACCGCCGCAGTCGTCAGCCACCTTGACGTCGGGCGTGACGATTTCGACCTTCGACCCGCGGCTCGCAATGAAATCCGCCACCCCAGATCCAGCATGCGTGCTGACGCCGTCGTACACGAGTACGTTCTGTTTCGGCTCCACCTTGCCGGACAGGATGTCCCACGAGCTGACGGCCAGCCCCTCTGCAACACCCCACGCCGGCACCTGACCGGTGAAGCTCGATCCGCCCGTCGCCAGCACGATGATGTCCGGCTTTTCCGCCATGATCATCTTCGTATCGGCCGCAACGCCAAGCCGCCTGTCCACGCCGAGCCGCTTTGTTTCCATGTCGAACCAGCGCACGATGCCGGCCATCTGCTCGCGCTGCGGCGCCTTGGCTGCCAGCAGAATCTGGCCGCCGACTTCGTGGTGTTTCTCGAACAGCACCACGTCATGCCCGCGCGAACGCGCTACGCGTGCGGCTTCCAACCCCGCCGGTCCGGCACCGACCACCACTACCTTGCGTTTGGGGCCGCGCGATTTCTCGATGACGTGCGGCATCGTTTCCTCACGCGAAGTGGCCGCGTTCTGGATGCACAACACGTCCAGGCCGTTGTACTGGCGGTCGATACAGTAGTTGGCGCCCACGCATTGCTTGATCTCGTCTTCGCGACCATCGCGAATCTTGATCACCATGTGCGGATCAGCCATCTGCGCACGCGTCATGCCAACGAGGTCGATCATTCCGCTGGCCAGCAGCCGTTCCGCCTGGCCGGCATCGCGAATGCTCTGTGCGTGCATGATGGGCAGCTTGACCACCGACTTGATGCCGGCGGCAAGATGCACAAACGGCTCGGGCGGCAGCGCCATCGGCGGCATGCAGTTCGCCAGGGTGTTGTGGGTGTCCGCACCGGAGCCGATCACGCCGAGATAATCGATCAGCCCCGTTTCGGCCATGGCCTGTGCGATCTCCTTCAACTGCGCGTGATCCAGGCCGTCTTCGTGGAACTCGTCACCGCACATCCGCAGGCCAACGCAGAAATCCTTGCCGACCGCTTCGCGCACGGCTTTCAGCACTTCAACGCCGAAGCGCAGACGATTCTCCAGGGTGCCGCCCCACTCGTCCGTGCGGTGGTTGGTGCGCGGGCTCCAGAACTGGTCAACCAGATGCTGGTGCGCGGCGGAGATTTCGATGCCGTCCATACCCGCCGCCTTCACGCGCTTGGCTGCCGCAGCGAAGTCGCCGATGATCCGGCGGATCTCTTCCACCTCGATGATCTTGGCGTTGCCACGGTGCACTGGCTCGCGCACGCCAGAGGGCGACATCAGATGCGGCCAGTGCTCGCCGTGGAACGCCGAGCGTCGGCCCATATGCGTGGCCTGGATCATGATCTTCGCGCCATGGCGATGCATGGCTTCTGCCAGCCGCGCCAGCGGATCGATGACCTTGTCCGTCGCCAGGTTCACGGATTTCCACCAGCCTTGCGGGCTGTCGATCGACACCGGGCTCGAACCGCCACACACGGCAAGGCCAACACCACCCTTCGCCTTCTCCTCGTAGTAGCGGATATAGCGCTCGCCCGGCAGGCCGCTTGGTTCCGCATACACCTCCGCATGCGCGGTACTGACGACCCGGTTCCGCAGCGTGAGCTGGTTGAGCTGCAAGGGCTTGAACAAGTGGGGATAGCGCATCGCTAGCGGCCTCTGGTATTCGTGATTCTGGTCTTGCGGATGGGGACGGTGCCGCCGCGTCAGTGCGCGATTGGCGAGACCTCGAAGATGCAGTGGTCATGCCCCTCGGCAGCGCACTGCACCTCCTTCGACTGCGCACGCGGCGCGCTCTCGCCCTGCGGGGTGTTGTCGTTCACCCAGTCCATGGCACCCGCAAACCAGCCGGCGAACATGTAGCAAAGCTTGCCTTCCTTGCCGGGTTGCGCGAGCACGAACGACGAGTGACATAGCTCGATCCGGGCATGCGCACGAGCGGGGTCGGCTTCCAAAATCGAGAACAGTCCCCAACCGCGTTGCGACAGCCGCTTCAGGTAGTGCTCGAACACCGCCATCCCCTGCATGCCGTGCAGCTTGGCTTCCTTGTCGCACCAGTGGTAGGCGGATTTGTAGCCGGCCTTGTAGAGGATCTCGGCATAGGTGTCGCGGCCCAGCGCGTCTTCCACAGCCGTGTGGTTGTTCGTGAAGAAATGGCGCGGCACGTACAGCATCGGCAACGCATCGGTGGTCCAAACGCCTGTGTTCGGGTCAACGTGGATGGGCAGTTGAGGTTGCATGTGTGGCTCCGTGAGGAAGAATGTCGGCCCCCGCCTGATCGCAGGCGCGGCCTTGCCCGCGCACCCCGCGCAACTTGCGCGGGCACGTCCGGCTTCTTGTTAGTGAAATGGCTCGTTCGGGCTGCGCCTATGCGCCCCACACATCCTTGAACACGCGCACCCAGTTCTCGCCCATGATCTTGCGGATGCGCGTTTCCTTCCAACCGTGTCGTTCCATCGCGGCGGTCAGATTCGGGAATTCGCCGATCGTGCGAATGCCATCCGGATTGATCACCTTGCCGAAGTTCGTGAGCTGGCGATAACGGCCCTTGTCATGCGTCAGCATGTCGAAGAACTCCTTCGCAAAATCCTGCGTGAAATCCGTGCCGATGCCGACCGCGTCTTCGCCGATCAGGTTCACGACGTAGTCGATCGCCTCGATGTAGTCGTCGATGTTCGCCTCGATGCCGCGCTTGAGAAACGGCGCGAACATCGTCACGCCTACAAAGCCACCCGCATCGGCAATTTCCTTGAGCTGCGCATCGCTCTTATTGCGTGGATGCTCTTTCAGACCCGATGGCAAGCAGTGCGAGTAGCACACCGGCTTCTTCGAGAACGCGATCGCTTCCGACGACGTATTGCCGCCCACATGCGACAGGTCAACCATGATGCCGACGCGGTTCATCTCGGTGATCACCTCGCGGCCAAAGTCCGACAAGCCGCCGTCGCGCTCGTAGCAGCCGGTGCCGACCAGGTTCTGCGTGTTGTAGCAAAGCTGGACGACACGCACGCCCATGTCGGCAAACGCTTCGATGTAGCCGAGGTTGTCCTCAAACGCATGCGCGTTCTGGAAGCCCAGGATGATCCCGATTTTGCCGTCCTTCTTCGCGCGGAAGATGTCGTCCGTCGTGCGCACGAGTGTGAGCAACTCGCCGTTGTCGCGGATCTTCTGCTTCATCACGCCGATGTTGTCGACGGTCTTGGTGAAGTTCTCCCACACCGACACGGTGCAGTTGGCGGCGGTAATGCCGCCTTTTCGCATGTCTTCAAAGACCGGCCGCTCGAATTTCGAGATGTTCAGACCGTCGATGATGATGCTGTCTTGGTGCAGCGTTCCCATGGTGGCTCCAGCGCGTTCGGTCATCAGGTCAGTAGATCGGGAAGCGGTCGCACAGCGCGAAGATCTCGCGGCGCACGCGTTGCTCGGTGGCCTGGTCGCCCTCCGGGTTGGCGCGCAGCGCTTCGAATACTTGCAGGATCAGCCGGCCGACCAGCTCGAATTCCGGAACACCAAAGCCGCGCGTGGTTGCGGCAGGCGCGCCAAGGCGGATGCCCGACGTAATGGAGGGTTTCTCGGTATCGAACGGGATACCGTTCTTGTTGCAGGTGATGCCCGCGCGCTCCAGCGCCTGTTCCACCTGCGTGCCCTTGAGCCCCTTGGGCCGCAGGTCGACGAGCAGCAGATGGTTATCGGTGCCACCCGTAACCAGGTCCACGCCACCGGCCTTCAGCACCTCGCCGAGCGCCTTGGCGTTGGCCAGCACGTTGTCGATGTAGGTCTTGAATTCGGGCCGGAGCGCTTCGCCAAACGCAACCGCCTTGCCGGCAATCACGTGCATCAGCGGGCCGCCCTGCAAACCCGGAAACACGGCTGAGTTGATCTTCTTGGCGATGTCTTCGTCGTTCGTCAGCACAAAGCCGCCGCGCGGGCCACGCAGCGTCTTGTGCGTGGTGGAGGTGACGACGTGGGCATGGTCCACCGGGTTCTCATGACGCCCTGCGGCAATCACGCCGGCGATGTGCGCCATGTCGACCATCAGCTTGGCGCCCACGCTGTCAGCAATCGCGCGAAAGCGAGCAAAGTCCAGTTTGCGCGGGTAGGCCGAGAAGCCGGCGATGATCAGGCTGGGCTTGTGCTCGCGTGCCAGCGCTTCGACCTGGTCATAGTCGATCAGCAGCGTGTCGCGGTTCACGCCGTACTGCACTGCGTTGAACCACTTACCCGACAGCGCGGGCTTGGCACCATGCGTGAGGTGGCCACCGGCGTCGAGCGACATACCGAGCACCGTATCGCCCGGCTTGGTCAGCGCCAGCATCACCGCGCCATTTGCCTGCGCTCCGGAGTGTGGCTGCACGTTGGCGAAACCGGCATTGAACAGCTGCTTCACGCGGTCAATGGCAAGCGCTTCCACCTCGTCGGCATATTCGCACCCGCCGTAGTAACGCTTGCCCGGATAGCCCTCTGCATACTTGTTGGTAAAGACCGAACCCTGCGCCTCCAGTACCGCGCGCGAGACGATGTTTTCCGAGGCAATCAGCTCCACCTGCGACTGCTGCCGTTCGAGTTCCTTCAGGAGGGTGCTGCGCACCGGCGCGTCGCGCTCGGCAAGGGGCTGCGAGAAGAAAGACTGCGTGTTCGACATGGGGCTTCCGTGATTGGTTGGGGGCTGGCCGAAGGCTTGCAGAACCGGCTTGCAAACCAACGGTGCCGAGCGTTCTTGTCTGGTCAACGCTGCGTGGTTGACGGCTCTATTCTTGACGCCGGCATTCTTCGTCGATTGACGAATTCAGACGTGTTCTTTTCCTTTTCCGCCATTCGCGTCCGTTTTGTACAAATTCAGAATCGAGCACCCAGGCACGCGCACATGGCTACACGTGCATGCCGCATCGCAGCAAGTGCGCGCACCACGACCGTGCCTGTCGCGCGGCATAGGTGCGCCTTCTCACGCATCAGGTGCAACGTGTTGTCACTCCTGCGCGTTTCACCCCGTTGAGTAGGGTTTCGCCGTATGGCCCGATAGTTGCAATCCCTCTATCAATAAGCGACAGAGCCTTAGCCGGTACCAGGGATTACCTGGACCCAACGGCCAACTGAAATCAAGGAACGCCCCCATGTCCTCCGACCGAACTGCGTCGCTGCAGCACTTCGCGTTCATGCCGCTGCCCAACTTCACGATGATCGCGTTCACCAATGCGATCGAAGTCTTGCGCATGGCGAACTATCTGAGCGGTCAGGAGCTGTACCGCTGGTCCATCGTTAGCCCCGAGGGCGGGCCAGTTGCGGCCAGCAACGGGCTGGCGATCGATACCAAACCGGCAGACAGCATCGATCGGCCCGATATCGTTTTTGTCTGCGGCGGTATCGACGTGCAACGCGCGACCACTGCCACGCACCTCTCGGCACTGCGGCGTGCTGCGCGCGAGGGCATCCTCCTGGGCAGCCTGTGCACCGGCACGTATGCGCTGGCCAAGTCGGGCCTGCTGGCCGGCTACGCCTGCGCCATTCACTGGGAAAACATGTCGGCGCTGAAAGAGGAGTTTCCCGACACGCGTTTTCTGAAGGAGCTTTTCGTCGTCGACCGCGACCGCGTGACCTGCACCGGGGGCGTGGCACCGCTCGACATGATGCTGAACCTGATTGCCAAGCGGATCGGCACGGCCCGTGTCACGCAGATCGCCGAGCAGTTCATCGTTGAACACGTGCGGGACACGGGGGCGCAGCAGAAAATGCCGCTGGTGGCGCGCCTGGGCTCCGCCAACAAATCGCTGTTCGAGGTGGTCTCTCTGATGGAGAACAACATCGAAGAGCCGCTGTCGCGTGAGGAGCTTGCACGGCTGGCCAGCATGTCACAGCGCCAGTTGCAGCGCCTGTTTCGCGACCACCTGGGGATGACGCCAACGCATTACTACCTGACACTGCGCCTGCGCCGCGCGCGCGAGCTGCTGCTCCAGACGGACATGTCGATCATGCACATCACGATGGCATGCGGCTTTCAGTCAGCCTGCCATTTCAGCAAGAGCTATCGCGATGCCTTCGGCGTGGCGCCCACGCGAGAACGCCGCGCGCAAGCGGCCCCGCTGGCGCGCACTTCGACGCCCACCGTATCGCCGTCGTATTCCGCTCAGGTGATGTACGCCGGCTGATCCGACTACCGCCATCCAATAAAAAAAGGGCAGCCGATACGGGCTGCCTTTTTTCGCTTCCGGTGGCCAATCAGGCTGCCAGCAACCCATGCGGGTCGATGACGAATTTGCGCGGTGCCCCACCATCAAACTGGCGGTAACCCTCTGGCGCGTTGTCCAGCGAGATCACCGTCACGTTGACGATCTCCGCAATCGGCAGGCGGTTGTGCAGAATCGCCTGCATCAGGTTGCGGTTGTACTTCAGTACCGGCGTCTGCCCGGTATGGAACGAATGCGACTTCGCCCAGCCCAGGCCGAAGCGGATGCTCAAACCGCCATGCTTTGCAGCGACATCCTTTGCGCCCGGATCATCCGTCACGTACCACCCGGGGATACCGATGGCACCGGCGGGCCGCGTGATTTCCATCAGCGAATTCAGCACCGTGGCGGGCGCCTCTTCTGTGTGGCTGGAACCGTGGCCGTGCGCCTCGAAGCCGACACAATCGACCGCGCAATCCACCTCGGGCGTGCCGAGAATGGCGGCAATCTGCTCGCCCAGCGTCGCGTCCTTCGATAGATCGACCACTTCAAAGCCCATGGCCTTGGCGTGCGCCAGACGCGCGGGGTTCATGTCGCCTACGATCGTGCAAGCCGCGCCCAGCAAGCGCGCCGACGCGGCCGCTGCCATGCCGACCGGGCCCGCGCCGGCAATGTAGACCGTAGAGCCGGGCTTGACGCCAGCGGTCACGGCGCCGTGATAGCCCGTGGGCAGAATGTCGGAGAGACAGGTCAGATCGCGGATCTTTGCCATGGCTTGATCGCGGTCGGGGAACTTCAGCAGGTTGAAGTCGGCATACGGCACCAGCACGTATTCGGCCTGCCCGCCAATCCAGCCGCCCATGTCGACGTAACCGTACGCACCGCCCGCGCGTGCCGGGTTGACGCTCAGGCAAACGCCGGTGTGTTGCTCCTTGCACATCGCGCAGCGTCCGCAGGCAACGTTGAATGGCACCGAGACCAGATCGCCGATCTTCAGTGTTTCGACATCGCGGCCAACTTCGACCACTTCGCCGGTGATCTCGTGACCGAGCACCAGGCCGACCGGCGCAGTTGTGCGCCCGCGCACCATGTGCTGATCCGACCCGCAGATGTTCGTGCTCACGACTTTGAGAATCACCCCGTGGCCAATCGGACGACCGCTGGGGTCGGCCATTTTCGGATAGTCGATGTTCTGTACCTCGACCTTGCCCGGGCCAAGATAGACGACGCCTCGGTTATTGCGCATAGCCTTGTCTCCATGTCTTGTTGAATCGCACGGCTGCCGGGCAGACCAGCACGGCGCCGTCTTCGAGCGTAGCCGTGGGCACCAGGGTGCCGATGTGCAAAACACGACGCGCGCTTGGCCGCCACCGCCATCGCAACGAGATGCCACAAGCTCCATGTCGTAATTCCGCAGACCTGCGACGGTTTTGCGCCAGAGCGGCAGCGCCCAACCGCGTCTACTGGTGATTCGACCCTTTCACCCAAGGATGAGGACGCCATGCCCACCGCATTTCCAGACCCTGCCCACGCGAGCGCGGCCGCGCGGCTCGAACGCCTGCCGTTTTCCGGCTATCACAAGCTGATCTTCGTCATCATTGCCATCGCGTTCTTCTTTGATTCGGTCGATCTGGCGACGATGACGTTCGTGCTCGGCTCGATCAAGAAGGAGTTCGGGCTATCCACCGCCACGGCCGGCTTGGTGGCCAGTTCCAGCTTCTTCGGCATGGTGATCGGCGCGGCGGTTGCCGGGTTGCTGGCAGACCGCTTTGGGCGCCGGCCGGTGTTCCAGTGGAGCATGGTGTTGTGGGGCGTGGCGTCCTACTTATGCTCGACCGCGCAAAGCGTGGAGGCGCTGATCGTGTGGCGCGTGCTGCTGGGTATCGGGATGGGAATGGAGTTTCCGGTGGCGCAGACGCTGCTGTCGGAATTCGTGCCCACCGCCAAACGCGGGCGCTTGATTGCGTTGATGGATGGCTTCTGGCCGCTGGGCTTTATCACGGCGGGCATCGTTTCGTACTTTGTGCTGCCGCAATTTGGCTGGCGCGCGGTGTTTGCGTTGCTGGCGGTGCCGGCGTTCTTCGTGCTGATCGTGCGCCGCGCGGTGCCGGAATCGCCGCGCTGGCTGGAACATGCCGGCCGACATGCCGAAGCCGATACCGTGATGCGCAACATCGAGGCCAAGGTCATGCGATCGACCGGTCTGTCGACGCTTCCCGTGCCGGCACCGCACAGGGCGGCCACGCCAGCTCGCGGCCGCAGTGCGTTGCGTGAAATCTGGAGCGGCCCGTATCGCCGTCGCACGACGATGGTCTGGTTGTTGTGGTTCTTCGCGTTGCTCGGTTTCTACGGGCTGACGTCGTGGCTGGGCGCGCTGTTGCAGCAGGCCGGTTTCGCGGTCACGCAATCGGTGTACTACACGGTGTTGATCTCGCTCGGTGGCGTGCCCGGCTTTCTGTGCGCAGCGTGGCTGGTGGAGCGCTGGGGGCGCAAACCCACTTGCATTGCATCGCTGCTCGGCGGCGGCGCCATGGCGTATCTGTATGGCCAGAGCGCGCTGTACGGCGGCAGCGTCACGCTGCTGATCTGCACCGGCTTGGCGATGCAGTTCTTCCTGTTCGGCATGTGGGCGGTGCTGTACACCTACACGCCGGAGCAATACGGCACGGGCGCGCGGGCAACGGGCTCCGGCTTTGCCTCAGCCATCGGCCGCGTCGGCTCGCTGATTGGTCCTTACGTGGTGGGCGTGGTGCTGCCGGTGTTCGGGCAGGGTGGTGTTTTCACGCTCGGCGCGCTGTCGTTCGCGGTGGCTGCGTTTGCGGTATGGGCGCTTGGGATTGAGACCCGCGGCGTGGCCCTGGAGGCCCTGGCGTCAGGCGACGCTGCAGACGAAACTGACGGGTACGCCGCCGTGGCGGACAAGACTTCGTAGCCGCCCTCGGGGCCGGAACACGAATGTCCGGCCCCGAGATCAAGACATTAGAACTTGTGGCGAATCGCCAGGCGAGCCTGGAATTGCCTCGCCGTCGACGACGCGTCCGCTGCTCCGGGCAGATCGGCCAGGTCCAGCGCGTTACCCGTCTTTCCGCCCGCTACACGCGCGTAGGCCGCTTGGACATAGACGTCCGTGCGCTTCGAAAAGTTGTAGTCCGCCATCAGCCCAATGGCGTGCACTTTCGGTTTCGCTTCACCCGACGATGCCTGGAAGTTCTCCACGGTCAGCGTATACACCGCACCGGCGTAGAACGCTGGAGTGAACTGGTACTTGAAGTTCACCTCGAAGTTCTGGAACCGTAGCGAACTCAACGTACCACCCGCCGGAAGGATGGACCCAGAGATATACCCGGTCGACAGCGGTTGGTTGAAGTTGCTGTTGGAGTAGGCGAAGCCCGCTGTGGCCGCACCGAACGTGTAGTTGACACCCGCTCCGAAGATACGCGTGCGGTTGGCCAGGAAGTTCTGGTCACCGCCGTTGTTGATGGCACCACCGGCCGTGGCCGACGGGTTATCCGCCTGCAAGTACGCCGCGGCCAGCAGCAAGCCACCATTCGTGTACTGCATGCCCGCACCGTACTGGCGGTTGTTTGCAAAGCCGGTGTTGTTGCTGAAGCTGTATGTGCCGCCAAACTGGAAGCCGGAAAACACGGGGCTCGTGTACTTGACCGTGTTGTTCACCCGGAACGAGTAGATGAAGTTGTCGTTGTCGTATGGGTGGCCGAACATGGTGCCGGCCCAGTTTCCGGCAGCGGTCGTCTGCGACAGATAATCGATCACCGAGTCGTACTGCCGCCCGAGCGTGACGGTACCGAACCGATTGTCGGCAAGCCCAACGTATGCCTGGCGCCCGAAGAGCAACCCGCCTTGGCCTGCCTTGCCGGTGTCGGCGTTGAAGCCGCCTTCCAGCTGGAACAGCGCCTTGGTGCCGCCACCGAGGTCTTCGGAGCCCTTCAGCCCCCAGCGGCTGCCTTGCGCAAAACCGCTGGCCATTTCGACCAGGCTCTTTCCGCCGACGTTGTTCGTGTAGTTGATGCCTTGGTCGATCACGCCGTAGAGCGTGACGCTGCTTTGTGCAAAAGCGGGCGCGGACAGCATCAGCGCGATACTCGACCCAAGCGCCGAGCCCAGTGCGACTTTTTTCATTGGATTTCCTCCTCGTATTGTCGAATCGCGCCGCTGCCCAACCCGTCAGAAAGACAGCGGCGACGCTACGAGAGTAGTCTCCGGACCCCAAATATCTGATGCAAAAACCGACACGCGCTTGAACGCCGCCGCCATCGGCGTGAGGGCTGATCAGGCAGCCTTTTCGCTACGACGGAGGTAGTCGGCTCGCGTCCATTCCAGTGCAACACCCACGCGCTGCGTGCCCGGCCGGATCTTCGGCTTATGCACGGCCAAAGTCAGGGTGCCGAGCGCCGGCCATTCTCGGAACGAGAACGCTGCCAACTCCGTCACCAGCGTCTCTAGCAAGCGCGTATGCGCTTTTTCTGCGAGGAACGCAGTGATGCCCGCGCAATAGCCCTCGTAGTCGATCCAGTCGGATTCTTCGCGTGGCTCGCAGCCGTAACCGAGGCGCGCGTCGATGACGATGGGCTGCGGCGCATCGTGTTCGTGCGGATGAATGCCGATGCGCACCGGCACAGTCAGGGCATCGACGAACACGCTCCAGCCGCGGCCGGGCAGCAGCGGCATATCGAGCGTGGGGAGTGCCTCCCGAAACGCGGTTTCGATCGGCTTCATGTCGTCAGCGGCGTGGCCGCATCGAGCATGATGCGGATGAAGTAATCGGCAAAGCTGCGGCGCACGACGATCTCGTATGCGTCATCCCCCGTCGGGATCAACACGATCGATGCCTTGAAGTAGTGCGATTGCGCACACTGCCCCGGCTTGAACATGCGCGGATGCAAGTCGAGCGGGCACCCGCGCGCCAGCACATCGCGCGTGCAATTGCCGCTGATCTCGACCACCGTGTAGCCACTACCCACGTCCACTGCTGCCGCATACGCCCCCTGCACGGCCTCGGCCAGCTTCGCCTCCAGCGCCCCGGCCTGCACCGGCACCACCGAGCGCACGAGCCATTCGTCGGGGCCGAGCCACAGCACGTCGTAGTCTGCGCTGCGTGCAACGGTATTGGGTGCAGCCGGCGGGCGACAACCCACCACGCGTTCAAAAGCGGACACAAACGCCGGGTCGCTCAACTCGCCGCGCACGTTGACGAGGTCAAGAAACGGCCGCTCGCGCAGCATGAACTTTTCCGGCGCGCGGGCCTGCCGCGACTTCAGCAGGTCAGCTGCACCGATGAAGGGCGACTCCAGACGGACGCTGTGCATGCTCGCCACCTGCGCTTCGGTTCTCGATTCATTCCACATGTTGGCGCACCCCTTCGGTATCGTAGAAAACCGGGCTTGAGATCGTTGCAGTGACGCGCTTGCCATTCGCCAGCGGAATCACCACGCTCTCACCCATCTTGCTCAAGCCGCCCTTCACCACCGCCAGCGCGATCGAGCGCTTCAGGATCGGGCTGTAGTAGCTTGACGTGACGTGGCCCAGCATTGGCACGGGCGCCGGCGTCCACTCGACGGTCCCCACCTGCGTGTCCTTCTCCACAATCTGCGCGCCTTCCGGCAGCACGAACTGGTCGTCTTCGGTCAGCAAGCCGACGAACTGCTTGCGGCCTTCCTTTGCCGTATCCGAACGCGTGAGCGATCGCTTACCGAGGAAATCCTTCGATTTGGCGACCAGGCCACCCATGCCCAGGTCATACGGTGTCACCGAACCGTCCGTGTCCTGGCCGACGATGATGTAGCCTTTCTCCGCACGCAGCACGTGCATGGTTTCGGTGCCATACGGCGTGATATCGAACTCGGCACCGGCCGCCATCAGCGCTTCCCACACCGCGCGGCCCGCGTTGGCCGGCACGTTCACTTCATAGGCCAGTTCGCCCGAAAAGCTGATGCGCATAACGCGCGCCTTCGCACCGGCCACCGTGCCGTTGCGGTAGCTCATGAACGGGAATGCCTCGTTGGCGAAGTCGATGTCCTGACACACCTTCTGCACAACCTTGCGGCTCTTGGGGCCCACCACTGCAAACGTCGCCCAGTGGTCCGTCACCGACGACAGCCGCACCTTCATGTCCGGCCATTCGGTTTGCAGCCAGCGCTCCAGCCACGTAAGCACGCGCGCGGCGCCACCCGTGGTGGTGGTCATCATGAAATGCTGGTCGGCCAGGCGCACCGTCACGCCATCGTCGAAGACCATGCCGTTCTCGTCGAGCATCAACCCGTAGCGGCACTTGCCGACTTCCAGCTTGCCCCACGGATTGGTGTACATCCAGTTCAGCAGCTTGACCGCGTCCGGGCCCTGGATGTCGATCTTGCCCAGCGTCAACGCATCCAAAATGCCGACGCTGTTACGCACGACCAGGCATTCGCGCTTCACGGCGGCGTGCAGGTCTTCACCCTTCTTTGGGAAATACCACGGCCGCTTCCAGTTGCCGACGTCTTCAAACAACGCGCCATGTTCGACGTGCCATTCGTGCACGCAGGTCTTGCGCACCGGGTCGAGGAAGTTGCCCAGCTCGCGCCCGGCAAACGTGCCGAACGACACCGGCGTGTAGTTGGGGCGGAACGTGGTCGTGCCTGTTTCCGGAATCGACTTGCCCAGTGCCTGAGCAAGAATCGCCATGCCGTTGATGTTGCCGAGCTTGCCCTGGTCGGTACCGAAACCCATGGCGGTATAGCGCTTGACGTGCTCGACCGACTCAAAGCCCTCGCGCGCGGCAAGCAAGATGTCCGTCACGGCCACGTCGTTCTGAAAGTCGACAAACTGTTTCGGCCCGCGCGTGGCCGCTTCGGGTGTGCCGATCAGCCAGAGCGGCTGCAGCGGGCTTTCCACAGCCTCTGAAACTTTGGGTGCGACAGGCCGCTGCACAGCGGCCAAACCAGCCGCCGTTGCCGCTTCCGAACCGGCGTCGATCGCCTGTTGCAACGCGGCCGCAAAGCTGAACTCCCCTGCCGCCGCGCCAACACTTTGCTCCGCCTGCAGGCTCTTGCCCGGTACAAAGCAAGCCTTGTCATCGCTCCACTGCGCCTTGCCGCCCGATTGCGCAAACAGGTGCAATACCGGGCTGAAGCCGCCCGACGTGGCCACCAGATCGCATGGCAGCGTCGCCAGCTTGGCACCAACCTTCCCATTCGCGTACGCAGCCACCTCCACCGACGACACGCGCAACTTGCCGGCCGCCGTCGTCACCACCGACCCGCTCATCACCGTCACGCCCTGACGTTTTGCAGCGGCAGGCAGTGCGCCATTACTGGCAGCACGCGAATCCACCAGCGTCACCTTCGCGCCGCAGGCCTTCAGATCGATCGCGGCCTGGTAGCCGTGGTCGTTGTTCGTGAACACGACAGCCTCGCGCCCGGGCAGCACACCGTAGCGATGGGTGTACGCCGACACCGCCCCCGCGAGCATCACGCCTGGCAGGTCGTTATTGCCGAACACAATGGGCCGCTCCTGCGCGCCCGTTGCCAGGATCACGCGCTTCGCACGCACCTTCCACAGCAACTCACGCGTGCCCTTGCGCATCGAAATGGGCAGGTGGTCGGTCAGGCGCTGCGTCACGGTGACGAGGTTGTGATCCTGATAACCGAATGCCGTGCTGCGCGAGAGGATGGTCACATCGGGCAGCTTGCGCAGTTGCGCCTCGATCTTCTCGACCCATTGCAGCGCGGGCTTGCCGTCGATCTCGGCGCGGCTCGACAGCAGGCTGCCGCCAAGCTCGCGCTGGTCGTCGACGAGGATGACGCGCGCACCCGATACCGCCGCAGCATGCGCCGCCGCAAGCCCCGTCGGCCCACCGCCCACGACAAGCACGTCGCAGTGCGCGTAGCACTTGTCGTAGCGTTCGGCATCGCGCATGTCGGGCGCTTTGCCCAGGCCGGCGGCTTCGCGAATCTTCGCTTCGTACTTCGGCCACATCTTGCGCGGCCACATAAAGGTTTTGTAGTAGAAGCCCGCCGGCAGGAAACGTGCGAACTTCTGGTTGATCGCATAGCGATCATTCTCCAGCGACGGCTCGGCGTTCACGCTCGTGGCCACCAGCCCCTGATACAACTCGATCTCGGTCGCGCGGGCATTCGGCACCGTGTACGGCCCGGTTTCCAGCTGCACCACCGCATTCGGCTCGGCGACGTCGGCCGTCATGATGCCGCGTGGGCGGTGGTACTTGAAGCTGCGCGCGACAAAGTGCACGCCGTTCGCCAACAGCGCAGAGGCCAGCGTGTCACCCTGGAAACCCTGATACGTGCGGCCGTTGAACTGGAAGCTCAGCGGAATCGCGCGGTTGATACGTCCACCGGTACCGAGACGGTCTTTCTGGCTCATTTGCTCGCCCCTTCTTGCTTTGCGTTGGCATCGGGTTGGCTTGCAGTTGCGCCACCACCGAAGTGTTCATAGCCTTTGATGTCGTAGGTGACGGTGTCGCGGGTCACCTTGAACCAGCGCCGGCAGCCTTGCGTGTGCAACCACTGCTCGCGCGCGATGCCGCGCGGGTTTTCGCGCATGAACAGGTAGTCGCCCCATTCCCGGTCGGACATGGTCTCGTTGTCCACCGGGCGCACGATGTCGGCCTCACCACCGCACGAGAATTCGGATTCGGCGCGCGGCCCGCACCACGGACATTCGATTAGCAACATGTTGGGTTCTCCTCGTGGTGGTGCATCAGTGCGCGACGGCGGCGGCGCCGTGCTCGTCGATCAGGTGGCCGGTGTAGAAGCGGTCAAGCGAGAACGGCGCGTTCAGCGGGTGCGGTTCGTCACGCGCGATGGTGTGCGCGAAGACCCAGCCCGATCCCGGCGTCGCCTTGAAGCCGCCAGTGCCCCAGCCGCAGTTGAAATAGAGACCCTTCACGTCGGTCTTGCTGATGATCGGGCACGCGTCCGGCGACACGTCCACAATGCCGCCCCACTGGCGGTTCATCCGCACGCGCGAGAACACCGGGAACATCTCGACAATCGCCTGCAACGTGCCTTCGATGATGTGGAAGCTGCCGCGCTGGCCAAAGCCCGTGTACTGGTCGATGCCCGCGCCGATCACCAGATCGCCCTTGTCGGACTGGCTGATGTAGGCGTGCACCGCGTTGGACATGATCACCGAGTTGACCACCGGCTTGATCGGTTCGGACACCAGCGCCTGCAGCGGGTGGCTTTCGATCGGCAGGCGGATGCCGGCCATGTCGGCCAGCGTGGTCGTGTTGCCGGCGGCCACCACCGCCACCTTCTTCGCCTTGATAAAGCCCTTGACCGTATCCACGCCGACCACCGCACCGCCTTCGCGGCGAATACCCGTGACCTGGCAGTTCTGGATGATGTCGACACCCGCACGGTCTGCCCCGCGCGCAAAGCCCCAGGCCACCGCGTCATGGCGCGCAACGCCTGCACGACGCTGAATCGACGCGCCCAGCACCGGGTAGCGGCTGTTCAGGTTGATGGTCGGCTCGATTTCCTTGATCTGCGCGGGCGTCAGGAATTCGGCATCAACACCGTTCAGGCGGTTGGCGTTCACGCGGCGCTCGGTGTCGCGCACGTCCTGCAGCGTGTGGGCGAGGTTCATCACGCCGCGCTGGCTGAACATCACGTTGTAGTTCAGGTCTTGCGACAGCCCTTCCCACAGCTTCATCGCCTTCTCGTACAGCGCGGCCGACTCATCCCACAGGTAGTTGGAACGCACGATCGTTGTGTTGCGTGCGGTATTGCCGCCGCCGATCCAGCCCTTCTCCAGGATCGCCACGTTCGTGATGCCGTGCTCCTTGGCCAGGTAGTACGCCGTGGCCAGGCCATGCCCGCCGCCGCCGACGATCACGACGTCATATTCCTGTTTCGGCTCCGGGCTCTTCCACTGCTTTTCCCAGTTCTCGTGATACGACAGGCCGTTGCGGAACAGGCTGAATATCGAGTAGCGGCTCATTGTGGTTGCCCCTTCATTAGCATTCGATGACGTTCACGGCCAGGCCGCCGCGCGACGTTTCCTTGTATTTCGTTTTCATATCGGCGCCCGTTTCGCGCATCGTCTTGATGACGGAATCGAGCGACACGTAGTGGGTGCCGTCGCCCTTGAGCGCCATGCGCGACGCATTCAGCGCCTTGATCGCACCCATCGCATTGCGCTCGATGCACGGAATCTGAACCAGCCCGCCGACCGGGTCGCACGTCATGCCGAGGTTGTGTTCCATGCCGATCTCGGCGGCGTTTTCGACTTGGTCTGGCGTGCCGCCCATCACGGCGGCCAGCGCGGCAGCGGCCATCGAGCACGCAACACCAACCTCGCCCTGGCAGCCGACTTCCGCGCCGGAGATCGACGCGGTTTCCTTGTAGATGATTCCGATAGCTGCTGCGGTGAGCAGGAACTCAACGATGCCGGCATCGTTCGAGCCCGGCACGAATTTCACGTAGTAGTGCAGCACGGCAGGAATTACGCCCGCCGCACCGTTCGTGGGCGCCGTGACGACCCGGCCGCCCGCCGCGTTCTCCTCGTTGACGGCCATCGCATACAGGTTGACCCAGTCGAGCATCGACAGTGGGTCGCGCAGCGATTCTTCCGATCGGGCGCGCAGGCGGGCATTCAGCTCAGCCGCGCGGCGCTTCACGCGCATCGGCCCGGGTAGTTCGCCCTCGGCCTTGCAGCCGCGCTCCACGCAGGCGGCCATCGTGCGCCAGATCGTCAGCAGGCCTTCGCGTACCTCTTGCTCCGAGCGCAGCGCACATTCGTTGCGCAGCATCAGCTCAGCAATCGAGAGCCCGTGCTCGCGGCACTGCCGCATCAGGTCATCGCCCGTGCGGAACGGATACGGCACGTCGGCCACCGCGCGCACGCCGTTCACGCGATCGCCATCTCGGTTGACGACGAAGCCCCCGCCGACCGAGTAATACTCCTTCTCGACCAGCAGTTGCCCGTGCTCGTCAAACGCCTGGAAGCGCATGCCGTTCGGGTGCACAAGGCCCGTGCCGCTCATCAGCTTGCGGTAGAAGCCGATGTGCTCTTTCTCCTCAAAGCGGATCGCCTGCTTGCCGAGCAGCGACAGCGACTTCTCCGCGCGCATCGCCACCAGGCGCGGCGCGATCAGGTCGGGGTCGATGGTGTCGGGCAGATGGCCTTCCAGGCCGAGCAGCACGGCCTTATCAGTGCCATGCCCCTTGCCCGTGGCACCCAGCGAGCCATACAGCTCCACCCGCACGCGGCGCACGAAGCCCAGCAGGTTGGCATCTTCGATATGCGAGGCGAAGCGGCAGGCGGCAATCATCGGGCCGACCGTGTGCGAGCTGGACGGGCCGATGCCGATCTTGAACAGGTCGAACGCGCTGACGTTCATCTGGCAGCCTTTGCGTGGGGACGCGTTGAATGACGTTGGCCGCCAGTACACCAAAGCCTAAAATTGGCAGATAGAACAAAAACGGCATCGGCGTGGGATGGCGCCGCCAAGCCCCTGCAGGGCCGCCGCCGTGGACGTATTGGCGATGGTTTGCGGCGGAAAACCACAAGTCCGCGCACGACCAATCGGCGACGCTGACAGCTCTGTGCGGGCGCGGATTGCCGGTTTTGCCCACCACACAAACGCTGCCCGCACGGCACCCAAGACTGGCCGCAATGACACCCGACGCACCCGACGTACGCGCCTTGGCCGCTTCAGCTGCCTCCGAAACCTTGCCTGCCACGGCCTCCAAGCGCATCCGCTTCGGCATCGTGCTACTGCCGAACTTCACGCTGACCGCGTTCTCGGGGTTCGTCGACATGCTGCGGCTCTCTGCCGACGACGGCGACTACAGCAAACCCGTGCGCTGCGCGTGGAGTGTGATTGGCGAGACACTCGCCCCGGTGCGCGCTAGTTGCGGTATCCAGATCACGCCGTGGGAAACCTTTGACGAGGCCCAACCGTTCGATTACGTGGTGGTCGTGGGTGGGCTGCTGCACTCGGGCCCGCAGGCGGGGCCGGAGACGCTGGACTTCATCCGGCGCACGGCCGCTGCGGGGGCAAACATCGTGGGCATCTGCACCGGTGTGTTCACACTGATGCGCGCGGGCGTACTGGAGGGTCATCGTACGTGCGTGAGTTGGTTCCACTACTGGGATTTCCTCGAACGCTTTCCCGCTGCCAACCCGGATCTGCTGATCGCCGATCGGCTGTTCGTGATCGACCGGCGTCGCATCACCTGTTCGGGCGGGCGCGCATCCATTGATGTGGCGGCGGCGATCCTGCTGCGCCATTTCGATCATGCAACCGTGCAGAAGGCGCTGCGCATCCTGCTCGTTGGAGAAATGCAGAAGGGCAATGCGCCACAGCCGCATCCTCCGGGGTTGGAGCCGGCCACGCACCCGAAGGTCAAACGCGCGATTCTGCTGATGGAGCAGCACGTTGGGCGTGCGCTGCCGCTGGAGGAACTGGCCTACAAGCTCGACATGTCCACCCGGCAGTTGGAACGCCTGTTCAAGGCCGAAACGGGCAAGAGCCCGCAGGCATTTGCGAAGCAGGTGCGCCTGCGCACGGCTGCGTGGCTGCTGACCAGCTCCGACCGCACAGTGGCCGACATCGCCCTGGGTTGTGGATTCGCCGACGCATCGCACCTGGGCCGCGAGTTCCGCAAGCAGTTTGGCGTGCCGCCCGCCGCCTACCGGGAAAAGGGCGCGCCAGCACATTCGCCAGAGCAGCCGGAAAGCGAAGACACCGCATTGCCGGAAGACGAGCCGATACCACTCGAGTAAGTTTCTGCGTGCCCAGGCAGGCAACACAACGGGCCCAAAACAGGCCCAAACCCCGCCGAATGCCGATTCAAGAATGAAACGGAATCGACGGGTTTCTTCCGCCGCCGCAACATGCCGTTTCGGCAAGCCCTGCAACTTCAAACCACTGCGGCGGATGGCATGATCTTCGCTCGCTTGTGGAACCCACACCGCGCCTCATGGATACGGCGGACGGAAGTGGCGTGACCCGTCAAGGTTTCCGCTGCTCGCGTCGCCGCATGGAGGCCGCTCATGCGAAGCATCGCAACCGTCTTCAGCACGCCCCCGGGAGCCTATGCAACGGCACCCCGGCATGCGGCTGCGCAACACAATCCAAAAACGAAACAGGATCCGCACACGCCAAGCTGATGGCGTGCGCGCGGCCAATGCCCCAATGCTGTTTCACACCATGGAGAACGAGACCACCTCATAAGAACGGTAGTACGCACACATTGAAAGGGGGACACCGCAGCAGATTGACCACGCGCCATCTGCCGCGGTAACACTGGGACAGGCACGCCGCCGTCGAGCACGTGTGGCGTTCGGCTTTGTTGTTTTGGCAAAGGAGACGCAACATGACGACCAAACAACGATTGCTGGCATTGGCATGGACCAGTTTGCTGGCAGCAGGTAGCGGCATGGCGGTGGCCGCCGGGCCGACCGGCACAGGCGCCAGCGGTGCCCCACCCCAACCCAATCCCCACATGAAAGACGGCAAGGTGGTTCCCCCGCCGCAGCCCACGGTGCCGACGGTGATCCTGCCCGGCATGCCACGTTCATTGATGCGCGAAGCCGAACATGGGCACAGCCGAGGCGGCGCCATGGCACCACCCGACGCGGTGCGGCGCCAGAACGGCAATGTGTGGGTGGACTAGGGGCCGATCATGAAAAAACTGCTATTGACTTGCCTGCTGGCACTCTGCCTGCTGGTGGCGATGACGCGCCCCCCAACGGTGCCGTCTGCGCAGGCCGCCACGCCCATCAATGTGCTCGTGCTCTACGACGCGCCGCCCAACACGCCCTATACCAACCTGGGTTTCGCCTACGCAATCATGCTGCGCAACCTGCTGGGCCACTGGAACACCAACGTCAACCTGATGCCGGTGCAGAACTACACGGCGGGCATGGCGCAGGCCAATCAGGTCACGTTCTATATGGGCAGCTACTACAACAACCCCATTCCATCAACGTTTCTGCATGACGTCATGACTACCACCACCTCCGTGGTGTGGTTCAAGTACAACCTGTGGGAACTCGCCTGGGACACGACCGATTACGCCAACCCCACCTTTACGCAAAAGTTCGGGGTGCAGTTCAACCAGCTCTATGGCTTCAACGGGAATGTCTACCCGTCGTCGAGTAATCCAAACCCGGGGTTCTACGACACCGTGACGTACAAGGGCATGTCGATGGTGAAGTACTACGCCTTCAATGCCACCACCGGTGCGGTCAGTGCCGACCCCGACATCGGCATCACACAGGTGACGGACGCTACCAAGGCCAAGGTGCTCGTCAACATCACCGACAGCCAGACCAGTGCCGTGGCGCCCTACGTGGTGCAGGCCGGCAACTTCTGGTACGTCGCCGACATTCCGTTTTCCTACATCGGGCCCCGAGACCGCTACCTGGCGTTCTGCGACTTGCTGCACGACATCATGGGCGACAGCCCCTCTACGGTGTACACGCACCGGGCCATGGTGCGCTTTGAAGACCTGAACGCCTACACCACCACCAGCTCGATGAAGAAGCTGACGGACTATCTGTACTCGGTGCACGTTCCGTTTTCGATGGCGACCATCCCCGTGTACACCGACCCGAACGGCTACTACAACGGCGGCGTGCCGGAAACCATTCCCCTGGCGAATGCAACGGGGCTGCGATCGGCGCTGAACTATGCGCTCAAACATGGCGGCAAGGTGGTGATGCACGGCTACACGCACCAGTACGAGAACGTGGCCAATATCGACAACGCCGTCAGCGGCAATGACTTCGAGTTCTGGTATGCGGTCAACAACACGCCCACTGACGACGACTCCGTGCAATGGGCGGGTGGCCGGCTCGATGCGGGCCTGCAACAGTTCACCAGCAACGGCTACACCCCCTTTGCATGGGAGGCGCCGCACTATGAGTCCTCGCCGCTGTCGATCCAGGCGGTGCCGCCGCGCTTTACTTCAACGTATCAGCGCGTCGTGTACTTCGCGTGCAGCAACAACACCTACAACAGCGTCACCCAGCTCTACAACACCTGCAGCAATTCGGATCTGTACACGCTCAATTCCACGGCCAACAACCATGCGTTTGCGGTGGGGCAGTTCTTCCCCTACGTGATCAATGCCGACTACTACGGGCAACGCATCGTTCCGGAGAACCTGGGCAATATCGAATACAACATCTGCAGCGTCGATCCGTTCTCGTGCCTGACCTACACGTGGAAAGACCTCTACCTGAATGCGCAGTACGCGTGGGTGGTGCGCGATGGTTTTGCATCGTTCTTCTTCCATCCGTTCTGGGTGGATTCCGACATGCAGGGCACCGCGGCATCCAACGCCTTCCATGACTTCCAGAGCCTGGTAAGCGGCATTACCAAGCTTGGCTACCAGTGGGTGGACGCGAGCACGGTCAAGTAAGCACCGCCGATGGGCCGGAACAGGGCCGGCCCCGGGAGGGACGAGCGAGAATTGTTGAGCTTTTCAGCTGGCGGGCGGCCGCACAATCGACGCAGCGTCCCGCCAGGCGGCGTGGGCGCGATATGTTGCTGCCCCACCTGAACCGCTGATGATCGATCCAAACGAGCTTGAGGCGTTGAACGTCTCAATCAACACCAACCTCGCCAATGTCTCAAAACTCGGTGCCCGCGTTGTCGTACTAAGCCGCTTCATTGCCGCGGTCTTTCCGCATGTGCCCGCCAGCGAATGCGCCGCCATCGAGCAAGCCTTCCGGCGCGAGATCAACAACGCCATGTTGATGACCAGCGACGAACCCGTGCCCGGCATCTACGAAGAAGCGCTGCTCCACGAAGTCAACCTGCTGATTGCCGCGCTCAAGCAGCGCTCGCAGATGCTGCAGTAGGCACGGCGACAATCGCCGCACTCAATCGGCGGGGCGGCCACCAAACCGCTGCCGGATCAGGGCAGACGGGTAGCGGTAGTTCCAACGCAGTTCGGTGCCGGCCGCCACGGGCTCGGTGGTGAAAAACGCGCGGATGGAAAAGCACCGCCCGCAGCGTGACGCGGCCTGGAACACGGCGGCCTCCATGTTGTAGCCGGCCTCGGCCTGTCGATCCGGTTCGTTGCCGGTGTAGGCGAATACGGTATTGGCCATCGCCAGGATGTTCTCGCCATCCACCCACGATTCGATGCCGCCTGCCGCGGTGGACAACACGAACGCATCGTCAACGCATGTGTAGTAGGTAGCGGGCGTCATCAGGCGGCCACCGTACACGCCCACGCATTCACCCGCCGCAATATCCCGTACCGCAAACACACCGCGTTCGCCCACGAGCGCATGTTCGCGCGCGTCGCGCAGGTCTTCAGGGCGGACAGGCCGGCAAAGCAGCTTGCGGTGGTACAGCGCGCCGCGCGCGTCTGGCGCGGCATCGGCCTGCAGATAGGGCCAGACCGCATCGGCCGGGTAGCTGCGCGAGCTGCCCGCCGGGTGGCCGGCGTCGGCCAGCGTATGGACGATGATCGGCTCACTCGCTGCGTCCCGAAACGGATAGCGCGTATCCAGCTCGGGCGAGTATGGCAACCGCGCAATCGGGTGCCTATGCTTGAACGCAGCAACCTCCTCGTGCAACGCCTGTACGCAGCGCATGACAGCCTCGTCGTCCGGTTCTTCGGACGCGAATTCCAGAATCTCGGACTTGAGCGTGTGCACGACCGCGTAGAGGGCCTCATGCCGGGCCACGAGTTCGGCGGCCTCGGCTGCCTGGCGGATGCACCGATCAATACGCGCAATCAGCGCGTCTACAGAAGGCAATGCGAACGAAGACATGTGGCAATCGTGAGAAAGGCGACATGCGCCGAGTGCGCCAAATCCGCCGTATGGCAACCACCATAGCGACTGAACCTCGAGCCACACGGCACACAAGCGAAGCCAACCATCACGGGGCGAAGGACAACGCCGCCCGCTCAGCCGCTTTCTCAAAAATCCTCATCAAACCTGCCATTTCTTTGACGCGAGCGACGCACTGCGTCAGGGCGCGCTGCAGTACGGAGCACCCCCTCGTCCTGGGGGTATATGGCATGGTTCGTGCAGATTTGCGTGAAGTTTGACCACAACCCATCTTGTCGAAACCCCTCAGCGATGAAAGCCACACCCTTCCTGGCCGTACTGACAACGCTGGCAAGCGCCACCGCCGCCCACGCAGCTGATGCCCCGGTCTCCACGCAATGGGGCACCGTGAGCGAACCAAGCCTGCCCGCCGCCGTGTGCGGCACGCCGCTTGTTGCGTCCATCACGCCAGTCAACGGCTCGGTAGATGCGGTGGACGGCAACGCGTCCAACTCGCAGCCGGATACCAAGCGCATTCAAGCCGCCATCAATGCGTGCCGGGCGGGGCAAGCCGTCAAGCTGGTGGCGGGCGCGTCCGGGCAAACGGGCTTCCTCTCCGGCCCGCTGACCCTCAAATCGGGGGTGACGCTGTGGATCGACAAAGGCGTGACGCTGTTCGCCTCGCGCAACCCAGCCGATTACGACAACGGCGTGGGCACCTGCGGCACGGCCACCACGGCCAACGACAAATCGTGCAACCCGCTCATCACCGCGCGCGACACCGTGGGCAGCGGCATCGTGGGGGACGGCACCATCGACGGGCGCGGCGGCAGCCTCGTCACCAGCGGCCCGAACGCCAACCGCCTCACATGGTGGGACATCGCCTATCTGAACAAGACCAAGGGCCTGAACCAGCAGAACCCGCGCCTTGTACAACTCTTCAATGGCAGCAATTTCACGCTGTACCGCGTGACGGTGCAGAACTCGCCCAACTTCCATATCGTGACGACGGGCACGGCGGGCGTGACCGCCTGGGGCATCAAGATCGTGACGCCGAGCCTGGCCTACTCTGTGCCCGGCTACAAGTGCGCCGCCGGCACCACGCCCGACCAGGTCACCCCCGCCACGTGCTTCACGCCGGAAACCGCCAAGAACACCGACGGCTTCGACCCCGGCCAGTCGACCAACGTACTGCTCGCGTATTCGTACATCAGCACGGGGGATGATCACGTAGCCGTCAAAGCCAGCAGCGGCGCGGTCAAGAACCTGACCTTCGCGCACAACCACTTCTACTACGGGCACGGCCTGTCGATTGGCAGCGAAACCAACGCGGGCGTCAGCAACATGCTGGTCACCGACCTCGTCATCGACGGCAACGACAGCTCGGGCGGTGGTGGCCTGCGCATCAAGTCCGACGCCTCACGCGGCGGCCATGTCGACAACGTGGTCTACAACGGCATCTGCATGCGCAACGTCAAGGCGCCGTTGGTGTTCGATCCGTTCTACAGCAGCAGCAAAGGCAAGCTGTATCCCAGCTTCACCAACATCGTGGTGAAGAACTTCCACGACACGGGCACTGCCAAGCTGAAGGCGCGCACCATGACCTTCCTCGGCTACGAGGCCAAAAAGCAGAAGCATCCGCTGACGATCACGCTGGACAACGTGGTCTTTGACGGCACGCAGCCGGCGTTCGCGAGCGCGCACGACGGTGGCCTCGCCTCCCCGGCTGATGTGCACTTCACGTTTAGCGGCACGGGGCCGGTCAGCTTTGCCAGCAGCATCGTCACGTCATCGTCCAATGACGTGACCGTGAGTGGCGCTCCGGGCTCGGCCGCGCCCGTCGATTGCAGCAACGTGTTTGTGCCGCTGAAGTCGGTGGCACCCAGTTCGCCGATCTAATGCGTCCGTTTTAATGCCCGTACTGCGCCCGGTAGTGGGCTTCCGCACCGGCGTAGTCGGGCATTTCGTTGTGATAGCGCGCGCGATGATCTTCAGCCCGGTGAATCATCTGCTGCTCTTGCGCGGTCAATTGACGTGGCTGCGTACGCACGGCCTGCGAGGCGCGACGCACGGAGCTTGGTCGCGCGGGCTGGCGTACAACTCCGCCAGCGCACCTTGGCGGGACCGTGCAGCGCGTCCGTTCGACGGCTGTTGTGGTGCTACGTTCTCTTTGTCGGCCGTGCTGCGGCGATGCGTTCCGATGGCAGATTGGAGCCCGATCCGATAGTTGCTCATGATGTGTCGTTTGCAGGTTGAAAACCGCCATTCAGAGCGCTCGGCCGGCACGCGGCATTGTTGGCCATGCTAGCCTTGCCCCCGCATGAGGCTCGTCGCCGCGGCCGAAAAGCGACGGCTTCAGCCGAAGTCATTGTCGCCCCCAAACGCCACGGCCTTGCCAGGCAAGGGCGAGCTCCACACCACACAGACCTGCGGCGAGGCTCGGCAACGCATGCCATTCCAGATCGTTTTCGAACATCCGACTGCACGATGCCCGCATTGCTCTCCCTGACATCTGTGGCCTTTGCCGTTCGTCGCCGTCCCCGCGTTACCGCCCTGCTCATCGCGCTGTCCATCACGCGACATGCCTACGGTCTTACCGAAGACGATCCGCACCGGTTTCATATCGAACGCGCATCGCTCGAGCACGTGCTGATGGAAATCACGCGCGTGAGCGGGCACACAGTCTCGTTCGCATCCAGTCTGGTCAAGGACCGCGTGGCGGGCCCGATTGAAGGCACCATGACAGCCGCAGAGGCGGCCCGGCGCGCGCTGCAGGACAGCGGGTTGGCACTGGCCGCATTGCCCGACGGCACACTCACCGTGGTCACCACCACGGCGGACGCAAGCGACATCGAACCGGCTCCCAACCTCGGCACGCTGCCGCCCTCTGAAGTGCGTGGAGCGGCGGACCAGGGGTTCGCTGAGTTCTCCACCGCCGCCATCACCCGTGTCGAAATGCCGATGACGAGCATGCCGCAGGCCGTCAACACCATCACCAACGGCCTGCTGACCAGCCAGCGGCCGCCGTCGCTGGCGGCGGCCCTGGCGCAAACCGGCGTCACCTCGGTGCAGACTGCCCCGACCGCGCCGCCGCTCTACGCCATTCGCGGCTTCATGACCGACACGATCTCGGTGGATGGCCTGCCCGACAAGCTCGCCTCCTTGCGCCCAATGGAAGCGCTAGAAGACATCAACGTCATCAAAGGGCCGAACGCCGATGTGGCGGGCGTCACCATGGCGGGGGGCGCCATCAACGCGAACCTGAAAGCACCCACCAAAGCCACGCAGCGCAGCGTCACCGTAGAGGTGGGCTCGCACGCAGAACGCAAAGTGGTGGCAGACCTCGCGGGCGCCCTCGGGACGGACGGCTTGTCCTACCGCGTGGTCGCGCTCGACGACACCACCGCCAACAGCGACGGCGGCTACGCCGGCCACCGCGTCAGCTACGGCCACGGCGCGCTCGGTTGGCACGACAGCATCACGGACATCGCCGTGGGGGCGGAAACCCTGTCCAGCCGGCAGCCGATCCAGCTGTCTACGTTTGCGTTGAACGGCGCGCCGGCACGCATCCCGACGCAAACCCCGCTCGGCAATGCAGATGACCGCATTACGGGCAACGGCACGCGCGTGTACTACACGCTCTCGCACAGCCTGTCGGACGACTGGGCCGTACACTCGCGCGCCAGCTATGAATCCGTGTCGGAAGAGTCCGTGCAATGGCGCCTGGGGTCAGCGCCAGCCAACACCGTGCCGAACACCATGTTGGGCCTGGGCTATCGCACGGACAACCACCTCTGGGCGCTCTCCAACGAATTGACCGGGGCCTTCTCGCACGGCCCCCTGCGCCACACGCTCACGCTGGGGTGGGACGAGCTTCATGAGCGCCAGGACATGCTCACGCCCGGTGGCTATTCGGTGGCGACGCAAGACCCGTTTGCACCGGTTGTGCTGCCGACGGCAGTCTTCATCCAAGGCATACCGCTATCGCAAACGGTGCGGCAATCCATCTTCCGCCTGCGTGACCGCATTGCCATTGGTGACCGCTGGGAGGTGTCGGGCTCCATCCGCGCGAACAACTACGTCGCCAAACTGCCCTACGCACACCTGCAAGGCGTGGCATGGACGCCGGCCGCAGGCGTGCTCTACAAGCTGACGCCGCACACCGCCTGGTTTGCCGATTACTCGCGCGGCTTCCAGATCAACACGGGCTATTTCTACAACGGCAGCGCCATGCAACCCGAGCGCAGTCGCCAACTGGAAACCGGCCTGCGCTGGGAGAACACCGCGCGCACGTTGACTGCGCAGGCGGCGCTCTATCGCATCCACGCCAGCAACGTCAGCGTGGCCGACGTCGCACATCCGGGCTACTACACGCAGATCATCGACCAGACCAGCCAGGGGCTGGAGCTGTCCATGCAAGGCACGGTGGCCCCGGGTTGGGAGGCTACACTGTGGCTGGCGCTGTCCCGCATATCGGGTGCACTGCCGGGTGGCGTCCTACCGAGAACGCCCACACGCGGCGGTTCACTGTGGACGACGTACACCGTCCAAGGCGGCGCGCTCGCAGGCTTCGGCGCAGGCCTCGGTATCAACGCGCAGAGCAGCGTCGATTCCTGTGGCCAAACGCCCTACCGCCTGCCGGGCGCCGTTCGCTTTGATGGCAGCCTGTTCTGGCATCAGAAGCCATGGCGGGTGGACCTGTTCGCACGCAACCTCTTCAACGTGCGCGCGTACGAAAACACGCTCACCGGCAACTTCATTCCGATCCTGCCCGGCCGCACGCTGGCGCTGCGCATATCGCACGATTTTTGAACCGACACGATTTCTGAACCGGCGCGGCCCGCACCCGTCGGCTAGTGGGCTAGTGGGCTAGTTGATCAGGTCCTTGGCGGCCTTGCTGCCCTCTTCCATCAGCTTGGCCTGCGTGTTGGCACGGTTCAGTACGTTTTGCATTTCCGCGCTGCGGATCATGGTCTCTGCCTGCATCTGCATGATGCGTTCCATGCGCGAATCGGCATCCGACTGCGTGCGGGGCAGACTCGTTCGGGCGCGCTTGCTCGGAGGTTGCGCGGGGAGATCGTCGCCGGATCGCGGCAAGGGCCTCTTGCTCCGCCCAGACAATGCACCCAGTTCCCCCTGCGCGTTGCGCGCCGTGCGCTGCGGTGCCTGTGGCGTTCGCGGCGCTTGCGTCGGCGACGTGCTGGGCGTGTTGGTGCGGCTGATATGGGGTTGGACGCTCGGTCCGCTGATCTTTGGCGATGGCATGGCGTGGAGCCCTGGATCAATGACGCTTGCATGCTAGGTAGTCCATTGCAGCGCCCAATACGGCAGAGCGAAGGGATGACGACGCGCACGAAGCGCGCACTCTCGCCCGCGCTCAGCCCCCACTCAGCCCTCGCGGCAGCGGCATTCCCAGCGCCTTTCATTTCGCCCCAGCGATCAGCGCTTCGGCCCGCACAGGTCGCATGACAGGCCGCATTCACTAACGTTCCACCAAAGTCGCCCGACCGGCCATTTCGCCTTGCGAGTGGCCTGTCGGCACGCGGCTGCCCTGGGCTGCGCGGCCCGGCACAGGCAGCCCCTAGGCCATCCCGGCCCCGCGACCCGAACCGGAATCGGAAGCGATTGCGGTGCCGGCGTTTCTCTGGAGGCGCCGGTCACGCGGCGTTTCTCTCCTCTCTGTATTGGCATTGCCTCCAGTCAGCGGCCTGGGCAGTGCCAAGCATTACGCCTGCCCACTGAGGTGACTCATGAACATGAAAGTCCAAGACAACGCATCACTCAATATCTCGGCCCAGTTGCAGTTGGATCAAACCAACAAGCAGCCGAACCAGGCAGAAAGCCCGCTGCAGCATCTCGTGCAAGACATCCTGAAGGTGATCGAAGCGATGCTGCGCAATGCCACTGCAAACGGCGGCGCCAATGCGGGTGCCGGCGGCGGCTCGGGTGCACCGGCCGGCGGCGGTGCACCAGCCGCTGGGGGCGCGCATGGCCCGTCTGCAAACCAGGGCTCGCAAGGCGCCCAAGGCCCTCAAGGCGCGCAGGGTGCCAACAAGGGCCAGCAAGTGGGCGATGACAACGGCGACGACTCCAATAGTCAAGACCCGATGCAAGCGCTCATGAAACTGCTGGAAGACCTGCTCAAGTTCATGAAGCTCAGCGAGCAGATGCAGCACAAGTTCGACACGGGCGAAGGCGCCAAGGGCGTCAACGGCGCAGGTGGTGCCGGGGGCGGCAAGGGCCTCAACATGGACGACATGCTCCAGATGCTCGATGACGCGCTGCAATTGATGCAGCAGCAGATGACGGCGAATGCCTTCGGTGGTGCTGGTGGTGCTGGTGGTGCTGGCGGCGCCGATGGTGGCGCGGGCGGTGCAGGCGGCGCTGATGCTTCGGGCGGCGCTGACGCCTCGGGTGGTGCTGACGCCTCGGGTGGTACTGACGGTTCGGGCGGTGCTGACGGTTCGGGCGGTGCCGACGCTTCGGGCGGTGCTGACGCCTCGGGCGGCACTGACGCCTCGGGCGGCGCTGACGCTTCGGGCGGTGCCGACGCCTCGAGCGGCGCTGACGGTTCGGGCGGCGCTGACGCCTCGGGTGGTGCCGACGCCTCGGGTGGTGCAGATGGTTCGAGCGACGCAACAGGCGCCACGGGCGCTGACGGCGCCAACGCCAGCGGTCAGACGGGCAATGACTCCATGATCGAACAACTGCTGAAGGTCCTGGACGACATCCTCAAGATGCTGGCCCAGCAACAACAGCAGGCGCTTGGCGGTGATCAATCGCAAGGTGGCGGCGCTGGCGCTGGTGCGGGCGCTGCAGGCGGAGCGAGCGGCGCAGGCGGCGCGCAAGGTGCCGGTGGCGCAGCTGGCGGCCAGGCAGCCAGCGGTGCAAACGGTGCGTCGGGTGCATCCGGTGCAAACGGTGCATCAGGCACGCCGAACACCTCCACAGCCGATGGCGCGAACGGAGCAGACGGCACGGGCAACAGCGCCAACAACCCGATGGCCCAGCTCGAAACCCTGCTCAAAGACATGATCAAGGTGCTGGAACAACTGCAAGCCCAAAAGGCTGGCGGCGCGCAACAGCAGCACACCCAGGTGCAAGGCGCCTAACGCCAAGCCACTTCACCCGACGGCCGGCAACGGCCGTCATTTTTGCCATCTCAAGCAAGGAGACTCACCATGAGTATCTTCAGCAAAATCAAGCACGCGTTTCAGCACATCGGCGAAGACATCGCCAAGGTCGGCAAGGGCTTTGTCCACGCCGCAGAAAGCGTGGGCAAGACCCTCGTCCACGACGTGGAAGCCGTTGCCAAGCAAACGGCAGCCCTGACCAACGACCTGGTACATCTGCGCCTCCAAAAAGCGTTGCACGACGCCGTGGGCGTTGGCGAGACCGCCTTCAAGGGCATGCGGGATCTGAACACCGCCGCCTTCGACGTGGCTGAGAAATCGCTGGAAAACGCCCACCTGAGCAAGGGCCTGGACAAGGCACTGAGCAAGGTGGACAAGGCCCGCGGCTTCGTCAACGACATTGCTGACCGCACGGTCAAGGGCATCGGCGACAGCGTCAACGGCGTCGCGGACAGCAGCATCGCTGCGGCCAAGGCGGCAGCGCATGGCCACTTCGGCGAAGCGCTGGGCGATATTGGCTCGGCCGCCGGCAACGCTGCACAGCTGGCCTCGGACCTGACACCCGAAGGCCTGGCTGCCAGCGCTGCCTCATCCGTGCTGCAAAAGACGCATCTTGGTGGCGCGGTGGTCGACTCTGTTGTGGAAGGCGCGCTGACGGGTGGCCGTAGCGGCATCAAGGATGCGGTCAAGCTCGCCGCCAAGGAAGGCGCCAAGGCCGAAGTTGGCGTTCAGGCGCAGAACCTGTTCGACAAGGCCGCCAGCAGCGGCAATGGCAAGGGCGCCATGCTGCTCGACGCGGCGGCGACGGGTGCCGGCCTGGCAGGCGATCTCCACGCCTCGCGCAAAACACGCCATGCCTCGCAACCTGAGGCGCACTACGCCACGGCGCAACATCCGGCCCACACCAGCGAGCAAGACGGCGCTGGCCGCAAGGGCAAGAAGAAGCACGAGGCCGAAGTGGATTCGAGCAACGGCAACGGGAACAGCACCGGCAAGACGGGCAACGGCAACAATGCGCAGCCCAACGGCGCCGACCCGACCGGGCAAGACGCGCTGCTGGAGCTGCAACTCCTGCAACAACAGTCCGCACAGCAGCGCACGCTGGCCGCCATCAAGTCGAACGGCAACGACGACGATGATGATGATGGTGACGACGTCACCTCCAAGGCCCCCATCTCGGCACCGCAATCCTCGGGTTCGAGCCAAGTGAGCGCCAGCGCGTTGACGCACAAGAAGGCCGCGTAAGCCATCGCTTGATCTTGTTTCACCTCGGCCCCACGCGATGTTTGCGTGGGGCTGATGCTTTGAGCACGCGCGGTGCTCGCTCAAACCTTCATCGGGCTCCGACACCCTCGTCGCGCCGTTTATTCGTCTCGATCTCCATGCCCTCGATCAATCCATTTCGCCGGACCTCACACGCCCCGGCTGCCGACTCCACGCCGCCACGCGGCGGGGTCCCGCCCTATGTGACGCCCCCGCGCCAAGAACCCGCACAACAACCACGTCGACGCGGCATTGCCGGGCTGTTCGGGCGACGCCGCGCGTCGACCCATGCCGGTGAGGGTTCCTCCGCCCGCCCCCACGTCACGGCCGGTACGCCAGCCGGCACAGCGCGCACGGCGCCGAACAGTCCGCTCCATGGGCACGCCTCGGCGCCAAACAACCCGCTGCATGGTGCCGCCGCCATGGACGCGCGCATCACCGCCTCTGGCGTTCATCAGGCACTGCAACAATGGCACGCGCAGATGCTGTCCCAGATTGCCGACTATCGCCCGGCCAATCCGCCCGCCGGCTTCAGCGCGGCACGCCAGCTCAACAACGCACGAGAGCACATCGAAGACGTGGCCCGAGGCCGCTGGGATTCCGCAGACAAGATCGTGCTGAAGACGACACCCGTGCTTCAACTGCCGGAGTTCGTCTCCGAAATCGCCCACCTCAAGGCGCTTGAACTGTCGGATTGCGACCTGCGCGAGTTGCCGCATGATCTAGGCAACCTGGGCATGCTTGAAACGCTCAAGCTGCACGACAACCGGCGTTTGCTGACACTGCCCAATACGCTGGGGCAACTGCCGCAACTCAAGCACCTCGAACTGGTGGGCAGCGGCGTGCGCGATTTGCCGCCCTTGCACGGCCTGGTGAACCTGGAGCACCTTGCGATCAAGAGCACACCGCTCACGTCGGTGCCACGCGACATTGGCAACGCGCAGAAGCTGAAGACGCTGTCCTTGGCACATACCTACCTGCGCGACGTGCCAGCCAGCATCGGCAATCTGTCCAGGCTCACTGAACTGAAGTTGAACAACAACGTGGGCCTGACGGCGATACCCGAATCCATCGGGAACCTGCGAAACCTGCAAACCCTCAACCTCTCACACTGTCCGCAACTGCGCGCCATACCGGCTTCCATCAGCAGACTGCGCAACGTCACCATCGATTTGCGCGGTTGCACAGGCCTCACCATGGCGGGCCTGCCGACATCGCTCATCACGCCCAAGCCAGGCCGCAAGGTCCACTTTCCTGAACACCTCCGAGACGAGATCGGTAAAGCCCGTGCGGACCTGGCCAAGAAGCACGACCCACGGCTTCAACTCCTGCACGCCGACATCGACCGCAAGAACGAGGAAATGGAAGACGCCGTCTTCGGCTCCGCCGGCGGCATGAACAACGCACAACTGGTATCGGTGGCGTTCCGCTTGAAGGGGGCGCACAACCGACTACCGGCGGTGCAAAACCAAGCCGTGCGCAACCTGATGGCCCCGCAGGCCAACGATTCCGCCGCCATGCGGCAGGCACTGGCCGAGGCATTCAACACCGAGCCGGACCGCGAAGTCTCCAACCGATTGAATACCGCAGCGCGCGCATTGCCGCGCACCTTGCAGCATGAACTTGCCGACCTGGTGCCCTCCAGCGCCGGGCGCCAACTGGTGATCGCCATTGGCGAAAGCGCCTTCGGCGTACGCGGCAACAGCCGGCTTCAGCAAAGGCTGCCCGCGTTCGCGCACAACATTGCCAGCCACCCGCAGATCCAAGCGCTGCGCGAGCAGGCACGGCGCTTTCCATCCGCCAATCTGCCGCACGAAACGGCTGCGAAGCTGATGCCCATCGTCCAGCAACTGTGGGACATCACACTGGCCAAGGCAGCGCTCGAAGCCCTTCCAGTGAATTTGCAGAAGGAACTGAAGCCCATGCTGGCGTCGGCCGGCGGCCGGCAACTCGTGCAGGAACTCAGCAAGGTGGCCGAAGGTGCCCGGGGCACGAGTGCGCTGAAGGCGCTTTTGCCGCAACTGGCGACGCGGATGGCGCAAGACCCGCAAGCGAAGGCCGTCCAGCGGCTGATGCAAGCAGACCGGCAAGCCAGCCCAGAAGAGCGTAGTGCAGGCCTTGCCGTGGCGTTGCTGCCCATCGCTCAGCAGCACTGGCAGACGCTTCAGCGAGAAGGCACTGCCGGCCCGTCACGCCAGGCCTGACGGCTTTCGAGTGCCCACAATGAACAAAGCCTCCCACTGGGAGGCTTTGCTACAGCTGCATGAGGATTGCGCGTTACAGCGCGATGACCCGCGGCGTCAGCAGGAACAACCGCTGAAACCGCTGCCCAGTCGTCTGGTCATGCCGGAACAGCGCACCCAGCAGCGGAATCTTCGACAGACCCGGCACGGCATCCACCCCCTTGGTCTGCTGGTCCACCGAGTAGCCGGCAATCAGCAGGCTCTCGCCCTCGTTGATCAACGCTTGCGTGTTGATCTCGCTCTTGTTGACCACCGGCAGGTTGCCAACCATCTGGTTGGTGATCTGGCCATCTTCAATGTGGATGTTCAGGCGGATGCGCGACGTGCCGCCGTCCGACACCACCATCGGCAACACCCGCAGCGAAACCCCTGCCGAGATGTTGTACAGATCGGCCGACTGATACCCCGCCACTGGCACGTAGAAGTTCTGCTTGCTGTCCATCACGGCCTCGGTGTTGTCCAGCGTGGCCACCTTGGGGCTGGCGGTGATGTGCGCCTGGTTGGTCTGCTGCAGCGCGCTGATGCGTGCCATCAAGTAGCGCGACGCCCCGCCAATGACGGCCGTGAGCACGCCACCGGTCGGCGTGGCCGCAATGGCCGCCGCTGCGTTGGCCGTGGTGGCCACCGAATCGAGCGAACCAGGGTTGGCGAGCTGCGTGTTGGTGCCATAACCCGTTTGTAGATCGACGCGGCTGTTATGCAGGCGCCAGTCGACACCCAGATCTTCCAGCGCGGTTTCGCTGATCTCGATGATGCTCGCGCTGATCTCCAGCACGGCCGGCCGCGTGTCGAGCGACTCGATCAACGACTGGTGTGCGGCCATGCGATCGGCCCGGTCACGCACGAGCACCGAGTTGCTGCGCGGGTCCGCACGGATGATGGGCGCGCTGCCGCCATCGTCCTGGAAGGCGTCGGTGCGGCTGCGCGTTTCACCCGCCGGCAAGGGCGCCGCTGAGTTGCCGCCGGCATATTGGCCGACGCCGCCCGGCGGCAGCGGCGGCTTGCCGCCCAGACCCGCGAGTGCGCGCGTGCCGCCACGGCCGGCATTCGCCTCACCGGGGGCGACGCTGTTGACGCGACGATCCCCACCGCGCGGCGCCTGCGTGCTCTCAGTACTCGGCGCGTTGTTGGCGTACATGCTGTTGAGGATCGACGCCACTCCGCGAATGTTCATGCTTTGCCCGTCGACGACCATGGTGTGATCGGTGGCCCAGGCATAGCGCAACGGAAACGTGCGGACCACGGTACGGTTGGCATCTTCACGGCCGCGATCGATCAGGCGCGCGATGTCCTGCACCAGCTCCACCAGACGCGGCGGACCGGACACCACCACGCTGCCCGTCTCATCGTCATACAGCACCGGAAAGCGCGGGTCCGTCACGCCCAGGCGCGTCAGCGCACGCTTGACCTGCGAGGTGGACGCGCGTTGCAGCGCAATCGTTGCGCTCTGCGCTTCGTTGGCGCCGGTCACGCGCAGCACCGCGCCGTCGTAGTACCACGCAAAACCAAACGTAGCGGCCATGCGGTCCAGAAACTTCTGCGGCGCTTCATTAAAGTTGCCCGTCACGCTGCCCTCGACCTGGGGCGAGATCCACGTCATCACATGTTGGCTCGCACCCAGATCGCGCAATACGTCCTTCACGTCCTTGCGGTCGGCCACGTATTCAAATTTCTGCGATTGCCATGGGATGACCGCAGCCATGGCGCTGCCCGCCAATGACAGCGCCGCGACCATCGCGCCCATCAGGCGCAGGAACACAGCACGCACGCCGCGCGTCCGGCTCGCTGTTCGAGTCAGATGCATGATTGCACTCCGAGAGGATGAAGAAGACGGGCCATGCGCGTGCATGCGCACGGCCACTGGGCGGCTTAACGCCAGATGGTTTCTGACGGGGCTTCGTTGAACTGCTTGCGATAGCCCTTGACCAGTGCCGAACGGCTGCGGATGCCCCAGCGCGATGCCGTGTCGATGATGTTCGACGGCCCACGCCCTTCGTCGAGAAGGTCAGAGCGAATGCCCTCAAGACGCAGGCGGCGAATAACCGAGCTGGGCGACATGCCCACCGCGCTCTTGAAGGCGAGCTGCAGCGCGCGTTCCGTCACGTTGATGTGCGCGGCCACCTCACGCGTGGTCAGGTCGCTGCGCTCGATGTTGTCGAGGATGTAGTGATACGCACGACGGTACTTGGCGGACAGCCGCGCGCTCACGTCATCCGACGCACGCGAGGCGGCCGGCGTGGTCTGCGCGATGCGGCGCACGCCGGGCGATTCCGTGCGCAGGCAGCGCAGCGCGTCTTGCATGTAAGCGGTGTAGTACTTCAGTGCGCCGGCCGCATCGCCGCGCTGTGCGGCCATCTTGGCGCGGCAGTACAGGTAATCGAAGTTCCAGCGGCGCGCACCGAAGGAGGTATCGCGGTTGCAGATCTGGTCGAACACCCTGCCGGCCACGTCATGCTGCTCACCGCTGAGCGCGGCCAGCACGACTTCCACCTTGGTCTGCATCAACAGGCGGCTACCCATGCGGCGCGATTGACCCATGATCGCCATGAGCGGATCGATGGCAGTGCGGTCGCCATCGGCCATACGGCGCAGCAGGCTCAGATATTCAGCGCGGCGTTGGACCATGACGGGAATGGCCGCGTCATGCTTGCCATTGCCGGCCCAGCCATCGCGGCCGCCGTGGTGGTGCAGCAGCGCGGCACCCACTTCTGCCGATTGCCAGAACGCGTGTTCCAGCAAGCGGTTGGAGCAGCGAATGCCGGACTGCACGGCAAATTCATAGACGATCAGATCGAGCGCGGCGATCCAACCGGTGTCCTTACGCTCGCTCGCGATCTCACGGGCGGATTGCAGTGCTTCGTCTGCGGCATCCTGCTGGCCGAGCTGGTGGTGCACCAGTGCCAGGCCCATCATGCCCTCAACGCGCTGCGACCACGTCGCACCTTCATCTTCCGCCATGCGCGAGAAGCAGCCGGCCGCAGCGGAATAGCGATCACGCAGCAACGATTGCCAGCCCGTATTGCGGCACGACACCACCCGCAGTTGATCATCCGAATGGCGGATGAGTCGTTGGGCGGCGCGGAAGGCCTCTTCGGCATCTTCCTCGCACTCGAGCAACATGGAGGCATCCGCCATGGCCAGCACGCCGACGTAGTCGCTTGCATCTTTGCCTTGCAAGCCTTCATGGTCATCGACCAATTGATACGCGCGCTCGAATTCCTCGGCGAAGACAGCTTTCGCATAGTCGGGCAGACGTTCGCGCGTGGCGAGCCCGGAGGCCAAGGCAAAGTAGATATTTCCCAGCATGACGATGCTCCCGTTGAGGTCGTGACAGCCGGCGTGGCGCCGACAATTCCGTGTTGAATCTTCTAAGGACATCCTAAGAAATCACGGGCTCGACAATCTCAACAAAGCTTCGTCAGGCGCTGAACAATCCTCACTGCGGAAGTTTCGGTTTTGACGACCTGCCGTCGCCCGCTGTGTCACCCACCAGCCCGCTCTTGACCCGCTGCAGCAGCTGGCTGTAGGTGAGCGTATCTCGCACCTGGCTGGACATGGCGATCACCAGCGCCGTCACCATCAGGATCGCCACGGCACCCTTGATGGGCTGGCCGAGCGATGCGGGTTCCAGCTTGTCAGCCGCACGCGAAAGCAGCCCGATACCCGCGTCGATCAGGAAGAGCGTCATCATCACCGGCGCTGCCAGCTTGACCGCTGTGGAGAAGATGGAATCGGTCTGCTGCAGCAGAAAGCTTTGCGCCACGGCGCTCATGTCGGGCAACGTCGCGCCCAATGGCCACCAGCGAAACGATTCAAACACCACGCCCAGTAAAAACAGCATGCCACCCGCTGCATAGAACAAGGTCACGGCCAGGTTCAGCAGCGTGTTACCGATGGGCGTGTTCTGGTCCCCCTGCAACGGGTTGCTCATCTGCACGTTGTTGAAGCCCGCCATGTTGTCGACGATCGTGCCGGCTGTCTGCGCCACCCAGAACACCGTGGATGCCGCGTAGCCGAGGCACGCCCCAAGAAAAATCTCCTTGCCCGCAAGCAGGAACCACCGGGCCGCGCTGAGGTGTTCCGCCACGGCTGGCGGCTGCGCCGCTGCCACGATGATGGCGAGCGTGTAGACCACGCCGTTGCGCGCCGTGCCGGGCACGGATTGGTCGCTCGTGGCGGGCAGGATCGCGAAGATCGTCATGATGCGCACGCACGACAGCGCAAGCAGCGCCAGGATGACTTCCGCGCTTTCGTCAACATCAAACCAAGCGCGCAGTACGGTATCGATAGCTTCCATAGGAATGCGTGAAGGTCGTCAGAGGTGTCGGGCCTCAAGCCCCGACGCGGGGGCGTGGCCGCGCGAGGATGGCTTCCACGGCCTCTTCTTCGGTGGCAAGTTCGCGCTCGGTGGCGTCTTGTTGGTCGAGGCGTTCTGCGGTCTTGCGACATTGGTCCAGCATGGCATCTAGCCGGGCCAGTGCTTGCTTGCGCACCACCAGTTCCGCTTCGCGCTCGGCCACGGCGGCGTTTGCAGCAGCCACGGTCTGCTCGGCTTGTACAACCGCATCGTCCAGCTCGCCGCGAAATGCGTCGTAGCGCAGGTACGCATCGGCCAGCAACACAGGGGCGGCGATCAACGCGTCCATGCGTTGGATGTGGCCGCGCAGCCGGTCGTGCGCAAGCTCACAGGCGTGCTCGCTCTCTGCCACTGCTTCCCGCGCGTCGGCCACGGCCTGCTGCGCGAGGGCGATCTCTGCTTCTACGCGGCGGCGCTGGCGCGTCTTGGCCTCGATCAGCGTGTGCCATACGTGCGAGCGCTTGCGCGTCATGCCTGCGCCACCTCGCCTAGCAGCCGCGCGGTCTCGTCGGGGCTGCACCACTCATCGGTACGCTGGCGCAGGAAGTCTTCCATCCAGCCGTTCCACTGCACGGCGGTGTCGGCCACGGCGTCGCTGCCTTCCTTGTACTCGCCCATCTGCAGCAGCGTTTCCACCTCGTTGTACTTGGCCAGCAGCTGGCGCATGCGGCCGGCTGCGGCGCAGTGGTCGGGCGGCGCCACCTGTGTCATCACACGGCTCAGGCTGTTGAGGATGTCGATGGCCGGGTAACGGTTGCGGGCGGCAATGTCGCGCGACAGGATCAGGTGGCCATCCAGAATGCCGCGCACTTCTTCAGCGACGGGGTCGTTGCCGGATTCGTCTTCAGCCAACACGGTGTAGAGCGCGGTGATCGAACCGGCTGCACTCATCCCGGCACGTTCCAGCAGGCGCGGCAGCTCGGCAAACACCGATGGCGGGAAACCGCGCCGCGTTGGTGGCTCGCCCGCGGCCAGGCCGATCTCGCGCTGGGCGCGCGCAAAGCGCGTGAGCGAATCCATCATCAACAGCACGCGCAGGCCCTGATCTCGGAAGTACTCCGCGATGGCAGTGCCGACGTGCGCCGCCTTGGCGCGCTCCACCGACGAACGGTCCGACGTGGCGCACACCAGCACGGAGCGGCGCATGCCCTCCTCGCCCAGAATCTGCTCGATGAACTCGCGCACTTCACGCCCACGCTCGCCAATCAGCACGATCACGTTGACGTCGCATTCGGTGCCGCGTGCCAGCATGCCCAGCAAGGTGCTCTTGCCCACGCCTGCTGGCGCGAAGATGCCCATGCGCTGGCCCTCGGCCAAGGTCGCCAAGCCGTCGATCACGCGTACACCCGTGGCGAGCGGCAGCTCGACCAGGCGGCGCGACATGGGGTCGGGCGCCTGCGCAAACACCGGCATGTAGCCGACCACATCCAGCGGCGGCCCACCATCGGCCGGCCGGCCCAGCCCGTCGAGCACGCGCCCCAGCAAGCCCGGGCCAATGCCCACGGAGAGCGTGCGCCCGCTCGGCACCACGCGGGTCGAGCGCGACAAGCCCACCACGCCGCCAAACGGTGCCAGCAGTGCAAAGTGCTCGCTAAAGCCGACCACCTCGCCCTGCTGCAGTTCAGTGCCGTCGGGCGTGGTCAGCGTGCACAACTCGCCGAGCTTGACGTCTACGCCGCCCACACGCAGCAAGGTGCCGGTCACTTCCACCACCTTGCCGAACCGCTGGACGGTGACCGTGCTGCGGACGGCTTCGTCCAGGGCGTCGATGAGCGCGGCTTTGGTCATTCCGCATCCTCGTCGTATGTGTCGTGGTCGTCGGCATAGGTGGCGCTCGGCTCGACAGGCGTGCGGCGCTTGCTCGACAGCGCTTGCCGCAGCGCGGCCAGTTGCACGCGCAGGCTGGCGTCGGCCACGCCGTGGTCCCATTCGCACTGGCAGTGGCCCGGTTCGGCACGATCATCGGCCAGCACTTCAATCGCAGCGCTGAGTGTGCCGGTTTGCACTGCCTTGGCGAAGGCCGCGCGGGCGGCGTCAATTTCATCGGCACACACGCGCACCGTCAGCCGCGACTGGCTTTGCAGCACGCGGCCAAGCGTTGCCGCCACGCGGGCAAACAGCGCTTGCCGGTCGGTTTCCAGCACCACGTGTTCCACCGCCTGCATCACGGTTGTGGCAAGCCGACCCTCTTCGCGGTGCGTGGCTTCCGCATCCTCAAAGGCGCGTGCGGCCATCGAGGCATGAAAGTCTTCCAACGCGCGACGTTGGCCCGCCGCATAGCCGAGTTTGGCGCTGCGTTGGGCACGTTGATCGGCTTGTCGCAGCATCTCATCGGCGGTGGCCTGCGCCTGAGCGACGATGGCGTCGGCCTGGGCGCGTGCATCGGCCAAGGCGGCGTCGCGCGCGGCCTGCACGGACTGCCATGCAGCATCCAGATCTACCACGTGCCGGTAGTCTTCGGCGCGAATCACGTCCGAGCCAATGCCCAGCGCGGCGTCGCGTCTCAGCCAAATAACCATGACAACTCCGGAAAGAGAACGGGCAACGCAGCCATGAACTGCGCGGTTTGCTCCTCAACTGCGGGGGCATCCGGGCCTACCGCCACGGGCGCTTGCATGTTGATCGTCAGGCGCATCAGCTGCGCCAGCGATGGGTCGGTCACCGCGCCTTCGGCAATCAGCGCGTGCAAGCCGGCCTGTGCCAGTTGCTGCAAGTCCAGCGTCGGCAGGGGGCCGCCCGGGTCGGCAGCCCAGTGCTCGCGCTGCGTCAGGGCCGCGAAGGCTGCGTCACCCAATAGCGCTTCAAGGCTCGCTAGGTAGGTGCCGTCGATGCATCGGGCCAGCGCACCCCGCCTGGCGATCAAGATGCGGGCGGCCAACACGTGCCGGAGGTGTTCTGCATCCAGCACCGCCAGGCGGTGTGCCTGGGCCAGCAACGTGGGCAACCCGACCTGGCGCACCCCCAGCACCAGACACACCTGGCGCCAGTCTTTGACCAGGTCCGCCGGCAAGCCATTCGCCTCGGCTGCCCATGTCGAAGCGTTGACCACGAGCGGCAAGCCCTGCAGCCGTTCCTGATAGGCGTGCAGCATGCGCAGGATCATGGTGGCATCCGGCGTGGTGGCAAAGGCAGGTGCGGCGCTGGCGTGGCTCATGCGGTTGCGCGCTTCTTCCAGCGTGCTGGCAGTTTGTCTTCCACGCGCGCGCGCACTGCGTCAAGTCGCGTCCGGACGGCAGCCAGCCGGGTCGCGGCGCGCCACAGCAGCAAGATCACGCCCAGTGCACCTACCACGCCACCCAGCGTGGCCCACGACACCCCCGCAGGCGCGCGGCTCGCCGCGTCGGAGGTGACCGCTGCGTCGACCGTACCGGGTACGAGCGTGACGCTCACGTTCTCGTAAGTCAGCCCTTCCACGCTATGCACAACGAGGTTCTTGATGCTCGGCACCAGCGACGACACGTTCGCACTCGGCCGGTACTTGATGAACACCGATGCACTGGAGGGCTTGACCACCGTGGCCAGCGGATCGTTGTTCGGCAACACGATCTGCACGTTGGCCACCGCCACGCCATCAATGCGCGAGAGCGTTTGCGAGAGCTGCTGCGACACGCCGTAGATAAAGCGCACGCGCTCTTCGGTGGGGGTGGAGATCAGCCCATCCTTCTTGAAGATGTCGCCCAGGCTCGCGTACTTCTCGTGCGGCAGGCCATGGCTGTGCAAGACCTCCATCGCGCGTGCAAAGGCGTCTTGCTCCACCATCACTGTCCAGGTCTTGCCGTCGTCGGGCGAGTTCTTCTGCGCGTCGATACCGGCTTGCAGCAGCACGGTGAGCATGTCGTTGGCATCGGCCTCGCTCAGTTGTGCGAACAGCTGCTTGTTGCAGCCGGCCAGCAGGGCGCTCAGCACAAACAGCAGTGCCAGCGCGCCACGCCGCGTGCGGGAGGATGCAAGCGCGGTTTGCATCATTGGTTCCGCATCAAGGTCTGCACGGCATTCTTGCCGGAATGCGCGATGGTGCTGCCCAGGTGGATCTTCGTCATGGTGGCCGCGCACTCCATCTGCACACGTACGCCCTCGGCCACCACTTCCTGCACGGACATCCCACGTTCGGCTTCGGTCATGGCTTCCACACGCGCCATGGATGCCTGCACAGCGGCATCCTCTTTCTTCACCAGCTCGCCAACGGCCGACGGCCCTTTGCTGTGGTGCTGGCTGTGTTTGGCGTTCTGCAGCATGGATTCAAAACGTGCGACCAGCTCGGGCGAAGGCGCCGCACTGGCAGCCGCTTCCGTGGGGGCAATGGCGGGGGCCTGCGTGCCTGCAGTCACGGGGGGAATGGCGGTCGGACCTTGGATCATGATGGACTCCCAACAGGATGATGACGATGGTTAGACGCGGGTGAAGTAGTGCGCGCTGTGGTAGGCGCTCAAGTCCACGCTTTCGGCGGCCGGCGCGGCGGCGGCACCGGTAGTACCGGTGAACGTGCCCGCATCCATCTCTTCCTGCACGCCAACCAGCGTGCGCACTAGGGCGACGGAATCCGGGTCTTCGTCGCGCGCGAGCACCTCGTTGGCATACACGTGCCATTCCGGGTCGCCCAGGGCATTCAGGCACAGGGCCATCATGGCCGAGGCAAACGGCACCACACTTTCAGCGCGCTCGCCGTTGTGCAGTTCACGCAAGATGCGCGCGGCGTCGGCGTATTGATGGCGGCCGACCAACAGCCAGCCTTCCACCAGATCGAGCTCGCGGAAGTTCGGGCGCAGCGTGCGCAGCGCAGTCAGCAGCGACTGCGCGTTATCGAACTGCCCGCTGCGGGTCGCATACATCAGGACTTCCAGCAGCCCGCCCAGCAGGCGGTTGCTGCATTGAATCGGTTCCATATCGCAGGGTTCTCCGTGTCAGGTCATGTCGATGCCGGCATGGGGATGAACCGGCCGACCTCGGGTGGAACCATAGACGCCCGCATGCAGCCCGCCGACGGGCCAGCGCGAAAAAGAGCGCCCCACCCCGAAGTCCGCCCGCCCTGTGCGCAGGCGCGCACACCACCGCGCCGCCCTATTGCGTACGGGTTGCCTACGACCTTCGGAACGGCGCATTCGCTTTCGCCCGCGGCGCGAGAAGGCATCACCCGCGTCCCCACAATGCCCTGCATCACCACGGCCGCTTGCGCTCGCACCATGTCGGACGAAAAAACCGAAGAGCCCACAGACAAGAAACTCAAAGACGCGCACAAGGACGGCGAGACCGCCAAGAGCGCGGACCTGATCGCCGCCGTCGTTCTGCTGACGGGCTGTCTGCTGCTTGCCATGACGGCGTCGCTACTGGGCGATCGCTGGCGGGCGCTGGTGGACCTTGCGCTCGATGTCGACAACAGTCGGCACCCCACCATGACACTCAAGCAGACCATCGGCCATGTCGCACTGCAGCTCGCGCTGATGACGCTGCCCGTGAGCCTCGTATTTGCGCTCGTCGCGTGGATCGGCACCTGGGGCCAGACCGGCATCGTGCTCTCGACCAAGCCGCTGGAACTGAAGATGAGCGCCATCAACCCGGCATCGGGCCTCAAGCGCATGTTCTCCATGCGCTCGATGATCGATCTGCTGAAGATGGTCGTGAAGGCGGTAGCGGTGGGCGCCGCGCTGTGGAAGCTGATCCTGATGTTGTTGCCCACCATCGTGGGCACGCCGTATCAGCCCATCATGGATATCGCCCAGATCGGCATGTCGATGCTGGTGAAGCTGCTGGGCGCGGGCGGCCTGCTGTTTCTGCTGCTAGGTGGTGTGGATTTTGGCATTCAGCGCTGGCTGTTCATCCGCGACCACCGCATGAGCAAAGACGAAGTCAAGCGCGAGCACAAGAACAGCGAAGGCGATCCGCACATCAAGGGCCAGCGCAAGCAAATCGCACGCGAGATGGTGGAGGAGGCCAAACCGAAGCAGACCGTGGCCGGCGCGCAGGCCGTGATCGTCAACCCCACGCACTACGCAGTGGCGATCCGCTACGCGCCCGAAGAATGCGGCCTGCCAGTGATCTGCGCCAAGGGCGTCGACGACGAGGCCCTCAAGCTGCGTGAAGAAGCGCAGGCGTTGGGCATTCCGATCATCGGCAACCCGCCATTGGCGCGCGCGCTTCACCTAGTGGAGCTGAACGCCCCGGTTCCTGAAGCGCTGTTTGAGACCGTGGCTGAAGTGCTGGCCTGGGTAAGCGAGATCGGCGCGAAGGACCCCAGCGCCAAACACATGGGCGTCAGCCCTTCCATCTTGAACTGAGGCATCCGACATGGCCAAGAAAACCGCCGTTTCCGAATTCAGCGGCGAAATCGGCATCGCCGCACTGGTGGTGGCCGTCATCGCGTTGATGGTGCTGCCGCTGCCCACCGTCCTGATCGATTCGCTGCTGGGGTTGAACATCACGCTCTCGGTGGTGCTGCTGATGGTGACGATGTACATCCCGGCGGCGACGTCGCTGTCGGCGTTTCCATCGCTGCTGCTGTTCACCACGCTGCTGCGGCTGTCGCTGAACATCGCCTCCACCAAGTCCATCCTGTTGCATGCGGATGCCGGCCACATCATCGAGAGCTTCGGCAAGCTGGTGGTGGGCGGCAACCTGGTGGTGGGGCTGGTGGTGTTCCTGATCATCACCACGGTGCAGTTCATCGTGATTGCCAAGGGCTCGGAACGCGTGGCGGAAGTCGGAGCGCGCTTCACGCTCGACGCCATGCCCGGCAAGCAGATGAGTATCGACGCCGACCTGCGCGCCGGCCACTTGAGCGCAGATGAAGCCCGCAAGCGCCGTGCGCTGCTGGCCATGGAAAGCCAACTGCACGGCGGCATGGACGGCGCCATGAAGTTCGTCAAGGGCGATGCGATTGCCGGGCTGGTCATCACGCTGGTCAACATCCTGGCCGGCATCGTGATCGGCATCACGTATCACGGCATGACGGCGGGTGATGCGGCCAACCGCTTTGCCGTGCTGTCGATTGGCGATGCCATGGTGTCGCAGATTCCGTCGCTGCTGATTTCCGTGGCGGCTGGCGTGATGATTACCCGCGTGTCGGACGATGACCACGGCGCCAAGCCTAGCTCGCTGGGCAAGGAGATCGTGCGCCAGCTCTCTACCAGCGCGCGCGCGATGTTCACCGCCAGCGCGCTGCTGGCCGGCTTTGCGCTGGTGCCGGGCTTTCCGTCGTTCCTGTTTGTGGCGCTCGCGGGTGTGGTGTTCGGCTTTGGCTACACCCTGCGCAAGCGACTGAACAGCGGCAGCACGGCCGACTCCGAAGCGCTGCCCGCGCTGTTGCGCGAGGGCTCGAAGGACAAGGCGCCGACCATTGCGGACAAGGCGCCCTCCTTTACCGCGCCACTGGGTGTGCGGCTTGGCACGCGACTGGCGGAAGGTCTCGACATCCCCAAGCTGGACGCCGCATTCCAGCAAGGACGCCATGCACTGGCCGAAGAGCTGGGCCTGCCCTTCCCCGGCATCGCTGTGTGGAAGAGCACCACGCAACCGGAAGATGCCTACGAAGTGCTGGTGCACGACATTCCCGGCGAAGCCGTGAGCGTTCCCGAAGGCAAGGTGTCGACAGAGGCGCTGCCAGAGCCGTTGCGCGCCAAGATACTCGCCACGCCAGACACGCCGCCGCAAGCCGAACAGGTGATTGCCGACCACGTCGTGCACGTGCTGCGCAAGAACGCCCACCTGTTCATCGGCCTGCAGGAAACCCAGTGGATCATGGAGCGCGTGACCACCGAGTACCCCGGCCTGGTGGCCGAAGCGCAGAAGGCCGTGCCCGCGCAGCGCATGGCCGATGTACTGCGTCGCCTGCTGGAAGAACAGGTGCCGATCCGCAACATGCGCGCGATTCTGGAAAGCCTCGTCATTTGGGGGCCGAAGGAGAAAGACACGCTGATGTTGGTGGAGTACGTGCGCGGCGATCTCGGCCGGCAGATTGCGCACCAGGCCACCAGCGGCTCGCGCAAGATGCCCGCCATCCTGCTCGACCCCACGGTGGAGCAGACCGTGCGGCAGGCGATCAAGCCCACGCCGGCGGGCAACTTCCTCACGCTCGATCCGCAGCAAGTCGACAACATCGTCACGCGGCTCGAACACATGAGCCGCAGCGCGCCGCAATCCGCCGCTGCGCAGGTGGGCGCGTTGGCCATCGTCACGTCAATGGACATCCGCCGCTACGTGCGCCGCATGATCGAACCGCGGTTGCAGGCGTTGAACGTGTACTCGTTCCAGGAGCTCGGGCCGCACGTGGATCTGCAGCCCGTCGGCAAGCTGACGCTGTAATGGTGTAAACGGCCATGACCACATCTGTACGCCTGTGGCGGGCGCCGCCCATCACCCCAGCGCCCCACCCCGCCACGCCCGCCCGGCGTGCTGCCACGTCACGCAATGCAGAGGCGCGCGCCAGCACACCAACTGGCCCCAGCCCCGCCGAGCACGCGCTGTGGCTGCCGCCCGATGGTGACGACAGCGACACGCGTGAAGCCATGCCCGAGCGCGAGTCATCCTCGTCAGACGACGGGGCCGATGCGCAACCAGAAGACGCCACACCCGACACGCCCACAGCGCAGCACACCTCGGCCATGGCCAACCGCCTGGTCCGCGCGTGTTCGGAAATCAGCGTCGGCAACACCGTGACCGAACACCTGGCGCAGTTGCTCTCGCGTTTCTGCGGCTCGCACGTCGTCAAGGCGGGCGGCGAATGCTGGGAGGTCACGCTGGACCTTGACCCCCGCGTGCTGCCCGAGACCCGGCTCACGCTGCAGCTTTCGCCCCACACGCTATGGCTTCGCTTCCATGCCGGACACCCCAGGGCGCGCGACTTACTCTCCGAACATGGCGATGCACTGCGCCAACGCGTCCACGTTTTGCTGGAGCAGCGCATCGATGTTGAACTCGAAGTGTGGTGACGCCCCGCCGGCGATCCCGCACGCGCACTCTGCCGACTCGCTATGAACCACGGGCCAACGCCGTCCCCGCTCGATGCGCATCTGCGTGCGTTCACGCCGGCCGAGGCTGCGTTGACGCGGCTGATCGGCACGCCGTTTTCTGAGGGCGATGCCGGTACGTGGCAACTGCGCCTTGCTGACCATGCCGACCACGCCACGCCGATGCAAGCGCCGTTGCGCCTGGGCATCCGCGCTTCGCAATGCACTGCGGATGTCGTGATTGATGGCGCAAACCATCCGGCACTGCATGCCATCGCCCAGGAAGGCGATGCTGACCGGCGTAAGGCGCTGGCCGGGCTCTGGCTGACGCCGATGCTCGACGGGTTGTCGGCAGCCGGCCTGGGGGATGCCGCTTTGGCGGCGTTTGCGCCCGAGCCCAGCGGCACGCCAGGGCCTGCGTTGTCCATGCGCCTTGATGGCCCGCATGGCGAAACCCGCTGCCGCGTCGCCTCGCTGGATTGGCATCGCGCGCCGCCCGCTCCGCCCATGGCCGATCGCAACACCGTGCTGGCCCAGCTTGGCGTGATCGGCCTGCCCGTGCATGCACGCATCGCCAGCCGCCAATGTGCAACCGCCACGCTGGCATCGCTCGCCCCCGGCGACGTGCTGCTCGGTTGGGGCCACCACGCCTATCAGCCGGATGCCGAAGAAGGTGCCCTGCACCTGACGTTCGGCAATCGCCGACAGCTCCACTTCACTGCCCATGCTCACTACAAGGAAGGCACCGTGACGATCCTCGATGTTCCCACGCTCGCAGACGACGACACGCCCACGGCGGACAACACCGCGCAAGACGGCGCCTATGACGCCGCAGACGGTATCGCCGTGGAGGCACTGGAAGTGCCGGTGCACCTGGAGGTGGCCGTGATGAGCCTGCCGCTGGCAGAGCTGGCCGCGCTGGCGCCCAGCCATGTGCTGCAATTGCCCGTGCTGTTGCGCGACGCTACGGTGCGTCTGGTCTGCCACGGCCAAACGCTGGGCCACGGCCAGCTCGTCGCGGTGGGCGATCACCTTGGCCTGCAGATCTCGGCAATGAGCGCCCGCCATGCAGAACATTGAGTTCGCCTCGCTCATCATCGCGGCGGTCGCGATTGCGCTGCTGCCGTTTGCCGCCATGGTGGTCACGTCGTACACCAAGATCGTGGTGGTGCTCGGCTTGCTGCGCAACGCGCTGGGGGTGCAGCAGGTACCGCCCAGCATGGTGCTCAACGGCATTGCGATGATCGTGTCGTGCTTCGTGATGGCGCCGGTCGGCATGGAAGCGATGCAGCGTGCGCACATGCAGCTCAATGACTCCAGCGCGAACGTTAGCCAGGTCATGCCGCTGCTCGACGCTGCGCGCGAGCCCTTCCGCCAGTTCCTCGACAAGCACACCAACGCGCGTGAGAAGGCGTTCTTCATGCGTTCGGCGCAGCAACTATGGCCGCCCGCCAAGGCGGCGCAGCTGAAGGAAGACGATCTCATCATCCTCGCGCCCGCCTTCACGCTCACGGAGCTGACCTCCGCCTTTCGCATCGGCTTTCTGCTGTATCTCGTCTTCATCGTCATTGACCTCGTGATCGCCAACCTGCTGATGGCGCTGGGCCTGTCTCAGGTCACGCCCAGCAACGTCGCCATTCCGTTCAAGCTGCTGCTGTTCGTGGTCATGGATGGGTGGTCGGTGCTGATTCACGGGCTGGTCAACACTTACCGCTAAAGGGCCGCAATGGACTACGACAACATCACCCGGCTGACCAGCACGGCGCTCATGCTGTGCCTGCTCGTCTCGCTGCCCGCTGTGGCGGTGTCGGCCATTGCGGGCCTGCTGATCTCGTTCGTGCAGGCGGTGACCTCGCTGCAGGACAGCAGCATCTCGCATGGCTTGAAGCTCATCATCGTGTCGGTGGTGATCGTGGTGGCGGCACCGTGGGGCGCGGCGTCGATCCTGCAGTTCGGCAACACGATCCTGCAGTCGCTGTTCCAGTAAGGGGCGTGCCATGACGCGTATCTCCGCCTCGTCGTCGGGCCTGTACTCGCTGCCCGATCCTGTACAGACGCAGCCGTCGACCCCGGTTACGCCGCACCACCGCAAGCACCATCGGCACGGCGTGCATGGCCACGGCCATGACGCCGCCGAATTGCAGGTCGAAGAACAGCTTCATCACCACAAGCACCTGGCGCAGGTCGCCAAACGCGTTCGCAGGCCACGCACGGGCAAGCGCAGCGGCGCCGGCTCGCCCGAAGAACCCATCACGGACAGCACGTTTGAAGAACTGCTGCTCATGCTCGAAGAGCATGCGAAGAAGGTCGAGCCGTTGGTCGTTGGGTTGTCACCCCGGCAAGGCCAGAGCGATGGCGAAGACGACCAGGCAAGAGATCGCCGAAGCTCCGAGGGCCGCCGCGCAGTGCTACTGCAGTACCTGCAGGAAACCGCAAACGAGGCCCCCGCCGCCGTGGGCAAAAAGGCCTCGGTTGCCGAAGCCGGTGCATCGTCCGCCGACGCACTGCTGGCTGAGGTGCAAGCCTCCGGTTACCAGCGTCTTGAGCAAGAGTTGCTGGCGGTGCGACACGCCATGCGTACTGGCCACCCGATGCCGCTGCGCATAGCGTTTGACATTCTGCGCAGCTATTTGAAACAGACGCCTGTCGAAGGCACGCCCGCCACGCTGCTTGCGGTCAAAGACCGCCTGCTGGCAACAACGGCTGCGCAACACCCAGCGGCCAGCGCGCTGACGGACCGCGAGAAGACGTTCAACCTGCTGTTTCCCCTGTTACTGCTCAGCCCATCGCGGCCGCGCATTGGCCGCGAGCGCGGCGAAAGCATCGCCCGCAGCAGCGCCGTGGCGCGCCGCTGGACAACCGAGCTCTGGTCCTATCGGGCCGGGCTCGGTCTGGCCCTGCCACACATTCCTGATCCTTCTCTGCAATCACCATGAACAAGCACATCCGCGTGTTGGCAGGCGCGCATGCCGGCGCCTGCCTCGACCTGAACCCGGGCCGCTGGACGGTGGGCCCCGACGTGCAAGCCAGTATCCGCGTCACCGATTGGACTGCGGAGCCGCTCGCCTTGCGTGTCGATGCCGAGCACGGTGTCCTGCTGGAATCGGAGGACGGCGATACGGTCTGGGACGACCTTTCACCTCGCCGCTTTGGCGACGTGGTCCTCTGCGTCGGCCCCGCCGATGAGGCATGGCCCTCTGACCTGACCCTCCTGGAGCGTGTGCTGTCGCCCACGCTCGCCGACGCAAACGCCGACAACGCGATCGCCACACAAGCGCCGGTGTCCAATGCGCCTGCTTCTGCGCCGGCCCGGCCTCGCTCGCGCAAGGGCTGGATGGGTGTGACGGCAGTCGCGTTGCTCACACCGTGTGCACTGCTGCTGGCGTCCACGCGCGAAACATCCCTCGCCGCGCATTCCCCCCCCACGGCACAGCCGCCGCTGCTGGAACGCGTTCGGCTGTGCCTGGCGCAGCATCGCATCGACGGCCTGCAACTCGAGCAGCACGACAACGAGATCATCGTGCACGGCATCGTTACCTCGGCGGCCGAAGAGCTCTCCACACTGCGCGACCTGCATGCGCTGTCGCCGTCCATCCACACCGATCTGTCGATCACGCAGGAGGTGATTGAAAACCTGCGCGAATCGCTGCAGGAGCCGGCGCTGCGCATCAGTTATCTGGGCGGCAACCGGTTCGCCATCGCTGGCCCGGCGGTTCACCCCGAGCGTGTACGCGCAACGGCGGACCACGTACGCAGCGACCTGGGCGGCAACATCAAAGACATCGTCCTGGACATCACGCAGGCTCGCGTGCGCAATGGCAAGGTCGATGCCACGTCTGCACTGTCCGTTGATGAGCTGAGCTACATCGAAAGCTCTGACGGCACCAAGGATTTTCTCGCCGCGCAGCACTAAGGCGGCCCCACGTTCGTGCCTCTTCCCTCTTGTTTTGGAGACTCCCATGTTTGATCACTTCACGCTCGACATCATCGAAACGTTTGACGGCATTCAGGCCTTTGCCAAGCAAGAAGGCCCGAAAGATTTCGGCCCGCTGCACAAGGCCGTCGAAGCGCTCCAGCGCACCGCCATCGACATGGAACAGCGCGCCATTCGCGCCATCGACGTCAACCAGCGCGAGCAGCTGCGCGTGCTGTCGCATGGGTTCTCCAGCGCGGCGCAAGTGTGCTCGGGGCTGATCCCCGCGTAACGCGCATACGACCCGTACGGGGCTTCGCGAGACGACATCACATTTCGCGTCTTCGTCAGCCCAGCATCGCGCAATACACGATGATGTCTTCACGGCGAACACAACAGCAATACGTTCGCTGAACCAAATCGACGACATGCTTCTTCTGGCTTGTTGTTGAAAACCCCGGCTCTCACCCGAGACCATTCATCCACTGCAAAAGGAGTTTCCTATGTCCGCTATTACCGCAGCCGCTGGCCTGGGCGATGCTGCTAGCCGTCTGTCGTTCAACGCTCAAAACGAAGCCATTACCAAGGAAGGCGAGCAAGACATGCTGAACGCTGCCAAGCTGCAAAACGAGCTGAACCGCGTCAACATGTTCGCCAAGCTGATGGAAGCAGGCCCGAAGGCCGCCAAGGACCTGATCTCGTAATGATCGGTTCCGGACGGCACATCCTGTGCCGCCGACGTTCGGGAACGGGGCCGCGCCGTTCCCGAGCGGTTTTTTCTTAGGCATCACCCGCGCGCTTCTGCTTCTCTCACTCGGCCCCTCGCGCCGCAGCCGATTCACTGAACACTGAATCCGGCCCCGCCACCGCGATCCCGACACGACACCGATCCACCGCAACACCTTCACCGCTGCGCAAGCCCGTACCTTACCGGCAGGCGAATCGACATCGCACGCTGGCCAGGACTACGCGGCCACACCCGCGCAGGATGCCCTGCAAGCCGTGGTTTCCACCTGCACCGCGCACACCCCCATGGACAGGAACAGCGCGCCATTCGCGCAACCGACGTCAACCTGCGCGAGCAGCTGCGCGTGCTATCGCTCGGTTTTTCGAGCGCGGCACAGGTGTGCTCTGGACTGATCCCGGCATGAGCCGCATACGGTGCTTTCACGCTTCGCGAGACGACATTCGGCTTCGCATCTTCGCCAGTTCAGCACCGAGAAATCCACGATGATGTCTTCACGGCGAACACAACAGCAGCACGTTCGCTGAACCGAATCGACGACATGCTTCCTCTGGCTTGTTGTTGAAAAACCCGGCTCTCACCCGAGACCATTCATCCACCGCAAAAGGAGTTTCCTATGTCCGCTTTGACCTCTGCCGCTGGCCTGGGCGATGCTGCTAGCCGTCTGTCGTTCAACGCTCAAAACGAAGCCGTCACCAAGGAAGGCGAGCAAGACATGCTGAACGCAGCCAAGCTGCAAAACGAACTGAACCGCGTCAACATGTTCGCCAAGCTGATGGAAGCGGGCCCGAAGGCCGCCAAGGACCTGATCTCGTAATGATCGGTTCCGGACGGCACATCCTGTGCCGCCGACGTTCGGGAACGGGGCCGCGCCGTTCCCGAGCGGTTTTTTCTTAGGCTTTCCCGCGCGCTTCTGCTTCGCCTCACTCGGCCCATCGCGCCGCTGCCGATTCACTGAACACCGAATCCGACCCGCCACCGCGATCCCGACATGACACCGATCCACCGCAACGCTTTCTCAGCCGCCCAAGCCCAAGCACTGGGCGACTCGACATCGCGCACTGACCAGGCCCACATCGCTGCGCACGCGCAGGACACCTTGCAGGCCGTGGTGTCCGCCGGCACCGATGACATGCGCAACGCCGCCCGGCTGGAAGACGCTCTGAACCGCACACAGGCGTTTGCCAAGCTGATGGAAGCTGGCCCCAAGGCCGCCAAAGACCTGCTGACCTAAAGCATGAGCACAGAACAGCGCGACAGCCTCATCCGCGACATGTGCATGCATCTGCAGATTCCGGATGCCGATGCGATCATCGCCGCCGGACGCCTCGCGGTGGAGGGCTTTGAAGTCATCATCGACGCCGTTGAAGACGACCCCGACGCGTTCTACCTGAACTTCGACTACGGCATCGTTACCGGCGGCCGAACGCTGCGGGTGTTCCGGCTGATGCTGGAGGCCAACCTCACCATCTATGCGCAGGACCACGCGCAGCTCGGGCTGGACGGCGACACGGGCGGCATCATCCTGATCGTGCGCGTGGCCTACGATCCTGACCTTGACGGCGAACAGCTGGCCGAGTTGCTCGGCCACTATGCCGAACACGGCCGCTACTGGCGCGACAACATCCTGCAGACCACGGACGACATGTTCGAGAGCCTCTCGAACGGCACCTATGTATGGATTCGCGCTTAAGCGCCGCTAACAAAAACCCCGCGGCGCATTCCTGGCAAGCCGGAGCGACAACACCGGAAGGGTTTTCTTAGCGGCGCTTAGGCGCGCACCCATGCGCTGGCATACCGGCGCTGCTTGCAAGCCGCGCCGGTGTCTTTCCATCAGAGCGTCAGCACACTGCCCTGCTGGTGCGGGTTCGCGCGGCGCAACCCTTCGATCCAATCTGCCGTTGGCAACCCGAATGTGGATTGCAGCGCCTCGGCACGCGCCTGCAGTGCAGCCCACTCAACGGTGAGGGTCGGGCCGTTGAACGCCAGCGCGATCGTGTTCTCCACCATGGTGATCGGGAACATCAGCACGCGATAGTCAAACACCTCGCAAATGCGCTCCATGTTGCGGCCAAAGCCCTCGTTGGAACAATGCAGGTTGATCGCCATCACGCCGGGGGCGCGCAGCACCTGCCGGCACGCGCGATAGAACGCCAGCGATTGCAGCGTCGGGCAGCCATCGTGCACACCGTCGTACACGTTGACCTGCAAAACGTTGACCGTGCCTTGCTGTGCGGGGGCAATGACCCAGTCCAGCGCGTCTTGCGCCAGCACCTGCAAGCGGTGGTCATCGGGTGGCAGATGAAACGCGGTGCGGGCCGCCTCGATCACCAGCGGGTTGATTTCCACTGCCGTGACGCGCGCCTCGGGCAGCTTTCGGTAGCAAAAACCGGTCAGTGAGCCAGGGCCCAAGCCAAGCTGGGCGACATGTGCATCGGCCAGCTGTGTCGGGTCCAGAAACAACAGCCACGCCATCATCTGCTGCGCATAAGGCAACAACAGGCGGTCAGGCTCGGACAGCAGGATGGCGCCCTGCGTGCAGTCCTCGGCGCCCGCAAAATGCAGGAATCGAACACCGTTGTGTTCCGAATAGCTGACGGGCGTGGGAGCGGTGGCGACGGCGGGTGCCGCGCAGTCAAGGTCTTGGGAGGTCATGGGCGTAGAGGGTCGATAAGAGGCCACGTGGAAGAACATCACACAGACAAGGCTGTGCACCGCGACAGCCTGCCACACCGAGCTGCACACGGCAGACATCGCTTCGTTTCTGCGGACGTTGCATCGCGCCGACCACCCCAAGGTTTCAACGCGCAGGCAGCGTGCTTCGCCATGCCCATGTCAACTTCGTGAATGCGCACACGCACCGAAACGCACGGTCGTACGCTCACGGCATTGCATGTAGGTGCACGCCGCTGCCGGCTGACCGGCGCACGGGGCATCGCTCACCCATTCCATGTCTGCCTCACGCACGCCGCAACTTCCTCACGCTACAGTTCCGCATTTCCGTGCGGACGATCCCGCAGTATTTACGGCCGCCCCTTTGCGCATCGGCATCTATCAGCTTTGGTTTGCCTTTGATACGTTGGATGCGCTCGACGGCCCATCGGATTCAGTCACGGTCTGCATTGAGCTAGGTGCGCCAGTCGACGTGGACCTAGAAGCGGCGCTCCACCTGATGCTTGGTCTGTGCCTTGATCTGCCGGCTGCATCGCGCGGCAGCGTGGTCCTGCACCCGCCCACGGGCCGGTTGATCTACCGCTTTGCCTACGTGTTGGATGACGACCCCACCGGCACGCGCCTGGTCAACGCGATGGCCACCTTGGCCGCGCCCGCTACCCTACCCGCGCATTTGGCGGTGCACTGACGCGGCGTCCGAGTCGGCCTCGACTCAGCTTCGCCGCTGTCACCGAGGCTTCGCGTGCGCGGCGCGGTTGTCATGCGGTCGCGTCAAAGTGGTGTCTCGATTCACCCGCGCGGTGCCAGACCGTTCATCTCCATGCCACGCCCACGTCTGTCTCCTCTCAGCACGCCCGCTTCCCAGTCGGAATACGAAACACTCCACGACTTCGCAGCCCGCACGCCGTCGCCCACCAATGGCCCCGAGGGGGCCGTTGCGCAACCACGCAAAAAAGGCTGGCTCGGCAATCTGAAGTCGCGCGTGCGCGAGAAGCTGCCAAACAGCGACGAGACGGAACTGGCCACGCTGCTGACGGACCGCAAGCGGTCGGGGAAGTCGCTCAATTCGGTCAACGACTACAAGCCGCCCACGCGCGGCACGCTGACCACCACGCCGCAAACGACACCGCAAACCACACCGCAGGCATCAGCGCATGGCACGTCGGCACCGGCAACGCCCAACGTGCAGGAGATGGGCGATATACGCCGTGCAGAACGCTCGCAACGCAAGACCTCATCCATGATGCAACGCGCGCAACAGGGTGCCCAGCGCCTGCGCGAGCGCGGAAAGACATCGCCGGCACCGGCCACCCCTTCGCACACACCGCTCACGGTGCCCACCACGCCCGAAGCGTTTCGTGGCGCGGTCGCGCAGTTGTTTCCTGGCGCCCGCAACGCTGCCGAACGTGAGGCATTGAGTGAGCGGCTCGGCGTGCTCGCCGCGCCGGCCGAAGGCACGTCATCCACTGCAGGCAGCTTTGTGCGGCCGATGCTGGCTGCCCGTGCGCTCGCGGCCAGCAGTGGCGGCAACGCATCGGATGCGCTGCGCGTGCTGCAGCATGTCGCCCAGACGGTGCGCTTTGACGCGGCTGCCTTTACCGCGCCTGAAACGCCGAGATCATCCGCGCGCTCCAGTACCTCCGACCTGGGCTTGCATCAGCTGTTTGGCGAGGGAGAAGGCGAAGCCTCGGTACACGGCTCCGAGCTGAGCTTGAACGCGTTTGCTGATCACGGAAGCACAGGAGCCGTATCCCGGCAATCGAGCCTTTCCGTGCAGTACGGATCGGAGGCCCCATCGTTGCACGCGCCGCCGTCTCCCACGCCAGAGCCGATGAGCGAGGCCGCTGTCACGAGCGCCGCGTGGCGTACCGCGCAATTGCTGTCGCACACCCATCATGGCTTCGAAACGCTGTGCAGCCTCATGCAGACGCCGCCCACGCCCGAGTTGCGCCAGACCGCGCGCAGCTTTCTGCAGGCGGCGGACCATCTGCACACCGCTGCCACATCGGCATCGGACCCGGTTGCCCTCTTGCAGGCACATGCTGCGGGCAGCGGCACGCACGCAACGTCACTGGCTGTGAGCGTGCTCCATGCCGCCGCCGCCAAGCTGCGCGGCGAACCCGCGAGCGCACCGGCTGCGGGCGCGCTGTTTGCCTGGCGCCAGGGCTTTCGGGAAGACGGCCCTGGCTCCGATCTGGCCAACACCAAGGCGCGTCTGGCCAAGTTTGTCGGCCGCAGCATCCCGCGTGTGGAAAAGCAAGGCGTGAGCCGCCATTTCTGGCAGATGATCGGCAAGAAAAAGTCGCCGCTGTCTGCTGCGGCGCTTGGCATGCAGGGCGCGCATCGGCCAGGCGTGGTCAAGGAGATGGACGCCTATACCGCTGCCCTGCGCACCATGATCGACACGCTCGCCTACACCGGCGAGGCCCCCGCACCGCACCGCATTGCGCACCCCGGAGACCTGTGGCGCAACACCATCCTCGCGCATTGGGCCGAGCTGGCAGCCACCAACGCACCGCTCGCCGACTATGCGCTCACGCCCGAGAAGCTTCGCGAGATGCAGCCTGAAGTGCACGCTGAGGTCAGCCTCCTGCAGCACGAAATGTCAGCCGCAATGGCCACCGCCCGTATCCCGGGAAGCTCGCCGGCCCACCGGGAGTTCGCGCAGCTCGCAGCGCAAGCCGGTCTGACCAGCGATGCGCAGACTCGGGACTGGACCCAGCACCGGCTGGGCGACCTCGCCACTGAGGAGGTGAGCGCGGCGCGGGCGCATTTTGCGAAGCTGGTCGACCACGCCGGCCTGGCTGGCGAGCCGCCGGAGTATCTCGTCGGGTTGCAGCCATCGGCATCGCTCCTGCGCTATTGGAGCAGTTACACCAGCGAAACCGCCGAGGCGCCGGAATTCCACAGCGCACTGGAAGCTGCCGACAAACTCGAACACCCCGACGATCTCAAGATGCAGGCGCCCACCATGGAAGACGCCCGCAAGACGCTCGAGACACTGCTCTCCACCATGGAGTCCGGCAACAAGGTGCGGATGTCCAACGGCGGCTGGATGGGCCTGAGCACCTCGGGCGTATCGACCGGCCTGTCGCACGTGGGCAAGGCGCTGCCGGTGCCCGTGTCGGTGCAGCTGGACGCCAACGTGGGCACCAGCCGGCAAGCCGTGGTGGAAGTCGGGCGCAGCTCGCACGGCCGCGACCTGTTCCTGGGTACCGACCGCATGACGCGCGTCTCGGTCGGCGTGGGCGCTTCTGTCGGTTACGACATTCCCACGTGGGGCAAGCGCCTGCGTGCCAATCTGCTTGGCGTCAAGGTCACGCCGATTGACCGTGAAGCCAGCGAGCCACGCGGGGTGGTCATTCGTGCCACTCGGCCCACGCAGCGCCCGGTGGAAGGCCATGACGACTGGGAAGCCATCAAGTACGACGACAAGGCCGCGGCCGATACCATCGTCAAGGCGGCCAATCTGCTGTTCGAGCAGGCCGCCGCGGCGCCCGCGCACCGGCCCGATGCCAACACGCTGTGGAACACGCTGGCCCAGCACAGTGGCGATAACGAGCATCTTTCCGTTGGCTGGGTCGACCAGACCAAAAAGCGCTGGCGTGCATCGCTCGAAGGCAGCGTCGGCTTGAGCGTGCGCGTGAGCAGCAAGCACACGCCGGTGCGTGTCGGCCCCTCCGCGCGGCTGCGTGGCGAGAAAACGCTCAGCAACACCGCCACCGTGCACGAAACCACCGGTGCGCTGCGCGTGGAGCAGTTCAGCATCAGCACGGCCCACAAGGTAACGGCGCGGGCGGGCCTGGCGTTCTCGGTGGGCGAGACGTTCTACACCGCCGCACCGAATGACAACGCATCGGCCAAGGCTGGCGAGAGCGGCAAGATCACGCAGGGATTCGTGGGCGGCATGCCGCTGGGCTACAACTGGAAGCTGGCCGAAGGCGGCCACACCACCAAGGTCAAGATGGCCTATCACAACGGCAAGATTGCCGACCGCGTGTGCTACTTCGACACCGAATACCGCAGCGCCAAGGAATACCTGGCCGTGGTGCGCAGCGAGCGCGACGCCTGGATCGAGATGCTGGCCCACAAACCCGGCGGCACGGTGGAAAAGGCCACCAAAGAGTTCGAGGCCTACTGCGAAACCGTGGAAAAGCACCAGCGCCCCAATCAGCGGTATCTATATCGGCACCGCCTCCGCCCCGCCGACGCGCGCAAGATGGAGGGCCACCTGGACTTGGCCGACCTGCACCGCAGCCTCGACCCCAACTCACCCGATGCGCAGGCCTCAGAAGCGCTGGCCCAGGCGATCTTGCACTCACCTGACGCGCGCTTGCCGGAAAAGCTCGCCATCGTGGAGCAGGTCTCCACCAGCCGCAGCCGGGGCTTTACGAGCACCATCCAGGCCCGCGCAAATAACGAGGTGGAAGGCACGCGCGAGTTGGCCGCCATTAAATTCGGCTGATTCGGCTAACGTACATTCATCTAGTTGTCTGAAGACCCGTCAACACGACGAAATGCTGGAATGCACCGTCATGTATGGCTTTCTTCGCATGCTGAAGCCGGGTGAATTCACAGGGCACATGATCAAATGGCACTCAATCGGTGCCCTAAAAAAACTAATTCAGAGTTAAGAGCAATTTCACTCTTTGTAGGGATGTTTGGAGAAATTGTGAACGTTATGCTGGGCTCCTGTTTGAAGCGCCCCCTCTAATGACACGTCATTGCGGGGGCAAGAAAGGGGAGCACCATGAAGTTCGCAATACTGACTGCCAATACATCCGGCTTTGCCTATGTGGAAAGCTGTCTGCCAATGCAGGACGTGGAATGCGTCCGCTTTGACGATGCCCTGTCGCTGCTGCGCGCGCGCCGGTCGGAAACGTTTGATCTGCTGATGATCGACGCGCAGCAGTTCCGCACCGCCGGGCAACTCGTGCTGTCGTGGCGCGAGTGCAATGCCGACATGTGCTGGCCCACCCTGGTGTTTGGGCAGTTTGCCGACCGCGGCGACATGGCGCTGGCTTTCGATGCCGGGGTGGACGACGTGCTCACCGGCCACTTCACCGCCGAGGAGCTGCAGGCCCGCGTACAACGCGCCCTGCGCCGTGTCGAGCCCGTGCGCAAGAACGCTGGCATCAACGTGGTGGTCGGGCCGTATCGCCTATGCCGGCTCACGCGTACGGCCACGATCAACAACGTGCCCATCCGCATGACCGCGCGCGAGTTTGCGACGGCGTGGCTGCTGTTCTCATCGCCGGGGGCCTTCCTCTCACGCCAGCAGATCGCCTCTGCCGTGTGGGGTGCGGATGCCAGCATTGTCGAACGCTCCATCGAGCAGCACATCTACAAGCTGCGCAAGAAGCTCCAGCTGGGCGCGGAAGTCGGCGTCGAACTCAAGACCGTGTATGCGCGCGGCTATCAACTCACCGTGCAGACGGCCGAGAACACGTCGCCCGCCGCCCTGCCCCCTACCGCACTCGCCGCGTAACCAGGCCGCGCAACGCGGCCTTTTGCGCAAACGATTGCGCGCCACGCAGCCCCATCGCTCGCAGCGAATTGCACTTCAGTGTTTTCAGCAAACACTTCAGGACGAAGTGTTTGAATGCCGCCTGAATAATTTCAGCGTCGGCTTAATATAATCTTTGCTGTGTTAATCGTTACCGCGTTAATCATTACCGCGTTAATGATTTTCCCCTGTTCGATTTTCGCGGACGCATTGCTGATAGAGCGCAGCCAATTCCGTCCGATTACGCGCTTGCAAGCGCATCAAAATCTGCCGCACATGCGATTTCACGGTTTCCACGCCGATATGCAGCGCCTGTGCAATCTCCACGTTGGACTTGCCCGACGCTGCCTCGCGCAGGATGTCCCGCTGGCGCCGCGTCAACGCCGACAGCGCTGTCTTTTCTGACCGCACAGGAGCCTTTTGGCGCCGTGCCTCCAGCATCCGCCCGAGCATGGCGTGCGCCTGCTCGAGCGTGACGGGCTGCGGCGGTGCAGGTTCGCCGACGGCCTCGGCCAACTCCGTCAGGTCGATCAGGAGCATGCCGGGAGCGGCCAAAACGGCCCGCGCGGTCGCGACGGGAAACGGTGCACCAGCGGGCGCACGCCAGCCCCCCGCAACCTTCGGCAGGGAAGAGAAATACCGGCTTTCGGTGGTCGTGTCGGCTGCTTGTAGCAGCACGTCGTTCTGGACTCGGGCGTTCATGTCGTCCTTCGCTCTGATGTGAGCATTGCATCGGGATGCAATCGGCGCGCCGGGTTATCCGTACCGCGGCGCCCTCTTACTCTCTCTGTGCAACGTACGCGGAAAACCGGAACCGGAATCCCAAAAAAAATTGCGGGCGGTCGGCTGCCGCTCAACGGGCGGCGATGCGCACCCATACGCCGGCCAGTTCCCGCACCTGGATGGGCAGCGTTTCGGCCAGCATCTGCAGGGCGCGGTGCACGTCGAGCGGAAACCGCCCTGTCACGCGCAGGCCGGCCACGTCGGAGTGCAGCTCGATCACGCCGTGGTGGTACGGGCGCAGGGCGTCGATCACGTTGGCCAGCGGTTGGTGTTCGACTTCCACCAGGCCGCGCGTCCACGCCGCGGCGGAGCGCGCCAGCACATCCAGCGGCTGAATGCCGCTCGGGCTCAGGCGTCGCACTTCCCCTGCGCGTACCGTCGATACCGCGCCAGCTGCCGTGGCCACCGAGGCGGTGCCCTCCAGCACGGCCACCCGCATCGTTCCGCCGGGTTCCAGCGTTGCGCAGACCATGCCGCCCGCGCATTCAATCGACCCCGCCGCCGACCACACCCGCACCTGCGCCGATGGCGACGCGGCCACAGCGAGCACATTGCCGCGGCGCAAGCGGACATCGGCACCCGCCGCATTCACCGACGCATCGACCGCGCTGCGTGCGTTCAAGCGCAACAGCGAACCGTCGGCCAGCCTGAAATCACGGCGCTCCGCGGTGGCCGTGCGCATATCGGCGCCCAGGCCAGACAGCGGAATCTGCAGATCCACCAGCGCCGCCACGCCAGCGCCGATCCCACCTAGGACCAGCGCGCGCCGCACGTGCCGCATCGGCGATGGTGGTGTGTCCAATAGGTGCCGTGCCGCCTGCCGATGCGGCGCCGACACCGACGGCAACCTCAGCGAACCCAGACCGCCTTGCAGACGCTGCACCGCCGCCGCGTGCGCGGGGTCGGCTTCCTGCCAGGCCGCAAAGCGCTGGTGGTCTGTGTCCGAGGCCAGGCCCGAGCGCAACAACACCAGCCACTGGATGGCCTGCTCGGCGATCCGGTCATCCAACGGCTGTTTCACGATACGTCGGCCAGGTAGCACAGGCGCAAGGCCTGCGTCATGTATTTCTGCACCATGCGCACCGATACATCCAGGCGCTCGGCGATCTCGGGGTAGGTCAGCCCATCCAACTGGCTATAGAGGAACGCAGTGCGTGCCTTGGCAGGCAGCCCATCGAACACGCGGTCGATGGTCGTGAGTGCTTCCAGGAGCAGGGCCCGCTCTTCGGGGGAGGGCAGCGTGGCCTGGGGCTGGTCGGCGGCCCAGGTCAGATAAGCCTGTTCCAGATCGCGCCGGCGCCAGATCTCATACAGCAGCCGCTGCGCAATCGTGGTCAGCAGCGCGCGCGGCTCGCGGGTGTTCTGCCAACCCGGCTTTTGCAGCAGTTGCGCAAACGCCTCCGACGCCAAGTCCTCGGCGCCAAAGCGGCAGCCTGTCTTGCGGCCCATGCGGCCGGCGAGCCAAGCGTAGTGTTGTCGGAACCAGTCGGATGCCAGCGCGTTGGCTGGCTCACAGGCTTGCGTCACGGTTTTACCCTCCGCGAGTTTCAGTGCGGGCCGTTCACAACAAGCGGCCTCGCTCAGACCGGGGTCCCAAATGGCCCCACCGGGATGTCAAATTTTACCCAGGAGTGATATTTCAGGTGAGCGTTTTTTCGGGGGGGATACCGATATTTCGGTGGCCCTGCAACATCGCAGCCCCCCGGCTGGCATCGTTTTCCGGTGCAACCGGGTTGCTGCACTGTGTTGCAGCCGCCCCCTCCCCCCGAGCCATGCCCCCCCACGAATCCGCCCCCTCCCCCCTGCCAGACGACGACACCACGCCCGCGCGCGCGCTGCATATCGGCCGCCGGCGCATCTGGCTGGCCTACGACGGCTACACCGAACCCGACGCGCTGGTCGTCTACCTCGAACTCGGCACGCGCGACACGCTGGACGTTGCCATCACGCTCAACCTACTGCTCAGCCTGTGTCTGGAGGTAGAAGGTGCCGCACGCGGCACGGTCGTTCGCCACCCGCAGAGCAGTCAGATCATCTACCGCTTTTGTTACACCCTCGACGACGATCCCGAGGCCACCGGCCTGCTCGATGCCATTGCCGCGCTGACGGCCGAGCTGGATGCCGGCGTGGATCCCAGCACGTACTAAGAGCCGCTAACAAAACTGTCCTGGCTAGGCGTGCCGACGCAGACAGTACGTGTAGTACCTAATGTTCGTCACTGCGGGAGGCGCAACGACGCCAGGGCGGTTTTGTTAGCGGCTCTAAGCCAACGACAGCACACCAGCGTGGCCGGCTTCGGCTGCCGACGCACCGCTTCGGCGTGCGTGACATTCGCCGACAGGGGCTGGCTACGCTTGCAAGGTTCACTGTGCCGGGGCGAGGCTGCACTGCCCGGGCATGCCAACCTCGGAGCCTCCTATGCCCTTCCCGAAAATCTTTTCCCGCTCCTCCGGCACAACAGCGCCCGTCGCGACGACGCCCACGAGCACTTCCGCCGCGCCACAGCCGTCGATGCCCAGCATGCGCAAGACCTCGCGGTTGCCTGGCGCACTGCGCGACCTTGCCGACAAGCGCGTGGCACGTAACCAGAAGGCAGAGGCGAAACGTCTCCCCCCCGAGGAGCTCATCAACAAGTTCAATGAGGCGCAGTCGAGCACGACAATGAGCGGGCGTGAAATCCGCGCTGTGCAACGAGAAGTCCGCAAAGGCATTCGCGCGGGGACGCTGCAATGGCCGCCACAACAACCGACGGCGGCCCCGCACACCGCTGCCACGCAGACGCCTGAGCTTACGGCCAGCACCAGCGGCACAGCACAAGGCTCCGTGCTCCACCAGGAAACGCACGTCCCGCCTGCAACCACGCACACGCAGTCCGCCGACACGGAGCACACCGCGCACGCCGAGACATCGGCCCAAGGCAGCATGGCCCTGGCACTGACGCAGACGCCACTCTCGCGCCAAACCTCTTCAGCAAGCTCCACACATACGGAGGGCCATCATGCACCGCCGCAGGGCCCTGTCTTTGACCCGGACACCGGCGCACTGAACAAGCCGCAACTGCGCCAGATGGTGAGCGCACTGAAAGATGCACTGCCGACCGTACCCGCTGCACTGACGCACTCGCACAGCCGCAGCGTCGCGCTGCATGCCGTGCTCCAACAGCGGCTCACGAAGATCAACACCATCGCAGCCGACAATAGCCACAAGCCGCCGCACGAAGTGGGGCTGGCTGTGCGCGATGCCTTCGCTGCGGCGGCCAAGACGGCGCGCAAGCTCGGTAAATCGCTGGGCCGCCATGACCCCGCCGATGCCTACAAGGGGATCGCCGCGCTGCTCACCGAGCTCAAGCGCACGCACCTGAGCGGCAGCGCGAACGATGTGCTCACGCACTACGCCGCCAAGGAAACCGCCAACCTGGAAGTCAAGGCGCCGGGCATCAGCACCGGCAAGTCGGGCTCCAACGTGAGCACCAGTACCTCGGGCAGCCTGACGGTATCCGCATTCCCGACCAACAAATACGCAGCCGCCCACGTGACAGCCAGCGCAGGCGGTAGCACCAGCCGGCTGTACACGCTCGATGACGACGGCGACGTCGACTTCATTCCCGGTAAGCAGGCCTTTGCTCAAGCGGCGCTGGGCGGCAAGCTGGGCGAGTGGGCAGCGAACCTGGCCGGCAAGTATGCCTTCTCAGGCCACAACGTCTACCTCGAACACGACGACCTGCAGCAGCTCGTCAAGATTGTCGCCAACCACGATGCCAACCACGCCTGGATGAAGACGAGCTCCGCCGGCCCGCGTGCACGCCAGTTGATGCGTCAGCTCGAATCACTGGCCAACATGGTGTCGCACGCCGTGGGCCGCAACTACACCGAGGCCGCCGGCAAGCCGTACTACCTCACCGATGCCAAGATCGCCAAGGGCTTCAACACCTTCAAGATGACGCTGCTGGCCGGCGCGATCGACCACAAGCTTGGCGGCAACCACTTCAGCACGCTGATGAACAAGGCCTATCCGCCCGTCGCCGACGTGCTGACGGAACGCGTCCGCACTGGCCAGCCCCTGCCAGCTCAGCCGCGCCGCGATATTCCCGATTCCGTGGCCTATGGCGATCGCTTCCTGGCCTATCGCCAGCACACCGTCGCCGTGGACGCAAGCGCCGGCGACAAGACGCACGGCGGCACCAATCTTGAGGCCAACGTCAACTTTGACATCACCGGCCGCGCCGACAACGCAAAGTGGTATACGGAAACCGCTGCCGCACCGCACGCGCTGCTCGACCCCGGCTATCACAAGGACTACCAGGCCACCTTCAAGCTGCATCAGCAACTGGATGAAGCCTGCAGCGGCGAAGTGCCGCCAGCGCAGCTCCATCTGTACAACGAGACGCGCAAGGCGCTGACGCAGGATCTGCACGCCGGCCCCGCACTGCCGTTCACGGAGGCCGAGCGCCTGCACTACGGTGAAGAAGCCAACATCCCGGCGCAGTTCCACAACGCCATCACCCATGCGACGCCTGAGCAACTGAATCACGCGACGGACCAGCTCGAACACATCGTGAACACGTACCAGCATTTCGCCGAAGATGCCGGCGCCGTGCTCGCCAAAAACGACCGCTTCATGCCTGCTGAACAGCGCGGCGCGCTCACACAGCAACGCGAAGCCGCCTTTGCGCAGATCAACCAGTCCGTCTGGCACGGCCGCTACCCGCAGAAGGACGCGCTGGCCAAGCCCGAGGAATTCATCGCCAAAAGCCATGCCGCCATCAGTCTGGCACTGGGCTGCGTGGGCGCGCACATCTCGGTGATCAAACAGCAGATGGCACAACGCGCGGCCGGTGCCGATCCGCATGTGGATGAACAAACCGCCATCCTGACAGCGGACTCGATGTACAAGACTGCGCGCGAGCTGCTCGACAAGACGTACCTGCCGCTCAAGAACTACGACGTGCAGAAGAACGGCCCGCTGAAGGACAAATCGCTGTGGCAGCGAACGGACGTCAGAGTCAGGGCCACGGTGTCGGGTGGCGCGCAAGGCAGCGCACTCAACGCCATCCTGAACCGCTTCCACCGGTTGACCGACAAGGTGGATCTGGGTCACCTGACGGGCTCCATTTCGGTCAGCAATAGCGCGGGGCAGGTTTCCCTCAGCGCGGAAGCCCGCTGGATGAATGCCACGCACCAGCCCAACCCCAGCCGCACGGGCAAGTTCTGGCAGTTCACGTTCACCGCGCAAGGCGGCGCGCCCATTACCGGCCTGATGATCAACAAGGCCATCGAGGCGGCCATCGCGAAGTTCGCGCCGAACCTGCGCCTGCAGGAGCAGAAGATCGATCCGCATGAGTTGATCCGCCAGACGCAAGGCCTGGTGTTCGACATCACCGATGGCACGAGCATCGTCGTAAAGCTGCGCCAGCCGCCCGACGTGCAGAACGCACCGATGGAGCTGCAATACGCACGCGTGCTGCGCAACAAGAACAGCGGCATGAACCTGTCGATGACGATCCCCACACCAAAAGGCACCTTCACGCCCAGCGTTTCGCACACCGACAACGCGCAGAGCTTCGCCGGCGAGATCGTGGGCACCGACACGAGCTACCTGATCATGCAGCACCCGTTCCTGTCCAAGATCGTCGATGCGGAAGCCAACCGCGAAGACGCTGCGCTGCGGCAGGCCTTTGACGCCAACCCGATGCAGCGCGACCGCTATCTGGCCAACCCGAACCTCATGGTCGAGGTGGTGGCCAAGTACGCAGCAGCCCGGCAGGAGATCGACACGGCCGCGGCAGAGAATCGCGCGCCCGTGATCAAGAACGAGTTCGTGCGTTACCACGCCGCAACGCCCTTTGCCCGCGCGGCACAGGTGTCGGCGCAGGTGGCCGCGCACGCGCCGGGCTCCACCGCCAAGGGCGAGGAAGCGTTCAAGCTTGCCGAGCCGCTGACCAAGCCCATCGACGTCAGCCACCTCGATCTGAACGCCATGCGTGCGCACCTGCAGTCCCTGCCGACCATCGGGGCGCGCGCCGACTATCTGTGCAACTCGAACGAGGGCCGACCGCTGCTCGACGCGTTCTCCAAGATCATCGGCAACACGCGGGCGATCAACTCGGCGGCACTGCTCCACGCCGATCAACGCAACACCGGCATCCAGACCCTGCTGCGCGATCCGAAGGGCTTGCAACGCGAGAACGCGCGCACGCAGACCGCCCTGCACGGGGCGCCGCAACCCACCGGTACCGCCGGCCAGTTGCGCACGCGCCTGCAGCCGGCCAAGGCATCAGTCAAGCAGGCGAGCCTCGACCAGCTGCAGCAACTCGGCAGCCCCAACCTGGCCGGTCTGCCGATCGGGAAAGAGGCGCAGTCCGAACTCGATCGCCGCAAGGCACTGCTGGGCAATGCCTTCCCAGCCGAGAGCGGCGGCGCTAACTCCTAAGCCTCTGCCACTCTGCCGCCAGCCTACGGACGACGTAGGCTGGTTTTTTATCCTTCGCCCGCAGGCAGCGTCGCTGCAACCAAAAACAACAAGGCCGGCATTCGCCGGCCTCGGGTACATCAGAGCACTGACAGCGTTTTATCCAGCGCGCAGCCAGGTGCGCGCCACAGCCATGTGCTTGTGTGCGCTATCATCACCCGCCCCGACATAGCGTTCGACATAGCCCTGCAGCGGCGCCCAGTGTGCAAGCTGCTGAACGGCTTCATCGATGGAGCCATCGGCGGCGTCACGCTCCAGCAGCGTGGCAAAGGCCTCCGTGCGCAGCAGGTTGCTCGCGGCGTCCTCAGGCAATGCGTGGTCACGCAGTCGCTCGTTGAGCAGCAAGGTCATCAGCTCGCCGAGCGGCAGCCCGCCATCATCCAGATCCCCCAGTGCATAACGCTCGTGCGCGCGCTGAAAGACGTGGCTGCGCAGCACCGCCGAATCGCACAGGCCATCGACCAGCAGCGCCAGGCGGCGGGAATCGCGATGCGCACGCACCACGTCGGGCGTGACGGTGTTGATATAACGCTCCAACCAGATATGTAGCGCGTCGCTGCCGTATTCGCTGCCATAGGGCTGCAAACGTGCGCGCCAGCTCTCGCGCAGCGCATTCCAGTCGATGATGCTGACGGCGCGGCGCTCGTTGGCGTGCGGCGCGGCGGGCCGCAGATCCGCCAGACGGGCCGACAGGTGTGCCGGCACGTCGATACGGCAATGGGCCGGCAAGGCGCGCAACGTATCGGGCAAATCGGACAGTGCATAGCAGCCGCGCAGGTCCAGATGTTCCAGCTTGGTTAACTGCCCGACCGAGGCCGGCAAGGCGCGCAGCGAGAAGCAATCGCGCAGTCGCAGCGTACGCAGCGCGGCGCACTGGCCAATGCTCTCTGGCAGTGCCGCCAGTGCCGACATGCCCGATGCATCCAGGGAGTGCAGCTTGTGCAGGCGGCCCAGCGTGTCGGGCAGCGTGGTCATCGCATGCGCGTCGCGCAGGTCCAATCGCTCCAGCAAGGTCAGGTTGCCAAGCGTATCGGGCAGTGCCGCCAGCAGCGGGTTGCCACGCAGATTCAGCCGGCGCAACTGCCCCAACTGGCCCAGGCTGATAGGCAATTGCGTCAGCAAGCGGCTCGACACCAGGCTCAGCGTTTGCAGGTGCGCGAGCGCGCCCAACTCCACCGGCACGATGCGCAGCTCGGGGCCCTGCAGCACCAGGCGCTCCAGCCGGGGCAGTTGCGACAGCGACGCCGGTAGCGCCCGCAACGGCGAATCCAGCACCACAACCTCACGCAGTTCCAGCAGCTTGCCGATGCGCCCGGGCAGCGCGGTCAGGCGAGGATTGCGCGAGAAGTGCAGCACGCGCAGGTTCAGCGGCAGCCCGCCCGATGCGGGCCACTCAAACACGTCGCAATCGTGGATGACCAGCTGCTCAAGCTGGTCTGCCAGGCACAGCGCGGCAGGCAGGCGCATCACCGGAATGCTGTCGAGCACGAGATGCCGATTGTGCTGCTGCATGGCCAGCAACATGCGCGTAGCGGCCAGCGCCAGACCTTGTGCTGTCGGCTGGCGGGTATCGGCCAGCAAGGGGCCGCTATAGCGGTGCAGCCGGCGCGCCATGTCTTGCTGCCAGCCGGCCACGGCATCGCACACCGCCAGCCAGTGGTTGCCCTCCGTTGCCGGCTCGGCGGCGCGCAAGCCATGGCCATGCGGTACCGCTTGTTGAATGCGCAATGCATCGCGCGCGGCCACGGCGCGCAGTTGATGCTGCGCACGTGAAGACGCCGGCGCCGGCTGGCGCTCGTGATGCTGCAATAGTGCATGCGCGCGGGCCGAAACTGGCGGCTGTTTGCCATGGACAACGCGCTGCAACGCACGCCGCAACGCGCGCGACAGCCGACCCGCAAACGCGCCCGGCTCTGGATGCAAAGAGGCACTCTCGAAATGTGATTGCATGATGTCGCCTGAAGAAGAGGAAGTGGCCATCGGCAGAAAGCAGTGTGCGCCGCTAGAAAAACCCAGCGCAGCGGTCCTGGCTAGGCGTGCCGGCGAGACAGTACTGAAGTACGGCAAGACGGCACAACGACGCCAGGAGGGTTTTGCTAGCGGCGCCAACCCTTTCCGCCTGTTCCTCCATCGTATGGGGCATGACGCACCGCACCGCGTGCCGGCACGAACCCTTCGCGCTCGCACCGAACCCCATGTGGCAACCACCGGGCGACGCCGCTTCGCTCCAGCGCAAGCGAGTTCGCAGCGTGTGGGGCTGCCACGCCGCGCGCGTTTCTATGATCGGCGCATCTTCATTGCACGAGAGTCATCATGCATGCCCCATCGCCCCGCACCCTGGCTGCGCGCGAACGTCGCGCCAACGCCCACGTTGCGCGACCGGCCGTGCGCCGAGACACGCATCACACGTGGCAGCAACAACGTCTGCATCAACGCCACACCATCGCACGCCGCTGCGCCGGCACCCAGCCGCATGCGAACGCGTAATGCATGGGTGCGCGGCCTGCTCGCGCTGTTGGCGTGGCTGCCTGCACACGCACTGGCCGATTGCATTGACGATGCTGCGTCCTATCACGGTGTGAACCCGCAAGTGCTGCGCGCCATCGGCTATCAGGAATCGCACCTGAACCCGCAGGCGCACAACCGCAATCGCAACGGCAGCGAAGATCTGGGCATGTTCCAGATCAACACGATCCACCTGCCCGAACTGTCCCGCTACGGCATCGGCCGCCAGGCGCTGTACGACCCGTGCGTGAGCGCCTACGTGGCGGCATGGCACTTGGCGCGCAAGGTCCAGTTGCACGGCAACAGCTGGCGGGCCATTGGCGCGTACCACTCGGAATCGCCGGGCGAAAACGGCGTCTACGCGCGCGCGGTGGAAGGCATTCTCAATCGCAAGCTCGGAGCGCGCGCACCCATTGCAGCCACCGCGCGCGCGCAGGAGCCCGCCGCACAGCCGCTGCGCGATACCGCGCAACCCATGCGTGCCGTCACGCTGCGGCATACGGCAAGCCAAGCACCCGAACACCAGGCACCACCCGATGACCATTGGCTCGACGCGATGCTGACCAACCTCAACCAAAGCGCGAGCCTGCGTGAGCGGTTCAGCCGCTGAAAAATCATCAATCCTCACAACACCGCGCATGGTATGGATTGAACGCGGCAGCGCTGCTAAAGTCGCGCCCAGCTTGACACGACCGCAGGCCCAGCGCCGTGCCGGGTAAGGCGGAATCATGGCCCCTCTATGGTTCCGCCGCCATGTCCCCGGTATGGCGTGCAGGCGGATGCGTCAACGCTGCACGATCTAGCGATCGCGCCATGACAACGCTGCGGCGTTGTCTCCCTGTTGTGTGTTTTTGGACGATCCAAACCCGCCTCCATGGCGGGTTCTTTTTTGCCTGCGCGCGGCAGGCGCTGAACAAAGTTGAGACTTCAAGCCAGACATCGGGCAGGGCTTCGCCTACGCTGCTTCTCATAGAAAGAACAAGCGCGACATCACACACCCGCGCATGCCAACCACAAGGGGGCCCGGCTTCGACAGCGGGTCCCTTTTTGTTTCTACTTTTTCCGTTGACCCACCCAAACCAACCATGACGCCAATGTTGATTCGCTCCCTCGCCTGCATCGCCGCCTGTGTGGCGGTTTCGCCCGCACTCGCACAGGGCCCCCGCATCCCCGTGCAAGACGTCGTGGCCGTCGAGCAAGCCCTGGCTGCCGGCAAGCAACTGAACGCCACCATCGACCTCACCCGCTGCACGGGCGACACGCCCACCACCCCGGCCGGCACCACACGCGGCGGGCTGACCGTCGGCGCCTACCGCATCCTGCCCGACCACACCCTCAGCTTTGCCGACACGCACGTCACCGTCCGGCAGGATGGCACGCCCATCACCCAATTCCTGCGCTACACCATCGACGCCACCGGCACGGCGCACTTCGCGTCGTACATCTTCGCCATGCCCGCCTACACACTGCAAAGCCAGGTGTCGTACACCTGCAAGTTGGGCGACGGCGTCAAGCTGTTCGTCCAATACTGAGCGCAAACCGCACCGCGCCAACCGCCAACGTGCACGCCCCGGCACCCGCCGGCATTGTGCGTTGGCGTAACGGGCGGTATCGTGTCGCGGTTTCCCCGGCCCACGCCGGCCCGCCGCTTTCCGATACCACCCGTGACCGATCACCCCACCCTCAGCTGGACCGACGACCGTCCTGAAACCGCCAGCGACGCCGTCCACACCGCCCTCTGGCGCTCCGAAGCCGGCAACCCGCCGCCCAAGCGCGTGGTCATCGCCGATGACCGCACCTCGGCCGACACCGCCTACCGCCTCGCTTGCGAAGGCACGGCACTGCTCTGGCAAGGCGACTTCCAGAACGCACGCCAACTGCTGCAGGCCCTATCCCGTCGCACCGACCATCGTAAATCCGGCAAACCCGGCAAGCCGCGCAAGGAAGCCGCCTCGCCCATCGATGCGTTCAACCTGCACCGCCTGGCCCAATCGCAGCGGGCCCGCACGCTCGGCATGCTGCTGATTCCGTTGGATGCGGATTACACGATCCCCCTGCGCCGCGCGCCCGACGTGCGCGACGCGTGCACCGAGGCCTATGGCGCCGGCCATGCCGCATCTGTCGTCTCACTGCGCGAACTGCTCGGCTTGATCGGCGCGCACGAATGGCGCAAGAAGGGTGTCGAGATTCCCGCCCTGGGCACGTTGGGCGATGGGCGCGTTCACCCGCACTACGGCGTGTTCTCGCCGGTGCGTGGGGAATACATCGATCTGCTGGCCCATGCGCCGTTGCCCTCGAAGGCGCTGGCATTCGACATCGGCACAGGCACCGGCGTGCTGGCTGCGGTGCTCGCCAAGCGCGGCGTGAAGCGCGTCATCGGCACCGACCAGGACCCACGCGCCCTTGCCTGCGCGCGCGAGAACGTCGCGCGCCTCGGCCTGCAAACCCGGGTGGAAGTGGTGGAGGCCGATCTGTTTCCCGAAGGCCGCGCGCCGCTGGTCGTGTGCAACCCGCCGTGGGTGCCGGCACGGCCCAGCTCCCCGATCGAGCGTGCCGTCTATGACCCGGAGAGCCGCATGCTGCGCGGCTTTCTCGATGGCCTGGCCGCGCATCTGGAGCCCAACGGCGAAGGCTGGCTGATCCTGTCGGACTTTGCCGAGCACCTGGGCCTGCGCACGCGTGAAGCCCTGCGCGCAATGATCGACGCGGCCGGTTTGCAAGTCGTCGGCCGCGAAGACATCAAGCCGAAGCACCCCAAGGCATCCGATGAGAACGACCCGCTGTACAAAGCTCGCGTTGCCGAGGTGACGTCGTTGTGGCGCCTGAAAGCGCGCCAGTAAGCCAGTGCGTTAGCGGTGCAATGCCGCTAAATAGTCGAGCGCGCCCTGCCCCGCAGCGGCGCCGCTCGCAAAGCACGCCGTCAGCAGATAGCCACCGGTCGGCGCTTCCCAATCGAGCATCTCGCCCGCGCAGAACACGCCGGGCAGGCGCTCGATCATCAGCTTGGCATCCAAGGCCTCAAACGCGACACCACCGGCACTGCTGATCGCCTCGTCAATGGGCCGCGCGCGCGTGAGGCGCAACGGCAGCGCCTTGATGGCCTTGGCGAGTTGAGGCAGATCGGCAAACGCCTCCTTGCTCAAACATTCGCGCAGCAGCCCCAGCTTCACGCCGGTGATGTTCAGCTTGCTCTGTAGATGGCTCGACATGGAGCGTGCGCCGCGCGGGCGCATTAGCTCATCGGCTACGCGCTGTGCACTCCAGCCAGGCGCCAGGTCCAGCCAGACCGTGGCTTCACCGTCCGCCAACAACGCGTCGCGAATGGGCGCGGACAGCGCATAGACGAGACTGCCCTCCACCCCCGTCTGCGTGACGACGAACTCGCCCTGGCGGAACTGCAGCGCACCGCCCTCGCCCGACGGCAAACCGATGGCGACCGACTTGACGGGCTGCCCTGCAAAGCGCTCCTGAAAGTGCGCGCTCCAATCCGTATCAAAGCCGCAGTTGGCGGGCTGGAGCGGCTGCACCTGCACGCCGCGCGCCTCCAGCAGCGGCACCCAGGCGCCGTCGGAACCCAGGCGCGGCCAGCTGCCGCCGCCCATGGCCAGCACCACGGCATCGGCTTGCACAAGCCGCTCAACATCGGCGGTTTCAAAGCGCAGCACGTGCGCGTGGTCGGATGGCTGCGCCCAGCCCACCCAACGGTGCCGCATATGCAACTGCACGCCCGCTTGCCGCAACCGATGCAGCCACGCGCGCAGCAACGGCGCCGCCTTCATCTCGGTGGGGAACACGCGGCCCGAGCTGCCAACGAACGTATCGATGCCCAGACCGTGAATCCACGCGCGCAGCGCATCGGGGTTGAAGCGATGGATGAACGGTGCCAGTTGCTCGCGGCGCGCGCGATAGCGGCCGAGAAATACATCGATCGGCTCCGAGTGCGTGATGTTCATCCCGCCGATGCCCGCCAGCAGGAACTTGCGCCCGGCCGACGGCATGGCGTCGTACACGTCCACCCGCACGCCATGGCGGGACAGCACTTCGGCAGCCATCAGCCCGGCAGGGCCGGCGCCGATCACGGCAACGAGGGGGGCGTTATGGGGTTCAGACATGCAATGGCAGATCATGCAACGGGCAAGCAAACGGGGCGCCATTGTCACACCTCGATCGGGCTCCAGCAAACCATAGCAAACATAGTTAGCTATTTTGTTAGCAATTTGCTAATATTGCGAGATGCACGCCATCGAGTTCACAAAACAGGCCGCGCAAGCCCTGAAGACCATGCCACGCAATGTCGCGGCAACCGCGGTAACGATCGGAGCCAAAATCGATGCACTCGCAGTCGACCCCTATGCGCCAAACCCGAACGCAAAGAAGCTCGCCGGACGTGAGGGCTACCGGCTCCGCGTGGCCGACTGGCGTGTGCTGTATCAGATTGAAGACGGCCGCGTCGTGATCGTGGTGCTGGCCATCAAACCGCGCGGAGGCGCATACAAATGACCCAAGTCCAATTCATCGAACGTGACGGACACCGTGAATTTGCCGTGGTGCCCATCGAGCTTTGGGACCGCATCAAGCATCTGGCCGAAGACCTGGACGACGAAACGCTGTTCGACCAAGCCAAGGCCGAAGACGACGGCTTTCGTGTGCCGGCCGCCGTTGTGGATGCAGAACTTGCAGGCGATCACCCCGTGCGCGCGTGGCGCAACTACCGGCGCATGACCCAAGATGCCCTGGCCGAAGCCACCGGTATCAGCAAACCCTATCTCAGCCAGATCGAAACCGGGCAGCGCGGCGGCACCGCTGAACTGCTCAAGAAGTTGGCCGATGCACTGAATGTGCCCCTCGACCTCCTGGTCGACGCATAAAACTGCTGGTCGACGCATCAACATTGATTCACGCACGATGTCCAACAACACCCACGAAATCCGCCCGAACCAGTCCATCGAGCTGCTCAAGGAACTGCACATCCTGACGCGCGACGGCAAGATGAACCAGGACAGCCGCCGCAAGCTCAAGCAGGTCTATCACCTGTTCCAGTTCATCGAACCGCTACTGGCCGACGTGCAGCAGGTCAAGGGGCACGTCTCGCTGGTCGACCACGGCGCCGGCAAGTCGTACCTCGGCTTCATCCTGTACGACCTGTTCTGCAAGGAACAACCCGGCGACGGCACCTCGCACATCTACGGCATCGAAACGCGCGAAGAGCTGGTCACCAAATCGACCGAACTGGCGGCACGGCTCGGCTTCAAGGGGATGTCGTTCCTGAACCTGTCTGTGGCGGAGTCCATTACGTCAGACAAGCTGCCGGCCACCATCGACATCGTCACCGCGCTGCACGCGTGCAACACCGCCACGGACGATGCGATCCGCTTTGCGCTGGAGAAGAAGGCCCAATACATCGTGCTCGTGCCGTGCTGCCAGGCCGAGGTGGCCGGCGTGCTGCGCAAGAACAAGGGCAAGTCGCTCGGCAATGCGCTCACCGAGATCTGGCGCCACCCGCTGCACACGCGTGAATTCGGCAGCCAGGTCACCAACGTGCTGCGCTGCCTGCAACTGGAAGCCCACGGCTATCAGGTGAGCGTGACGGAGCTGGTTGGCTGGGAACACTCGATGAAGAACGAACTGATCATCGCGCAGTACAAGAACCTGCCGCGCAAGCGCCCGACCGAGCGGCTGCATGAGGTGATCAGCACGCTGGGGCTGGAAGAGCTGCATGAGCGGTTTTTTGCGCCGGCCTGAGCGGCACTGAGCAGCATCCGCCTGCACGGTCTGAGGCATCCCCGCCCGTCTCGGGGACACGTCCGTCTAGTTGTTACTGACGCTCGCCAGCCCGCTCTACGGCGGTCAGCACTTCCCACGTTTCGGGGTTGACCTGGCACCCCTCCAACACCATCGAGACAAACGCGCCGATGCCATCCAGAAACCCTGCCCGATATTCCGGTGGCCGGGTGCTGGTATGGGCCAACGCCCAGCGCAGCGTATCGGGGCGGAACTGGCGGTGGACGCGCAGATCGGCCTGCGTGCGGCAGAGGTAATCCCGCGCGGCCAATGCACCGGTGAGGTAAGTACGGCGTTGGGTGGGGGTCATGGCGTGCCTCCTGAGAAACGGGGGCAGCGTGTGGGGGGCGATGGGTAAGACGCAACTGGCATGAAGCCTCCTTGGGTCATTGAAGGCCCGCCGCTCATTTCCACGTGAGGGAGGCGGGCCCGACGGCGGAGGTGGAAACTGATACCCAAGGCAATCAGCCAGCCCGAAGGCTGCTCCGCCCGGCCCGCCATAAAGAAGGCGCGCGTGAGCGCTCTCGGACAGTCACTGTCCGCCTTGAGTGGTCGGGTTTCCACGCCCGGCTACCGTTGGTCCGGCAGCGGTCGCAATTATAGCGATGCGGATCGCGCCCCGATTCCGATTCTCCGGTTCTTGTGTGTCGCAGAAGGGCATCCCAAATTAGGCGCAGTCCGATAGAGCGTGCTCGGCAAGTCCGCTAGCGTGGCCGGTTTCGTCCGCCAGAGAGAAACCCATGCCGAGTTCCACCGCTTGTATTGGCCGCGCCCAGGCCAACAACGTCTGTCTGTCACTCCAGCGCTATCGCAGCACCTTGCCGCCCAATCAGTGGCCCAACAGCATTGACCAGTTCAGCCGCGCCGACGGATGGCATATCGGCACCGAGTTGCTCAATGGCGATTTCGACCTCGATCCGGTGTTGGCTGCGCAGTTGATTGGCAGCATGGTGGCGGCCTCCGAACAAACGCCGGCTACCGCCAACGGCGGTACATCGTGGATGCTTGACTACCTGTACGGCAGCCCCAGCGGCAAACCGGGGACCGCTGAGCGGTACATGTCTGAGGCACGGAATGCGGCCTTTGGCCCCGGGGGCTTGTTAGCCAACTTGAATACGGGAATGTCGGCCGCCCATGCATCGCACGGCGTGCGTCTTGAGAAGTCAATTCAGGCCGGCGCGCAAAAGATTCTGTCCGGCCAGAGCAACAGCGTGCGTATCAGCCCCTATGCCACGCTCTACAACGCCAACACCAGCGGCAAAGGCCGACCGAGGCCGAAGATTCGGATTACCAACATGCCCATCGAGACGGTACAGCCGGCGCTGCTGGGGCAGAACGGGAGGATCAATGCCCGCACGCAGGTGGCGACAGCAACGGTCAAGAACGCCAATTTGCGGGAGCTTGCCCCCAAGGTGTCACCGCTATCACGGATGTATATCCGGGGCGGAGGTGGCAACGCAGTCCTGACATTTGCCCCGAGCCTTGTGCTGGACACCGTGGATAGCATTCATCGGGATACCAACGGGAAATTGAAGTTTGACACCAGACGGTTTGCGATTGCTTCGGCGCGAAGCCAGAGCGGCAACTTGGTCGGGTTTATTACTTCCGGTGCGATCACTACAGGCGTTGGGATTGTGGGTGGCGCCGCTCTAGCTGCCAGCGCACCGATCATCCTCGTTGCACTAATCGCGGGCGTCGCCGTGCAAATGGTTTGGGGGGCTTCCGGCAAGGGCGACGATTTGGCTGAATTTGTTCAGCAGAAATTGGGAGAGTGATTTGCTAACTTCTTTCGATGGCGCAAAATTTGGATTGAAGAAAACCCCATTCATCGGAATGTGGCTGAATTTCGCATTCCTTGGTTTGACTGGACTATTCCTTGATAAACGACTTAGCCTTGACGGAGTGTTTAACGCTTGGGATTTTGCCTTATTCTCGGCAGCCACCGGCCTAGCACTTGGAATTTGGGTCAAATATCGAACCGAATTCTCCGTCAAATTTTCATTGAATTTGGCGTACTACTTCTTGTTTATAGGACCGATAATATTTGGAGCGACGTGCTCCATATTGGCATCGGATATTTCTGGCGCCGGCGATTCGGCGGAAATCTTTGTTGTTTTATACCTTGCATCAATTATTTCTCCATTCGCCTTCTCCCTTTCACGATCATTGGCAGAAATTCGTAATCTTCGCAAGATTGGTCGTGACGACTGGAAAGCGCCTTATAGAAAATTTGTCGATTTCAATAGCTACAGAATTCAACCGACACCAGGAAATGGGGACGGTGATTCTGACAAGCTTAAATCGGCAGGGTGGGTAGCAGGCTCTCTGGCGGTGAACATTCCCTTGCTGTTCCAGATATTTACGGGATCAAAGAACAACGTAATGCTAATTGCGATGCCGATGATAGTCGGCGTGTTTGCGTACCTCTCCCTCAAGAAAATTGGCCCCGGGATCGCAACTCTATACACACTCCGCCAATACGAAAAACAAACCAACCGCCGCTTCATCAACGCCGACTACGAAAAAATCCAAGAACTCCGCCGCACGTTCTTCCTGTCGCGCTGGCTGATGAAGGACTACTGCCCGGCAGCAAGTCAGTAACTGAAAACGGAGGCCGACGCCTCCGTTTTCTTTCGTGATGCGAGAATCACCGACACCGAGGGAATCATTGCTAACAGACATAGAGAGCGCCCGATTCATCGTGCCGAGAGCGCCGTTGCGCTTTGGCTTATGCGGCGCACCGACTTTCCTAATATTTAACATAGCAATAAACTCCGTGGAATTCAAAGACGGCCTCCTTGAATTTGTTATCAGCATGACCGCGATTGGGCTGATCTTCGGGTTCTGGGTGAAATATCGATCAGACTTCTCAATTCGATCTTATTTCCTATCTCTCCTGTACCTTTTTCCGCTCTTCATTTTTCTATTCGGACCCATATCGCTCCTTGTTGCCGACAAAATTGGCGCCAAAGAAATCAGAATACCTATCCTCATACTTTACCTAATGACCATCATCACTTCAGTGGCATTTGGCGTGCTAATTCATCTTAAAAAGATCAACGCCGTTCGACACCGAGACGAAGAAAAGTGGAAGAAGAAAATCATGATCGGCGTCGATTTTGAAAACTACGTGATTGACCCAGTAAAAAGCTCCGGCAACGAATCTCATAACCTACTCACAGCCGTTGGCCTAATTTTCATAGTCGTCATCACCATACTGAAGTTATTTGGCAATATCTACGATTCGATTTTTATCATGATGCCTATGGTGATGTTCTTTTCCATATATTACGGCCTCAAAAGCGGTGGCAGCACCCTCGCAAAGCTGTGCTCACTCCGCCAATACGAAAAACAAACCAACCGCCGCTTCATCAACGCCGACTACGAAAAAATCCAAGAACTCCGCCGCACGTTCTTCCTCTCGCGCTGGCTGATGAAGGACTACCGCCCGGCAGCACGCCAGCAATAAAAAAACGGAGGCCAACGCCTCCGTTTCTTCATGATGACGGCTGACGGGGTATGCCGATCAAACCGCAGCGCCCTCTTCCGCCTTCTTCTTGCGCGGCCCCCGGTTAAAGCGCACCGACAACGCCTGCCGCGCGGTATCCAGCGCCTCGCCCTGGCCTGCCACCTTCAGGTAGGCATACCCCTCCAGCGAGGCCGTCATCAAATCACTGCCCAGCGCCATCTGCGAATCGCGCATCCGCTCGCAGAGCTGCTCCACGCGCATCAAACGCGGGCGCAGCGCATCAAACGCGGCCAGATCATTCTGGACTTCCGCCAGGCTGTAATTGACCGACAGCACGCCCGGGTTGTTGCCCAGCACCTCCACGGCCTTGCGGCAAAACGCTTCCGACTTGTCGCCCATCTTGGTGATCGTGCTGCGTTGCTCGATCGACAGGTCAATCAGGCCAGCAAACACCGACTCCAGGGTCGCAAGCGCGGCATCCGCGGCGGCCAGTTCAGCCGGCCCCAATTGAAGCGAGATCAAATTCTGAGACATCACACTCCTCATCCTATGGTTGGAATGTCGCGCCGGTTGGCACGACGGGGCAGAGCGTGGCCCGTCATCGCCCGCAAAACAAGGCTGGAAGCGGGTTTCGGCGCAAAATCTGAATCGTCCTATGCCGTTGCGTAACCCTGCGTCACAGATCGGCCTCCAAGGCCCAGTGATGCGGCATCAACCGTCGAACATGGCCCGCCGAGCCTCGAGCATGGGCCTCCGACCCTCGCGCCTGGATGTCTGAGGGCCGAACGCCGGCCCCAGACCGCCGCGCTCCGCCCGCTGAGGTCGAAAGTTCCGGCCTCAGACCACCGGCTTCCACCCTCTGACAGCCGAACACGGGCTTCAGACGGTCGACTTCGGGCCTCGGAGGGCGGAATACGGGCCTCAAACCGTGGAGGGGTCGGGGGTTTGAGGGCCGATGGCGGGCCTGCGCGGGCGGAACGCTGCCCTCTGAGGGCCAAACACGAGCCTCAGACCTCCAAACGCGGCAGTTGGAAGCCCGAGATCGGCCCTCCGACACCCGCACCCCGCCCTCTTACGCGCAAGCACGTGGCACAGCGCGCCGAATGCGCAGCCTTGAATACGGCACGGCCTCCGGCGTGCCTTACATGACGCCCGACGGCAAGTGGACGCTCAAGGCCGCAGCCAACACCAGCAGCCGTGGCGACGTGGGCGCAACGTTTGGCGGCGGTTACGTCTGGTAATCCGTCAGCAAGGCTCTAGCCGCACGTAAGGTCTGCTCGCCTTTGGTCTTGTTCCTTCCTGTTCCGTCCTAGTGGGGCGAGCTGGTCGAACGTGCGGCACATGAGGGAAAGGGCTCTGGGTAACCAGAGCCCTTTTTTTGCTTCCACACGTTGTTGCACCGTTTTAGGACGCTTCCGCTTTGCGCATGCCGTGCAGGTCAATAGAGTCGTGGCTTGGTTTCGAGAAGCCTCCTGCGGCCGATACCCCACCCCGGCCATCAACGGTTGCACCATGAACCCCATCCTGATCCGCGTCGCTGTGGCCGACGACCATCCGGCCATCCTGTTTGGTGTCAGGCATGACTTTGCTACCAACCCGTCGATCCTGGTCAACGGCCTCGCGCGCAACTCCTCTGATCTGATCGCGCTGCTCAACCGCATCCGCGTCGATGTGGTGGTGTGCGACTACGCCATGCCGGGCGGCAGCCATGGCGACGGGTTGGCGCTCCTGTCGTTGATTCAGCAGCGCTATCCACAGGTGCGCGTTGTCGTGCTGACGATGATCGAGAACCCCGCCATCTTGCAGGCGCTCACGCAGGAAGTCCGCTGCATCGTGAGCAAGGCCGATTTGATGGACCACCTGTCGCTGGCGGTGCATGCGGCGTTTGCCAATGGCCGCTATGTCTCGCCCACCATCGAACGCATCCTGCGCACCGCCACGCCAGCCCGCCGCAAGCGCCACAGTGAGACACCGCTGACCCCGCGCGAACTGGAGGTGGTACGTCTGTTTGTATCCGGCCTGACCGTGAACGAGATCGCGGCGCGGCTACAGCGCAGCAAGAAGACGATCAGCACGCAAAAGACGGCCGCCATGCGCAAGCTGGGTCTCGAGCGGGATCTGGATCTGGTGCACTACGGCATCGAGACGGGGCTGATCCCTTCGGCCGTACGCCCTCATGTGAAACGAGAGAACTGAACCCCGACCCTGGTCACGTACCGCGCCGCGCAAGCGCTTCCTGCGCCATGACCACAAGCTGATCGAGCGCTGGCCCCAGGCGGGCAAGGTCCTCGCCCTGTTTGGTCTGCTGCTCCATTGCGGCACAGGCGTTGGAGACGTCCTGCTCGTAGATCATCGCAAAGGTGCCTTTCATGGCGTGCAGGTCGCGCAGTGCGGCCTTGCGGTCGTCGGTCAACAATGCCACGCGCAAGTTGGCAAGCTGCTCTTGTGTGGATTGGGTAAGCGCGGCAAGGATGGCGTCGGGCAAGCGGCCTTCCCCAATGCCTGCCGGGGCGGGGGCCGCCTTGCTGCCGGACGTTCCGGCAGACGGGGCGTTGCGCAGCATGCGGCGCAGCGTGGCATCCAGCGTCTTGAGCAGCACCGGCTTGACGAGCACACCATCAATGCCTTCCTGCACACAGCGGCGATGTTCTTCCACCTCGGCATTGGCCGTCAGGGCGATGATGGGCACGCGTGAGCCCTGCTCGCGCAGGCGGCGTGCCAACGCATAGCCATCCATGCCGGGCATGTTGAGATCGGTCAGCACGAGGTCGTGCGGTTGCGCGTTGAAGCGCTGCAGCGCGTCGTTGCCATCCTCGGCCATGTCGACGCGGTAGCCGAGCGCTTCCAGTTGCATGCGGATCAGCTCGCGGTTGGCTGCCTGGTCATCAGCGGCCAGCACACGAATGTTGGGGGGCGAGGTGCCTGCGTCGGGCGCTTGTGCCGGGTCTTCGTTGGTCTCGGGCGCAACGTCGGCCACCGCAAAGGGCAGCGTCACAACAAACTCGCTGCCCTCCCCCGGCGCACTGTGCAACGTGATCGTGCCGCCCATCAAACCGACCAGCCGGCGGCAGAGCGCCAGCCCCAGCCCCGTGCCGCCAAAGCGCCGTGTGATGGTGGAATCCGCCTGCATGAAGGGCTCGAACAGGCGCGCCTGCTGCGCTTGGCTCATGCCGATGCCGCTGTCGGCTACGCTCAGCACAATCGCGCCGTCCTGGGCGCCGAGCGCTACCCGCACGCTGCCCTGGTCGGTGAACTTGATGGCGTTGCTCAGCAGGTTCGATGCAATCTGCCGCAGGCGCGTGGGGTCGCCCATGTAGTGCGCGGCGACACCCGCATCGATGGCGCACTCGAACTGCAAGCCCTTCTCTTGTGCGATGGGCGCGAAGATGGCGGCGGCGTCGCGAACGACGGCGGCTGCGTCAAACGCAATCGATTCGATGGACAACTGCCCGGCTTCGATCTTGGAGAAATCGAGCACGTCATTGATGATGCCGAGCAGCGCGTTGGAGGACGAAGACACCGTCTGCAAGCGCTTCCCCAGGGCGGGCGGCAACGGCAGGCGCTGCATGAGTTCGAGGTTGCCGAGAATCGCGTTGAGCGGCGTGCGGATTTCGTGGCTCATCGTGGCCAGGAACACGGATTTGGCGCGGTTGGCGTTGTCGGCCGCCTGCTTGGCTTCACGCAATGCCAGCTCGGTGCGCTTCTTGTCGGTGATGTCGGTGAACGCCGTGACGAGCACGTCGGCATTGCGGTAGTGCGTGGGCACCAGGTTGACGGCGAGGTCGATCTGACCGCCATCCACCGTGGCAAGCGCGATGTCGTCGCGCACGGTGCCCGCGCCGCCGCGCTGGGCGTAGCGCTGCGTCAGCTTGGCGGACAGCGACAGCGCATCCACCTTGGTCTGCGCTGCGACGTCTGCCATGACGGGGCTGCGCAGCATGGGCTCGCCGGTGGTTGCATCAATGACACCGAGGCCGACGGGTGCCATCTCGATCAACATGCGGTTCAGGCGCTCGGTTTCCACCACACGCTCGGAGCGCTCGAGCATCGGCACAAACACGCGCCGGTTGAACCACCACAGCAAGATCCACAACACGGCGATCAGCCCACCGGTCAGGAACGTCGTCAGGCGGATCATGGGCCAGACACCGGCCAGCACGTCGCGCCATGTAAAGGCATAGACAATGCGCCCGCCGGCCAGCCCCGGCGGGGTGGCCGCCATGATGACGCCGTTGCTGGCCCGCTGTAACCCGTCTGAAGCAGGCGCCAGTTCACGCACGGCGGCCAGCACATCAGGGCGCGTGTCCCCGGCACTGGTAGCAATAGGCACGCCGTCGCGACCCAGCACGACAAACGTGCCGTCGAATCGATCCATTGAGAGCGGGGCCAGCACTTCCTCGGCGGGAATCTCGCAAACGAACACCGCGAAAGGCTTGCCGCTGGCATCCAGCCCGTAGATCGACATGCGTACCGACGCCACCCCCGTCAGCGGATTGCGATATGGCGTGAGCCAACGCACGGCGTGTAGGCCGGTGCGTGCGTCCATGACGCTCTGGGGAGCAATCGACTCGCCCGCGTCTTGCGTGAGCGCCGCAAAGAGCGCGGGCCGATCTGCCAACGCGGCATCCAGCTTGGCCGCATCGGGCAGTGGAAACGGCGACATCGCCAGAAAATCGCGCGACGGCGTGTACAGATAGGTGGTGACGCGGTAGCCCTGGATGCTGGCGGTGGCGGCCAGCGTGCGCGAGACGGCATCGGTCAGCGCGATGAAGCGCTCCACATCAGGCGTGGGCGTGGCCGACTGCGGCGCGGCACTGGCAAAGACGACGGAATGCAGTCCGCCATCGTTTGTACGCACCAGCTTGCCGCCGTCGGCATGAAAGCGCGCGGTGGCATCGGGGTCGGCAGTGACGCGTTGGTTCCACACCAGCTCCGCCAGATAGATCGTGCTGCGCAGGACGATCTCGGCCTTGGTCACCTCGCTCGCCATGCGCTGGCCCTCAATGGCGAGTTCACGCCGCTCGGCATCGATATGGGCGTGGATCATCGAGGCCACCGCAATCCCAAACGTCAGCAGCGCCATCAACGTCAGGACGACGCCGCCGCCAAACAGCCCAGAACGCCGGAAGCGGCGCATGGCTGAAAGCACGGTGGATGACTGGGTGGTGGGCATGGCGTGGCAATCCTTTATCGGCGCGAAGCATTGCGCGTCATATTACGTGACCCGAAAACGAACAACCCGCTGCGCAGACGCGAGCGGGTTGCTGACATACGCCGGCGCAACCGGCTCGACCAGCACTACGGCATCACCATGCCCAGCGCACGCCGGCATTGCCCATGAGCGTGCGTTGATGCTCACCGCCCAGATTCGTCAGATAGCTGACCGTGGCATAGGCGCTGGCCTGCTTGGTGACCTGCGCGACGAGCCCCGCGCCGATCTGCCCGGCGGTCTGGCTGATCTGCGTGCCAATGGTGGTGCTACCGCCGAAGGTGGTCTTGTCATCCGCACCGAACGCGCGCAACACGTTCAGGCGCAGATACGGCTTCCAGTTCACGCCGCCAGATGTGAAGGCGCATTGCAGGCGCGCGCCCGCGCGGGTCAGGAACGTGTTGCCGTTGTTCCAACTCACGTCGGAAGCGCCGTCGTTGAATGCATTCCACGACGTCCATCGCCACACGATCTGTGCCTGCGGCTCGAGCGTCAGGTGTTGCGTCAGCGGAATCGGCAAGCCGGCCTCCATCGACCCCGTGATTGCCTTGCCGTTGGCCGATCCGCGCACATTGTCATTCGCACTGGTGTGCACTGTCAGGGCGCTGCCCATCAGGATGGCGTCGGTGTACCAGCCGCTCGGGGCGATGTGCGTCCAATAGCCGCCAAGGTCATAGGCATTGACTTGCAGCGAGCCGACGCCCAGCCCCTGCTGTGCCAGCGCAAAGCCGCTCACATCGCCCGTCGCGCGTGAGAAACCGAGCAGCACGCCGTAGTGGTTGCGATGGCTGTTCGCTTGCGTATCCGCAAGCAGGTCTTGCCCGGCCTGCATGCCCCACACGGTGCCGTCAAACGACGGGCTCGCATCACCCGCTTGCGACAGCTTGGTGTTGCCGCCCCACACGCGTGCCCACGACGCGGGTAGCTTGCCGTTTTCGGTCAGCAGGCCTTGTTCGCCTTGGCGGTCGTGGAAGGTGTCGATCTGCAGCAGGCCGAGCTGACGGGCGACGGCCGGGGCTTCGGCATACAGCGGCACGGACTCACGGTAGATCGGCACCGGACCGGCGCCCGGTGTGGCCTCTGCAATGGCTTCGGTAATCGCGGTTGGCGTGCCGACTGCCGCATTCACCGGTGCAGTAGGCGTGGCGGCTGTGACCGTGTTGCGCAGATACCAGTTGTTGCCCGATCCGGCGGCCACACCGCCTCTCACCAGGTAGTACGAGAAGGCCCCCGCGTTGACCGTACCGCCGGAAAGCGTGAACGCGCTGGCGCTCGTCGTGCCGCCGTTGGTGGCCTGCACGACCTGGATACCGTCGGCCATCGTTTGCGCGCCGGGGCCGCCCACGTTGAGCACCTTGAGCGTGCTGGTGCCGCTGGTGCTGCCGCCGCTGATGATCAGCTTGTCTGAGGCGGCGCCGTCCGTGCCCAGATAGGTATTCAAGCCGATCGTTCCGCCCTGGCCGACGTAGTTGCCGGCCACCGTGAGCGTGTTGCCGACACCGCTGCCGCCAAGCTGCACTTGGCCGGCGTTGATCAGGTTACCGTTGATCTGGAAGTTGCCAGTGGCACCGCTGGCGAGGCCCGTCACGGCATTGGCGGCCGCAATCGTGCCGTTGTTCACCACATTGCCCGTAACGCTGCCGTAGCCACCGAGCGTTGCACCCGACGCGACCGCCACCGGCCCACCGCCGCTGAGCGCGGCAGACGCACTGCTGCCATCCCCCACGATGACCGATCCCGCGCTGACCTGCGTGCCGCCCGCATAGCTGTTGACGCCATTGAGCGTGAGCGTGCCGCTGCCAAGCTTGGTCAGCGACCCAGCACCCGTGATGCCTTGCGCAAGCGTCGAGTTGAAGCCTTGGGTATCGATCGTGCCGTTGTTGGCCGTGATGGACACCGTACGGCCGGACGCCAGGTTGAATGTGCTGCCAAGCTGCAGTGATCCACCGTTGAGCGTGAGCCCACCGGTGGATGCGCCCAACGCGTTGTCCGCCGCCACCGACAGCGCGCCTTGCGTGATGGTGGTACCGCCCGAATACGTGCTGGCACCGGATACCGTCAATGTGCCGGCGCCGGTCTTTTCTACGGCACCGCTGCCACCGATCGCCCCCGCGTACGTGCCTGCGCTGTCCTGCTGGAAGCGGACGAGCCCGTTGTCGGTGACCGACAGCGGCAGGTTCGCCGCATTGGCCTGCAGCGTTGCGCCGTTGTTGACCGTCGCCACCACCGACGCCGTGGTCGCGCCCAACGTCCCGGTCAGGTTGAGCGTGCCGCTTTGCACCAGCGCGGTCGAGAACGTGCCCGTGCCGGCCCACGTCCAGTCCGTGCCCGCCATCGTCAGGCTCTGGAAGTTGGCAAACGCATTCGATGCCGTGCCCGTGCCCTGCAGCGTGACCGTATTGGTGCCGCCGCCTCCGTTGGCTGTACCGATGATCTGCGAGCCGGTCTGCAGGATCAGCGTCACAGGGCCGTTGCCGCCCTGGATGGCGGTGCCGCCTCCGCCCTGGATCAGCCCTGCATTGGTGATGGTGGTTGCGCCATTGGTCGACCGCACGCCGATACCGTTGTTGCTGATGATCTGGCCGCCCGCCTGGTTGGTAATGGACGCCGTAAAAGAACTGCCGAGCGTGTTCGACACCACCGCGTCAACACTGCCGCCGCTCGTTGCGGTGCCCGTGGTGCGGATCGTGCCGCTGTTGACGAGCGAATCGTTGTTGCCCTGCATGTAGACGGCAGGCGCGTCGCGGCCATTGGTGGTGAGCGTGCCGCTGTTGTTGATGATGCCGCTGCCGCCCAGCAACGAAGCGGCTCGGGCGTTATTGCCGGAGGTCGTCACCGTACCGGTATTGATAATCGTATTGCCCGACGCTCCGGTATTGCTTTGCCCCCATGCCGCCGTCAACCCATAGGAATTGTTGCCGGTGGTGGTAATCGTGCCGTTGTTGACCAGCGTGTTGTTATTGCCGTTTGCCGCTACCCCATCGTTATAGGCGCCCGTGGTGGAAATCACGCCGCCCGCAGCATTGGTGATGGTATTGCCGTTATTCACGCCCAGCAACATCGCACCACGGTTGGCCACGCCCGTCCCATTGCCCGACATCGACAGATTACCGCTGTTGGTGATGGCGCTCGAGGTATCTACCGAAAATGGGGTAGGCGCAGTGGACAAGACAAAACTGCCACTGGCCGTTGAATCGACATTGATAGCGACGTTGGTGCTGCCACCTACGGCCACGACGGAGGGAACACTGGCTCCGGAACACGTTACGGTGGCACCGCTGACCGGCGCCGTTGACGAACAGGCGGCATAAGTGCCTATCGGCACCGCGCCGGTGAGAATTGCCGCTCCTCCAACACCCAACTTCCACGCATGTCTTTTCATTTTTCTCACTCGCAATCGGACGGGGAATCTTGCTGAGATTTTTTGAGACTTTTACAGCGTGGGATGGGTTATATCACCTGATTGAAATTTCTCGCAAGGAAGGTTTTTCAATACTGCATAGCAGTATGGATTGATCGTTGTGCACCGCACTGCCCGCACCGAACCAAAATTGCGCGCCGAACGGAGCCTCCCTACATTTCTTGATTCACCCCAAGCGTTTTAGGGCGGAGAGCACCTGGCGCCGTCCTCCGACAAGAAGGACAGCACTGGCATTTTCTATGTGCCAACGAAAACGGCCCTGCCAGACATAAAGTCTGGCAGGGCCGTTTTGCATTCACACACCAGGCTTGAGGCCGACCTGGCGAGTCAGCTCGTATGCTCGCGATACATCCATCGCGAACGCGTGTTTAAAACTTGTAGCGCGCGCCCAGATAGATTTCGTGCGATACGAGATTGGCGCGCAGCATTTCGTCTTGCATGCCGACGGCGTTGGTGAATGCGTTCCAGCCGCTTTCCGTCTTGCCCATATCGACATAGCGGTAGCCCAGGTCCAGCGTCAGCTTCTTGATCGGCGAATACGAAACGCCCGCACCCAGCGACCATGCCAGGTTGGTCTGGCTTGCGGAATTGAACGGGCCGCCAAAGCCGTTGGCCGGGTTACGCTGTGCACCTTCCGACTTCAGCATGGCCAGACCCAGGCCGCCCATGGCGTACACCGACACATTCTTGGCCACCGCGAAATCGCGGTACACATTGGCCATCACGCGTTGTGATTTGATGTCGTGATAGTTGTTGCTGGGCCAACGGGTCGAACCGCTCACGAAGGAATCGGTACGCGGCAGGGTGTATTCACCTTCCACGCGCCAGCCATTGGCGAAGTCGTAACCCAGTGCGAACGAACCCGTGACGAGATTGGTGTTGTTGTCGATCTGCACGAAGGAGCCAATACGCGGACGCGCGCTGGAGTCCATGTTGTCGGCCTTGTGCTTGGCACCGACGATGCGGGCTGCACCGTAGTAGCCTTCTTCCTTCGAAGCATCGGCGGCTTGGGCGAACGCGGCACCCGAGAACAAGAGCGCCACGGCGCCCGGCAGAGCAAGAGTCTTGAACATGAAAACGGTCCTTGAAACGATGAGAGGAGAGAGACCGTCATCGTAAAAAGCAGACCGTTTCCGTTGAACCCGGTTGGTTACGGGCCTGACCTCCGTAGCGCTACGGAGGCTCGTCAGCACGCCTCTGCACCATGCATCAGATCGCGCGACGGCGATGTGCCCGGGGGGTATCACATACCTGCTTGTTTGAGGATGCCGTAATCGGCCATCCAGGTCGTTGCATAGTCGCGCACCAGCTCAGCCACTGAACTCGCCTGCAGTTTGTCAAACACATTGGCGCGGTAGGTCTCAACCGTGCGCGGCGACAGGCCACCCAGATCGCGTGCGATCTCCTTGTTGCTCAAGCCACGCACGATGCCGTCGAGTACTTCGCGCTCCCGCCCGCTCAATGTCTCGATACGGGCGGCACGCGCTTCCTTCGTCTCATTGCCCACGCGCGACTCCGCGTGCTGACGGATCGCCTGCTGAACCACGTCGATTAGCTCGTCGTCGTCCACGGGCTTGCGCAGAAAATCGAGCGCACCGCGCTTGAACGCGCGCCGGCACGCGTCGATGCTGCCGTGCCCCGTCATGACAATGACCGGCAGATCGCGAAGTTCGCGCATTTGATCCAGCAAGTCCAGTCCGCTCATGCCGGGCATGCGAATGTCGACGAGCGCGCAGTCAAGCGCGTCATTGTCGGCATCGGCCAAGAATGTGCTTGCATCGGGATAGCAGTGTGTCTGCAAGCCGACCGTACGCAGCAGCAAGGCAAGGCCATCGCGCACGGCCTCGTCGTCATCCACGATGGCGACGACAGGGGAAGTGGTTCGCGCATTCAGATTGACGTTCATGCGAGTTCCTCTGCAAGTGGCAGCATCAGCACGGCTTGGGCGCCACCCGCCGGCAGGTTCTGCAGTGTCAGGGTGCCGTCCAGGCGCTGTGCAAGCGTTTCACACAGCGGCAGACCAAGGCCCAGGCCGCCGGAACGGGTCGTGAAGAAGGGTTCAAACAGGCGGGGCAAGGCGTCGGCTGGCACGCCGGGGCCGTTGTCGACGACGCTGAACCGATAGTGGTGCCCCACCCGCTTACCACTGACGCGGATCTCTGCGCGTACGCCACTGCGCGGCATGGCTACCAGTGCATCGCGTGCGTTGCGGATCAGGTTGTAGAGAATCTGTTCGACAGCCACGTGTTCGCCGAGTGGTTGAGCGCGCGGTTCGGTATTGCTCCATACAAGTTGGATGGCGTCGCGCGCCAGTTCGTCGCGCAACAGAAACAGCAGCGTGCCCATCAGCGCATCGACGTTGAGCGCACTGCGTTTTTCGGCTTGCGCGGAGGTGACAGCGGCACGCAGCCGCTCGAGAATCGCCGCGGCACGCTTGGCCTGCCCTACGCTGGTTTGCAAGGCACGCCGGATGCTGTCGCGCTCGCTCGGCATGTCCAACATCCGCTCGGCAGCGCGTGTGTTGGAGATGATGGCCGTCAGCGGTTGATTCAGTTCATGCGCAAGGCCGGCCGCCATTTCACCAAAGGTGTCGAGCCGGCCAAAGCGGTCGATGCGGGCACGCGTGTGCTCGCGCTGATGCGCTTCACGTAGGCGCCACAAGCCCAGCGCCCCCAGCAGGATCAGCACGGAAACGGCATTCCACAGCGCAATCGGCAGCCACGGGAGGTCGGCCAGCGTGAGCGTGCGCGTGGTGTTCAGCAAGAAGGCCTGCGGCTGCACCGGCAGATTTTTTTGAAGGTGGAACGTCCAACCGGGTTGCTCAGTGGCAGTTGCCCGCTGCAGCAGAGCAAAGGCCTTGTCCCGCAGATGCAACGTGGCGGAAGAGATGGAGTACGACCAGTCGCTCGCGTCGAGCATCCTGGCGGGGTCCACACGCACTGCCCAGCCCGTGCCGGCCACAAGCCAGTACGCCCGCGCGCCATCGAACTCGAGCGTGAACTTGCCATCGCTGTCGCGTGTAGGCGCAGCGGCTGGCATGAATCCGCCCTCGCCTTGCCAACCGACACCGGGCCGCCAGAATGCAATGGCGGTGACTTGCGGCATGCGCTCGCGCAGGCTGCTCAGCATGTCCGCCGGCAACGCAGCAAGCGGTGTGGCGCCAAGCGTGGCGAGAATAGCCTCGTGCTGCGCGGCCTTCTGGCTCAGTTGCCGAATGGTGATGCTGGAGTCCTGAAAGAACTGGTTGTACGCCTGCGTGACAGAGCGGGAGACGATCAACCCTGTCCCCGCCAGGCTGAGCGCCAGCCACATCAACACCATGACGAGACGCGCGGGCATCTGCATGCGTGCGTTGGGGGTCAGCAAATGTTGCTCGGCGTCTTGCTGGACGCGCTCAGCGATTCGCCACCGGCGGCAGCAAGCTGCAGGCGTGCGATACCGGCGATACGCTGAAAGGCTTTGAGTTGCTCGCCACGTAGTGCCACGGCGTTGGATTTGCGGATCAAGGCCAGCGGATCGATGGGCTCATCACCACGCTTGACCTCAAAATGCAGGTGCGGGCCAGTGGCCGTTCCGGTCTTGCCCACGGCGCCAACCCGTTGCGCGCGGAGGATATGCATACCTTTGCGCAAGCTGCGTTCGATTTTGGAAAGGTGGGCGTAGTACGAGGCATAGCCATTCGCGTGCTTGATGACGACGTACTTGCCGTAGCCGTGTGAGTCGTTGCCGATGTGGGCGACGACGCCATCTGCGGCGGCATGTACCGGCCGGCCCATTGGCGCGGCCAAGTCAACGCCGGAATGAACATGCTGCTGCCTCGACACCGGGTGCACGCGCCCGCCAAACGTGGAGCTGACGCGTGTTGCCACCACGGGAAAGGTGAACCGCAAGCCCGACATCAGCGTGCCATCGAAACGATAGAAGGCGCCATTGGGCCGCTCGTCCGTCACGAACCAGACGCCGGCGTAGGTGGTGCCCCGAAATTTCACGTCCAGCGCAGTCAGTTGGAACGCTTGCCCGCAGCAGCTACCGTCAACGGGTTCGTACACCACACGAAAATAGTCGCCGGCGTGAGCCCTGGCTGACGTGTCAGCGGTCTTGCCGACCTCGCGCGTGAGCTGCTGCAGCACATCGGCTGGCAGATCGGCTTGGGCGAGCGCGTTGCGCAACGTCGTCGTGATCTCGCCCGCCATGGACTGAGACGGTGATACGTCGCCAGGCAGGTCGAATGGGGTGTTGGAGGCGAGCGCGAACGCTGCTTGCGTGGGGATGCCTGGTACGGGCATCACGCCGAACACGGCAACGGGTGTCACCGCGGTCACGAGCCCGGACAGTAGCGCCATGAAAGCGCATGACCATCGGACTCGGCGTTTGGAAACTTCTGGGCGCATGGGCAGACCTTGTTCGCGTGAGAGACGGAAAGGCCGGCCGAACCGCATGGCGTCATCACCCGCTGGGAAAAAATTGGAACACAGACATTCGAAGGCGCCGCGCGGTGACCGTTCAAGGCTCGTCACAATTCGGCACGAGTGCGAATGTACTGATGCACCACCAGCGGGCGTATCGGAACGGTCTGATTTAGCGAGGAATACGTCGGCGAGTGCGCTTTACGACGCGCGATAGTGCTCGCCCATGTAGTCGACGAAAGCCCTTACCTTGGGCGCGACATGACGGGCGTGCGGATAGAGGGCGTAGTAGAGACGCTTGCCCAACGTGCAGCCCGGCAGAACATGGACCAGATGTCCGCGTGCCAGCGCAGGCCGCACAGTGTTCCAAGTAAATGCCGCAATGCCGACGCCCGAGAGCGTGGCCGAATAAGCAGCGGTAATGGCGTCCGTGGCCAGCCGCGCCTGCAGAGGAACCGGTACGACATCGCCCTGCGCAGTTTGCACTTCCCACGCAGTCGCCGTTTGTGAGCCTGAGAACGCAATCAGTTCATGCTTCGCCAAATCTTGCGGCGCGGTCGGCAACCCATGCCGGGCCAGATAAGCCGGCGATGCAACCAGCACGATATTGGATTCGACCAGGGTTCTGGCCACCAAGCTGCTGTCGCCTAGCGGCTGGCTGATCCGCAGCGCGACATCAAAGCCTTCGGCCACCAGATCGACCATCTCGTCACTGCACGACAGATCGAGCTGGATGTCGGGATAGCGCTGCTGGAACGCCGGCAACCAGTCGGCAAGTTCCAGCGTATCGATGGCCAGCGGCACGCTTACGCGCAAGGTGCCGGCAACACGCTGGTGCTCGTTTGCCATGGCCTGCGAGGCGGCTTCGACGCGCGCGAGGATGTCGACGCAGCTTTCGTAATAGCGCTGTCCGGCGGCTGTGAGGGAAAAGCGGCGCGTGGTGCGATTGAGCAGTTGCACACCGAGTTCGGCCTCCAACCGCTTCAACTGCCGCGAGATCGACGAATGCGTACTATCAAGACGCTCCGCCGCAGCGGAGAAACCTTGCGCCTCCACGATGGCGCAGAACACGCGCATTGCAAGCAACTGGTCCATGGGTGCTAACGGAAAAAAGCGGGCACCAGCCCGCTTTAGTGCATCAGAACTTGGAGTTAGCGCAACGGAAGGCGCTCGATCTCCGCCGTCTTCATGACGTAGCCGAAGGTGTCTTCGACTTCTGCCAGGGCTGCGCGGTGGAGGTCATCCTTGTTGATCTTCTCGCCATTTGCGCGGGTGATGTCACGTGTGGCGGAGGCGTCGGATGCTACCACGACGTTGTAGCCCAGCGGCGCAGCATCACGCGCAGCCCCGGCCACGCAAGCGTGCGTCATCAGGCCGGCAATCACGACCGTCTTGATGCCCTTGGCCTTCAGTTGCTTGTCGAGTTCGGGCTTGAAACTGTTCGCGTTAGAGAACACGCTCACGGTGTCCTTCTTCACCAGAATATCGTGCGCCCGCGGCTCCATGCCCGGCTGGAACTTCACGGTGTCGCCATCGACGGCAAACACAGCAGAACCCGCCGGCGTGACGTGCTGCACCTGGAACACAGGCATCTTGTTCTTGTCGGCAAAGGCGATCAGCTTCTTTGCGTTCTCGGCGGCTTTGGCGCCGTCCGGAATCGGCATCTTGCCGGTGGAGTATTCCTTCTGGAAGTCGATCACGACCAGCGCGGTCGTCTTCGGATCGAGATGATCCAGCGTGCCGGCACCGGCCATGGCGCGAATGGTCGGATGCGCGTTGGGTTGCGCTGCCGATGCGTTGGACACCACGGCGGCCGTGAGCGACATGCCGGTGGCGAGCGTTTTGATGAAATGGAAAAGGCGGAAGGTCATGGCTGCTCCTGATGAAAAAGTCAGGAGCGCAGTCTGTCAGCGTGCCCTGCTCAGAACCAGATCTGTTGGGCAACAGGATTTGTGCGCCGGACGTACAAATCGCGTGACTACGCCTGCCGCCTGCCCTCGTGCTGGAAGAGCTTGCCTTCCCACAGACGGACCTCATCCGGATGAACTACCCCCGCCCTTGGGCGCCGCCGCCCGCCCGCGTCACGAAGCATCCGGATAGATCCAGTGATTTTTGACTCCACAGGATCGACTGACGCGGCGCGTACAGTTTTGCTTTATCTGCGGTTGTAATAATTCGCCGACAGATTTTATGGAATATTAAAAAATCGCATTCACCCTTTCCATTTTTCAATGCGATTTGCAGAACCCACCCGCGCATACCGCGATTCCGGCTCGCCTCATGCTTTTCCATGCCAAAAACTACAAATCGCCGGGCCGAAAATTGTCTCGCGCGATTTAAAAAACTTCGTCTCGATTCAGAGAACTTTTCCTCCAGAATCCGTGCATCCCGCGCGCTGGCTGTGATTTACACCGCGCAAGACGCGGGAAATTCCTTGTCCCGATTCAGCGGCCAGCCCCCCTTTTTCTTTCTGAGCTGTGGGCCGCCGATTCGTTTCCATCTCAGGAGAAATGCAATGCGGGATTCGACAACCCACCGTCGTATGGCCACGACACGCACGTCCAGCACGTTCAAACTGGCACTGGTCGCGCAGGCTGCAGCAGCGCTGATTCTGGCGGCCTGCGGCGGCGGCGGAGACGACGCGCTCACGCCGGCCGGCGGCAAACTGGACAACAACGGCTCGCAGCAGCAGGGCAATACCAACAACGGCAATGGCAACGCACAGGCGCCTGCCGTTGATGCATCCGTGCCACCGGTGGAGCTGCCGGACTACATCAAGCCGATCAATTACAAGCTGTGGTTCCGCCCGAGCGCCGACCTCAACAGCTTCTCGGGCCGCGCAGATGTTGAGATCAAGGTCACCAAGCAGACCGGTGCCGTTTCGCTGGCCGTGCGCGACCTGAAGTTCGATGCCTCGCGCCTGACGCTCACGCCCACGTCGGGCGGCCCGTCGCGCGTGCTCGTGCCGATTCCGCAATCGCAAGGCGCCTTCTACGATCTGCGCGACCCGACCGGCGACATCAAGCCCGGCAACTACGTGCTGCACATGGAGTGGACGGGCACGATCAACTTCACCAAAGCCGAGGGCATCTTCAAGCTGGGCCTGCAGGCTGCCACGGGTGAAAGCTCGGATGCCATCGTCACGCAGGGGGAATCCAACTTCGCGCGCGAATGGTTCCCGAGCTGGGACGAACCCGCCTTCCGCAACACCTTCGAGGTGACGGCCGAGATTCCGGGTGACTGGAAGGCCGTGGCCAACGGCAAGCAGACCGGCGCGACCAAGCTGCCGGATGGCTATCAGCAGGTGACGTTTGCCAAGACGCCGTCGATGCCGGCGTACCTGCTGTTCTTCGGCGCCGGCAAGTTCGACATTGCTGAAGACACGTTCACCAACCCGCTCGACGGCAGCAGCATGCGCCTGCGCTGGTGGGTGCCGCCTGGCGAGGCGCATTCGGCCACGGCCGGTATGCAGTTCACGAAGGAAGCGTTGAACCACTACTACAACTACTTCCAGATCCCGCTGCCGTTCGACAAGATGGACACCATCGCCGCCAACGACAGCTACGACAACAAGAACGCCGGCTTTGGCGGCATGGAGAACTGGGGCGCCATCTTCGAATTTGCCGACCAGGTGCTGGTGCCGCCCGATGGTGCGCCCACCTCTGTCCACACGATGGGCAAGGCGCGCTCGTTCGTGGTGGTGTCGCATGAACTGGCGCACCAGTGGTTTGGCGACTTGGTCACGCTCGACTGGTGGGACGACATCTGGCTCAACGAATCCTTCGCCAACTGGTTCGAGAACGTCACCAAAATCACGCTGCACCCCGAGTTCCCGGGCAACACCTGGGATGGCTATGCGGCGGTCAAGCAGCGTGTCTACACGCTCGACCTGCAGCCCACCTCCGTGCCGGTGCAGCACAACCTGAGCGATGCCGGCTCGATGGACTTCCTCGACCGCTTTGCCTACAACAAGGGCGGCCATGTTCTGCAGATGATCGAGAACTACGTCGGCAAGGACGCCATGCGCCGCGGCCTGCAGAACTACCTGAACAAGTACAAGTTCGGTAACGGCACGCCGCCACGCCTGTGGGCAGAACTGGAAGCCGCCAGCGGCAAGCCGGTTGGCAAGGTGGGCGACAGCTTCGTGCGCCAGACCGGCGTGCCGCTCGTCACCATCGACGCGCAGTGCAACCCGGCCACCAACCAGAACGTGCTGACCATCACGCAGAAGGCGTTCCCGAACAAGAACGTCTATTCCGGCTATCAGTGGAATATTCCGCTCACGATCACCTACGGTGACGGCCTGGCGCAAACCCAGACGGTGGTGCTGGACCAGCAGACCGCGCAGGTGACACTGCCGACGTGCTCGGCCGTGCTGGCCAACCCGACGGGCCTGGACTACTACGTGACCAACTACAGCCCGACACTGTGGAGCGCGCTGCTGGCGCAGGCCGGGTCCATCACCAACAAGGCCGCCACGACCAACATTGCGGGCGATGCGACGCAGTTGTACAACGCGCAGATCATCGACAAGGCGCTGTATGACCAGATCGTCGGCATCCAGAACTTCCAGCCGACCGTCGCAACACTGCGCGCCCAGGGCGTCACGCCGACCGGCTCGCTGCGTCCGCAGGCGGTGCAGCTGCAGCAGATGCAGTCGATGGATCGTCCGATCCACAAGTTCCGCTACGAAGGCGTCATGAAGCACCTAACCGACCTGAAACGGTAAGCGCAAAAGCAAACGGGCCGCTTCCCGGGGTGTTGGGAGGCAGCCCGCTGCAACGTTGGCTCCTGATTTGCGGCGGACACTGTCCGCCGTTTTTCATGCGCGCATCACACCATCGTCAACCCGTGCGATGCAGGAAGGTGGCCTGGATCACGTCGGTCATCCAGATCGCACTGTCACCGGTCTGGCCGTGCTCCAGCACCTTGACGGCGCTTTCGAACAGGATGTTGGCCAGTGCATCCGATGCAATGATCTCGATGCGCACGCGCGGCACGAACTCCGTCAGGTCTTCCTTGATGGAATGCGGCCCAGCCTGCGAGGCTGTGGGCGGATAGCCGTTCACCTCGCCCACCGTCATGCCGGGGAAGCCCGGGCAACTGCGCAGTGCTTCATGCACGCGCTCCAGCAATTGCGGGCGCACTACGATGCGGATTTCCTTCATGCCTTCGACTCCTCATCAAACCATTTGTACAGCGTGGGTAGCATCACGAGCGTGAGCAGCGTGCAGGTCAGCAAGCCGCCGATCACCACAATGGCCAGCGGCCGTTGCACCTCCGAACCCGGCCCCGTGGCAAACAGGAACGGGATCAAGCCCAGCATGGCCACGGTGGCCGTCATCATCACGGGGCGGAAGCGCATGCGCGAACCCAGCCGCACGGATTCTTCCACCGACATGCCCTGCTCGCGCAGGCTGCGGATCGTGCTGACCAGCACCACCCCGTTGAGCACCGCGATACCCCATAGCGCGACGAAGCCCACCGATGCCGGCACCGACAGGTATTCCCCGGTGACGAACAACCCGATGATCCCGCCCACCGATGCAAACGGCAGCACCAGGATGATCAACGTGGCGTAGCGCACCGAGTTGAACAGCAGGAACAGCAGGAAGAAGATGGCTGCCACCGTAATCGGCACAATCACCTTCAGGTGGCCCATGGCGCGTTCCATGTTCTGGAACTGGCCGCCCCACTCCAGGTAGTAGCCCTCCGGCAGCTTCACCTTCTGCGCCACGGCCGATTGCAGCTCGGCCACGAAGCCGCCCAAGTCACGATCCCGCACGTTCACGCCCACCACCACGCGGCGCTTGCCGAGTTCACGGCTGATCTGTGCGGGGCCGTCGGTCACCTCGATGCGGGCGATGCTCTCCATCGGTACTTGCGCGCCGTTGGGGGCTGCCACGATCAGGTTGCGGATCGCCTCCACACTGCCCCGATAGCTCTCGGGCAAGCGAACCACCGCGCTGAAGCGGCGCTCGCCTTCGAACACTTCCGTAGCCTCCTTGCCGCCAATGGCGGTTTCGATCACGTTATGCACGTCAGCCGCGTTCAGGCCGTGACGCGCGATGGCCTGGCGGTCGATGGCGATCTGCAGATACTGCTGGCCGGTGATGCGCTCCACGCGCATGTCTTGCGCGCCCTGAATGCCCTGCGCGACCTTGGCAATCGCCTCGGCCTTCTCGCGGAGCGTATTCAGGTCGTCACCAAACACCTTGATGGCCACGTCCGAACGCACTCCGGTCACCATCTCGTCCACGCGATCGGAAATCGGCTGGGCCATGACGATCTGGACGCCGGGCAGCACCTGCAAAGCCTTGCGCATCGCCTCGGCAATGTCGTCCTGGTTCCAGCCCTTGGGCCATTCATCGCGTGGTTTGAGGGAGACGATCGGGGTCGACTCGTTCTGGCCCTGCGGGTCCGCCGGCGATTCACCCCGGCCCACGCCCGACACGGCGGACTTCACGCCCGGCACCTGCATCACCAGGCGCATGGCCTCCATCTCCATACGGATCGACTCTTCCAGCGAGATGTTCGGCGCGCGGTTGATACCGGGTACCACCGAACCCTCCTTCATCTCGGGGATGAACGCCGTGCCGAGGAACGGCATCAGCGCGCCGGTGGCGAGGAACACTGCCACCGCCACGATGACCGTCTTGCGACCGTTATTCAGGCTCAGCTCCAGCAAGCGCAGATACGGCTTCTTCATCTTGCGGATGAGCCACGTGTCGTGCGCGTCGTGCTCGGCGTGTGGGTCGTCGCCGTGGCCGCCTTCCACGTGCCTGTGTGCCTTCGGCTTCAACAGATACGAAGACAGCACTGGCGTGAGCGTGAGCGACAGCACCAGCGAGAAGAACAACGCAATCGCAATCGTGAAGGCCAGCGGCGCAAACATCTTGCCCTCCATGCCTTGCAGCGTCATCAGCGGCAAGAACACGAGAATGATGATGCCCACACCGAAGATCACGGGCGTCGCAACCTCCGTCACGGCATGCAGGATGATGCGTACGCGGCTCTCATTCGGATCACGCGGTTTGGCCAGATGTGCGAAGGCGTTTTCCACCACGACCACGGAGCCATCGACCATCAAGCCGATTGCAATCGCCAGCCCGCCCAACGACATCAGGTTGGCGGAGATGCCGAGCTTGTTCATCGCAATGAACGTCAGCAGCGGCGTGAGGATCAGCGTGCCGACCACGATGAGCGACGAACGGATATCGCCCAGGAACAGCAGCAGCACGATCACCACCAGCACCACGCCTTCGGCCAGCACCTTGATGACGGTCTGCAAGGCGGAATCCACCAGCTCCGAGCGCTCGTAATACGGCACGATCTTCAGGCCGTCGGGCAGCATGCCATCGTTGTTGATGGCCTTGACGCGATCCTGAATGCGCGCGACGACTTCCTTCGCGTTGCCGCCGCGCATCATCATGACCACACCCCCAACGGACTCCGTCACGCCGTTCTTGACCACCGCACCTGCGCGCACCGCGGTGCCGACCTTCACCTCGGCCACATCGCGAATGGTGAGCGGCGTGCCGTTGACCTCTTTGAGCACGATGGCGCCAATGTCATTCGTGTCGCGCACCAGACCCACACCGCGAATCAGGTATTGCTCCGCAAAGTGCGGCAGCACGCCACCGCCCGAGTTGGCGTTGTTGGCGGCCAGTGCCTCGAACACCTGCTTGACCGTCACGTTGTGATGGCGCAGGCGTTCCGGGTTGACCAGCACCTGGTACTGCTTCTCGTAGCCGCCCTGTGAGTTGATCTCCGCCACGCCCGGAATCGATCGCAACAGAGGACGCACTACCCAATCCTGCGCGATGCGGCGCTGGGTGAGCTCTTCAACCGAGAGCTCCTTGTTGCCGTCATCTGGCCTGTCGAGCGTGTATTGGTACACCTCGCCCAGACCCGTGGAGACCGGCCCGAGCACCGGTGTTACGCCCGTCGGCATGCGCGACTGCACTTCGATCAGCCGCTCCATCACCAACTGGCGCGCAAAGTACACATCGGTCTCATCCGTAAAAACGAGCGTGATGAGCGACAGGCCAGGCTTGTTGAGCGAGCGCATCTCGGTAAGCGCAGGCAAACCGGTCATCGCCATTTCCACCGGCACGGTCACGAAACGCTCGACCTCTTCCGGCGAACGGCCAGGCGCCTCGGTGGCGATCTGCACCTGCACGTTCGTCACGTCAGGAAACGCGTCCAGCGACAGCTTGCGTGCAGCGTCCAGCCCAAAGAACAGCAGCACGGCAGCCACCACGGCCACCACCAGCCGCTGCTTGAGCGCGCCGCGAATCAATGCGTCGATCATGCGCCCTCCATCTCGGCGCGTTTGCGCTCATTGTTCAGATGGAAGCCACCTTCTACGACGATGGGCTGGCCGGCCTGCACACCCGAAAGCACCGGGCGCACACCGTTGGACTCATCGCCCAGCTTGACGGCGGTGAGCCGGTAGTTCGACTCGCTCGCACGCACGAACACGTAGTCGCGGTTGTCCTCACGCACCACGGCGGAGGTCGGCACCACGAGCTTCTCTTCGGGTCGCGACTGGATCAGCAGCGTCGCCAGCATCGACGGTTTGAGCATGCGCTCGGCGTTGTCGACTTCGGTACGCACCGTCACCGTGCGCGTTTGCGGGTCAACGATGTCGGACACCCAGATCAGCTTGCCGACAATGCGTTCGCCCGCGCCGGTGTCGATCTCCACAGCCTGCCCCGCGCGCACACCGGCTGCGGCGTTCTCGGGCACCTCGCCCACCACCCACACGCGTGACAGGTCCGCCACGGTGAACAGCTCATCGGCCGGCTGCACCACTTGGCCGCGCGTGACCTTGCGCTCCACCACCGTGCCGCTGATGCTTGCCACTACAGGGGAGATCGACGACATGCCACCCGTGCGCATATTGGAAAGCGTGCCCGGCGACACGCCCATCACGCGCAGTTGATCGACCGCCGCGCGCACTTCCGCATCGGCCATCGCCAGTTCGCTCTGGCGCTTCTGCAACTCGGCCGAACCGATCACATCGGCGGCCAGCAGCAACTTGGCGCGTTCCAACGCACGCGCCTGCAAATCACGCTGCGCAGCGGCTTTCTGATACGCGAGCTGCGCGGCGCCGAGCTCCGTGCTGTGCAGCTGCGCGAGGATGTCGCCCGCTTTCACGCTCTGCCCCGGCGTGGCAATCAGCTCCGTCACACGCCCCGTGACCGTGGCGCCGATACGCGCGACACGTTGTTCATCGAAGGCAATTTGCCCTGGCACGTGCAGACGCTCGGCAATCGGCTGCTTGCCGACCGGTGCCACTTTCAAACGCTGTACCAGCGTGGGTTGCGCGACGACCAGGTTCGGGTCAGCGGCTTGTTGTGCAGCCTTGGCGTCGGCTGGGGCGTCTTTGCCGCAAGCGCCGAGCAGCAGCATCGCCGCCAAGGCAATGCCTGCCAGCCGGATCGAAGAAGAGAAAGAAGACGGTGTGTTCATGATCAGACTGGATTCGTGAGTTCGGGAAGCGGCGCGATGGCACGGGCGTGTCATGGGGCCTCCGGGCGCAGGCGGTCGAGTTCAACAGCGGCGGTGCGCAAATCGGCGCGCGCGGCAATGAGGTCGTTGCGTGCCTGGCGGAAAGCGCGCTGGGCATCGAGGTAATCCAGGATGCCGCGCTCGCCGTGGCGGTAGGCGGCCTCGGCCACACGCAGTGCGGATTCGGCTTGCTTGACCACGCCCGATTCCAGCGCACTCACTTGCGACTCGGCGATCTCGTATTGGCGATAGGCGGATTCAACGGCTTGCCTGGTGCGCAGCTCACGATCGCGCAGCAAGGCGCGGGCGCGTTCGAGCGCAGCCACGGCCTCGCCAATCGGGCCTTCGCGGCGGTCAAACAGCGGAATCGACATCACCAGGCCAACGCGGCTGTCTTGCAGATCGGGCTGGCGATCCACTGAGCCGCGCAGCGCGATCGACGGCCAGCGTTGGCTGCGCTCATGCGCCAGGCGCGCCTCCGCTTCGCGTACGGCGGCACGGTCGGCTTCCAGATCAGGATGCGTCGCCACCACCTGGCTCAGAAGATCCGCCAGCGGTGGCAGATGCGCGACGGCAGGCGTGTCGGCGCCCGCGTCCACATCAAAGGTCAGTGGCAGGTCAGCGCCAACGGCGCGGCGCAGTTCCGCCAGCGCCTGCTGCACGCGCAGCGCGGCGGCCTGCTCGGTGCGTTGGGCGTTGAGCAATTCAGCATCGCCCCGGATCAGTTCGTAGCGCGGTGCTTCTCCAGTTTCGACACGCACCGCCACACGTCGGCGGATCTGCTCGACCAGCGTTACGTCTTCGCGTGCGTTGCGCTGCTCGGCTTCGCGGCGTACGACATCGAAGAAGCGCAGCTTGAGCGCTGCCTCCACATCGCGGGCGCTCGATTGTGCGACGGCCTGTGAGCCTTCGTACGCCGCGTCGGCGGCGCGCGTACGGGCGGCGCGCTGCCACGGCAGATCGAGCTTTTGCGTGATCGACACGCTATTGGTGCGACCTTCTACCGCGCCCGGCATGCGGGCACGCTGTCGGCCGGCCATGGCCTCCACCTCGGGATTCGGCCAAGCGCGTGCGGTGGCGATGCCGGCTTGCGCGGCTTGCACCTGCGCCTGTGAAGCGGCCAGTGTGGGGTGATTGGCGCGGGCCAGCTCCAGCAACTGCGGCAGTGTGTAGCGCGGTTGCGGTAGCACCTCGTCACGCTGGGGCTGGATGGCCGCTGTAGCGATGGAGTGAGGAGGCGCAGGAGGTGCTGCGTGGGCGTGAACCGCCATCACGGCCAGCACGGCGGAAAGAACAAAGCGTCGCGACGCGCGTGCCCCCGCTGCGGGGCACGGGACGGCCGCATCCTGATTGGACAACATCCGAAATCATCCTGAAAAAGAAGAACAGGCAAGCGCGAGCGTCCAGCCGGTTGAAAAGGCCGGCTGGCACTGCACTAACAACTCAAGGGGATGGTTTCCGGCGAATGCCGGAGATCAGGCGCGTGCGGGAGGACGCAGCATCGGGGCCGGCGTGGGGCCAGCCTGGAACGGCGGTAGAGCAACACGGATGCGCGCTACCCGCAGGCCGGGCGTCAAGACCATGGGAGGTGGCGGCAGCCAGAGTTCCGGCGCGTCGCTGGGGTGATCGGGGGCGGCGGCGTTGGTGGCCGGCGCATCTGGGGCGTCTTGCCCTTGGGTGGCCCAATGCTCGGCACTGAAGCACTGGTTGGGTTGCGTCAAGCGCTTGTCGAGCGCGGCGCTGATGGCGCGTTCGAACCCTTGGCTTGGCTTCATTGCCGGGGTTGCATCCGCAAGCCCATCGTCCATCGCGGCGTCGATGGCTTCCAGCGCCTCGTCCGCGGCTTGCCCGTCGGGGAAATGCGTGGCCGAAAATACCGACACCGTGAACAACAGGCACCAGATTGTGAGGACCCATCGCACGCCGCGCATGCGCGAACGCTGCCCACGCGCATTCGCACGCGGCAGCACAGGCGAGGAGGAAAAAAAGTCCGTCACAAACATTGACCCGGATACTAGCAGGAAAATTGCTGCATCTGCACACAACTGCCGTCAGCGGGCCGCAATGTCAAACGCAGAAGACGCGTTTGCTGGCGCGGTTTGCACTGTGCCTTCAGGCGCGAACGATCTTCAGGTACTGCGCAACCACGTCGTCCATGCCTTGTTCGAGGCACTCGACCACGAAGGCGTGTCCGATCGACACCTCTGATACGTTGAACGCTTGCAGCAGGGTGGAGAGGTTCTGCAGGTTGAGGTCGTGACCGGCATTCACGTCGATGCCGCAAGACTGTGCGGCCTGCGCCGTCTCCCGATATGCCGCCAAGAGCGCGCGAACATCGCCCGCCGCATAGGCGGCCGCGTACGGGCCGGTATACAACTCGACCCGCTGCGCGCCCACGGCCGCCGCGTCGCGTGCATCCTGCGGATTTGCGCTGATAAACAACGACACCCGGCACCCAAGCGCGTTCAGCCGCGCCACGATGCCCTGAAGAAACGGCGCATGAGCCTGCACGTCCCAGCCATGATCCGACGTGAGCTGCTGCGGGGCATCTGGCACGAGCGTCACCTGTGCCGGGCGGATGTCCGCCATCGCGTCCATGAAACGCTCCGACGGATAGCCCTCGACGTTCAGTTCCTGACCGAAGCGAGCGCAAATCGCCGCGATCTCGGGCAGGTCCGCAAAGCGCACATGCCGCTCGTCCGGCCGGGGATGGAGCGTAATGCCGTCCACGCCTCGCTTGAGACACTGCTCCGCGAACCGGCCTAGATCCGGATAGTTGCCCCCTCTGGCATTCCGGATCAGCGCGATCTTGTTGAGATTGATCGATAGTTTGGTGCTCACGTTATTCCTTTCTATTTGACGAGGATCTCTTGCGCTGTTGGCGATTCGGCGTCCACGAGAACGCCGGATTTTATGCACTGACATGCCGGATCGGAAAGCGCGAAGCGCACGTCTTCCGCTGTGCCCATCGGATCAATCACGCTGCGGTGCGAACCGGTTGGGCATTCTGCAAACGTGGATGCGGGCTCGCAAGGATACGGCGGAAACTAGCCTACGCGGTGGTCCCAGGGGGCGCACACACCGCAGGGTTGACACCATCCATCATCTGTATCTACACTAGTTACACTTTATTCTGCTCACCATGACCAGCAGCCGTTTCGCCGTCGCCGTGCACATCCTCACCCTGCTCGCCAGCGCGGAGGGGCCGGTGCCGTCGTCACTGATCGCGGGCAGTGTGGGCACCAACCCAGCGTTGATCCGCCGTTTGGTGGCGCAACTGGCCGATGCCGGTTTCGTGACTTCGCAGATGGGTGCGACGGGCGGCGCCACGCTGGCACAGCCGGCGGACCGCATCACCCTGCTGGATGTGTTTCGCGTGGTGGAGTCGCCGGTGCTGATTGCACTGCCGCCCAATGCACCCAACCCGGCATGCGAGGTCGGCCGCGAGATCACCGGCGTGCTGGAAAGCGTGACGCACCGCGCGCAAGCTGCGCTGGAAGCTGAACTGGCTGCCCGTACCATTGCCAGCATCCTTGACGAAGTCGGACACGCGCAACGTCGCCGCCGCCGGGCCTAGCGCTCCGGCCTATTTTTTTGTCCATATATGTAACTGCATTAATTACATATCCATCATCAACCACCGGAACTGTTCCACAAGGAGTTCATCATGAAGATTGCAATCATCGGCGCCACGGGGCGCGTGGGTACCCGCCTGATCGACGAGGCACTGCGTCGCGGCCATCAAGTGACGGCCATTGCGCGCACGGCCTCGAAGCTGCCGGCACGGGCCGGGTTGACCACCAAGGACGTGGATGTGGCCGATCAGGCGGCGCTCAGTGCGGCGCTCGTGGGTCATGACGTCGCTCATAGCACCGTGCGCTTTCTGCAAGCCAATGCCGACCAGATCGTTGGTGCGGTGAAGAAGGCGGGTGTGCCGCGCCTGCTGGTGGTGGGTGGCGCCGGCAGCCTGGAAGTCGCGCCGGGCGTGGCATTGATCGACACGCCGCAGTTCCCCAAGGAATACTTTGATGAAGCCTCCGCTGGCCGCGATTTCCTCAACGCGCTGCGCAAGGAAACCGAGCTGAACTGGACGTTCGTGTCGCCGGCAGCCATCTTCGAGCCGGGCGAGCGCACGGGACACTTCCGCGTCGGCAAGGACGCACTGCTGGTGGATGCCAACGGCAAGCCGTGGATCTCGATGGAAGACTACGCAATCGCCTTCCTCGACGAAACCGAGAAGCCGGCGCACCCGCGCCAGCGCTTCACGGTCGGCTACTGATCCAGGTAAATCAGTGACCCGGCACGTCCGCCATGCCTGGCGGCACGTCGTCGGGCTCAATGGGTTCGGGCACGGCATCGAGTGCCGGCAGGCGGATGACGATGGCACATCCCCTGCCATCTGCATGGGCCAGGCCGTCTTCAATGGCGACCGAACCATTCCCGAGCTCGGCGATACGGCGCACGATCGCCAGCCCCAGGCCACTGCCCTGCGACTGGCTGGTGCGCGGGCGATAGAACCGCTCGAACACGCGCTCGCGCTCGTCGGGCGGGATACCGGGGCCGGAGTCTTCGATGCGCAGTTCGACCATGGGCACACCGGCCTGATCGACGCGCCTCGCGGACACCCGCACCTCTCCACCGTTGGGCGTCTCGCGCACAGCGTTGTCGAGCACGTTTTCGACCAGTGTGGCGGCGTCTTCATGCGACACCGAGACCCATGCCTGATTGGCACCCTCGTATGACAACGTGATGTTGCGTCGTTCTGCGCGCGACGCCTGCTGGATCACGCCGCTGCGCGCACAACCGGCCAGGTCGGACAACGCACCTTGTGCCAGTTGCGCCTCCACGCGACGCGCATCGAGCCGCGCAATGGCCAGCAGCTTGGCCAGCGATTGCGTCGCACGTGAAATGCCGCGATCGAACTCGCGCAGCGCAGTCGAGCGATCTTCTTCACTGTCGGAATGGGACACCACGTAGGCCTGCGCCTGGATGGCCGCCAGCGGCGTACGCAACTCGTGCGCAGCATCGGCAAAGAAACGGCGGTCGGCCTCAATACCGCGCCGCACGCGCGCGAACAAGCCATTCAATGCGTCAACGAGCGGTTTCAATTCGGCGTGCGCCACGCTCTGCACGGGTTCGAGATCGGCAGAATCGCGCGCTTCTACCTGCCGCGTAAGCGTGCGCAGTGGCTTGAGCCCCTGGTGCGCCGCCCAGCCGACCATCACCATCAGCGCGATCGCCAGAATGGCCAGCGCAATGGCCACTTCCTGAAAGAGATCACGAATGGCGCGCTCGTAGGCCGACAGCGGCTGCGCCACCGTGGCAGAGAGCTTGCCGTCCACGCTATCCACCGTGTAGCTGCGCCACGGTTTGCCTTCGAGCATGATCTCGACCACGGCGTCGTGCGCCTTGCCGCACGGCATGGTCGGCGCACCGGGGAACGCGGTCACAACGTTGCCGGCACGATCGCACAGCACGTAGCGGAATTCACCGGGCAGGATATTGGGCAGTGACAAGCCCAGCTTGATGTCGGTGAGGCGGCGCAGGAATTCTTCGCGGCGCGGCACGTCGTCCATGTTGAGCGTGGTGAGGTCCGCATAGGCCTGTGCGGACATGCGCAGATCGCTCACCACCTGGCGGCTGTTGGTGCGCGAGATTTCCAGGTGCGCGATGACGAGCTGCACCAGCAGCATCAACACCAGCGCCAGCAGGATCAGCACATACAGCCGGAATGACAGCGAGCGAACCCGCAGGATGGCCGGAACCGCCAGCTTCATTGGGCAGCCCCGCGGTTGCCGCCGATCATGTAGCCGACACCACGGATGGTCTGGATGGTTTCGTTGCCGAGCTTGCGGCGCAGGTGGTGAATGACGACCTCCAGCGCATTGGCGCTCACGCTGTCGCCTTCACGGTAGAGCGCGTCCATGAGCGTTTCACGCGGCACCCAGCGGTGCGCGCGACGCACGAGTTCGAGCAGCAGTTGGTATTCGCGCGGGGTGAGTTCGATGACTTGGCCCTCTTGCGTCACGCGCTTCTGCGAAGGCTCCACCACCAAGTTGCCGACGTTCCACTGGTTGGTGCTCTGTCCCGCGTGGCGACGCAGTACGGCACGCAAGCGGGCGATCAATTCATCCACGGGGAACGGCTTGACGAGGAAGTCGTCCGCGCCGGCATCCAGGCCCTTCAACCGTTCGGACAAGGCATCGCGCGCGCTGGCAATGATGACGGGCACATCGCGGTGCGCGGCGCGCAGCTCTTCCAGAAAGACATGGCCCTCGCCATCGGGCAGGCCGAGGTCCAGCACGATGGCCTCGAAGGTGTTGGTGGTCATCCATTTCTGCGCGTCGACCAGGCGGCGCACCCAGGTCGCGTTGTAGCCGGCCTGACGCAGCGCGCGGGCCAGTGCGGTGCCCAACGGCAAGTCGTCTTCGATGAGGAGGATGGCGTTCATGCGCGGAAATCTCGGCGGAGAGTGGTGACGGTAAGAGCCGCTAACAAAACTGTCCTGGCTAGGCGTGCCGACGCAGACAGTACTGGCGTACCGAATGTTCGTCACTGCGGGAGGCACAACGACGCCCGGGCGGTTTTGTTAGCGGCTCGAAGACGGCCGTCACAACGGTAAACGGAGAGCCGGCACCTGGGAAACCGGTGCCGGCAAAGGTCGAAATCTACCGCAACGGACTGAGCTTTGCCTTAAATGTGTGGCGTCATGTGACGGCCGATGTGCCCGCAAACCGGCTTGGCACCGCGGCGGCGGCGCTCAAATCAAGCTTTAGCTATCATGATGTCGTTTTAATTGATTTTTCCTCAAACGGCCGCCGCCCCATGTTCCGCCTACCCACCACCGCCACCGCGCCATTCTGCCCATCCGAGGTGCGCGGCACCGTGGCCGTACCGCCTGGCCTGCCGCTGTGGAAGAAGCTGCTGCGCTTTGCGGGGCCAGGGTTGCTGGTGTCCGTCGGTTATATGGACCCAGGCAATTGGGCGACCGATATCGAGGCCGGCTCGCGCTATGGGTACGGGCTGCTGTTCGTGGTGCTGCTGTCCAGCCTGGCGGCCATCGTGCTGCAGTGTCTGTCGGCGCGGCTGGGCATTGTCACCGGCATGGATCTGGCGCGTGCCTCGCGCGAACGATATCAACGCCACCCCGGTACGTTGCGCGTGCAATGGCTGCTGGCGGAGCTGTCGATCATCGCGTGCGACCTGGCCGAGGTGCTGGGCTGCGCGCTGGCCTTCCATCTGCTGCTGGGCGTGCCGATTCTGGCGGGCGTGGCACTGACGGCGCTGGACACGCTGATCGTGCTGGGCCTGAAGGGCAAGAATTTCCGGCAACTGGAGGCCATCGTCCTGGGCCTCATCCTGACCATCGGGCTGTGCTACTTCGTTGAGCTGGTGCTCATCAAACCCCACTGGCCGTCGGTAGCAGCCGGCCTGATGCCGTCGTGGCAAGCCCTGAGCGAGCGCGAGCCGCTGTACCTTGCCATCGGCATCCTCGGCGCCACGGTGATGCCGCATAACCTGTATCTGCATTCATCGATCGTGCAGACGCGCATGACGGCCAACACCGAAGCCGCCAAAGGCGAGGCCATCGGCTTATCGCGGCTCGACACCATCGTGTCGCTCGGCCTGGCGCTATTGGTGAACGGCGCCATCCTGATTCTGGCCGCCGCTGCGTTCCATGCCCACGGCCATCAAAACGTGGCCGACATTCAAGACGCCTACCATCTGCTGGAGCCGATTGTCGGTACGGCGCTGGCCGGGTTGCTGTTCGGCATCGCCCTGCTGGCGGCGGGGCAAAGCTCCACCTTTACCGGCACCATCGCCGGGCAGATCCTCATGGAAGGGTTTCTGGACTTGCGCATCCCCTGCTGGCAGCGACGGCTGATCACGCGGGCGCTGGCGTTGATTCCGGCGTTCATCGGCGTGGCGATGCTGGGGGACCATGCCATCGGCAAGCTCCTCGTCATCAGCCAGGTGGTGCTGGGCCTGCAACTGCCGTTTGCGATGTTTCCGCTGATCCGCATGACCGGCGACCGCACGCTGATGGGCGCGTTTGTTAACGGTCGATTAACGTCAACACTGGCGTGGGCGCTGTTCGTCATCATCAGCGCGGCCAACGTGTGGCTGATGTGGCAGGTGCTGGCCGGCTGAGTGCTTGTGCGGCGTCGGAAAATCCGTGTGCGAATTCACACGGAACGCGCACACAACCGGCACGGCCCCATTAGAATGCGCGCTTTGCTGCGCAATCCGGCCCCACCGCGCCCGCACCATCCACCGCGCCCGAGGCCGGCTCATTCTGCCTTGAGCGCGAACCCGCCACCCCTTCTCGACGCATCCGCCCTGCCCGACGCGCGCACGCCATCGCGCGACTATCAGGCACGCCATTTCGTCCCGATGATCCTGGCGCTCGCCAAGTGCGGCGTGCTGGCGTATGCCTTCGCGGTGTTGCTTGGCTGGTCGACGGGCATGCTGCAAACGCTCGCCCCGCTGATGGTGACGCTCGGCGTGCTGATGGCCATCGTGCTGACGGCAGAGCGGCACCAGCACACGGGGCTGTGGCCGCCGCTGGCGCTCGCGCATCTGCTGACGGAAGAAATCGCCATCGTGCTCTTCGGGCATCAGGCGGGGCTTGAATGGGTGCTGCCGGCCTTCTATCTGATGCCGCTGGCCACCAGCCCCGCATGGCTGACGCGGCGCGATTTCGTGATCGCTATGGTGCTGTGTGCCGCCGGGCCGCTGGTAGCGATGTTCACGACGAGCACATCGCCAGCCGAGCTGCATAAGGCATGGCTCGGCCTGGTGCTGTATCTGCCGATCTGCATCGGCGCAGCAGCCGTGATTCACACCTACCTGCTGCGCGCGATGGCTCGCCACTTTGCGGCCGAACGCACGCTGGCCGACCGCGCCAACACCGACCACCTGACCGGCATGCTGGCGCGCCAGCGTTTTTTCGAGCTGGGGAGCTTTGCGGTAGAACGCGCCCAGCACCATGCCGAGCCGCTATGCGCACTGTATCTGGATGTCGATCACTTCAAATCCATCAACGATGCCTGGGGACATGCCGCCGGTGACGAGGCGCTGATTGCGCTGTCCGACGCGCTGGCGCAGGTGTTGCGCCCGCATGACCTGTTCGGCCGCCTGGGCGGTGACGAGTTTGCCGTGCTGCTGCCCAACTGCGGGTTGACCGATGCGCTGGCCGTGGTCGAGCGGCTCAAGGCGGCGGTGGCCGCCACACAAACCCCTGTGGGCCCGCTGACGATCAGCGTAGGCGCTGCGCCGCTGCGGCCGGGGCAAGACCTGGCTCATGTGCTGGCTGATGCCGACGTTGGCCTGATCGAAGCCAAACGGCAAGGGCGCAACCGCGTGTGCGTGCCGCCTGATCTGCAAGGGCTTGCCACCGCCACGACGTAACGCGGGCACATTTAGGCAGGCACATTTTGTGCGGCGCCACATCCCGTGACCAATCACGGAGATGCTGATGGAGTGGCTCAACGCCCACACCTTTCTGCGCGTGCCAGCCCGCGACTGGGCCGCCGCCACATTGACTGTCATCGTCGCGTATGTGGCGTTGTCGAGCGTGCTGCATTTGATCTGCAATCGGTTTGATGCCCGCGCCCAGCGCACCGGCTATCGCTTCGACATTCTTGTCACCGCCGTCCTGCGCGATACGCATCCACTGTTCATCGCGCTGGCTGCGTTGCTTGCGGGTTCGTATTTCATCGACCTACCCACGCGTATTGCCAACAAGCTCGACCACATCTGGTTCGTCATCATCGGTTTCCAGATTGCGCTGTGGCTCAACCGCGGCGTGAAGCTATGGGCGCGCGATCGGCTTTCCACACAAACCCATGCCACGCGCAACCCCGTCATCACATCGATGACCGCGTGGGTGCTGCGCTTCGCGTTGTGGTCGATGCTGCTGCTGGCCATCCTGGCCAATGTGGGCGTCAACATCACAGCCTTTGTCGCCAGCCTGGGTGTGGGCGGTGTGGCGGTGGCACTGGCGGTGCAGAGCATCTTGAGCGACCTGTTTGCCTCGCTGGCGATCGGGCTGGACAAGCCATTCGAGATTGGGGACTTCATCGTCTTTGAATCCATTGCCGGCACGGTGCAGCACGTGGGCCTGAAGACCACACGCATCCGCAGCCTGTCAGGCGAAGAGATCGTCGCCTCCAATACGGCGCTGCTCAAGAGCACGATTCACAATTACAAACGGATGTCAGAACGACGCATCGTCTTTACCTTCGGAGTGACCTACGATGCGCGCGCGGCGCAATTGCAGAAGATTCCCGACATCGTGCGCAAGGCGGTGGAGGCGGCCGGCAACACGCGCTTCGATCGTGCGCACTTCAAGGAGTTTGGCGAGAATGCGCTGAACTTCGAGGTGGTGTACTTCGTGACCGACCCCGACTTCAACCTGTACATGGACATCCAGCAGCAGATCAATCTGACGATCCTGGAGGGGCTGGAAAACCTGGGCACCTCGTTCGCGCTGCCTACTCGCACCATCCAGCTCGTGCGTCGCGATGGTGAACCCGTTGAACCCGACGACGTGGCCGGAAAAACGCCATCGGCTAGCACACAACGCGTCAGCGCCCGGGCTAGCGGCTAGGCGCTGCAGGCATGGCAAGGAATGCCGCATCGAGGGTGCGCCACAGCGGCCTGGAACGCGGCACCATGTCCTGCCGGAAGTACCACCAGAAGTAGCCGCCCACAAAGCGCGGATGCGCAACCGCCAAGCCGTAGTAGCGCGTGAGCAGTGCCGCCTTGCGCGGCGCTTGGCGTGTGCCGACTTCTCCGAAGCCGAGCATGGCGTGCGGGAACAGACCACCCAAGCGGTTGAATACGGCGTTCCAGTCCGGCGGTGCAATCTTGCAGTCGTCTTCATAGAAGCTGATGAACACGTAGTCGAGCCCATCGCGTAGGCGCTGCGGCAGTTTGCGTTCGGTCCAGTCGAACATCGCGCGTGCGGGTTGCTCGGCACAGCCCTCGTTGTAGTAGAGCGTGAGTGCGGTGCGGCCGCCGCGCTGGCGGGCGGCATCGTAGGCGGCCAGGGTCTTGTCGACCACGTCGCGTGTGGGGCCGGTCCATTCGCCGTTGATCTCGTTGCCGATCTCCCACACGTTGACGTTGCTGCCGAGCGTGTCGATATAGGCGATAGCGCGCTCGCGCAGTTGCGTTGCGGTGGTTTGCTTGAGCGTGGAGGAATCAGCCAGTTCGCCCATCACGTAAGCGACGTGGCGGATGGCCGCGACCGGCGCGGCATAGTGCGCCGCGCTCATGCCTTCATCAAACACGATGCGTACGGTAGGCGTGCGCGACAGATGCGCCAAGGCATCGACCACGGCAGGCACGTTGTCCACCGCGTCGATCGTCACCCCATACAACGGCACAGGGCCGGCAGGCATGGCACCTACCGGCCCTGCGGCCTGGGTGGATGCACTCAATGCCAGCATGGCCGCTGCCAGCAACGAGCGCATCCCGCGCATGACTACTGCGCCGTACTGGCGTCCGCCCAGGTATAGCCCAGGGACGTGATGCCGGTGATGATGGTTTGGAAATCCGCATACCCTGGCGTACCGATTTCCGGCTCCAGCCAGAACGGGTGGAAGAAGAACGAGGCAAAGCCATCGCGCACGACCAGCGCATAGTTCGCGTTGGTCAGGATGTCCTGCGCGGTGTACGTCAGGCACGACGACGGATCGATATTGCAGATGTTGTATTCCACGTTACCGAGGTTTTCCGGAATGATGCGCTGGTTGTAGTAGTCCTTCTGAATGATGTAGGGGAAGAACTGACCCACCGAGAAGTCATGCCCCGCAGTGGCGGCATTCAGCGTTTGCGGGTTGTCGGACGTGTAATACACCACGCGCTGATACGTGTTCTTGAAGTACTGCGGCACCGCCTTCATAGCCAGCGGCGAAGACTGGTAGTGCGGCGCTTCCCACGCAAACGGGAAGTAGCCGTTGAGCTGAAGCTCCAGCAACCCCGAAGACAATCGCCCGGCCGCCCATTGGGTCGAGTCTTCGTTCACCGGCCGGTTCTGCGTGGCCAGCCAGAACTCGAAGTCGTTCGCGCTGACTGCATTGATCAGGTTCGGGATGTTGCTGTACTGGTGGGTATAGCCGTGCATCAGGATCTTGCCGCCGCGCGCCAGCGCATGGTTCAGCGCCGACTTCAGCCCCGTTGCGTTGACCAGATGGATGGTCTGCGACACACCGCCGTTGTAGACCCCGTTCGGATCCTTGTACAGCGGGATCGTGGCGAGCGAGAACGGAATCTTCTTGCTGTACAGGTAGTCCGTCAGCGTGTTGATGGACGTAACGGTGTTGGTGGCGTTGATGTCTTCCAGACGCACCAGTGCACGATGCAGCGTTGCCGCATTGGTGCCCAGGATGTCGTGCAGCAGATCACACATTGCGAGGTAACGATCGCGCGGTCCGATGTACGAGAACGGCATGTCGGCGAAGTACCAGAAATTGCCGGAGCGGATGACGTACGGCGCGGTCTCCTTGGTGACGGAGTTGGTGATGGTCACCAGGCTGGTGGCCTTGGTGGCATCGGCCACGGACGTCACGCCAATGTCCGGATCGGCGCTGATGGCACCGGTGGAGGCATTGAAGGCGTAGTACTTCGTCATGGTCTGGTTCTTGTACGTCACCGTATCGAAGAACCCGGGGTTGGGCGCGCTGGCAGATGGCGCCGCATTCATGCCGCGCAGGCCGACAAAGTTGATGCCGTAGCGCGAGGTGAACGGATACGCCGTGTTCCAGGCCAGCTCCCACAGGTTGTACTTGAACCAGACCACCGTCTTCTGCGTGGTGCTCACGTCTGACATGAACGCCGCTGGAATGGGGTTGGCGTAGTAGCTGCCCATGTAGAACGTGGCGACGTACTGCTCCGTCATGCCCGCCGTGTAGCTCTGCACGGGCAGCATCGTGATCGTCGTGTTGAAGTGCGCGAGCAGGTTGTACAGCATGATCGCGTACGCCTTGCCGAGGTTGGTGTACTGATCGTTCGCGGGCGCGTCGTACAGCACGAGGATGGGCGCCGGCGTGGTTTGGGCCGATGCCGTGCCGCCCACCGTCACGCAGATGGGGCCAAGCCCGATGGTGCAGGTGGCCGCTTGCGCAGGTCCGCCCACCGAGACGCCGAGCATCCCGCCAACCAATACCAGCGCGCACAAAAACTTCCGAAAGAGGGTCTTCATGATGGTGCTCCGACTCATGGGCGATACACCGAGCCATCCGCTTGACGGTAGAGCCCGAGGTTGAAAGTGGGGCCACGATCGTGGCCGCGTTCCGTACCAGAGACTTCCGTCTCCGGCATGCCAGGTCGGATTTCTGTCATAACGGCTGGCCGTGGCGGGGGGACCACTTGTCCGTTTTCATCCATGACGCCGTAGCCGTAGGCACGCGGGCCACCAGTCACGGGTTTGGGCGTGGCGGCTGCCACCATGGTCGGCTGTACGGGTTGCGCAACCATGACCGTGCCCGGTGAAGCGGTGGGCGCGGCTTTTTGCTTGCCTGCTGCATCACTGCCCGGAGATACCGCCGGGTTGGAGGCGCCGCCAAGCCGGGCCGGCGCCTCCGTATTGCCGGCCCAGGGGGGGGCCATCATCAGCCAGCCGGCAACCAGTGCGGAGGCGAGCAACGCGCCGCCCCCGATGTGTTTCGCTTTCATCAAGACCTCCTAGCCACTCGAGCGGTGATGTGCCGATGGCCCTTGCGCAATGGCACGAGCCGCTTCCAGATGGATGATCTCGGCCTCCAAGGCCGTCTTGCGAATGAGTTGCGGGCCGCGTGCCGCCTGCGGCTGCGTGGTGAACGCCGCCTTCAGCGCGTTGACAATGCGCCGGCAAGCCTGCCCATCGCCATAGGGGTTGTGGGCCTGCGCCATGCGCGCGTATTCCGCGGCGTTGCCCAGCAGCGTTTCAGCCTCATCGACGATGCGTTGCGTATCCGTGCCCACCAAGCGCGCGGTGCCAGAAGCCACCGCCTCTGGCCGTTCGGTGGTGTCACGCGTGACGAGTACGGGCTTGCCCAGCGCGGGTGCCTCTTCCTGAATGCCTCCCGAATCAGTGACGATCAGGTAGGCACGGTCCATCAGGTACACGAACGGCAGATAGTCCTGCGGCGCGATCAGATGCACGTTTTCATGGCCGGAAAGAATGGCGTTGACCGGCTGCTGCACGTTCGGATTCAGGTGCACCGGATACACGATCTGCACATCCGGGTGCCGCGCCGCCAGCACGCGCAGCGCCACGCAGAAACGCTCGAACGGCTCGCCAAAGTTCTCGCGGCGATGCCCGGTGACAAGAATCATCCGCCGGCGCGTATCGAGAAACGGATAACGCGCCGCAATCTCCGCCGACAGCGCAGCATCCTCATCCAGCCGTTGCTTGACGGCCAGCAGCGCATCGATGACGGTGTTGCCGGTGAGCGTGACCTGCCCTGGGTCGATGCCCTCGTCCAGCAGGTTCTGGCGCGATTCCGCCGTGGGCGCGAAGTGCCAGGTGGTGACCGCATCCGTTACACGGCGGTTGAGCTCTTCCGGCCATGGCGACCAGATGTTTCCTGTGCGCAACCCCGCCTCGACATGCCCGACCGGAATGCGCCGATAGAACGCCGCCAGGCTTGCCGCCAACGTGGTCGTCGTATCGCCGTGCACGAGCACCGCATCGGGCTGATAGGCGTCCAGCACGCCGTCGATGCCGCCGAGCACGTTTGACGTGATGTCCGACAGCGTCTGCCCAGGCCGCATCAGGTTCAGATCAAAGTCCGGCACGATGCCGAACAGCTCCAGCACCTGGTCGAGCATCTGCCTGTGCTGCGCGCTCACGCACACGGCCGAGGCAAAGCCTGCCTCGGCTTGCAATGCCTTCACCAGCGGCGCCATCTTGATGGCCTCCGGGCGCGTGCCGAACACGGTCAAAATTTTTCCTGTCATGGTTTCCCCCCCGTTCATCTGCCTCAACGTAAAACAAAGCGCGGCGACGAGCGCGCCGCTTCCCACGCCGGTGCAGCCTTCACCCCAGAGCGAAGGCCGTGCCATGCGTACTACTTTGTCCAGTCTTGGCGATGCGACGCCGTCCTGCCGTGCGTCGCTGTCGCCTGTGTTCTTGACCCGCTTGCCTCGGTGCTCAGAAACGTTTCATTCGTGACACCTCTGACGGGGTCAGCGTGGATGCGTGGCTCCTCAGAACCACAGGATGGCGCGTGCCACCACCCCCTTCGCCCGGTCCGCGTGGGTCAGCGGCAGGCGGTATTGCACGGTCAGATCCAGCCAACTGGCCGGTGCTGCGTATTGCGATTCGCGAAACCAGTAGCGGAAGTTGATGCCGGGGCCAACACCCAGCGCGAGCTGGTGGTCAGCCTTGTTGTCGTGGTCGCCGGCCAGCACGATGTGCGGATACATCGTCAGGTGGTCGCTGATGGATTCCACCCGCCACGTGCGCCCATAGCGCGCCTCGGAGCTGATGATCAAGCGGCCCTGGTTGACGAAATACGCGGCCTCCCCATACACCTGCCAGGTCTGCCAGCGCGGCTTGGTCACCTGCAGGTCGATCCCCTGGTCGGTGGAGAAACCGATACGCAGCAGCGTGTCGTTGGTGGTCAGGTGGCCGATGCGGAACAGGCGCTCGGCGGTAAAAACGAGATTGAGGTCCTTGATCGGCTTGTAGCGCGCACCGACCGAGCCCTGGGCCGTGGGCAAGCCCGTGGTGCCGCTGCGGTCGTACACGCTGTCATAACCGCGCGCGAACACCTGGAAGACGCTGCCGTCGCGGTAGCCAATGCCGGGCGGCTGCCAGTACACCTCCGCACCAGCCTGCGCCACGCTGACGGTGTTGGGCAACCCGAAGGCCGAGGTCTGATAGGCGCCCGAAAGCACCATGCCCCACGTGCGCTGCATCTGTTCGATCTCGCGGCGGTAGCCAAAGCGGCGGTCGGCGGGGAGGCGGTCATCACCGTTGCCTCCGCTATCACCGTTGCTGCCTTTGGCATCGGCATCGGCGTGGTCCAGGCTGTCGTGGAACAGTTTGATGGCGGTTGGGTTGTCGCCCAGGCGCTTGGCAGCATACGCGGCATCGGCGTAGTGGCTCCAGTTGCCCTGGCCGGTGGCGAAACCGCGCTGGAACGCCGCCAACGCGGCGCGGTCATCTCGCGCACGCAGATGGGCGTAGGCGTCGTTCAAGGCACGCTGGCCTGCCGCGCTCGGCGTATCGGGCGCAGCTGCATCGGCCTGAGGCGCCGTGGCCTGGGCAAGCAGCGCTTGCGCGTAGCGTTGGCGGTCGGGGTCGGTGGTGTGCTCGGCGGCAAGTTTGGCTGCCTGCGCGGCCCCGGCGCGGTCCCCCAACTGCAGGCGGGATTGCGCCAACCGCAATTGCACATCCGCATCGGGCTGGTCTTGCAGGGGCGCGAGCGCATCCAGTGCCGCCTGCGGGTGCTTGGCGGAATACGCGCTGTCAGACCACGCCAGATCGAGATTGCGCCGCTCCTGGGGCGTCCAGTCAGTGCCCTTGAGCGCCTGCGCGAAATCTTGTTCGGCCGCAGCGGCGTCGCCTGTCTTCTGTGCAAGGAAGCCATGCTGCGCATACACGCGCGGCTCATCCGGGTACTTGCGCAACAACGCATCGGCTTGTGCGCGCGCGGCATCCAGTCGGCCCTTGCGGGTGAGCACGTCGAGCAGCAGCAGATTCAGTTGCAGGCTATCGGGCTGAACAGCCAGCGCTGCACGCGTGGCAGCCTCGGCATCGTCGAGCTTGTTGGCCTCAATGGCGCGATACGCGCGGTCGGCGCGGAAATACGCATCGGGCTGCAACGGTTGCACAGCCTGGTCGGCCAGCGACACGCCATGACATAGCGTCCACACCGCCACGGCAATCGGCCAGCGCAGCGCATGCAGACGGCGCACAGGAGAACGGTGATCTCGTTTGGGGTTCATGCCACACCTCCCGCAACAGATGGATTGGGGTGTGCCCCGGGCCCAGGCTTCGGGTCAGGCGGCACGGACATCGGGGGGATGGTGGAAACCTCGGGTGCGGGTGCCGTGCTTGGGAGCGCTGAGAACGTATCTGGGCCGGCGCCCGTCATGGATTCTGTAGACAACGTGGCCGCCAGCACGGCGGGTTGCGCCGCCGGGCCAAAGACCACCGTGGGACGGCGGTGCGGGGGTGCCGCCATGTGGGCCAGTTCGGCCAACATCTCATGGTCGCAAGCCATGAAGCACGCCACCTTGCGGCCCGCCGCATGTGCCAGCTCTTCCAGCGCCGCGCCATCGGGCAACTCCGACACCGCAATGTTGAGGGAGCCATCCTCGCCAATGGAAAACGGCACCACGTGATGCCGCACGGCCAGGTCACGCGGCAGGCAGTCCGCCAGCGCGCCCAGCACCACGTTGGTCAAGCTCACGCGTGGCAGGTCGGCCTGTTCGGCCAACGCATCGGCCAGGGTATCGGGCGTGACCAAACCCTGCTGCACCAGCACCTGCCCCAGGCGGCGCCCGGTTTTCTGCTGAATGGCCAGCGCGGCATCCAGTTGCTCTGGCGTAAGCACTTCCCACTTGAGCAGCGTTTCCCCCAGCTTGCACCGCGTACGGCCCAGCGCGTCGTTCGACAGATAGGTGTGCTGCGTCTTGTCCCACGCAATCGGTTTGCCGGTCAGGCAGTAGATAAGGAAAATCTTCCACGCCCGGCATACCGAGAAGAAGTTGATGAAGTTGTTCACCACCAGCCTGGGCAGGCACAGCACACCCTGCAGCGGGCCATTGAGCCGGCCGACAAAGTACACACGCTGCGCCAGCCGGTTGATGAGCAGCGTGGCATTGATGGCCAGCAGATCCTGCATCCACCACGTCCCCACCACAAACGAGCCATCGGGCACCGCAATCCAACCCTTGAGCTGCAGCGCCCCAACCAGCAGGTAGTTGAGCGACAGCACATACGCCAGGATGGAGAACAGTGCCGTCAGCACGCCCTTGCGGTCGCGGAAGAACATGTACTTGGTGATGAGGTTGCCCTTCCACCCCATCTGCAGCCAGCCCTGAAATGCAATGCCCAACACCCAGCGCGCGCGCTGCCGATACGCGGTGCGGAACGTGCTTGGAAAGTACTCGCGCGTGGCCAACAGTTGCGGCCGCGCCCCTGGCCGCCGATGGTGCAGCGAATGAGTGCGCATCACGTCGTCGGCATCGGATGTCGGTGCGACGTCCTCGCAGATCGGGAAGTGCACGAAGGCCTCGCGCATGCCCAGTTCGCGCAGGCGGAAGCTGAAGTCGTAGTCTTCAGTGAGCGTGCTGGTGTTGAAGGGGGAATCGCCGCGCACCTTCATCACCGCCTCGATGGCACGGCGGCTGTAGCACAGCGCCACGCCGGCCCCGGGCACCGTGCCGGTCAGCGCCTGACGGGCCACGAGGTCCTTCTGGTGCGTCTCGGAAAAGTCGTCCATGTAGGTGCCGGCCACCCACTCGTACCACTTGCGCTCAAGCGAAAGCACCGGCAGCTGCACGAGATCCTGGTCGCTGATGAAGTAGTTGAAGTACTTCAGCTCCAGCGGGTGGATCACGTCTTCGCAGTCGTGCATGATCACGCCGGCAAAGCGGATACCGTGGCCGGCCTCGTAGCGCACGATGGTCTGGATGATGGTGTTCAGGCAGTCGGCCTTGCAGGTGGGGCCGTCATGCGTGACGGCGGCGCGCACCACTCGGCCGGGATAGCGGCGCACCATGCGCTCCACCTCGGTGGTGGTCTCGGCATCGTTGCGGTAGGCACCGGCAAAGATGATGAAGTGCGTGTACTCCATCGTCGCCAAGGTGTTCTCCACCATCTTGGCGATGACGTCGTACTCCTTCCAGGCCGGCACCATGATGGCGAGCCACTGCTCTTCGCGCTCGCGCAAGGACTGCGCGGAAATCGTCACGGGCGTGCGGCCACGCTGCGGCCAGAGCCACAGCTCGCGCACCCAGTAGAAGGCGTCGAGGAAAAAATCGTCGGCGGTGCTGATGAGGATGACGAGCGTGGTCGCCACCGTCAGCGTATTGAGCAGCGCCACATAGAAGTCCCATGGCACGTCGCTCATGGTCCCTCTCCGGTGCTGACAAGCTGCCCTCGGCAGGTACGCCCGTCCTGATGCCTCTCGTTCCGCGCTGTGGCGCCCATCGCTTCCCCCAGGTCTTTATCCATGCCCTGCGCCTCGTGTGCAAACGATGGTCGCCAGAGCAACGTTCTGTTGCCCGCTTCGGGAGGAGGGAACGCGAGGACCATACCAACGCCCGCGCGGCGCGCCGTTGTGCGGCACGGCACTGTGCGCACGCACGTTGGCATGCGCCCCACGCGTGGCTTTGTTGCATGGGTGAACGCAAGACAAGGTGCGCAGCGGCAAGGTGATTGCCGCCATGGCATACAAGGCGCGCTGTCGGCACGCGGCACTCATCCACGCAGCCGATAGGGTCGCCGTACAAACGACGGATGCGTGGTGCCCTCGGGCACAGGGTGTTCGGGTTAAGCGTGCCGTGGGCCGTTGCACGGCACATTGCGGGCGGTTTGCCCCGCAGATGGCGCAGTTCCAGCCGCTACAACCACAAACCCTTGTCGCGCAAGGCCGCGCGGACCGCAGCCCATCTCCGATTCAAGAGACGCGTAGAAACGCGGCGAACGCCGTGAGGGAAATAGGCCGATCGCGCACTGCCCTCACCGGGCCAATCCACTGCAGCGGCAATGTTGATCAACCCCACCGCATGATTTGGTTGCAGCCCTGAAACACAAAGCCGCGCACGAGGCGCGGCTTGCATGCGTTGCTACCAACTGCGTTACGTCTGAATCTGCGTCAGAACTGTTCCCAGTCGTCCGCGTCGTCGGAGGTGGTTGCCAGGGCGAGCTTGCCCGGCTTCGATGCAACGGGCGCAGCCGTCGTCGAAACAGGCGCTGAAACAGGTAGCGGAGCCGGCGCTGACACGACCGCCGCTGCGGGCGCCGAAGCTGGGGCTGCCGTTGGCTTGCGCACGGCACGCGCCGTTGAGGTGGTTTTCACAACGGGCTTGCGCGGCGCCAGCTTGGCGATAGCCGGAACGGAAGATGCCTTCGGCGCTGCAGCCAACGCAGTCGGGCTGCTCCCATCCGGCAAGCGGAACGACGCCACAGCCGCGCGCAACACGCCGGCCTGTTCTTCCAGCGACTGCGCAGCGGCAGCCGCTTCCTCCACCAGCGCGGCGTTCTGCTGTGTGACCTGGTCCATCTGGTTCACAGCCTGGTTGACCTGTTCGATGCCGGAGCTTTGCTCGTCCGACGCAGCTGAGATCTCGCCCATGATGTCGGTCACGCGCTTGACGGCCACCACCACTTCGTCGATCACCGCGCCAGCCTCCGTCACCAACGCCGACCCGTTTTCCACACGGCCCACGGAATCGCTGATGAGTTCCTTGATCTCCTTGGCCGCCGTCGCCGAGCGCTGCGCCAGGCTGCGCACCTCACCAGCCACCACCGCGAAGCCACGACCTTGCTCGCCTGCCCGTGCGGCTTCCACCGCGGCATTCAAAGCAAGGATGTTGGTCTGGAACGCGATGCCTTCAATCACGCCGATGATGTCGGCAATCTTCTTGCTGCTGTCGTTGATGCCCGACATCGTTTCGATGACGCGGCCCACCACTTCGCCACCCTTGACGGCGACGTCCGACGCGCTGCCCGCGAGCTGGCTCGCCTGGCGTGCGTTGTCCGCGTTCTGCTTCACGATGCTGGTCAGCTCTTCCATGCTCGAGGCAGTTTCCTCCAGCGAGCTGGCTTGCTCTTCCGTGCGCTGCGACAGGTCCATGTTGCCGGCCGCAATCTGCTTGGTGGCGGTGGCGATGGATTCGCTACCCCCGCGCATCGTTTGGATGGTGCGGATCAGACCGCCCTGCATGTCGATGAGGCCACGCGTGAGCGCGCCCATCTCGTCCTGGCTGGTCACCGTGATGTGCTCAGTCAGGTTGCCGCGCGAGATCTCGCCAAAGTGGCCCAGCATGCGTGACAGCGGCACGGAGATCGCGCGATGCAGCCCGAACGCACAGCCGAGTGCCGCCGCAATACCAACCACGATGGCTCCGATGGACAACGTCAGAAACGCCTGCGTGCGCGCCACCGCGCCGTCATACGCGGCCTTGGCCTGTTCGGCCTGGTTGCGGTCCAGCGCCTCCACAGCGGCGGACAGCGCCACGAACTGCGGCGGAATCACCGTCATCACGACCTTGTCGACCGTGGCAACGTCATGGGCGCGCAGGGCGGCAATCAAGGGCTCGATGCCGTCGCGGAACAGCGCGGCGCGCTTGGTCTCCACTTCGGTCGCCAGGCGGGACTCTTCCGCACTCATCGGCAGCGCCTTGTATTGCTTCCAAGCGTCTTCCGACTTAGCGCGGTAGCCGTTGGCCTTGTCGATGATGGCGGCAATGTCGGCCGCGTCGGGGTGGAACACCGCGCGGTCCAGCGTGGTACGCACGATCGCGGCATTCAACTGTGCCTTGCCGACCAGCGACGTCGAGGCCAGCTGATTGCCGTAAATGTCTTTGATGTTTGCGTCGGACGCGCGCATGCCGACCACGCCGATGGTGCCGATGGTAGTCAGCAGCACCGCAAGCAGCGCCAGCGCGGCATTGAGTCGGAAGCGGATAGAGAGTCGATTAAGCATGGGAGTCGGAGCGGGTTATCGCTTCCGGTATATCGGCGGGCGGGCCGCATTTCTTAAGCGAACAGGCCTCCCATGCTGAGGTGCGGCTTAGAAGTGGTGAGTACCGCACTGCCAACAGGGCCGTCATGACAAAATCCGACCAATGTGCTGATGTCGACCTACGAGGTAGTGAAAATCCAATGAACAACCCGCTCGACAATGTGCTGCAACTGGCGTTGGCCAACGACGAACTGGACAAATTCCTGGTGGGCGAGCCGTTCTACGTCCTCGAGGCCAAGGTCGACAACGATGAGCCGCAGAACGTGGTGGCGGCCTTCGACCAGTTGATCCTGCCGTACTGGCGCCAGACCCATGATGCAAGCTTCCCGACGCGTTTTGTCGCGGCCCTGCTGACCCTCCTGGCGACCGATCCGGACCGCAACCGGGCGATCTACATCGCTCATGACTGGGTTTGGTACTACCGCTTCTGCCAGGACCGGCAGCGCAAGCAGCCGCAGGGCCCCTATGGCGACCTGTTCGATATCGACCTGGGCGGCGTGGCATTGGCGCTCAAGCGCCAGTTGGAGAGCCGCAAGGCCGACCTGCAGGCCGACACCCGCTGGGCGGGCGCGGCCTGGAACAGCCTAGACGGCATGTGGACGCCGTTGATGCGTTCGGCGCTGATGGTGCGGGACAAGCTGGGCGGGCCGGATTTCGTTCCGGCCAATGCCTGAGCCGGCGTCAGGCAGTCACTGCCTGCGCGGAGTGGCCGGCGTCCTTGAGCAGGGCGTCGACCTTCTTAGATGGGGTCAGTACGGCACCGCCATGTTGTTTTCGATGCGCGCGCGATCACCCGGGCGCAAGCCGTTCGGGTTGTTCTGCGTGAGCGTGACGCGGGAGTTGTCGTTCAGGCGCATCGTCACCTGATAGGTCTGACCGACCACGGTGTTGCCTTCCACCGCGTTGCCGGCCATCGCACCTGCCACCGCGCCGCCAATGGTGGCCACGGTGTTACCGCGTCCGCCGCCCACCTGATGACCCAGCAGACCACCCACCACGCCACCTAGCACCGCGCCCACACCCGAGGGTTGGCCACGCACCGGCACGGCGTCGATGCGCTCGACCACGCCGTAGCGGTTGTCCGCAGGGGCCTGGTAGGCGGGCGCATTGTCGGAGGGATACGGCGAATAGTTCGGTTGCGAATAGGCCGGCGCCGGCTGCTGCGGGTACGGCTGCTGCGGATAAGGCTGCGGCGCGTTCTGGTCGTAGCCGTTATAGCCGTTGTTATACGTGTTGCTGTTGTCGTACCCGCCGGTATAGCCGTTGCTGTAGGTGGTGGTGCCGTAGCTGTTGCTGTAGGCACTGCTGCCTGCGGCATAGCCTGCGCCGTAGCCCGCGCCATAACCGGGGTACGGTGCGGTCACACAGCCCGTCAGCCCTGCTGCCGCGGCGGCCAACGTCGCCACCGCTACCCACCGCCCTGCGCGTGCTGCCTTGTTCATTGCTTGCATGATGAATCCCGTCTTGTGGACGAGGCGTCTGGTCCGGGCCGGTGTCGATCTCGGCCTGCGGCAATGCGCCTCTTGCCGCAAAGTCTATGCCGCCGCCTCGATAGCCCGTGAAACCAAACCCGTTCATTGGTAACGCGGTGTAACCGCACCGGGGCCAGGGCTTCCGGCGCGGGCCGTCAGCATGGCCGCCGTGCTGTCACTCGCCGTCGAACTCATACCCGACTTCGCGCAGCATCTCCTTGGCCACGCGCTCGCGCATATCGGGCGTGCGGACTTCTCCACGTCCAGCACGCCCACGGCGCCCTTGTGGTTCACGTCATGCACCTTGCGGAACATGCCCAGGTGCTCACCCACCTTGATCGCCGCATCCACCGTGGAATGCAGCTTCACTTCGATGCCGTGCTGCGTCACCTTGGTTCCCGCATACAGCGCCCGGGCCGCTGGCGGCAGCTCGCGCGTGTCCGCGATGTACACGTCCGACACGCCTTCGCCGTTGCACTCCGGGCAATCCGGGTGCGGCATCAGCGTCTTATTGAAGCCGGTACCGCCTAGCTCGGCGAAGACAGCGGCCGGCGCGTCTTCCTCGGCGTTGGATTGCTCGGCCATGAACAGCGCATAGTCGCGCTCGTACTCGCGCACCGTCCGCTGGTACTTGAAGCCCTTGCCGTAGCAGTGCGTGCAGCACACGCGCCGATGCTGCACAACGTCATTGGCGTCCGCTTGGGCGATGCTCCACAGCAGGCGGACGACGTCTTCCTGCTTGATCTCCAGACGCTCACGCAAAGCGCCTTCCCGCTCGCCTATCAGTTCCTGAACCTGGGGATCGCGCAGCAGCCGGCACGCCGCAGTCTCGGCTGAATTGCCAGTCGCCTTGTAGCCTTCCCGCCGATACGCGGCCGCGGCGTTCCTGTCGACTAGGTATTCATCGACAAACAGGCGTTGCTTGGCGGTCAGCATGGCCCATCACAACAGGCGGCCAGCGGCCACGCCCACGACCAGGCCAACCACCAGCGCCGCCACGATCCGCGCACCAATGCAGCAACGGCAGTCCGTGCCCTCGGTCAGCAGCGCGAGCGCGCCCGACGCGGCTGTCGTCGCGCTCGCAGGGGTTCACGTTCATCGCTTGGGTGGCTTGGGAGGGAGCTTCTTTTTGCAGGGGCAGCCCATGGTCAGGCCTCGGCGGACAGGCGCTCTTTCAGCGCATAGCCCATCAGGGGCCAGATTTTCTGCACGGCGTTCTGGCGCGCGATCTTGCGGCCAATCTCGGCATCGAAGTTCGCCGGGCTGGCACAAGCCGATTCGCCGGTCACGGTGAAGCCGTTGCGCAGCACCAGCACGCAAAACGTCAGCAGCCCCAGCGTGGAGTAGCTTCCGGCCGGCACGCCCTCATCGAGGTTTGCACGCTGGTAGCCCTGCTCTGCCGTAAAGAACACCTCATCGATGATGTTCGCCTCAATGTCAGCCGGCGTCACACGCGGCGCGGTTAGGCCCTTGGCCACGATCTCGGCTTCGATACCGGCGTCGTCCACGCGCGGCGATTCGATGTTGTGCATGCTGGAACACCTCAGAATGGTTGCGGCATCAGGACTCGAACCTGAAACCTCCGTGGTATGAACCCGGCGCGCTACCAGTTGCGCTATGCCGGCGAAATAGAAAAGGCCCGCGCGGTGGCGGGCCTTGCTGAAAACCTCATTGGTTGGGCTTGGCTTTGCCCCCTGCTCACCTACGGATACGATCCGGTAGTGCAAAATCGTCGGTGAGTAGCCGCCCTCCACGAAGGGCTCCCATTGAACAGTGCTGACTATATGACCCAAGAATCCCGCGCCTATCGCCCCTACGATGACTCAGAGCCCACCGGAAAGGCACTCAATGACCATATTGCCGAGCGGATGGGAACGTTCGCGGACGGCTTGCAGGATAGCTTCGCTGAATTCTGGAATTTTCGTGAGCTCATGGCAACAGAGTCTGATCGCGGCTGCGGACTGATGGGTGCCTCGTATGTTGACAATCGACTTGAAGAATTGCTCAAGAAGCGACTGCGCCTGAATAGCGATCTAAAAGCCAGAATGTTTGACTACTCCGGACCACTCGGCAGCTTCTCTGCACGAATCAATATGGCATACGCGATCGGGCTGCTCCCTGGGAATCTGCGCACCGAACTGCATGTCATTCGCGACATTCGAAACGTGTTCGCGCACAGCGCGGCCCACCTTACCTTCGATACGCCAGAGATTGCGAAGCTTGCGGCCAGGCTTAAAGCTCACTTCAGAGAGGAGACCGACCCTGCTCGGAAGAAATTTGTGACCTCAACGGTCGGCATCACAGCGTACCTAAATGGGTGCATCCACAATGCAACGGAGTTCGAAGCTCCAGCAGACATCGAAATTGCAACCGCTGGCGCTCTGGTACGTGAGGAAGTCGACCGCGCCGTCGACGCGATACAAGAGAACATCGGGGACTCTAGCGCCACGTAGTGGCAAACAAAAAACCCGCACTAGGCGGGTTTCGGTCGCACCTGTGGCGGTGCAAGAGCCTCTATTTTCGGCACTGAATGCTGAAAGGTCAAGTCAGCAATGCGCAGCATTCACATGACACGCGCGGTACAAATTGCTGCTCACCTTGGCCGGAAGTTCAGGACGATCCCACTTGGCGCCTTGCCATTGACATCACGCGGCAGTGGGTCGGAGCGCTCCACGGCACGCAGCACGGCTTCGTCATAGGCGCCGTTGCCACTGGACTTCGTCAGGCGTCTGGACAGGATCGAGCCGTCGGGTGCCATCGTCACCATGACCACGGCCAACGGATTGCCGTCGATGGTCTCCGGGTCGAACGCAAGGTTTAATTTCACTTTGCGACGTATTCGTTCTGCATAGCTAACGTGCGAAGCGGTCGTATTGCTCAATGCACCAGACTCGCCCAACGCGCCCCTATTGGGCGCGGCACATCCGGTGAGCAAAAGCGTACTGGCAACAAGCACGAGACAAAGGCCCCCCCCCGCGCGATAGTACCCATGAACCCAGAACATCATTCGTTCACCTGGTATGTTATGCGCTCCTCCCGTGGCCCCAATTTCTCAACCTTCACGATGCGGAAGCGCTCCATGCCGTTGTAGATAAGGTAGTGCTCATATAGAACAGGGCATTGGCGGCCCATAACAGCATATTTGCAATCAGTGGTTTCAGCATACCGACCCTGCGGCTTGCAAACGTTGTAGTTGAATCGGCACGTATAGGTGTTGACTTTCGCAATAGCGGGTTGATTCACTGAAACAAATAAGGCCCCAGAAATTCCAACTACCGCTACTGCTTTGGTGTACAGGCTCATATGACGCCATGGTGAAGTGACGGGCGATTTAGTCTATCCGGCACACATCGACGCACCGTTACATCATGTTGAGCTTCAAGCCGCGCACGCCTCCCGCACAACCCCCGCCTCCTGCAGCAGCTCACCAATCCGCGCAACTGCCCTATCCAGTTCCCCCGCATGCTGCCGATCGCCCGCCACCTCCCGCGTAATCGTATTGGCATGCTTCGCCACCGTGTTGCGGTCCACCCCATACGTCTTCCCCAACTCGACGTAATTGGACGGCGCCCCGGTCAGCGCATTGCGCACCAGCACACGCCCAAGCGCCGGTTGCTCAAGCACCCTGAGAACAGCAGCGCGGTATGGTCGGCCAGCCATTCCAGCGCTGCCGCCCATTCCCGATTCGGCGCATGACCGGAGCAGCAGGCATGCCCACATGCAAACGACAGTTCCGCCGGCGCGAAGCGAACCGCCAGCACGCGCTGCTGGGCGGGTGACAGCTTCTCCACCGACGCGCGAATCATGCCCGCCTGGCCGGCGCCATCCAGCCCACCGAGGCCGCGCCCAGATCCCGGCGGCGCATACAGCCTGGCCATAGCCGACTTGCCGTATTGCTGCGTGCTGAACGAAAACGCATAGCGCCGCGCGTTCTCAGTGCTCTCGAAAATCGGTTCCATGTCTTCACCCCTCGTGCTTCCAAACTTCAATTTCCGTGGTGGGTTAGCATGCCGGCCAACCACCCCGATACCATCACCCCATGACCGCATATCCAGCCTCACTCCTAGCAGCGTCCCTACTTTTCGTTGCCACCACCGCGTGCGCCGCAGAGCCACAGACCAGCGTGAGCGACTTCGTTCCGGGCCCTCCCAGCGTCACGAACGATGGAACTGCTAAGTTGGCCACCCGGCCGTACACCGGTCGCAGCGCCGTCTGCACCGATCCAGCCCCGATCTATCCGGCGCTCTCTCAGCAGCTAAAAGAGGAAGGAAAGGTCATAGCCAAATTCAAGCTAGGCCCGGACGGGGCGGCGCAAGAGGTGAAAATCACCCAGTCTTCCGGCCACGTTCGACTGGACTTCGCGGCAATTGAGGCCATCCGCAAGATCAAATGCACCGTCCCTCCAAATCAGCAAACCGAAGAACCAACCACTGGTTGGATCACCAAGTCGGTCAGGTTCAAGTTGGAGGATTAAGCGCCCGCGACCCTGCCGCAATAGCCGCCCCACTGCGCACCTGCGCCCCCGGAAACCGCAGCAGGCGCCAGCCGGCCAACACTGCCGCGTTGTACTTCTCGCAGTCGGCGGCGAACCCCGTGCCCCGCGTATGCTTGCCACCGCTGTGCGTGCCGCCCTCCACCTTCACGGCCAGCATGCGATCCGGCCAGGCGAAATCGAAGCGCCACTGCCGCGCCGGGTCAAATCGGTATTCGCGCTGGGGCGCCGGCAGCTTCGACGCACGTACCTGAACGCGAACAGCTCCGCGATGGGGCTCAGCGCCCGCACCGGTTTCCTCCCGGACCTGAGAGGCCATTGGACATATTTCGCCGCCCCGAAGCCACGAGCGGTCAGCGAGTCCACGCCTCTAACGAGTCAAATATGTCCGTTGAGAAATGAGGATGGGGCAGCGCTTTTGCTGTCGGACTCTGTCTTGTACCAATTCAAGACCAACGCAATGGTCGATCTATAGATGGACTCACGCGGGCTGACACCCGTCCACGTTAAGATCGAAGCAGTGTAGTTTTGAACACTTGAGGTAACCACTCTGCCTTCCCGCATTCACAATATGCCGACGCTCCTGATCCTCATTGCGATGACGCCCGACAACGTGGCGCAGATCGCCGAACACTTTCACGTGATCCACGCCCCCACTCGCGCCGAACGCGATGCCGCCATCGCACGCGATGGCCAAAACGTACGCATCGTGCTCACCAACGGTTCGACGGGGCTCACCGGCGCGGAAATGGCAGCGATGCCCAAGCTGGAACTGGCCTGCGCGCTGGGCGCCGGTTACGAGAACATCGACGTGGAAGCCGCTCGTGCCCGCGGCGTGGTGGTGGCCAATGGCGCCGGCACCAACGACGCCTGCGTGGCCGACCACGCGTTCGGGCTGCTGCTGGCTGCGGTGCGGGGCATCCCCAAGCTGGACCGCGCCACGCGCAACGGCGTCTGGCGCGACGACATTCCGCTGCAACCCGGCGTCTGCGGCAAGCGCCTGGGCATCGTCGGGCTGGGCACCATCGGCATGCAGATCGCACGCCGCGCGGCCGGCTTCGACATGCAAATCGGCTATCACAACCGCAAGCCGCGCGAAGCGGTGTCGTACCGCTACTTTGATGCGCTCAAGGACATGGCCGAGTGGGCCGACTTTTTGATCGTCGCCACGCCGGGCGGCGCGCAGACCAAGCACCTCGTCAACCAGACGATCCTGGAAGCGCTGGGGCCGAACGGTTACGTGGTGAACATCGCGCGCGGCAGCGTGGTAGATACGGCGGCGCTGGAGGCGGCCATCCGCGCGGGCAAGCTGGGCGGCGCAGGGCTGGATGTGTACGAGAGCGAGCCGAAGCCACCGGCCGGGTTGCTCGATCTAGAGCAGGTCGTGCTGAGCCCGCACATTGCCGGCTGGTCGCCGGAATCGGTGCAGGCGACGGTGGATCGTTTTCTGGAGAACGCCCGCGGACACCTGGCGGGCACAGGCGTGGTGTCCCCGGTCTAAGCCAGGGACACCTGCATCACAGCGTTACGACGTCGGCCGCTTCATCTGGCACGACGTCGGCTGGGCGCCCAGGTGGGGTTCCAGCGTGACGTCGGTGCGCCAGCCGTAGCCGGTGTTTTCCTGGTCGTACTTGATCTTCTTGCCGTCGGCCTTGACCCAGGTGGTCACATACAGCGTCTGCTGGGCCTGGTGATCCGTCTTTCGCATCTCGATCGGGCCATTGAGGCCATCGACCGTCATGCCTTCCATGACCTTCGCCACCTTGGCCGGCTCGGTGGAACCGCTGGTCTTGATGGCCTTCGCCAGGAAGGCAATACCGGTGTAAACATCGGCGTTGAAGAAGTCATCGTTGTACTTCTTCTTGAAGCCGTCGAGCACGGCGCTCGTCTTCGGGTTGCCGTCGTTTGGCGCGAAGTAGCTGATCACCTTCACACGGTCCGCACCCGATGCGCCCATTGCCGTCGGCACGCCCGTGGTGCCGGCGTAATACGTGTAGAAGTTGGTGGTCAGGCCGGCATCCTTCGACGCACGAATCAGCAGCGCCAGGTCGCTCCCCCAATTGCCCGTGATGACGGTGTCGGCGCCCGACGCGCGAATCTTCGCTACGTACGGCGAGAAATCCTTCACCTGCGCCAGCGGGTGCAGGTCCTCACCCACGATCTGGATGTCCGGGCGCTTGCGTTTCAAGTACTCCTTGGCGGCACGCGCCACCTGGTGGCCGAACGAATAGTTCTGGTTCAGCAGATAGACCTTCTTGATGCCCTGATCCTTGGCCAGGTAGCTGGTCAGGGCTTCCATCTTCATGTCGGAGTTGGCATCCAGGCGGAAGTGCCAGTAGTTGCACTTGCTGTTGGTCATGTCCGGATCGACCGCGGCGTAGTTGAGATAGATGATCTCCTTGCCGGGGTTGCGGTCGTTGTACTTGGCGATGGCGTCCTGCAGCGCCATGCCTACGCTGGAACCATCGCCCTGCGCGACGTAGCGGATGCCCTGGTCGGTGATCTGCTTGAGGATCGTCAGGCTCTCTTGCGGCGAAACCTTGTTGTCAAAGCCGACGACTTCAAACCTGGTGCCGTTGCCGCTCCAGTTCTGCTGGTTGGCGAGGTCGGCCGCGTATTGCCAGCTGCGCAACTGGTTTTGGCCCAGCGCGCCCATCAGCCCGGACAGCGGATCGATCCAGGCGATCTTGACGGTCTCGGCGTGCGCCGTGCCAGCCAATGCGCCAACGGTGGCCGCAGCGCACAGCGCGAGTCGGAATGCCTTCATGCAAATGTCTCCTGATGTCTTATCTCTTATCGGTGGACGCCGTGCTGAAGGCATTGTCGAGCATGGTTCTTGCCGGGGTCTGTTGACACCGCTCCGCAAACCAAGGCTTACGGCAGCTCGATCCTTCCATACACAAACGTATGTGCATGGTAGGAAGACGTTTGTTGACGTGTCAACCCGCGCAAACCTGGGGGCGTCAGCCTGCTTTAAGCGCTGGACAGCCGTGTTAGCGCGACTAGAATCCGCCTTCATGCCCAAGCCCTCCCCGCTGATCGACGAACACGACGCACCCGCTGACGCCGATGCCGCTGAAGCCGATGCCTCCGCCGCCACTGCACCGCGTGCGCAGCTCACGCCCAACGACTGGGTGCGCGCCGCCACCGATCTGCTCGTCACCAAGAGCATCGATGCCGTGCGCGTGGATGTGCTCGCCAAACAGTTGGACGTCACGCGCGGCAGCTTCTACTGGCACTTCAAGAACCGCGATGATCTGCTGCATCAGGTGCTGCAAGACTGGAGCGAACGCACACGCATCGGCCCCAAGCTAGAGCGGCAGAACGCATCCGTGCAGGGCTTGGTGCGTGACCTGCTCGCGCTGCCGTTTCGCGGTCGCAGCGCGCGACGTACGGCGATGATCGAATTCGCCATCCGCGCCTGGGCACGGCGTGACCCGATGGCACAGGAAGCCGTTGATGCAGTGGACGAACACCGCACGGACTACTACATCCAGCACTTCCAGGCGATCGGCTTTGCGCGCAAGGATGCCAAAGCGCGCGCGTTCATGCTGTACGCCTACCAGCTCTCCGAAGCGCTGCTGTGGAACCAGGGCAGCAAGCCCGACAAGGATGCGCGTCGGCGCTTCTTTGAAGACACACTGCTGGCTGGCGCGCCGCTCGCCGCCTCACGCGACGCCGCACAGGAATAAAACGTGCTGCATGGCGCGCATGCCATCCTATGTGCGCTGCGATGCCCGGTTCTGCCCCTGCCCAATCCTCCGACCTACCCAGCCGGCTTGACCGACTGCCGTGGAGCCGCTTCCACACGCGCGTGGTCATCGCGCTGGGCATCACGTGGCTGCTCGACGGGCTGGAGGTAACGCTGGCCGGCGCAGTGGCCGGCGCCCTCAAGCAAAGCCCCACACTCCACCTCAGCAACGCGCAAGTGGGCGTGGCCAGTAGCGCTTACCTGGTGGGCGCGGTGCTGGGGGCGCTGCTGTTTGGCTGGCTGACGGATCGATGGGGCCGTCGCAAGCTGTTCTTCATCACGCTGGGCGTGTACATCTCGGCGACAGCGGCGACGGCGTTTTCATGGAACTTTGCCAGCCTCGTCGTCTTTCGGATGCTTACTGGTGCGGGCATCGGCGGGGAATACGCGGCGATCAACTCGACCATCCAGGAACTGACCCCGGCGCGCGTGCGCGGGTGGACGGACTTGGCCATCAACGGCACGTTCTGGGTGGGTGCGGCGCTGGGTGCGGGGGCATCACTGTGGTTGCTGGACCCAGTGCACATGAGTTTGGATACCGGCTGGCGGCTGTGCTTCTTCATCGGCGCGGTGCTGGGGCTCGTCATTCTGGTGATGCGGTTCTGGATTCCGGAGAGCCCGCGCTGGCTCATCACGCGCGGCCGGCATGACGAAGCGCAAACCATTGTGTGCGACATCGAACGCGATATCACCGCGCGTGGCCATTGCTTCGACACCGCACCGCTGCCCGCGCTTCGCTTGCGCAGCCGCGACCATCCGGGCCTGCGTGAAGTGGCGCGCGTGGTCTTCGTGCAGCACCGACAGCGCGCGTTGGTGGGGCTCTCGCTAATGGCAGCGCAGGCGTTCTTCTACAACGCGATCTTCTTTACCTATGCGCTGGTGCTGACGGATTTCTATGACGTGCCAGCCACGAAGGTGGGCACGTATCTGCTGCCGTTTGCGTTGGGCAACTTCCTGGGGCCGCTACTGCTCGGGCGCTTGTTTGACGTGGTTGGCCGACGCACGATGATTGCCGCCACCTATGCGATCAGCGGTGTGTTGCTGCTGGCAAGTGGCGTGCTGTTCAAGGCAGGCGTGCTGGACAGCGCCACGCAGACGCTTGCGTGGACGGTGGTGTTCTTCTTTGCGTCAGCCGCCGCCAGTTCGGCGTATTTGACGGTGAGCGAAACGTTTCCGCTGGAAGTGCGTGCGCTGGCCATCGCGCTGTTCTATGCCGTTGGCACGGGCCTGGGTGGCGTGGCCGGCCCCGTGCTGTTCGGCTGGCTCATTGACACCCATTCGCGCAGCGCGGTGCTGAGTGGCTACGTGTTCGGCGCCGTGTTGATGCTGCTGGCCGCCGCCGTGCAGGCCCGCTGGGGCACCGCTGCAGAACGCAAGCCGCTCGAGCACGTGGCCGTGCCGCTGTCGTTGGACGACCGCACGGCTTGATCCAGGCCAAGTCTGGGCTGCGCGCGCGGTCGCCTGCGGCATATATACTGCCCGCTGCCATTTTCCCGTTTTCCGGAGACACCCATGCCCGAAGCGACCACCCCCGCGACGTACAACGACCAAAACATCTTCGCCAAGATCCTGCGCGGCGAGCTGCCCTGCATCAAGGTGTACGAAGACGATCACACGCTGGCCTTCATGGACATCATGCCGCAGGCCGACGGCCACGTGCTGGTGCTGCCCAAGGAAGGCGCGGCGGAGTTGTTCGACCTGTCGGACGAGGCGGCTTCGGCCGCCATCCGCACCACGCGCAAGCTGGCGCGTGCCGTGCGTGCAGCGTTCACGCCGCCGGGCATCGCCATCTTCCAACTCAATGGCAGCGCTGCGGGACAGACCGTGCCGCACGTGCACTTCCACGTACTGCCGCGCTACAGCGATACCCCGCTGCAACCGCACGCCCGCGTGCAAGCCGACAGCGACAAGCTGAAGGCCCAAGCCGAAAAGATCATCGCGGCACTGCAAGCCGACCAGTAACGCCCTTCCCTACGGCGCGGCGGACGGCACTGCCGAATCCGCCTGCGCCGCGACGTTTCGTGCGTCGTCCCGTCGATAGGCCAACCGGTACAGCACCGGCAGCACCAGCAGCGTGAGCGCCGTCGACGACAGAATCCCGCCGATCACAACCGTTGCCAGCGGACGCTGCACCTCTGCGCCGGTACCGGTCGCCAACGCCATCGGCACGAAACCAAGCGATGCCACCAGAGCCGTCATCAGCACTGGGCGCAGGCGCGTGAGCGCGCCCTCACGTACGGCCACGTTGACCGACTTGCCGTCCTCCCGCAGGCTGCGGATGAAGCTCAGCATCACCAACCCGTTGAGCACCGCCACGCCCGACAGCGCGATAAACCCCACCGCTGCCGAAATCGACAGCGGAATGCCGCGCAACGCCAGCGCCAGAATGCCGCCCGACAGCGCAAACGGAATCCCCGAGAACACGAGCAGCCCATCCTTCAGGTTGCCGAACATCATGAACAGCAGCGTGAACACCATGGCCAGTGCCAGAGGCACCACAAGCTGCAGGCGCCCGGTGGCGGACTGCAACTGCTCGAACTGCCCGCCCCACGCCATCCAGTAGCCGGTCGGCAAACGCACTTGCGTATCGAGCACGGCTTGCGCCTCTTCCACGAACGATGCGATGTCGCGTCCGCGCACGTTGGCGCTGACGACGATGCGGCGCTTGCCGTCTTCGCGGCTGACCTGGTTGGGGCCGGTCACTTCATTAAGCGAGGCAACGTCGGACAGCGGCACGTAGCCCTGGCCGTTGGGCAATGCGAGTGGGAGACGACCCAGTGCAGCGGGGTCACTGCGCGCGGTTTCCGGCAAGCGCACAACGATGCCGAAGCGGCGGTCGCCCTGGAACACCGTGCCCGCATCCTTGCCGCCGATGGCAGCGGACACCGTGTCCTGAATCACACCGATGGAGAGGCCATAGCGTGCGGCCTTGTCCCGATCGATATCCACGTTGAGGAACGGCAAACCGCCGGTCTGTTCGATCTTCACCTCTGCAGCGCCAGCCAGTTTGCCGAGTTGTGCAGCGATGATCCTGGCCTGCGCCTCCAGCACGCCCATGTCGTCGCCGAAGAGCTTGACGGCCACATCGCTGCGCACGCCGGAGATCAACTCATTGAAGCGCAACTGGATCGGCTGCGAAAACTCGTACGCGTTGCCGGGCAGCGCATCCGCCGTCGCTTGGATGTCGGCGAGCAACTGGTCGCGATTGCGACGTTTGCCATCTGGTCCATTAGGCCAGTCTTTCTCAGGCTTGAGCATGATGTAGCCATCGGAGATGCTGGGCGGCATTACATCGGTGGCCACCTCGGCGGTGCCGGTGCGTGCAAACACGCGCTCGATCTCGGGAAACTTCGCCTTGAGCGTGCGCTCGATCTGCATCTGCATCTCCAGCGATTGCGCCAGCCCCGTGCCCGGCACGCGCATCGCCTGCATGGCGAAATCGCCCTCATTCAGGCTCGGCACAAACTCGGCGCCCAGCCGCGTGGCAGCCACCAGCGAGACCAGCACGGCCACCGTCGCAAAGGTAAGCACCACAGCGGGCGCGGCCAGCACGCGTTCAAGCAGTGGTGCGTACATGCGGCGTGCCCAGCCCATCAGGCGGTTCTCTTTCTCGGCGACGCGTTCGCCAATGAACAGCGTCACAGCCGCGGGTACGAAGGTGACGGAGAGGATCATGGCAGCGGCCAAGGCCAGCACCACCGTCATCGCCATCGGGTGGAACATCTTCCCTTCCACGCCCGAGAGCGCAAAGATCGGCAGGTACACCACCATGATGATGAGTTGACCGTACAGCAGCGGTCGACGTGCTTCGCGGGCGGCTTCGAATACCTCTTCGAAGCGCTCCGCGCGCGTGAGTGGTCGGCCGCGTACCTCCTGCGCATGCGCGAGACGCCGCACGCAGTTCTCGACAATGACAACTGCGCCATCAACGATGATGCCGAAGTCCAGCGCACCCAGGCTCATCAGATTGGCGCTCACCTTGGCCGACACCATGCCGCTGAAGGTCATCAGCATCGACAGCGGAATCACCAGCGCAGTCAACACCGCCGCACGCAGGTTGCCGAGGAAGAGGAACAGAACAGCCATGACCAGAATGGCGCCTTCCAGCAGATTCTTCTTGACCGTGGCGATGGCCTTGTCGACGAGCACCGTGCGGTCGTACACCGATTCCACGCGAATGCCGGAGGGCAGCGTTTTACGGATCTCCTGCATGCGCTTGTCCACCGCCTGCGAGACGGTGCGGCTGTTCTCGCCCATCAGCAGGAACGCCGTGCCCAGCACGACCTCGCGCCCGTTGCTGGTGGCCGCGCCCGTGCGCAACTCGCTGCCGCTTTCGATAGTCGCCACATCGCGCAAGCGCACCGGCGTGCCGTTGGGGCTGGCGAGCACGACGTTGCCGATGTCGGCCGCGTCGCGCAACTGGCCTGGCGCGCGCACGAGGTATTGCTCGCCCTTGCGCTCGATGTAGCCGGCGCCGACGTTGGCGTTGTTGCGCTCCAGCGCGGTCACCACATCGGCCAGCGCGAGCTTGTACGACGCCAAGCGTTCAGGGCTCGTAGCAACCAAGAACTCCTTGGCAAACCCGCCGATGGTGTTCACCTCCGTCACGCCCGGCACGTTGCGGATCTGCGGGCGGATCACCCAGTCCTGCAACTCGCGCAGGTCGGCCGGCGTATACGCGGTGCCATCGGGCTTACGCGCGTTGGCATCCGCCTCGACGGTCCACAGGTAGATTTCGCCCAGGCCGGTGGAGACGGGTCCCATGCTCGGCGTGACGCCTGCAGGCAACTGCTCCTTGGCGGCCTGCAAGCGCTCGCTCACCAACTGGCGGGCAAAGTAGATGTCGGTGCCTTCCTTGAAGATCACCGTCACCTGCGACAGCCCATAGCGCGACAGCGAGCGCGTCTGCTCCAGCTTCGGCAAGCCGGCCATCGCGGTTTCCAGCGCGTAGGTAATGCGCTGCTCGGTCTCCAGCGGTGAATAGCCCGGCGCAGGCGTGTTGATCTGCACCTGCACGTTGGTGATGTCAGGCACCGCATCAATGGACAGGCGCGTGTAGCTATACGCGCCGAACCCGGCGGCGGCCAGCACGGCCAGCAGCACCAACCAACGTTGCGCGATGACGGTGCGCAGAAGGCGTTCAAACATGGCGCCTCCTTTTAGTGGCCGTGGTCGGCCGACTTGCCGGCTTCGGCCTTCAGCACGTAGCTGTTGGCGGCGGCGTAGCGCGTGCCAGCAGGCAGGCCTTCGAGGATTTCGGTCCACGTGCCGTCGGTGCGGCCGGTCTTGACGGGGCGCACTTCAAAGCCGGTCGGCACGGGCACGAATACGGAGGGCTTGTCGTCGACGGTCTGCACGGCGTCGGCACGCACGGCCACCGGCACCGGCGCGCGGCCCGACTCGACCGATACGTTGACGAACATGCCCGGGCGCCAGGCCAGCTTGGGGTTGTCTAGCGTCACGCGCGCCGGGGCAGTACGGGTCTGTTCGCCCAGCAATGCGCCCACGTACGACACCTTGCCCTGCACGGACGTACCGGTGGCCGTGGCGCGCACCGTGGCGGCGGCATTGGCAGTCACCGCCTCCAGGTCCTTGGCCGTAACGGAGAAATCCGCCCATACCGTGCGCAGGTCCGCCACAGTGAACACGGCTGTCTCTGCCTGCACCGCCTCGCCCTGCGACAAGTGTTTGGCGACGACCACGCCATCAAACGGCGCGCGCAACTCAAAGCGATTCAATGCCGAACCGGCCGGTGCCGCGCCGATAGCCGCCAGCTTCTGGCGTGCGTTGTCTGCGGCGATGCGCGCTTCCTGCAACGCGGTACGTGCCTGTTGATAATCCTGCTCGGCGGCGATGCCCTGCTCCCACAGGCGCTTTTCGCGCGCATGCGTTTCCTGCGCGAGTGCCAGGCGCTGCTGCGCGGCTTGCAGTTCGCTGCGCTGGTCCGACAGCGCAGGGCTCGACAGCACGGCCAACAGTTGCCCACGCGTGACCGGCTGGCCCAGCTCCACGGCCACCTTCTCTGCCACGCCAGCCACACGCGGCACGACGTGCGCGGTGCGGTCTTCGTTCAGGCGGATCTCGCCGGGTAGAACGACTTCCGTGCGCAACTCGGTCGCGCCTGCGGTTTCCACACCAATCTTGGCGTTCGTGATGGCCTCGGCCGTCATGGCCAGGGTTTCGGCATGAGGAGCGGCTTCGCCATGCCCCTCTGCCTGGTGCGCGGCGGCAGGCGCAGGGGCCGCTTCCGCCTCGGAGGCGGCTGTCTGGCGCGCGCCCATGCCGAACCACAGCCCGGCGGCGGCCAACGCGCCCAGCATGACGATGAGCGCGATGGCGCGCCGTTGTTGCGGTGGAAGTGTCATGTCAGCAGAGTCAGCAGAAAGGGGATAGCGGCATCACCGGCCGAGAATGCGGTCGATCCCGGCCGCCGCCTGATGCGCGCGCGACAGCGCGGCCAGGTACTGCGCGCGCGCCTGGAATAGCGTGCGCTGGGCGTCCAGCACATCGAGAAAATTGAACTTGCCGGCATCAAAGCCGATGCGGGCGGCGTCGTAGGCGCGCTGCGCGCCGGGCAACACGTCTTGCCGCAGCGATTGCACAGCGGTGCGTGCGGCGTCGAGCCGCGCGACATCCTGCGCAAGCGTGGCGTTCTGTTCAAGCTGCAAGGCGCGGTAGTCCTCAACCGCCTTGTCGGCCAGGCGCTGCGCTTCGAGCTGGCTGCCCTGGTTTCGGTCGAACAGCGGCAGCGGCACAGCAATGCCGAGCACCGCCATGTTGTTGTTCGCGGCGCTGTCGCGCTTGGCCCCGACGCTGAGCGTCACGTCGGGCACGCGCTTGCTGCGCTCGACGTTGGCGAGCGCCTGACGGCGGTCGATCTCCAACCGGGCGCGCACAGAGCGCGGCGTGTTCTCCAACGCGCCAGTGGCCTGACGGGCTTCGGGCAGCACGATGGGTAAGGTCTCCGCGCTGCCGTCAGCTTCGGGCATGGCAGAGGCGTTGCCCCAGAAGGCAGCCAACGCACGCTGCGCCACCTGCAGTTCGGCGCGCGCATCGCGCAGTTCGATGGCGGCGCTGGCACGAGCCACCCCTGCCTTGGTCTGCTCCACCGGAGATACCTTGCCCGCTTGCACGCGCCGCGCGGCGGCCGATTCTGCCTGCGCGGCCAACGTGTCGGAGGCCTGCGCGAGCGTCAAGCGCTCCTGCGCGATCACCAGATCGAAGAAGGCACGCGTGACATCGGCACGCAGCTGGGCCTGGAGTACGGCAGCATCTTGTGCTGCGGCATCTCGGGTGATTTCCGCGGCGCGCATGCGTGCACTGCGCTTGCCACCAAGTTCCAGGGGGATATTCAGTTGCGCCGTCATCGTGGCACGGTCGCGGCGCACGTCTTCCGTCGTGAAGGCGGCCTCGGGATTACGCAGTCGGCGGGCTTGATCGAGCGCGCCTTCGCTGGCCGCGACTTCGTAACCGGCCGCGGCCAGCGCAGGATGCGTCTGCACCGCGCGCTCGACAGCCTGCTGCAGCGTCACACGTTCGGACGCAGCGGCAACCGGTTCACTGGGCGTAGAAAGCGCCACCGCGGCAACAGGGTCAGCCGCCGCTGTGGCCAAAGGGGCAGCCAAAAACCACGCAAGGGCTGCCCCGACGGACCGGATGCCACGCATTACGCGTTGGCGCCATCGGTGTACGGATCACGGCCACGCGGGCTGATGAGGCCGCCGTCGGTGTAGGGGTCGCGCGTGCCGGCGCGGGCCTCGAGCGCGGTTTGTGCAGCACCGTCCGTGTACGGATCACGGGCGCCGGTCTTGGCACCATCGGTGTACGGGTCACGTGCACCGGCCCGGGCGCCGTCGGTATAGGCATCGCGCGCGCCAATCCGGGCGCCATCGGTGTACGGGTCACGTGTGCTGTTCTTGGCCAGCGGCACTGTCACCGATTGCGCGGCCACGGCCGTGCCCGTTGCCAGCAGCGCAGCCAGAGCCGCCAGGGGAAGCAGACGTTGGAATCGAATCGCCATGAGAATCTCCTTCGAAAAGCCCGACACCAGCAAACAGGAAACAAACAGGAAGGGGGGGCGGTGTCAGTGCGGCCAGTCTAGGGAGGCGTGCCCCACGCGGGCATGACCCGAAGATGACAAACTTGTCATCTTCAGCCCGGCGTGCGGCGTTTTGGCATATCGTGGCGGCAATCGGTAACCACGGCAGCCACGGCGGGGCCAGACGCGCCCGCCCTTTTTTTCTCATGCGACTGCTCATTGTTGAAGACGAGCCCAAGGCGGGCGACTACCTACTCAAGGGCCTGACGGAATCGGGCTTTGTGGCCGACCTCGCCCGGACGGGCCCCGATGGCCTCTTCCAGGCCATGGAGCACGACTACGACCTCATCGTGCTCGACGTCATGCTGCCCGGCATGGACGGCTGGCAGGTCCTGCAGGAACTGCGCCGCCGCAAGAGCACCCCGGTGTTGTGCCTGACCGCGCGCGACGAACTGGCCGACCGTCTGAAGGGCCTCGAGCTAGGTGCGGACGACTACCTCGTCAAACCCTTCGCCTTTGCCGAGCTGGTGATGCGCGTGCGCACCATCCTGCGGCGCGGCCCGCTGCGCGAGAGCGAGATCCTCGAAATTGCGGACCTGACCATCGACACCATCAAGCGCCGCGTCACGCGCGCTGGGCAACGCATCGACCTGACCGCCAAGGAGTACGCGCTACTGCACCTGCTGGCGCGCCGCGCGGGCGAGGTGCTCTCGCGCTCGCTGATCGCATCCCAGGTGTGGGACGTGAACTTCGACAGCAACACCAACGTAGTCGACGTATCCATCCGCCGCCTGCGCGCCAAGGTGGATGACCCGTTCGAGCACAAGCTGATCCACACGCTGCGTGGCATGGGCTACGTGCTGGATGAGGCCGCACGCTGATGCGCTGGCCTGCATCGCTGGCCGGCCGGCTGGTACTGGCCTTCGTGGTGGTGGTATCGGTCACGCTCACGGCGGCCGGCACGTATCTGTACTACGCGCTCAATGCACAACTGCGTGCAACGGACGACGCCATGCTGGTCGGCAAGATCACGCAGCTGCGCCACCTCTCCAGCGAAGCGCTGAGCGCTGACGATCTGGCCCGCACCGCGCACCGCTATACCGACGTGGTGTCCGGCCACGACGGCCTGATCCTGCGCATTGCCACGCCCGAAGGCCGCACGCTGGTGGAAGTGAACCCCGAAGGCGAACACGTGACGATGCCGCCCCTGGTGCGGGCCGCGGTGCCACCGTCCGAGTCCGCCGTCCACACGTGGATGTCGATGGCGGGGATGGCATCGCGCGCGATTGCGGCGGAAGCCCCGGTGGGGCAAGGCGGTACGAGCGTCATCGTGCTGGTCGCGCAGGATGGCGACAGCCGCGCCGTGTTGCTGACCCACCACCAGCGCCACATCGTGTTCGCCGTCATTGGTGGCGTGGCGGCGGTGGCACTGCTGAGTTTGTTGCTGGTGCGCAGCACGCTGCGTGGCCTGGCGCGCATCGGCAAACAGGCGGCCGCCGTGGTGCCCAGTCAGTTGGATACGCGCTTGACGCTGCAAGGCGCGCCGCGCGAGTTGGCCGATCTGCTGGCTTCGCTCAATGCCATGCTCACGCGCTTGCAGGATGGCTTTGCGCGGCTGTCGCAGTTCTCCACGGATCTGGCGCACGACTTTCGCACGCCGCTGGCCAATCTGGTCGGCCAGACCGAAGTCACGCTCGCCCACCCCCGCTCGGTGGAGGAATACCGCAGCGTGCTCGAATCCAACCTGGAGGAATACGCTCGCCTGTCGCACATGATCGAAGACATGCTGTTCCTCGCCCGTGCGGATCATGCACGCGTGGCGCTGTCCGTCGCGCTGCTGGATGCGCGGCACGAGGTGCAAGTGCTGGTCGATTATTTCGAAGCGGTGGCAGCGGACCGCGACATCACCATCAACGTGAGCGGCGATGCGCAATTGCGGGCCGATGCCACGCTGCTGCGCCGGGCGATCAACAACCTGCTCGACAACGCGCTGCGCCACACGCCTTCTGGCGCGCACGTCGACGTGGTGATCGAACAAGGTACGGACGAGATCGGCATTGCCGTGCGGAACCCGGGGCCGGGCATTCCGGCGGTCAGCCTGCCGCTGCTGTTCGAGCGGTTCTACCGGGGCGACCCTTCACGGGCGCAATCCGGGGTGCAGTCGAGCCAATCCACGGGGTTGGGACTGGCCATCGTAAAGACCATCATGGACCTGCACGGCGGTCGCGTGCAGGCCAGCAGCCCGCCCGAAGGAGACGCCGGGCGGACCGAGTTCCGGCTGGTGTTTCCCGCTTAGGCTCAGGTGCCATCAGGTACCAATCCGCAGCGCAGAAGGCGTACGCGCTGCATCTTGCCCGTCGTCGCGCAGCAGCTGGCGATAGGCGGCCCCCACCAGCAGCGCAATGAAGCGCAGCAGGCGGCGCGGCGCGTTGATGTCTTCCGTCACGGCAAAGCGCGCCGGCGTGCCATCCACCGGTTCGCCCGACAGCCAGAAGCGCACGCCCGCCGGCACGTCGATCGATTGGCCCGGCTTGAGCCAGATGTCTTGCAACTGGTGCTCTTGCGTGACCCACAACCGCCCGGCCTGTGCGGCGATGGTTTGGGCCCGTGCCGACCGCCAGCTCACCGGCACGCCCGGCCGGTCAAGTTCAAAGATCCTGATTTCGCGCATGATGGAGACTCCTGTGCCGGGGTTCGTGGTGGATTTTTTATGGGGACTGCGGATCGGCACGACTCCATCTTGCGCGGCGGGCCACACCGTTGACATGAACAGTTGCGAACACTTTGGCTGAACTGTTCAGCATCTTTCGCGAACAGTTCAGCGAAATGACGGACTGAACTGCATTTGGATATGTGGAACCGTTCGTTTTCCGGCCCGCGCCGGCTGGCTAGCATGGGTGGTCCTTTCTTGCCGGAGCCCTCCATGTCGCACGATCGCCACACCCACATCGACACTACGTTTGGCGCGCTGCGCGTGCGCCGCGTGGCCGGGCACATTGGCGGCGAAGTGCTCGATATCAAATTGGGAGATGACCTGCCGGAAGACACGTTTGCCAGCGTGTACGCGGCACTGTTGAAGTACAAGGTGTTGTTCTTCCGCGATCAGCAACACCTAGACGACGACCGCCATCAGGCCTTCGGCAAGCGTTTCGGCCGCATCGTTGCGCACCCAACGGTGCCGGCGCCCACCGGCACGCAACTGTTTGAACTCGATGCGTCAAAGGGCGGCGGCCGCGCGGATTCCTGGCATACCGACGTGACCTTCCTCGATGCGTTTCCGAAGGTGTCGATCCTGCGCGCGGTAACGATTCCGGCCTATGGCGGCGATACGGTCTGGGCCAACACCGCCCGCGCCTACGAACAGTTGCCCGACACACTCAAGCAGCTCGCCGAGCAACTGTGGGCCGTGCACACCAACGACTACGACTACGGTGCCGAGCGCACGCAACTCGATGGCGCACGCCTGCGGCATCACCGCGATGTGTTTGCCGCCGCGGTGTATGAAGCCTCGCACCCGGTGGTGCACGTGCACCCAGAAACCAGCGAGCGCGCCCTGCTGCTCGGCCACTTCGTCAAGCGCTTTGCCGGCCTGCCGGGCAGCGAATCCACGCGCCTGTTCGAGCTACTGCAGAACCGCGTCACGCGGCTGGAGAACACCGTGCGCTGGCAATGGCGCCAGCACGATGTCGCCATCTGGGACAACCGCGCCACGCAGCACTACGCCATCAACGACTACGGCAACCAGCCGCGCGTAGTGCGCCGCGTGACGGTGCACGGCGACACGGCCATCTCCGTGGACGGCAGCCGCAGCACGCAACTGCGCCGCCCTGAGGCAACCAACGACGCGCACATCGATGCGCTGGTGGCGGCTGCCCACTGACATCAGCCCGCAGCTTGCTGCACCAGCCGGTGGTAGAAGCGAATCAGCTCCACGAGGTTCGCCTCGCTAATGCGCTCGTTGGTGCCATGAAAGCGCGGCAGGTCTTCGGGCTTGGCGCGCACGGGGGAAAAGCGATACACGTGGTCGGCAATCTCGACCATGTGGCGCGAATCGGTGGCGCCGATCATCAGCCCCGGCGCCACCACCGTGCCCGGAAACAGCTCGCGCACCGTCTTGTTGATCAGCTGATACGACGCCGATTGCGTGGGCGAGATGGACGATAGCGGCGACGCCTCGCTTGAGCCCGGCAGCTTGCTCAGTTCGAACTTGCCCTGCGGCGCGGCGGTCTTGGCGGCGTCTTCCACGTGCGCGGTAACGGAGGCAATGGTGTCACCCGGCAGCAGGCGGAAGTTGACGGTGGCCTCGGCGCGGCCGGGCAGCACGTTGTCTTTATTGCCGGCCTGGAAGATGGTCAGCGCCGTGGTGGTGCGCAGCATGGCGTTGGAGCTGCCCGAGGCCTCCAACTGCTTCTACACCATCGGCCCGAACAGCCACAGATTGGACAGTGCCACGCGGCTGAAGCCCTGCATTTCAGGCGCCAGCGTCGCAAACATCTCTTGCGCCACGCCACGAATGCCGGCCGGCAGTTGATCGTCGTCGAGCCGCTTGAGCGTGGCGCTCATCATGGCGATGGCGCTCTGCCCGTGCGGCGGCGGCATCGACGAATGCCCCGGCGTGGCCGCGACCTTGAGCTGTACGGAGAGGAAGCCCTTTTCCGCCACCCCAATCAACGCAGCCGGCTTGGTCAGGCCCGGCAGCACGCCTTCGGTAATCAGCAGGCCTTCGTCGATCACGAAATCGAGCCGCTCGCCGCGTGACTTGAGCAGCGCGGCGATCTGTTTGGCGCCACGCTCGCCGCCCACTTCCTCATCGGCGCCAAAGGCCAGGTGGATGGTGCGGCGGGGCTTGAAGCCGCTGGCGGCCAGCAGTTCGATGGCTTCCATCTGGGAGATCAGATTGCCCTTGTCGTCCCATGCGCCGCGGCCCCAGACCATGCCGTCTTTCACCACGCCGTCTAAGGGCGGCTGAGTCCAATCGCCCTCAGTGCCGGGGGCGATGGGTACCACGTCCTGGTCCGCCATCAGCATGATGGGCGGCAATGATGGGTCGGAGCCTTTCCACGTATAGAGCAGCGCGAAGTCGCCAACGGGCTCGCGTTGCAGCACGGCGTGCGCTTGGGGGTAGCGCGCCTGCAACATCGCATGTAGCTGGTGGAACTGGTCGGCATTCAATTGCGCATCGGTGGCGCTCGATACGGTACGGGCGCGCACCGCTTCGGCCAGGTGCGCTGAGGCGGCTGCGCCATCCACGGCCACCGGCGTAATGGCGGGCACGTCCAACTGGCGGGAGCCGTGTCGCCACGTATTCACGCCCACAGCCGCCGCAAGCCCCACCAGGATGATGACGATTGCCAATAGCAAACGCCCCACCACCCGCCCCTCTATCGCACGCCTACGATTGAAAGATGCACGCATCGAAGCGTCCCCTCCTTGAGATTGAACTGCCACGGTCGACCGGAAGTATCCCCCTAACCCAGACCGAGTAACCATCTACGCAAATATTCGTGGGAATCGGGCGGGTTGCCATGCTGGAATCACCGCATGTTCCCTTTACGGTATCCGTGCCCATGAAACTCATCAAACGACTCTCCCTCGCGCTCTCCGCCCTCACCTTTGCGGCTGCCGCGCACGCGGCGCCGCTGCGCATTGGCGTCACGCCTGGCGCGCTGGCCGACTCCGTGGAGGTGGCTGCCGCCGAAGCCCGCAAGCAGGGGCTGGATGTCAAGGTGGTGGAGCTGACCGACTGGACCACGCCCAACGTCGCCCTCGCTGCGGGCGATCTGGATCTCAATTACTTCCAGCACCAACCCTTCCTGGAGAACGCCATCAAAGAGCGTGGTTATGCGTTCAAGAGCGTGGGCATTGGCGTGCTGGGCAATATCGGCCTGTACTCCAGCAAGATCAAGCGCCTGAGCGATTTGAAGGACGGCGCGCGCGTGGCGGTGGCCAATGACCCGGTCAACCAGGGCCGCGGCCTGTTGCTGCTGCAGAAGGCGGGGCTGATCAAGCTGCGCGAGGGTGTGGGCGCACGCGGCACGCTCAACGACGTGGTCGCCAATCCGAAGAAGCTGAAGTTTGTCGAGATCGAAGGCCCACAGCTTGTGCGCGCGCTGGACGATGTGGACTTGGCGCAGGGCTACCCCGCGCACCTCGTCAACGCCGGCAAGGCCGACGTAGCCAGCGCCGGCCTGTTGTATTCGGGCATCGATGACGAGTACTTCGCCATCCGCTTCGTCGCCCGCAACGACAACGCCAACGACCCGCGCATCGCGCGCTTCATCAAGCTGTATCAGGAGTCGCCAGCCGTGCGCCAGCAAGTGCGCACGTCCTATGCCAACGACGACAAGCTCTTCACCCTGCCCTGGGTGAAACGGTAAGACGGCAAAACGGTAAGGCCATGACCACACTCGTCTCAAACCCCGCACACCTCTGGACCGACGCGATCGCGCCGCATGCCAGACAGACCGACGCCGCCATCGCCACACCCACTGCCGGCACCATCAGCTTCCGCAACGTCGGCAAGACGTATCGCGCGGCGGCGGGTGATGTGCATGCGCTGCAAGACATCAACCTCGACATTCCGGCTGGAGGGATCTTCGGCATCATCGGGCGCAGCGGTGCGGGCAAATCCAGCCTGCTGCGCACCATCAACGGATTGGAGCGGCCCACCAGCGGTCAGGTGTTGGTGGATGGCGTGGATGTCAGCGCGCTTGGCACGGCGGCACTGGTGGGGCTGCGCCGGCGTATCGGCATGATCTTCCAGCACTTCAATCTGCTCTCTGCCAAGACGGTTTGGGAAAACGTCGCGCTGCCGCTGAAGGTGGCGGGCGTGCCGGCCGCCGAGATTGCACAGCGCGTGGATGCGCTGCTGGCGCTGGTCGGGTTGGAGGGCAAGCAGCACGTGTATCCCGGGCGCTTGTCCGGCGGGCAGAAGCAGCGCGTTGGCATTGCCCGTGCACTCGTGCATCGGCCCGAAATTCTGCTGTGCGATGAAGCCACCTCTGCGCTCGACCCCGAGACGACCGACGCCATCCTCGCCCTGCTGCGCGACATCAACCGCCGCCTGGGTCTGACCATCGTGCTCATCACGCACGAGATGGGCGTGATTCGCGATATCTGCGACAACGTGCTCGTGCTCGAAGCAGGACGCATTGCCGAGCAAGGCCCCGTGTGGCGTGTGTTTGGCGACCCGCAGCACGACGCCACACGCGCGCTGCTCGAACCGCTGCGCGGCGGCCTGCCCGAAGACGTGGCCCTGCGTTTGCAGCCCACGCCGCCCGCGCGCGCACCGTTCGAGCAATTGATCGAACTCAGTTACACCGGCGCCGCTGCCGTGCCGGAACTCGCGCAAATCGCCCAGGCACTGCATCAACCCACACGCCTGCTGCGCGCCGACCTTGACCGCATCCAGGGCCGTACGCAAGGGCGCCTGCTAGTCGCGGCTGCGGGCAGCACGCTCTCAGCCGACGCGCTCGCGGCGCTGCAGTTGTCCCAACACACCCGGAGCCTCGGCTATGTCGCCACTCACGATTGACCGCATCTGGCAGGGTCTGTTCGACACGCTCACGATGGTCTCGGCCTCTGCGCTGATCGCCGTGCTGGCTGGTATTCCGCTGGCGCTCATTCTGGTGCTAACGGCGCCGGGCAATACGCTGGAATCGCCGCGCGTGCACCGTGTGCTGGGCGCGCTCATCAATGGCTTCCGGGCCACGCCGTTCATCATCCTGCTGGTGGCACTGCTGCCGTTCACGCGGCTGGTGGTGGGTGCGACGATTGGTGTGTGGGCGGCCGTGGTGCCGCTGTCGATCAGCGCCACGCCATTCTTCGCGCGCATTGCCGAGATCAGCCTGCGCGAAGTGGACCGTGGGTTAGTGGAAGCCGCGCAGGCCATGGGCTGCGAGCGTCGTCACATCGTCTGGCACGTGCTTCTGCCCGAGGCCCTGCCCGGCATCATCGGCGGCTTTACGCTGACCGTGGTGTCGTTGATTGGTGCATCGGCCATGGCGGGTGCCGTGGGTGCGGGTGGTCTTGGCGATATCGCCATTCGCTATGGGTATCAGCGCTTCGATACCACTGTCATGGCGGTGGTGATTGTGGTGTTGATCGGGCTGGTGAGCCTGGTGCAGTGGGTGGGGGATGTTTCGGTGCGGCGGTTGAAGGCTCGATGAGAGCACGGTGAGTTTTTTTGTTAGTGGTCCATCCCTGGTTTCATCCCCTGCCGGGGCTGACTCACTTTCTTTGTCTTGCCAAAGAAAGTGAGTCGCCCCCGGCAGGGGGTGAAACAGAGATGGACCAACAAGGCCCGCCCCGGCAAAGGCCAAAAACAAAAAACGCCCTGCCAGCCCAAACACAGAGCCGACAGGGCGCCTTTCTCCAACGGCCCTAAATAGCTCACCGCCGCGCCAACGCCCCCACCACCCGCACGAGTTCATCCACCTCCTCGCACGTGTTGTAGAACGCCAGCGATGGCCGCACCGTGGCCTCCACCCCAAAGCGCCGCAGGATCGGCTGCGCACAATGATGGCCGGAGCGCACGGCAATGCCCTCGCGGTTGAGCGCCGCACCCACTTCCTCCGTGCGGTACCCAGCCAGCGTGAACGACAGCACGCTCGCCTTGTTCGCAGCCGTACCGATCAGCCGCAACCCAGGGATACGCGACAGCCCATGCGTGGCATACACCAGCAGATCGTGCTCATAGCGGGCGATGTTCTCCAGGCCAATGCGATCGACGTAATCCAGCGCAGCGCCCAGCCCCACCGCATCCGCGATGTTGCCGGTGCCGGCCTCGAAGCGTGCGGGTGCGGGCTGGTACAGCGTCTTCTCGAACGTGACGTCGGCAATCATGTTGCCGCCGCCCTGCCACGGCGGCAGCGTGTCGAGCAGATGCTGCTTGCCATACACCACGCCAATGCCCGTCGGTCCGAAAATCTTGTGGCCGGAGAACACGTAGAAGTCCGCATCCAGCGCCTGCACGTTCACACGCAAGTGCGAGACCGCCTGCGCGCCATCCACCAGCACACGCGCACCTGCCGCATGTGCCAGCGCGATGATCTCCTGCACCGGCGTCACCGTCCCCAGCGCATTCGACACCTGCGTGACGGACACCAGCTTCGTCCGGCTGCTGAGCAGCTTGCGGTATTCATCGAGCAGAACCTGTCCGCTGTCGTCCACCGGAATCACGCGGATACGCGCGCCCACCTGCGCGGCAAGCTGCTGCCACGGCACGATGTTGGCGTGGTGCTCCAGGTGCGAGACGATGATCTCGTCCCCTGCGCCGATGTGCTGGCGGCCGAACGTCTGCGCAACGAGGTTGATCGCCTCGGTAGCGCCGCGCACGAAGATGATCTCGCTTGACGACTTCGCGCCGAGGAAGCGCGCAACCTTGTTGCGGGCGCCCTCGTACGCATCGGTCGCACGCGCGGCCAGTTCATGCGCCGCGCGGTGGATGTTGGAGTTCTCGTGCGCGTAGAAATACGCCAGCCGATCGATCACCGCTTGCGGCTTGTGCGTGGTGGCGGCGTTGTCCAGCCAGATCAGCGGCCGGCCATTCACGCGCTCGGCCAGGATCGGAAAGTCACGTCGAACCGCTTGCACGTCGAACGTGCTGGCGCGATGCGGCTGGTGGCTGGTGTCACGTGACGCTTCCAACGTAGGCACCGTGGGTGGCGCTAGGAAGTAGAACTGCCCCGCCTGCGCGGCACCTCCGCGCTGCTGCAATGCAGCCGGCCCAGCGGGCGGCGTGCCAGCCACGCCATCGATCAACCGTGCCAGCGCATCCGTGCCCGGCAGGTGGAACGGCTGCGCCGAGACGCGATCATCCGGCACACCCGCCTCCGATGCCGCCACCCCCGCGTGCGGCACAGCAGACTGGTAGCCGCTCGCCTCACCCAGGAAGTAATACGGCGAACTCGGGGCCGAGACGGGATGCGCAGGTACTGGCTGGCCATGACCGGATGCCACCTGCGGCAGCGCTGCCGCGTACTGCGTGGGCACGCCCAGCACAGGCACCTGCGGTGCAATCGGTGCGGCATCCGCAACGGGCAACGCACTCAGTTGCGGCGATGTGCCCACCGGTGCCAGATCGATGGTGGGCTCCGGCTCGCTACCGGGCAGCGCCGTGAAGAACGCGTTCGCCAGTTGCGCCAGCGCAGCCACGTCCGGCAAACCCGCCGGCACATCACCCGTCGGCAGCGCCAGGCCGCTCACGCCGGGCGCATTACTTGTAGGTGTCGGGGTAGTCATGGTACTTGCCAATCTCCACGTCTTCGAGCACCGCCAGCGCGTCTTCAGTCAGCACGGCCAGCGAGCAATACAGCGAAATCAGATACGACGCGATGGCGTTCCGGTTGATGCCCATGAAGCGCACCGACAGGCCCGGGCTCTGTTCGCCAGCCACACCCGGCTGGTACAGGCCGACCACACCCTGGCGCTTGTCTCCCACGCGCAGCAGCAGAATCTTCGTGCGGCCGTTCTCGTCAATGGGCACCTTGTCCGACGGAATCAGCGGCAGGCCGCGCCACGTGAGGAACTGCGAGCCGAACAGGCTGACGGTGGGCGGCGGCACGCCACGGCGCGTGCACTCGCGCCCAAACGCAGCAATCGCCAGCGGATGGGCGAGGAAGAACGCCGGCTCTTTCCACACCTTGGTGATCAGCTCGTCCAGATCGTCCGGGGTGGGCGCGCCGGTAAGCGTGGAGATGCGCTGCGTTTCATCCACGTTGGCCAGCAGGCCGTAGTCGGGGTTGTTGATCAGTTCGCTTTCCTGACGCTCCTTGATGGTCTCGATGGTCAGGCGCAGCTGCTGCTGAATCTGGTCGTGCGGGCTGCTGTACAGGTCGGACACACGCGTATGCACGTCCAGCACCGTCGTCACCGCGTTGAGGAAGTACTCGCGCGGATGTTCGTCATAGTCGACGAAGGTTTGCGGCAGCTCTGCTTCGTCGCGCTGCGAGCAAGCGACACGCACATCGCGCGGATTCTTCACGCGGTTCAGGCGGAAGATGCCCGCCTCCACCGGCTGCCATTGCAGCAAGTGCACCAGCCAGCGCGGGCTGATGGTGGACAACTGCGGAACGGTCTTGGTCGCGTTCGCCAACTGGCGTGCGGCGCTGTCGCCTAGCGCAGTGCGCACGTCCTGGGTATCTGCTTCTGCCATGCAATGACTCCCAACTTCATTTGAAAAAATGCCCCCGTTTCTCTGGCGGGTGCGGTGGATAAAACCGGTGGGAAAGGCACGTCGGGCGAATCAGCGCGCGGGGTGAACCTCGCTGTCGCTGTGCGTGTGTGGCCGAGGGTCCTGAACGCCCTCCTGCACACCGCTCTGCACGTTTGCCTGGGTGACACTGCTGCCGGGCGGCACGCTGCGCGTGAGCCACACGTTGCCGCCAATGGATGAACCGCGCCCGATGGTGATGCGCCCGAGGATGGTCGCGCCGGCATAGATGACGACGTCGTCTTCCACCACAGGATGGCGCGGCGTGCCTTTCTCCAGGTGGCCATCGGCATCGGCGGAGAACCGCTTGGCGCCCAGCGTCACGGCCTGATAGATACGCACGCGTTCGCCAATCACGGCGGTCTCGCCAATCACCACGCCCGTGCCGTGGTCGATGAAGAAGCCGCTGCCGATCTGCGCGCCGGGGTGGATGTCGATGCCGGTGTCGGCATGCGCGGTCTCGGCCACCATGCGCGCAAGCAATGGCAGCCCAGCGCGGTACAGGTGATGCGCAATGCGGTGGTGAATGACCGCGAGAATGCCCGGGTAGCACAGCAGCACCTCGTCGACGCTGCGCGCTGCCGGATCACCGTGGTAGGCGGCCAGCACGTCGGTATCGAGTAGGCGGCGCAGCGTCGGGAGTGCCGCCGCGAAGTCGCGCACGAGTTGCACCGCCTCGGCATCGGGATCGCGATCCACGGCACGCGCCTGGCGCACCGTGTGACGCAGCTCAAGCCGCACCTGTGCCACCAGCGCATTGAGGGCCGCGTCGAGCGTGTGGCCAACGTAGAAGTCTTCGCTCTCTTCGCGCAGGTCTGTGGGGCCAAGCCGCATAGGGAACAGCGCTCCGCGCAGTGCCTCCAGAATCTGCTGCACGGCCTCGCGCGAGGGCAACTCGCGGCCCGTGACTTCGGTACGGCCGTTGCGGGCGCGCCAATCGGCCCGGGCCGCACGCAGCTCACTGACGATGCGATCCAATTGCCAGCCCGGGTCTTGCGCGGGCGCAGGCCTCCCCGCGATGACGCTATCGCTCATCGTCGCTCCCCTGTTCTGTTGGTTTGGTTGTTAGCGGATACGGCGGCGCTCAGTCCTGCTGCCAGGGCAGGCCCCAGCGGCGCCAGCCGCCGGCTTCGCCGCGCTGCTGCTGTTCGTCCAGGTCGCCCTCAAAGCCTTCGAGCACGTTGAACACGTTCTGGAATCCGGCAGCGGCGGCCGCTTCTGCGGCGGCGGCAGAGCGTTTGCCGCTGCGGCACAGCAGCAGCAACACGGCGCTCTTGGGCGCGGCTTTCTCCAGCTCGCGCAGGAAGCGCGGGTTCTTGATCATGGCCGGCCCCGTCTGCCACGCCGCGTGCGGGGTGTCCGGCACGCGGCCCACGAACTTGCGTTCTTCAGCGGTGCGGACATCCACGAGCACGGCGTCGCCACGACTGACCAGCGCCCAGGCTTCGGCCGGTGTCAGCCCGCCTGCATAGCGCAGGCCTTGCTCGGCGGCGTGACTGCGTGCCCGCTCCAGCAGCGTTGACGACGGTGTAGATAGAACGCTATCGAGCACGGCTTGCACAGCCGGATCGCGCGGGGCAGTTTGAACGGGGGTGGCAGACATCGAATCTCCGGCTTAGTGGGTACGAGCGCGGTACGAACGCGGTACGAGCGCGCAATACGTGACGGACAAGCCCACTCTAGCCGTGGGTGATATTTGCCAAAACGAATAAAACCGCCCTTCGATGGTTGCGAAACGCATAAGCCAGCCCCGGCGCGGCACTTGGGCGATCGGCTTTCCGTTGGGCGCAGCCCCACTACAATACGAACACTGCCGAACAGTTGCGGATGACTGTTCGGCATCTTCCGCTGTCCCACGACATTGCCCGCGCCATGAAACTCCAGATCGACGCCACCACCCGCGTGCCCATTGCCGACCAGATCGTGGCGGGCGTGCAGGCTTGGATCGGCGACAACGACGTGCGCCCCGGCGCCAAGCTGCCGTCGATCCGCCAGTTGGCGGCCGAGCACGGCATCAGCCGCTTCCCGGTGATCGAGGCATATGACCGGCTGGTGTCGCTGGGCTTGCTGGATTCACGCCACGGCTCGGGCTTCTACGTGGCCGAAAGCAGCCTCACGGGGCGCGACGGGCGCGGCTGGTCAGACCCGCGCCGCGCGGAGGCCGAGTCCAAGCACATCTTCGAGCAGTTCAGTTACCCAGACGGCATGCTCAAGCTCGGGGGCGGTTTTGTGCCGGCCGACTGGCGCGACATGGAAGGCCTCACGCAGGCCATCCGCCAAGTCTCGCGCACCGATACGCACGCCGTGATCGACTACGGCATGCCGCTGGGCAACCCCGCACTGCGACAGCAGATCGTGATGCGCGCGCGCCAACTCGGCATTCACGCAGAACCGGCCAACGTGCTCAGTACGGCAGGCGCGAGCCAGGCCATCGACCTGATCATGCGTCACCTGCTCAAGCCCGGTGACACGGTGTTTGTGGAAGACCCGGGCTACTACACCGTGTTCGGCCTGCTGCGGCTGCATGGCGTCAAGCTGGTCGGCATTCCGCGCAAGGCCGATGGTCCGGACGTCGAGGTGGCCGAAGCCATGCTGCGCGAGCATCGGCCCAAGCTGTTCTTCATCAACAGCGTGCTGCAGAACCCGACCGGCTCCACGCTATCGCCGCCGGTCGCGTTTCGGTTGCTGGAATTGGCACGGCGCCACGGTTTCGTGTTTGTGGAAGACGACATCTTTGCCGACCTGCAGTCCGACCCGACCGCGCGGCTCGCCACGCTGGACCAGCTTGAGCACGTGATCTACGTGGGCGGGTTCTCCAAGACGGTGTCGGCGTCGCTGCCGGTGGGCTACCTGATAGCCAAGCGTGAACTGGTGCACGACCTGACCAACGTGAAGATGCTCACCAGCGTGGGCGGATCGCGCTTTGCAGAGGCCGTGGTCACCACGCTGCTGGAGCGCGGCGCCTATCGCAAATATGTGGAGCGGCTGCGCCAGCGTGCGGGCGACTCGGTCATCGCCTCGCTCAACGTGCTGAGTGACGCGGGCTGGGAGGTGTTTCATCAGCCGGCGGGCGGCAATTTCCTGTGGGCGCGTGTGCCGCATGTGGAGGATTCGCGGGACCTGGCCGCCACAGCAGAGAAGCACGGCGTGACGCTGGCCCCCGGCCATTACTTCCGGCCCAACCTAGAGGTGTCGCCCTGGGTGCGCATCAACAGCGCCTACGCAACGGAGCCGCGTGCACAGGCCTTCCTGCAAGACGCCGGACGTCGCCCTACCCGCAAGCGGGCTTAGACGGGCAGGCGCCAAGATCAGGCACGCACGTTGCGGCGGCATGCAACGCGATGCCGCTGCCGCGGCGCAGGAGCCCGATCATGCACAACGCGGAACACAACCAAGCACAGCCCCAACCCGAAGAGCCTGTCACGCATCAGCCCGAGCGCGCCAAGCTGACCGAGCCGCCGCCCGATACCCCGGAGAACGACCCGCTGGCGCGTGCTTCACGCCGCATTCGTTCGGTGGATGCGGCCGGCACCGAAGCCTCCGACAACACGATCGACACCGATGGCAAAGGCCTGGAAGCGGCCAAGGACCCGTCGCACTGGCAAGACAACGTCATCTATTCCAACGCGTCGCTCACCAACGCCAACCCGGAGCCCGATCCGGAAGCCCCCATTGCCGGGGTCGACAGCCGCCCGAGCCAAGGACAGCCGACCATCGCCACTGAAGCTGGGCACAAGGTCGTGCATCGGGGCGTGGTGGATGAGACGGTGCGCAACGGCACACGCGCCGCGCAACGCTTTTCACTGGAAGACGACGAGTCGGCCTGACGCGGCTTAGCTCATTCGCCACCACGCGGGCTGAAGGTGCGCGGAAAGACCACCGGCGCGCTGCGGTCGATCAGCCGGTAGCCCTTGGCGGGGCGGTAGGAATCGCCCTCGGCCACGCCCGCCTCTTCCAGAAAATTGGCCGCCAGCATGCGCGTGCGGAAGCCGCTTTTGTCCACCGGCCGGCCCAACACGATCTCGTACATACGCTGGAGCTGCGGCAACGAAAACGGTTCGGCGAGCAAAAACGCCGGCAATGACGTGTATTCCACCTTGCTGCGCAGCCGCTCCACAGCGGTGCGCAGAATCTCCGCATGGTCGAACGCGAGCTCGGGTGCGCGCAGCACGTCGTCCACAGCAAACCAGCCGACGTCTGCAGCGTTTGCTCCCTTGGCGAGCACCACGTCCTGCGCGGGCATCAACGCAAAGTAGACGTGCGTGGCCGACCAGCCGCGCGGGTCACGGGCGGCGCTGCCCCAACTGCCGAGCTGCTCCAGATACGGGCTGCCCACGCCGGTTTTCTCGAGCAGCTTGCGGCGCGCGCAATCTTCCAGCGTGGCATCGACGGCCGTATCGACAAACCCGCCCGGCAACGCCCACGCGCCGGGGAAGGGCTCGGCCTCCGTACTCGGCCGCTGCACCAGCAGCACGCGTAGCACGTCTTCCAACACGGTAAAGATCACCACATCCACCGTCGTCAACGGCAAAGGGAACGTCTTGGGGGCGGATCGGGAAGCCATGGTCTGCTCACAAATGTCTTGACAGCCGCATAGTAAGTTGTATTATCCAACTCAATCAAGTTGTACTGTACAACCCAAACAAAAAAAGGGAGGTCGCCATGTTCGGTATCCGCTTTATCAAGTCGCAGCCCACCGTTCATCTGATGCAGTTCCGCGCCGGCAAGGTCGTGCGCGAAGGCTCGGGCCTGTCGTTCTTCTACTACGGCCCGACCGCCACGCTGGTGGCGGTGCCGGTGGCCAGCCAGGACCGCCCCTTCATCCTCGAACTGGTGACGGCGGATTTCCAGAGCGTGACGGTCCAGGGTCAGGTGACCTACCGCATCAGCGACCCGCGCCGCACGGCGGCCATGATGGATTTCTCGCTCGCCAAGAACGGCCAGAGCTATGTGTCGGAAGACCCGAAGCGCCTGGGCGATCGCGTCGCGCAGCAAGTGGAAGTGATCGTGCAGCAGGCCGTGCAGGCAATGGAGCTGAAGGCCGCACTGCGCGCATCGGCCGCCATCGCGCGCACCGCGCAAGCTGAACTGGCCGCACAACCGGAGATTGCCGCGCTGGGGTTGGAGGTACTGGGCGTGTCCGTCATGGCGGTCAAGCCGACGCCCGACATCGCCCGCGCGCTGGAAGCCGAGGCCCGCGAATCCAACCTCAAGGCCGCAGACGACGCCGTGTATCTGCGCCGCATGTCCGCCGTGGAGAACGAACGCGCGATCCGCCAGAACGAACTGGACACCGACATCGCCGTCGAGCAGAAGAAGCGCCAGATCCGCGAGACGCAGATGGAAGCCAAGGCCACGCTGATGCGCAAGGAGAACGCTCTGCGCAACGAACAGATGGCCGCCGATGTGGAACTCGAAGGGCAACGCAAGGCCTTCGTGGCCGGGCAGGCAGAAAACAGCCGCACGCTGGCCGAAGCCGAGGCCTACCGCGTGGCCGCCGTCATGCAGGCATTGGAGAAGGCCGACCCGCGCATCGTCAGCGCACTCGCTGCGGCCGGCATGCAGCCGGGCCAGCTCATCGCACAGGCCTTCGGCGGCATTGCGGAACGTGCAGAGCGCATCGGCCAACTCAACGTATCGCCCGACCTGCTGCAAGGGTTGATGAACGCCGGCACCAACGCAACCGGCAGGGCTGCATCATGAGCACCGATGGCCGCAAGGTGGTACTGGTGACGCGCCGCACCCGGCTCGAAGAGCTGGTCGCGCGCCACCACACCCTGGCCCAGGCGAAGTTCTACCTCGAACATCTGGGCGCGGATTTCTCCGACTACGTGGCCGAAAACGCCGCCTATGCACGCAGCCTCGAGATCACCGTGCGCGCGCTGGAGGCCTGGGGCCGCTATCAGGTGGTGGACCGCAGCTATCTGCCCAACTTCATCTTTGCGCCGGACGACATCATCGTGGCGCTCGGGCAAGACGGGCTGGTCGCCAACTCGATGAAGTACCTCGACGGCCAGCCGCTCATCGGCCTGAACCCCGAGCCCGGCCGCTGGGATGGCGTGCTGTTGCCCTTCGAGCCGAAGGACCTCGGCACTGTGCTGACCGACGTGTCACGCGACAAGCGCCCCACCAAAGCCGTGACGATGGCCGAAGCGCGGCTCTCTGATGGGCAGGTGTTGCGCGCTGTCAATGACCTCTTCATCGGCCCGCGCACGCATGCCTCTGCGCTGTATGAAATCGAGTTGGGCGAGCGGCGTGAAGCGCAATCGTCGTCCGGGATCATCGTTGCAACGGGCTTGGGTTCAACGGCGTGGCTCAAGAGCATCGTGACGGGCTCGATGGGCGTGGCGCGGGCCATGCAGGCCGGCGGCGATGGCTTTCGCTACGAACCCGAACCGTGGGACACGCCGCAACTGACGTTTGCCGTGCGCGAGCCGTTTCCCAGCCGCGCATCGCAGGCCACGCTGGTGTTCGGGCATGTGGATGCCGACCAGCCGCTCAAGCTGCGCTCGCGCATGCCTGAGAACGGCGTGATCTTTTCCGATGGCATGGAGGCGGATTACCTGCGCTTTACCGCTGGCATGGAGGCGACGATTTCGGTCGCGGCCACACGGGGGCGATTGGCCGTTTAGCACGGGAAAGCGCTCATCTCTGAGTTCTAGGAAGCGCCGGCTTGATGGCCCGAATCGGCCAAAAGGAGCCGTTGAACTGATGCGTCCAGATCGACGACGATCGCGCTTCCGCAGACTCGCTCAAGCTCGCCCGCTCTGACTATCTCAGCGGGCATACGCAGGGCCGGCCTTAAATCCACTGGTCGTTCTCGACAGTACGCTCGCCCGCCGCGCCGTCGCCCGTGTTCACCACACCTCGCGGCTCGATCAGCAGCAGCTTGACTTCGGCGTTTGCGCAGGGCTTGTGTTCGACGCCCTTCGGCACCACCGCCATCTGGCCGGCACGCAGCACAATAGAACCGTCGCCCGAAAGGCCCGCGCGAAAATCGATACGCAACTCGCCTTCGAGCACGATGAACGTTTCGTCGGTATCGGCATGGCGGTGCCACTGAAACTCGCCTTCGACTTTCACAACTTTGAACTGATAGTCGTTCATTTCCGCGACGACACGCGGTTGCCAGTGACCGTCGATCAGCGCGATCTTGCCGGTCAAGTCGATGGTCTGGCACTGGCCGCGTTCGGCCGGCACGTTGCTGGGGTTCGAGGATTGGGACACCATTTTCTCCGTTCAAGTGGCAATGCTTCGAGAATACGCATGCTCCTTGCGGCCGTATTGAACGATCGTGGTGTTTTCAGCCGCGGTGGATGCTGCCCACAATCTGGAGCCAGCGCCCCGGCGTCAGCCCGAATGTTTTCGAGAAGTGTCGCGTCATGTGGCTCTGATCAGCAAAACCCGCGGCCGCGGCGGCGTGAGCGAGCGAGGTGCCGGCAAGCAGCATGCGGCGCACCGCATCGAGGCGCCGCATCGTCAGATAACGGTACGGGCTCGTGCCGTAGAAGGTGCGAAAGTCGTGCGACAGACTCCAGCGATCGCGGCCCGTCACTGCTTCAAGTTCGACGAGCGTAACAACGCGCGCGCAGTTCACGTGCAAATAGTCGCGCGCGCGCCGCGCCGCGAGGAAGTCGCCTTTCGGACGGCGCGTGGGCATGCGGGCAACGGCGGCAAGCGCATGCGTCAGTTCGGCGAGGGCATCGCTTTGTTCCAGTGGTTCAAGCCTATAGCCGACGTGCTGCAGCAATGTCGTGGTTGCCGCCGCAAGGCGCGCATCGGTCGTCACGCCGCCTTCTAGGAACGGCAGCGCGCGCCCGCCGAGCACGTCCTGAAAAAGCGCGGGTTCCACGTAGATCATCCGGTATTGAAACCCTTCGTCGGTGCCCGCTTGACCATCATGAGCCTCGTCAGGATGCAGCACCATCGTGTTGCCGGCCAGGCTGTTTCGCAGGCTGCGCCGATAGTTGAAACTCTGGACGCCAGTGAGCGTGCGACCAATCGCATAAGTATCGTGGCGGTGCATGGCATACGCCTTGCCGTGAAACCACGCTTCGATGCGCTCGACCCCTTCTATCGGCTCGGCGCGCTTCACCCAGTCGGGGCATGAGCGTGCGGTTTGTCGGTTCATGATGTGTGACCTTGGATGACCTGAGGCATCAGGCTGCGGCACGGACGCTCAGGCGTTGTACGACGCAACGCCGCTATCCGGATAGTGGCACGGGATCCTCCACTAGCGACCACATGCTACGGTCGCCGCGCCGGGTTGAAACGCGGCCGTCAGCCTGGTGGGTATTTGCCGAGGAGGTTAGCGTGGTCCTGAACGGCGGCTATCAGGAAGGCTGAGTGTCCCTTGTGGGTTGCGGATCCAACCGGTCAATGCAACACACTAGAGACTGCATGAGCAGTGGAGGTGTTGCAAATGAAACAACGGCGCCGGATCTATTACACCGAGAGTCAGAAGGCACTCATGTAGGAGCGCTGGCGTAGGGGAGACTCTCTCTCGCAGACAGACTCACTATCACATCAAGTCGATTTCCCGATACCCATTCCGGATCGAAGGAATAATATCGACCACCTCGAAATAAGGTACTGAGAACAGAGCGGAATCGCGCAGACGTTCCATCACGACATAAAACGTGCGCAAGTCACTTGCCTCAAATTGGGCAACATCGGTGCAGCGCCCGCTGAATGCTTCCGCGTCGAAATGGTCGACCCGAATATCGGTACCTGCCAATGCAGTTTCCATGATCGCGGCAGAAAATCCGTCGCGCTCTGAACGCGACATGGCAAGCCAGGCGGGGGTGGTTTTGAGCAGCACAAATACGTTGTAACGACAGGACGATTGATCCATGGTCGGAGCCTTGAAAGAGAGGGATGAGTCGATCAGTATGTGAGTTATTGCTCGCATTTTGTACTCGCATATTTCATTGATGACCGAGCCCCTTCCTGATCCGCACAAACGGCCACGCCAGGCCCGTTCTGCCGCGACGTTCGAGGTCATCCTCGGAGCTTCTGCTCGCATTCTCGAGTCCGCCGGATTCGACGGATTCAACACCAATGCGGTAGCTGATCTCGCGGGAATCAGTATTGGCAGCCTTTACCAGTACTTTCCATCGAAACACGCCTTGATTGTGGAACTGATCAGGCGGGGACAAGACCAGTTTGCCAATGAAGTGAACGAAGCAATTCAGGCGTTACCGGGCGCGTGCGTGGAGGAACAGATCGAGCGGATTATCGAAATCGCCGTACGGCATCAGCTGGATCGTCCGGCTTTGGCGCGGACGCTTGAATATGCTTGAAGTGAACTCGAAGCGAATCAGCTTCAGCGCAAGCTTGACGCAACGGTGGCCGATCTGCTGCGTAGGCATGGAATTCCCTACGAGATGATCGCGGCACGCGATGTAGTCGCTCTCAGCAAAGGCATGATCGATACAGCTGGTGTGGCCGGAGAATTCGATAAGGCTCAGCTGAATCGGCGCGTCAGCCGAGCGGTGTTCGGGTATCCGGGGTTGGCAAGAGCGCCGCAAGAGGAGTGAGTGGCGGCTTTTTCCTCAAAAGTCGCCACTGCTCTTACGCGAAGGCCGCTGGCGGCTCCGGGTCAATAAGCGTCCTTGGTTTCCCGGAAAGGGGCAATAAAAAGGCAGCCGGACCAGGCTGCCGAATGAGACACCACCGAGACACCGCCGCGCTCAGTGCGCCACGGCGTTGAAATTGGGCGGCCGTCGATCAACGAACGCCCGGAAGGCTTCATGCGCCTCAGGAGACTTCAGGCGCTTGGAAAAGCTGGCGTTCTCCGCCTCCATCTGCTGCTTGAGCAACTCAGCATCGCGCATCAGCCGCTTCGTTTCGGTCAGCGCGCCGAGCGGCTGACGCGCCAGTCGCTCCGCAATGGCCTGCGCCTCCGTGCCGAGTTGGTACAGCGGCACCACGCGGTTGGCCAAACCCCACCCGAGCGCCGATTCCGCACTCACCGCATCGCCCAGCGCGAACATCTCGAACGCGCGCACGTGGCCCAGGCGCGCGGGCATCAGCAGACTCGACGCCGCTTCCGGCACAAGCGCCAAGTTCACGAACGGCGTGGAAAGCTGCGCGTTGTCGGCCAGCAGCACGAAGTCGCAATGCAGCAGCATGGTCGTGCCGATGCCGACCGCCCGGCCCTGCACCGCGGCCACCAGCGGGCGCGTGGCACGCACCAACGCGTGCAGAAAGCGGATGACGTTGCGCTGGCCACCACCCTCGCCCATGGCAATCGATGCGAACTCGCCGATGTCGTTGCCGGCCGAGAACATGTCGCCCTCGGCGCGCAGCAGCACCACGCGCACGGTGTTGTCGCTCTCGGCGGCGTCCAGCGCATCGGCCAGCGCGCCGTACATGGCATCGGTGATGGCGTTCTTCTTGTCGGCGCGCGCCAGCGTGAGGGTCAGCACGCCGTCGGCGTTGTGACGCTGGATGTATTCACTCATTGCTCGTCTCCTGTGGGGAACTTGGTCTGCAGGCTGGCCAGCCAGCGCGCAACGACGTCGATCTCGGCGTCGGTAAAGCCTTCGGTGAGGCGCGCATTGAGTTCGGCCAGGCCGGTGCGGGTTTCAGCTAGGGCTTCGCGGCCGGCGGGCGTGATCCAGAGTTGCCAGGCGCGGCCGTCCTTGGCATCGGCGCGGCGCTCGATGAGGCCAGCGTCGACGGTGCGATCGACCAGGCCACTCATGGCGGAGGGGCCGAGGTCCAGCGCGGCACCGGCTTCGCGCATCAACGCGCCGTCGTTCTTCTCCAGGAAGAACAGCAGACCGGATTGCGCGGCGGTCACGCCCTCGCCGGTACGCGTTTGAATCCAGCGCTGCAGGCGGCGTTGCCCGACGTTGATCAGATAGACGAGACGGCGGTCGGGTGCGGTCATGCGGCCTCTGCCTCTGCACGCGACGCCGTAGCGTGCTCCTTCAGCCAGTCCGCCAAACCAGGCCATAACGTGCAGGCGAATTGCGGGCGGAAAAAGCCCAGGTGCCCCACCGGGCCGCCGGCTTGTGCAGGTGCGATCTGCCGGCGCTCGACCCACGTGTTCGTGAAGTGCGTCGTCAACGCGTTGATGGCTGCGGGCGTCGCCCATGGGTCATCGTCAAAGCCGTAGACGAGCACAGGATGCGTTACGCGGTTGAAGCGCTCGATGGCGCCGAGCGTCGGGTCGTCGAAAAAGTAGCGCTGCATGCCGGCCCATGTGCCCCATTCGATGGCGACGCCGCCCGGCAGGTCTTCGCCCAGGCCCAGGCGCTTGCCGGGCACGTAGCCGATCAGCCGGGCCATCAACGGGCCGAGGCCACGCAAGATCAGCTCCACGCGCCAGCGTTCTCCTCGCTGGCGGATGAACCGCGAGTTGCCCGTGTGGCAGGCCACCTGCACGACGCCAGCGACATCCCAGTCTGCGCAGCACAGGCCGATGGCGTGGCCGCCCACCGAATGTCCGACTGCCAGTTGCGGCAGCTCCGGATAGCGCGCCTTCGCCCATCGCATCACGCCTTCTGCGTCGAGCAACGCCCAGTCACGCATGCGTGCAGCAAAACGGCGCAGGCTCTTGGGCCGGGATGCGCCGATGCCGCGGTAGTCGTACGTGATGGTGTGGAAGCCACGTTCCGCCAGGAACTTGGCAAAGGCTTGGTAGATGCGTTGCGGCACGCCCGTGGCCGGATGCATGACCACCACGCCCTGCGGCGTGCCGGCGGCCGTCCACAGCATGGCGCCCAGCGGGTAACCGTCGGCGGCGGGAATGGTTTGGGGTGTGCTGTCCATTGCGTGGATTTAGTTCGCATACGAAGTGTTTTACTTTGTATGCGAACTAAATGAGCCTGTCAACGGCAGAAAGATAAAGTACTTGCTTAACTATTCAGAGTCGCTATAGTTAACCACATGCTTAACCATGACACCTCTCTCGATCTCGCCTTCCAGGCGCTGGCAGACGGCAACCGACGCGCCATGCTGGTTCAGCTCGTGCGCGGGCCGGCGTCTGTGAGCGAGCTGGCCGAGCCGCTCGATATCTCGTTGCCTGCCGTTATGCAGCACCTGTCAGTGCTAGAGAACTCCGGTCTTGTGCGATCGGAAAAGGTGGGCCGCGTGCGTACGTGCCGTATCGAACCCGAGGCGTTAAGCCTCGCCGAGCAGTGGATCAACCAACGACGCCTGGAGTGGGAGCAGCACTTCGACCGCCTGGGCGCCTATCTCGAAACGCTGAAAACCCAAGGAGACCCGCATGACGACGACCGTTGACCAGCCCGCAGGCACCGCCCTACGCCCGCTTGTGATTTCACGCACCTTCCCCGTATCGCGCGACTGGGTCTTCAAGGCCTGGAGCACCGCTGAACACATCAAGCGCTGGTTCTGCCCGACGCACTACACAGTGCCCGATGCGACGGTCGAGTTTCGCGTGGGCGGCAAGTTTGATGTGTGCATGCGCTCGCCCGAAGGGCACGACCATTGGTCGCGCGGCCACTTTCTGGAGATCGTGCCCAACGCGCGCTTGGTGATCGACATGAACGTCGTGGACGGCGACAACCGCCCGCTGATGAACGCCCACACCGTCGTCACCTTTGCCGAGGAATGCGGTGGCACGCGCATGGAAGTCACGCAGACCCACACGCCGCTCGCGCCGATTGCCGAGATGATGATCAAGGGCGCGCCCGAAGGCTGGAAGCAAACGCTCGACAAGCTGGAGCGCGAAGCCGCGCGCGTACCGGTGGCCGATGGCATCCAACGCTCGGTCGTACATGCCACCTTTACGGTGGAGCGCACGTACGATGCACCACGCTCCCGTGTGTTCAAGGCGCTGACGGACCCGGCGGCCAAAGCCAAGTGGTTTGCCGGCGGCAACGGCTACACCCTGCTGGTGCGCGAAATGGACGCCACGCCGGGCGGCCGCGAAGTCGTCAAGGGCCAGTGGGACAGCGGTGTCGTGTCCAGCTTCGAGGCGCTGTATCACGATGTCATCCCCAACGAGCGCGTCGTTTATTCGTACGTGATGCACCTGGACGATCGGAAGATCTCCGCCTCGCTCGCCACGCTGGAATTGCGCGAACCCAAGGATGGCTCGGGCGGCACGCACCTCGTCATGACGGAGCAAGGCGCCTTCCTGGATGGCTACGACGACTCCGGTTCGCGCGAACGGGGCACGCAATTCCTGCTGGACATGCTGGGCAATTCGCTCAAGGACTGATCGCCCGTAACACGTCGCGCGCGACGGTCGCCACGGTGACCGCCGCGCCGACGATCAGCGCCATCCCCCACAGCAAGCCACCCACGTAGGCAACCAGCATCTGGCGCGAGGTCATGGGGCGCCTCAGCCCTTGTCCGCCACGTACTGCGCAATGCCGTGGCCGAACGACCAGTTCTCGGGCAGCACCTCCACGAGGTTGATGAACACGTCTTCGGGCCGTATGCCGGGCTTGTCGCCCAGCAGCTCAACGATGCGCCGATACAGCGCTTGTTTCTGCTCCCGCGTGCGGGTGTTGCTGACGGTCAGTTGCAGGATGACTGCGTCTTCGCTGCGCTGGATGTTCATGTACGTCGGGCTGACGCTGAAGGTGCCGGCGTCATGCTCGGTCACGGTCATGAAGCGGTCGTCTTCCGGCACGTTGAACGTCTCGCGCAGCGCGCGATAGACGCCGTTAAAAATGGCTTGGTGATAGGCGGCAGGCTTGCCGCGGCGCAGTGACACTTGGACGAGAGGCATGGTGAACTCCCTGGTTTGTGGTGTGCACAGCATGCCGCAGGTTGATCATTCAAAAAAGCCATCCTAAGATATTTCAATCATTCCATTTTCAAATGATTGAAGCATGAGAATGCTCGACCTGGAGGCCGTTCAGGCCTTCGTGCTGACCGCCGATCTGAAGAGTTTCACGCGCGCCGCAGAGGCGATGGACTCCACGCAATCCGCCGTGAGCCTGAAGATCAAGCGGCTGGAAGATGCGCTCGGCCGTCGCCTGCTGGAGCGCACGCCGCGCCTGGTGCGGTTGTCGCAGGATGGCGCGGCGTTCCTCTCACCGGCACGCGAGCTGGTGGCGGCACACGAGGGCGCGCTCGGCTCGTTTGGCGTGGAGCGGCGGCGGCTGTCGGTTGGCATGAGTCACCACATTGTCGGGGCCGAACTGCCGCGCCTGCTGCGTCAGATGGGGCGGGCCGAACCGGCGTTGACGCTGGAGATCCGCATCGACAGCTCGCGCGAGATCCTGGATGCATTTGAGAGCGGCCTGCTGGATGCCGCCGTCGTGCTGCGCCACGACACGCGCCGCACCGACGGGGAGGTCCTGATGGAAGAACCCTTCGGCTGGATGGCCGCGCCGGACTTTGAACACCGCGCGGGTGAGCCGCTCTACCTCGCCACCCAGTCCGAACCCTGCCGCGTGCGTGAGATGGCCGTAACCGCGCTGGATGCGGCGGGCATTGCGTGGCAGGAGGTGTTTGTTGGTGGCGGCATGGGCACCATTGGCGCAGCGGTGGCGGCCGGCTTGGCTGTCGCCGCGCTCAGCCGCCGCGTGGCCCCAGCGGGCACCATCGACGTGGGCGATGCCTTTGGCCTGCCGCCGCTTCCACCGCGCAGCGTGGTGCTGTATTCACGCCTGGCCGACCCTGTGGCGAAGAAGGCGCTGCGGACGTTCGCTTCTACCCTGCGGGCCACGGCGGGCCGCTAACCGATTACAGCTTCTGCACCGCCACGCTGCCAATCGAATAGCCCGCACCAAACGAGCAGATCATGCCCACGTCGCCCGCCTTCAGGTCGGCACGATGACGGTGGAACGCAATGATGGAACCCGCCGATGCCGTGTTGGCGAACTCATCCAGAATGACCGGCGCCTCATCGGCCGATGCCTCATGGCCCAGCAAGCGCTTGCCGATCAACTGGTTCATTGCCAGATTGGCCTGGTGCAGCCAGAAGCGGCGCACGCCGGCCGGCGCATGGCCGAGCGATTGCAGATGCGTGGCGATATGCTCCGCCGCCATCGGGCAGACCTCCTTGAACACCTTGCGGCCTTCCTGGCGGAAGAGCTGGTCGCGGTCGTCCGGGTTGCGGTCTTCGCTGCGCGAGAGGTAGCCGGCGTTGTTGCGGATGTTGTTGGAGAAGCTGGTTGCGCACTGCGTGCCGAGTACGCGCCATGCGTCGGTGGAGCGCGTGCCCTCAGCGCGCTCAACCAGCACGGCCGTGCACACGTCGCCGAAGATGAAGTGGCAGTCGCGATCTTTCCAGTCGAGGTGGCCGGAGGTGATTTCTGGGCTCACCACCAGTGCGGCGCGCGCCGTTCCGCTGCGCACAGCGTTGATGGCCTGCTCCAGCCCGAAGGTGGCCGACGAGCACGCAACGTTCATGTCGAACGCATAGCCGCCCGCGCCGATGCCGTTCTGAATCTCCACGCCGAGTGCCGGGTATGAGCGCTGGAAGTTCGACGTGGCGCAGATCAGCATGTCGATGCCGGCGGCATCGCGGCCGGCTGCGGCCAGCGCTTCGCGTGCGGCGGCCACACCAATTTCCGCTTGCAACGACAGTGCATCGTCCGGGCGCTGCGTCAGCTTGGGGCGCATGCGCGTCGGGTCCAGCACGCCGGATTTCTCGACGACATAGCGCTGGCGAATGCCCGACGCCTTCTCGATGAACTCCGCCGATGACTCCGCCAGCGCCGTCAGCTCACCCGCGGCAATGGCCGCTGCATGCTCTGCGTTGTAGCGCTGCGCATAAGCGTTGTAGGAAGCGACCAGCTCCTCGTTGGTGATGACCTCCGGCGCGACCCACAGGCCCGTACCGCTGATGACGACGTCGTGCATACCCGGTATATGTGAAATTTTCGTGGCGGCGACGATAGCACATCGAACCTGCCGCGCGGGGTGAACGGGTGTGGTCGTTTACATCTAGTCCGCCGTTTGCTGTCCGTGCGCGGCCAACGCCACATGGCAAAACAAAGCGGGTGGCCCCAACCGCTGCCACCCCGCGCTTTTGCTTGCCTAACTGCGGCGCTTACTTGCTGCCGGCCAACTCCATGATCATGCGCGACAGCAGATACAAGCGCGGCACCACGCTTTCCACTTCTGCGTATTCGTCCGGCGTGTGAATGCCGCCACCAACAATGCCGAAGCCATCGAGCGTGGGCGTGCCGACGCCAGCAGAAAGGCTCGAATCCGCCGCGCCGCCACTGCCTTCCAGCGTGAGCTTGCGGCCGATCTCGGCGTAGATGGCCTGTGCCTTCTCGGCCAGTGCATCGGACGCAGCATTGCGCGGCATCGGCGGGAAGCCGCGCACGAGCGAGGTCTTCACTTCTGTATCGTGGATCAGCTTGTTGGCCGACACGCGCGCCAGATCGCGCTCCACGCGGTCGAACTCTTCGGGCACGGCCACGCGCACGTCCGCATACGCGGTGGCGTGGTCGGGAATGACGTTGGTCGCATCCCCCGCCTTCAGCACGGTGATGTTGAAAGTGGTCTGCTTGGCGCTGTCACCCAGCTTGCCGAGTTGCAGCGTCTGGTGCGCCAGTTCGGTGGCGGCATTGCGGCCGGACTCCGGCGCCACGCCTGCATGCGCGGCCTTGCCCTTGATGTCGATCTCGGCGGTGCCGCTGCCCTTGCGCCACACGACCAGCCCGTCGGCGGGCCGGCCCGGCTCCAGGTTCAGCGTCACGTCATGCTGCTTGGCTTCGCGCTCGATCAGCGCGCGCGTGCCCTTGGAGCCGGTTTCCTCATTGGTGTTGAGCAGCAGCGTCACCTGCCCGTACTGCTTGAAATCCAGCTGCTGCAGGATCTTCATCGCGTACAGCCCCGCGACGATGCCGCCCTTGTCGTCCATCACGCCGGGGCCGTAGGCGCGTTTGTCCTTGATGACAAACGGCTTGGCGCGAGCGGTACCGTCCTTGAAGACGGTATCCATATGCGCCATCAGCAGAATGCGCGTCTTGCCCGTGCCCTTCCACGTGGCCAGGATGTTGTTGCCCACTGCCGCCGGTGCCGCAGACACCGTTTCCACGTGCGCGCCCGTCTTGCGCAGTTCTTCGGTGACGATGGTGCCGATCTGGCTGAGCCCGGCCTCGTTGCCGGTGCCCGAGTCGATGTTGACCAGGCGCTCCAGCAAATGCAGCGCATCGGCCCGATAGGCTTCAGCAGCAGTCAGGACCTTGGGGTTGGCATCAGCGGCGCTGGACAATCGCGCGGCACACAGCAGCAGCGCGGCAAGCGCAAGGCGGGAGGGTTTCATGCGTGACCTTGATAGCGGAGTGAGAGTGGCAAAACAGCCATTACACACACATTCCGCAAACCCCGGGGCGCCATGTTGCGTTGGGCGCACGGGTGTCAGCCGCAGCTTGCCGTGAATGACAGGACATGCCGTGCCAGACCGATCGCCCGAACTATTCATTCGATGCATTACTGGTCATTCAAACAATAAATTTCAAAAATAGTGCGCTGACCGCTAATCTGGCTCCCCCAGCAACATGGCGAGCAGACGATGGCGGAGCTTTACCTCGTGCGGCACGGACAAGCGTCGTTCGGCGCCGCCAACTATGACCAGCTTTCCGAACGCGGCGAGCAGCAGAGCGTCTGGCTCGGCGAGTATTTCGCGCGGCACGACATCGTCTTCGATCGCGTCATCTGCGGCACATTGCGCCGGCACGAGCAGACCGTCGACGGCATTCTGCGCGGCATGGGCACCACGGGTATCGGCTATGAACAGCACGCCGGTCTGAACGAGTACGACTTCCAGGGGCTGTTTGCCGCGCTGGGCGAGGATTTTCCGGAACTCACGCGGCTGGCATCCGGCTCGATGCGCGACCACTACCGGGCGCTCAAACAGGTGCTGCATCTGTGGTCGGCCGACAAGATTCGCGGCCCGCTGCCCGAAACGTGGGCCGCATTTCAGCAACGCGTGGCGGATGCGCGCGCCGTCATTCAAGCCGGTGGCGGGCAACGCGTGCTCGCCATCAGCTCAGGCGGGCCGATTGCCGTGACCGCCCAGCAAGTGCTGGAGGCTCCGCCAACCAGTGCGATTGCGCTGAACCTGCAGATCCGCAACAGCAGTGTCTCGCAGTACTTCTTCAACGCGGAATCGTTCCAGCTGGCCACCTTCAACGGCATTCCGCATCTGGACGACCCAGCGCGGCGTGCGTTCCAGACCTACGGCTGACCCGAACACCCAACAACATCACACTCGGAGACACCACGCATGAGTACGAACCTGTTCGACCTGACCGGCAAGATCGCCCTGGTGACGGGCGCCAGCCGGGGCATTGGCGAAGACATCGCCAAGCTGCTCGCCGAGCAAGGCGCCCACGTCATCGTGTCGAGCCGCAAGCTGGCCGATTGCCAGGCCGTGGCCGACGGCATCCGCGCGGCGGATGGCAAAGCCGAGGCGCTGGCGTGCCACGTCGGCCGCATGGAAGACATCGAAGCCGCCTTCACGCACATCCGCAACACGCACGGCCGGCTCGACATTCTGGTCAACAACGCGGCGGCCAATCCGTACTACGGCCACATTCTCGATACCGACCTGGCCGCGTTTGAGAAGACGGTGGACGTCAACGTCCGTGGCTATTTCTTCATGTCGGTCGAGGCCGGCAAGATGATGCGCGCCCAAGGCGGCGGCGCCATCGTCAACACTGCGTCGGTCAACGCGCTGCAGCCGGGCGACAAGCAAGGCATCTACTCCATCACCAAGGCGGCGGTGGTCAACATGACGCGTGCGTTTGCCAAGGAATGCGGCGCATTCGGCATCCGCGTGAATGCGCTGCTGCCCGGCCTAACAAAGACCAAGTTTGCCGGCGCCCTATTCGAGGACAAGGCGACCTACGACCGCTGGATCAGCGAGATCCCCCTGCGCCGCCACGCCGAGCCGCGCGAAATGGCCGGCACGGTGCTCTACCTCGTGTCGGACGCGGCGAGCTATACCAATGGCGAGTGCATCGTCGCGGATGGGGGCATCACGCTTTGACCTTGCCCGCAGCCGTTGCGCAACACAGGCCTTGAAATCCATGGAGAGCTGTATATATTTACAGTAACTGTACATTTATACAGCTCATGCCATGGACGATCTGATCCGTATCGAAAACGAGTACGACCGCCAGACGGTGCTCTGGCTGCGCGAGCGCCTGGGTGAACAGGCGTTGAACGAAGTGGTGATCCGCATGGAGAGCCACGGCCGGCCCTATGCATCGGATGTCTGCCGCACGCTTGGTCTGACGCCGCCGCCGCGCAAGCGGGTAAGCCATGCACGGCCACTCAACCGCGCGGTGGGCGAGGCGTATCTGGCCACCATTCGCGGCATTTTGCGAGCAAGCCGGCACGCTGCTGCTTAAACCCTTCCCGGCTAAACCGCCAGCGTTGCGGCGGTTTCCTCACGCAGCCAAGTCAGCCACGCGCCAGCCGGGGTATCTGGCTGGATTGGCGTACTCGCCAGCAGGTAATACGCCGAGCCATCGCGCCGAAACCCCTCCGGCGCCACAAGCCGCCCATCCACTAGGTCATCGCCCGCCATCAGCTTGGAAGCGATAGCGGTGCCCTGCCCCGCTGCAGCTGCCTGCAAGCTCAAATAGAAATGTTCAAAGCGCGCCTCGGGCGAGCGCCCGCGTGGGCGTGGTGACTCGCTGACGCGCCGCCACGTCTGCCAGGCATCGGGGCGTGTTGCCGTGTGCAGCAGGCGACGGCGTGCAGCGGCATCAACTAGCGGAGCATGCACAGGCCCGATCCACTCGTCGCAGATCGGCTCCGCACAGGTATGTTCCGGCCAGGCAAAGTCGTTGCGGCGCAGGGCCACGTCTACGCCCGTGCGCGCAAAGTCGATCGGCCCGCCCGCGGCAAACAAGTGCACCTGCACCGCCGGATGCCGCGCCTGAAAGCGTGACAGCCGAGGAATCAACCACCGCATAGCCAACGTCGGCTCACACGACACCACCAGCGCGGACGATGTTGCCCGCCGCGCGATCCGGTCAATGCTATCCGTGAGAATGAAGAACGCATCTGCCGCCGCCGCGCGTAGCTGCTCACCAGCCGGCGTCAGAAAAACCGCACGGTTGCGGCGCTCAAACAACGCCACCCCGAGCGATTCTTCCAACACCCGGATCTGGCGGCTCACGGCGCCATGCGTGACATGTAACTCGTGCGCGGCACGCACAAAGCTGGCGTGCCGCGCAGCGGCTTCGAATACACGTAGGGTGTTGAGCGGAGGTAGCGCCATCTGTCAGTTTTTCTCACGGAAAATCGGCATCATAAATCGATTTTCGGTGGTGGCGCGCTCGGCCAGAATCGGCGCATTCCCACTTTGCAATGACACGTCGATATGGCCGAACTGCTTGCTGTTGCCCTCATCACCCTCTTGGCTGTCATCAGCCCCGGCGCGGACTTCGCCATGGTCACGCGCAACAGCCTGCTGTACGGCCGACGCGCGGGCGTGTTGTGTGCGCTGGGAATTGCGCTGGGCGTGCAAGTGCACGTGCTCTACACGATGTTCGGTGTGGGGGTGCTGATCGCGCATGCCCCAGCGCTGCTGCATGCCATCAAGCTGGTGGGCGCGGCGTATTTGGTGTGGATCGGCTGGAAGACGCTATCCGCCAAGGCCACCTTGCCCAGCGATGCAACGGTCGCCGACGACACGCGGCATACGCTCTCGACCGGCGCGGCGCTGCGCATGGGCTTCTTCACCAACGCACTGAACCCCAAGACCACCCTGTTCGTCGTCAGCACCTATACGCAAGTCGTGCATGCCAGCACGCCGCTGGCCGCGCAATTCGGCTACGGGCTGTTCATGTCGATGGCCCACGCGGCGTGGTTCGCGCTGGTGGCAACGGTGTTTGCCTCGGGCGCATTGCGGCGCGCGTTACTGGTGCGTCAGCGGATGGTCGATCGCGTGATCGGCGTGATCCTGATCGGGCTGGGACTCGCGCTGGGCGTGGCGCGACTGGCGTAACGTCGCGCAAAAAGAATGCGCCGAATGCGACCGCGCATGCACACGCGCTGTCCCACGGCGATTGAGCCTCGCCACACCTTGCACTACCTTGAAACGACGAGCGATCGCCCGCCGCGCTCCGGCGCGCGGTCGCTTTTTGTTTTCGCTCAAGGAGTGTGGTTCATGCTGCATACGCTTTCCAAACTGTGGTGGGTGCTCGCATTGCGCGGGTTGTGTGCGATGGTGGTCGGCATCGGCGCATTCGTGGTGCCGGCGGCAACGCTGGCCGTGTTGGTGCTCACGTTTGGCGCGTATGCGCTGGTGGAAGGCTGCCTGCTGCTGATGACCTCGTTCGGCCGCCAGGCCATGCAGCGCGACCGCTGGCCCGTGCTGCTGCAAGGGCTGCTTGGGGTCGCGGTCGGCGTGCTCACGCTGTTCAACCCGGCGGTGACGGCACTGGGCCTGCTGCTGTACATCGCCGCGTGGCTGCTTGCGCACGGCGTGTTGCAGATCATCGTGGCGGTGCGCCTGCGCGAAGAGCTTGCCGGCGAGTGGTGGTTGATCCTCGGCGGCATCGCCAGCGTGGTACTGGCAGGCTGGCTGCTGTGGCGGCCGGAAGCCGGGGTGCTGGCCGTGCTGTGGTGGATTGGCGCGTGGGCCATCGTGTGGGGCGCCACGCTGGTCTTCGCGGCGCTGCGCGTGCGCAAATGGGGCCGCAGCGGCTCGGCGCGGGCGTTTGCCTGATGCGCGCACGGTCATGCCAACGCCCTTTCGCGATCGCACGGATGCCGGCAGGCAGCTGGCCGATGCATTAGCCACGCTCGACCTACCGGCACCGCGCATCGTGCTGGCTTTGCCGCGCGGTGGCGTGCCGGTCGGACATGCGATTGCGCAGGCGCTAGGAGCAACGCTTGGCGTGCTGCTGGTGCGCAAGCTCGGCGCACCGCTGCAACCGGAGCTGGCGCTGGGCGCGCTGGCCGATTGCGGCGCTGGCATGCCACCGCATGTCGCATGGAACACCGAGCTGACGCAGGCCCTGCAGCCATCGCAGGCGTATGTCGACAAGGTGATGGCCCACGAGTTGGCCGAACTGGAACGCCGCCGCGCACGTTATGGCGTGACACCCCTGCCGCTTGCCGGCGCCACCGTCATCGTGGTGGATGACGGCATCGCCACCGGAGCCACGGTGCGTGCAGCATTGGCAGCGGCGCGGCGGGCCGGCCCGGGGCGGCTGGTGCTCGCCGTGCCAGTTGCACCGGAGTCCACCTGGCGCGCGCTGTGCACTGAAGTGGACGAGGCCGTGTGCCTGATCGCCGCGCCAGACTTCAGCTTCCAGGCCGTCGGCCAGTACTACGAAGATTTTGAGCAGACCGAAGACAGCGAAGTGATCGCGCTGCTGGCCGATGCCCGGCAGCGCGGTCCCTAACGTGTGATCCGCGCGATATCAGGCTGTGTGCAAGCGCCCCTTGCGCTCGATATCCGGCAGGAACACCGTCAGCAGCCCAATGAGCGGCAGGAACGAGCACAGGTGATACACGTTGTAGATGTCCGTCGCATCGGCCAGCTTGCCGAGCACCGCGGCACCGATCCCGCCCAGCCCGAACGCAAACCCGAAGAACAGGCCCGACACCATTCCCACCTTGCCGGGAATCAGCTCCTGCGCATACACGAGGATGGCCGAGAACGCCGAGGCCAACACCAGGCCGATGATGACCGTCAGCACCGCCGTCCAGAACAGGTTGGCGTAGGGCAGCATCAGCGTGAACGGCGCCACACCCAGGATCGACACCCAGATCACCACCTTGCGGCCCACGCGATCGCCAATCGGCCCACCGACGATCGTGCCGACCGCCACCGAGAACAGGAAGAGAAACAGGAACAGCTGCGACGTCTGCGCCGACAGGTGGAACTTGGTGATCAGGTAGAACGTGTAATAGCTGTTCAAGCTCGCCAGGTAGAAGTACTTGGAGAACAGCAGCACGACCAGCAGCAGCATGGCAAACGCCACCTGCTGGCCTGACAGCTTGACCACCGCATGTGCACGGCCACCCGCCTTGCGGCCATGGCCCGCAGCGCGCTCGCGCTTGTACCAGCCGCCCACGTGATAGAGCACGAAGATGGCGATGAGCGCCGCAATCGAGAACCACGCCAGGCTGTGCTGTCCGTACGGCATGATGATGAGCGCCGCCAGCAGCGGCCCCATGGCGCTACCCGCATTGCCGCCCACCTGGAACAACGACTGCGCCAGCCCGTGCCGCCCACCCGACGCCATGCGCGCCACACGCGACGATTCCGGATGGAAGATCGACGAGCCCGTACCCACCAGCGCCGCCGCCAGCAGCAACGTACCGAAGTTCGGCGCCATCGACATCAACACCAGCCCCACCAGCGTAAAGCCCATCCCCACCGACAACGAATACGGCTTCGGATGTTTGTCGGTATAGAGCCCGACCATCGGCTGCAATAGCGAGGCGGTGATCTGGTACACGAGCGTGATCAGCCCGATCTGCGAGAAGTCGAGGTGGAAGTTGCCCTTGAGCAGCGGATAGATCGCCAGGATCAACGACTGCATCATGTCGTTGAGAAAGTGCGCGAAGCTGATGGCGCCGATCACGCCAAAGCCGGTTGTACCGGCGGTGCCGGCCTGCGGTGCGGGGGTTGCCGCAGGCGTGGGCAACTCAGCGGCGGTACCGTTTGCGGTGGTTTCCATGGGGACGTTTGCGGCCAAAAATTGCAGCGAGGAGCCGTCAATCATGCGCCTAAATAGTGCAGGCGCGTTACCGCAAGTTCGACAATGATTAGCGCGAATCGGACAACTTGCTGTCCAGGCAAAAGCGTCAGGCGCTGCTGCGCCATTCACGCCCCGAAGCTCTCAAACTTCCCGCAAACCCGCGCCGCGCTTGCCTTGGCAGGTAGCTAACCCGTTAGCCATTTTCGCGCGCGCGGTTACTCCGTTCGGAGCATGGTCGCTCAGGAGACGCTTTCTATACTCGCCAGCATGGACCGCTGCACGACGCCCTGGCGCCAGTGCCGACGGCCAAGACGGAGCCAATGCGGTCACACGCAGCACGCTCCGCAATCCGAACCGATGGCGCATCCAACCGATGCAGCACATTGGTCAGCCAAGGAAGGGGAGCGATGAACATCCTGCTAACGGGAACGCTATGCCGCGCGATGGGAGACCTCTTCTATCTGGCCTTGCTCGACGACCGCGTCGTCTGCTGCTTCGTCACGTCCGAAGCGGTGGAATGGACCGGTGCCGCCACGCGCCCACCGCCCGCTTCGTCCCCGTGTACCGGCCCTCGGCTCGCTGACGTCTCTCGGTCAGCGAGTTATTGCGCGCCCCTCGTCCCGTAGGGCGCGCTCTTTTCTGCCGATGCCGTCAGCGCGAGGAGCGCTGGCGCATCACCACAGCGCTGACGCGTCAGCCGATCAACCCGGCGTCCGTCAGTTCGCGTTTCATGTAGGCGTACAGCACTGGGGCGGCAATCACGCCGCCCACGCCAAACAGCGCTTCCATCACGATCAGCGCCAGAATCAGCTCCCACGCACGCGCGTCGATGCGGCTGCCGATGATGCGCGCGTTCACGAAGTACTCCAGCTTGTGCACCACCACCAAGAAGATGAGCGAAGCCACCGCCAGCTCCAGCGACGCCGTCACGCTCATCACCACGATGGCCGTGTTGGAGATCAGGTTGCCCGCTACCGGAATCAGCCCCGCCACAAAGGTCAGCAGGATCAACGATTTGGAATACGGCACGTGCTGCCCGAACAGCGGCAACGCGCCAACCAGGTAAATCGCCGCCAGCGCGGTGTTGAGCGCGGAGATCTTCACCTGCGCGAACACCACGGCTTCGAATGCGGCCGTCAGGCGGCCCAGTCGGTTCAGTAGCGCCGCAGCCAGCGGCTTGTGGCGCGCGGGGTCGGGCCTGTCCGACCACGCCACCATGGCACCCAGGATCAACCCGATCAGCGCCAGCACGCTGTGGCGCAGCCCATCGATACCGACCGTCGACACCTGATGGCCGTGTTCCTTCAGCATCTCGACCAGACGCACGCGCAGGTCCGATACGGAGTTCGGGATGTAGTCCGCCACCGATGCCGGCAGCGAAGCGCGCAGGTTGTCCAGCACATCGGCCACCCGCGTGAGCATGCCCTCCAGCCCGTGCCCATGCTCCACCAGTCGGCCAATGCCCAGGCCGATGCCCGCGAGGATGAGCGTGGCGATCACGAACACGCCGACCACCGCCAACGCCTTGGCATGCCGGGAAAACACGCGCCGCTGGCGCAGCTTCGCCTCCAGCTTGCGTGACAGCGCATAGACCAGAAAGCCCGCAATGGCGGCCGGCAGCAGGCGCAGCCAGAGCACCGTCACGATCATGGCGGCCACCAGTACATAGCTGACCGCCCTAATGGCTCGGGCGTGATTATTGGGAGGAAGCTTCGTCATGAAAACAGGCTGGCAGCAATGTTGATGGAGAGCGCAAGAATGCTCGTATTAAAGAAGAACGACAGCAGCGATTGCCCTAGCACCGCCCGTCGCATGGCGCGCGAACGGATGCTGATATCTGCCGTCTGGCTGGCGACCGCGATCGTAAAGGAGAAGTAGAGGAAATCCCAGTAATTGGGCTCAAGTTCGCGGTCCGGAAACTGCAGCGGGGGCGCATTCGGCGTGCGGTAGTACAGGTGCGCGTAGTGGACGGTAAACATCATCGGCACCATCAGCCATGCGCCGACCACCGTCACGCCGGTCAGCGCGTAGTGCCACGCTTGCGCATGGCCCGCGGCCTTGGCCGTCACCAGCTCAAACGCAATCGCCACCATGCTGGCGATCACGCCCAGGCACACCACTGCCAGCACCGCCGAGGCGCTCGCATCTTCCCGCCGGGCCACGGCACGGATGCGGCGGGGGTCTGCCCGCAGCATCATTACGGAGATCAGGACCAGGTACGTCCACACGGCAGCATCCCAGCCGAGCAGCGTGCGTGTGAGCCAGCCCTGCCCCGCTGGTGCCGCCACGCCGACGATTGCGCCCAGCGCCAACGCCACCAGCAGGCGTGGCCGGGCAGCGGCAAATCGTGAAATCGGAAAGGACTCGTCTTGCGCAGTCACATGGGCCTCTTGTGCGTTTCGAGCATCAAATTGAGGCCACATGGTAGCCGCTTCAAGACAGCGTCAGCATGGACGCGAAGGAACGCTTGCAACGCTCCTGCACCCGTTCGTGCGTCTGCAGCTGGTCGGCGGTGACGGTGGCGTCCGGGTACACGCGGCACATGCCGACGATGGCGATCTCCAGCGAGTTGTACGAGCCCGCCTGGAATTGGAATTGCTCCAGCACCGTATCGTCGGTATCGCGCACGGTGATCTGGAACGGGCCGGGTGTGACCGTGGTGCAACCGGCCAGCGCGGTCGCTGCCATCAGCGCAGAGAGGCCGCCCAACGTGCGGGTCTTGCGGTAAAGACAAGAAAGAGAGTGTGAGGCTTGCATCATGCAGGGTCTTGCGCATCGATGGTGGTCAGACGCCGTCGGCAGCGCGGGGTTCATCGATACCGCGTGGGCTCGCATTTATACCTGCTCTTGATGGCAGCACGTGTCGCGCCCAAACAAAAACGCCCGCTAAATGCGGGCGTCTTGCTGAGCGGATGAGCCGTTGGCGGCTCGGGGCGCTGCCTCAGGCAGCAGCACCGTCGGTGTACGGGTTGAACTTGTCACCGACCTTGGCGCCTTCCGTGTAGGGGTCGAACTTGCCGGCACGGGCCAGTGCGCCTTCGGTGTACGGATCAAACTTGCTGCCGGCCTTGGCGCCTTCGGTGTAGGTGTCGAACTTGCCAGCGCGGGCCAGCGCGCCTTGGGTGTACGGGTCAAACTTGTCACCCACCTTGGCGCCTTCGCTATACGGGTCGAACTTGCTACCAGCCTTGGCACCTTGCGTATAGACGTCGAAACGTTGGCCGGCGGCGGCGCCTTGCGTGTACACGTCGAACTTCGTGGCAGCCAGAGCGGGCACGGTGGCCAGGGCGATCAGGGCTGCAATCAGGGTGCGTTGGGCTTTCATGATGTCTTCTCCGGGATGGGCGCAGCGCGTCGGGCAGTGGCTCGTTTCGAGACCGGTTTTCGCTGCGGCGCCGCATTCGATGAAGTCATCGTAGGCGAGCCTGTTCAGACAATAAATGTCGCGACAGGCAATTTATTGTTGTGATATCTGGAATTACGGGAAAACCCGCGCCAGCCGTGGTTTGGTGGCTTACAGCAAGGCTTGTCGGCTTTATTTGCGCAAACAAAGCATGTGACTTTTTCAGCAAAAGCCAGCGTTGTGCGCTGAACGAACCACCGCGATTGTTGCGTCTTCCCGCATCGCACAATCGCTACGGGCGGCCGGGGGATTGTTATTTCTGGATACAAACGCGCACAAGTCGAGGCGAGACTCTGTGCCACACTGCGCGACACTCAAATCGAACGCACACACGATGAAACGTCTTCTGCTAGTGGCCGCCCTGCTGGGCGCCGCACTCCTCTCTGGTTGTGGCGTGGTCGCCGCGCCCTGCCGCGTGGCATCGGCCGGCTTGAAGATGGTGCCACTGGTCGGGCACGTGGCCGCTGCACCCACGGACGCCTGCGCAGACATCATCGATTGAGGGCGGCCAGCGCAAGGCTGGCGCCCCAGCTCGTAGCACCGAACGTCTATCGAGGCTTCGACGCCTCCATCTGCCCCGCTACCCAATCCTGCAAGTCCTTCAATTGCTGGGCGTTGGCGTGAAAGGCTTCAGCCTCGCGCTCGTGCTGGGCTTCAACGTCAGAGAGGACAACGCCACTGGCGGCTTCATCAAGGAGGCCGGCGGTGGTGGGAAGCTCGGCGCGGTTGGCGGAGTTCCACATGCCGACAAAGCGACCAGGGATGCGGCAAGCAGCATCGTCGTGCACAACGACTTCATGGGGTACCTCGCGATCTCGGTAGAGGATGCGGTCTCGAAAAACGGTCTGGATGCGCGTCTGGGCTTGTGCGGCTTGGTCGGCTACTTGGGCCGTGACGTTGGCCTGGCGAGTTTCGGTTTGCGCAGCGGCGACCTTGGCTCGCAGCGCTTGTGATTGCTCGACATGCCGCCGATGCAGATCGCCCGCGCCGTAGCCAAAGCTGAACGCCAGCACCAACGCGAGGATGGCGCCGCCCCAGAAGCGCGGATCAAGCAAGCTCATGACGCAGTCCCTCCTGCAAGCACGGCGCGGGCACGCGTCCATAGCGCACGTCGATCGTCGAGACCATTTGTGCCGCCATTGATCCGACGCGTCAGTTGTACGAAGGCGGCGTCGGTGTCCTGATCGGCAAACCGATTGAGCCCGTTGCGCAGCCAGAACCACGCGGCCGACGCCGTGGCGTGTTCGGGCAGCTCCAGCAGCTCGGGCTGTGCTTCCAAATCCAAACCCAACGCGATGCCACAAGCGCGGTAGTTGGCGCGGCCGGTGATCTGGATCAGGCCGCGGCCGAGAAAGCGCTTGCCGTCACCGGGTTGCGTATTGCCGAGGTCTGCGCGGCCATCGTAGCCGCGTTGCGCGGGCGTTGGGCCCCACAGTTCACGCACGTAGCGCAGTTGCCCCGATTCGTGCCCGACCTGCGCAAGAAACGCGGCGATGCGGGCGGGCGTGTTGATCTGCCGAAACAGCAGTACGTCGGCCAGGACGGGCGCGAACACATCGGCGCGCCCACCCGCGTTGGGCATGACGGCGCGCAGTTGCGCCGCAGTCAGAAGTGGTTCAGCCATGGCTTGCCTTGTGCATGGATTCGCGCACGTCGTCGACGACCTCGGCGAGGTCGGCATCGCGCCGCTTGTTGATGAAGTTGAAGACCCAGCGCACGATCGCCCAGCCCGGCAGGCCGCAGACGAAGTAGATGCCGCCGAGTGCCATGACGCCGTTGGCCGAGCCGATCCAGTGCGCCACCCCGAAGTACTGAATGACAGTGGCCCCGCCGCCCACGCTGGCGATGACGGTGGAGATGAGCGCCACGGCCCACTCGCCGCGCGCGCGTGGCAACGTCATCACCATGACGACGATGGTGGCGAGCGCGCTTGCGGCAACCGCCACGGCCGCAGACCCGCCAAGCGCCTTGAAGGCCGCCGCGCCCGCAGCCCCCGCTGCGGCGCTGCTGCTGATGGGTTCAGACATGGTTCCCCCGGAAAAGAAAAAAGCCCGCGCGAAGGCGGGCTGTGTTGCTGAGATGACGGTGCTTACCAGGTGATGGCTTGCACCTCTTCAATGCTGCTGGCGGCGTTGATCTTAGCGATCAGGTCCGCGTACTTCTGCTGCGCGGCGACGCGGTGGGCCAGCCAGTCGGCGTTGACTTGCTGGAGTTGCGCGGCGGAGTGCGAGGTAAAGGACCAGTGATCGCCATCCGTGCACCAGAGCGGGATGGTCCAACCCGGCGATGCGGTAGCGGCTGCGCTGACGGCGCTTTGCAGGTTGCGCTGGTCGTTGTCTTGGGATGGGTAGGTGAGTGCGACGCCTAGGGCGGAGGAGGTGAAGCCGGTGGTCAGGGCGGTGGCGCAGGCGGTGCTGATCTTGGTGGCCTGTGCTGCCTGCACCTGGCTCAGGGTCATGAGCGAGATCGGATCAACGGCGATTGGGTTGCCGTCGGCATCGGCGGTGATCGTTTTCCCGGCCGCCTGCGCATCCATCAATTGCGCGTGGGTCATCGACCATTTGGATTCTTCGATGGCATCTGCAGGGATGTTTAGGCCGTGGATGACGGGGTCGTAAAAACCACGGGTTGATTTGGAGTAATAGAGCATGGCTTTCCTTTATCGGCCGATTGGGCCTGTCAGTTTTTTGTGTGCAGGCAACTCAAGGCTTACCGTCAGGCTGGCCTAAGAATCAAATCTCGGAGAGGCCCGCCGATTGCAATGAAACTGCCCGCGTGGGCACTCGCGACATTCCCATTGCTGACCATCTGAACGCCGACAACCTGGAAGGAACTCGATGTAGGAAACCCATAGACGGCATCGGCCGTGCCCAATGACAATGTGCTCATCGGTGTGCACGCTACCGTGTAGACCGCGTTTGGAAACGCGATTGGAAAATTGACGGTAACGGCACCACTTCCGCTTGTGTTGTACATCCCCCACTGGACAATCAGACCGCTTGGCAATTTCTGGTAGCCATTGCCAGAGAGAAATGCGGAAAAGCCTACCGTCTTGTCGATAACAGCGGTGCCCTGCGCCTCCCATACCGCCGCGCCTTCTGAGATGAAGGTAACGTGCCCCGTTGTTGCAATAGGAAGCGTCTTCGATGAACCATAGCCTGCGGCAATAGCGTCGGCACCGGTCGCCACAAACGTTGGTAGAAGCCCAGCCTGGAAGATAAAGAAGCTGACGGTTGTACCTGCAGGAACCGAACTCGCCAATGGCAGTGTTACCGTAAGGGGGCTCGACCCGTTGATCACCAGCATCTTTCCCATATCGGCTGGTCCGATCGTGCGAGACGTAGACACCTGCCCAACGTCAGAGAATTGCATTCCCGCCGACCGCACAAACGCCGTCGTAGCCAACTTAGTACTGCTATCAAACTGCGCCGGCGTCACCCCCGTCGTCAGGGTCTGCCCGGCACTCACCCATCCATTCACCCCGTTTGACACAAACTGCACCGCCTCACCGGGATTCAACGCGAGGCTGTTGGCACTGCTGCCCTGCCCAAACGCGAGCGTATCGGTGCCGTTGCGCGTGACGGTGGTCGAGCCGCTGGACTGCATGTAGGTCACGCAGATGCTCGTGCCATTCGGGCAGTTGGCTGCGGGCGGCAGCGTGATGGTCTGGCCCGTGGCGGTGACGTTCACCAGTGCGCCGAGCGCCGCCGTGGTGAGCGTGCTGGATGTGGCGACGTTCTGGATGCTGGAGTAACGCTCGCCGATGGCAGCCAGGAAACCGCCCGTCGGTGCTGTGGGCGCATTCGGATAGGCGGTGATATTGGCTGCCGTGATCGTGCTCTGCCCATTGGCCACGGTGATGATGGCGAGGCCAACGTAGCCCGCCGTCACCGCTGGCGTCGTCTGCGTGCCAGTGGCGGCAGCGGTGCCCGCGACGAGTTGCAAGGACACCTGCCCCGCACGCGTGGTCGGCTGCGCGTTGCCACTGCCGCCCGGTCCGTTGAACGCCTGCGACGGATTCGCGCTGTTGTAGTACGGCAGCACGACGTTGTTGATGTCGTTCTCCAGGTATGCGGCCTGGATCAGGTAGTTCTGGCTGTAGCCGGCCGTGGCTGGCGCCGAGAGGATGAACGACTGCGCGTCCATGAGGATGCCCTGCTTGAGCAGGCTATGCGTGGTGTCGGCTGGCAGCGCGCTGTACGCGGTGCCATCCACATTGGCGAGCTGATAGATCTGCCCGGGGTTGACGGTCACGCTCATCGATGCGGGCGTGGTCGGCACGCAGCCCAGGCCCGAGACGACGGTGGACGTGCCGAACAAGTCCGCGCTCAACTTGGCCAGCGCGATCATGGTCTGCCGGTTGGTGTTGAGCAGGTCCGTGGTTTGCGGCACCTGGCCGCTGTAGACAATCTGACGATCCAAGACTGTTCTCCAAAAGAAAAAGCCCGGCGGGTTGCCGGGCTGTCGGTGGTGAGGAAAGCGCGTGGGCGCGCCTACGAACTGATACGCGTCCAGATGATGGAAGCGGCGGGCCGTACCGATTCGATGGCGGCGTAGATGTCGGCGTCGGACACGGTGTTGCTGCTCATCGAAGGGTTGACGTATTCGCCTTGCGACGGTGTGCTGTAGCCGGTCGTGACGGTGCTGTAGCCGGCCACGTTGGGGATGCCGCTGCCCAGCGGACGATACGCCTGCACGAACGCCTGGTACGTCAGCGAGACCTGCCCGTACGCACCGGCCATGCCGTAACCGCAGTTCGGCGCATCGTAGGCGCCGCAGTCTGCGGGGCGGCTGGGTTCGATGATGGTGGGCGCGCGTCCGGTCAGGTCCGTCAGCACGCGGATGATGGCGTTGCGTGTGCCGCGTTCGCGAAACAGGTTGGCGACGATGTTGGCGCGGAACGATGCGTCGGACTGTCCCGTCTTGCGCCGGATCGACAGGCCGAAAAAGTCCGCCGCGATCATGTCGAGCCAGCCATCGGTGGCGGTCAGGATGCGTGTCTGCTGCTTCGCATAGGCATACAGGCCGTAGACGTAGGCACCGCTGTACGCAAGGCCCTGCAGCAATCCGTTGAGGATGGGCGACTGCGCCACATCACCAAACCAACGCGGCAGATACCCACGGATGCGCGCGAAGATGTCTTGTTGGTCACCGGTTGCCATTACGTCACCGTGATGGAGTTGGCTGTAGTTTTGATGACTTGCAGGCTCGTGGCAGGCAAGTCTGCTGTGCTGCCGTTGAGCAACGCGCTCGTGACGTTGGTCACCGCCGGTGACGCGTCATACGCCACCTGCGCCAACCGCGAATACGCCAACGGCGTGCCCAGCGGCAAGCTGTTGATGTAGTTCAGCAACGCCGCCTGCACCTGCGCGGCGATGGTCTGATGCGTGTAGCCCGCAGCGGTCGCGATGCTCATGGAGACCGTCGCGTTGACGACGACCGGCCCATACACATAGAACGTGCTGGTCACCGGGCGCACGGCATCCACGGCGTTGCTCACGCTGGCAAGCAGCGTTGACGTGGGCGAACCCGTACCGTCATCCACGATCACGATGAACGTGCCGTTCTGCGGCAGGCCGGCGTAGGTCTGGTTCTCCAGGATCACGTACGTCAAGCCCTGCTTGACGCTTGCGATGGCGGAGCCGATGGCCGTCTTGGTGGCTTTCGACAAGCTCGCCACGTAGGCGATGAAGCGCGAGCGGAACGCTGTGTCAGGCTCGGCATCCGCGCCGTTCACGAACGTGGCCGCGTTGCTGACGGTATCCACACCGGAGATCGCACCGACGATGGTGGATACCGCCCCCGCCACCGCATTGCCCGCTGCACCGGGCGTCACAGCCTGCACCGGCACGATCACGCTGGCCGTGCCGGCGGCAATGACATAGCCGCCGAGCGTGGCGCTGTAGGCCGGGTTGGTCGTATCCACCACCACGTTGAACTGCTGCGTGCCGTCGCCCGTCTGGACCACGGCCGTAAGCGGCACCAGCACCTGCTGCGTGACCGTAAAGCGCGAGAACGTCACGCTGCCCGTGGCCGGCACAGCGGCCAGGCGTGTCAAACCGAAATCGGCCATCCACGAATCGAGGTCGGCCCCGCTGGAAGTGGAGGCGCGCGTAATGGCCATGACTTGCAGGATCAAACCCTGCAGCCACACGGTGACCGCCGCGTTGGCCTCGACGACGGCGCGCAGCACCGACCCGACAGTCAAGTCGACCAGCACCTTGGCATAGCCTTGGATGGCCGCCACCTGGTTGCGCACGAGCGTCACCCAGTCTTGCGTCTGAATGGACATATGGATCACTTGCTCACATTGAATTGAAGGGACACCGGCTCGCGCGTAATCGCGCTGCTGTACAAGATGCGCACGCTTACGCCGCCGGTGATGGCCGCCACATCCACCTGCGGCTCAGGGCTTTGCGCGACGCCCGCCTCTTGCAGGATCTGCGAACGGATCAGCCCACGCAGCGCGGGCACGTCGAGCGTCTCGCCGATCTTCTGCGGCAGGCCCGCGCCGTAGTCGGTGTGGAAGATGTAGTCGCCGGGGTTGGTGACAAGGCGCCGCACGATGCGCTGCTGCGTACGCAGGTCCGCGCTGGCAAGGCCCAGATCGCCGGTGGGCGACACCGCAATGTCGCCGCCCACCCAGTGGTTCACGTCGTTCAGAAGTTGCTGCGTCATGCCACGCCCCCTGTGTTGCTGGACCCGGACTGCACACCGGTATGGCGATGCGTGTCGTCAATCCGATGGCCGTTGGCCGACACCTGACCGCTGAACTGCGTGTTGCCGCTGATGCTCATCGAGTTGCCCGAGCCGTTGTTGCCCGACACCGCCATGCCCGCTTGGCCCGTGATGGTTTGTGTGACCACCAGCGTGCCGTCGATCTGCACCGGCCCCGTGTGGTTCCACTGCGGCGCCTGGCTGGTGAGCGTGCCCGCGCTGATGAGCGTGACCGTGCCGTCGTTGTGGAACTGCAGCTTGGAGCCCGATGCATGCGTCAGAAAGAACTCGCCCGACTGCGCACCGGTGGGCCGCGCCTGATCGCTGAACAGGCGCGCGCAGATGACGCCGTTCTCGATGTCGCCGCCCAGGAATTGCACCTCCACCTGATCGCCCGGGCTGACCGGCGCATCGATGCCCCAGCCATTGCCGACCCAGGCAGTGGCAACAGGCATCCAGCCGGTCAGCGAGCGCTCCGGGTCGGCGGTGTCTTCAGGTTGGAGGCGCACGCGCGCAGAGGCCGTGCCAGGGTCGTAGCTGGTGACGATGCCCATGCGGTTCTCCGCGCGGCTGGACTGCGCCATCATCGCGGCGAGCACCATCTGGTTGCGAAGCTGTTGAATCATTGGCTCGTGTCCTTGTTGATGTTCTTGGCCGACACCTCCATCACGTAGCCCTCGCTCAGGCTCATGCTGCGGGTGATGCTGTCGATCAGGTAGCCCTGGTCGAAGTTGGTGCCGGTGCCGGTCAGGCTGACGATGTCAGTGGGTGTGAGCAGGTGGTCAGCAGGCAAGCGCGCACGCAGCTTCATTTCGTGCTGCGCGACCTCATCAAACTTCTGTTTGGCCAAGCGCTTGACGCCGGCTTGGTCGAGCCCGTTGCGCTCAACGGTGTGTGTCGGCTTTTGGCCTTTGCCACCCCCAGGCGCATTGCTGTAGCGGGCCGTGAACTTCTTGCCTTGCTTCGCATTCCACGAGCGCGCTTCCACCGTCACGCCCTTGGCAACCGTCAGGTCGCGCGATAGTTGCAGGCTCGACACGTTGGCGGCCGGATTGCCGTTCTCGTCGCGTGCCCATCGCAACTCGTAGGGCAATGCGGGCCCTTGCAGGCGCGGCGCGAAGTAGAGCGTCTTGCCACTTACGTAGCAGAGGAAGTCCTCTTCGCGCGCCAACGCGGCAAGCAGGTCCCACTCGGTGCGTTGCGCCGTCAGGCTGACGCTATCGTGCGCGTAGGTCTTGCCGATCAGCCGCTTCGTCTCCGGGCCCTCAGCTTGCAGACCGTGTGCGTCAGCCAGCTTTTTCGCAACCTGCGACGCGGTCATGTTCTGAAACTGCAACGTCACCTGCGCGTCGATAAACAACGCGGTCAGGTCCCGGCCGCTCAGCGTGAGCTGCGCGGAGACCGGGTCCAGCTCGACACTATCCACACGGCCATAGATCAGGCTTTGCAGCGTGGTCTCGTCATACTGCAGCGGATTCGGCGGAAAGCCGGCAAAGATCTCCACCTCCAGCGCAAGCTGGCTAGAAAACCAGTTCGCATCGCGATCGGGCGGCAACGCACTCGCCGCCAGCGTGATCTGGAACGTATCCGCCTGCTCATACGAGTTGCTCAGGACCGACCAGCTCACACACGCGGGCACACGTTCGCCGCCCACCTTCACGATCGTGCGGGGCTGCCGCACATCGGGTATCACGGGTAGCTTGTTCAGGCTCATAAGAAAAAAAAGCCCCGCGTGGCGGGGCTGTCCGGTTGATGAGAACGCGCGCTATGCGCTATGGATTCGGCAAACCACCGGCCGTGTCTTTGTGGGGCGGCACGATCAGGGTTTTGACGCCTTGTACCAGCGGGTCCCATAGCAGCTCGGGGTTCGCCTTGGCGAGGCTCGTCCATGCCATCGCGTCGTCGTACTCCTTGGCGGCGAGCTTCATCAGGTCACCACCGGCCGTCACCACATGCTTGGCGCTCTTGTAGACGGACGCGATATTCGTCTGCATGCGGCCCGCAACGCGATCGAGCTGAACCAGCACGGGCAAGCTCAGCGCCGAGTTGATCTGGCCATTGAGCTTCGCCACCTGCTGCGCCAACGGATTGTTCGGCAGGATGCCGCCCAGCGTGGCCACCTTCATCAGCTCGCTGTTGGCGGAGGCAACCAATGCCTGCGCACGGTCCCGCACGGCCGTCACCTTCTGCAGCACGTTGCTGAGCGTGGACTGCGCAGCGTTGGCAAAGCTCGCCACCGTGTCGATCGCCGCGTTGGCCGAGTCGATCAGGCTGGATAGCTTGCTGTCTCCAATGCTGCTCGCCATGTCGGTCATGGCGGCGGCGTCGCTCTTGACCAGGCCGTCAATGCCGGTACCTTCATCCGGCATCGTGTACTTGGACATGTCGCTCGACACCTCGCACGTGATCTTGTAGGGGATCTTGTATGCACGCTGGAAGTCCGCACGAAATTCGCGGATGACAACGATGTAGCAGATCTCGGACCACTGCAGCACCAGTTCCTTGCCGCTCACGCGCAGATCGTCCAGCTCGCGGGCGCGAGCGAGTGCTTCTGTACCGAGCAGCCAGCCAGACCACTCGACGGGCGCACAGAATGCCCCCATCGAGTCGATCACCCGCGTGCCACCCACCAGGTCATGCATGGCCAGCTTTTGCGTGCCGCCAAACGAGATGGTTTCGGGAATTTCCAGACCCTTGAATTGGAAATTCTGTCCGAGTTTGAGAGTGAAGTCGAGCATGGTTGATCAGAGTCCGGATGGCATGAGGTTCATGCCGGTGTTGAAGTTGCTGGCCCCTGTTTGGGGGCGAGCCAATTGGTTGTCGGCATGCTTCCACACCACCTGCCCGACAGCGCGGCCATCCATAATCACATCGCCTTTGAGAGCAACCGGCTTGGAATCTGCGGGCTTGACGGCGTTGCTGACAGGACCACGGTTATGCCCCTCATTCGAATAGGAGGCAGCGTTGTCTCGCGCAACTGAATCCGTATATGCATCCTTGAGCGCCTTGTCGATCTGACCAACAACACCTCCAAGATTGAATCGCTGCGCGAAGGCGCGAAGCTCCTCCGCTACGTTTTGTATGAACGTCCGGATGAAGGTGATCGGCATTGCCGCGATTCGGCTCAGCGCATCCCACGCCTCCTGGACTCCACCTTTGATCTTCTCGAAAATCGGCGCCACACCCTCCCAGAGCATCGCAACGACGGCTTTGATCCTGTCAAGAATCGGCTGCACACGCGCCACGATTGCTGCTGCAGCAGCCTTGCCCCGCTCGAAGAGCGATAGCAACTGTGCCCAAAGCCACTGGGCTCCCTGCTTCAACAGCTCGAAGGCGCCAAGCAATCTTGGCTTGATCTCGTTCCAGTTCTTGTAGATCAAGAAAGCGACGCCAGCAATGGCCGCTAGCGCTAACGTCACCGGCAACGTCATTGCGCCTATCACGCTCACTACTGCGCTCAGTGCTGCACTGATCGCTGCACGGAGCAATGCACCGAGTGCCGTGCTGATAACGGCACCCATCGTGTTCATCACCATGCCGATTACGGACATGGTCACAGGAAAAATCCCGCTCAGTGCACTGATTGCAGCTCCAAACTGCAAGACAACGCCTGCCCCCACTGCAGCGCCTGCCAACACGGCAGCCAATCCGAGAAAAACCTTGGTCAGTGTGGGATGCTCTTTCGCAAACTCCGTCACGCTCTGAAGCAACGCATTGAGCTTCTCCAAACCGGCAATCGCCACCGGCAGAATGTGTTCGCCTAGCGTCAGCTGAAGATTGGCAAGCTTGGCCTGATACTCCAGTTCCAAGGCCTGCATGCTCGGCTTTCCCGCACCAGACGTACTCATCGCGGTTCGAGGCGATGCGATCGACTTGGCGTAGTCATCCGACGTCGCCTTCCCATTCGTGGCGACGTAGGTCTGACGCATCGAGTCCAATACTTCCGTCACTCTCTGCGGGGCAATCAACCCGGTATTCGGGTTCGTGATGGCACCACTCAGCTGCTTGGTCTTCAGCGCTGACAGTGCGCTCTCTTCAAACTTGCCTCCAGCCTCAGCACCCATGACCGCCATGACGCCAGACTTGGCTTGCGCAAGTTGAGGCATCACCAGCTTCGCCTGGTCGAAGCTACCAAGCACCGCTGTTGTTTCACGCAAAAGCTTCAAATTGTCGAGGGACGATTGCCCCATGACGTTCAAGCTCTTGGCGAACTTGTCAGCCTGTGACGCCATCGCGTCACCCGGCATGATTTGGCTGAAACGCTGAAGCTCTGTCTGATACTGCTTGGCGGCATCCAGTGGCTCTTCAAACATCTTGAAGCCCTTGGCGCCGGCACCGGAAAGCACACCTCCGGCATCAATCATCTTGCCGATCTTCTCGAGATGTTTTTTCAGTGCGTCTGCATCCAGGTTGAGTCGGTTGAAATGCCCCGCCAGGGTCGCCAACCCACGCGAAACGTTATCCACCAACGCAATCTGTATCCCAATCTTGTAAGCATCGAGGCTCATAGGAATCCTTTATCTGTTGAGGCCACCGATCTCACCTGTGCGCGTTTGCGGTGGACACAATCGGGCGGCCCTCCAGCGCTGCCGTCACCGCATCGCCCACGCTCTTTTGCAACGCATCGGCGTGCTCGTGCGCCACCACACCCAGAAACGGATGCGGCGGCGTCTGCGCACTGCCGAGCTCCTGAACGACAGCCTGTGCGGCGTTGGAGCCGATGGCCGCCTCCAACCCCTTGACCGTGTGGCCGATGGAATCGCGCAGCGCATTCACGCGCGCCGCCTCGGTGATGCCGGCGGCCGCTGCGCTTTCCACGGCTTTGGCGCGGGCCGCCAGTTCCATTGCCGCTGCGGCTGCGGCCAGCCCCTGCGACAAGGCCTCCGGCACCCGCGCCTCCAGCTCGGTCAGGCGACGCGCCATCTCTGCCAGCGAGAGGTTCATTCGCGCTCCTTGAAAGACATCGTCTTCAGGTCGAACTCCGCGCCGTGGAATTCGCTGCATTTGATGGCCATCGCCTGCCGCATGGTGTCGTCCAGTGAAAACGCCACGTCGAACGGAACACCGTTATGCACGAGCCACATCGCCTCGTGAAACGGGCCGTTCGTCAGGAGTTTTTTAGCTCGGACTCCGACGTGGCAACGTTGATGAAGCTGGCCGCCACACCACGCTGCGCGGCTTCGTTACCCTCTTCGCCCAGGCGTTGATACAGCGCGCGCAGCTGGGCTTCGGAGGCCGGCGTCGGCACCGGCTCGCCATCAATGGCGGACACGAACTTCAGGTGCGCCACCTCGGCCAGGTAGAGCATGTTCAGCTCGCTGCCGCCAGCGGCCTTGGCAAAGTCCAGGTTGGCCAGCGGGCCCGGTTTGCGCAGCGTGATCTTGCGACCGAGCGCATCGTCCACCACCACCTCTTTCACAGCGGACTTGATGAGTTGTTCGGAGGGTTTGATCGGCGTAATGGTCACGTTGGTCACGTTGGTCACGTTGGTCATCAGGACACCTTGATGCGGCGCGAGGCCACGAAGTTGACGGATTGCTTGATGGTGGCGTCGCCCGCGCGGTTGCCGGCATCGGCCAGCGTCATGAGCACGCCGTCGTAGCGGAACTGCGAAACCGAGCCATTCGCTTCCTGGATCGTTTCGTAGATCTGCGCAGGCGCTTCGTTCACGCCAGCGTAGTAGCCCGCTTCGAGTTGGGCGAAGTAGTTGTCGAGCGTTGCATCCTGGCGCTCCACATCGAACGAGCCCGACCAGCCGTCGAAGAAGCGGATGTGGTCGGTGATGCCATCCAGGCGCTTGACGCGCACGTCGGTCACATCCTGCTTGCTCTTGAAAGCGGTGATCTTGTTCGGTTGCAGCGTGCCGTTTGCAGTCTGGATGACCAGCGTGTAGTCACGACCGACGGAGTAGCCTTGAATCGGCATATCGTTCTCCAAGAAAAGATGAAAATGGCCCCGCGCCATGTGGGGCCAGAAGGTTGATTGACAGGTGTGAGTGGATTACTGGTTTGCCGTCGACGTGCGGATCACCGTGGCCTGCGAGCCTTCCACGTTCACCAGGAACTTCTCGATGACCGACAGGTAGACCACCTTCACGTCGGCTTGCATGTAACCCAGCGCGACACGGTTCATCGGGTTGTTGTTGGCATCGATCTGCACAGAGAACGCCGGCCCGCCATTGACCGCGCCGATCATCCCCTGCTGCTCCATCGAGCTGAGGAAGTTCGACAGAGTGGCCGCCGCTTGCGCACGCACCGTGGCCGACTGCAGCTGACCGACGTACTTGCCCATGCCCGCATTGATCGTGCTGGCGATGTAGTTGGTCATGCGCGTGTAGTTGTCGCCCTGCGTGAGCGCGTTCGAGCTGGTGTTGTGGCCCGCGCGGCAACCGAAGTACGCACCGCCCGGCACCGGGTTGGTGACCACGTCGATGCCCGCTTGAATCAGCGCCTGCAACTCAGCCGAGCTGTAGCTCTGGTTGGCGAACGTCTTCTGCGTGCCGACCACGCCGTAGATCGGCTTGTTCAGGCTGCTGTTCTGCGGCGACAGGTTGGCCAGCAAGCCCGCCACAAAGCCCTGCGGCGACACCAGGCGCGTCACACCGTTCACGGTGTCGAGCCAGTACACCCAATCGCCAAACAGCAGCTTGAAGGCGTACGAGTCGATGCCGGCGGTGCTCTTGGCCGTCACGGCGTTGGCGATGGTGTCACCGCTCGGGCCCACGCCGATCATGTAGATGCCTTCCGACAAGCCGAACGCCACTTGCGTCGGCCAGGTCGTTGCATCCGCGCAGTCGGCCAGCATGGCGATCGACACGCCCTGGTTGCGTAGCGCATACATGCCCTTGCGCGGCACGGTGTCCTGACCGAGCAGCACCGAGCCGGTAATGGTGGCCGCGCCATCGGTACCGCCCGCCAGTTGCAGCGTGGCGGCCGTCGGTGCTGTAGTGCTGGCGCCTGCGGTGGCAGTGATGATCTGCGAGGCGCCGCGCATCACGCTCACGCCGTTGTTGATGGCGTTGGCAATTGCCACCCACAGCGCATTGCCAGTCTGGCCGGCACCGATGTTGTCGAACACTTCCGGCGACAGCGTGGGCGCAGCCACGGTCACCTTCCACGTGTTGGCGGCCGAACCTGCCGACAGCGCCACCGTGACGGTGTTGCCCAGCGAGCCCGTGTACTTGGCGGTGAAGGTAACGCCGTTGGTCTGCGCGACCACCGTGGCGGCGGTGTCAGTGCCATCGGTCACGCGCACGCAGCGGAAGTTGTTGGCGCCCTGCTGCACCGCCACGGCCACAGCGGTGCCCATGTCGTAGGTGCGGTTCTGGATCGCACCGAACGTCTGCGCGTACATGGCCATGTTGCCAATCAGCGTCGGCGAGTTGACGGGGCCCCAGGTGGCCGTGCCGACCACGCCGAGCACGTTGGTGGGAACGCCATTGAGCAGGGTGACCTGCGGCGGAACAATCTGGACGTACAGGTCCGGAACGATGAGTGCAGTGGTATTAATGCTGCCCTGCTGGACGATCGGCATGCGTGCCTCCGAGTGAGAAAAACAAAAGGCCGCACAGGGGCGGCCGGACATAAAAAAACCGCCCGAATAAAAACGGGCGGCACGGGTTGGTTGACTTCGACTGCAATACGGCCACGACTGCGCTACTGCACGATGGTGCGAACAGGAAACTGCGCTGCCATTGATGCGCCGGCCGTTACGCTCTCGACGCCGGTCGCAATCTGGTACGCCGTGTCGGTCACGATGGTCGCGTACTCGACGGCATAGCGCAGGTCACGCCGGTAGATGCCATTGGTCAGGTCGTCATGTTGATGGCCGCGCTTGTAGCGCAACGCCGCGCCCTGGTCGGGCAACGTCAATCGCACGATGCCCGAGAGCACCGCATCGACCTTGCCCGCGATCAGGTCACGCGGCGCAGCACTGTTCGCCCACGTGGCGATGAGGAACGTGCGCTCCTGCCGGCGGGTCTCGCGCTGCACGGTGCCGACACCACCTACGCGCGGCGAAATGTAGGTCGCGTTGGGAATGGTGAGCGACGCGCCTGCAGCGGTGGCGGGTTGATCCACCGCCACGAGCGCAGCCAGCGCCGTTGCAATGCTGGCTGGCGTATCGCTGCCCTGCACCGCATAAACGTACGCACGCCCATCGACGAGTAGCACCGCGTTCTGCGGCGTACTCACGGTGCCGTTCACCATGACCGTTTGCGCGCTCACACTCAGCGCCAGCGTGTTTGCAGGTGGCGTGGCCACAGTCCAATCTGAAAACGCTGTGCTCTTGTGCCGCTGGTGGCTGGTGCTCGGAAACACCGACACATGCGCCTTGCCAGCCTGCAGGTCGGTCTTCAGTTGCGTCATGTTGGGCCAACCGCTGTAGACCAGTACCGGGTTACCCGTGATCGACGGCTGGCTGGTCCCGTTCGGATAGACCACGCCCGAAACGAGCGTGACAAGTGCGTTGGAAACATCAGAGAGATCTGCCATAAGACAAGCGCCTTCATCGATGCACGCAGCAAGGCGCGATCGATCGAGTGAGTTGCATGAAGGAGTGTGATCACCTCGATCGAGTCGTCACCGTGCAGTGACATCGAGGCAAGTGTTGCGTGTGCATGAGCGAAGCAAGGCAACAAAAAAGCCCGCTGGGTGGCGGGCTGCATTTCATTGCGTTTGCGCTTCGTCTGGGTAAGTCAATGCACCCCGGTGGGGTGCATGTCTCGGTCTGAACCGGTTACGCCGCGAGGGCAATCGAACATCTGGGAAACAGAATACGAAGGGGATATGTTCTGTGCAAGCGGTGTGCGAAAAAAAATTCGAAAAATTTTTCAGGCGTACATCGGCGCTGCTGCAGCGGCCGCGCGCACGGCCTTCACCATCTGCACGCGTGCGGCTTCCGAATCGATGACGTGCGACATGATCGACTGCGCCTTCGCCAGGCGCACCTTCCAATGTTTGAGCGTGTGCGGCGACGCGCCGTACTTGCGCACAAGGATGCGGCACACCATCTCTGCTGGCATGCGGTGCACGTAGTGATACTGCAGCAAACGTTTCGCCACCGGGTCGGCAATCTTCTGCCAGGCGCGCTCTACCAGCCAGCCGTCATTCACATCGACGGTGATGATGGCTTGCGGCGCGCCGGTCCCGGCATCGCGCATGGCGACGGCCAAGCGCGCCCACGATGCGCAGTACTGCGGTTGCCAGCTCGGGTCGCGTACCACGCGGCTCCAGTTTTCCAAACGGTCTTCGATTCCCATGTTCTGCTTCCTTTTTTTTGTTCAGTGCTTATTGATGGCAGCTTATTGATGACAGAGTTCGGCACGCGTCACTCGCGCCGTGCGCTGTTGCTGTGTTCGTCGTATTCACCGCAGCCAGCGCAAAATCGGGACACTCACCTCTACTGCATAAGGCGCTCCGGCGCGGGCACCGCACGCACCGATTGCACCCAGCGGCCCGTGGCGCTGCACTTGCGTTCTTCGGCCAGTTCCAGCCGCTTGGCGGCAATCAATTCGCTGCGGCGTGCAGAGACGCTCGACTTTTCAATGCGCAGCGCCTGCGCAATTTCAGCAATCGTGGCGGTGCCGGAGCGGGCCACGTAGTCGGCAATGCGATCGCACTGCAGCTTGGCGGTTGACGTGGTGCGGCCACGTCGGAAGACATCCATCGAAGTTTGGGCAACGGTCATCGGAAGAGACTCCAGTCGCGCGGCAAGATGCGCGCGGATTGAACGAGATTCGGATCGATCGGCTCGGCAGTCCCCGGGGGAGTAGTGGGAGGAGCGGACGGGGCGGGAAGGTTGGCCGATGGGTTGTAATTTAGATGATTCTAAACTACAGTGTCAAGATGTTTCTAAACCACACGTTAGAAGTTTCTTGCTCTAATGCGCCCCATGGACATCTACGACAACCGCCGCCAGTGGCTGACCTACTGGATCCAAACCCTCGTCAACGGTGACCGCTCGGAGTTCGAGCGTCAGTACGGCTACTCGCGCTCGCAGGTGGCGCAGTTCCTGTCGCGCACCTATCAGGACGGCCGCAGCATTGGCGACATCGCCGCGCGCCGGCTGGAGAAGAAGCTGGGGTTTGCCGATCGGATCATGGACACGCCGTTCTCCGATGCCGCGGCACAAGCGTCCGGCGGCAGCGCGGGCGATGTCGTTCGCACGGCTGCCAGCGCGCCGGCGCACAGCAAGGGCTTTCCGGCGCGGCCCATCACCACGTACGACAGCCTGGACGAGTTGCCGACCGAGACCACCATCCTCATCACCCATGTTGACGTAGCGCTTTCCGCCGGCAACGGCCGCGAAACATGGCACGTGGAAGAGAAGGAGCCACTGCCATTCCAGGCCGATTACGTGCGCCGGCTAGACGCCAGCCCCAAGCACCTGGTGGCCGTGAAGGTGCGTGGCGACAGCATGGAACCGCGCCTGTTTGACGACGATACGGTGGTCGTCGACAAGGCGGACCGGCGCATCCCCACGGGCGGCGGCGTGTTTGCGTTGGTGTATTGCGGCGAGATGCTGGTGAAGCGGTTGTTCCGCCTGCCCGACGGCTCGATCCGCGTGGTGAGCGACAACAAGGAAAAGCACGACCCGTTCATCGTCCCGCCCGAGCAACTCGAGCACATCGATATCGTGGGCCGGGTGAAGTACCGGTCGGGGATGGGCGACTTCTAAGCGCTGCCTGCGCCCACATATATGGAGACCCCGCTACGGCGGGTTTTTCTTTGCGCCCGCAACGTTCTAAACGCTAATAGTTAGATTTTTCTTGACATTGTCTTTAGAAACATCTAACATGTGGGTCTGTCTGGCGCGCATTGGGCGCACCAGCAACCAACGCAAACGGAATGACTGAGACTGAAACACTGAACCGCATTCTTGAAGCCACGCGCAAGGCGTGGAACCTCCCAGCCTTTCAATGCAGCGCTTTGCCCCACCTCACAACGACCGCTGCATCAACAAACAATCCAGCCAGCGGTCAAACTTGTAGCCGACCTTCTCCAGCACGCCCACCTCGCGAAAACCGCAGCGCGCGTGCAACTTGGCCGAGCCCGGGTTCTCATACCCGCCGCCCACCACCGCCACCATCTGCTTGAAGCCGCGCGCCTGGCATTCGCGGATGAGCGCTTGCAGCAGCATGGTGCCGACGCCACGCCCCTGTGCAGCGGTATCCAGATAGATTGAGTCTTCCACCGTGTTGCGATACGCGGGCCGCGCACGGTGCGGGCCGGCATAGGCATAACCGAGCAGCTTGCCGTCGGCTTCAGCCACCACGTAGGGCATGCCGGCGTCTTGCAGGGTTTGAAAGCGACGCGTCATCTCAGCCAGATCAGGCGGCTCGGTTTCGAAACTGGCGGTGCCGGTGCGCACATGGTGCGTGTAGATGGCGACAATGGCCGGCAGGTCAGCCAGTGTGGCGGGGCGAATGCCGATGGCACCCGCGTCGCGCTTGGAAACGGAAACGTCGGTGGGCATTGCGGAAGACATGGCAAGGAACACGGATAAGAAAACCCTATTGTCACGCCAATCCCACATGATGCGCACGTCACCCCCAGCGACACGCTGGCATGGGTATCGGGCGACGCGGGAATGCGGTAACTTGGCAGACGCATTTGCGCCCCGCCCCATCGCCCCGTCATGCACGATCTATTTCCCCTGCTCGCCGAATACGGTGCGTTTGCCGTCTTCCTGAATGTGCTGCTGACGCAAGCCGGCGCACCGCTGCCCGCCGTGCCGACATTGCTGGTGGGTGGCGCGCTCACGCTGAGCGGTCCGCTGTATTTCATGGAATTGCTGCCCGCGGCCATCACCGGTGCGCTCATCGGTGACGGCCTGTGGTATCTGGCCGGCAAGCGCTATGGCCGGCACGTGATGGCGCTGCTGTGCCGGGTGTCGCTGTCGCCGGATTCCTGCGTGCGGCGCACCCGCACCCAGTTCGAGCGTTGGGGTGCACCGCTGCTGCTAATTTCCAAATTCGTTCCGGGGTTGTCGACGGTGTCTTCAGCGTTGCTGGGGACCATGCGCACGCCGTTCAGCACGTTCGTCTTGTACAACCTGGGCGGTTCAGCGCTGTGGGCGGCGATCTGGCTGATGCTCGGGCGCATGGCGCACGACGGCATCGATCAGGCGCTGCGCCAGCTTGACGAACTCGGCACGCGCGCCGTCGCCCTGATCGCGCTACTGGCAGCGGTGTATGTGGCCGCGCGCTGGCTGCAGCGCTGGCGCTTTCGCAAGATGCTGGAGATGGTGCGCATCTCGCCCGATGAGTTGCATGCGCTGATCGAATCGGGCGCAGCGCCGGTCATCATCGACGTGCGGGCGGACAGCTCGCGCCAAGTGCAGCCGCAACGCATTCCTGGCGCGGTGCTGTACGACATGTCCAGCAAGGGCAAGGACAGCGCGCTCGACATCGACGGCCCCGACCGCGAGATCATCATCTACTGCGCCTGCCCCAACGAGGCATCCGCCGTGATGGTGGCGCGCACGCTGGTGAGCCGCGGCTTCAAGCGCGTGCGTCCGCTGCATGGCGGTATCGATGCGTGGGTCGCGCGCGGCTATGGTGTGGAACACGTGGTACCGGTGTCGCCGGCCACGCTGCAAGCCGCCGAGGCACGCGCCTGAATTTGCGGCGCTCCAAAAACAAAAAGCGCACTTCTCAGTGCGCTTTCCCGTAAGTACGGCAAACATGCGGTGCGCCAGCCCCCCGGCTCGGACACGCCGCATCGGTCCGTTGGCATCCACCCGAAGGCGGATGTGGCGAAGTGATCCCCGTTTGATCCCGTCTTCGCCAGTCGGACTTGACCCCCTTGTTATTCATCACAACGTCGCCGCGTGCTGCATGCGGTTACGTTTGCGTTACTTCCCGTCCTTCTCGTTGCTTTCGTCGCCTTGCGGCTGGCCGTTATGACGGCACTCCCAACAATTAACGACTGGCCTTAGCCAAACTTTAGATGCCCCTCCCTTCGGGGTGCGCATCATCGCAGCCCATCACGCAAACGTGTCGATGGCGCCGTCGTGACTGGATGCACGTTGCGGCGTCACCGCCACGGTGCTGGCATTCGCGCGGCCTTGTGCGTTGCCGCCAAAGCGGCCACCACCGTTGGCACCGTTGCCATCGCCATTGCCTTGCGCAGACGAGCCTTGCGATGCGTTCTGCTGCTGGCTGAAGTCGCCCGTGCTGACCGAGGTTTGTGCGAGCTGCATGCCGCCTTGCTGCATGGCGTCGCGCAAACGCGGCATGGCGTCTTGCACGAGCTCTGCCACCGCCTGGTGCTGGCAGACAAAGCTGGCGTTGACGGCGCCGTTGTCGACGTCCAGCTTGACGTGCAGCCCACCCAGCTCGGCCGGGTTCAACTGCAGTTCGGCCGACGATTGACGATGCACCTGCATGAAGGCGAGCTGGCTGGCCATACTGTGCGGCCACGCGGCATCGCCCAGCGTGGGCAGCGTGTGAATCTGTGCTGGCGTGACGGCGGTGGCTGCAGCGCCCGTCGCCCCAGCATTGCCGACAGCAAACGTCGGTGCCGCCATGCTGGCATCGCCATTGGCGCGCGCCAGCACGCCCTGGAACTGCGTGCCTGCGTTTTGCGCTTCAGCGTGCGCGCCGGCGTTGCCGCCATTGCCCGCTTGGCTGGCATCGGCCACGGCCGCAGTGGCGGTTTGCGTGACGGTGCTGTGCGTATTCGTTTCGGCCCGCTTGGGCAGGCCGTGCTCGCCACTGGCGCCCTGCGTTTGCGACGTGCTGCCAAGCTGGCGCACCGTGGACGGCGTGTTGTCGGCGGCAGCACGCGAGCGCGCGAAGGTCTGCGCCAACGAAGCGTTGTCGGGCAACGCCGTAGCCGACCGCGTTGGCGTGTTGGCGGTGCTCGCTGCACCGGCGATTGCCTTGGCGTCCTTCCCATCCTTGGCGGCTTGCAGTGCGGCTTGGCCGGCTTGCGCCACGGTGGCGGGGTCAGTGGTGCCCTGCCCCTGCGTGCCAGCAGCGGCGGCGTTCAATGCGGCCAGCGTTGCGGCATCGGTTGCGGTGGATTTGCCGGCCGGTTGCGCTGCTGCTGCGGCAGTATCGCCAATCGAGGGGGTAGCTGGCTGCTGCGGCAGCACGGTCGCGGCCGCCTGCTGTGCAGCCTGGCGCGCAGCTTCGATCTGGGCCGCCAGTTGTGCGGCCGGGTCTACGACAGCCTGGGCCGCTGCGGCATCGAGGTCCTTGGCATCTGCCGGCTGGGCCGGTTTGGCGTTGGCCGCGTCTGGCGTGCTAGCGGTGGGCGTTGCAGGCTGAGTCGACGCGTTGGCATCGGCGGGTTGGGTGTTCCGATCGCTGCGGTCGTTTCGGGCGGCGTGGGCGCGGGCAGCGTCCTTTCGGGCGATATCTGCGCGGCGGCCGGCGGCATCGTCGGCCGTGGATTGCGCATCCGCGCGGCGGCTCGCAGCGTCTTGCGCGGCGCGATCCTGTTGCAGGCGATTCGACAGCAGGTTGCCGAACGTATCGGTACCGGACGATGTCGCTTGCGTCTTGTCAGCAGCAGCGGTGTTGCTGGCCGACAGCATGCCGCTCAGGTCTTTCGCGGCAGCGCTTTGGGCAGCATTGGGGGTGGCACTCAAACCCACGGTAACTCCGTCTTGGCGTTCTGCGTTCGTGTTCAGTTCAATTGCCGCTCTGGGCCGCACGCATGCGGATCACCTTGGCGGCGTGCTCGTCGTTTTCGCGCTGGGCGCGGCGCTCCTGGTCCAGGCGCTGCTCTTCAATGTGGCGCTGGCGCAGGATGTCGAACGACTGCTCTCGGCGTTGTTTCTCCAGCCAGTTGGCGCGGCTGGCGGCAAGCTGGTTTTCCAGGGCGTTGATGGTGCCCTTCTGCTGGTGCACGGCGTTGCCCAGGCGGTCGATGAAGGCCGCGTAGTTGCGCAGGCGCGTGACATCGATGCCGTCACCGGCGGTCGCCAGCATCTGCTGGTGGTAGTTGTTGCGGTAGTCGGACAGCAGCGCCAGCTTTTGCGTGGCGGCCTCGCGCGTGTTCATCAGGCGGCCGACTTCCTGCGTGGCTTTCTCGGTGTCCTTCTGGGCCAGTTCCAGCACGGTTTCGAGGCGGAACGGCTTGTTCATGGTGGTCATGCGAGACCCTCCAGTTTCCCGTTACATCAACCAATCGGTCACAAACTCCGGGGCTTTAGCCTCCGGTTTGCCGAATTGGGACGGCGCTTGCAACTTCACACTGTCAAACGAGCCCCTCATGCGAGCACCCCAAGCATCTTCTCCAGCGTGTGCTCGCGGCTTTCGTTCTCGAACATGCCCTGCTGCAGGAACGCTTCCATGTCGGGGTAGCGGGCGATGGCCTGGTCGGTCATCGGGTCGCTGCCGCGTGCGTAGGCGCCCACGGCAATCAGGTCGCGGTTGCGCTGGTAGCGGGCATAGAGCTGCTTGAAGCGGCGGGCCGTATCGAGCTGCTCGCGCGGCACGATGGCCGACATCACGCGGCTGATCGACTGTTCAATATCAATGGCGGGGTAGTGCCCCTGCTCGGCCAGCTTGCGCGAGAGCACAAAGTGGCCGTCCAGAATGGCGCGCGCGGCATCGGCAATCGGGTCCTGCTGGTCATCGCCTTCGGCCAGCACGGTGTAGAACGCGGTGATGGAGCCGCCGCGGCCGCTCGCATCCACCATGCCGTTGCCGGCACGTTCGACCAGCGCCGGCAGCTTGGCAAACGCCGAGGGCGGATACCCCTTGGTCGCCGGCGGCTCGCCGATGGCCAGGGCGATCTCGCGCTGCGCCATCGCATAGCGCGTGAGCGAATCGACAATGAGCAGTACGTTGCAGCCCCGATCGCGGAAGTACTCGGCAATGGTGTGCGCGTAAGCGGCGCCCTGCAGGCGCATGAGCGGCGAATTGTCGGCCGGCGCGGCCACCACGGCCGAACGCGCAAGCCCTTCCTCGCCGAGGATCTCGTCGATGAATTCCTTCACTTCGCGGCCACGCTCGCCAATCAGGCCCACCACCACCACATCGGCCTGCGTGTAGCGGGCCATCATGCCCAGCAGCACGCTCTTACCGACGCCGGAGCCGGCAAACAGGCCCAGGCGCTGGCCTTGGCCGACCGTCAGCAAACCGTTGATGGCGCGCACGCCCACGTCGAGCACATGCTCGATCGGCTTGCGCTTGAGCGGGTTCAGCGGCGCGGGGCTGAGCGAGCCCCAGGCGAGTTCCTCATGTGTACCCAGCGGTCCCTTGCCGTCGAGCGGCTCGCCGTTGGCATCCACCACGCGGCCCAGCAAGCGCGGGCCCACGGGCAGGAACTTGCTGTGTGAAATCGTCGGGTCGGCTGCATCCGCGGGCAGGTGTTGCGGCTCCAGCGGGAACACGCGCGCGCCGGGTACGACGCCCACCAGGTCCGTCTGCGGCATCAGGAAGGCGCGCTCTTCGGCAAAGCCCACCACTTCGGCTAGCACGTGGCGGCCATGCGGCAACTCGACACGGCAGGCGCTGCCCACCGGCAGCTTCAGGCCCACGGCTTCCATGACCAGTCCAGCCACGCGGGTGAGCTTGCCGCACGTCACCACCGGACGTGCCAGACGCGCACGCTTGGCGGTCTGCTGCAAGTGGGCCTGCCACAGACGCACGTTGGGGTTGCTGGCGGCGCCCTGCCCCGACGGCTGCACGGTCTCAAGCGACATGGAGCGCTCCTCCTGCCACGCGCTCGGCTTCCGAGCGTTCGCTGGCAATCCATGCGGTATCGCGGCCCAGCGCGCGGGTCAGTTCGGCCCAGCGTGTCGGCAGCGTGGCGTCGGTTTCGCCAAAGCGGGTTTGTACACGGCAGCCACCGCGTTCGATGGCGGCATCGACGACCAAGGTCCAGCCGGCGGCGGCCAGCTCGGCACCCAGCATCTGGCGGATCAACTCGGCGTCGTCCGCATGCACGCGCAGCATGGCGGGCGCCGGTGCGGTGGGGGCATCGCCCAGCACCTCGCGCACCAGCGGCAGAATGCGCTCGGGCTGCGCATGCAGCGCGCCGTGCAGAAACTGCTGCGCCAGCTGCAGCGCCAAATCCACCAGTTCTTCAGCAACGCTGCCGTTCAGCTGATCCACCGCCTCGCGCACGGATTGCATGAGCGCGGCTATTTGCCTGGACTCTTCTTCACCCTGGCGGCGGCCTTGTTCAAAGCCGTCCTGAAAGCCTTGTGCAAAACCATCGCGGCGGCCTTCATCACGGGCGGTGGCCAGTTCGGCGTCCAGCGCGGCCTGCCATTCCTCTTCAGAAATCGGCGGCTCTTCGGGTTCGGGCTCAGGCGGCGGCGGCGGTGCAGCGGCAGCCGCGGCCAGCTCGGCTTCACGCACGAAGTCGGTCGGCTCCCACGGCCGGTATTCGACCAGCGTGTCGCGCGGGATGATCGGCGGGCGCGGCATCTCAGCGCTCCACTACAGCAATGCGGCCAGCACGGTCAGACATACGCGTCCTCCGCCTTGCGGCCGATGGTGATTTCGCCTTCGTCGGCCAGACGACGTGCCACCACCAGGATTTCCTTCTGCTGCGCTTCGACTTCCGACACCTTGACGGGGCCCAGCACTTCCAGCTCTTCCTTGAGCATCGTGCCGGCGCGCTGCGACATGTTGGCGAACACCTTGTCGCGGAACTCCTGCTTGGCGCCCTTGAGCGCCACCACCAGCACTTCCTGGCTGACTTCGCGCAGCAACGTCTGCAGTGCGCGGCCGTCCAGGTCGATCAGGTTGTCGAACACGAACATCTTCTCGACGATGGCGTCGGCCAGTTCCGGATCGCGCGAACGCACGCCCTCGATGACGGACGACTCCACGGCGCTCGGCACCAGGTTGAGGATTTCCGCGGCCGTGAGCACACCGCCCATCGCGCTCTTCTTGCGATGGTCGTTACCTTGCAGCAGCTTGGTCAGCACGTCGTTCAGCTCGCGCAGGGCGCTCGGCTGAATGCCGTCGAGCGTGGCGATACGCAGGATGGTGTCGTTGCGCAGGCGCTCGGTGAAATAGGTCAGGATTTCCGAAGCCTGATCGCGGTCCAGGTGGACCAGGATCGTCGCAATGATCTGCGGGTGTTCGTTGCGGATCAGTTCCGCCACCGACGAGGCATCCATCCACTTGAGGCCTTCGATGCCGCTGGTATCACCACCCGAAAGGATCCTGTCGATGATGTTGGCGGCGCGATCGTCACCCAGGGCCTTGCGGAACACGGTACGGATGTACTCGTTGGAGTCCACGTCCAGCGGCAGGTCTTCGGCTTCGACAAAGAAGGCGTCAAAGGCGTCGAGCACGCGCTCGCGCGACACGTTCTTCAGCGCGGCCATGGTCGCGCCCAGCTTCTGCACTTCGCGCGGGCCCAGGTGCTTGAGCACCTCAGCGGCTTCGCTTTCGCCCAGCGACATCATCAGGATGGCGCTGCGTTGGAGTCCTTCGGCGCTCATTCGTTATTCACCCATTGCTTGATGACGGCCGCGACGGCGCGCGGGTTGCTCTGCGCCACGCGGCGCATGGTTTCGAGCTTCTTCTCGAAGTCGTTGTTCTTGAGTTGCGGCAGGGCGTCCGGCAGTTCTTCGTCGGCGCCGCCCACAGCGGGGCCAGCCCCGGACATCGGGCCTTCCAGTTCCGGCCCGGCCGACGCCGCGGCGCCGGTGATGATGGGCGCGTTCGGGTCCTCGCCCTCGCGGCCCACAAAGGTGGCCCCGGTGGCCGACTGCGGGTCCGCCTTCTTGCCCATCGAGCGGATCAGCGGGCGCAGCACCCCAAACACCAGGATCAGGAAGCCCACCGCCAGCGCCAGGTACTTGGCCGCCTGGATGGCGTACTGAATCATGTCCGGCTGTTTCCACAGCGGCAGGTCATCCTTGGCCACCGGCAGCGTGCCCGAGAACTGGCTGTTGACCACGTTCACGGAGTCGCCGCGCTTGGCGTCAAAGCCCACGGCATCCTTCACCAGCGCGTTGAGCTTGGTCATGTCGGTGTCGGACAGCGGCTTCCAGGCCTTGCCGTCGGCGCGGTAGTTGACCACCACGGCCACCGACAAGCGGCGCACGGTACCGACCGCAGCGCGCGTGCGGCGCACGGTCTTGTCGACTTCGTAGTTGGTGGTGGTGTCGCGAGTGCTGGAAGTGGCCCCCCCGGTGGCGCCGTTGGACGTCGTGCCATTTGCGCTGGCAGCGGCGGCCGGTTGTTGCGGCTGGCCGTTCGGGCCCGTTGCAGCGGGTTGCGAAGCCGGTGCCGGTGCGGTCGGCAACATGCGCGGCGCGGTCGGCGGCTGGTTGGACAGCGCGCCCGGCACGCCGCCCTGGGCATCAGCCTTGTTCTGCATGGCTTCTGCGGTGTGCGTGCTGCGCACGGCGGCGTTGGCTGGGTCCTGGTTCGGACGGTACGTCTCGGCCATCTGCTCGGTGTTGTCCAGATCAACGTCGGCCGTCACCTGCGCGCGCACGTTGTCTTCGCCCACCACGGGGCCGAGGATGGCTTCGATGCGCTTGATATAGCCCTGCTCGACTTCGCGCACGTAGTTCAGTTGCGTCGGGTCAAGGCCCGAAGCGTTGTCCTGGAACGACGACGACAGCAAGCGGCCGGATTGGTCCACCACCGTCACGTTGGCCAGCGGCAGGTTCGGCACGCTGCTCGACACCAGGTGGCCAATGGCCTGCACCTGCGAACGATCGAGCATGCGGCCCGGATACAGCGTCAGCAGCACCGAAGCGCTGGGCTTGGCCTGCTCGCGCACAAACACCGAGGGTTTGGACAGCGCCAGATGCACGCGGGCGGACTGCACCTCCTGCATGGCCTGGATGGTGCGGGCCAGTTCGCCTTCCAGGGCGCGCTGGTAATTGACCTGTTCGGCAAACTGGCTGGTGCCGAATTTCTGGTTTTCCATCAGCTCGAAGCCAGCCAGGCCGCCCTTGGGCAGCCCTTGCGACGCCAGCTTCAGGCGCGTTTCGTGCACGTTGGCTTCCGGCACCATGATGGCCGTGCCGCCGTCGGCAAAGCGATACGGCACGTTCATCTGCTGCAGGGCAGCGATGATGGCGCCGCCGTCAGCGTCGCTCACGTTGCTGAACAGAACACGGTAATCCGGCCCCCGGCTCCACAGCGTGGCGGCAGCGATCACGGCCACCAGGGCGGCGGCGCCGATCATCATGAGCAGACGCGGCGACAGACGGCCGAACGGGCCCAGCGCACTGAGCGCTCCCGTGTTCTGGCGCACGACTGCGCCCTGGCCTACCGCCGGCATATCCACCGTACCGAGCGTGTCGGCGACAGCAACCGAATCGGCTGTCGTTGGCATCCCAAATCTCCTGACTGACTGCGTTGCTTGAGCCCCGAACCCGGAAAGCGGGCATGGCTCCGTGGTTGCCATTATCGGCAGCGGGTGGGCAAGCAAATCGGCAAGAAGAGGGCCTTTTCCCGTTCTTTTGGGCGCTTGGAACCGGCGGGCGGGCGGCTACCTTTGCATCACCGTGGCGCCATGCCGGCCTGAAAACCGCTGGCTCCGCACACAGCAACAAGCCCGGAACAAAGGGGAGTTTTAATCACATGGATATTACGAACGCCAACTCGGTGGTGTCGCTGATGAACAGCGTGCTGGCGCCATCCAGCCAGATCGGCGGCATCGGTGGCGGCAGTGCGGGCGGGGATGACGCCAAGGTCAGCGTCGATTTCGGCTCGGTGCTCAAGTCGTCGCTGGACAAGGTGGACGCCTCGCAACAGAAGGCCGAGAGCATTTCGCGCAGCTTTGAAATGGGCAGCAACGATGTCGACCTGCACGATGTGATGCTGTCGCTGCAGAAGGCCAACATCGACTTCCAGACTGCCGTGCAGGTGCGCAACAAGCTGGTTTCGGCGTACCAAACCATCATGAGCATGTCGATCTGACGCCACACGCGGCCAGATTTCCTCGCTGCTCTGTATCCGCTGCTGGCTGGCGCCAGTGGGAGCCCGCATGTCCAAACACGCCAAACACCGCGCCCGGCCTGAACTCGCGCTGGTCGTCATCGCCCGCGACGAGGCGGCCTGCATTGAGCGGTGTCTGCTGAGCGCCAAGCCGCACGTCGACCGGATGATCGTGCTGGATACCGGCTCGACCGACGACACCGCGGCCATTGCCAGGGCATGCGGCGCTCAGGTGCACCACTTCACGTGGGTGGACGACTTTTCGGCCGCCCGCAACGCAGCGCTGGCTGCCGCCAATGCCGACTGGAACCTGATTCTGGACGCCGACGAGTGGCTGGAGAGCGGCACGGAAGACTTGCGCGAAGCCTGCACGTTCGGGCCCTTGCTGGGCGTGGTGTGCGTGCGCAGCGAATACGACGTCGCCGGCCACGTGGAACACACCAATAGCTGGATCCCCCGCCTGCTGCCGCGCGGCGTGCGCTACCAAGGGCGGATCCACGAACAGCCCACCGGCAATCTGAAGCTGGTGCGTCTGCCGCTGGTGGCCGGCCACGATGGCTACATGAATGCCAAGCTCGACAAGAAGCGCGGGCGCAATCACGCCCTGCTGCAGCTTGAGTTGACCGCGCGCCCGGAGGATCCGTACGTGCACTACCAGCTCGGCAAGGATTTCGAGATTCACCAGAAAGACCCAGCGCAGGCGGCGCAGCACTATCGTCGCGCGCTTCCGCTGGTGCCCAAGAGCGCGCCCTACCGGCACGACGTGTGTATCTGCCTGCTGGCGTGCCTGAGCCAATCGCAACAGCTGGACGAGGCCCTCACCCTGGCTGGCGAATGGATGGACGAGTGGTCCGGCTCGCCCGATTACTTCTACATGCTCGGCCACCTGATGTTCGAGGCCGCCGCCCGTGACCCCGCCCAGGCCGAAACCCAATGGCTGCCGATGGCGGAAAACGCCTTCCTCAAGTGCCTGGAGATTGGCGATCAACCCAAGCTGGAAGCCAGCGTATTCGGCCGGGGCAGCTTTGCCGCCGCCCGGTATCTGGCACAGACGTACCGCGCCAAGAGCGAGGCCCTCGCCCGCAAGGCCAACCACTATTTCGATATCGCCCGCCAGATGCAAGAACGTCCTGGTGCCCATGCTGGCGCCAAGGCTGCGTGAGGCGACACACCATGATTCCAAAGACACTGCATTTCATCTGGGTCGGCGACGAGAGCAAGCGTCCGGACAACTGCATCCAGACTTGGGCCACGCTCAACCCGGACTACCAGATCAAGATCTGGGGCAACGCCTCTCTGGGCGAGCACAAGTGGTTGAATGCCCGCCACATGGACGCGATGCTCGACCGCGAATTCAACGGCGTGGCCGACATGATGCGCTGGGAGATCCTCTACAAAGAGGGCGGCATCGTGCTGGATGCCGACAGCATCTGCCTGCGCCCGCTCGACGACAGCCTGCTCGATTGCGAAGCCTTTGCCTGTTGGGAAAGCGAGATCGCCCGCCCGGGCCTGATTGCCGCCGGCTACTTTGGCTGCAAGCCGGGCAACCCGTTCGTGCAGCAGATCATGAAGGACATCCACAACGCGCCTTCGGTGATTCACGACCGTGCCTGGAAGACGGTGGGCCCGCAGCGCCTGACGGAGTCGTACCAGCGCTACCAGTACCACCCGCTGCGCATTCTGCCGAGCCACTACTTCATCCCCGAGCATTTTTCGGGCGTGAAGTACAACGGCCCAGGCCCCGTGTACGCCCACCAGATGTGGGGCAGCACAAAGAACAGCTACGACACTCTCTACCAGCAGCAATTCAGCGCAAATGGCCAGCCGGCGCAACCGGCCCCTGCCGCCGCAGCGCCTGCACCTGCGCAAGCCACGCCACCGTCGCAACCCGCGCCGTCACGCTCCACGCTGGAAGACGCGCACGACCCGTACTTCGTGCAACGGGTGCAGGTCAGCACCAACGTGATGAAGGCGAGCCGCGTCAACGTGTTCAAGACACTGTGCGCAGGCAAGCGCGTGCTGCACATCGGCTGCGCGGATTGGCCGATCACCGATCCGCAGACCTCGCTGCACCTGGCGCTGGAATCGGTGTGCGCCAAGCTCGATGGCTTCGATATCCATGCCGAGGCCCTGAAGGCGCTGGAACCCTATACCTGCGGCCGCCTGTTCTCGCGCTTTGAAGACATTCAAGACGAGTACGACCTGGTCTTGGTGCCCGAGGTGATGGAGCACGTGCCCGATGTGGCCGGCTTCCTGAAACAGCTCGACTCGTTGAAGACGCATTCATACGTAATCACCGTGCCGGACGCGTTCCAGTGCCACGCGCGCCACTTCGACTACCTGCACGACACGCAGACCTTCGTCGAAGTCGTGCACCCGGACCACAACTGCTGGTACACGCCGTACACGTTCTCCAACACCATCAAGAAGTACACCCCTTGGAACATCGACGGGATGTGGTTTTTCAACGCCATCTCGCTGTTCATGCTGGCCAGCAAGCGTCAGTAAGCCACGCAGGCGTCACGCCGCTTAAGTAGCGGCGTGCGCTGTCCTTCCCTCCGTTCGCCTTTTTCCCCTGCACGCCCATATTTATATTTGACACAATATAATTGCATGCTATCTTCATAGCCAGGCGCCGCTGTTCATTACCCGCTCACTCCAAAGGACCTGACCATGAAGACGCTTTACCAAACCCAAGTCACCGCAGAAGGCGGCCGTGCTGGCCATGTGCGTAGCGTAGACGGCACGCTGGACTTGGCGCTGTCGTTGCCGCGCGAACTCGGCGGTGCCGGCGGCGCGGCCACCAACCCCGAGCAACTGTTTGCCGCGGGCTATGCGGCGTGCTTTGAAAACGCCGTGCTCCACGTGGCGCGGGCCAAGCAGATCAAACTTGCCTCGACAGCGGTCACGGCTACCGTTGGCATTGGCCCGCGTGAAGACGGTGGGTTTGCGTTGACCGTGTCGTTGGCCGCCACGCTGGGTGGCGTGGACCAGGCGACGGCCGAAGCGCTTGTTGCTGCGGCGCATGGGGTCTGCCCCTATTCGCATGCCGTCCGTGGCAATATTGACGTCCAACTGACCACGGTCACGCGCTGAGCCCCCTTCGGGCCGCTGCGGCATCCGCTGCACGAGCGCCAAGGCCGTCCCCCTGGAGTGTTTCCGTGAACGACGTGCTGGCGCTCGATCAGCAGCTGTGTTTTCCGTTGTACGCCGCAGGCCACTTGCTGACGCGGCTGTACCGCCCGCTGCTCGACGAGCTGGGGCTGACCTATCCGCAATATCTGGTGATGATGGCCTGCTGGCAGCAGGCGCCGTGTGCCGTGGGCGATCTCGGCCGCACGCTGTATCTGGATACGGGCACCCTGACGCCGCTGCTCAAGCGGCTGGAAGAACAAGGGTTGCTGACCCGAACGCGGGATCGCGATGATCAGCGCCGCGTGGTGATTGAATTGACCGATGCCGGCCGTGCACTGCGTGAACGTGCGACGAAAGTGCCGGAAGCGCTGGTGTGCAAGATTCCGCTCGAACTGGGCGAGATCGGTGCCACGCGAGAAGTGTTGCGCAAACTGCTGGATGCGCTGGCCACGGCGGATGACCGCGGCTGAAACTCAGTACATCAGAAACGCGCCATGCTGCCGTAAGCGTTGCTGGCCGTCGTTGCACGACGCGCCGTGTCGATACGCTTTTGCAGACGGTCCAGGCGCGGATATACCATCGCGCGCACGCGGGCATCGTCTTCGAGAATCCGCACCAGCAGCACGCGCTTGCGCTCGATGTCGGCACGCGACAGATGCGGATGCGGCTCGGAACGGCGCAGCGCATCCACATAGGTGGCGCTCTCACGTTCAAGCGTGCTGACGACTTCCCAGTTTCCCACTTCAGCCGCGCCCACCATTTCCGCAGTCAGGCGGGCGATGGCTTCGTAGCAGGTGAACAGACTTTCGCTGTCCTTGATCGGGATGTTCCGTTGCATGTTGGCTCCAGGTAGGGCCGATTTCATTAAAGAGGTGCTGCGCGGCCAGCCGCGTCAGCTCACAACGCTCAGATGACTGCCACTGCCATTGCTATGCACCGCGCCAGGCTGGCCAATGGCGAGCCACGCTTCTTGCAGCGGCACGAGCAAACCATCGACCTCGGCAAGGATGCTCACGTCGTTCGTGCCGTTGGCCAACAGCAGGCGGCGCAGCATGTAGTCGTACAGGCCGTTGAGCTGCACAGCAATCTCGCCGCCACGTTGGTGGTCGAGGCTGGCCTGCAGGCCCTGGCCGATGATCGAGATGGCCTTGTCAAACGCACGCAGTTTGGTGTGCACATCACCGCGCTGGATGGCGGCGCTGGCCACGTTGATGGCCGCGCGTGCACCCTCGAACAGCATGGCGATCAACCGGTGCGGGTTGGCATCTACCACGGACGTTTCAATGCCGACTTGCGCGTAGGCACCGATAGCGCGGCGAGCTGCGTACATGGGAAAGGTCCTCACTGAATGATGTTGTTATGGGCGTTGCGTTCGTTCTGACTTAGTTGCTCGACGAGGTCTGCTTTTGCAGGGCCGCGAGCTGCGTGGTCAGGTAAGAGCTGGTGTTCGACATGCTGGCCACCAGGGAAGACAGCGCGTTGAACTGCGTGTAGTACAGCGCCTGCTTGTTATCCAGGCGCGTCTGCATCGCGGTAATCTGATTGGCGAGCGAGCTGAGCGAGCTGTTGATCGAATCGGTCTCGTTCTGCACCATGCCGGTGGTCGACAGCAGGCCGGTCATCACCGTATTGAGCTGCGCGGCATAGCCACGCTGCACGGTCACCGTGCCACGATTGCCAACCGTGCCGCCCGTCACCTGCACGGTCAGCCCATCCACCGCCGTGCCCGTGGCGCCATACAGATTCTGGCCAGAGCCTGTTGCTGCCACACCGTTGATGGTGCCTTGCACATCCTGGCCATTGACCGTGGTGGGACCTGCGCCGAAGAGCGACGACGCGCCGCTGCCCGACACCGACACCACGGAAGCCGAGCCATATTGATTGTCAGCGATGGTCAGCACGCCGCTGGCATCGGCCGAGACCGACGCAGTAATCTTCGCTGCCTGCAAACCTGTCAACGCGTTGAGCTGGCTCTGGATCTGCGCAGCCAGGCCCGTGGCGCTGTAGCTGCCGGCCGGCAGCGTGATGTTGGTGGTGATACCGCTCACGCTGATGGCCATGGTGTCGTTGACACCCGCCGTGATGGTCGTATTGGCCGCCGCCGAACCCTTGAGCGAGCCCTGCGTCGCCAGTTGTGTCACGTTCACGGCATAGCTGCCCGCCCGCGTGGTGTCCGAAAACGACGTCGCGCTGACCAGCGAATCCGTGGCCGTGCCGGTGCCCGCAAACAGCGCAGCCACCTGGCTGGGCGACGACGCAATCGCGGTCGACAGCTTGCTGTTGTCGAGCGTGAGCGTGCCGTCCGAATTCATCGTGATACCGACGCTGCCCAGCGACTGATACGCGCCATTGCCAACCGCCTGGCCCAGCACATCGGTAATCTGGTTGACGAGCGTCTTGGTACTCACATCGCCAGCCAACGGGCCATTGTTGGCGCTGTTGGCGGTGTCGATGTGGGTGAGGTTGTTCAGTTGCGTGCGCAGCGCGTTGTAGCCGTTGACGAAGCTGGTGACGGCGTTGGTCGTGGCGGTCGGATCGTTGGCCACCGACACGGTGGTGCTGCCCGTTTTGGCCAGCGTGAACGACGTGCCGTCCACCACGTTCGACAACGTGTTGGTCGGGCTCTGCACGGCAATGCCGTTGACCGTGGCCAGGGCGTTCTGGCCCGTGGTCACTTCGGTCATGTTCTGGGTGCCGGCCGGGTCTTGCGAGAGCAGCGATTGCAGGGTCGAATCGCCCGACACGGAAATCTTCATCTCCGAGCTGGAACCACCCGCCGTGGACGTCAACACCAGGCGGTACGGGTTGCCGCTGCCATCATTGACGATGCTGGCCGATACCCCGAGGTTGGCGGAGTTGATGGCATCGCGGATGCCCGACAGCGTGTTGTTGGACGAGTTGATCGTGATCGAGCCGCCCGGCAAGTTGCCGTTCTGCGTAAAGGTGGAACCCGAGTACTGGCCGTTCGAGAACGTGCCGCCCGACACCGTGCCAAACGAGAACGAAATCGTGGTCGACGCCCCGCTGCCGATGGCCGCCGTGGTGGACGTCTGCCCCTGCGCCGCCAGCACCTGCGACTGCGCAAGCTGGGTCACATTAACGGCGTACGAACCAGCCTTGGCCGAGCTGCCCACCGTGGCGCTCAGCACCGAGGTGTCATAGCCGCTCGCCTTCATGGCGCTGTAGTTGCTCAGATTGGTCAGGCTAGAGAGCGCCGTCTGAAACGTCGATAGCGAGCTCTTAAGCGTGCCCACCGCCGAGAGCTGCGTCTGGTACGAACTCTGCTGGCTCTGCAATTGCGTCAGCGGCTGGCTTTCCACCTTCATCAGGCTGGACACCAGCGTGTTGACGTCGATGCTCGTCCCGATGCCGGGAATGGAGATCGGCGGAACGTAACTGCTCGTGGAAGAGGTGGTCGTGGTCGCCATGTTCTGAAGGGGTAAGCGGCTGCGGCGGGAGTCTCCCTACACAACGGCAGCGCCGGCCACTTCTTTAGGGCATGTCGGCAGCACTTCACAGTGTGCCGTCAGCAAAGAAAAAGGCCGGCGCCCCATAAGGAACGCCGGCCTTTTTGTGCCACCAGCCGCCCGAAAATCGGGAAGGCCGGGGCAGCATCTGTCTGCTGACTAAGATTAGCCCTTCAGCAGGTTCAGGATGCTGTTCGGTGCCGAGTTGGCTTGCGCCAGCATGGCCGTACCCGCTTGTTGCAGGATGTTCTGACGGGTCATGTTCGACGTTTCCGACGCATAGTCGGTATCGATCATGGCCGACTTGGCAGCCGACAGCGCGGTGTTCGACGAGGTCAGCGTGTTGATCGTCGAGCTCAGACCGGCTTGCTGGGCGCCCAGGCTGGCACGTGCCGACTTCAGTGCGGTCAGGTCGGTGGCGATGGCGGCTTGGGCTGCCGTGGCGTTGGCGGCGCTGGTCACGCTCGTGCCGGTCAGCGTACCGAAGGTCAACAGGTTGGCGTTGGTGACCGTGGCAACGTCCGTGGACGAGCTTTGGCCGTACTGGAACGACGTCGATGCAACCGAACCATCGAACAGCTTGGCGCCGTTGTAGTTGGCGTTGGTTTCGATGTTCTTGTTGGCCGTGGCCAGCTGTTGGTATTCCTTGTCCAGGTTGGCCTGGTCAGCGGTCGAACAGACCACCGTTGTTGGCTTCCACTGCCAGCTGGTTCATACGCTGCAGGTTGTTTTCAACCTGGCTCAGGTACGAGTCGGCCGTTTGCAGGTACGACTGGCCGTTGTTGGCGTTCTGGATACCCTGGGTTTGTGCGTTCAGCGTGGTGGTCAGGCTGGAGGCCACAGCGTAAGCAGCGGCATCGTCCTTGGCGCTGTTCACGCGCAGACCGGTCGACAGACGTTGCAGCGAGGTCTGCAGTGCGTCTTTCGATGCCGACAGAGCTTGTTGCGTTTGCAGGGACGAGATGTTGGTATTAAGGCTGAGGGACATGACGGCTCCTAAGATTCCCGATGGCGTTGTTGCCCGATTGGTTGCTCGTTCCGGCTAGGCCGGGCAACGTGACCTGTAACTTGAAGGGGATCAGGTCTGCGTTGTACTCAGGTTATCGGTGGCCTCCAGAGAAAGTTTAGGGCCAACTTGACAAATTTGTGCGCCAGCGGCGGTTTGGGCTGGCGGGTACCCGGGATTGCGGCCCGGCCAGGGCCCTCCAAAAGAAGCAATGGGCCGGCTTCTTGGGCGGCAGCCCCTCGGCTATACTCGACCGACCAGACCCAAAGCGCCCCGTGCCTATCTATAGAGAGCGCTATCGCACAGATGGGGAGTTGCAAGCCCCGCCGGCACGGCACTGCAGCGCGTCGCCATCCGGCGGGTAGAAGAGCTCAACGCGAGCCGTTTGACCGCAACGCCCATCATGCTCAATGTCCTGATCGTCGAACCGCACGATATTGCCCGTGTCGGCCTGCGCCAGATCCTCAAGGATTCGCGCCTGGCCCGGCAGATCGAGGCCGTGCCAGACCTGCGCAACGCCAACAACGATCTGCTCGCCGAGCGCGAGTGGGACGTCATGCTGTTTTCAGTGGAATCGGCCTCTGGCGACGAATTCCAGACCATCAAGGCCGTGCGCCAGCAACATGCGCGCCTGGCCGTGCTGGCGCTCGGGCGCCATCCTGAAGCGTTGCTGGCCGTGCGTGCGCTCAAGGCCGGCGCCTCCGGCTACCTGCCGATGGACGCCAGCCAGCCGCAGTTGCTCGCGGCCGTCAACGCCATCTCCAAGGGGAAGAAGTACCTGCCGTCCGATCTGGTGGAGGTGCTGGCCGATAACCTGAATGTCAACTGGGACAAGCCCCGCCACGACATCCTCTCCGACCGCGAATTCCAGACGCTGCGCATGCTCGGCTCGGGCCGCACGCTGGGTGAAATTGCGGAGGCACTGCAGATCAGCGCCAAGACCGTCAGCGTGTATCGCGGCCGCGTGCTGTCCAAAATGAAGCTGCGCAACAACGCCGAGCTGACGGTGTATGTCGTCAGCAACGGCCTGCAACTATAGGGTGCCCCGTAAAGCTACTGCGCGGCCCGATCTTGGCGGTGCGATGCTCGCCGTACCTATGTACGGCTGCGCTTCTCCCACCAAGCTAGGGCCGCTCGCTACGCTTTCCAGGACACCCTAAATTGACTCAAGACTTATAGAAACCGTGGGACGCGCTCGCCGTAGCGGCGGGCGTTTTCGCGCACGAGGTCTTGCACGGCGGTCGGTTCCAGCGGGCGCGCGAGCAGGTAGCCCTGAAACTCATCGCACCCCACTTCGCGCAGGAACTCGAGCTGCCCGGTGGTCTCCACCCCTTCGGCCACGGTCTTCATGCCCATGGCCTGCGCCATCATGATGATGGCTCGCGTGATGGCTGCGCGCTCCGCCACGTGCGGCAAATCCTGCACGAACGAGCGATCGATCTTGAGCGTATCGATCGGGAACCGGTGCAGATACGACAGCGACGAATACCCCGTGCCGAAGTCATCCAGCGCCAGCGACACGCCCATCGCCCGCAGTTCGGTGAGCAGCGCATGCAATGACGGATCGTCGCGAATCAAGATGCCTTCGGTCATTTCCAGCTCCACCGCATTGCCGGGCAGACCGCTGGTGCACAGCGCCTTGCGCACCATCGAACTCAACTGCCCAGAGCTGAAAGCCTGCCCCGACAGGTTGATTGACATGCGTAAATGCGGCAGTCCGATGCGGCGCCAGCGCGCGAGCTGGTCGCAGGCGGCGCGCAGGATCCAGCGGTCGATCTCGACAATCAACCCGGTCTCTTCGGCATCGTGGATGAACTGGCCGGGCATCATCTGGCCGAAGTCGGCCGAGTTCCAGCGGATCAGCGCTTCCACGCCGACAATGCGGCCGCTGCGCACGTCCACACGCGGCTGGTAGTCCGCGTAGAACTCGTTGCGGTCGCTGGCGCGGCGCAGGCCCGATTCGATGCGGAAACGGCGTGAGACACGGTCGTCCAGATCGCTCGTAAAGGTCTGGAAGTTGTTGCGCCCTCGCTCTTTCGCCAGGTACATGGCGGCGTCGGCCTTGCGCAGCAGCGTGTTGGGGTCGTCGCCGTCGTGCGGTGCCACGGCAATGCCGATCGACACCCCCAGATACAGCTCCTGCCCCTCTATATAGAACGGCGCGCTGATGGCCGACAGGATGCGCTCGGCCACGCGGCGCGTGCCCATGCTGTCGAGCGCCTCGAGCATGACGACAAATTCATCGCCGCCCAGGCGCGCCACGGTGTCGGCTTCGCGCGCGCAAGCCTGCAGGCGCGCGGCCACTTCCCGCAGCAGCATGTCGCCAAACTGGTGGCCCAGCGTGTCGTTGACGTTCTTGAAACGATCCAAGTCCAGGAACATGACCGACACGCGCGAGCGATTGCGGCGCGCGATGGCCAGCGCGTGCTCCAGCCGATCTTCGAGCGCGGAGCGGTTCAGCAGGCCGGTGAGCGTGTCGTGCGTGGCCAGATGCCGGATGCGCTGCTGCGCCTCGCGGATCTGCGTAATGTCCACCAGCGACACCAGCACGGAATACGGCTGCGCGCCTTCCACTGCGCCCGTCGGCGAGGCGGTCATCGACTGGCCACCCTGGGTATACAGCGGCGTCCAGTTACTCGATACCCACACGGTGCGGCCATCCTGGCAATGCAGACCGAAGATCTGGTTCAGTTGCGGCTGGCCCTCGGCCAGTACGTCGCGATCGGGCCAGTCGGCCTCGTGGATGGAGGCTTCGAATTCGTCGACGGCCGAATTGACCACCGTGGGCAGCAACCGCCCGATCAGTGCGTCCATCGGCATGCCCAGCAGCCGGGCCGCGCTCGGATTGGCGTAGGTGACGCGCCGGTCGGCGCCGCAAACCAGGATGCCCTCGGTGAGCGCGTTGACCATCGACAGCAGATCCAGCTTGGGGCAGAAGCCCGGCAGTTCGCCGCGCGCCGGACAATCGGCGGGCAGGCCGTCGGCATCGACCGTTGCCAGGGCAACACGCGGGGGAAAAGGTAGAGGGTTCAAGACGGCTTCCGACAAGGCAAGTGTGCGGGCCGGACTACGCCGGCGCCTTCTACCCACTTACAACGGCAGGTGCCCGCAAATCTTTCGGACCGGCGTCACATTTGCGCCAAAAGACGGGCCTGCGCGCTTGACAAGACACCTATGTGATTGCCTCAGCAGCTGAAATGCGCATTGAAAATCGCTTTTTAGGACTGCATCAGCACGCTGGCGGCATCGCAAACCCCCGAGATAGGCGGGATTGACCGCGTTTCTTGTCAGAATGAGGTGGACACAGCTGAGGAAGAATGCCATCCGAGAACCCGACTCTATGGCTTGCAACGTGCGCCAGAGCCGGGAAGCCAATCCCCCCTTTGTTCCCGAGTGATCCCCATGGCCGAAGCTGCTGCCGCTACCACTGCCCCCGCCCCAGCCAAGGGCGGCTCCACCAAGCTGCTGCTGATCATCCTGATCGTGCTCGTGCTCGTCGGCATGGGCGGCGCCGCTGCCTGGTTCTTCCTCGGCGGCGGCAATCACGCCGCAGCCGGCCCCGCCGCGCCGCCCAAGCCGAAACAGCCGGTGTTCGTGGCCATGGAAACCCTCACCGTCAATCTGCAGCCCGAAGAAGGCAACGATCGCTACCTGCAGATCGGCATCACATTCAAGAGCTTCGACAAGCATGCCGAAGACGAAATCAAGACCTATACGCCGGAGCTGCGCAGCCGGGTCCTGACGTTGCTAGCCAGCAAGGCACCCACCGAGCTGTACTCGGCCGAGGGCAAGGGCAAGTTGTCCAAGGAAATCGTCGAACAGTGCGAAGAGGTGTTCAAGGCCGTCGGCAAGGAATCGCCGGTGGCGGACGTCCTGTTCACCAACTTTGTGATCCAGTGACATGCTCAAGGAAGAGTTTCTTTCCCAGGAGGAGATCGATGCGCTCCTCAAGGGCGTCTCCGACGACACAGACGATGAGCCTGTCGAAGACACCCCCGCTGGCATACGCTCGTACAACCTGGGCTCGCAGGAGCGCATCGTCCGTGGGCGCATGCCCACGCTGGAAATCATCAACGAGCGGTTTGCGCGCAACTGGCGCATCGGGCTGTTCAACTTCATGCGGCGCAACGCGGAGATCTCCGTCGGGCCGGTGAAGGTGCAGAAGTACAGCGAGTTCATCCGCAACCTGGTGGTGCCGACCTCGCTGAACCTGGTGCACGTCAAGCCGCTGCGCGGCACGGCGCTGTTCGTGTTCGACCCCAACCTGATCTTCCTGGTGGTCGACAACCTGTTCGGCGGCGACGGGCGCTTTCACATGCGTGTGGAAGGCCGCGACTTTACCGACGTCGAGCAGCGGATCATCCAGCGCATGCTGCACCTCGTGTTCGAGCACTACGCCAAGGCGTGGCAGCCGGTGTACCCGATCGATTTCGAATTCCTGCGCATGGAAATGCACACCGAATTCGCCAACGTGGCCACGCCCAATGAAGTGGTGGTAACCACCAGCTTCAGCATCGAGCTGGGCAGCAACGGCGGCGACGTGCACATCTGCATGCCGTACACCATGATCGAGCCGATCCGCGACCGGCTCACCTCGGCCATCCAGGGTGAGGCGCTGGAAGTGGACAAGCGCTGGCTGCGGCTGCTCTCGCAGCAGGTGCAGACCGCCGAGGTGGAGCTGATTGCCGACCTGGCCACGGCCAAGGTGCGGTTCTCCGACATCGTCAACATGAAGGCCGGCGACGTGATCCCGGTGGAGCTGGACGATTGCGTGACCGCCAAGGTAGACGGCGTGCCCGTCATGGAATGCAACTACGGCACGTTCAACGGCCAATACGCGCTGCGGGTCAACCGCATGCTGAATATGAGCGGCAGCGAGCCTGCCACGGAGTCTGAAGATGACAACTGAACCGACCATGAACCCCGAAGCCAACGCTGACGACATCGATGTCGAAATGACGATGGAAGAGGCCATGGCCCTTGAGGCCGCACAGCGTGCTGCCTCAAACCCGCCAGCCGCGGTCCCTGCCGAAACCAGCCCGGTATTCAAGCCGCTGACGGCCGACAGCCTGGGCGGCGGTGGTAGCGCCCAGCGCAACGACATCGACATGATTCTGGACATCCCCGTGCAGCTGACGGTGGAACTGGGTCGCACCAAGGTGCCCATCAAGAACCTGCTGCAGCTCGCACAGGGCTCGGTGGTGGAGCTGGACGCACTGGCGGGTGAACCGATGGACGTACTTGTCAACGGGTACCTGATCGCCCAAGGTGAAGTGGTGGTGGTGAACGAGAAGTTTGGCATCCGCCTGACCGACATCATCACGCCGTCCGAACGCATCCGTAAGTTGAATCGCTAAGCGGCAGCTCGCGGTAATTCGCGGCAACTCGCCGCAGCATTGCGCCGTGATTCGGCACCCTGACAGCAACCACAGCTCCCCCCGGGCAAGGTGTTGACATGAACCAAGCAGTCGATTGGGCCCGCACCTTTGGCGGGCTGTTTGTAGTGTTAGCCATGATCGTGGCTGCAGGCTGGCTGTTGCGCCGCCTGCAGCAGCGTGGCGGCATGGGCCCCTTGGGTGCTGGCCGCCGCCGCGGCCAGGTCATCACCGTGGTCGCTCAGCAGATGCTGGGCGCGCGCGAAAAGGTGGTCGTGGTGGACGTGGAAGGCATGTGGCTGGTGCTGGGCGTCACGCAACAGCACGTGCAGACACTGCACACGCTGCCGCGCCCCGTCGAGCAAGCCACCGAACCCTCCAGCGGCTACGACCACCCCGGCACGGCCGACGGCACATCCAGCGCGGGCAAGCCGCCCAGCTTTGCCGATGCGCTCTCTCACCAGATCAAGCGCCACCTGACGGGGAAGTCGGAATGAAGTTGCGTGTTGTGTCCCGTTCCCTCTTCCGCTGGCTGGCGGTGCTGGCGCTGTTGATCGCCGCCCCGGCCGTCTTTGCACAGGCGCAACCCGGTCTGCCACTGCTCACGGGCACGGCCGGTGGCCAGAGCTATTCCCTGCCCGTTCAGACGCTGATCTTCCTCACGTCGCTCGGCTTCCTGCCGGCCATCATGCTGATGATGAGCAGCTTCACGCGCATCATCATCGTGCTGTCGCTGCTGCGCCATGCGCTGGGCACGCAAACCACGCCGCCCAACCAAGTGTTGATCGGGCTGGCGCTGTTCCTCACGTTCTTCGTCATGTCGCCGGTGCTCGACAAGGTGTACACCGATGCCTACGTGCCGCTGCGCGACAACAAGATCACCGTGGAACAAGCCATGGACACCGCTGCCACGCCGCTGCGCCAGTTCATGCTCAAGCAGACCCGCGAGCCGGACCTCGCCCTCTTCGTCAAGATGGGCAACATGCCGGCCATCGCGAGCCCTGAGCAGACGCCCATGCGTGCGCTCATCCCCGCCTTCGTCACCAGCGAGCTGAAAAGCGCGTTCCAGATCGGGTTTGCCATCTTCATCCCGTTCCTGGTGATCGACATCGTGGTGGCGGCGGTGCTGATGTCGATGGGGATGATGATGGTCACGCCGTCGATCTTCTCGCTGCCGTTCAAGATCATGCTGTTCGTGCTGGTGGATGGCTGGCACCTGCTGCTGGGCTCGCTGGCCCAGAGCTTTGTGCAATAAGGAGCGCTCATGACGCCCGAGTACGTATTGGATATGGCCCGCCAGGCCATGCAGGTCGCCATGATGGTGGGCGCGCCCATGCTGCTGGTGTCGCTGGTCGTGGGTCTGCTGGTGGCGGTGTTCCAGGCCGCCACGCAGTTGAACGAGCAATCGCTGTCGTTCATTCCCAAGCTGGTGGCCGTGGCCGCCACCATGATCCTGGCCGGCCCGTGGATCGTCGGCGTGATCGTCAACTACACGCGGGGCGTGCTGACCAATATCCCGAACTACGTCAACTAACGTAGCGCCGCAAATCCAAGCCCACGCCTCATGATCCAGTTCACCGCCACCCAGCTCAACGGCTGGATCGCCATGTACTGGTGGCCGCTGGTGCGCGTGCTGGCGTTCATCGCCATTGCGCCGCCGTTTGCCAATACCGAGGTGCCGAACTCGGTCAAGATCGCGTTTGGCGTGATCGTCACGGTGGCGCTGGCCCCCATGCTGACGCTGTCACCGGATGTGGCCAGCGTGTCGGTCGGCTCGTACGAAGGGCTGTGGATCACCCTGCTGCAGGTGGCGATCGGGCTGACGCTGGGTTTCTGCGTGCAGCTGGTGTTTTCGGCCATCAGCGGCGCGGGTGAGTTGATGTCGATACAGATCGGCCTCGGTTTTGCCTCGCTGCTGGACCCGCAGCAGACCGAAAGCAGCATGCTGCTCGGCCGCTTCATCAGCCTCACGGCCATTACCGCGTTCATTGCCGGAGACGGCCACCTCGTGCTGCTGCACGCGCTGTTCGACAGCTTTACTGCGCTGCCGGTCTCAGCCGCGCCCTTGGCCAACCCGGGCTGGCAGACGCTCGCCGGCAGCGGCACGATCGTTTTTGCGCTGGCCCTGCGCATTGCCCTGCCGATCATCGCCATCATGCTGGTCGTCAACCTGGCGTTTGCGGTGCTCTCGCGCACGGCACAGGCGCTGAACCCGTTTGCCGTGGGCATTGCCGCCACGCTGGTGGTGGGGCTGATGCTGGTCATGGTGATGATGACCTCGCTGGCACCCGTAGTGGAGCGCTCCGTCATGGACGCGCTGGAACTGGGCGGCCGGGCGTTCGGGCAATTCGGGGCACGTTAAGCCCCTGGCCCCAAGTTAATCCGAAAGAATTAAAACAATCGTTTTACTCACACCATAGTGGAGCACCCTCCTGCACGGGATGTGGATGTCATCCCTTTGGTTTTGCACGGACGTTTCGTATATCCCCTCGACTTTTTCCGGCTTCGTCGCGCATGTGACACGAATTCACGCAAGTGGTTGTTTTCGGAGGGAACTTTTCAGTATGATTCGGCCCGGGGTTGGGGAATAGCAAGCGTATTGAAAGACAAAATCGGCCGTGATTAACGGCCCGTGCGTTCACCCAGATCAATCGATAACAACGAGAGCGGATCGGGTGGAGGCAAATGCGCGGGTTAGCGCAACGGCCGCTCCCGCGCCAGGGCGCCGTGCAATATGCCGGCACTGGCCCTGCTCCCAACGCGAACACCGATATGCCCGATTTGCACTGGACTATCCCGGTTGCTCGCTGGTCCTGCTGGCCTGCTCTTGGTTCCGATTCAGTTTCGTCGCCCGACCTCGGTTTTATTGAGCCGATGGTGCGGCGTCGCCTGAGCACGCTGTCTAAAAGCGCCCTGAAAGTCGCACACGATTGCGTGGCAGACGTCCCGCACGCGCGCATCGTGTTTGCGTCCCGGCACGGTGAATTGCGGCGCACGGCCGGCATCCTGGCCGACATTGAAAACGCCGAGCCCGTCTCGCCCACTGCCTTCAGCTTGTCTGTGCTCAACGCCATGAGCGGCGTATTCAGCATCGCGCGCGGCGACACGTCGCCCGCCATTGCCGTGTCTGCCGGCCCCGCCACGCTGGGCCTGGCACTGCTCGAAGCGCACGCGCAATACACGGCGGAACCGGCCTCGCCGGTGCTGCTGGTCTACGCGGATGAGCCTGCGGATGCGCGCTTTGGCACCGTGGCCGACGAGGTGGATGAACGCGCGCTAGCCATCTTGCTCGATGGCACGGCAACGGCTTCGCTGGTGTGCTCGCGCAGCGCGCCCGGTGAGGCCGCACAGGACACATCCCCGATGACCACGCAAAGCCAGGCCGTATTGCACAGCCTGGCAACGCGCACCTCCAGCACGTGGCAGCACGCCGACGGCACCTGGACGTGGCAATGGCGCGAGGAGCTATGACACATCCATTGACACCGGCCACACGCATCAACAAGGCATGGCGCCTGGTGGCGACGGGGCTGGCCTTTGTCGTCTTCGGCATCTGCGGCGTGCTGTTTTCCATCATCGTGTTTCCGCTGGCGTGGCTGTGGCCGCATCGCGCCTCGCGCCAGCGCACGGTCACCTTCATCATTCACTGGTTCTTCCGCGCGCTGGTGCGTGCGCTGCAATGGCTGGGCGTGATGACGCTGGACATGCAGGGCGCTGAGCGGCTGCGCGCGGGCGGCCCGGCCATCGTGGTGGCGAACCACCCGACGTATCTGGACGTGGTGGTGCTGCTGTCGCTCACGCCGCGTGCCTGCTGCGTGGTCAAGAACGCGCACTGGGGCAACCCGTGCTTCTGGGGCATCGTGCGTTCGGCGGAGTACATCAGCAATGCGGACCCGACCGAACTCGTGGAAGCCGGCGCACGCCAACTGGCCGCCGGCTACACCATGATCATCTTCCCCGAAGGCTCGCGCAGCCCGGCCAAAGACCGCTTGCATCCGTTCTCGCGCGGATTTGCGCACATGGCACTCAACGTGGGCGCGCCCATCGTGCCCGTGCTGATGGATTGCGACCCGCCCGCCCTCACCAAGGCCATGCGCTGGTACGACGTGCCGCCGCGTGCGTTCTGCATCAAGGTGGCGGTGCTGGAGCCCGTCAGCGTTGCCCAATACGTGCCGGAAGGTGCACCGTCAGCACTGGCTGCGCGGGCGCTGACCTCCGGCATTGAAACCCATATCACCGACCATCTTCTGCAATATGGATTCCTTGAAGCTCGAAATTAAACAACTCCTGATCGAGGCACTCGATCTGGAAGACATGACACCGGCCGATATCGACGACGACGCCCCGCTATTCGATACCAACGGCATCGGCCTGGACTCCATTGACGCATTGGAAATCGGCATCGTGCTGCGCAAGCGTTATCAACTGACGATTGCTGCCAATGACGAACAGACGCGCGAGCATTTCCGCTCCGTGAATACACTTGCGGCACTCGTCCAGAGCCAACAATAATCGCGCCGCCGCGAATTGCACCAGCGCACCAGCGCACCGGCAGAAATAGGGAGAAAACCACATCATGACGGACACCGAGATCCTCGAACGCATCCGCGCCATTTTCAAAGAGAACTTCGATATCGCCCCCGAACGCGTTACGCCCGAGGCGCATCTGTTTGAAGAGCTGGACCTGGACAGCATCGACGCCGTGGACCTGGCCATCAAGCTGCAAGAGATGACGGGCCGCCGCATCAAGCCGGAAGAATTCAAGACCGTGCGCACGGTGGGCGATGTGATCGTCGCGGTCGAATCGCTGCTGGCGGCATAACCGGATGCACGCGCGCATGCACGCGCAATCTGACCGCTTGATCCCACCCTCCACCACCCTGCCCCGCTGGGTGCGCGGCGCCACGCAAGCGCTGCTGAAAATCGCCTACCCGCTGGTGTTGATCGGCGCCTGGCATTTCGGCAAGCCGCGCTACGCCGGCATCGCGCTGCTGGTGCTGCTGTGGGCGCAGCGGTGGGTGGGGGCCGGCAGTGTATCGACGCTGCTGCGCCAGCTCACGCCGCTCGATTGGCTGATCGCCGGCACGTTGACGTGTACCTCGGCGGCCGTGGCCATTACCGATAACGAGTTGCTGCTGCGCCTGTATCCGGCGCTGGTCAATGCCGGGCTGCTGCTGAGCTTTGCGGCCACGCTGCGCTCGGGCCCTTCCATGATCGAAAAATTCGCGCGCATGCGCCTGCCCGATCTGCAACCCCGCGCCGTGCGCTATACGCGGCGCGTCACGCAGGTGTGGTGCGTGTTCTTCGCGCTCAACGGGCTGACCGCTGTGGTGGCGGCGCTGTACTGGTCGCGCGGCGCCTGGGCGCTGTACAACGGCGTGATCGCCTATGGGCTGGTCGGTGTGCTGATTGCGGCCGAGGCGGCGTTCCGCCATTGGGTCGTGCGGCCGCATGCGCCGTCGGAGGCCGCATGATCCCGCTCCATGCCCTGCTGTCAAACGCACGCGCAAACAACGCCGTAGTCTGCGTTGACGGCGCAACGGCCATCACATACGCGGCTTTCAGCACCCGCGTGACGGCTTACGCCGCGGCATTCGCAGCGCAACCGGCAGCACGCTATGCCCTATGCGTTGACGACCCGTTTGATTTCACCTGCGCACTGTTCGCGCTGTTTGCATGCGGCAAGCACGTGGTGGTTCCCGCCAGCGCCGCCCCCGCCTATCTGAATACTCTGGATCGCGCTTTTGATGTGCTCGTCACCGACGCCAGCCTAGCGGCGATTGACCCGCAAGCGGAAACGGCACTCGGTGCGATTGACCCGCAGGCGCCCATCACGCTGTACACGTCGGGCAGTACCGGCACACCCAAGCCTATCCACAAGACGCTCGCCCAATTCGATGCCGAAGTCGTAACCCTGGAGCAGCAATGGGGCGCGCAGATCGGGACCGGCGCCGTGATGGCCAGCGTGCCGCATCACCATATCTACGGATTGCTGTTCCGCGTGTTCTGGCCGTTGGCGGCTGGGCGTGCGTTCAGCCGGCAAACCCATACCGAACCCGCGGTCTTGCAGAGCGCGCTGGCGCAGCACCCCACCGCGGCGTTTGTTTCGAGCCCCGCGCAGCTAGCGCGCTGGCCACAACTGCCGGGGTTTGAAGCGCTGCCGGCACTGCCAGCGGTGTTCTCATCGGGTGGGCCGCTGGACGCCGCGGCCGCCACGGCATTTGCAGCCACGCATGGCTGGGCGCCCATCGAAGTGTTCGGAAGCACCGAGACCGGCGGCATCGCGTGGCGCCGCCAGGACCAGACGCTGGCATGGCGTCCGTTTGCGAATATCGAAATCCGTCAGGAAGACGACGGCGCGCTAGCCGTGCGCTCGCCGCATCTGCCGCACACAGACTGGCACCGCACCGACGACGCCATCGCCTTTGACGACAGCGGCCGCTTCCTCCTGCGTGGTCGGCTGGATCGCGTGGTCAAGGTGGACGGCAAGCGCGTCTCGCTGCCGGAAGTCGAGGGCTGGCTGGGTACGCATCCGTTTGTCACACGGGCGGCGGCGACGCTGTTGGTCGGGGCGTCACGCGAACGGTTGGGCGCGCTCGTGGCGCTCACGCCGGCTGGTGTGGAAGCCCTGCGTACGCAGGGTCGCGTGGCCCTGGCCAAGACGCTGCGCCGGCATCTGTCCACCTACACCGAGCCCACGTTGATCCCCCGCCGCTGGCGCTTCTGCATGGCCATGCCGGTAGATGCGCGCGGCAAGCTGCCGGCCGCCGCCGTGGCCGCCGCCTTCCGGCCTGGCGTGGAAGGGTTCGAAACCCTCGCGTACGTGGCCGACGCCGAAGGCGACCACTACGAACTGCGCGTCAGCCCCGACCTGGTCCACTTTGCAGGCCACTTCCCCGGTCTGCCGATCCTGCCGGGCGTGGTGCTCGTTGACTGGGCTGTTCGCCTGGCCGCTACCCGCAATAGCGCTGTACGCGCAATCGCTTCGGTGGATCAGTTGAAGTTCATGGCGCCGGTGCCGCCGGGCGCAGTGGTATCGCTGCGGCTCACACACGAGCCGGATCGGAGCCGCGTGCGCTTTGTCGCCCGGCTCGGGGGGCGGGATTGCGCTTCGGGCGTGCTGGTGCATCAGGAGGCGGCATGACCCCACCGACTGTTGTCACCACGGCCATCGTCATCCCGATCTACAACCACAAGGACGCCATCGGCAACACGGTGGCGCACCTGGCGGTGCACGGGCTGCCGATCTTTATCGTCGACGATGGCAGCGATGCGGCCACGCAAGCCGTGCTGGCAGCGTTGGCACAGCAGTACGCATCGCAAGTGACGCTGCTGCGCTTGCCGCAGAACGGCGGCAAGGGCGCAGCCGTGATGGCGGGCCTGCGTGCCGCCCGCGCTGCTGGCTATACGCACGCCCTGCAGATCGACGCCGACGGCCAGCACGACGCGGGCGACGTGCCGCGCTTCCTGGCTGCCGCAGCCGCCTCGCCTGACGCAGTCATCCTCGGCCGCCCCGTCTACGACGAAAGCGTGCCCAAGGCGCGCCTGTATGGCCGCTACCTCACGCACGTGTGGGTGTGGATCGAAACGCTGTCGTTTGACATCCGGGATTCGATGTGCGGCTTCCGCATCTACCCGCTGGCGTTGGCGTGCAAGCTGATTGACGACGTGGCCCTGCCCACACGCATGGATTTCGACATCGAGATTCTGGTACGCCTGCACTGGCGCCGCGCGCGCATCGTCACACTGCCTACGCGCGTGACGTACGAGCCGGGCGGCCTCTCGCACTTTGATGTGCTGTGGGACAACGTGCGCATCAGCAAGAGCCACACGCGCATGGTGGCCGGCATGCTGGTTCGGCTGCCGCTGCTGCTGGCCGGCAAATGCATGCCGCGCTGGCGCCATCCGGCTGCAGCAGACAAGCCGCAGAGCGAGTCTCACGGCTGGTGGCGCATGGCCGAGCGTGGCAGCCAGCTTGGCATGCAGTTTCTGGCGCTGAGTTGCCGCCTGTTCGGTACGCGGTTCACTTCGCTGTGGCTGTACCCGATCGTCGCGTACTTCCTGCTGACGGGGCGCACGGCGCGGGACGCATCGCGGCAATACTTTGCGCGACTGCATTCGGCATCGCCGGGGGCAGGCATGCCGCAGCCGGGGTGGCTGAGCGCGTACCGCCAGATGATCGCGTTTGCGCAGTCGGGGCTCGACAAGCTGGCGGCATGGTCAGGCCAAGTAAAAAACGAGCGCGTGCGCTTTGATGACCCAACCGCGTTCGAGGCGCTCGTCGCCAGTGGACGCGGTGCGCTGGTGATCGGCGCCCACCTGGGCAACCTGGAGATGACGCGCGCGCTGGCTGCCCGCAACGGCCATGCCAAGGTGACAGCGGTGGTCTACACCGAGCACGCGCAGCGCTTCAACCACGTGCTGGCACAGGCGCATCCGGATGTCGTCTCGCACCTGATGCAGGTGACCGATTTTGGCCCCGCCACCGCCATGCTGATGCAGGAACGCATCGACGCGGGCGAACTGCTGGTGATCGTGGGCGACCGCGTGCCCGCGCATGAGTCGGGGCGGACGGTGGAAGCCCGCTTCCTCGGCGCACCCGCGCAGTTCGCGCAAGGGCCGTACGTGCTGGCGCACGCGCTGGGCTGCCCCGTCTACCTGTTCTTCTGCCTGAAGACAGGCCAGGACCACACACTCTACTTCGAACCGTTTGCCGAACGCATCGAACTGCCGCGCGCCGAGCGCGCCCGCCACCTGGGCGGCTTCGCTCAACGCTATGCGGAACGGCTCGAACACTATTGCCGCAAGGCGCCTTTCCAATGGTTCAACTTCTTCGATTTTTGGGCGCGTCCGCGCGTTGCCAAGAACATGGATACCGCCCATGGCTGAACACGATCTGAATGTGACCACAGAGCGGCACGTCGAACCCGTCGTGATCGGCAACCGCCATCTGACGATCGAAGACGTGGTTGCCATCGCGCGCGGCGCGCAACCGGTGTCGCTCAACGCCGACGCCGCCTGGCGCTTTCGCATCGAGCGCGGCGCGCAATTTCTGCGGGAACGCCTGGCCGAAGGCGCGACCATCTATGGCGTGAACACCGGCTACGGCGATGCCTGCCAGGTGAGCGTGCCGATGGCGCTGGTCGAAGCCCTGCCGCTGCAACTCACGCGCTACCACGGCTGCGGCATGGGCCGTTACCTGGAAGCCTCGGAAACGCTGGCCGTGGTGGCCGCACGGTTGAACTCGCTGGCCTACGGGTACTCGGGCGTGCGCTTCGTGCTGCTGCAACGTCTGGCTGATCTCGTCAACCACCGCATCCTGCCGCGCATTCCGGCCGAGGGCTCGGTGGGTGCCAGCGGCGACCTGACCCCGCTGTCGTACGTGGCCGCTGCACTGGTCGGCGAGCGCGACGTGCTCTTCAACGACCAACTGCAGCCGGCCGCCAGCGCGTGGCAACAAATTGGTCACACGCCCATCACGCTGGCCCCCAAGGAAGGGCTCGCACTGATGAACGGCACGGCGGTCATGACGGGCCTGGCGTGTCTGGCCTACGCGCGTGCAGAGCAACTGATCCGCCTGTCGTCCAAGCTGACGGCGCTCGCCACGGTGGCACTCGATGGCCGTGCCGCGCACTTCCACCCCACCATCTTTGCCGCCAAGCCGCACGCCGGTCAGGCGGAGGTGGCCGGTTGGATTCGCGCTGACTTGGCCAACTGGGACGACACCTCCGCGCACCGCGTGCAAGACCGCTACTCGATCCGCTGCGCGCCGCACGTGATCGGGGTCGCGCGCGATGCGCAATCGTGGATCCGCCGCGACATCGAGAACGAGCTCAACAGCGCCAACGACAACCCGCTGATCGACCCCGATGCGCAGGAAGTCCTGCACGGTGGCAATTTCTACGGCGGACACATCGCGTTTGCGATGGACGCGCTCAAAACCGCCATCGCCAACCTAGCCGACCTGATGGACCGCCAGTTCGCCCTGCTGGTGGACGACAAGTTCAACAACGGCTTGCCGCGCAACCTGTCCGGCGCCACGGCCGAGCGCGCGCCGATCAACCACGGTTTCAAGGCGGTGCAGATTTCGTCGTCCGCGTGGACGGCCGAGGCGCTCAAGCACACCATGCCGGCCAGCGTGTTCTCGCGCTCGACCGAGGCGCACAACCAGGACAAGGTCAGCATGGGCACGATTGCCGCGCGCGACTGCCTGCGCGTGCTGGAGCTGACCGAACAAGTCGCTGCCGCCCATACGCTGGCGGCGGTGCAGGCGGTCCGGCTTCGGTGCCAAATCGACCCTTCGACAAAGGTACCGGCGCCGGTGCAGGCGTTTATCGACCGTGTGAGCACGCTGTCGGCGTTCGTGAGCGAAGACCGCCCGCTGGAAACCGACCTGCGCACGCTGACGCTCGCCATCGAGCGCGGCACGCTCACGGATGAACATGGAGCGCAACATGACCGCACGTGACCTGCCGGCGACCTCGCCGAAGTTGCAGCCCCTGACCGCCAGCGCCCACGTGGAAGTGCCTTTCCACGACGTCGACGCCATGGACGTCTGCTGGCACGGCCACTACCTGAAGTATTTCGAGATCGGCCGCGCCGCGCTGCTGCGCCGCTTCGATTACGACTACCGCGAGATGCGGGATTCGGGCTTTCTGTGGCCCGTGGTGGAAGCTCACCTCAAGTACATCAAGCCGGCCACCTACGGCCAACAGATCGAGGTGCGCGCCACGCTTGTTGAATACCAAAACCGTCTGAAGATCGGCTACGAAATCGTCGATTGCGCATCGGGTGCACGCCTGACCAAAGGCCACACCACGCAGGTGGCGGTGTGCGCCAGCACGGGTGAGCTGCAATTTGTCTCGCCGCCCGTGATGATCGAACGTGTGGAGCGCGCATGGCTGCGCTGACCCACACCGTGCGCGTATGGGCAACGGCGCTGGTGCTGGCGGCCTGCCCGCTGGCCAACGCGGCCCCCACGGAAGCCCCGCAGGACAGCGCGCTTGTCTCGCCGCTCGTCTCACAAATCGCGGCGCAGTTGGCGCAGGCCAAAGGCGTGCGCGCGCAGTTCGTGCAGACGCAATCGCTGCAGGCCATGCAAAAGCCGCTGGTGAGCAGCGGCACGCTGCTCTTCTTGCGCGATCAGGGCGCGCTCTGGCGCATCGAGCAGCCGACCCGCATGACCTACGTGATGACGGACACCAGCGTCACCACGCTGGATGCCAACGACAAACCCATGGCACGCGGCGCACGCAATGCCGCCGGCGTGGCGCAGGTCTCGCGCATGATGCGCGCGATGCTGGCGGGCGATCTGTCGGCGCTGTATTCGCAATTCAACGTCAACGCGCAAGGCAACGCCAGCCGCTGGCACCTGCGGTTGATTCCGGCGCAGCCGCAGGTCGCCCAGGCGTTGCGCGGTCTTGATCTGACGGGGGATACCTACCTGCGCAGCATCCGCATTCAATCGGCCAACGGCGACGAGACCCGCATCGAGTTCACGGGCAGCACGCGCGTGGACGCGCCCAACGCGGCGGAACGCACGCTGCTGGGGGCGCCCTGATGGCGCAGCAGTTTGCCCTGCGCCAGTCCGGCCAAGCCACCTGGGCCATCCGGCTCGGCTGGCTGGCGCTTGTCGTGGCCGCCGTGCTCTATTGCGGCGTGCGCCTGCACGATGGCACGGCGCTGCAGACCAACTTGCTCGCCCTGCTGCCCGCCACCGAAGCTGACCCGGTGGCCGAAAAGGCTGTCGACACGCTGGCCGCATCGCTGGGCGATCGCGCCGTGTTCCTGGTGAGCAGCCGCAATGCCGAGCCCGCCAAGGCGGCCGCATTGCAGCTTGGCGGTCAGCTCAAACGCAGCCCCGCATTCCGCAATGTGATTGCCGCGCTGCCGCCGTTCGACGCCAGCCAGATCACGCGCTTCTACCAGCCCTACCGCTTCGGCCTGCTCAGCGCCGCCGACCGCGCAGCGCTGGACGATCCGTCCACGGCGTTGCCGGCACTGCTCGCACAACGGCTCTACGCACCGGTTGAAACCGGGCTGAGCGCGCCGCTGGCCGATGATCCGTTCGGCTGGCTCGGCCACTGGCTGGCCGACCTGCCACTGGCGGCCACGCGCCTGGAGCTGGAAGACAATTTCCTGATCGCCCGGCACGACAACACCACCAGCGTGCTGGTGACCACCACCCTCGCCGCCTCCGCCTACGACGGGCAAACCCAGGCCGACGTGCGCAGCGCGGTCGCCGGAGCCGAGCAATCACTTGCGCGGTCCTTTCCCGACGTCACGCTGGTGCGCACGGGCGCGGTGTTCTACGCAGCCGCGGCGCGCAATGCTTCGGAGCAGGAGCTGCACCGCATCGGCATCGTCTCCACGGTCGGCATTGCGCTGCTGATGCTGTGGGTGTTCCGTTCGCCGCGCTATTTGCTGCTGGGGTTCGTGTCGACCGGCATCGGCATTGTGTTTGCGCTGGCGGCCACGCTGCTCGTGTTCGGCAAGCTGCATCTGCTGACACTCGTATTCGGCGCCAGCCTGATCGGCGAGGCGGTGGATTACTCCATTCAGTACTTCGTCAGCCACCTTGGCGCAGAAGCCGGGCAAGACGCACGGCGGAGCGCGCGCGATGTGCGGCCGGCGCTGTTGGTGGCACTCGCCACCAGCCTGCTCGGTTACGCCATTCTGGTGGGTGTGCCGTTTCCGGCGCTGCGCCAGATTGCCTGCTTTGCCATCGCGGGGATCGGGGCAGCGTTTCTGTCAGTGGCGTCCCTGCTGCCCGCCCTGCTGACGAACGCGCCGCGCCAATCGCGCCGCACCTATGGCCGGGCCGCACGCTGGCTGAGCGCCTGGCAGACCGCACTCACACGCCGTGGGGCTTGGCTGTGCCTGGGGCTCATCGCGGCGGCAGCGGTGCCCGGCTGGCTGCGCCTGACCAGTGACGACGACATCCACCTGCTGATCCAGCGCGATCCTGAACTGGCTCGGCAGGAATCCGTGGTGCGCGAGGCCATTGGCGTGGAAAACAGCACGCAGTTCTTTGTCGTGAAGGGCGATTCCGCCGAGCAGGTCTTGCAGCGCGCGGAAGCCCTGCAGCGCAAGCTGGAAGCGCCGATTGCCGGTGCGCCACTCAAGGGCGTGCAGTCCGTCGCGCAATTCGTGCCGTCTGCGCACCAGCAAGCGCAAGACCGCGCTCGTCTTGCCTATCGCGTGTTCGCCGATCCGCAGGCACTGAGCACCACCTTGACCGACGCCGGCTTCCGCCCCGACGTGGCGGCCGCCTATATCAACGCTTTTGCAAGCGCCGGCAGCAGCACCCCGCTCACCATCGACGCATGGCTGGCGATGCCGTGGTCGCAGCCCTACCGCCATCTCTGGCTCGGTCAGGTTGCGACCGGTGGTGCGCAACAACCTGTGTATGCAGCCATCGTCATTCCGACGGGTGCCACGGCCGCGCAATTGCCCGCGCTTGCCGCATTGGCGGAGGGCGATGCCGGCATCCGCTTTGTCGACAAGCCGGGGAGCGTCGCGCGCCTGTTCGCTACGTACCGCGTCGACAGCGGCTGGTGGCTGGCCGGCGCACTCAGCCTGATCCTGGCGTTGTTCTGCGTGCGCTATGGGCTCGCGGTGGGCGTGCGAGTGACGCTGCCGGTGGTCTGCGCGGTCGGCATCACGTTTGCCGTGTACGGTTACGCGGGCATTCCGCTGAACCTGTTCCATTGGCTGGCCCTGATGCTGGTGCTCGGCGTGGGGGCCAACTACGCTGTGTTTCTGCGCGAAGGCTGTACGCGCCACCGTGCGGACATTGGCGGCGTATGGGTGGGCGTACTGTTGTCAGCGGCTACCACGCTGCTGTCGTTCGGCCTGCTCGGTACGAGCGCCATGCCGGTGCTGCGCAGCTTTGGCATGACGCTGGCACTGGGCATCGTCATCGCGGTGGCATTGGCCCCGCTGGGTATGCCGCTGGCAAGACATCGATCCTCATGACTGCATTTACTGCCTACCTGCATGCGCTGGGCATGGTCAACGCGCTGGGCGATGACGCGGACGCCATCCGCCGCAATCTGGCGGCGGGGCACGCCCCTGGCATGGTTGCAGCGGAACGGCCCGACGGCACCACCGCCATCGTCGGGCGCGCGCTGGCTTCACTGGAGCTGGCCCCGCCGGCACATCTGGCCGCCTATGACTGCCGCAACAATCGGCTGCTGCTGGCCGCGCTGGCGCAGATCGAACCCGCATTGAATGCAGCGCGCGAGCGCTACGGTGCGCACCGCATCGGCATCGTGCTCGGCACCAGCACCTCGGGCATCGACGCGGCCGAAGCGGCACTACGCCATGCCAACGCACACGGCGCGCTGCCCCCGGCGTTTGACTATCGCCAGATGGAAATCGGCACGCTTGCGCCCTTCGCGGCTGCAGCGCTCGGCACCACTGGCCCCGCCTATACGGTATCGACCGCCTGCACGTCGAGCGCCAAGGCTTTCGCATCGGCCCGCCGATTGCTCGGCCTGAACCTGTGCGATGCCGTAGTCGTGGGCGGTGTGGATTCGCTGTGCGAGCTGACGCTGCAGGGCTTTGCCTCATTGGAATCGACCAGCCCCGTGCGCACCAACCCGATGAGTCGCAATCGTGCCGGCATCAACATCGGCGAAGGCGCCGCGGTCTTCCTCATGACGCGCGAGCCCGGGCCGGTACGCCTGGCCGGGGCGGGCGAATCGAGCGATGCCCACCATATCTCGGCGCCCGACCCGACCGGCGCCGGCGCTGAACGCGCGCTGCGCGCCGCGCTGACCGATGCAGGCATCGACGCCACCGTCATCGGCTACGTCAACCTGCACGCCACCGCCACGCGCAAGAACGACGAGATGGAAGCCCACCTCATGGCGCGCGTCTTTGCGCACGGTGTGCCGGCCAGCGGCACCAAACCGCTGACCGGCCACACGCTCGGCGCAGCGGGCGCGACCGAACTTGGCTTTGCGTGGCTCGCCCTCGCACACGAAGGCACGCCCTTGCCCCGCCACCTGTGGGATTGCGAAGCCGACCCCGCACTACCGACGCTCGACTTGATCGAAGATGACCGCCGCCTGAGCGCCGGCCAGTACGTGATGAGCAACTCGTTTGCATTCGGCGGCAGCAACGCCAGCCTGATCTTGGGCCGGGGATGAGCATGAGCGCCGACTTTCCCATCTTGCCCATCGAATCCATCCTGCCGCATCGCGGCACCATGCTGCTGCTCGCAGGCGTGGAGGCGTGGGATGACGAAACCCTGGCGGCTATGGCCCATGTCGACCCCGCTGCCTGGTATGCCGACGCCGCTGGCAACATGCCCGCGTGGATCGGCATCGAACTGATGGCGCAGGCGATTGCCGCCCACGTGGGTCTGCTCTCAACACGCGACGGCAAACCGGCGCGCCCTGGCGTGCTGCTGGGCTCGCGCAAATACGAAGCCAGCGTGCCGGCCTTCGCGCAAGGACAACCGCTGCGCGTGGAAGCGCGCGAACTGCTGCGCGGCGCCGAGGGCCATGGCGCATACGAGTGCACAATCAACGCCACAATCGGCAACGACGTGCAGATGCTGGCCAAGGCCGTCATCAAGGTGTACCAGCCGACCGATTTTCAAGCATTCATCGAAGGGAGTTTCACAGCATGAGCCGCCGTGTTCTTGTGACGGGCGCCAGCCGCGGCATCGGCCGGGCCATCGCCTACCAGTTGGCGTCGGATGGGTTCGACGTTTCCGTGCATTGCCGCAGCGGCCGCAACGAGGCTGAGGCCGTAGTGGCCGGCATCCAGGCGCAAGGTGGCACGGCCCGTGTGCTCCAGTTTGACGTGCGCGACCGCAACGCCTGCCGCACGCAGTTGGAAGCCGACGTGGAAACGCACGGCGCCTACTACGGCATCGTCCTGAGCGCGGGCGTCACGCGCGACGCCGCCTTCCCCGCGTTGACGGATGAAGACTGGGACATCGTGCTGGAGACCGGCCTGGACGGCTTCTACAACGTGGTGCACCCGCTCACCATGCCGATGGTGCGGGCGCGCAAGGGCGGCCGCATCGTTACCATCGCGTCCGTGTCGGGCGTGATGGGCAACCGTGGGCAGGTCAACTACAGCGCGGCCAAGGCCGGGTTGATCGGCGCGACCAAAGCGCTGGCGGTGGAACTGGCCTCGCGCAACATCACTGTGAACTGCGTGGCACCGGGGTTGATCGAGACTGAAATGCTGTCGAACATGGAGCACCTGAACCACGCGCTGCAGACCGTGCCGATGAACCGCGTCGGGCAGCCGGCGGAAGTCGCCGCAGTGGTCGGCTTTCTGATGTCGGACGCGGCGTCGTACGTCACGCGGCAAGTGATCGGCGTCAACGGCGGGATCGTCTGATGAAGCGCGTTGTTGTGACGGGCATGGGCGGCGTAACCGCCCTGGGCTCCGAGTGGAGCGACATCCAATCCGCCATCGAGCAAGGCCGCAACGCCGTGCGCCGCATGCCGGAGTGGGATTACTTCGACACCTTGCATGCGCGCCTCGCCGCCCCGCTGCCTTCCTTCACTACACCAGCGGACTACCCGCGCAAGAAGACGCGCTCGATGGGGCCGGTGTCGGTGTACGCCGTGCGCGCAAGCGAGATGGCGTTGGCCGATGCGGGGCTCACGGGTGACACCTCCATCGCCGATGGCCGCATGGGCGTGGCATATGGCTCGTCGTCGGGCTCGGTGCAGCCGATCCGCGCGTTCGGCAGCATGCTCGATACGGGGTCGATGCAGGGCGTGACCTCCAACAGCTACGTGCAGATGATGCCGCACACCACGGCCGTGAACGTGGCGCTGTTCTGGGACTTGAAGGGCCGCATCATTCCCACCTCGTGCGCATGCGCATCGGGCAGTCAGGCCGTCGGCTATGCCTACGAAGCCATTGCCACCGGCAAGCAGACGCTGATGCTGGCTGGCGGCGCGGAAGAACTTTCCGCACCGGCCGTGGCCGTATTCGACACGCTCTACGCCACCAGCACGCGCAATGACGAGCCACACCTCACGCCCCGCCCGTTCGACAAGGCGCGCGACGGCCTGGTGGTGGGCGAAGGCGCAGCCACGCTGGTGCTGGAAGACTATGACCACGCCCGCGCACGCGGCGCGCGCATCCACGCGGAGGTGGTCGGCTTCGGCTGCAACTCCGACGGCGCGCACATGACGCAGCCCACCGCCGCCACGATGAGCCATGCCATGCGGCTTGCGCTGCAAGACGCCGGCCTCTCGCAAGACGCCATCGGCTACGTCAACGCGCACGGCACGTCCACCGACCTGGGCGACGTCGCCGAAAGCCAGGCCACCGCTGAAGTGTTCCGCCCGTCGATGCCGATCAGCTCGCTCAAGAGCTACATCGGCCATACGCTGGGCGCGTGCGGCGCCATTGAGGCGTGGTGGACCATCGAGATGATGAAGCGGAACTGGTTCGCGCCCACGCTCAATCTGGAAAACGTCGATCCGGCCTGCGCGCCGCTGGACTACATCGCCGGCAGCGCACGCGAGCTGCATGTCGACTACGTGATGAGCAACAACTTTGCGTTCGGCGGCATCAACACGTCGCTGATCTTCAAGCGCGCCGACTGATGCAGGCTGGTATGACGCGCACTTCCTGGGGATCCGAACGCGTGGTCGTTACGGGCCTGGGCATCGTGAGCTGCCTGGGGAATACGCTCGATGCGGTTTCCGCCGCGCTGCGCGATGGGCGCTCGGGACTGGTGCACATGCCGGCCTGGCAGGCGATGGGGCTGTCGTGCCAAGTCGCGGGTGTGGCCTCCGTGCAAGACGAACCGCCGTTTGCACGCAAGTTCGAGCGCTTCATGGGCGAAACCGCGCGCATGGCGTGTCACGCTGCACGCAAGGCTGTGGATGATGCCGGGCTCGACATGGCGGCGCTGCAATCGCCACGCGCTGGCCTCGTAGCAGGTTCGGGCAGCGGCGCATTGGCCGCGTACGACACCGCGCTGGATGGCGTACGCGCACGCGGTGTGGAGCGCGCCTCACCCTACATCGTGCCGCAGGTGATGAGCAGCACAGTGTCGGCCAACCTCGCGCAGGTCTTCGGGCTGGGCGGCATCAGCTATTCGCCGTCATCTGCGTGCACCACGTCGGCCCTGGCCATCGGGCAGGCTGCGCATTGGATTCGCTCGGGCCAGCAGGACATCATGCTCGCGGGTGGCGCGGAAGAACTGCACGACAGCTACGCACTGTTCTTCGATGCCATGGGCGCGCTCTCACGGGCGCCGGGCGACACGCCTGAGCGCGCCATACGTGCATCACGCCCCTACGACACCGCACGCGATGGCTTCGTGCTGGGCTCGGGTGCCGGCATGCTGGTGCTGGAGTCGCTCACGCATGCGCTGGCGCGCGGTGCTCGCATCTATGCCGAGCTGACCGGCTTCGGACAGAGCACCGATGTGGGCTCCATGGTGTCGCCCCGCGCGCCCGGCATTGCGCGCGCCATCCAGGCGGCACTGGACGAGGCAGGCCCACAACACACTCGGCCCGATTACATCAACACCCACGGTCCCTCCACGCCATCGGGCGACGTGGAAGAAGTGCTGGCCCTGCAAGCCGTGTTCGGCGCGGAAGTGCCGGCGTTCTCGTCCACCAAGGGGCTCACCGGGCATCCGCCGGGCGCGGCAGGCGCGCACGAAGCCATCTATACCTTGCTGATGATGCGCGACGGCTTTGTCGCAGGCTCGGTCGGCATTGAAACGCCCGACCCGGCGGTGGCAGGCCTGCCACTGGTACGGGAGACGCGCCCAGCGCAAATCGGGCGCGCGCTGTCCATTTCCTTCGGCTTTGGCGGCAGTTGCGCCGGGCTGATGTTTGATGCCAGAGATGGCGATTTCTCAACCCAACAACAAGAACAGGAATGCTCTCGATGAAGACCCAACTGCTACTGGCTGCCAGCGCACTGGCCATGCTCACCCAGGCGGCCCACGCTGGCACCCAGGTGATGACGTTCCCGATTCGGCCGGTGCTGCAATCGCAGCAGTTCGCGCCCGGCGTCGGCTTGTACTTTGGTGATCAGCCGCACCCGGCCGTGGTGACGAAGCTGGGCGAAGTCACCAAGTCGTCGCACCCGGCGCGCAAGACCGCCACCGAGGTCGAAATCTGCAACGCCACGCTGGCGGATGCGCTGGGCCAACTCGCCAACGCCGCGCACGACCGCGGGGCCAACGCCGTCATCAACATCAAGACGTGGTTCCACTCCACCGTGAGCAATGACGCCAACAACTACACCTGCGGCGTCAGCGGCGTGTCGGCCGGGCTGCACGTAAGCGGCGAGCTGGTCAACGTCGAACCTGCCAAGTAATCCGTGATTGCAGTCCCTTTCCACAACCCGCAATACAACAACAAGGAGTCTGGAATGAAACGTCACCTGATGCTGGCTGCCCTGTGCGTCGCCACGATGAGCACCGCCGCCTTCGCCCGCAACGATGTCGAGACCTATTCGATCGAGGCCGCACTCAAGAGCCCTGGCTCGGAGAAAGTCGGCAGCGATGTCGCACTGAGCTTTGCGGGCCAGAAGCACACGGCCGTGGTGAAGTCGATGGGCGAGATCGCGACCAACAAGAAGACCAACGGTGTCGGCCGCAGCGATGAAGCCGCTTGCCAGTACGTCTTCCTGTCAGCCGTGCTGGCCTTGCAGGAACGTGCCCGCGAGATGGGCGGCAACGCGGTCATCAACATCAAGAGCAACTACAAGAACAACCTGACGGCCAGCGCGACGGATTTCACGTGCGGCTCGGGCGCGCTCATGTCGGGCGTGGCCCTGAAGGGCGAGGTTGTGACCCTGAAGAAGTAACGTGCCGAAATAGCCTGCTAACAGATGCTGCCGGCGAGAGGTTTCGCCGGCAGACTTGGCACAAGCGATCAGGCCGCGGGCTTGGTAGCGGCGACGTTGACGAGCGTCTCGCGCCGCTTTCCCGGCTTGGGATGGTGCAGGCCCAGGCGCTCGAACAGGCCGAAATCCGTTGCGCGGCTCCACCACAGATACGGCAGCGACACGTTGCGCTGCTCAAACGCGAAACCACCGGCTCGCAGCATCTGCAGATAACCGTCGGCGCTCTTTTGCACTTCCATGGGATGCCGGAACAGCAAACGGATCACCCACGATTTGATGTACGCATCGGTCGATTCGGCAAACAGCAGCACGCCGCCCGGTTTCAGGATGCGCCGGAATTCGGCCAGCGCACGCTCCTGCTCGACAAGATGGTGAAACGTCTGGTGGCAGAAGACGATGTCTGCGCAGGCGTCGGGCAGCGGCAGCGCGGCGCAATCGCCGTGCATGACCTCGACTGGCGTGGCGATGGCGCTTCCGGCCTTGCGAGCGGCATCGAGCGATGGCGCATGACAATCCACACCGACAATGCGCTGCGGAGCAAACGCTTTCTCCAGCAGCCGGAACGAAATACCTTGGCCGCAACCCACATCCACCAGCACAGGCGCCTCAGGCAACGGCGTGGTGATCAGCTGCTTGAGGTCGTTGATGGCGACGCGCAGCACATGGTGCTCCCACGTATACGTGCGCAGGAACCAGACACCAAATGCGGTTTCCGGCACAAACGAATGAATATGCGCAGGCGTTGAAGTGGTTTCCATGGATGAACAAGGTGGCTCTGAAAAATGAGCATAGGTATAAGGCTGGCGCATTGTACCGACAACGAATGCCAGTTTTCAAAGCAAGCACGAAGACGTAAGCTCGCCAGTTATCTCGGCAGCGGCCAACCAGACAGCGATATTCACAACCGATAATGCACTCCACCTCTCAAGCAATCGAACAGCACGAACACGTTGACGTCGCCATCATTGGCGCAGGCCCCTCGGGGGCGGTGGCCGCGGCGCTGCTGCGGCAGGCCGGGCGCAACGTACTGGTGCTGGAACGGCAGCATTTTCCGCGCTTCTCCATTGGCGAAAGCCTGCTGCCGCAAAGCATGGCTTACCTGGAGCAGGCGGGCATGCTGCAGGCCGTTGTCGAAGCTGGCTTCCAATACAAGAACGGCGCGCATTTCGTGTACGGCGATAAAAGCGCGGCATTCGATTTTCGCGACAAGCACTCCGCCGGCTGGGGCACGACGTATCAGGTCGAACGCGCAGCATTCGACAACGTGCTGATTCAATGCGCCGCCCAGCAAGGCGCTGAAGTGCGTTTCGGCCACACCGTGCGCGCCATGCAGCCGGGCGATGCGCCCGTGCTGGAAGTGGAAGACGAGGCCGGCAACGCCTATGCCGTACACGCCCGCTTTGTGCTCGACGCGAGCGGCTTCGGCCGGGTGCTCCCGCGCCTGCTGAACCTCGAAGCGCCCACCGGCATGCCGACACGCGCAGCGCTGTTCTCGCACGTGCGCGATGCGCTGCCCGCCGGCAGCACGGACCGCGACAAGATCTGCATTGCCGTGCACCCCGAACGCCGCGACGTCTGGTACTGGATGATCCCGCTGGCCGGCGGCCGCTCGTCGGTCGGCTGCGTGGCGGAAGCCGGCTTCCTCGACGTGCCGGAAGCCGAACGCGAAGCCACGCTGCGCCGCCTTATCCAGGCCGAGCCGAATATCGCCGCGCTGATCGGCAATGCACCGTTCCTGATGCCCGTGCGCCAGATCGGCGGCTATGCCGCGAACGTCGAGCGCCTGTATGGCCCCGGCTACGCGCTGCTCGGCAACGCTGGCGAGTTCCTCGATCCGGTGTTCTCGTCGGGCGTGACGATTGCGCTGCGCTCAGCCGAGCTGGCCACGCGCACGCTCCTGCGCCAGCTCAACGGCGAAGCCGTCGATTGGCTGACCGACTACGACCGGCCGCTGCGCAAGGGGGTCGACACCTTCCGCGCCTTCGTCGAACGCTGGTACACGGGCGAGCTGCAGGGCATCATCTTCCACCCGCGCCACTCGCCGGGCATCCGCCGCATGATCAGCGCGATCCTGGCCGGCTACGCGTGGGATGAAACCAACCCGTTCGTGACCGATCCGGTGCGACGCCTCAATACGCTGCATGAAGTCTGCAAACTCGAAGCGGCCTAAGCAGCCCAAGCGGCCCGACCGGCAAGCCGCCCGGACGGCTGCCCCGAACGCCGCTTCGGAGTTCCGGCTCAAACGCGACATCGGCCGCCGGCTGGCGGCACGATTTGCACTACGGTTTCACGTCGTGCTGATCTTGCTGTGGTCGTTGACGTGGGGCGTGGCTTGCAGCAAGACGCTGCATTGGGCGGGGCTGGATTCGCGCCCGTGGCGGTATGCCGTGGCCACCGTGTGCGCCTGGCTGGCGATGCTCGTCGCCATCAAGCTGTGGTTGCTGTACACCGGGTTCACGCAGCGCCGCAAGGCGCAACGCGCGAGTGCGGGTAGTGACGGCGGTGGCGACTTTGATTTCGGCCTGCCACGCACCGGGGGTCATGCAAGCCGGGCAGCGACCAACATCGGCGACCACGGCGGCACCTTCAGCGGCGCGGGTGCCTCCGCTGACTTCGAACCCCTTGCGAGTGCCAGCGACACATCCTTACTGGGCGATGCTGGCAGCGTGGCCGACGGCCTGTCGTCCGCTGACGAGGCCCTACCCATCGTGCTGGTGATTGCGGTGGTGGCAGCGGTTGCAGCCGCATGCCTTGGCGTGCTGACGTACTTCTACGCGCAAGGGCCGATGCTGCTGTCGGAAGCCGCGTTCGAGGTGCTGCTGGCGGGCGGGCTGCTTCGTTCCGTACGGCGAGCAGATGATGGCGACTGGCTGCGCACCATCGTCGTCAAAACAGCCGTGCCGTGGCTCATCGTGCTGGGCTGCGCCATCGGCGTCGGGCTGTTGCTGCACTGAGCAACACGCCTATCGCCGGCGCGCCAGCAGATCGTCCACGATCGGCACCACGGCCAGCAGCATCAGGATCGACGCCAGCGGAATGGTCGCCGCATAGCCCAGGTGCTTGAAGCCGAGGGCGCCCGTCACGCCACCCACGAAAAACATCCCCAGCAGCGAGGCCAGCAGCCGCAGCTTGGGCCGGTTGGCGACCACCGTCGGCAGATGGGGGTGGCCATGGTTCCAGTACAGCGCCTTGCCGATTTCGATGCCGATATCGGTGGCCAGACCGGTCACATGCGTGGTGCGGATCTCTGCCTTGGAAATCTTGGTGATGATGGCGTTCTGCAGCCCCATCAAGAAGCACAGCAGCGCCACGGTGGCCGGCACGAACACGACGCGGTATTGCCCAAGCGACGTGCCCATCAGCCCGAAGAGCAGCAGCAGCGCGGCCTCCAGCATGAGGGGCAGCGCAAACTCGCTTTGCGTGCTGCGCCGACGGCCCCAGTTGACGAGTACCGCCGTACAGGCGGCGCCGCACAGAAACGCTAGCAGCGAGGCAAAGCTCGCCAGCACGAGTACCACGTCGCCCAGCACAAGGTCATCGGCCATCGCTGAGACGATGCCGGACATGTGCGATGTGTATTGTTTGACGGCGAGGAATCCGCCAGCGTTGGCGGCGCCCGCCACGAAGGCAAGGGACTGGCCGAGGCGCCGGTTGGCGTCCTCGGAGCGTTCGGGGCTGGTCAGGCGGCGGAGGTATTGGATGGGCATGGCCAATCCCGACGGAAGGTGAGCCGACATGATACGCCGCGCCCTCCTGCCGCCCGCCCCCGGCAGATCAAGAATGGATGTACTGGAACAGCGACATGCCTTGCATGGCCGTGAACGTCTTCTGCGCGGCCTGCAGCGACACCTGCTGTTGCGAGAACTGCGAAATGGCGCTGGTGTAATCCACCGATTGCAGCTTGGAGATCTGCTCCTTCAACTGCTCACCGTAGTTCGAGCCGCTGCTGTTGAGCGTGGTGATCTGCGCTTGCTGCGTACCGACCGTCACCTGCGCCTGCAGCGCGACCTGATAGGCGTTGTCCAGATTGCCCTGTGCGGTCTGGACGGCTTTCTGCAGGTTGGCGACGTCCGTGGCCTGGGTGGCGGCGTTGATTGGTGTCGACAGCGCCGTGATCAGGTTCTCGTACGTCTTGAAGATGCTCTGGTTGGTGTTCGGGTTGGCCGGGTCCGTATTGGCAATGCGCACGAACACCGAATCGCCCGACACCGAGTTCGGCATCGAAACGTTTTGCGAGACCTGCACCGTGGGCGGCTGACCCGTGCCCACGTATTGCACCGAACCGCCAGTGCTGACAAACGGATCGGTCGTGCCGTTGGCGCCACCGAACAGCGCCACGCCAGACGCATCGCGCTGGTTGGCCGTGGCCAGCAACTGTTGATACTGCTGCTTGACCTGCGCCAGCACGCCAATGCGCTGCGAATCCGTCATCAGCGAGGTATTGGCGCCCACCATCGTCTGCTTGCCCTGCTGCAGCGTGGTCACCAGGTTGGTCAGCGCGGAGGACACGTTCGTCAAGCGCGCATCGGTGGCGTCGCGGTTGGTTTGGTACTGGTCGTTGGCGTCTTGCGTTTGCTGCAATTGCGCCATCTGGCCAAACGCGCTGGGGTTGTCGCCCGCGCTGTTGAGGGCGATGCCGCTCGAAATCTGCTGCTGCAGCGTCAGCAGGTTGGACTGCGTGTTCTGCATCGAGGCGCTGGACAGCGCGAAGAACTGGGCGGTACTGACTCGCATGATCGGTCCGGACGGAAGGCTTCTTTAGAGCGTTATCGGCAGAGGGGCGTGATTCTTCAGTGGCAGATTGCGCGGATGGTGCGGATTAAGCGCGCCCATCAGTGGCTGGCGATCGACAGCAGCGAATCGAACAGCGTATTGGCCGTCTGCATCACCTTGGCTGACGCCTGATAGGCCTGCTGGTACTTCATCAGGTTCATCGCCTCGTCATCGAGGTTCACGCCCGACACGGATTGCTGCTGCGACGTCGAACTCGCCAGCAGCGCTTTCTGCGACGTCAGGTTGGTGCTGGCGGAATTGGCCTGCACGCCCACTTGCGTCACCAGCGTGTTCCACGCCGAGCCGATCGAGCTGGTGCCGCCGTCGAGCAGCGTGGCGTTGCGCAGCTTGGCCAGCGCGCTGGCGTTGCCGTTGTCGGTGCTGTTCGCGGTGTTGGCCGCAACGGTGAAGGTATCGCCATTACCCGGCGAGCCCGACAGCGTCATCTGCACGCCGTTGAAGGCATACGTGGCGCCCTGGGTGTACGGCGCCGTGCCACCGGTGTAGGTGGTGGACGTGCCATTGGCGGTGACCGTCACGCTGCCCGGAAAGCCCGACAGCGAGCCGCCCACGGCGGAGCTGTAGGTAAGCGTGACCGGCGAGGCCAGTGGCGAACCGGCGTACGTGCTGTCCACGCCAATGGACGACACCGTGGCGCTGCCCGTGTTGTTGCTGCCCTGCGTGAGCACCACCGGGGAGGCTGCCGCCACGTTGTGATAGTCGGTGGTCAACGTCTGCATGGTCGATGCGGCGTTGGCCGTCGGGCGCACCAGGAACGAATCCCCGCTGTTCATGGTGCCCGACACGTTGAGCGTGACGCCGTCGACGGTGGTCGGCCAGCTCGTCACCGTGACGGAGGCCGAGCCGTCCGGATAGTGCGAAACGGTGTAAGCGCCGCCCTGGTACTTGATCTGGTAGTCGTAGCCCATCCCGGCGTCGGCGTTGGTGATGCTGGCCGTGACCGTGGCGCTGCCGGTGTTGTTGGTGCTGGCCGCCACGCTCGGCGCGCCCACGGCGAACAGGTCCGTGCCCATCTTGCCGTTGGCGTCCATGCCGAGCTTGCTCTGCGCGTTCACGTCGGCCGACACGGCGGTGGCCAGACGGCCGAGGCTGTTCTGCGCCGGGATGAGCGTGTTGCGGCGGAAATCCATCAAGCCGCCCAGCGTACCGCCGCCGAGCTGGCTGTCGTCGATCGTGACGGTGCCGGCCGGGCTCTTGTAGCCCACCGACAGCTGCGTCGGGTCGTACTGCGACGGCACCGGCGTCAACTGGTAGCTCTGGTTGCCCTGCACCAGCGCCTGACCGTTGCCGACGTAGATGTTGTATTGGCCGTCGCCGGTCTGTACCACGCTCGCCTTGATCGACTGGTTGAGCGTCTGCACGAGTTGGTCACGCTGGTCGCGCAGGTCGTTGGCGGGCTGGCCGGTCGAGGCCTCCGCCTTGGCGATCTGGTCGTTCAGGGAAGCGATCTGCTGCGCGGTGCCGTTGACCGAGCTGATCTGCGTCTGCACCTGCGTGTTGACCTGGCCAGACAGCGCATTCATCTGGCCGGAAATCGAATTGAAGCGTTGCTGCAGGCCGGCCGCCGCGTTCAGGAAGACCTGGCGCGCGGTCGTGCTCGACGGGTTGGACGCCAGGCTGTCGGCACTGTTGAAGAAGCTGGTCAGCGCGGAGCTCAGGCCGCTGTTGCTGTCCGACATGTACTTGCTCAGGCCGGAAACCAGGCTGTTGAGCTGGTCCGCCGCACTGGTGGCCGCCTGGCCGCTTTGTACCTGTGCGGTCAGGAACTGGTCGTAGATACGCTTGACGGTCGTGACGTTGGCACCCTGCCCCAGATAACCGACGCCGGCGTACATCGGAATGTTTTCCGTCTGCACGGCCTCCTGGCGCGAATAGCCGGGCGTGTTGGCGTTGGCAATGTTGTTGCCGGTCACCTGCAGGTTGATATCGGCAACCCGCAGGCCGGTGGCGCCAATGTTCAAGAGGGAGCTGCTCATGTTTGTCTCGCGGATGGTCTCGAACCGAGCGACACAACGCCGCCGGGATAGACCCTAGAAACAACATCGGCCGGCCAAGAAGAAACTTGAGCCGGCCGATGCGTTGAAATATGACGACTAATTCACTTCAAGCGATCTGCTTGAGCACCGCCATGATCTTGTGGGCGTAGTTCGGGTCGGTGGCGTAGCCGGCGCGTTGCAGGCCCTTGGCGAACGACGCTGCATCGTTGCCGTTGCCCGCCGCCACGACATTGCTGTAACGCGGGTTGTTGGACAACAGGTTGGCGTAGTCCTTGAAGGCCTCGGCGTAGGAGCTGTAGGCGCGGAACTTCTCCTGGACCTTGTGGGCGACGCCGCCGATGTATTCGGTGGTGGTCACCACTGCGGTCTTGCCCGTCCACGAGCCGCCGGCCTTGATGCCGAACAGGTTGTGCGTGTTGGAGCCGTCCTTGGCCTTGATTTCGCGGCGGCCCCAGCCGGATTCCAGCGCGGCGTGGCCAATCATGAAGTTGGCAGGAATGCCGGTTTCCTGTGCCGCTTGCGAAGCGTGGCCGATCAGCTTGTTGTAGAAGCTGGCCATGCGGCTGCCGCCAGACTCAGACGCCACGGTCAACAGATCCACATCGGCCATGGCGCTGGCGGACTTGCTTTCGGCTTCCGCCTGCTTGCGCAGGGCAGCCAACGCGCGCTGCACACGTTCCTCCAGGCCGGGGCGCGGCACGGTGCTGATGCCCGAACCATCGTCTTCCGTGCCGGTTGCCGCCGATGCGGCAATGCTGTTGAGCGACGACCGGGCAATGGTCTTGGCCGCATCCGTGGCGGAACCGGCAGCGCCCGGCAAGGCGGTGTTGGTGGCCGTGGTGTTGGACAGCGCGGTATTCACCGGCGTCGTGGACGCATCCGGGTTCACGCGGTTGGCCTGGCGCAGCATCTGCTTCAGAAGCTGGTCGGCCACGCCCACGCCGCGCGCGGCCATGGTCTGCGAAAGCTGCTGGTCAAGCATCGACGTATACATCTTGTTCGATGACGAATCGAACAGCCCGTTCTGCGGCGACGCATCGCGCATCTGCTTGAGCATCATGTTCACGAAGATCGCGTCGAACTGCTTGGCGACGGTCTTGGTGGCGCCGGTCGGGTCGGTGCGTGCCGTCTGCTTGAGCGACTCGAAACCCTTGGAATCGAGCGCCAGGCGGCTGGTGAGGTCGGTCGGGTTCATGGTCATTGCTGCATCCCCGGCATCAAATAATTTCCAGATCGGCGCGCAGCGCGTTGGCTGCCTTCATCGCCTGCAGGATCGAGATCAAGTCTTGCGGGTTGGCGCCAATCGCGTTGATGGCCTTAACCACATCTGCCAGGTTGGTGCCGCCCTTCACGTTGATGAGGCTGCCGCCCTGCTGCTTGACTTCGATGTTCGAGCGCGCGCCCGCCACCGTCTGCCCTTGCGAGAACGGCGCCGGCTGGCTCACGACCGGCTCAGTGCTGATGGTGACCGACAGGCTGCCGTGCGCCACCGCGCAGGGCTCCAGCTTGACGAGCTGATTCATCACTACCGAACCCGTGCGGGCGTTGATCACCACGCGCGCAGCGGCCAAGGCCGGGGTCACTTCAATGTTCTGCAGCTTGGCGACAAAGCCCACGCGGTCCGACGCCAGGGCCGGCGCGCGCACGTTGATCGTGCGGCCATCCGCGGCCTGGGCCGTGTCGCTGCCAAACTGCTTGTTGATGGCCGAGACGATGTTCTGCACCGTGCCGAAATCCGTCGTGCCGGTGTCGAGCTGGATGCTGCCGGCTTCGCCCACCGTGGCCTGCACGGCGCGCTCCACCGTGGCGCCGTTGGCGATGCGGCCGGCGCCGAGCTGGTTGATCTGCACCTTGCTGCCGTTAGCCGACGCACCTGCGCCGCCAATCACCACGTTGCCCTGCGCCAGCGCGTAAAGCTGGCCATCCACGCCCTTAAGCGGCGTCAGCAGCAGCGTGCCGCCGCGCAGGCTCTTGGCATTGCCGATGGACGACACCGTCACGTCAATGGTCTGGCCAGGCCGCACAAACGCGGGCAGCGAGGCCGTCACCACCACGGCGGCGGTGTTCTTGAGCTGAATGCTCGCACCGGCCGGCACGTTGATGCCGAACTGCGTGAGCATGTTGTTGAAGCTCTGGATCGTGAACGGCGTCTGCGTGGTCTGGTCGCCGCTGCCGTCCAGGCCGACGACAAGGCCATAGCCGATCAGCGCGTTTTCACGCACGCCGGCAATGGTGGTCAGGTCTTTGATGCGGTCTGCGTGCGCCGTGCCCGCCAATGAAGCGAAGGCAATGAGCGCGGCGCCGAGAATTCGATGCAATGTCATGACGAGGCCCTCAGAACGGTGACACAGACAGGAAGAAGCGCGACAGCCAACCCATCTGCTGGGATTCGGCCACATAGCCCGTGCCGCGATACTCCATGCGTGCGTCCGCCACCTGGGTAGACAGCACCGTGTTCTGGTTGTTGACAGTGGTCGGATTGACCACGCCCGAGAACTTGACCGACTCGGTCCCCTGGCCCACGGCGGTCTGCTTCTCGCCGCTGACCACGAGGTTGCCGTTGGACAGCACCTCCACCACCGTCACGGTGATGGTGGCCGTGAAGTTGTTCTGCGCGCCGTTTGCACCCTTGCTGTCGAACTTGTTGGCGTCGGTAGCCGACACGCCCAGCAAGGACAGCACGCCGGCGTTCATGCCTGCAAAGGTGGGCACCGAAGCGCTCATGCTGCCGCTGCGGTCCACAGTGCCGGTCATCTGCTTGCTGGCCGCCGTGTTTTCCGTGATCACGATGGTGATGGTGTCGCCCACCATGTGTGCGCGGCGGTCTTCAAACATGCCGCGAAAACCGCCGCTGCCCGATGCCACTTCCTGGTAAATCGCCCCGTTCTGGCGCGGCGCCATCACCGGCATCGGTGGGCGCGCGGTGGTCGGACCTTGCACGATCGGGGCCGGCGGCGGCAGGAAACCGCACGCCGTAGCGAGCAAGGTGGCCGTGCCGAGCACAGCCAATCGAACGAACCGGACAGCGCGGCCGCCATCCGAAAGCGAGTAGACCGGGGGGGTTTGCATCGCACGACTTCCTTAAAAACTGCGCTGCGCAGCTTACAGCTGCGACAGCTTTTCGAGCATCTGGTCGGACGTCTGCACCGACTTGCTGTTGATCTCGTACGCGCGCTGCGTCTGGATCATGTTGACCATCTCTTCCACCACGTTCACGTTGGACGTTTCCACGTAGTTCTGGTTGAGCACGCCGATACCGTTGGAGCCCGGATTGGCCAGGTTGGCCGTGCCCGACGCTTCGGTTTCTGCGTAGAGGTTTTCACCCATGCTGCGCAGGCCGGCAGGGTTGATGAAGTTGGCCAGCTGGAACGTGCCCACCTGCGTGCTGTTGACCGAGCCCGGCGTGGTGACCGTCACGATGCCGTCCTTGCCGATGGACAGGCTGGTGGCGTTTTGCGGCACGGTAATGGCCGGCTGCACCGGGTAACCCGCGGCCGTCACAAGCTGGCCTTGTGCGTTGACCTGGAAGCTGCCGTCACGCGTGTAGCCCAGCGTGCCGTCCGGCATCTGCACCTGGAAGAAACCGTTGCCGTTGATGGCCACGTCGGTCGAGTTGCCGGTCTGCTGCAGGTTGCCCTGCGTGTGCAGGCGTTCGGTGGCGACAATGCGCACGCCGGTGCCGATCTGCATGCCCGAGGGCAGCGTGGTCTGTTGCGACGACTGCGCACCCGGCTCACGCACGTTCTGGTACAGCAAGTCTTCGAACACGGCGCGCGAGCGCTTGAAGCCCGTCGTGTTGACGTTCGCCAGGTTGTTCGAGATGACGTCCAGCTGCGATTGCTGCGCGTCCATCCCGGTTTTGGAAATCCACAGGGAGCGAATCATGTTCGAGTCCTTGGTTGATTCAGTTATGCGCCAGCCGATCAGGCGTGGCGCAGCAGTTCATTGGCCGACTGTGCGTTCGAGTCGCTCGTGTGCAGCGACTTCATCTGCATCTCGAGCTGGCGGGAGATCTCAATCATGTTGACCAGCGAATCGGTCAGATTGACGTTGCTGCCCTCCAGCGCACCGCCCGTAATGCGCACCTTTTCGTCTACGGCGGCATCCTGGCCGTCGCGCTGGCGAAACAGGCCGTCGGTACCGCGGTCGATGTTGGCCGGCTCGATACTCACCAGCTTCAGGCGGCCGAGCGCCACGGGTGGCGTGCGGTTGTCGGCGCTGATCGCGTTGACCGTGCCGTCCTTGGCAAACTGCACCGTGGTATCGGGCGGCAGCGTGATCGGGCCGCCATCGCCCAGCACAGGCTGGCCGGACAGCGTCTGGATCGTGCCATCCGGGCCCACCTGAAACGTGCCGGCGCGGGTATAGGCCTCGCTGCCATCCGGCGTTTGCACGGCAAAGAAGCCTTGCCCGTCGATGGCCACGTCCAGGCTGCGGCCCGTGGTCTCGATCGGGCCAGGCGTGAGGTCCGTGCCGATGGCCGAGGCCATCACGTAGCTGCGCGTGGGCGAACCGTCGCCCTGCACGCCCACTGAATGGAACGCATCGATCTGGGCCTTGAAACCCGTCGTGCTGGCGTTGGCGAGGTTGTTGGCGCTGGCCGCCTGTTGGTCGAACAGGTGCTTCACGCCAGTCATCGACACGTAGATCGAACGATCCATTGTGGTGGGCTCCGGCTATGGCTTAACGCATGCTGACCAAGGTCTGGAGGATGGTGTCCTCCGTCTTGATGGTCTGCGCATTGGCCTGGTACGAACGCTGGGCCACGATCATGTTGACCAGCTCCTGGCTCAGGTCCACGTTGGATTGCTCGACCGCCGACGATTGCAGCAGACCGAACGAACCCATGCCCGGCGTGCCGAGGTTGGGTGCACCCGAGTTGGACGTTTCCACCCACTGGTTGCCGCCGATGCTCTGCAGGCCTTCCGGCGCCTTGAAGTTGGCCATGGCGATCTGGCCCAGCGTGGCCGTGCGGCCATTGGAATAGCGCGCCGTGACGATACCGTCGGTACCGACCGAGTAGCTGGCCAGGCGGCCCGTGGCGTAGCCGTCTTGCGCGACGCCGGGCGCCGTGTCGTTGTAGCCACCGCCGTATTGCGTGGTGCCCGTGAAGTCCATGCTGGCGATGCTCATGCCGCCGAACGCCACGGCGACCTTGCTGGGCGAAGACGTCAGCTGGCCGTTGCTGTTGAACGTGAGCGACGTCACCGGGTTGCCGCCGGTGGGGTTGTTTCCATCCACCTGCGAGTAGACGTCCCAGCCAGTGGCGGTGCGCACGTAGTAATTGGTCAGCATGTGCGCCGTGCCCGTGCCGTCGTATACCTGCTCCGACACGGAGTGGTTGAACGTCGCCGAGTTGGTGTTCGAGAAGGGCGTGGTGGTCGGCGCCGTGGCGGCCGCATCCAGGTTGATGCCGAACGTCGTGTTCGTGGTGGCAAGCGGTGCCAGGTCGTTCACCGGAATCTGCAGGTTGGTCAGTACAGCGGTGTTGACCTTGCCGGCGCTGTCCACGCCGTAGCCCGTCAGGTTCTGGCCCGTGGCGGACAAGATGAAACCGTTCTTGTCGGTGTGGAACTGGCCGTTACGCGTGTACGACACCTGGCCGCTGCTCGTATCGACCGTGCGGTAGAAGCCCGTGCCGTTGATCGCGATATCCAGCGGGTTGCCGGTAATGGTCACATTGCCCTGCGTGAACGACTGCGACACGTTGGTCACGCTCACGCCCTGCCCGATCTGGGTGTCCGACGCGCCCACCAGCGAACGTGCGTACACGTCGCCAAATTCGGCGGTTGCCTTCTTGAAGCCGACGGTGTTGGCGTTGGCAACGTTGTTGCCGATCACGTCGAGGTTTTTGGAGGCGGCGTCGAGACCGCTCAGGCCTTGCTGGAATCCCATTGTGTTCTCCCGAGAAAGTATGGAAGCGGTGTTCGCCGCGTTATTGAATCGTCGTGATGTCCGACAGCTTGGCCGTGTTGCCCGAGGCCAGTTGCAGCTGCGTCGTCCCGTTGGTAATGGTCACGCCCGTTACCTTGTCGGCGCCCGTGGCGTTGGCCGTGGTGGTCTTGCCGCCCAGCATGGCGGAGACCGAAATCGAATACGTACCGTCAGCCACCGTAGTGCCGCTGTCGTTCTTGCCGTTCCAGGCGTAGCTGCCGCTACCGGGCGCCATCTGGCCCAGATCGACGGAACGCACGGTGTTGCCGCGCGCGTCCTTGATGGTGACCACCACATCGTCGGCGCCGTTGGGCACCGAAATCCCGAAGTTGGCCGTGCCCGATGCCAGCGTGAGCGACGACGATGGCACCTGCACGCTGCGCCCGATCAGCGACGACGCCTGCGTGGCGGCGTTCTGCGTGGCCATGTTGGTCATCGTGGTGTTCAACTGCTGGATGCCGTTGACGGTGTTGATCTGCGCCAACTGCGAGGTCATCTGCGAGTTGTCCATCGGGTTGAGCGGATCCTGGTTCTTCAGCTGCGCGACCAGCAGCTGCATGAACGTGTTCTGCAGATCGGTGCCGCTGGTGACGGCAAGCTGGTTGCCAGTATTCGTGGTGCTGCTGGTGTTGCTGGTTGCGCTGACGGTCATGTTGGTCTCTCGCTAGGACGGGCGCCGCTTATTGGCCCAGGGTCAAGGCCTTGGAGGCCATCGTCTTGGTGGTATTGGCGACTTCCACGTTGGCCTGGTACGAGCGCGAGGCGGAAATCATGTTGACCATTTCTTCGACCGGATCCACGTTCGGCATGGTCACGTAGCCATCGGCATCGGCCAGCGGGTTGCCCGGCTGGTGCATGCGCTTCATGGGCGTGACGGTGTCTTCCACCACGCGGTCGACCGACACGCCTGTGGCATAGGCATCGCCGTCGGTCTGCTGCGCGGGGGTGAATACCACCTGCTTGGCGCGGTAGGCGGTGCCGTCCGGGCCGGTCACGCTCTCGGCGTTGGCCAGGTTGGAGGCCACTACGTTCATGCGCTTGGACTGCGCGGTGAGCGCGCTGCCAGCCACATCCATCACCTTGAATAGCGACATGTTGGTTCCGCTGTCTTCTGAATACTGTGCCCGGCGCAATTGCCGGGTCTAACTTGCCGTTGTGAGGGCGCGCTCCGAGCCAGATCTGCCTGGCCCGGGGCGCCACATCACTCCCGCCCCTCTTTCTCGCCACGCCTGACTGCTGCGTGGTCGTCTTGCCCTGTACGTCGTGTTAGTCCACTGAATCACTGAAATTGGTCGGTGCTTGCCATGCCATGGGGGCGCATCGCGTCGTTGCAAATGCTCGCAATAGCCAGCTATTGCTGCGCTTTGCGCCTAGCGCTGCATCCCCCATGGCATGTCCTTCACCTCCCATTTCAATGATTCAGCGGACTAGCTGTTCTGAATAGCCGCCAGCATCGACTTGATCTTCTGCGTCACGATGTTCAGGTCGGCCTCGTAACGCACCGTGTTGTCGGCAAAGCGCATGCGCTCGCCGTCCATATCCACCGTGTTGCCGTCAATCGAGGGCTGCTGCGAGGTGCGGTACTGCACCTCACCTTGCAGCGCCTTGGTCTGCTGAGATAGCGACGCCTGCATCGGCGTCACATCGCCTGCCGGGGCGCCGGTGGTGGTCAAGTGACCGGCCGCCGTTGCCATCATCGGGAGGCTGTTACCGCTTTGCTGGCCGACCGCGTTCTGCAGCGCCGACTGAAAATCAAAGTCGCGCGCCTTGTAATTCGGCGTATCGGCGTTGGCGATGTTCGAGGCCAGGATCTGGTGCCGCTGCGAACGCAAGTGCAGCGCCTGCTCCTGAAAACCGAACAACTGATCCAGCTTGTCGACCATGTCTGTCTTCCTTGCGCGCGGCGCCCTGTTGCTGGCGCGCCCGCCGGGTTTGTGTTTCCAATTCTGTAGGGGGTGGAGACTGCGGCACCGGCGGCCCCTTCAAAACCGCCGATGCCGGCTCCAAAAACCGCTTGTTACCGCGTGCTGCTGAGTTGCCGTCATGCACCTCAGTGGAAAAGGACTGTCTGCGATCCAGCAGCCGCCACGAACACGACCACCAGGACAGGTCACGCGAGGCACAACCAGACACCGCGCAACGCCAGGGACTTCACCACGTTGCAAAGTCTAGGGGCCGGTGCGCAAGTGCATTCGTCCGAATAAGGGGGGGATTGGCCGACATTTCCGCATTTGGCTCTCCCGCGCGCGTGGCTACACTTCACCGGACTTTTGATGGAGGGCTGTCATGTCCAACCGGTTTGCACGCAAGGCGCACCACCCCACCGTTGCCGCCGCCACGGCCATGCCGCTGGCCGCACGCCAGCGCAAGCTGCTGGTCATCCTGGCAATGGGCCTGCTCGCAAGCCTGGTCCATCCGCTGCTGGCACATGCCCAGGGCATGATGCGTGTGGGGTACGCGCCCGCCGCCAATGTGGGTGCGCCCGCCCAAGCGCCTGCTACTACCATCCAGGGCCCGACCGCCATCCAGATGCAGATTCAGCAGCAACTGCAATCGCAACTGGACATCCTGGGCGGCACCAATGACGCCGGCGCCCCGCGCGCCTCGGCGGAAATCGGCCCCATCGACCCGCGCATCGCCAACCAGCCGTGTGATCAGATCGACCTGATGTTGCCCGCCGCCAACCGCCTGCGCGGCCGTATACAAGTGGGCGTGCGCTGCCGTTCGCCTCACGCCTGGGCGGCATGGGTGCCAGCCACGATTCAGATCAGCGGAACGTATTACGTGGCCGCACACCAGTTGTCGCCAGGCAAGACGCTCGACATGGGCGACCTGGAGGCGCGCACGGGCGATCTGTCTGCGCTGCCGCCCTCCGTGGTGCAGCAACCTGCGGACGTGGTGGGCCGCGTACTCATCACCAGCGTGGCGCCCAACCAGCCGTTGCGCGCCGAGAGCCTGCGCTTGCCCATCGCCGTGCAAGCGGGCCAGACCGTCAAGCTCATCGCAGATGGGGGTGGCTTTCAAGTCACCAGTGACGGACGGGCGCTGAATCAGGCGGCCATTGGCCAAGTGGCGCAGGTGCGCACCGCCAACGGCAACGTCATCTCGGGGATTGCACAGTCGGTTGGCGTGGTCGCCGTCCAGTTTTGAGCCGGTTTGATGCGAATCGATCACTCTCCCTGTGTGATGTGCAATCGCATTCCGCCGCTAAAGTTTGAGCCGGGGTTGGCCGATATGGGTGTTAGGATGAACGCGCTCTTCGGAGACACCTGTGAAAATCAACCATATCGTCAACAACGCGCCCGCCGTGGTGCCGGCCAAGGACGCCACGTCCGGGTCGGCCCGCGCCACGAGCACACCGTCGGCCAGCAGCACGGCTGCGGGCTCGACGCGCCACAGTGGCGACACCCCGTCGCTCTCGATTCAACAAGTCTCGCGCCAAGTGGGCAGTGGCGACTTCGACGCAGCACGCGTCGAGCAGATTCGCGCCGCCATCAAGAACGGCACGCTGAAGATGGACGCCGGCAAGATCGCCGATGCGGCACTGTCCGACGCCCAGTCGCTGCTCTCGACGCGAAGCAAGAAGGCCTGACGGGGCACTTCCCGCGCCTGTCCCTCGTTTTTGATGACGCCGCCGGCCCGCATGGGCTGATCGCGGCGGGGTGGCGCTCAGCCCATGCGGGCCGGTGGCTACCCAAGCTCCCCACGCTGATAGGTCGCCACCATGGATAACACGCTGCTAATCCGCACCCTTGCCGACGAGCAGGCACTGCTGCGCGCCGCCACCCAAACCCTGGAAGCCGAAAGCCAGGCGTTGCGCGATGGCGACATGGCCGAGCTCGAGCGCATTACCCAGACCAAGCAGAACCAGCTCACCGCCCTGGGCGAAGCCGACCGTGAGCGCCGCCTCTGGTGGGCGCAGCACGGCGGCGCAGATCCGTACGGGCTAGTGAAATACCTGCGCTCGGACGAAACCGCCAGCCGCCTGTTCGACGAGAACCTCGCCCTGGCCCGCGCCCTGCGCCAGCGCAATATCGACAACGGCGCCCTGATCGACCTGCGCCTGCGTGCCACGCAGAATGCGCTGTCTGTCCTGCACGCAGCCAATAATGGCGGCGGCACCCCCTACGGCCGCGACGGAAAACAGCCGCTGTCGATGCCGCGCTTCTCGGTCGTCGCGCAATAAGCCCCCGGCGGCACACCGCCGCCACGCTCCCCGCCTGTCCTACGCCACCGCAGGCCCCAATTTTGCCCCGAGTCAATGGGCGTGAAGTGGGGCTAGCTGCTGCCGCCTGATCCTGATATCTATACCGGTCTTGCACACATCCAATCAGGGTAAACAAAAAGGTTTACATCCCATTGATGGGTGCAACAAGCATGCTGGGGATTTATTCTGCGGATTTTGGCGGGGTATATCCCCCGCGCCTGGCGACATAAATAAGAAAACCGGAAGGAAATTGCGCCTGAATGGCGTAGCAAGGTTTTGGCCCGGCGGCACCGTACTGCGGTGACCACCGGTTGAACGGGGAAACATACCGAAACCGCGCGCCATTGCATTTCCACCAGCCACGTCTGTATGTATTTGGATCGCGCCGGTCCAAATGGACGAGGCCACGGCTGATTCCGGTCATGGGCAAACAACCATAACCAGACAGGCGGCGCAGTGAAATCAATCGTAGTCGAGGCGCACCCATTGGTGCGTGCCGGTGCCACCCACGTTTTGCAGTCCTTGCCGGCCATTTCCGAGGTCGTCAGCGTCGAGCCGGACGAGGCACTTTTTGAAAACCTTGCGGCGCATGCGGACGCCGAACTGGCCCTGATCGGCCTGCCCATTCCGGGCATCGACGATCTGCCAGCTCTCTCCCGGTTGCTGCAACAGCCGCATCCGAGACATATTGCCGTGCTGGGTGAAACCGACTCAGCGGCGCACGTACGTGCGCTCATGCAATTGAATATTTCTGCCTATCTGCTGAAAAGCTATTCCGGCAAATTGATTGCCGCGGCATTGGAACTGGTATTGGCCGGCGGCCGTTATGTGCCCGCCTCCGTTGTGTTGGCCCGCGCCGAATCCTCGGCCGCTGGCGCATCCAATGGTCATGACGATTCCGCATTACTGGGGCTTACCCAGCGGCAATATGAAATTCTCGTGCTGCTCTCGCGCGGGCACCCGGTCAAAACCATCAGCCGCATGCTGAGCATTTCGGAGGCGACAGCCAAGGCGCATATCAATGCGCTGTATCGCCGGCTGGAGGTGCGCAGCCGAACGGAGGCGGTGTTCGTGGCCACCCAGCGCGGCGCCATGTTGCTGAATTCGCCACAACCGGCCGAGCCGCCCATACGCTTGGCGCGCACCGGCTAACGGCTTTCGGTTGGCTTGCACCACAAAAAACGGCGCCCGAATCTTCGGACGCCGTTGACAACCCACGCCCATGCTGTCGACACACGGGCGGTGACAAGGAAACAGCCCGCCAATACCAAAGGTACCGGCGGCAGCCCATCAGAAGTGGTATTCGGCACGCACCATCGGCGTTTTTGCCAGGGAGCCCGGCACCGATGCCGGGTTGCCGAACTTGTTGCGCCAGTATTGATATTCAATGCCCACGCGCAGCGTGTTCTTGCCCAGGTGCAAAGGCGTGCCCAGGTCGTACATCAGCATGGCGTCGATGTTCAACTCAGGCGCGGTGCCGCCGCCGAATTCGTTGTTGCCCTTGGCCGCGATGTAGTTGGCATACCCTTCAAACGACAGACCCGTCGATCCAATGGGGATGCCCCATGCGGCATTCAGCATCGGGTGCGCCTTGTAGTGGTAGCGGCTTGTGACCCCAACCGGCTCGTTGCTCTCCCACAGCATCAGCAGGCTGATGTTCAGGAAACCCGGTACGTCCATCATCACCGTCGGGCCGACCACTAGCATGCGTTTCTTCGACGCGTAGCCGGGGTCGTTCTTGGTGTTCCAGTCAAAACCGGCGGTCAAACCATAACCGCGGATAGGCCCGGCGCTGAGGTTCTTGTCGAGCACCTTGCCAATATCCAGCGTATGGCGATACACGACGTAGGCTTCCTGCGCGTTGGCGTCCTTGCTGTCTGACTGCAGGAAATCGACGTTCAGGTAGTTGGTGCCGTACTTGTATCCGCTGGCGTGCGTGAAGTTGAAAATGTTCTTGTGAATGCCGTCACCCACAAATGGCTCTGCGAATTGGGTGCCATAGCGATAGCCGATGGAGGTATCGCTCCACTCAACTGCCCCCGCATCTGCTGCCCCCGTCAACAACGCGACTGCCGTCAAGGCACAGGCAGTGAGTTTGCCCGCCACCGTCTTCTGATGTGCTGTCATAGTGTTTGATTTCCCCCGAGTAGTGAATCGCAAAAAAGAATCCATCTGCATTCGTCCCGCACTTCCGCTTTCGATAGGTTTTGGGCGAATGTCCGACCAGATCGCGCCTTGGCAGGCATCGATTTCCTCAACCCGAATCTCTCCGGCCAAGACCGTTATTCGCGGTTGAGTGGATTGCTTCGCGGGGAAGGCGGCTCAACCCGCCCCGCGCAATCGGGGCGAGTCAATGCAACAGCCGTGCCAGTGCAGCACGACGGCGTCACAACGCAGCAAATGGGCGCTTGGAAGAAAAAGTGGCGCTGCCCAGCTTGGCTACCCCAGGCAGACAAGTCCCCTCGCAGGGGTTTGTGGCGCGCTTTCTGCACCGTGCTGGCGCAGTGCGGGTTTAGAGCCGCTAACAAAGCTGTCCTGGCTAGGCGTGCCGACGCAGACAGTACAAGCAGTACCGAGTGTTGGTCACTGCGGGAGGCGCAACGACGCCAGGGCGGTTTTGTTAGCGGCTCTTAGTCGTTCTGCAGCACGCGGATGTCAACTTCGCGGGTGTAGCGCTCGGGCGAGAAATCGCAATAGGTGAGGGAGATCGGCACGTCGGCACCGCTATAACCGATGCGGCGCACGCGGACCAGCGGTACGCCCATCGCTACGTCGAGTTGAGCCGCCTGGTGGGCATCGGCCACGCAGGCCAGGGGCGCCTCGCGCGAACGCGCGATGGTCAGATTGGCGCGCTGGAACACCTGCACGAACAGGCGATCTTCAAAATCACGCGCCTCCAGCATGGCGGCCAGCCGGGAGGTCAGCCACGTGCGCAGCAGCATGATCGGTTGGCCGCCTACCTGCGCGCGGCGCTCGACGAAAGCCACTTGCGCACCCACCTCTAAACTCAGCGCGGTGGCGACGGTTTCATCAGCCTGCTCCACACGGAACACGCTCACCGTATAGACGGCGCCCGGCACATACTCCAACGCAGCGTCGGACTGGCCCGGCGCATACAGCACCGGCCGATGCGGCCCCACGCGATCGAGCACCACACTGCGTTGCCCGCGCGAGCGCTTGAGCAGCCCACGTGCCGCCAGTTCATTGAGCGTGCGGCGCGCAGTCAGCCGCGATACGCCGTAGCGCTGGGCGACTTCGTTCTCGCTGGGCGCAACGCTGCCGGCGGGCAATGCGCCGTGCAGGATGTCGAGCCGGATGCGATCGGCCAGTTCAAGGTATTTGGGCAGGCGAGGCGTCATGCCGTCGTTATACAGGAACGTGGATCGCGCGCGCCAATGAAAACGGCCCACCGTAGGGTGGGCCATCCGAGCTCTGACGCGCGCACTGGGCGCGGTCAGTCAGATCAGGCGATCAGGAACTTGTCGCGGTTCTTGCCGATCCAGGCCGGCGCACGGCCGCGGCCCGACCACGTTGCACCCGTCTTCGGATCACGGTACTTGGCCGGTACCGGTGCCTTGGAACCGGCACGGCGGCCACGGCGCGGTGCCAGACCCAGATCCTCAGCCGACAGGCCGTATTCGGCAACCGTCTGGCGAACTTGCTGGATCACGGTTTCCAGTTCCTTGGCGCGAGCGTTTTCAATCTGCTCCTCCAACTTAGCCTTTTGTGCAATCAATTCCTTGTATGTCGCCATATGCGCTCCCGATAAAGTCTGGTGTGGATCAGATATTAGATCAATTGTATTCATAACTGAAATGAAATTTCAACATTCTTGGGCCTACAACCTGAGGGGCCATCAAGCGTACAACTCCGTGTCAAACCAATTCAGGCACATCGACTGCTAAGCATTGCACCCGAAAGTCCGATTGATGCATCGGATTAACGTACGTCGTCACGCGATGGCCTCAAACCGATGTCGCACTGCATTTCATCAGTGCAATCACCATAGCAAGGGCAACCGGGTCCCGCAATTCTGGCAACGCGACCAGCATCATCAGCGCCATTGCTCGACATCGTCGCCGTACCGCACACGTCGTCACGCGTGCACGCTATACCGCGAATGCATCCACCCGGAGCGCGACATCAAAAGCCCTTTTGCGTGGCTGCGGCATACCGATTCGCAGCCAGAGGAAAAGCTGTTCAACGCAGTGCACCTCTTGGTTGGTCGCTGGATGAGACAACGATGAAACCGCGCTTACCACGCCGTTTTGACACTCTGCTTTTGTTTCTTTCCTGCTGGGATTCCTCTTTTTTGCGACCACGCCCCTTTTCTTTCCAGAACGTCCAATCGAACGCATCAGCGCCTATTTCATCGTGACAATTGGCACGTGTGTGTAGATGTGTGCCATTGGATTGGCGTGCACCCAGCGCCGGATCGAGCAGCGTTTCGCCGTGGCAGAAAACCCGTAGATGGAACCGAAGCTGTATCCCCGGCAAACGATTCAACGCCAGCTGCTTTAACCGACGCCGTACCAGCCAAGCGCAGCCCGCCGATAAAATTGGCTCAAAATGTGTTGCATCGGCCACAAATCAACAATTTGCACGACTCACAACTTTTGCGCATCATGAATGGCATTGCCCCGCCCTCTGCCGGCTAGCCCCCGTCTCGCGGCGCGCGGCTTGCGTGGGGCAGTATCCTGGGCAACCTCTTGGTTGGAGCGTGGGATGCAAGACGAACTTACCTATCCGCTGTCGGCGCAAAGCCTGCCCGTTCCGCTCTATGTCGTCCTGGAAGGCCGCATCGTGTATGCCAATGCGGCCGGGGTTTGCATGGTGCGCGCGCTGTCGGCCGATCAGTTGCTCGGTGAGCCCTTCTCGCGCTTCTTCCTGGATGTGCCGGCCTGGCTCGGCGCAACCGACCACGCCGAAGCCAACACCGATGCGTCCACCTCGGCCGGCATGTCAGCGGCGCAACTCACCTCGCTCATTTCCCTAGATGCCGCCAGCAAACCGGTGGCGGTGCGGCTGACCGTCACGCCCTCGCGCTTTGATGGCCTGCCCGCGCAGCAAGTCGTCGTGCACGGGTTGCCGCTGCCGCTCGATGCGCAACTGCCCGGCAAGGCGGGCGAGCGCCTGCTGAGCGCGGAGGCGATTGGCGCGGCGCTACCGCACGAACATCTCGACCATCTGTTGTCCACACTGCCGTCCGCCGCATCGCTGGGCGAACGGCTGCATGCCGCGCTGCGCGCGCTTGAAGCGGCGCTACCCAGCGCGCTATGTGTGGTGGTGCGCGTGGTCTCCGGACGGGCGCGGATCTATGGCACGCAAGCGGCGCGCGCGCAGTTGACCCACCGTGAGCAAGCCCCTGGGCAGTACGACCCGGATGTCGAACTCTCCCACATCGCGCCGTTGCTGAACGATCTGGCGCCGATTGAACTGATCCGTCTGCCGAACGCGCCCACAGCCCTGCGCGAAACGCTCGCCCGTGCGCTCGGCACAGCGCTGCCGGTGTGGCTGTGCCGCCTTCCCGCTCAGCAAGGCGGCGCGGCGCTCGGTGACGATCTGCTGTGCCTGTTCTACGCGGCGCCCAGCGTCAGCAATGTCGACGATGCCCCCTTGCGCCACGCGTGCGGCAGCATCGTCGGGGCGCTGGCAAAACTGCTGCGCCTGGAGAGCGAATACCGTCAGGCGCGTGACTTGCGCGATCAATACCGCCTCGTCGTCAATCATCTGAGCGAAGGCGTGCTGACGCTGTCCACCGACGGTCGCGTGCTGTCGTACAACCGCAGCGCGGCAGAAATCCTGCGGCTATCCGGCACGTCGTGGAAAGGCCGGCCGCGCATGACACTGAGCGACATGGTGCTCGGCGAAGATGGCGCGATCCTGCCGCGCGCCGCATGGCCGACCACGCTGGCCGCCCGCACGGGGCGCGCCATCAGCAATGTGGTGGTGGGTGTGCCGGCCGCAAACGGGCAGATCGTGTGGCTGCGCGAGTCGGTGCTGCCGATGTTCTCGCCCGACAGCGCTTCGCCGCATGCGGTGCTGGTCATCTTCAGCGACATCACAGCCGAGCGCTCAACCGTCGAGCAGCTGCGTCTGCTGGAGACCAAGGATTCGCTGACCGGGCTGCCCAATCGCGCAGCCTTCATCGAACGACTGGATGCGCGTCTGACGTTGCCATCCACCGGACAAGCTGCGCTCCTATACATCGGCCTAGACCACTTCAAGACCGTGAACGAAGCGATGGGCCACCACATCGGCAACCAGGTGTTGAACTTGGCGGCGCAACGCATCCGCGCCGAGGCCGGACAGCGCGCTCTGGTAGCACGCCTGGGTGGCGACCAGTTCTGCGTCGCCATCGACGCCCCGGATGCGGCCGACTCGCTAAGCCAGCAAGTCCTGGAGGCGCTGGCCAAACCCTTTACTGGCGGGGACCGCGAGTTGCACTTATCCGCCAGCATTGGCGTGGCGAGGTTCCCGGACGACGGCGGCGACGCGGCCACGCTGGTCAGCCATGCCGAAGCGGCCATGTACCGCGCCAAGGAAAACGGCCGCAACCGCGTCGCGCGGTATTCGCGGGCGCTCGAAACGCAAATGCTGCGTCGCTTCACGCTCAACGAGCGCATGCGGCGTGCCCTCGCGCGCGGCCAGGTGCGGCTGGTGTATCAACCCAAATATGCCCTCGCCTCGGGCGAACTCGTGGCCGTGGAAGCCTTGATGCGCTGGTCGGACCCGGAGCTCGGTGCGGTCTCGCCCACCGAGTTCATCGCCGTGGCGGAAGAATCGGGCTACATCCTCGAACTCGGCCGCTGGGCACTCATGCAAGCCTGCGCGCAGGGGCAAGCATGGGAGCGCAACTTCGGCTTTACCGGGCGCATCTCGGTCAATGTCTCCGCACGCCAGTGCGATGCGGGTGTGATCGAGCGCGATGTGGATGAAGCGATCGAAGCGTCCGGGCTGACGCCGTCGCGTCTGGAACTGGAATTGACCGAAAGCGTGCTGCTGGCCGATCGGCTATCCACGCAGCGGCTGCTGATGAGCCTGACCGCGCGCGGCGTGCGCATCTCGCTCGACGATTTCGGCATCGGCTTTTCGTCGTTGTCGTACCTGCGCAGCTTGCCGATCCACAACATCAAGATCGATCGCTCGTTCATCAGCGGTGTGCCGGCGGTGGCCGACTGCGTGGCACTCACCAAGACCATCATCGCGATGGCCCGTGCGCTGAACATGACGGTAACCGCAGAGGGCGTGGAAACGCCTGAGCAATCGGCCTTCCTGGCCGCGCATGCATGCGATGAAGTGCAGGGCTTCCTGTTTGGCCGACCGCTCGAGGTGCCGGCCATCGACGCGCTGCTGCGCGCGCACAGCCGCGCGCAGGCGTAAAAACGGCCCCAACGTTGACAACGCGGGGCCGTTTTCTCTTAGGCGATTGTTCTATTGGGCGATGCGTGATCAGCGCGTCGAAACGTTACCCACCAAGCCACCCAGCGCGGCGCCGCCCAGCGTTGCGCCAGGGCCGCCAATCAGCGCCGCACCTGCCAAGCCGCCCACGCCCGCCCCAATGGCGGTATTGCGTTGGCGCGCCGTCATGTCAGCACAACCGGTGGCCGTCAACAGCGTTGCGCCGGCCAGCAGAATCGTCAGTACCCGAGCCATGTTGTTCTCCTTCAATGATCGGTTGCGACTCGTGGTCGCATGCCGGAAGTCTGGTCAACAGCGGGCCGTGGTGCTGTATCAGGTTGTAATCAAACGTTGCACGATGCTCCATTTTGAAGCGATGCTCACGAACACGCCGGTGCCGAATTCGCGAGCAACACCGACCAGAAGCCGTCGCCATGCGGGTCGGATGCGGTTTCCCACAGACTTATCCACATGTTCTGTGCATAACCCGCCATGCCGTGGAACCTCGGCATAACAAAGGGCTTGACGGCTTTCGGCAAACGTGCAGCCAAACAGAATCGACTCTGCGGGGCGGAGGTTATCCACAGCTCTCCGACCGTTACATCGTGCAACAACTCCTTGTGCATCAAGCGGTTGCGTCAATTTCTGTATGCGCTTTGGGCGGTGCTGTGGACAACCTTGGCGCGGCGTTCACGCGGCGTGAAACGATCGATTCGTTGCGGATACAGCGCTTGATTAGTTCCGGATACAAGCTCCGACGGTGACCCGCAAAGCCTTACGGGGCATGGCGTATCCGGAACGAATCGGCGCTGGAGGAAATTCGGACGAGGGAAGGGTCTACAAGACATTGCCGCAACGCAACATCGGAACCGTAGACCTCTCTGGTGGCCTTCTCGAGAAACCAACCCAACGGAATGGCCGCTGCGTCAATTGCAGGCACGAAAGCTCGGAATGCAATGAGGGGCTGCTCTTGGCTGGAAGCGGCCGCTTGCAGGGATTAACGGGCGCGCTTTGCAAATGTTCGTCTTTCTCGAAGGCAGATGCTCTACGACGGCCTTGCGATTGATCGTACACATAGCCCGGAGCAAATATTCCAGCCACAGGGAGGGGCGATCGAAAAAGCTAGCTCAGTATGAGATCTCGAAGTGCGATTCCCGCTGGACGACATGTGCCAGAGAGAGATCTCCCGCCTGGAGCAACCGTTGAAGAAAGACGGGGCGCAAGTCGATGTCAGATAGTTGTTGCAGAGAAAACCATGCGAACGTTAACCGCTTGCCCTGCTCGGAACCGAGGTACGTAGCAGACAAATCCAGTAACGGCGATCCGGGTTCAAGACTCGCAACGATATAGATGCCGAGTTCGTGGTTAGGTTGCCCGTTGTGAGTAAAGAAGTTTTCGACAATACACAGCGTCTTTTCTGGGCAGATCCCTACGCCCACCTCCTCTTGCATCTCCCGAATAACTGTCCGTGCGGCGTGCTCGCCGGGCTCGACTCTGCCTCCGGGAAGCGTCCAAAACGTGTCCCCATCCGCCCGATGCAATAGCACGTGCTCGCCGCGGAAGATGACGGCAGCCGCCCTGAGATTGAAGTGATGACTTCCAGTGTCAAACGAAATCATGATCCGGTCCGTGCAAATCTGAGCCTCATAACTGGTCGAATGATCGGAGGGCTGTACGCCGCGGTCAACGCTTGTGGCGGTCGCGTCGATTGAGTCCTTATGGCTGGCAGCGGTCCCTGGCTACGGCGTAAGGAATACCGACCGCTTCTGGCTGCGGATTCAACCGGTCGATGCAACACACTAGAGACTGCGTGAGCAGTGGAGGTGTTGCAAATGAAACAACGGCGCCGGATCTACTACACCGAGAGTCAGAAGGCACTCATGTGGGAGCGCTGGCGTAAGGGCGACTCTCTCCAGCACATTGCCCAACTGTTCGATCGGAACCATTCTTCTGTACAACGGATTCTCGCGCAGACTGGTGGTATCCAGCCAGCGCAACGACACCGCTCCAGACTAGCGTTGACGCTTGCCGAGCGAGAAGAAATCTCCCGCTCGGTTGTGGCGGGGCTCTCGATACGTTCGATCGCCTTCCGGCTAGGGCGAGCTCCGTCCACAATTAGCCGCGAACTCCGGCGAAATGGCGGAAGCCATAGCTATCGTGCGAATCAGGCCGACGAGCTTGCCTGGGCTCGAGCACGCCGACCCAAGACATGTAAGCTCGTCAGAAACCGGACGCTGGCTCAGGTCGTGGCAGCCAAGCTGCGGCTACAGTGGTCCCCTGAGCAAATTGCCGGCTGGCTCAAGCACGCATATGCCGTCAACAAGGACTACCTGGTGTCACACGAGACGATCTATCGCAGCCTGTACATACAGGCCCGCGGTGCGCTTAAGAAGGAGCTGCTCGAACACCTGCGGCGTGAAAGAGCCATGCGTCGTTCGCGGCACCATACGCAGAAGACGGACGACCATGGTCGGATCTGCGACACGCTGCCGATCAGCGAGCGGCCTGCTACGGCGGACGACCGTGCGGTGCCCGGTCATTGGGAGGGCGACATGCTGTGTGGTAGCGGCGGCACCCAGATCGTGACCCTTGTGGAACGCCAAACGCGCTATCTCATGCTGGTCAAGATCGACAGCAAGGACAGCGCGACAGTCGTCAACGCGCTCGTAAAGCATGCGCGCAAACTGCCGCAGGAACTCTATAAATCGCTCACCTGGGATCGCGGGCCAGAGATGGCACAACACAAGCGCTTCACCGTTGCTACGGACATCAAGGTCTACTTCTGTGATCCTCATCATCCCTGGCAACGCGGCTCGAACGAGAACACGAATGGCCTCCTGAGACAGTACTTCCCGAAAGGGACTGATCTCTCCGTGCATTCACAGGCTAAGCTCAATGCTGTCGCCAGACGGCTCAACGAGCGTCCGCGCAAGACTCTAAACTTCGACACGCCAGCGGAACGATTCCATCAATACGTTGCATCGACCGGTTGAATCCGCAGCCGGATGCAGACGGTCGGCACCGGAAACGAACCTAGCCCTCCGCTGGTCGCGACCTGCAAGCCGCGCTAGCTGAGGTGATAGCCTCCAGCACTGCTCGGGCGTGCTCTGCAAGGGAAGACGAGTCGGGCTGGCGGCTCAGAAAATCCCGAACGACCTCTTGCGCTTCAACAGCTTCACTCCCAAGGGCTGCAAGCGCGTACAGCGCATTGAACTGTGTCTCCGTATCTGGAATCGAGAGACGCTTCATGAGTACGGGTACCACCGCAGGAACTAGCTCCTTTGCGCGGAAGTAGTCCCACATGTCAGCATCCTCCCAGACGAAGTCTGTGTAGGCTTTCACCACGTCACTGCAGTAGTTCATGTAGCGCGCATGCTTTTGGACCGCGTAAAGCTGGTCCATGTGCGCGCGGACGGCTTGCAATACCTCCGGGAACCTTAATTCACGCATACAAAATGGAACCAGTGCCCAAGGCGAGGCTAGCGTCCGCGTCGCCATCGCAACAAAGCGCTCGACAAAGAATTCGCGTGAGTCGGGATTCGCGAGCACGAGGCGCAAAACTTCGAGGTACACGGGCTCGACCACCCGGTAGTCTTCATATGACGCGTCTGCGGCTTCAATTGAGGCAAGCCGAAGCCGTTCAAATTCCATCTCTAGGGTCATTCAACGTATCCCGTCGGTTCGAATCAAGCTCGTAGACTTCCAGCTCATAAAGGCTCGGCAACGATGTCTACGGCACTGTGTGTTCGCTCTTGGCCGGCAGCGGACGGCGATGGCTCGTCCCTCGTCTACCGACCGTGGCCGCGAGCGGACACCATTGGAACATGCTTGAGCCATAGTGCCGAAAACTCCGCAGCGGTGATGCCAACACCGACGAACTGAGGGTCAGCATTTATCTCGGCAAGCGGCGGAACAGGGAGTAAGCCCAGCGCAGTCCCATGCGAAGTGTGGTCTGCTGAGGCGTAGCCGACTCGCCCGTCCCCGAAGAATTCGAGTTTTCGAATTTCCATGCGCTGCACATCAAGCTCCGAGACAAGACGCGTGGGGTCCGCATCGGAACTATGGCGCCATTGAACGTCAATGTATTCGGGCCGCATAGCAGTCTGTGTAGGTAATCGTCGGGGCTGCAGAGCTCGGAGCCTTATCATAGGGCAAATCGATACGGTGAACCGAGGGGAGAAGATGAGGCAATACCATCGGCTCATGCGGCGGCGGAGTGCGAACGACTATACAGACCGCGAGCAGGCCGAGCTCTTTCAGCTCCTGGAATCAGCCCCGGGCATACGCGACGTCGAGATCATCGAAAAGCACCCGAAAGGTGGCTATCGAACTCGCTTCGATCTCGCGCCGGACGTCGTCGACGACTTCTTAGCCTATTTGGGAGACTACGACTGGATGTCGGTAATGTAGCGGCCTGAGGGCGCGTTCATGGCCGAACACAGCCGTTGGAACTCGTCGCAATCCTGCTGCCTTTCAGCAATACCCGTCCGCCTGAACACACGAAATGCTTGCGCGACACAAAGCAATCCTGGGCCTGTCCCTGCTGTTCCTTTTGTTGCTGTCTATCTACCCGGCGTTCTTCTTTGCGCGCGATTGCTACGCTCCGTCCCTGTTTCCAAGGTTCTATATCGCCTTGGCCGGAGGTGTGATTGTCGCAACGCTGTTCGCCGTACTCGATTTTCCAACGACGGACACCTCGTCAAAGCGCAAGATCGGGCCAGTGGGGCAATTTGTTTGCTTTGCGCTGTACGGGGCCTTCACGACGTGGACCTGGGCAACTGCAATTCCCCGCTTCACTGCAGATCGCGTGGCCACCAGCCAAGCTGCATTTGAGAAAGTCCGGGCCACAAAAAGCTGCCACAGCGCCGTCCAGTTTGTCGACCCTGGCGGCGCCGGCACCATCAAGACGTGCGCATCCCTGTGGAACCTACCGTCTCTGCCGGAACGCGGCGCGATCAGCGTTACCGAAAAGGTAAGCGCGCTAGGGGTCTACCTGATCAAGATTGAACTCGTCGCTCCACCGGCTTCAACGGAGCGCCAATAGGCATAACATGCCGCTTTCCTCGAGAGAAATTTTCCTATGACAACGCTGGCCGACCGTCCCAACACTGCGCTTCTGGTTATCGACCTCCAGAACGACGTCGTAGCTGGCGCGTATCAACGTGATGAAATACTCGCCGTCGTCAGCACGCTGATCATGCGGGCGCGCGGTGCCCGCGTGCCGGTCGTGTGGGTTCGGCATTCCGATGAATCGCTAAAAGCTGGAAGCGAAGCGTGGCAGATCGTTGCTGAACTGACACCGGCGCCCGAAGAGATCATTGTCGAAAAATGCTATCGCGATGCATTCGAGGACACCAACCTGGAGCAGGTGTTATCGAGCCTGCGCGTTGGCAAACTCATCGTCACAGGCGCCCAGACGGACATGTGCATTCGATCGACGCTGCATGGCGCCTTGGTGCGCGGCTATGATGCGACGCTGGTCGGCGATGCGCATACGACAGAGGACCGGACTAGCATCGGCGCACCACCACCGGATGCCGTGATACGGCACACCAACATGTACTGGGCCAATCAAAGGGCGCCCAGCCGTTGGGGCGGCATCGTCAAGAGTGGCGACGTCGATTTTTCGCTCTAGCCACGCACTGTGAAGAACGCGTACGTTTGAGCTGCAAGACGGTGATGAGGCTCGGCCTGGGCTGATCGACTATTCCAAGGTTGCACGTGAATCGCGCTGAAACACAATTCGCACTACAACGCTTCTTTGATCGCGTCGCATGCGCGACTGTTGCAGATGTCACGCTGGCCGAATCATACGTTGAGGCACTTCGTGGCTATCTGAGTAAGCTGGAGGCAGATTTTGAGCCGATTGATCCTTGGTCTGTCGGCGAGTACGAACGCGTTCGCGAATTCGTCAAAAATAACTTTGAATGGATTGCCAACCCCTCTTTTGCATCCGGGGCGCTGGCCGACGCGAACGAGCTTTTGAATGCGCACAAAGCCTTCTTGGAAGCGAATGGCCTTTTGCCAGCCTACTTGATGCAAAGGCCCTAGCCTTCAATCCGACGGGCGGTTACCGAAGGACCGCTTCTGGCTGCGGATTCAACCGGTCGATGCAACGTATTGATGGAATCGTTCCGCTGGCGTGTCGAAGTTTAGAGTCTTGCGCGGACGCTCGTTGAGCCGTCTGGCGACAGCATTGAGCTTAGCCTGTGAATGCACGGAGAGATCAGTCCCTTTCGGGAAGTACTGTCTCAGGAGGCCATTCGTGTTCTCGTTCGAGCCGCGTTGCCAGGGATGATGAGGATCACAGAAGTAGACCTTGATGTCCGTAGCAACGGTGAAGCGCTTGTGTTGTGCCATCTCTGGCCCGCGATCCCAGGTGAGCGATTTATAGAGTTCCTGCGGCAGTTTGCGCGCATGCTTTACGAGCGCGTTGACGACTGTCGCGCTGTCCTTGCTGTCGATCTTGACCAGCATGAGATAGCGCGTTTGGCGTTCCACAAGGGTCACGATCTGGGTGCCGCCGCTACCACACAGCATGTCGCCCTCCCAATGACCGGGCACCGCACGGTCGTCCGCCGTAGCAGGCCGCTCGCTGATCGGCAGCGTGTCGCAGATCCGACCATGGTCGTCCGTCTTCTGCGTATGGTGCCGCGAACGACGCATGGCTCTTTCACGCCGCAGGTGTTCGAGCAGCTCCTTCTTAAGCGCACCGCGGGCCTGTATGTACAGGCTGCGATAGATCGTCTCGTGTGACACCAGGTAGTCCTTGTTGACGGCATATGCGTGCTTGAGCCAGCCGGCAATTTGCTCAGGGGACCACTGTAGCCGCAGCTTGGCTGCCACGACCTGAGCCAGCGTCCGGTTTCTGACGAGCTTACATGTCTTGGGTCGGCGTGCTCGAGCCCAGGCAAGCTCGTCGGCCTGATTCGCACGATAGCTATGGCTTCCGCCATTTCGCCGGAGTTCGCGGCTAATTGTGGACGGAGCTCGCCCTAGCCGGAAGGCGATCGAACGTATCGAGAGCCCCGCCACAACCGAGCGGGAGATTTCTTCTCGCTCGGCAAGCGTCAACGCTAGTCTGGAGCGGTGTCGTTGCGCTGGCTGGATACCACCAGTCTGCGCGAGAATCCGTTGTACAGAAGAATGGTTCCGATCGAACAGTTGGGCAATGTGCTGGAGAGAGTCGCCCTTACGCCAGCGCTCCCACATGAGTGCCTTCTGACTCTCGGTGTAGTAGATCCGGCGCCGTTGTTTCATTTGCAACACCTCCACTGCTCACGCAGTCTCTAGTGTGTTGCATCGACCGGTTGAATCCGCAGCCGATAGCGGTCGTCCAGCTTGCCTAGCTACATCACGAGGCAGGCCAGATTGCTAGTTCCAGAGCTTCCAAAATGGCTTACGCGGCGGGGTAGCTACGGTGGCTGGCTTCGGATACTTGAAGCTCGCGCTGAATTTCCATCTCCCCTCGACTCGCCGGAAATCGATTTCTGATTCTAGCCAAGCCTCACCGTTCTTCATGAAGGCTCCCCAGTATTCTTCACACAGCCGGGCGAGCTCGTTTGAGATGACCGCCTTATCTTTTGCTTCCACATTTTTGAGCCTGTAGTCGATGCGGTGGCCATCACACTGAATTGTCAATCGACCGGCCTCCCACGATTCAGGCGAGCACCGAATGGCTTCGTTGACCAGCGCAGTCAGCGCTTCGTTGTAGCCATCGAATTTGTCAGTCATTTGCAGGTGCGTATGCGTTCAGTTGTGTTGCGCCATTCTATCGGCGGAACGGCCGTTGTTGGCCGGAAGCGGACGGCGGCTATGGGGTCTGGAGCAAAGATGGGGCCGCCCATACATCCTCGTACCGTTCAGAGACAAGGAACCGCCACCCTGGCGGCAGCCCTAAATATGGGATGGCCAGCGGAGCCCAATCCAGCAAATGCGAAACATGTAGAGGCCCGAAGAAATCGGGGGACTCAGAGAATTGCTCTCCCGCCCAGATGTACCAGCCCGACGTTTCGCCCTCTGGCTTTAGCCGCAAGCCGTTTAGGGGGCGCAGTCCCTCCCTGACGTTGCGCGAGATGCCGACCTTCAGCATCTGGTCGCATCCGAAATACTGGGTATGGAAACGCTGGCAGACCGCCAATTGCGCATTCACGTAATCTGCATCCACTATTGCCTCGTAGAAATCGGTCGGGGTATCGGAATGCCCGCTATTGGCTGCGGATTCAACCGGTCGATGCAACGTATTGATGGAATCGTTCCGCTGGCGTGTCGAAGTTTAGAGTCTTGCGCGGACGCTCGTTGAGCCGTCTGGCGACAGCATTGAGCTTAGCCTGTGAATGCACGGAGAGATCAGTCCCTTTCGGGAAGTACTGTCTCAGGAGGCCATTCGTGTTCTCGTTCGAGCCGCGTTGCCAGGGATGATGAGGATCACAGAAGTAGACCTTGATGTCCGTAGCAACGGTGAAGCGCTTGTGTTGTGCCATCTCTGGCCCGCGATCCCAGGTGAGCGATTTATAGAGTTCCTGCGGCAGTTTGCGCGCATGCTTTACGAGCGCGTTGACGACTGTCGCGCTGTCCTTGCTGTCGATCTTGACCAGCATGAGATAGCGCGTTTGGCGTTCCACAAGGGTCACGATCTGGGTGCCGCCGCTACCACACAGCATGTCGCCCTCCCAATGACCGGGCACCGCACGGTCGTCCGCCGTAGCAGGCCGCTCGCTGATCGGCAGCGTGTCGCAGATCCGACCATGGTCGTCCGTCTTCTGCGTATGGTGCCGCGAACGACGCATGGCTCTTTCACGCCGCAGGTGTTCGAGCAGCTCCTTCTTAAGCGCACCGCGGGCCTGTATGTACAGGCTGCGATAGATCGTCTCGTGTGACACCAGGTAGTCCTTGTTGACGGCATATGCGTGCTTGAGCCAGCCGGCAATTTGCTCAGGGGACCACTGTAGCCGCAGCTTGGCTGCCACGACCTGAGCCAGCGTCCGGTTTCTGACGAGCTTACATGTCTTGGGTCGGCGTGCTCGAGCCCAGGCAAGCTCGTCGGCCTGATTCGCACGATAGCTATGGCTTCCGCCATTTCGCCGGAGTTCGCGGCTAATTGTGGACGGAGCTCGCCCTAGCCGGAAGGCGATCGAACGTATCGAGAGCCCCGCCACAACCGAGCGGGAGATTTCTTCTCGCTCGGCAAGCGTCAACGCTAGTCTGGAGCGGTGTCGTTGCGCTGGCTGGATACCACCAGTCTGCGCGAGAATCCGTTGTACAGAAGAATGGTTCCGATCGAACAGTTGGGCAATGTGCTGGAGAGAGTCGCCCTTACGCCAGCGCTCCCACATGAGTGCCTTCTGACTCTCGGTGTAGTAGATCCGGCGCCGTTGTTTCATTTGCAACACCTCCACTGCTCACGCAGTCTCTAGTGTGTTGCATCGACCGGTTGAATCCGCAGCCGGGAGCGGCCTCTCGCGAGCAAATGGCAACGGCCGCTTCCACCCCCAGTCGGACTACCGACAGCATCCAAGGAAGTCATCAGCCATGCTCAGGGCTTTCATTCCTCAGGCCGCCGAGGACCCAGGCAACGTGGATCCGCGTTTTACACCACGCAAGAGAATGAGCGCCACGCCGAGCATAATTCCAACGTCTGCCACGTTGAATACACCCGTTCGCAACTGCCCGATGCCTATGTTCAGAAAATCAAAAACCCTACCGTCGTAGACACAACGATCGAAAAGGTTGCTGAGCCCCCCACCCAGAATGCTGGATATTGCAATGACCTCGGTACGGCCGAGCTTGGGCGACCGCAGCAGCCAACCGAACAGGCAGACCAGAATCGCCAGGACGCCATATATGAAAACGATATTGCGAGTCGCATCAGACATTTCCGCCCCGAGGCTTAGGAACGCACCGTGGTTATAGGTGGGAAGAACCAGAAGGCTTCCTGAAAGAAATGACACGACTTCGCCGGACGTCAATATTTGTTTGAATAAAGCCTTCGTCGACTGGTCGATGATGATCCAGGCGAGCGCGCCAAGCAGCGCAGTGGCAACTCTTTGTTTCGTCGTCATTCGAGAGGTCATCCTTAGGTAGGATCACATTCTAGCCAGGGGTAGATTCCAGGAACGGGTGCCGGGCATTGTCAACGACTGAACTGACGATATCGACCGGCCGTTACTGGTCGAACGCGGTCGCTCAGTCGTTGGCTCGCGGAGAAGAATTGGCGCTAGTTGAGCCACCATGTCGAGGTCGCTCGCTCGATGGTCTTCCTGTCAGTTACTACTCCGTGAACAACGGTAACGAGTTCGTATCGCATGAGCATGAACTCCTCACCGAGATGCCAACCACTGTTCCTTTTAACCAAAGGAATCGTGAGCTTGCCAGAAAACCAGTATGCCCTTTGAGGCGAGGAAGCACCGGGGATTACCGCCTCCAGGGGCGCCTCGCTCGGCTCATGGCATCGCGAGCCAAGCTTGACCAAGTACAGTGCGCCGTCACGTATCTGCCACGTCCCAATGTAACCTCGCCAATTGGCGGTTGAACACCAACCATCCAGAGCGGCGCGGAGATTGTCGGAAATCTTCTTCTGTTCCAGCAACGGCGCAAGTGGTTCTGCCAACGGCGCGGTCGGCTCGTCGTTGACGGTGATCACCTCCGCCACCTGGGGCGTGCGGATTCAACCGGTCGCTACCTGCCTCATCTGCAGCGACATTCTTCCGGCCCCCTGCCGTGCATCCCTCGCGTCAACTCCTCACGGATAACATATTCCATCACCCCACGCTTGCCGACGGCCACGCAGTTGCTAATGCACGCCTCTTTGGGGCTAGGGAAGCGGCTACAGATGTATGCGGCAATGAGACTCACGCCAATGAAGGCCGCGAAGGCTGCTGCAACAATCAACCTAACGGGGATGTTGCGTTTGTTCGTAGTCATCACTACTGCCCTCCGCTTGAGGCACTGGTCCAGCTTTTCACAGCAAGGCGCAGTGCCACAGACTAGCCTATATGATTCGCACCGGCACCATGTTCACCCGCAACAACCGAATCCGATTAAATGTCCGAGCAACCTCACGTGAATTTGGATGAACCCAGCCTGCAGATTGGGGGGTTGAAACTCTGGGTCCACGGTCGTCAATTTCCATTGGCGCAAGATTACTGGGATGGAAACTGGCTGCAAGTGACCGCGCGATGCGACTCCGCTAGGTCAACCGTTTCGACGGCCGGCCCCATTGTGCACCTGAGTGAGTTGGTGAAACTCCTCGATGAATGCGAGCGTCTCTACGAGTCCCTATCGGGCGCTGCGAAGCTTGACTGCGTGGAGCCAAACCTCGGCGTCACCTTGACGGCCAAGACAAGCGGGCACATCGATGTGCGGATTCACATCACGCCCAACAACATATTGGAGACGCATGAGTTCAATGAATCGTTTGACCAGACGTTCTTACCGTCAATCATCTCGCAGTGCCGCGAGATTCTCATAGAATACCCGCTGCGCAAGCCGAAAAACGGGAACTGATTAAGTCAAACCGATTCACGTGCTGGCGCGAACCGGTGCCGCCAACCTAGCGCCCCGCTCGAAAGCGGCCCCTTGTGAACGTCCACGATTGGCCGATAGCGGTCGTTGATGCCTTACCTATGAACGTCCGCTTTCGTGTGTAAAGCGGCCTCTGCCTGCCCGCTCGGGCGGCTTTTGCGCTCGTGCAATGGCCACGCCCATCAGTCGTCCACGCATCATCCATAGGTTGCTCAGCGAACAGCGCATGCAATCGCTGCGTGTTCTTCATCGGCCGTAATAGCGCACCTTTAGATGCCACCGTGCGCGGCGATGAACATAGCGACGGCCGACCGGCAATAGGATTCGATTTCGTTGTCGTCCTCTGCTCTCGCCTCATCGAAGCGCGCGATCAGCAGGAGATCGGCCCCTTTGAAAAGGGCGGCAAACAAGCGGGCGGACAGGTGCGCATCGGTTACGTTCAGCATCCCTTTCTCGTGCAACTGACGCAACACGGCCTCGATGTGGGCGATGACATGGGCCGGCCCGGCTTCGTAATGAAGCTTGCTTAACGACTTTTGATTCGTCTTGTCGGCCAACACCATGGCTTCGACACTGCGGACGTCCGGGCTCAACAGCGTGCGAAGCAGGGAGGACCCGACCGCCACGAGCTGGTCTTCGGCCGAACCGTCGCCCCCTTCAGAAAGGGCCTGCGGTGCAAATTGATCGCAGCGGGCCACCATGGCCGCGCTGAACAGCGCCTCCTTGTTCTCGAAGTGCCGATAGATGCTCAGCTTGGATATCTTCGCCCGCTGCGCGACCTTGTCCATGGTCGTCGCTTGAAAACCCAATTCCACAAAGAGTTCGCAGGCGGCGTCGACGATCGTTTGGCGAAGCGCCTCGTTGGCGGGCCGGCCGCGCCGGCCCTGACTGTTTTCGCTCACGGCAATTCCGGTACTTGACAGTATTAAAATTGATTAATACGATACCACTCAGTATCGCAATATGCAAGCCAAGGGCAGGTTTCAACCGGTTGTGCAGATCAGGTGTCCCCGGCCCACCCCTCATCCACAACACGGAGCCCATCACCATGAATGACGTCATCATCATCGGCGGCAGCTTTGCCGGCCTCGCCGCCGCCCTGCAGCTTGGCCGTGCCCGCCGCAAGGTCACCGTTCTCGATACCGGCCGGCCGCGCAACCGCTTTGCCGGCCACTCGCATGGCCTGCTCGGCCATGATCACAAGCCGCCGTTGGACATCCTGGTCGAGGCGCGGCAGCAGCTCGCGCGCTATCCAACGATCAGCCTCGTCAACGCCCGGGCCGAGAGCGTGTCTGGCGCCATCGACGATTTCTGCGTCGTCACTGACGATCACGAAAGCCTGAGGGCGCGCCGCCTGATCCTGAGCTATGGCGTCGCCGATCAGATGCCTGATGTGCCGGGCTTTGCCGAAAGCTGGGGCACGTCCATCGTGCCCTGCCCCTATTGCGACGGCTTTGAAGTCGCTGGCCAGCATTGGGGCCTCGTCTGGTCCAGCCCGCAGTCGTACCAGTCTGCCAGGTTGTTCCGCGATTGGACTGACAAGTTGACTGTCTTCGCCGATGGTCATGAGATTGCGCCCGACACCCAGGCTGATCTGGCGCGCCGCAATATACCTGTCGTCGATGGCCGGATCGTCGAGATCGCCCATCACAAGGGCCGTATCGCCACCGTCAATCTCGATACCGGCCGCAACGTCGCGGTCTACATCCTGTTCGCCAATCCGCGTAACAAGCCGTCCGCAAGCCTGCATGAATCACTGGACCTCGCCACGCTCGATACGCCCACCGGCATGGTCCTCAACGTCGACGACCGCCGCCAAACCAGCATGCCCGGCATCTACGCCGCTGGCGACCTCGCCACGCCCTTCTTGCCCTCGGTCACCCAGGCATCCTCGCAGGGCGCAATGGCCGGCATCTTCGCCCAGCAGTCGATGGTGGTTTGAGAGCACAGATTCCCCTCTCTCGTTGCGTCGTCGCCTTCGAAAAGGTTGGCGTAGATCGGCGCGGTGAGAGGCGGATCGTCGAGTCAAGGAGATGACATGGCAAAGCAAAGTGCGGATCAGGTGGGTGACTGGAATGGTCAAAGCGGGGAGCGCTGGGTCGCCAACCAGGCCCGGCTCGACGCTCTGGTGGCGGTGTTCGGCCAGGCCGCGATAGAAGCCGCCGCGCCCGCGACGGGCGAGCGCGTGCTGGACATCGGCTGCGGCGCTGGCGCATCGAGCCTGGCTTTGGCTGCCCGCGTCGGCGCCGGGGGCCAAGTGCTGGGCGTGGACATATCCGAACCGCTGATCGAGCGAGCGCGCGCGCTTGCGCGACCGGATACGCCGGCCCTGTTTCAGGTGGCCGACGCCAGCAGCGCCGAGCTGCCCGAGGGCGCGTTCGACATCCTGTTCTCGCGTTTCGGGGTGATGTTCTTCGACGATCCGACAGCGGCGTTCACCCATATGCGACGGGCACTCCGGCCGGGCGGCCGGGTCGCTTTCGTCTGCTGGCGCGGTGCGGCCGAGAATGATTGGATGCGCCTGCCGGTGGGCGCGCTCAAGGGCATTCTCCCCCCGAGCGCGCTGCCCGATCCCGAAGCGCCCGGCCCGTTTTCGTTCGGCGACCGGGAGCGCGTGGCACGCATCCTGACAGCGGCCGGCTTTACCGATATCGCTATCGCGCCCTTCGACGCGGCCGTGCCGTTCGGCGAGGGCGAAACGCGGGATGCCGCGCTCGACGACGCAGTGAAGATGACGCTTGAGGTCGGCCCGCTGTCGCGTGTGCTCGCTGATCAGCCCGACGACATCCGCGCCCGCGCCTCGGCCGCCGTTCGTGCCGCCTTCGCGAGCCTCCCCGGCGAACGGTCGGTGATGATCAACGGCGCGGCGTGGATCGTCATGGCACGCAACCCGGCAAGCTGACAGGGATTAACTGAGGAGACGCCCCTGCTTGCTGGAGCGTGGCGTCTTAGGGCGATCTCATCGATGTCCCTTCTGGCTTGGAAGCCGCCACTAGTGAGCCAGAAGTTTTGATGGCGGGGCAATGCGTTTGCACGGCAGTCGAAAACGCTGGTGCACGTGCTTAGGGAACTTATCGCCTTTGCACCAGATCTCCCGCTCGGCAACAAGCGGGAGATTGGGTTGATCAACGCGGCTACCCTCAGCATCATTCGACGGTGGCAGGCCGCGAATCAGTCGACACTGCCTCACCCCAGAGAGCCTGAATGTGTCTCTGCCGCTGAAGCCAGAGGGACACTCTTTCAATCCAGCCAACCGCGAAGGGTCGATGCCATGACGTTCGTGGAAATCCCATAGCGATCGTGCAGGGTGGGAAGTGCGCCGGCATCGAGAAATGCGTCCGGTAGCCCGACCTGGCGGAACGGCACACCGACGCCGGCACGCATCAGGGTACCGGCAACGGCCTCGCCCAAACCGCCGATCACGGTGTGGTTCTCTGCCACCACTACGAGCCGGCCCGAGCGTCGTGCCTCACGCAGGATCGTCTCGGTATCGAGCGGCTTGATCGTCGGCACGTGCAGCACGCCCACGCCAATGCCATCGCCTTCCAACGCCTTGGCCACTTCCAGCGCGCGCATCGTCATGATCCCGGACGAAATGACGAGCACCTCGGCGCCGTCGCGCAGCAGCTTGGCCTTGCCCAGCTCGAACTGGTAGCCGTATTCGTCGAGCACCACCGGCACGTTGCCGCGCAGCAGGCGCGCATAGACGGGGCCGGCATGGGCGGCAATAGCCGGCACCATCTGCTCGATCTCCAGCGCGTCGCACGGATCGATGACGGTCATGTTCGGCATTGCACGCATCAGCGCCAAGTCTTCTGCAGCCTGGTGGCTCGGCCCGTAGCCGGTGGTCAGGCCGGGCAGTGCGCAGACGATCTTCACGTCGAGGTTGTCTTCAGCAATCGTCTGATGCATGAAGTCGTAGGCGCGACGCGTCGCGAAAACGGCATAGGTCGTCACGAAGGGCTGCGCACCCTCGTTGGCCAGCCCGGCGGCAGCGCCCATGAGCAATTGCTCGGCCATACCCATCTGGTAGTAGCGGTCGGGAAATTCCTTCGCGAAGATGTGCAGATCGGTGTACTTGCCCAGGTCTGCTGTCATGCCGACGACGTTCTGCTTCACGCGTGCCAACTCGGCCAGCGCGTGGCCGAACGGCGCGGGGCGGGTTGCCTGGCCCTCGCCCGCGATAGAGGCGATCATCGCCGAGGTCTTCAGCTTGGGCTTGTTGATGACGGTGCTGCTCATGCGGTCCTCCCGGCTTCCAGTGCTTGCAGCGCGAGCTGCCATTCGTGCGCGTCAACGCGGATGAAGTGATTCTTTTCGCGCTGCTCCAAGAACGGAACACCGCAACCCATGCGGGTATCGCAGATGATCATGCGCGGCTGCGCGCCCTTGTGCGTGCGTGCTGCGTCAAACGCCGCCTTAACTGCATCGATGTCGTTGCCGTCCACGCGCTGCGTGAACCAGCCGAACGCTTCGAGCTTGGGCAGCAGGGGCTCGAACGCCATGATCTGCGTCGACGGGCCGTCGGCCTGCTGATTGTTCACGTCAACCACGGCGATGAGGTTGTCCAGCTTCCAGTGCGCAGCGGACAGCAGCCCCTCCCACACGGCGCCTTCGTCCAGCTCGCCATCTGAGAACAGCGTGTAGACGAACGCGTCGGAGCCCTTGCGTTTGAGGCCGAGGCAGCGGCCGACGGCAATCGTGAGCCCCTGGCCGAGCGAGCCGCCGGACATCTCCATGCCGGGCGTATAGCTGGCCATGCCCGACATGGGCAAGCGACTGTCGTCACTGCCGTACGTCTCCAGTTCCTCGGCGGGCAGGATGCCGGCTTCGAGCAACGCGGCGTAGAGCGCGATCGCATAGTGGCCGTTGGAGAGCAGGAAGCGGTCACGGCCTTCCCAGTTGGGGTCTTCGGGCCGATAGCGCATCGCGCCGAAGTAGGCGACGGCCAGCACGTCGGCAATGTCGAGCGCCTGCCCGATATAGCCCTGGCCCTGCACTTCGCCCATCAGCAGGGCGTTGCGGCGGATTCGGTAAGCGCGCTCGGCCAGGGGCACAGCGTCGGTTGGGGGCAATGATGTGGAAGTCATGATGGTTCCTGTGATGAAGCGGGAAGCACGGGGCAGAGACAGTCACCGACTCAACGGTTGACGGTCTTCGCTGGCACGAAGAACACCAGCACGGCACCAAGCACGATGGCCGAGGAGATGAAGATCAGGCCAGCCGTTGATTTACCCGTCAGGTCGTTAAGCCACCCGACGATGGCCGGCGAAAAGAACCCAGCAAGATTGGCGAAGCAGTTGACCGCAGCAATGCCCGCAGCGGCCGACATGCCGCCCAGCATGGCCGTGGGCAACGACCAGAACTGCGACGACGAAGACAGGATCCCGGCGGCAGCAATGCTCAGGCATACCAGCGCAGCGCCCACGTTGCCAATCAGCGGCAGCGCAGCGAACCCGGCCGCAGCCACCAGCATCGGCACGGCAAGATGTAGGCGGCGCTCGCGGCGGCGGTCTGCGCTCATGCCGATCAGCGGCAGCGCGACGATGGCGCAGATGTACGGCACCGCGGTGAACACGCCAACCCAAAGCGGATCGGCCACGCCGGCCTTTCGAATCAAGGTAGGCAGCCAGAACGTCAGCCCGTATTGGCCGAGCACGACACAGAAGTAGATGGCAGCCAGCAGCCACAGGCGGCGGTCTGCGAGGAACGCACCCACGGAGCCATGCGCGGTCTTCTGCGCGTTGTCACCGGCGACGTTGCGCTCAAGCAGAGCCTTTTCTGCGTCGCTCAGCCACTTGGCCTGGGCGATCCCGTTATCCAGGTAGAACAGGATGGCGATACCCAGCACCAGCGACGGCAAGGCTTCGATCAGGAACAGCCACTTCCACCCAGCCAACCCCGCCACATCGTGAAAGGTGTGCAGGATGTAGCCCGACAGCGGCCCGCCGACGATGCCTGCTAGCGGAATCGCCATGAAGAACATCGACAGTGCCTTGGCCCGGCGCTGCGACGGGAACCAGTACGTCATGTACAGGATGACGCCGGGCGCGAAGCCGGCTTCGGCCACCCCGAGCAGAAAGCGCAGCACGTAGAACGACGTCGGTGTGCTCACGAAGGCAAAGCCTGCCGAGATGACGGCCCAAGTCAGCATGATGCGTGCGAGCCAGTTGCGCGCGCCGACCTTGTGCAGGATCACATTGCTCGGCACTTCAAACAGGAAGTAGCCGAGAAAGAAGACGCCGGCACCTAGGCCATACACCGTCTCGCTGAAACGCAGGTCGTTCAGCATCTGTAGCTTGGCGAAGCCCACATTGACGCGGTCCAGGTAGGCGCCCAGATAGCAGATCATCAGGAATGGAATGAGCCGGCGCGCGACCTTGGCGTAGGTGCGGGACTCGAACGTGGCCGCATCGGCGCGCGCCACCTCATCGCCCGGCAAGGGCGAAGCAAGCTTCGTGGTCATGGTGTCTCCTACCATGTGCCCCGGGTGGGCCCGGATGCATGTGTCTCGAAGAAGTCCACGGCCGGTGTGTGTGCCGTGGTGGTGCAGGTTGGATCGTTCAGTGAATCAGCATGCCGCCGTTCACGTCGAGCGTGATGCCTGTCATGTAAGCAGACAGATCACTCACCAGGAACAGGCACGCGTTGGCAACGTCGGCCGCATCGCCGAGCCGGCCAAGCGGGATGCCCTTGATGATCTCGGCGCGCATGTCGGGCGTGAGCTTGTCACCGGTGATGTCCGTTTGGATGAGCCCTGGCGTGATGGAATTGACGCGGACATTGTCGCCGCCAAATTCTCGTGCCATGGCCTTGGCAAGGCCCAGCACGCCCGCTTTTGCAGCGCTGTAGTGCGGACCACCGAAGATGCCGCCGCCGCGCTGTGCGGACACGGACGACATGCAGACGATACTTCCGCCCTTGTGCGCCTTCATGTGCGGCAACACGGCTTGCGACATGTACAGCGTGCCGCGCAGGTTCACGTCCAGCACCGCATCGAAATTGCCCGCTTGAATGTCGAGCGTGCGAAGCGGCTGCGTGATACCGGCGTTATTGATGAGACCGTCAATTCGGTCATATTTAGTGAGAACTGCCTGTACAGCGGCATCGCACGCGCTGCGATCGGTCACATCGCAAGCGAGGCCGAGGTGTCCTTCACCCAGATCACGTGCAGCTTGCTCCGCATCTTCAAGCCGCAGATCCAGCACCACGACCCGTGCACCGTGTGCGGCAAGCGCCTTTGCCGTCGCCTTGCCAATACCGCGCGGCGAAGCCGCACCGGTCACGATCACCACCTTGTTCTCGAGCAACATCGTTGTCTCCTGCCTGTTGAAATCTTGTTGGCTGCAGTGTTGTTCCAGCAGGCAATTCGATCAACGCAGTTGGATTCAACTATGGCTGAGAAATTTTCAGATGAGGCGGGGTATGCCGCTGGTGCGGTGCACCATGCTGCCCTGGCAAGCTAGGCGCGCGGTGTTGCTTTGAGCTGCCGGTCAACCCAGGCAAGAAAGCGCGCCACGCGCGGCAGTTCGGCGTTCTGGGGCGGGAACACGATATGGTGGCCCGCCACCTCCAGCGCGTGGTCCTTGCCCAATACCGGCACGAGCCGGCCCTGGTCGATCAGGACCGATGCGAGCAGCGTGCTCTCCAGCGCCACGCCCAGGCCGAGCGCCGCGGTCTCGAGCGACATGTACGAACGGTCGAAGGCGAAGTCGAACGACACGTGCATGTGCTCGACGCCAACGCGTGCAAACCACTGCTGCCACTGCACGATCGGCGTCTCCGACCGAATGAGCCGATGCGCGAGCAAGTCTTGCGGCGACTGCACCGGGTGCCGTTCGAGGTATGCCGGTGAAGCCAGCGGAGCGATGTGCTCGGTGCGCAGCGTCCTGATCTGCACGTCGCGCCAATGCGCGTGTCCGTAACGGATGTCGAGGTCGTAGAAGCCGCTGGTGAACGACACGTCTTCATACGAACACGAGACGTTCAACCGAATGTCGCTGTGATCTTCCTGGAAAGCCGCGAGCCGGGGCAACAGCCACATCAGGCCGAAGCTGGGGCTGGAGTGCACGCGAAGGATCTCGACATCGGTACGGCTGGAGGCACGTTCAGTGGCGCGATTGAGGTCCGCCAGCGCTCCCGTCACCTCGCGCAGGTATTGCTCACCAACCGGCGTCAGGACCAGACCGCGGCCTTGCCGGAAAAAGAGCGGCTGGCCGATCGCCGCCTCCAGGTTGCTGATCTGATGGCTGACAGCCGAGGCCGTTAGCCCCAGCTCTTCGGAAGCGCGGTTCACGCTCTTGGTCCGCGCGACGGACTCGAACGCGATGATCGCCTTCATTGGGGGAATACGCATTTCTCGCGTGGCCGATGTCGGCGGGCAGGTAGGAACCTTCGGAGCCTACCCCCTTTTTTTGCATGGCAAGGAAAGACTAACCTTCTTCACATACCAACGTCGTGCTTGCCCCTAGCCTTTCACTTAGGAACGCGGAGCCCAGCATCGAGCTGAGCTCTGCTTTTCATTTCGCGGTCCTGCCTCTCTTTGCCCCACTGGCATCACAGGTCGCGAGCCCGCTGACGCATGACGGCGCGTAACAGCGGCCACCGTGAGGGATCCGTCGCACAAAGCCACTACAATAGCGGCCCTTCGCCGGTGGCGCCCGCTCCTGATATCCCGTGCAGGCGCGTGCCTCCCGCTGCACTCAAGAAGCCACACTCCTATGATGTCAAACGCTTGCGGCGTCGATTTCGGCACGTCCAACTCCACCGTCGGCTGGCTAAGATCGGACGCACCCACCCTGCTGCCGCTCGAAGACGGCAAGGTTACGCTGCCCTCCGTCATCTTCTTTCACGCAGAAGACCCGCTGGTCAGCTACGGCCGTGCCGCGCTGGCCGACTATCTTGCCGGCTACGAGGGCCGCCTGATGCGCTCGCTCAAGAGCCTGCTCGGCACGTCGATGATGGACGACAGCACCGAGGTCATGGGCCAGGCCATGCCCTTCCGCAAGCTGCTGGCGCATTTCATCGGCGAACTCAAGAGCCGCGCCGAGCGCGCCGCCGGCCATGAATTCCGCCGCGCCGTGCTGGGCCGCCCGGTGTTCTTCATCGACGAAGATCCCAAGGCCGACCAGCTCGCCGAAGACACGCTGTCGGAAATCGCGCGCGACGCCGGCTTCGACGAGATCGCCTTCCAGTACGAGCCCATCGCCGCCGCGTTCGACTACGAGGCGGGCATCAGCGGTGAAGAACTTGTGCTGGTGGCGGACATTGGCGGCGGTACGTCGGACTTCTCGCTGGTGCGCCTGTCGCCCGACCGCGCGAAACGCCTTGACCGCCGCGAGGACATCCTCGCCAACGGCGGCGTTCACATCGGTGGCACCGACTTCGACCGCGCCCTGAGCCTAGCCAGCGTGATGCCGCTACTGGGCCTGAACAGCACGCTGCGCAACGGTAAGGCGATGCCGTCCGGCCAGTATTTCGACCTGGCAAGCTGGCACACCATCAACCACGTGTACACGCGCAAGGCGTGGGCGATGGTGATGGACAACTACCGGGATGTCGCCGACACCGAAAAACTCGACCGCCTAATCCGCCTGATCCGCGAGCGCGCCGGCCACTGGCTGGCCATCCAGGTGGAAGCCGCGAAGATCACGCTGTCGGACGTCCCGGTGGCGGAGATCGACCTGCACCGCATCGCGCCCGAGTTGAAGCAGCCCGTCACGCGCGAGGACTTCGACCAGTCGATTGGGAAGCTGGTCGGCAAGACGGTCTCGACGGTGCAGGCGATGTTGAAGACGGCGGGCGTCGCAGCGGAAGCGGTCGATACCATTCTCTTCGCCGGCGGCTCCAGCGGGGTGCCGTTGCTGCGCGAGCAACTGGCGCAAGTGCTGCCGTCGGCGCGGCGCGTCGAGGGCGACCTGTTCGGCGGGATCGGTTCTGGCCTGGCGCGCGATGCGGCGCGCAAGTTTGGCTGACGGTCTGAAAGGCTAAGGGGCGGCGGGACGTTTCGAGCGTATCGAACCATCCGGGCTGGGATATTGCTGTCGTCGGAGACGAGGACCACGCCATGCTAGAGGCGATCCAACTCAAAGCGACGGACCCAGTTCGCAGGCTCAGCTCAATGCCGTCGCCGGACGGCTCAACGAACGTCCGCGCAAGACTCTAAACTTCGATACGCCAGCGGAACGATTCCATCAATACGTTGCATCGACCGGTTGAATCCGTAGCCGAAAGCCGACGCTGCCTTGCCTCTGACAAATAAAGGCAGCGGTCGTCGCCATGCAAACCTTCGACCGCATCGCCGCGCACTAGCCACGTAGCGCGAGCTCTGTCACCTCTGCGCCGACTGTAGCTGGCCCGCTGGGAACACCTCTCGAACACCTCCAATGGGCTCGATCACGCTCCCCCGAGACCGCCATCTCGCTGCTGCGGCACCATCACCGGCAGTGATCCAGTCGTGCATGCACCGAACAATCCGGAACATCAGATTTCGATATTTTTCATCGAGATTCGCAAAGAATTCCCGATAGCATGTCTGGCAATTAAAAGCATGCAGCCGGTCTCTAGATAACCTCGTCCCACGAGGCTTCCGACAACGCCTTCCGACCTTTTTAGAACCTGCTTCGGCGAAGCGGCTTAAAGCGCTGTTGTCCGTTCAAGATGCATCGCATCACCCTGCAGATCAACAGAACCAATAGAACGAGAAGGCGCAGCACAACCCAATGCGCAAACAGGAGGAGACGCGAGTATGGATCACCAACTCGACGCCATCGAGCACGTCGTGGTGCTCATGCTCGAAAACCGCTCGTTCGACCCTGTGCTGGGCTTCTGTACACCGCCCGGCCGCCGAGCGACGGGCAGCCATTCGATGGCCTGACCGGTCACGAATTCAACGTGGATAGCCGTGGTCAACAGATCAAGGTGTCGTGGTACTCGCGAGGAACCCCAAATGTTTGCTGATATCGTCAAAGGCGCGCAGCGTGGCTTGCTGCTGCGGCCGCTGTTCGGTCTGATGACCACGCTGGAGTTACGCAACCACGATGCCGACACGCAGCGCGCGGTGTTGGCGCTGGTGCGCACCCTGAACCAGGCCGTGGAAAATGCGCCGCAACCCAGCGGACTCGTCGCGGCGTTCTCGCCCGAACTATGGGGCCGCTGGCACAACCGGGAGATCCCGGTGAGCCGCCGCGTGCTGGAGCATTCGCCCAAGCTGCGCAACACCGGTGGTGATGTGTTCCTCTTCCTGAAAACGCCGGATGCGCAGACCGCCGAACAATTGATGAGCGATTTCCGCGCCGAGCTGACCGCGCTTTCCAGCCGGATGGATGAGGTTCCGGTAGGCAAGCGCACAGACGGGCGCGTGATCGGCGGGCGTTATCTCGACGGCATCACCAACCCCAATGATCCGGTCAGCCTAGCGGAAGACATTCTGGTGGATGGCCCTTACGCGGGCGCGGCATTCGGTTTCACTCAGAAGTTCTTGTTCGACTGGACGGGCATCGCCGCCATGGCGCCCGATACCGAAGACGCGATGATCGGTCGGGATACGACGGGCGCCATCCTGCCGCAGAACGCCACCGATGCCCACATCCACCGCGCCCACGCCCTCGATGCCAACGGCGACAACCGCAAGCTGCTACGCCAAGCATTGCCTTTCGGCGAACAGGCCGGCCACGCGGCGCGCGAGGAAGGATTGATGTTCGTGGCGTTCTGCAACGAGCAGGAACGCTTCGAGACCATCTTGCACCGCCTGATGGGCGACATGCCCGACCGACCGGCCGACCGTCTCATGAGCGTGGTACAGGGTGTGGCTGGCGCTTACTGGTATGTGCCAGCCGCAGCGGAACTGGGCGTGCCCAGCGTGGCAAGTCTGTCGGAAGCCGCCGAAGATCCCCACTGGCAGGTGCGCAGCAGCAACGGATATCTGTTCTACAACTCGCAGGACTATCTGCACCAAATGGCCGAAGGCCGCTATGCACCCGGCGACCCGCCAAGCCCACGCTTGCTGGCCTTGCTGGGGCGGACGTTCTCCCACTGGAGCGATGGGTGGCTGCGTCGCAAGCCGTTCCCGCGCTTGCCGCATCTCTCCACGCTGGTGACGCCACAAGACGCCGATGTGATGCAGCGCTCGGCACAACTGCGCAAGGGGCTGGCCAACAAGAAGACGTTGGCTGACCTGCTATCCGCGCCAGCGTCGCCGATTGCGCGGGATACCCAACTGCTGCGCATCTATCCGGAAGAGCTGATCGTCGGCGTGATACCCGACTTCACGCTGGGGCGTGGCAAGGAGGTCGTACCGTATCTGAGCGAAGACGAAACGGTTGCAGCCTGGCTCAAAGGCGAACTGAACGAGTGGTCTGCCATGGGCCACGTGGTGCCGGATTACCAAACGCTCGTGGCGCAGGGGATCGGTAACTTGCTGACGGATCTCCGCCACCAGCAGGCGCAAACGGGACTGTCTGCCCAACAGGCCGATTTCTTTCAGTCGGCAATCTGGTCGCTTGAAGGCGTGCAGGCTTATCTGCAGAACTGGGCCATCCTGGCCGACCAGGCTGCCGCCCGCGCGCAGCAGCCAGACGACGCACGGAACATGCGGGATGTGGCGGCTCGCTTGCGGCGCCTGACCACGGACAAGCCGGCAGACTTCCACGATGGCGTGCAACTGATCTATTCGTTCCACTGTTGCCTGCACCTCGTGGGCGAGTTGACTTCGTTTGGCCGGCTCGATCAGATTCTGTGGCCGCTCTTGCAGCAAGCACCCATCGATGACGCGCGCGCGCAGGACATCATCGACTGCCTGTGGCTCAAGATCGGCGAGAACGCCTTCGTCAACCGCGCCAACATCACCGACTACGTCAACTACGGCACCACCGCCGTCTGCGGCTTGGGCGGCAACTTCCCCCAAGGCGGCGGCATCAACCAGTGGGTCCAGCAGATCACGGTGGGCGGCTACCTGGCCAATGACGATGCCACGCCCACAGGCGGCGTGAACCCCGTCACCATGCTGTGTCTCAAGGCCGCGCGTCGGATTCCCGTCAACGCCCCGACGTTGTCGCTGCGCGTGTACAAAGACATGCCGCAGGCCGTGCTCGATGCAGCGGTGCAGTCGCTGCTCGCCGGCGGGGCGCATCCCATCCTGTATCAGGACGACAAGCTGTGTGAGGCGCTTCATCGTTCGGGCAGCGCGGTCCCTCTGCGCTGGGCGCGCGACTATGCCGCCGATGGCTGCTATGAGCCGATGTTCGCCGGTGCCACGGAGTTTGCGTTTGCCAACGTCACGCCGATGCTGGCGCTCGAGCAGGCGCTGAACCAGGGCGCAACCTATGGCGCGGCGGGACCCGTCTATCTGCGCGGGCTCAAGCAAACCTTCCGGTCCCCGCCCGTGCGGGAGATCGATAGTTTCGAGAAGCTGCAAGCGCAGTTCCTGCACCAGCTCGAATGGTTGGTGATCCAGACCTACAACGTCATCCTTGGCGCTTACGGCAACCTCGCCGGCATCTGCCCGAGCCCGCTGCTGTCGGTGCTGATCGATGGCTGCGCAGCGTCAGGGCGTGACCTGACGAGCGCCGGCGCACGCTTTCACGTCATCGCACCGCTCTGCGTGGGTGTGTCGAACACCATCGACTCGCTCTATGCCATCAAGAAGCTCGTGTTCGAGCGCGACAGCGCCATCGCCACCTTGCCTGAGCTGGTGGACTGCCTGATCAACGACTGGGGTGCCAACCTGGTCGAGCCCTATCAGAACAGCTTGATGGGCCCAGCGGCGGCCGGCGAACGCACACGCCGCTACCAGGAGTGGCGCGAAGCCGCATTGCGACTGCCCAAATGGGGCAGCGGCCACGCCGAAGTGGACGCGCTGGGTGCCTGGTTGATGGACCATCTGGTGCGGCTGTGCGTGGACGTCGTCCGGCGGCCACACCCGGCACTGCAGCCCGCGCTCGACAACATCACCAAGACGTACGGTGCGTTCGAATTCGTCGTCACGCCGGGTATCGGGACCTTCGAAGGTTATGTCGGCGACGGCCAAGGTTGCGGTGCATCGGCAGACGGCCGGCGCAACGGCATGCCGATCGCATCCGACCTGTCGCCAGCGCCAGCACCACAGGATCTGCCGGCCAGCCCGGCTTTCCGCAACATCTACCAGTCGCTCAACAGCTGGAAGGTGGATGCCATCGACTACGGCTTGTCGAATGCGTCGCCGGTGGACATGAACATCCCGGAGAGCTTTGCGCTCGACGATCTCAAGCGCTTCCTGCGCGTCTATGCGGACGGCGGGACCGGCTCGAACCTGATCACGCTCACCTGCGCGGATCTCGCTACCTATCAGGCGGCCAGCAACGATCCGGAACGCTATGACCTGCTGCGGGTACGCATGGGCGGGTGGACGGAGTTTTACGCCGTCATGTTCCCGATGCATCAGGAACAGCACCAACGGCGCCAGTACTTTACGCCGTAGGCGTCTGCGCGCATCAGCATCAACCGGAGGGGTGGTACGGGACCGCTACAGGTCGCCTTGCAGCAAATCGCCATAGACAAAAAAGGGGGTGGACGATGCAATGCAGCACACCGGAAGTCGACCAAGGCCAGGCAAGCCGCCCGGCGAATCCAGCGGGCCGAACTGCTGGCGGCAAGACGTTGCGCACCGCCGCGCTGGGTGCCTTTTTTCTGAGCGGGTTGGCATGGCAGCCCGCAGTTGCGCAGGCGGTGGACAACCTCTTCGCCAACCCGCCGTCCTTGCCGCAAGTGGCGCCCGCCCAGGAGGCCCTTACCACGCCGGGCGTGCCGCGTGCCATGTCGGCACTCAGTCTGGCCACCACGGCACAGCCGCACGCCGGCAGGGAGCGTGCCTTCGATCTGCATATCGACTACAAGGACGGGACGCTGTATGACCCCGGCCAGCAGCGCTACCAGAAGGTGAGGCTACGCGGCTATATCGGGACCGGCGTGACGTCGGACGCGTTCGTCGCCCCGCAGATCGACGTGACGCCGGGCGATACCGTCCGCATCACCCTGCACAACGACCTGAAGGGCAACGACGGCTGTACTGGCGACACTGCTCCAGACAAGCCGCACTGCTTCAACGGCACCAACCTGCATTCGCATGGCCTGTGGGTCAGTCCGACCGGCAATAGCGACAACGTGCTGCTGTCGCTCAACCCGCAGACCAGCTTCCAGTACGAGTACAACATCCCGGCCGACCATCCGGCCGGGACTTTCTGGTATCACCCGCACCGCCACGGCTCGACGGCGCTGCAGGTAGCCAGCGGCATGTCGGGTGCCCTGGTCATCCACGGCGACCGTAAGCCCACGCCCAGAGTTAATGGCGACCTGGACACCCTGCTCGTGGATGGGAACGGTCAGCCGTTCAAGGATCGCACGCTACTGCTTCAGCAGATCCAGTACTACTGCCTCGACGGCACGCAGCAGACGTGGGACTGCAAGCCCAACCAGACCGGCATCATCGAGTCTTATGACTACATGGGACCCGACACCTGGGCCGATTCGGGCCGCTGGACGAGCATCAACGGCAAGGTCATGCCAACCTTCGCCGATGCGCGGGCGGGCCAGGTGGAGCGCTGGCGCCTCATCCATGCCGGCATCCGCGAAACCATCACGGTGCAATTCCGCAAGATGGCGAGTACCGCGACGTCCAACGCGCGTCCAACAAAAGCTGGCATGGCGCAATTTCTGGATAGCGTCTGCACGGGGCCTGTCGTGCCCTACCAGGTCGTGGCCGCCGATGGCCTGACCATGGGCAACACGCTGACCAGCGATACCGTGACGCTGCAGCCGGGCTACCGCTATGACCTGCTGGTCGTCTTCCCGGAAGCGGGCAACTACTGCGTCACCGAAGTGACAAAATCCGGCGCCGCCACCGTCAGCCGAGCGGCGACGCCGCCCGGCATGCTGGGTGTGGTGACCGTGCGCGGCGGGACGCCCACGCACGACCCGACCGGCACGCTGGTCCACCAGTTGGTCGATTCAGCACGCCGCCACATGCCGGCCGACGTGCGTGACGCCATCATCCGTGACCTGATGGCGAAGGACAGCGCCGGCAAGCGGGCCGTGCGCCTGACCCGCTTCGTGCCGCATCCGACCATCACCGACCAGGAGATCGGAAACACCCCGCAGCAGGAGATGGTGTTCTACCTGGGTACCGGTATCGATCCGCAGCCTGCCGCGTTCAAGTTCACTGTGGGCAACAGCTTCGAGGTTGTGCAAGGCTCCACCGGCCAATGGGTACCGAAGGGCGCATCGGCCTACGACCCCGCCCGTGTCAACCGGCCCCTGATCCTCGGCAAGGCCCAGCAATGGGAACTGCGGTCATACAGTGTCAGCCACCCTTTCCACATCCACGTCAATCCGTTCCAGATCGTTGCCGTGCTGGACCCGAAGGGCAACGACGTCAGCGTGCCGGGTTATGTCGAGGCGGATGGCGACAACCAGTTCGCCGGGCTCAAGGGCGTATGGAAGGATACGCTGTGGGTCAAGACCGATCTGAGGCCCACCGACAAGCTCACCAACCCGCCGCAGAAGAAGTACTACCGCCTGATCGTGCGCACGCGCTATGAGCGCTACATCGGTGAGTTTGTACTGCACTGCCACATCCTTGACCACGAGGACCAGGGCATGATGCAAAACGTGGCGATCGGTCTGAGCGATGGCGCGGGCGGCCTGGCGCACGCGCATCACTGATCGAAGCCGCAGCGGGACATGCGGGAGCAGGCAAACCCCGCTGCCTCATGGTCCCGCTTCTTCCGAGTCTTGCGTGACCACCATGAGTGCGTCGACTGCTGATCGGAAGCACGCAAAGCCGCCATCTGGCGGCTTCATCAAGACGCCGACTCAATCAATACCGGCGCATTGGATCCGCTTATACAGATCGCCAATGACGCAATGATGGTGAAGCTGTCTAGAAGGGGCGCCATATCGCGCTGACTCCCGTCTGCATTCGTGCCTTGCCGGTATATCAGATAGAGAAAAATTTCATTGGCAGGATGCGCATGGCCGACCAAACCTTCTGATTGGGATCCGGCTGCGTAATAGGCATCGCGATCACTGGCTTGCGAAGTTCCAGTGTGAAGCGGTCACGGCTGGTTGCGTGCGTAGTCCGTCAGACGATATTGCCCGCGAGCCAATGAAGCAGGCATATCCATTCAAACAATGACAACAACGGGAGACATCAGGATGACCACGCCCATTGCGACCACCCGGGTGGTCCGTGAGAGGTTCTTCGGTGCGGTGGTTCGCATCGGCCGTCGCGGCACGCTGGCTTGGTTTCGGCTGGCTCTGGCGGTGGCGTTAGCCGCCTTCGCGCTCGTACTTGCGTCCACTGCGCCCGCGCAGACGAAAAAGCCAAACGGAATTGATTATTCGATGTACTACGTGGCGGACGTGCGTGATAACGAGCACTGCAAAATGACCGTCGACAAAAACGGCAAGTGGTCTGTCGATGAGCGCATCAGCAATCCCGCGATGACTTGCCCCGACATGACGTCTTGGCGGCTGTTCGCCACGGCGGTGCGTGACCGCTTCTGGCGCGATTGGGCCGACGAAGACCAGAACTGGCCGCAACAGCCGTGGCCACTCTGCACGGCCACCACCGGCCACAACTGCTGCGACCCCCATTCTTCAAAGAACGACCCGCAGCACTGTCCGATCTTCCCCGGCGATATGCGCGAGCACGGTGCGATGTTGCTGAAGTCAGGCGCCCCCGCGCTCCGGATCGGCCGCCCTGCCATCACGCAGCACCTGCAGGAAATGGCCACGCCGGTCGATCTGGACAAGACCGTGACAGAGTTCAACACGATACGGGCGCTAAGCGCCCAGGCGCCCGACATGCCGCAGTGCTCAGACTCGGTGGTGGACAAGCTGGTGCCCAAGAGCTACGAAAGCATCGGTCGGGTGATTCGCCAGACCAATTCCGAAGTCACCATCCGCAACCGGGCTTTCCACAACTACCTGTTTGAAAACAATCTCTACAACAGTAACGGGGTGGCCGCCGTATTTGCGGCGAACGATGAGAACCAGCGGAAAAACGCGCCATATGCGCTGGACAGTCGTTCTGCAAGCCAAGGCCAAGCCGCGAAGCTGGGCAAAATCGACTTCCCGCCAGATGCCATCATGATCAAGAGCAACTGGTTGTATGAGGGCATCGCCAAGAAGCTCGGCATCGCCAACACGCGCGAGAAGCCTTTCATCACCCAGAAAATGACCACGGTGGTCAAGTACAACGAGGGCACCACGTCCGTGAGCTGCAAGCTGACCGGTGTGCACTACCTGATGGCGTTCCACGTTTCATCCAAGGACGTCCCCAACTGGGTCTGGACGACATTCGAGCACATTGCCATGCCCGGTCGATGCGACTTCATCGGTTGCAACGACGCTTACGGCTACAAGTCCACCGACCCGCTGCCCAGTGGCGTGGCCCGCAACTACATGGCGCCGCACGTCAAGTCAGACGGGCTCGTGATGTCACCATCTACCGTCTTCGATCACGACAAGCTGTATCCGGTGGAAGCGATCAACGCCGGGCTCGACCAAGTCTTTAAGAACCTTGGCATCGGCACGGCCATGAGCACGAACAGCGAGCAGGCTTCGATCTCCGACCTGGGCTGGCGCAGTTATCGGCTGAAGGGTTCCCAGGTCGAGTTCACGAACTCCATGGGCCGCAAGACCGTGCTGGGCAATTCCATCACAGAGGCTGGCTTCATGAACAATTCAAGCTGCATGACCTGCCACGCCCGAGCCGGCATCCATGTGGAACGCGACAAGGCAAACTTCTTCCGGTTGAGTGTGTTCAACAAGGATCAGTCCGATTACGGCTACGCATTGAGCTATCACGGCATCCCGAATCCCGCGTGGTTCCACAACGACAACAACAGCGGCACGCTCGACGTGATGCAGGTCGACTTCGTTTGGGGCTTCCTTAACGCCAACGCTGTGGCTGCTCCGACAGCGAGGGAAGGTGGTCCACGGGCACCTTGAGCCTGTCCCGAGCATCTGATTGGGTGAACGCCCGGCGGTGATCTCGCCGGGCATTTTTTTGTTCGCGCCCGAGAATCGACGATTCACCGCAAAGGACGAAGCTGACAGCGTTGCGCCTCACTCGACACATCGCTCGTATCGCCCAGGGAGCAGTGACGCCACCTCGGCAGCAGTGGGCGCGTATGCGCCGGGATGCCCGCAGACGACCGCCGCGCACGCGGCCGCGTAGCGCAGATGGTCGACCGCAGGAGCCTCCGGGTGCGTAAGCAGACTCGCCATCCAGCCGCCGACGCTTGCGTCGCCGCAGCCCACCGTGTCGGCAACCACGGTCTGAAATGCCGGCTGGAACAGCACGTTGCCGCCTTCAAAAAGCGTCATGCCCGACGCGCCGCACGTCAGAAGTACGGCTGCATCCGGCGCCCATTCGCGGAGTTGCGCGAGCGCGGCAGCTTCGTCGAGGTCGGGAAAGAGGCCACCCAGATCCTCGTCCGAAACCTTGATGTAGCTGGCTAGGCCAGCCATGCGCCGTAGCGTGGTGCGATACGCCGGCTCGGCCATTGGTGCGCGGAAGTTCGGGTCGAAGGAGATCCGCTTGCCTGCCGCACGCGCGCTCTGCGCAACCTCGATCAGGCGTGAGGCAAGCGGCTCGCGCACCAGGCCGAGCGAGCCGAAGTGCACGATTTCGGCCGCATTGAGCGCGCCTGCAGGCAGCTCGGACGGATCGAACACCAGGTCGGCACTGTGTTCGCCGATAAAGAAATACCGGGGCGGCTGCTTCGACACCACCATTGCGAGAAGCGGTGGGCGGTTGACCTGCCGCATGAAGCGCAGGTCGAGGCCGGCCTCGGCGCTCTTTTGCATCAGTTCATCACCGAACACGTCGTCGCTCACGGTCCCGGCAAAGCCGGTGGGCACGCCGAGCCGCGCGCCCACGCGCGCGACGTTCCAGCACGAGCCGCCGGCAAGGCTGCGCCAATGATTGGCGTCGTCGCGGATAAAGTCGGTCAGCGCTTCGCCGAAGACGAGCAGTCGGGGCAGGTTCATTGACTTAGTGCGCGCTCCAGCCCTTGTAGCTCTTCACGTTGTCGCGCGTGACCAGCTGCGGATCCAGCAGGACCATCGGGTCGGCAGGCTTCTTGCCGTTCATGACGCCGTAGCCGATCTCAACGGCCTTCTGCGCCATGGCCCACGGATCCTGGCTCGCCGAGGCCTGCACGAGCGTATTGCTTTGCAGCGCGGTCTCGATGTCCGGCGCACCGTCGACCGACGTGATGACGATGTTGCTGCGGTTGAGCTGCTTGGCGGCGAGATCGCTGCCAATGGCCTGCGGATCGTTGATCGTGAATACGCCATCCAGCTTGGGGAAGCGTGTCAGATAGCCCTGCATTGCGCTCATGCCACCTTCGCGCGAGCCCTTGCCGTCCTGGTCGGAGGACAAGATCTTGATGCCCGGGTTCTTGGCAAGCACCGTCTTGCAGCCGTTCACTCGATCAATCACGGCGGACACCTGCGGGCCGTTCTCGATGATCACGTTGCCCTTGCCGCCGAGCTTCTTCGCCAGGTAGTCGCACGCCAGCTCGCCGGCCTTCACGTTATTCGTCTGCACGGTCGCGTCGGCACCGGCGGCCGCCACGTCGACCGCGATGACCGGGATGCCCGCTGCCTGCGCCTTCTTGAGCGCCGGCTCGATCGCCTTCGCATCGGCTGCGTTCAATAGGATCAGGTCGACGTGTGCGGAAATGAAGTTGTCGATCTGCGTGAACTGCTTGTTCAAATCGTAGTCCGCAGAGACGGCGGTGACTTTCGCGTTCGGGTTGATTGCCTTCGCACGCGCCTCGGCGCCCTTGACCACGGTGACGAAGTACGGGTTGCCGAGCGAGCCGACCGTTACGCCGATCGATTTCAGCGGCTTGTCTGCCGCATGCGCGGCGATCCCCGCAAACGCCATCGCGCATGCCATGCCGGCTTGCATCGCCTTGATCTTGAATGTGTGCATATCGTCGTCTCCAGATGGCCCATGACTAAGACGCGCACGTGGACCTGCGTGTGCGCCGGTATTGAGGTATTGAATAGATTGGGATAGGTCAGGTGCGGGCCGATTCGCGCCGACGGTAGCGGTCCAGCGTGACGGCGCCAATGATGACCAGGCCCTTGATGATGTATTGCCAGATGTCGGATACACCCAGCAGCACCAAGCCGTTCGAAAGCACTGCGATGATCAGAGCGCCGACCAGCGTGCCCACAATCGAGCCAACACCGCCGACGAAGCTCGTGCCGCCGAGGATCACTGCAGCGATCGCATCGAGCTCATACGACTGGCCGAGCTGCAGGCCGTTTGCCGCATAGAGGCGCGCAGCCGACATCAGCGCACCGAGTCCGGCGAGCAGACCTGACGTCGCGTAGACGAAGAGTTCGATCGCCCGCACGTTGATGCCCGCCAGGCGCGCTGCTTCCGGGTTGCCGCCCACCGAGTAGATGCGCATGCCCAGCACGGTGCGGCGCAGGATGAACCACGAGCCCGCAACCACCGCGATGGCGATCACGACAAGCCACGGCACACCCAGAATCGAGCCATTGCCAATGAACGCGAACGGCAGCTGCGGGTTAAAGAGGGTTGTGTCGTTGCCCATCAGACGGGCGATGCCGCGTACGGCGGTCAACGCGCCAAGGGTGACGATGAACGGCGGCAGACGCAGGAACGCAACCAGCGCGCCGTTGACGAGCCCGAACCCGAGTCCGACGAGCAGCGCAGCCGGCACCCCAAGGCCGCCCCAACCGGGGATGTTCGACGCGATGAGCGCAGCAACCGCCGCGGCGGAGAGAACCGAACCGACGGAGAGGTCGATGCCGCCCGTCAGGATCACAAACGTCATGCCAGCGGCAAGCACGATATTGATCGACGCCTGCTGCGTGACGATCGACAGGTTCTGCACCGTGAAGAATCCATCCGTCATAACGCCGAAGCCGATGCAGAGAAGCATCAGCACAGGCAGCATGCCGGCCGTTCGCATCAGTGACTGCATGCGAGCCCGATGACTGACAAGGCGCGCTTGCAACGCACGGTGGGGGGCCACAGAGGCTTGCGCGGACGCGAGGTCGCGCTGCTTGATCTGATTCATATCGTTCACCTGTAGGTGGAATAGCGCTTCGCGGCGCAACTCAGTGCGCTTGCGCCAACGCTGTTTGCGAGCCGGTGGCGAGTGCGATGATGGCCTCTTGCGTGATCGGCTGGCCGGTATCGCCACCGAGTTCGCCGGCAATCGTGCCTTCACGCATCACGAGCACGCGATCGGCGATGCCGATCAACTCGGGCAACTCGCTGGAGATCACGATCACGCCGACCCCGCTGCGCGCGAGTTCGTTGATGATTCGATAGATTTCCGATTTGGCGCCAATGTCCACGCCGCGCGTCGGCTCATCAAGGATCAGCACGCGCGGCTTGGTTTCCAGCAAGCGCGACAGCAGCACCTTTTGCTGATTGCCGCCTGACAACGCGCCAGCGTTCACATTCGCATGCGGTACACGGATCGACAGTGAGGAGATCGCGTCGCGTGCACGCTTTGCCCCGCGCACGAGGTCGAGTACGCCGCCTTGCGCATCGCGGTTGGCAACGGAAATATTGATGTTGTCGCGCACACTCATATCGAGGAACAGGCCCTGCCGCTTGCGGTCTTCCGTCAAGTAAGCGAGGCCCGCATCGATTGCATCGCGTGGCGAATGTGCACCGAACGCTCTGTCGCCTAGCGTCACCTCGCCGCGCGTGCGCGGTTGCGCGCCGAAGATCAGGTGCGCAAGCTCCGTACGGCCCGCGCCGACCAGGCCCGCGATGCCCAGCACCTCGCCGGCATGCAAGTCGAGGCTACAACCACGCACGCGGGCGCCGTCGGCAACGTCGCGCACGGAAAGCAGCAGGTGACCGCGATCGTACGGCGCGTGTTCCTTCTTGTAGAAGCCGGAGATGTCGCGGCCGACCATCATGGAAACGAGCCGCTCGGCCGACAGCGACGCGCGGTCCAGCGAGCCAACGTAGGCGCCGTCGCGCAGCACCGACACGCGGTCGGATAACGCGTAGATCTCATCCATCCGATGGCTGATGTAGATGATGGCGAGGCCTTCGGCACGCAATTGACGGATGAGTGCGAACAGGTGCTCCGTCTCGCGCGACGATAGCGGCGTCGTGGGCTCGTCCATCACCAGCACACGCGCCTTTGTGTGCACCGCGCGCGCGATCTCGACCAACTGCTGCTCGGCGATCGACAGCGTACCGACCAGCGTTTCGGGCCCGAAGCTCGCACCCAGGCGTTTGAGTACATCCACGCAGCCACGCGCCATTGCGGGGCGGTCGATCATGCCCCAACGGCGGTTGCCGCGACGCAGTTCGCGGCCAACATAGATGTTCTCCGCCACGGTGAGGTTCGGTGCGAGGCAGAGCTCCTGGTAAATCACCGCGATACCAGCGTCGCGCGCGGCGAGCGGGCTGTCGACGACGAGCCGCTTGCCGTCGATCATGATTTCGCCACCCGGATCCGCTTGGTAGGCGCCCGAGAGGATCTTCATCAGGGTCGACTTGCCGGCGCCGTTCTCGCCCATCAGCGAATGCACTTCACCGGGGTAGACCGCCAAGCTGACGTTGTTGAGTGCGCGTACGCCGGGGAACGTCTTGCTGATTCTCTGCATTTCGAGCAGCGGACGCGACGTCTCAGAACGCAACATAGCTGACCTCCTGCGTTCGCACGCTGGCACCTTTGAGGATGCCGGTGCGCGGCGAGAAGTTGAAGAACATCGGCAGCGTTGCGGCGCCAATTGCGCCGGCGTCCGGGCCGAACGAACCGCGCACGAACGTCGGCAAGCCGCGCGCCTCCGGCGTGATCTCGGCAAGCGCGTTGGACAGGCGCCGTATCAGCGTATCGATCAGGCCCGCGTCGGTGTCGGCATCAAACACGATGGCCGACGCATCCAGCACCGACAGCACCGAGCGCAGTGCGGGGGCCAGCGCGTCAACGCAGTCGTCGACCCATTCGTCGACAGCCCGCGTGCCACGCGCAATGCACGCTTCCAGATCCGCGCGCGTCTCGACGGTCTCGCCGCAATAGCGCAAATGGCGGATCAGCGCGCTCAGCGAGGTGCGGGTGAGCAGGATGTCCCATGCGCCGGTTGGCGCGGGAGCGGATGGCAGGCGGCTCGGCAGCACGGGCATCACCGCAAAGTCCCCGGCGTTGCCGGTGCGTCCGCGCAGGCAATCGCCGTCGACCGCAATGCCGCCGCCGATGACTGGCCCAAGGAACAGATAGACGAAGTTGTCGTGCTGGCGCCCGCAACCGTAGAACAGCTCCGCGATCGCGGCGGCATTGCAGTCGTTCTCGCTGAACACTGGCAACGCAATCGCGCGGCCAAGCTCGGCGGCAAAGTCGACCTCGGCCCAAGCGCGAAACGCGTCGGCCGGCAGGCCGATCTCGCGCAGCCAGCTGCCCAGGTTGTACGGCTGCCCGACACCGACGCCAGCGAGCCGCTGGCGCTCGCTAGCGGACAGCAGTTGCTGTATGGCGTCGATGTCCTGCCGCACGATTTCGAGCACGGCGGCGGGCGGCGGGAGCAGCGTATCGTGCGAGCGGCGCCCGAGCACTTCGCCCACGAAGTTGACAAGAACCGTCTCGATCCGCATCCGGTCCAGCCGGACACCGATGCCAAACGCGCCGCGCGGATCAAGGCGGATCAGCGACGCAGGCTGGCCGCGCTGGCCTTCGACGCGGCGGCCGGTGAATTCGATGAGCTTCGCGTCAGCCAGTGACGTGATGATGCTGCCGACCGCAGTCCCGGTGAGGTTGGCGAGGCGCGCGAGTTCGGCCTTCGACGCGCTGCCCGCGCGCCGCAGTGCCTTGAGGAGTAGGCGCTCGTTGTAGCGGCGCACGTTGGCCGAATTGCTGCCCTGGCCGATGTGCGGACTTCTCATGTTGTCTCCGGGCCGCGCCGTTTTCCGGCGTCATTAATTAAATCAACGTGATTTAGTTAATAACATGTCGTCACAGATGTCAGCCTAGGGAAATCCCGGTGTCGTCTCGGCGTCGGCCTAGGTGAGAAAACTCTGAAGTAGCGAGGGCGACTGGAAGATGTCGGGCGCGGTGGTGGTAAGGCACTATCGACGCTCGACGAGCGCCGAGACTTCCGCCATCGTCGGCGCATACGCCCCGCGATGTGTGCAGACCACCGCCGCGCACGCCGCTGCATGGCGCACATGCTCGATCGCGGATGCGTCGGGACGGGCAAGCAAGCTTGCCATCCAGCCGCCGACGCTCGCATCGCCACAGCCGACGGCATCGACCACCGCGGCCGGAAACGCCGGCTGCTCGAACACGTCATCACCGTGCAGCAGTCGCATGCCGAAGGCGCCGCGCGTCACCAGCACGGCGGCCGTGGGCGCCCACGCACGCAACTGCGCGAGTGCCGCGGCCTCGTCGAGATCAGGAAATAAACCGCACAGGTCTTCGTCAGACACCTTGATGTAGTTGGCCAGGCCCGCCATTTTGCGCAGCGTCACACGGTATGACGAATCGGCCATTGGCGCACGGAAGTTCGGATCGAATGAAATGCGTTTGCCTGCATCGCGCACGGCCTGCGCAACCTCGATCAGGCGCGAAGCCAGCGGTTCGCGCACCATCCCGAGCGAACCCACATGGACAATCTCCACGGCATCAAGCCAGCCGTCTGGCAAGCTGGCCGGATCGAATGCGAGATCGGCGCTGTTCTCGCCAACAAAAAAGTACTGCGGCGGCTGTTTCGACACGACCATCGCCAGCAACGGCGCGCGGTCGACTTGCCGCATGAAGCGCATGTCGAGCCCGGCCTCCGCACTCAGGGCCATCAACTCGTCACCCAACATGTCACGGCTCACCGTGCCGGCAAAACCGGTTGGCACGCCGAGCCGTGCGGCGACACGCGCGACGTTCCAGCATGAGCCGCCTGCAACGCTGCGCCAGTGGCCCGCGTCCTCGCGAATGAAATCCGTCAGCGCTTCACCAAATACGACCAGTCGTGGGAGGTTCATCGTCTTCTCGCGTGTTCGCATGCGTCAGGCGGCCACGCCACGCCGCGCTTTGTATCGGCCAATCAATTGGTTGGTGGAACCGTCGTGCGACGGCTCGGCATCCGGCGCGGCAAGCTGCGCTTCGATGACGACGGCAAGCCGCTTTCCGAACTCGACACCCCATTGGTCAAAGGAGTTGATGCCCCACACCACGCCCTGCACGAATACCTTGTGCTCGTAGAGTGCAATCAGCGCGCCAAGCGATGCCGGGTCGAGCGTGTCCAGACAAATCGTGGTGGTGGGGCGGTTACCGTCGAAATTGCGGTGCGGCGCATCGGCATTACACCAGCCGTTCATCAAGGCTTCAGATTGCGCGAAACAATTGGCGACGAGGATGTCATGATGCTCAGCATGCCCGTGATGCGGCCGCATGCAGACGATCATGTCCGCTGGGATCGTAGCCGTGCCTTGATGCAGCAACTGGAAGAACGCGTGTTGGCCGTTGGTGCCGGGCTCACCCCAGATCACGGGACCGGTCGCATAGCCGACGCGCTGGCCGTCCAGCGTGACCGACTTGCCATTGCTCTCCATGTCGAGTTGCTGCAGATACGCGGGCAAACGATGCAGCCGATTGTCATACGGCGCGATCAATTGGCTCGTCGTACCGCGAAAATTCCGATGCCAGATACCGATCAGCGCGAGCAACACGGGCAGGTTGCACGCAAGCGGCGCCTCGGCAAAGTGTCGGTCCATCGCGTAAGCGCCGCCGAGCAACGCCTCGAACGCGTCCATGCCGGCCATGAGCGCAATCGGCAACCCGATCGCCGACCATAGCGAATAGCGTCCACCGACCCAGTCCCAAAATTCGAACATGTTCGCTGGGTCGATGCCAAATGCGGCCACCGCATCCGCATGGGTGGAAACCGCAACGAAATGCTTCGCGACCGCCGATTCCGCCGCACCGCTTGCCAGCAGCCATGCGCGCGCGGTACGGGCATTGACGAGTGTTTCGCGCGTCGTGAATGTCTTGGATGACACCACGAACAGCGTCGTTTCCGGCACGACCCGACTGAGCACCTCGGCAATGTCTGCGCCGTCGACATTCGATACGAAGTGCATCGACAGCCGTTCATGCGCGTATGGCTTGAGCGCTTCGCAAACCATGTTCGGCCCCAGGTCCGACCCGCCGATGCCGATATTGACAATGTCGGTGATCGGCAGGCCCGTATGGCCGCGCCAGGCCCCTTCTCGAACGGCATGGCTGAAGCGGCGCATCTTGTCGAACACCGCTGCAACTTGTGTCGTCACATCCGTGCCATCGACCCAGCGCGGCTTGCCTGATCGATCACGCAGCGCGACGTGCAGCACGGGGCGGTTCTCGGTGCGGTTGATCCGCTCGCCCGCGAACATCGCATCCCGCCGCGCCTCGACCTCCGTGGCCTGCGCAAGCGCCACAAGTCGATCGCGTGTTGCTTCGGTGACAGGATGCTTCGAGAAATCGACGAAGAGTCCCGCCGCTTCCAACGAGAACCGCGCCGCGCGTTCGGCATCGCGCGCGAACAGATCGCGGATCGATACATCGGTCATCGCATCGCGATGGGCGATCAATGCGCGCCACGCAGGTGTCTGGGTTAAACAGGTCATCATCAGGTCGTCGATCAATGGCAGCCCGTGCGCTGCAAACTCAAGCCTCTTCGGCCCACAGCATGCCTTCGCGCGCCATGAGCGCCGAAGATGCTGCCGGACCATAGGTCCCTGCGGTGTAGCTGCGCGGCTTGTCACCCAGCGCCTTCCATCCGTCGAGGATCGGCTCGACCCACGTCCAGGCGGCTTCGAGTTCGTCACAGCGCATGAAATGCGTCAAGCGTCCACGAATCACATCGACCAGCAGACGCTCGTAAGCCTCGGCTCGGCGCCCTGCAATCGCCTGCTTCAAATCGAGATTCAGGCTCACTGGCTGCACGTGCAGTCCGCTGCCGGGCTCCTTCGCCAGCATCTGCAACTGAATCGACTCTTCCGGCTGAAGCTGGATCACGAGCCGGTTGGCGCTGTTGTGCGGCCCGTTTGGAATAATCGAGAACGGCATGTCCGCAAACTCGATGACGATCTCCGAGCGCCGCCGGTGCATACGCTTGCCCGTGCGCAGAAAGAACGGCACGTTCGCCCAGCGCCAGTTGTTGATCTGCGCGCGTAGCGCCACAAAGGTTTCGGTACCGCTGCCGTTGGGCACATCGGTTTCGTCCAGATAGCCCCTGACCGGCTCTCCGTCTACCGCGCCGGCGGCGTATTGGCCTCGAACCGTGTCGCGGGCGATCATCTCCCTGGACATCGGACGCAGGGAGCGCAACACCTTCAGCTTTTCATCGCGCACCGCATCGGGATCCAGCGACACCGGCGGCTCCATGGCGACGATGCACAGCAGTTGCAGCAAATGATTCTGAATCATGTCGCGCATCGCACCGGTATGGTCATAAAAGCCCGCGCGGCTACCGACCCCAACCGACTCCGCAACCGTGATCTGCACGCTCTTGATGTACGGCGCTTGCCACAACGTCCCGAAAATCGCATTGCGCAAGCGCAGCACCATCAGGTTCTGCACCGTTTCCTTACCGAGATAGTGGTCGATCCGGTAAATCCGCTCTTCTGGAAAATGGCGTCCGACCGAGGCGTTGATCTCCTTGGCAGAAGCAAGGTCGTGGCCCAGCGGCTTCTCCAGCACGACACGCGCGTGGCTGTCGACCAACCCGCATGCCGCCAGGTTGCTGCAGATGGTGCTGAACAGATTCGGCGAGGTCGCGAGATAGAACACGCGCAACGCGTCGCCACAGGTTTTTTCGGCCAGATGGGCGTAGTCATCTGGCGCACCAAAATCGACGCAGGCGTAGTCCAACAGCGCAAGAAACCGCTCCCAGGCGCCGGCATCTAGCGCATGTGCGTCGACAAATGGCCGCGAGAGCTCTTCCACGAAGGCCAGATATTGCTCACGCGACCACGCACTGCGACCCACCGCGATGATGCGCGTTTGCCGGGGCAGGCTGCCATGCAGATGTGCCATGTAAAGCGCGGGCAGCAGCTTGCGTACGGACAGATCGCCTGCCCCGCCGAAGATCACCATGTCGAGTGACTGGTCGGTCGGGCTTGAGGGTACGTGCGTCGTCATGATTGTGGGATGCGTGGTCGTGGCGAGATCAGGGGTTATTGGCCGGCGGCAATCGCCTGGCGCACCTGCGCGGCGCTGCCCAGCTTGATCACGCGCTGCGCCAGTGCCCGGCAGGCTTCGAAATCGAGCGAGGCCAGTTCGGCCTTGATCGCAGCGATGGCCGGCACACTCACCGACAACTCATCGACGCCAAGCCCCACCAGAATCGCCGTCGCCGCCGGATCGGAGGCCATCGCACCACACACCCCCACCCATTTGCCGTGCGCATGCGCGCCGGCCACCGTCAGTTCGATCATCTTGAGCACGGCCGGATGCAGCGCATCGACTTGCGCGGCAAGCCTTGCGTGACCGCGATCGATCGCCAGTGTGTATTGCGCGAGATCATTGGTGCCGATCGAGAAGAAGTCGACCTCCTTGGCAAGCGCTTCGGCCATCGCGACGGCGGCGGGCACCTCGATCATCAGGCCAATCTTGACCGGATGCGGATAGCGCTCCTGCGCTTCACGCACCATGCGCTTGGCCGCCAGCACCTCGTCCAGGCTGCTGACCATCGGGAACATGATGTGCAGGTCACCGTGCGGTGCCGCGCGCAGCATCGCGTGCAATTGCGTACGGAACAAATCCGGATAGGCGAGGCTGACGCGAATGCCGCGCAGGCCGAGGAACGGGTTATCCTCCTTGGGCAGTGGCAGGTAGCGCAGCGGCTTGTCGCCACCGACGTCGAGTGTGCGCACGATCAGCTTTCGGGCCGCTCCCAACTCGGTCGCCACGGCCTGATACGCAGCCGCCTGCTCATCCTCGCTGGGCGCATCCACGCGATCCTCGAAAAGAAATTCCGAACGCAGCAGCCCAACGCCTTCGGCCCCCGAGGCGATGGCCTCTTGCGCGTCGGCCGCGTCCCGCACGTTGGCGACCACCTCCACGCGATGGCCGTCACGCGTGCAGCCAAGCCGATGTGCGACTTGCGCATTTGCCCGCCGCTGGGCGGCCGCGGCCTCCATGCGGCGTGTCACGTCGGCCAGCAGTTCGGCATTCGGGTCGATACGCAGCAGGCCCGCCGAGCCGTCGAGTACCGCAGGCGTACCGTCGCCAAGAGACAGCGCGGCGGGATCCATGCCGCAGATCGCGGGAATCCCCATCGATCTGGCGATGATGGCCACGTGGCTGGTGGGTCCGCCCGACACCGTGCACAAGCCGGCGACCTTGCTGCGATCGAGCGACACCGTGTCCGACGGCGTCAGATCTTCGGCCAGGACGATGGATCGCTCGGCCAGTACCGGCGTTGCGCGCCGCACCCCCGTCAGCAGAGACAGCACACGCGTGCCGATATCGCGCACGTCGGTGGAACGTTCGCGAAGTTGCGGGCTGGGATGCTGCGCCAAGCGCTGCGCCACTGACTGACAGGCGCGGTGCCACGCAGTCGGTGCACTGGTGCCTGTGCGCAGGCTCGCCTCCGCTGCCTCAGTCAATGCCGGATCTTCGAGTAGCGCCAGATGCGCTTCCATGATGTCGGCCTGGCAACCACCCTCGCCGCCGGCAACCGACAACGACTGGATCTGCTCACCCGCGATCCGCAGCGCGTTGGACAGACGGCCACGCTCTTCGTCGTAGGCACCGCCAAATTCATCGAATTGGAATTCGACACCCTGCCATTGCACGATCTGGCCAATCGCAAGCCCTGGCGACGCGCAAACGCCAGCGAACGCGCCGGACAGTGCCGTGTCGCTTGCCACGCCATTTGCCACGCCGTTTGCCATGTTGGCAGCCGACGGCATGGCATGGGCGAGCCCGGCCACATGGGCACGGTCAACACGTTCACCACATCCTTCACGCAGCAGGCGCTCCAGGTGCTCCAGCGCCTGCGCAGCATCGGCACCGCATCCGCTCAAGCGCACGCGATCGCCCTGGCGCGTCGCCAATGCCATGATGTCGACCACCGATTTGGCATCCGCGTCGAGGGCACCACACGACAGACCGATGCGCGCGGAAAACTGGCGCGCTGCCTTGGCCAGCATCGCGGCAGGCCGCGCATGCAGGCCCGCCGGGTTCGGCAGCTCGATGAACGGCGAATGCAGCCATTCGCCGTCGGACTCCGTGGACAGCGCAATACCGTGCGCGGTCTGCACAGCAAGATGCAGCGTGAGCAGCACGCTCTTGCCCGCTTCGACGGTGCCCGAGGCCTTGTCCATCTGCACGAGGCATTCGCCATTGACGACCACGATCTCGGTCAACACGCTGGCAGCATTCGCGGCCACGTGCACGAGGTCAAAGCGCAGCAGCGGCTGCCCGGCACGCACCGTATCGCCCTTCTTGACCAGCGCGTCGAAACCCTTGCCATCGAGCATGACGGTGTCGATGCCGACGTGCACCATGATCCGAACGCCCGATGGTGCCTCGATCACGACCGCGTGCCGCGAAGCGTGCAAGTCGATCACCTGGCCGTCGATCGGCGCCAGCACGAGATTGGTTGCCGGATCGATTGACAAACCATCGCCCACCATCTTCTGGGCGAACGCCGGATCCGGCACGTCTTCGATGGGGACAATGCGCCCCGATAACGGGGCCAGCACGTTCACTGGAGATTGCTTGGCCAACATGTGGGTGGCTCCTGAAAACCGGCACGAGAACCGGAGGATTGGAAACGATGGGATGCGAATTGAGGGCGGCCAAGGCCGCTGGGCGTCACCACCAGCTCTCAAGCTGGGCGCCGATCATATTGGTGGAGCGGCGACCGGCCGACCACGCGCCCCATCCTGCGCCCTGGGCGTCGAGCGCCGCCTGGTTCCACGCCACGTGCGTGGCGTACAAGCGCAGTTCGGGGCGTGCCAGGAGTTCCGGCCCCTTGCTGAAGGCAATGGCCGCGGTGTATTTGTCTAGCCGCTGCAGCGGGCCGCCGTTGGCACGCAAGCGCGTCCAACCACATTCGGTCAGCAGCTTGACGTTGTGAGTCAGACCGTATGAGAGACGGCCGCCGAACGAGTTGCCGGTGCTGCTGCCGCCGCCCTGCTCGTCCTTATTACGCTGGTAGACCGCCAGCGCCTGACCGCCAAAGCGGCCAGCCTGCCAATTCACCGAATCGATCAGGCGCACACTGCGCGTGCCGGTTGGGCTGTTAAGCGGGCCGAACCCGGTTTCGAGCGAAGAATAGCCGGTGCTGGTCTGCAACCAAACCGAGTTGGTGACGTTCGGCAGCAGGAAATTGGCCTGATCGTATTTGAATGTCAGGGCCTTGCCACCGTCACCACCCTTGAAATCGCCGAACACCATGGAGCCGATCACGCGCAGCTTGCCGCCTTCGGTGACGGGAATGTCGTACAAATCGACGCTGGCGCGAGTGGCATCCTTCCTGCCGTCGGTCGGGTTGAAACGCTGCTGGCTGCGTAGTATGGCGAGCCCCAGCTTGGCGGATTCTGCGACCGGGATATTGTTCGCACCGGCGCCCAGGTCGATCGTCGGTCCCCCAACGCTATAGAAGTAGTGGTCGACGATATGCACGTCTTCGCGCTCGACATAGCGCTTGCCCGCCCAGAACACGGTGGATGGCGAGAACGCGTAGCCGGTGGTGGTGACATAGGCTTCCTTGGCGGCGTAGGCGCCATCGCTACCCAAGCCCCGCAGGTTGGCCAGACCGTTCCAGTAGGTGCCGGTATAGGCGGCGGTCCAGCTCACGCCGCTATCAAGATGGAATGTTTTCTTGAGCCCAAGCTCGGCGTAGGTATCGCCCTCGTTGCCCAGACGGAAGAGCTCTGCGCCGTTGCCCAGCGCGTATTTGTTGGCGCCGCCCTTGTCGGTCTGGTGTTCGGATACCACGCCAGCACGGATATAGCCGACCACTTCCCAACCGTCGCCAAGATCCATGGCCATGGCTTGCACGCCCGTACAGAACAAGGCTGCCGCCACCAGGGGTTTTAGTTTGCCCTTCAATTGCATGTCTCCTCTACTGCTTTTTTTGTTGTGCTCGAAGTTCTCGAGTTGGGAAATGCCGCAGCTACCTGGGCTGCGGTTGTAATGGCCATAGACGGAGATCGCGCAGCACCAGCGGGTGCGTAGTGACCCAGCGCGGCGGCATCGGCTCGGATGCGGGGTAGCAGCGCGTGGTGAAGACCTCCGCGCCGTCATTGACAAAGATCTCAACCGAGCTGCGGTCGACGAACACCTGCACGCGCGTGACGGCGGTGTCGATTTCGCAATCCTTGCGCTCATCGAACTGCCCGGCTGCCGGACAGTTGCGGATCAGCGCAAGCCGGCCGTGGCTGCCTTCGCAGACCAAGCGCAGCGACTGCTCGCGGCTGTCGAACAGGTGCAGCACCCAATCGGCGCAATCGGCGCCAGCGGGCGCATCGATCAAGACGTCCAGCTCCCACGCCCCACCGGGCACCTGCGGCAACGAAACAGCTGCCCCCGCTTGCAGCGCGGTATCGGGCATCCGGATCACCTCGCCGCGCAAGCGCGCGAGTTCGCGCAATGGCCGTTGCAGCAGACGGCCGTCTTCCAGGGCCAACTCGCGCGGCATCGTCAAACAATGCGTCCAGCCGGATGCAACGGTGGGGGTCTCCGGCTGCGTCGGCAGCCCCATCCAACCAATCAGCAGCCGGCGGCCGCTAGCGTCGAGCAGCGTCTGTGGTGCGTAGAAATCGAAGCCACGATCGAGCGGACGGAAGCCCGTATGCGCGAGGCGGGCAGCCACCAAGTTGACCTCGCCCACCAGATAGCCGGCGGTGTCTGCGCGGCGGATGCCATCGGCACGGACCTCTGCCGTTTGCTGGCAGCAAATCAGCACCGCGTGCTCATCCAGCCTGAACAGGTCGGGACATTCGACCATGTAGGAAAACGGCGCCGGCTCGATCAGCTCGCCAATCAGTTGCCACGCAACCAGGTCCGGGCTTTTCGCAAGCACCACCGTTCCAGCCAGATCGTCGCGCTGCGCCCCAATGACGGCGTACCACGCCTGTCCTTCCCGCCAGACCTTCGGATCACGGAAATGACCGGTGTAGCCCTCGGGCGCGCCATCAATGACCGGGCCAAGCTTCTCAAAACGCACGCCATCGCGCGAACGTGCAAGGCACTGGTAACTCGAACGGCCACCCACCGCATCACGCACGTTGCCCGTGTACATCAGAAACAGTTGGCCATCGACGTCCATCGCGCAGCCCGAATAGCAGCCCTGCGCGTCGTAGGGCCGATCGGGCGCCAGGGCGAAGGGAAGCCACTCCCAGTGCAGCAGGTCCGTGCTGCGCACATGCGCCCAATGCTTGTTCTGGTGATCGCAGCCGCTCGGGTTCCATTGGTAGAAGACGTGGTAGGCCCCCTGCCAGAAGATCAGCCCATTGGGGTCGTTGATCAGGCCATGTGGGGGGCACAGATGAAACGTTTGCCGCCACGAATCGACAATCACGTCCAGCGCGCTCAGGTCAGACACCCGTGGCCTCCCCATACGGCGTCTTGACCTTCAGATAGCGCAACCAGGTGCCAGCAAACGCGACCGAGAACGCAATCACACCGCCAATCAGATAGTTGAGCAGGCTGTCAGGCCGCACGATGGCCAGCCCCGGCAAACCGGTCAGGCCGATGCCCGTCATGCCGACATGCGTGGCCACCACCCAGCCGCCCGCCACGGCACCGCCAACCGCCGCAGAGACGAACGGCCAGAAGAAGCGCAGGTTCACACCAAACAACGCCGCTTCAGTAATGCCCATCAGGCAGGACAATGCCGCCGGCAGCGCGATCTGCCGGGTCTTCTCGTCACGCGACATGAAGAACACGGCCAGCGCCGAGCCGCCCTGCGCAATGTTTGCCATCGACCAGATCGGCAGCAGAAAGTTGACGCCGATAGCGGGATTGGCAAGCAGCCCCGCTTCAATGGCGTGGAAGCTGTGATGGATGCCCGTGACGACGATCAGCGAATAGAGGCCGCCGAACACCAGGCCGGCCAGCTCGCCACCCGTGTGGTAAATCGCTTGCAGGCCGAACGACAACCCATCGCCGAGCGCGCGCCCGATGGGGCCCACCACGGCCAGCGCGATCGCGCCCGAGATCAGCAGCGTCAAGAACGGGGTGAAGATCAGATCGACCGCATTCGGCATGAAGCGCTTCACGCCGCGCTCGATCCAAGACATCATCCAAACGGCAAGCAGAATCGGCAGCACGGTGCCTTGATAACCGACCTTCGCGACCTGCAGGCCGAACAGGTTCCAGTATTCGTGAACACCGCCGCCGAGCGTCCATGCGTTCTGCAACGCGGGGTGGATCATGATTCCGGCCAGCGCTGCTGCCAGAAATGGCGAGACCTTGAAATCGCGGGCCGCCGAAAACGCAATCAGGATCGGCAGGAACACGAACGCGGTGCTGGAGAACACATCCAGGATCTGGAACACGGCGCTATTGCCGCTCGTCCAGCCCAGGCTCTTGAGCATGCCCAGCAGCCCCATCAGCAGGCCGGATGCCACGATCACAGGAATGATCGGCACGAAGATGTTCGACAGCGTGCGCGCCAGCCTCTGTGCCGCGTTCTGCCGCGAGACCACCTCTTCCTTCACTTCGTCCAGCGAGCCGGCGGCCGAATTGCCGGAATCGCCGAGCTGCGCCTCCATCGCGTCGTGGACGTGGTTGACGATCCCCGGGCCGATGATGATCTGCACCTGCCCCGCGCCACTGAACGACCCCTTGACGAGATCGAGCGCGCCAATCGCGGCATGATCGACTTTCGACTCATCGTGTACGACGAGCCGCAGGCGGGTCGCGCAATGGGCCAGCCGAGCGATGTTTTTGGGGCCGCCAACGAGGGGCAGCAGCGCTTTCGCGGTGTCACTTTCCGTCATGTTCTCCTCAATTCTTTTGGATATGGTATCGATACCACATTGAAATCTTTGACGATTACTTGTGCTTCACTTGCTACATCAATCCGTTGCGACGGCCGCGTCCGTACTCGGTGTCAGGTACTGCGACGCAGCGCCAGCCGATAAGGCATCACTGTGCGCGAGGTGGCGCCATCCTTAGACTCCCGAATGGCCAACATCAGGCGAGCGGCCTCCGCTCCTGTCTCGGCGTAGTCATAGTGCACGGTCAACAATGCCGGCCGCACCATCCAGGCCATGTCGCTGTCTCCCATGCCGGCCACCGCCATTTCGTCGGGCACGCGAATGCCGTGGTCATGCAGGCACGCCATCACCCCAACCGCCAAGCGATCGGTCACCGCCAGGATCGCCGTACACCGTGCGCTGCCCGTGGCGCGTAGCAGCTGTTCAGCGGCCTCCTCGCCCGCGCCAGCCCGGAAACTCGCGCGCACGATCAGCGCCGGATCGACCGCCAAACCACGCGCCTGCAACGCTTCAACGTAGCCAGCCGTTCTTTCTCCGCCGACCTGGATGTCCTCTTCGCCGACCGTCACCAAGCCGATCCGCGAGTGTCCGCGGCTGAGTAGATGCTCGGTCAATTGGCGCGCCGCGGCGCGCTCGTTCTGGATCACGCTCGTCACACCCAGATGGCTGGCGTCCTGACCAATCATGACCACCGGCAGACCCGCTTCCCGGATCGCGCTAATGAGGTTGTCGTTCACGGTCGTTGCCGAGTGCAACACGCCCGCGACCCGCTGCCTGCGAAACAAATCGTAGGCGGCCTCCTCTTCGGCAACCGAATTCGCGGTGTTCGCCAGCAGCATCTGGTAACCCAGCGGCTCCAGCGTCGATGAAATGCCCGCCACGATCTCGCTTGTCGTATACGAGTTGATCTTCGGGATGATGACCCCGATGAGCCCCGACCGATGCGACTTCAACTGCTTTGCCAGTTCCGACGGCGTGTAATGTGTTTCCGAAATGACCGCTTCGATTCGCTCCCGCACCTCGACCTTCACATAGCCGGAGTTGTTGAGCACGCGCGACACAGTCGATGTCGACACCCCCGCCAAGGCGGCAATGTCCCGAATCGTGATGCGTTTTTGTGGAATCGATACCATGCCCGGAACGATAAGCACCTCAAGCCCCCCTGTAAACAAGGGGAAACACGGAGAAATGCCACGTCAGACCGGGTTAGCCCTGAGATGAGGCCAGAAGATCACATTCCCTCCGGGCGCTTAGAGCCCGAAACCGGGCCCGGAGAACGGCGTCGGGGCGACGTCCATAGCGTAGGTCCATGGCGCAGTGTCAAGCCTCCGCTTCTGGCCGCGAACGGACATCCATGAGCGCTGCCCCACAGATTCCGAACAAACCTCTGCTCGGTTAGCCCGACCGATCTTCTTCTTGGATCATGGACTCCAGCAGCAAGTCGAATGGGGCGCTGGACACCTTGAAGAGGCCTTGATACGGATGGGTCAATTCCAGTATCAGAAAATTGGCGCTCGCGATGGCGACGGCGCCCAATAGCAGAAAGAATATTCCAATGATATTGCCGCCGCTAAGACTTCCGTAAAGGAAGAACAAAAGACAGGCCCAGCCAAACACAATGACAAGAAGTAGTGCCGGCACCTGGCTTGAAAGACTCCTGACGATATTCGACTGAATGGCAATAAAGTTGCTGGAGAATTGGCGGATAGCGTTAAGATCGTCGCGAGTGATTTTCTCAATCCCCTCGGAGATCTTGTTGATTTCCAGCACTGTCTCGACATCTTCGGAAAGTTGGCCGTAACTGACCTCGCTACCCTGTTTCTTACCCTGGACGGGCCAATATCGTCGCAGCAAGCGAACGACCATCCGCCGCAGCATCAGTCTTGGTCTATCAGACACGTCAGGGAATTGCTTCAGCAGGAGATCGATATTAGCGACTGCGTTGATCAGCGAATTAAAATCGGCCTGATGACTGTTGAATGTGGTGTAAGAGGAAGAGACAAGCAAACCTAGAACGATGGCAAAGAGCGTGCCGATCAAACCGGAGACGGATCTGATGATATCTGCCGATAGATTGAGGTCATTGTGGAACAACTTGTGCACATAGACACCGGCAATTGCACAAGCAAAAGTAGCAATGAAAATTGCAATGCAGCGACCAAGTATGCTCATTCAGGATGTCCGGCAAAGTTGGCTTCACGAAGTCCGCGTCCGCCACGCCTCAGAGGTGCGTTTTCACTGTCGCGACAACAAAGTCCCCCTGCAGCTACGCGGGCTGAGAGGGATTGCTCTTTACGCAAACAATTCATATCGTCAATACTGACAATTGTATCAGATATGACCAATGTTGAGACGCTTCGCCTCTGCAGGATGCCGCCCGCCTGACGGGCCGTTGTGCCCGTTCCCGCAAGAGTGAAAGCGGTCATCGAACGGACGCTGAGTTCTTTGAGGCATGTGGAGTGGATGGACGGGCGTTTCCCCCGGAAGCTAGGTGCATCCATCGCGACAAACTTTGGGCGGCGCCTCTACCCCCCTATCAAGCAATAAGCGCGCTCTCTCTTTCGGGAGGCGCGCTCATCGGTCCATCACTTCAAGTTGCTAGAACGTTAGAACAGCTGACGCAGTTGCAGGCTGCCGGCATGTGACACGTATCCGCTACCCACTTGCAGCGAGTAGCGCGCGCTGATGCTCAGGTTGTTCGCACGCAGCAACTTGACACCGGCAGAGAGCACCGCCAAATCCGTCACCGGGCTGGCACCCAACGACGTGAAGCTGGTCTGGCCCGTCGGGTCTGCCGCAAAGCTGGCCTGCGTTTGCGTGCGCGTGTTGTTGTACTCATGGCGCCATGCCACCTGCAGTTCCGGCACGAGCGTGCCGTACGAGGTTGCGAGCTCGCGCGAGAACTTCACGCCAAGGTCGCTGGTGACCGACGTCGTGTGCGACGCGCCCACCGACAGCGCTGCACCATTGCCGCCCGACTCGGTATAGCCGTTCTGGTGCAGGTAGCCATACGTCAGGCTTGCCAGCGGCGTGACCGTGGCCACGGCCGTGGCGAACGGGTAGCCGGCTTCGGCGCGGGCCACGTACTGCGTGCCGCTGAAGCTACCGTCGGCATTGCCCGAGAAGCCGGCAAAGTTGACAGCGCGGGTGGTGTCGTAGTGCTGCTGCACGGCACCTGCCGACAGGTTTGCGTACCACGGGCTGCCCGTGTAGCTGGCGTAGCCCATCAGGCCGAACGAGTTCACCCGCGTCGAGTTGCCGTCGGTGTCGCCCGTGTTGCTGATCTTGGCGTTGCTGTAGCTGAACACACCGCCTGCGCGCCATGCATCGCTGACCGCGTGATCGACGCCGAACAGCAGGCCGCCGAAGTTGGCGCTGTAGCCGTCCACCTGATCGCGCTGGCCCTGATGTGCGTGGCCGCCAAATGCCTGGCCCCACACGCCCCATGCCGGACCGGCTTCACCGGTCGAGACACCGCTCAGGCCACCGGCCTGGGCAAGGCGCACATTGTCGGCATGCGTGGAGATGATGTTGAGCACATCCAGCGTCGGTGCCAGCGCTGCCTGAGCCGTTGACCCCTGCGACACCGGGTTCAGCTGCTTGCCGGCGTGGTTGGCGGCGTCGCTGCCGCCTAGGTTCAGCGCCATCGAGGCGTTGTACAGGTTCAGCAGGCCCGGATCGCTGATGCCCGTGTACTGCGACAGACCCGTGAGCGCCGCTTGAGCGTTCGGTACGGTCGCCGGGTTGGGGACCGGTGCAGGCGCGGGAGCCGGTGCCGGGGTGGGTGCCGGCGTGGGGCTCGTGGTCGGGATGAGATCTGCGCTGACCACGGTCACCACCAGATCGCTGCGGCCGTTGGCCGTAACGTTGGCGCCGGTCAGGACGCTGTTGTAGCCGCGAATCCCATACCGCAGCGTGCCTTCGTTGTAGTTGGTGCCGGTGCTCGACGCATCGACGATCACATAACGCTGGCCTGCCGCAAACGGATACGGGTTGACCTGCGCAAACGAAACGGCCGAGCCCGCAGCAAGGTTCACTGCACCCGACACCACCAGTCGGCCGTAGCCGCTGTCGCCGGTGAGCGAGCCGTTGGTCACCGCACCGGTGTTCACGCCAATCTGCAGCGTACCGGCGGCACTCTGGTTGTAAGTGCCGAAGATGTTGATCGCGTTGTTGACTTGCAGGACTGCGCCCGTGTTGCTCACTGCCACCGCGCCGGTGGGGGACGGGGCAGCAGAGGCAATGCGAACGCTGGCCAGGTTAAGGGGGGGCACCGCGACACCAATGTTGTCGTTCAGCACCAGGTTGCCCGCGCCGAATACGACGCCCGCGTTGGGGCTGACAATGGTGCCGATCGTTCCGCCAAAGCCGGTCAACGCACCGAACGTCGTGCCCGTTCCGCCATTGATGGTCAGGGCTTGAGTGGCCCCGTTCGTAATGTTGCCGGCGATCACACCTGAATTGGTGATCGGGCCGATCGACCCGGTGCTGTTGATGGCACTGCCAGCGCCGGTGATGGTGCCGCTGTTATCCAGCGCGCCGATCGTTCCGAGGTTGAGAATGCCGGCCACAAAGGGCATCGTGCCCACGGTGCCGCCGCTGATCGTTCCGCGGTTGACGAGCGTGCCGATCGTGCTGGTGTTGTAGAGACCTGGAACGCGGCCGCTGATCACACCGCTGTTGGTCAGCGAGTTGATCGTTCCCTGGTTGGTGATACCGACGCCGCCGCCACTGATGCTGCCGCTATTGGTGAGCGTGCCGATCGAGCTGCCATTGAAAACGCCGGCATTCTGCGGACCGGTGCCCGAGGGCAGGCCAAGGATGGTGCCGCTGTTGCTCAGCGTCTGGATCCCGCCTAGGTTGTTGATACCTGCGACGCTACCTTGGATGGTGCCGCTCGCAGCGTTATTCAGCGTGGTGATCGCGCCGCTGTTGGTGATACCAAAGCCCACAATGCTGCCCGAGCCGCTGCCACCGAATCCGCTGATGGTGCCGGTGTTGCTGAGCGAGACGATGGTCCCTTGGTTCTGAATGCCGATGCCGTTGCCGCCTTGACCCTGGGTTCCGGCCACGCTGCCGGCGCCGCCAGCGCCACCGTTGCCACCCTGGCCAAGGATGGTGCCGCCGTTGTTCAGCGCGGTGATCAACGCGGGGTTGAGCAGGCCAACGCCGTTGCCGCCCGCGCCGCCAGCGCCTCCCGACATGCCCCCGAAACCCGCGCCGCCGTTACCGCCGTTGCCACCAATGCCAGTGATCGCGCCATTGTTGTTCAGCGTCGTGATGCTGCTTGCCTCCATGCCAAACACTCTGTCGCCCGCACCCCCTGCCATGGCGGGGAGGACCACTGGAAACAGCCCCGGCATCAGGATGCCATTCGCACCGTTGGGCCCCGCGTGGCCAATAGCACCGATGATGCCGCCGGCCGCGTTGTTCAGCGTATCGATTGAGCCGCCGTAAGAGCCGATCCCGAAATAGCGCCCGGTGATCGTGCCGCTGTTGGAGAGCGTGCCGACGGTGCCCTGGGTCATCAGCGCCGTGTTGGAAGTGGCGATGGTTCCAGTGCTGGTCACCGTGTAGTTGCCATTGCTCCAGAACTGCTGGGTGGTGAGCGCGGTGCTGACAGTCGTATCGGCCCCAGCGATGGCCGGGACCATGCTGGACAGCGCTGCCGCGATTGCCAGCGTCAAGGTGCTCTGTTTAGGAAGCTGATTGCGTTGAGCCATTGTTTTTGTACCTGAGATAGGCGGTTGAAGGGCCATTCCGAGCGGCGCCCCGGCACACGTGTTGAGGCTCAAGGTCTGCCTGTCGGCTTCCCCCGAGCCTCAACACCGCGCGGTTTGCTTGCGTCGAACGACTTCCCCGTTTCGCAATCCGGTACGTTCCCGGCAAATGGCGCTGTTATGTTCTGCGCGCCTCTGCAAGCTACGTTCTTGGATCAGGCAAACCTGCCGGCTGGCTCTGTTTTGATGCGGCACCGAATGCCGCAAGCGAGCGTTTGACCGACAGCCCTGAGCCGCTACCGACTCCCCCCGGACTGCTGACACATGTGTGTCGGGCCCGATAGTGACGATGTTTTTTGGGGCCGTCTTGACCGTGCGTCTCAGTTTTTGGAAAGTTCCGCGCGAAGAGGAAATTTCTATAAGATCCGTGCGCTACCTCAACACCACACGCTGCACCCAGGAATGCTTCGCACGCGCCATCGGGCTGACCACACCGCGCACCAGGACCGTGCATGAGCCGAATCGTTTTTGCGTGGGAGCTAGGTGAGAACCACGGGCATCTGTGGCGCCTGCTGCCGATTGCCCTGGCACTGCAAGCGCGTGGCCACGAGGTGGTGTTCGGGTTGAGATCGATGGCCTCGGCCCAGCGCTATCTGGCACCTCACGGCATCCGCTGGGTTGCCTGCCCAACGCCGACAAACGTCACAGCGCTGGGCCGCGAGATTGCGACCTACGCCGACATCCTCGCCACCTATGGCGCCACGCAGCCCGATCTGCTGGGGGGCATGGTGCAAGCTTGGCAGCATCTGTATGCCGCGCTCCAACCGGATCTCGTCGTGATCGACCACGCACCGCTTGCGCTCTTGGCCGCCAAGCGCGCGGGCGTCGGCACGGTCCAGGTCGGCACCGGCTTTACCATCCCGCCCACGCTCTCTCCGGCACCGTGCTTTCGCCCGTGGGAAGCACACGACGCCGAGGCACGCGCGCAAACGCAGGCCGCGGTCGAGCGCAACATCCAGGCGTTGTTCGATTCATCGCAACCGCTCACGACGTTACTCGCCGCCGATCACACCCGGCTATTGACGCTGCCGGAGCTGGACCACTACGCGCCGTTGCGGCCGCCCGGCACCCTCTTTCTGGGCCCGGTGCCCGAGCCTGACACCGGTCAAATCGTGCCATGGCAGCAACCCGATAAGCCGCACGTCTTCGTGTATCTGCAAGCGCAGCCCTGGCTGGATGCCGTGCTGACAACGCTAGAAGCCTCCGGCGCCGAAGTGATTGCGGTCATCCCCGACCTCAGTGAGGAGACGGCAAACCGCCACCGCGGCCTGCGGCTCTATCGGCAGCCCGTACGGCTGCGCCCCTTGCTGCCCGGCTGCACCCTGGCCATCACCCATGCGGGCCACGGCACGGCGTTGAACTGCTTGCTGGCCGGCGTGCCGATGCTGCTGCTGCCGCAGCATATCGAGCAACTCATGGTCACCGAGCGGGTAGCCGCCATGGGCGCGGGCCTCGGCATCCTGCCGGCGTATGTGGAGAGCGGATTCCGCGCGGTGCTCCACGACCTGTTGGGCAATCCAAGATACCGTGACGCGGCACGCACCATTGCGGGGCACTACCACGGCTTACCGCGCGATCGTGCTCTGGAACAGGTCACCGGGCTGATCGAGGCAGCGCTGAAGCAACGCCGTTAGGTGCTGCGAAGTGTTGGTCCCGTGCCTCACCCTGTGGTGGGGGGCGCCGCGCTTCACGCGGTTTCTTCGATACAGTCCCGGCTATAAGAAGCCGTATATAAAAGCAGCACCACAGAATACTCACGGGGCGGAATTCTCTTGCATGGAACAGTGCACGTTCACAGCTGGCGTTCGCTCGCCGGGTGAACCTTCCATCGTTCACAGCCACTTCGACGTGCGAACGCAAACGCATCAGCAGCCACTGCTGGCGTGGCGAGAGCGGGTCGGCCACATCATCGATGTCCTGCCGTCGCGCGCCGATCTGGAGAGGCCGTTTCACGCTGCCATTGATCGCTACAAGGTCGACGATCTGATGTTCACCGACTGCCGGGCCGATGCCATGGCGCTGGACCGTTCGCTCGCGCGCATCTCGACCGACCCGATCCGCGACTACGCCTTCCACGTGTTTCTGGAGGGTGGTGTCACGGATGTCGCCGTGCGTTCGTCTTCGTCACGCAACAACACGCCGGCTGCCGGCAGCATCCTCGCACTGCACATGGGCCAGCCTGTGCGCATGCAGCGCAGCGCTTGCCGGGTCGCCACCATCTTTGTGCCGGGCGCACTGGTCGGAGAGACCTTCCCCGACCCCGAAGCCATCCACGGTCGCTTGATCGCGAACACGACACCGCTCACGCAGTTGATCGTCGAACAGGTGACCGCGCTCGGCCAGGACATTGCAGAGATGAGTGCACACGCGGCGGGCAGCGCCATTCGCGCGAGCACGCAACTCATGGTCTCTGCGTTCGGCAAGCAAGCCCAGCTGAGCGGCAACGCGCGCGCAGCGGCGCGGGCTGCCATGTTCGGCCGCGTGCGGCGCTACATTCAAGCCCATCTGCGTCAGGAAGACCTTTCGCCAGAGAGCGTGCTGCAGGCGCTACAACTGCCTCGCCAGACGTTGTATCGCCTGTTTCAGCACGAGGGCGGACTGGGCGCCTACATCCGCCACCTGCGTCTGCGCGCGGCGGCAGACGAACTGGTTCGGCACCCCAACCAGACCGTGACAGACATTGCGTTCGGGCTGGGCTTCAAGAGTTCTTCCGATTTCACGCGGGCGTTCCGCCGTGCATACGACATGGCACCGCAAGACTTTCGGGCGCTGTCCAGCAAAACGTCTGGCGCGCGGCCAAAGGCTTTGCGCAACGAGCCGATTGCAATCGGCGCATAGGCAGCGGGTTCAGGCCAGTGGTTTCAGGCGACTGTGCGGTGCTCCTTGAACGCGAGCACGGCAACGAAGCTCACCAGGCATGCGGGTGCCACGTACCAGGCAGCGGATACCGGGTCGCCCGTCCACTTGATCAGCCCGGTGATGATGAATTGCGCGGTGCCGCCAAACAGCGTAATACCCAGGGCATGCGAAATTGCAAAGCCGCTGGCACGTACCCGCGCCGGAAACGCTTCAAGAACAAGCAACGCGCCGATACTGGTGCCAAGCGCCAGCAAGACGCTGATCACCGCGGACCCGAGCACGACGGCAAGCGGGCTCTGTGTACGCGTCATCATCGCGAAGACGGGGTACACCAGAACCGCCGTCGTGCCCGCTGTCATGAGCACCATGGGCTTGCGGCGCGGCAACCGGTCTGCCAGCAGGCCAGACAGCGGCGACACCACCACCAGCAGCAACGTCGATAACGTCGACGACATGAACCCGATGATGGGCGGCATGTGCAACACCCGCGTCACGTAGCTGGGCATATACGTAATGACCGCGTAGACCGGCACCGTGCTCCAGATTTTCCCCAATGTGGCCAGCACCAGCGTGCCGCCGTGCTCCCGGCACAGTTCGACGAACGGGATGGACGTGCTGCGATCGGAGGCGCCACGCACCGGGCCATCGACCAGCCGACGACGCATGTATAGGCCCGCCGGCACGATCGACAGCCCGACCAGGAAAGGGATGCGCCAACCCCACTGCGTCAGGCTTGCCGGCGACAGTGTGCTGGTCAGCAGCATGCCGAACACTGCCCCCAGCAATGCGGCCGCCGCCTGACTGGCATATTGCGAACTGACCAGTATTCCGCGTTGCGGGGGTGGCGCGGCTTCCATCGCGAAAGTCACTGCCGCCCCCACCTCGCCGCCGGCAGCGAAGCCTTGCAGCAAACGACCGACGATGATGATGACCGGCGCCGCCAAGCTAATAACGGCAAATGGCGGACATAGGGCAATCGCGGCCGTGCCGGCTGCGGTCAGCCAGATGGTGATCGTCATGGCGGCTCGGCGGCCGACCCGGTCGGCGTAAGCGCCGATCACCATGGCGCCCAACGGCCGCATGAAGAAGCCCACACCAAACGTGCCGACTGCCAGCAACAGCGACGTCATCGGATCCGTGGCCGGAAAGAACTGGTCTCCGATCATCACCGCGAAGTAGCTGAACACCGTGAAGTCGAACAGCTCAAGACACGTGACCAGCGACGTCGCAATGACAACCTTGAGCATCTCGCGGCGGGAGTTAGCGTGTATGGCGCGCAGATCGCGTGTCATGGGTGGAAGGCGCCATCCATATGGTTGTTCTCGGTTCCGCTCGCGCGAGACGTTTTGCTGGCGCGTTGGGCTCCACCGGTCGAGTTCACCGCGGCAGGGAGCACGCTTCGATCTCACGAGGCTGGGGGCGACCTCGCTGTTCCGCTGGCAACGCGCACTTCTAGGACACCGTTGTCAGTTGTTGAGATTCAACGCGAGTCACGCCATCACCAGAGAACCACATATCACCGCAGATTCGCAAAGAGTGCTGCCCCCTACACGTAGGGAAGTGTTTACCTTACGCCGCCCGCAGGACGACCGACGCGCCAAAGGGGCCGATGTTGCAAGCCCCCCGGCAGCTCTGCCCGCAAACCGGAGACAACCTTGAAACGCAGTGAGGCAGCACATCCGGAAACGTCTTCAAGTGCCTCAAAAAGCATCCTGGTGGCCACCGTATCCGAGACGAATCCATACCTTACACGCCACCACTGCAGACGCAAAGCATCCATTCTCTGGCCCTGTCGAGGTAACGCTGCGCAACGTCCAAAGCCACTGGACAGGCCAGTATGCGGAACGATCGAACGCCCTAGCTAGAACTGATAGCCCACTGACAGAAAGCTCGCCAACGGGTTGATCCGCACCTTCGATGTCGTTGTCACGGTGCCAACCGGGGCCTGCGTCGTCAGCGTCGCCGTGGTGGATAGCCACATGTACGACACCGACACACCAATCGACCAATGGGCGTCAATGTTGTACGTCAGGCCTGCATTGACAATCGGCGCCCATGACTTGCTGAGCGATGCCGTGGTCGGGCCGACCAACATGGAGCCGGTGGTTGGCGAGGCAAGAATCTGCCCGGTTGCCAGCGGCCGGCTCAACTCAATATCGCGATACCAGACATAGGCCAGCCCGGCGCCGAGATACGGTCTGACTCGCGCGGTCGGCTCGCCAAAGTGGTACTGCACTTGCGCAGCCGGACTCCATGCCCGCGCGGTGCCCATCTCCCCGACGGAGGCCAGCGATCCGGTCCCGCTCAGGTGCAGCTTGGGTGGAACGCCGAGCACGGTTTCGAGGGCCACATGGTCAGTGACGAAATACCGTGTGGTGAGCGCAAAGGTATTGGCGTTGGCCAGCGTTGATCCGCTGCCGGGCACCACGGTGGATTGCCCGAGTGCATTCACCGTCAGCGGTTGGCTGGAATCTTGAGGGGCGAGATGCATCCAGCCTGCGTTGACGACCCACTGCCCTGCTGACTGCGCATGGGCGAGCGAGGTCGCCGCGATCGACAAGAGCATTGCCGCGCGTGTGGTCTTCATGTTGTCTCCGATTTTTCTAATGTAGGAACTGCAACTGCAGGAATGCGCCGTGATGCGGCGCGGGGCACTTCGCCCGCTCACGCGGTGGTGGGCAGGCGAGGAATTCCTCCTTCGATCGGGGGCGTCAGAACGCTCGACTCACCCGCGTTTCAATTGACGGAAAAGGGAAATGGAAAGCGGCCAAGCACTTCACGCGCGGCGGCAATCGATGCGGACGCGTCGAGCTTGACCGACGCGACGAGGCCTCTGCTCTTGTCATCGGCAACCTCCAGCGCATCAAACGCGATACCTGCATCGCTGAGTGCCGCAGACAGGGCTTCACGCGTTTCACGGTGCTTGAGTGCGGGCTTGAAGATCTTGCCCACCGCAGTCAGGGGCATCGTTTCGATGATGTTGACCTGCTTCGGCAGCGCCGCGCGTTCGGCAATCTCCGCCTTCAGGAAGGCCAGCAAATCGGCTTCCGTGGCGGACGCTCCGGCACGCAGTTGCACGTACGCGACCGGCAGCTCGCCCGCATGCACGTCCGGACGCCCGACGGCAGCAGCAATCTGCACTGCCGGGTGACGATGCAGCGGCGCTTCGATGGTGAGCGGATCGATGTTGTGGCCGCCCCGGATGATCAGCTCCTTCTTGCGGCCTGTAAGCCAGAAGTAGCCTTGTTCGTCCTGCCGAGCCAGATCACCGGTATTGAGCCACCGCTGGCCATCGCCCGTATCGACCCAGAGCCCCTCGTTCTGCTCTGCCTGGCGGTAGCCCGCAAAGACATTCGGCCCTGACACCACGAGCACGCCGACTTCCTCTGCAACGCAATCCCGCAGGTACTCGCCGCCCTCGCCCAACACGACGGCCTTCATCTGCTGCGTGGGAACGCGCAGGCCGATGGAGCCAAGACGGCGCTCGCCCATTGGCGGGTTGACGCTGCTCACGCACGTCGCCTCGGTGAGCCCATAGCCCTCGAGGATCTTGATACCTGTCTGCTCCTGAAAGCGGCGGAACACTTCGATGGGCATCGGCGCGGCGCCGCATAGACCGTATTCGAGCGAGCCCACATCCCGCCCGCCAACGGGCACCTGAAGCAGGGAGGCGTAGAGCGTCGGCACGCCGCTGAAGAAGTTCACGCGATGATGCTCGACGATCTCCCAGAAGCGCTGGATCACGCCGTCACCGCGATAGCCCTGCGGCGTGCCAAGCACGACATGCGCGCCTTTGGAGAACGGCAGCAACCCCGTCACCAACACACCATTGACGTGGAACAACGGCAAGCCGCAAAACACCACCTTGCCGGGGCCGATGCCGTCGCCCAGCACCTGCGCCGTGCTCCACGCGTTAGCCACTTCATTGCCGTGGGTGCGCATCGCGATCTTCGGCAAGCCGGTGGTGCCGCCCGTACAGAAGTACGAAGACGCATCTTGCGCAGCAATGCGCCGCCGGCTGTTCAAACCGTCCGCATTTTGTGCCTGCACCGCGCTGTTGAAATCGTGGATGCGCACAGACATCGGGACTGCGCCATGCACGCCCTGCGGACCGAGCAGCCGCAGCACTTCGTTCTTTTGCACTTGCGCCGCACACTGCATCGCGCCATGCACGCGGTCAGCCAGATTCACCAGCACCAAGTGCTGCAGGCTCTTGATGGCCGGCAAATGCGGCTGCAGCTTGGCCCAGGTATCGGTGCCCGGAAACGGTGCCAGCGTGACCAACACCGATGCCCCCGCGGCATTGAGCAACTCGGCAAGCGCGGGCCCTTCGAGCAACGGATTGAACGCCGCGACGATGCCCGCCGCCTGCCCACCCCAGATCACGAAATGCGTTTCCGGGAGGTTGGGCAGCACAAACGCAATCACGCTGTCTTTCTTGACCCCAATGCTGTCGAAGAAATTGGCCGTCTGCGTGATGCGCGCAAGAAGCTCCGCGTAGCTCCACGTCTGCGGGGTGCGGTGGTCATTGACGCTCAAAAAGAAGGTCAATGCCGGCGCCTTCGGGTTCAGGCTGGCGCCACGGCGAATCATCTCGTATGTGCTCTGCGGAAGATCGGGCGGAAGACCGTGCGCCTCTGCGGCTTCCACATCCTGCAGGCTGGAAAAACCAGACATGGCGCTTACTCCTCGGCAACGATGCGATTGCGCTGCGTGCCCAGATCGATCCGCCCGTCGGACGAGTGGATCCGTGCCTCCACCACATCGCCCGGCTTCAGGTATTGAGGGCGTGCAGCCTGCACTTTCAGGAACATCTCCCACTTCGCCTTCTCGGGCAGCATCGCGGCCATCTTCTGCTTGGTGGGTGAAGGGATCGACAACGCACAGCCAGCGGGCGTGCCCGTAGCCAGCAAATCGCCCGGCTCAAGGTCGTGCACGCGAGACAGCTCGCTCAGCGTCTCGGCCGGGCCGTAGACGAGGTTGGCCGTCGTGTCGTTCTGCCGGAGCTTGTCGTTGACGGTCAGCTTGAGTTGCAGGCTTCTGAGCACCGAAAAATCGCGCGGCTCCAACAGCGTGAGCCACGGGCCCACCGGCCCGAACGTGCGGAACGACTTGCCCTTGTAGAACTGCATCTGCGGGATCTGGACGTCGCGCGCGGAATAGTCGTTCACGATCACGGCGCCCGCCACGTATTCGTGCAGGTTGTCTTCCGTGACGTTGACTGGCCCTTGAATCGCCTTGCGCATCACCAACCCAAGCTCGATCTCGTAATCGAGAAACTGCACGCGCTTCGGTTTGATCACGTCGCTGTCGGCCGGGACGATGCAGCTCGATGCCTTGGTGAAGATCATGTTGTAGGTCTTCACGTCCGGGTCCATGCCGGACTCGATCATGTGCTGCCGATAGTTGGCCCCCTGGCAGATGAACTGCTGATTACGTGTGACCGGAGACAGCAGCTTCACGGCGGACACCGCGAGCGTTTCACCGTCCAGCGCGGCAAGCTGGGCCAGCGTTGTATTACGGACGAAGTCGCCCGTCGTGGCATAGGTGCCTGGCACGGGCGTGATACGTGTGTCGCGGATCACGCCCCACTGGAGCTGACCCTGATATTCAAAGCGAACGATATTGATCGACATGGCAAAAGATGCGTTGGGTAAATGACGGCAGACGGCGCTTGCGCTGCCTCAGGCAAAGATCCGAGCGAGCGTTACCAGCTTGCGAAACGTCAGGTCGGGGCTGCGGCGTAGGTTGCGAATAAGCGCCGCAATGGCGGCCGGTGTCAGCTTCGGCTTGGTGAACGTGGGGGGCATCGACTGGCCCCACTGCGACATGGCCTCGCGGCTGACCGGGTGGACGCCGGTGGGTTGATCGACGGTGAACAGGTCGCCGTCGCAGTAGTGCTCGTGCTTGTCGCCCCACGGGTCTTGCCAGTAGTCGAAGATCTGGCTGCCGAGGATGTGCCGGCCCAGCCCCCAGGCGTGCTTCCACCCCTGCTCGCGCAGCATGCGATGCCCCATGCCGACGGCATCGGCATCGATCAGCTCGAAGGCGCTGTGGCTGTACTTCGACACAAAACCCTGAGCGAGCGCGAGCGTGTGGTGATCGGCCGGCGTGTCGCCCAAATCCAGCCGCATGAAGGCAACCGCAGGCGAGCCATCCGGCAGCACCTGGACATCGCTTGGAATGAACCCGAAGTGCTGCGTGTACCAGGCACACGTCGCCTGAAAATCGGCAAGCTCCAACACGACATGCCCGAGGCGAATCACCTCCGGCGCACCCACGGGTGGTCGTTGGGTTTCGTTGATGCGCAAGGGGGCATCCGCTGAGTTCAGCGGCAACGGTGCGCGGTGCGGCAACTCGGCTGTCGGCGCCTGATCAGCAATGGCATCGACGCGGAACCCCGACGGATCGACAAGACGCACGCGATAGCCACCACCCGGCCACCCCGACGATTCCACGGTCGATGCCCCAGGCAGTTTCGCCAAGGCATCCAACGCTGCACGGCCAGCGACCTGCAAACCGAAGCCGGCAAACGCGGCCTTTGGCGCCTTGCGCACGACATAGCAAAACGGCGCCGCACCCGTTCCGCGCAAGAGCAATGTCGCCTCGTCGCGCTGAACCGTCACGAGACCAAAGTCGTTGAGGAACCGCTCGGCCTGTTCAAGATCGGGCCGATCGAACATCAGGTAGGCAAGCGCCAACGCCTTCGTCGTCGGCTGCGGATGGCGTGCGGGCTGTGCTGTGGTGAGTTTCATGGCAGGACACTCAAGCGGATTGAACAGCGGCGGCAGCGGCGGGGACTGGCTCAGGTTCGCTACCCAGCAGCGCCAGGCTTTCGCGAACGAGGCGGTCTGCCTCGGCGGCCGGCCCGTCGTGGACCACCGTGCGATCTGGGCGCACGACGGCCGCCCAGCCAACGGGTACCGCATCGGGAAGAAACGTGCCGTTGATGTCTTCCCAGACGCTGGACACGTCGTGATGCAGACGCTGCCCCCGATGCGCGATCTGGACGAACGCACCGCCCAGACGCTCAAACGCGGCTGCCGTTGCAGGTTGGAGCGCCGTGCTGGCGTCACCGCCAAAACTGACGAGCGTGTAGCCGTGGCCGAGCACGTCGTCGCTCAGGCACGTGCGCCCTTCCGCGTTCCTGATCCAGCCCTGTGGGATCACGCCGCCGCGCGTCAGCTTGGTCGACGAGCAGCCTTTGACGAACAGTCCGGTCTTGAACGCGTTTTTCGGCTTGATGCGCAGCTCTTCAAACTGCGACCGCAGGCCAGGCACGAGCCGGGTCAAGCGCATCAGGCCGTGCGTCAACAGCGCGATCGGGGCACTGCGCGGCATCACCAGCTTGCCCATGAACCGCGCGAGATTGATCATGGCTTTCGCATGCGGGCGGCGTTCCTCGTCGTAGCTGTCGAGAATCCGCGCATCTGCCCGCCCTTGCAGCACCCAGGCGAGCTTCCAGCTCAAGTTGGCAGCATCTCGCAGCCCCGCGACCAGCCCTTGGCCGACAAACGGCGGCGTAATGTGCGCGGCGTCCCCGACAAGAAACACGCGGCCCACGCTGAACCGGTCGACGGTTCGGGCATGAAAGCGATAGACCGCCTTGCGCTCGATCGTGATGCTGTCAACGTCCGTCCACGGTGCCAGCAACGCGCGGATACGGCTGTCCGACTCCATGTCTTCGCGGCGCTCGCCCGGCTGGAGCATGAACTCCCAACGTTCGCGCGCGCCTGGCGCGACCATGTGCGGCGTGGGACGCCGGTGATCGCAGAGAAACTCAACATGGTCGATCGGCTTGGGAACATGACACGCATCGACGATAAGCCAGTCCTCCGCGTACGTCGTACCGCGGAATTCCTGGCCGATCAGGTGGCGCACGAGCGAACTTGCGCCGTCAGCCCCCACCACGTAGCGCGCGCGGACCCGGTGTACCTGACCTTGCCCGACATCGAGTGAGGCCAACACGCAATCCGGCAGATTGGTGACGCTGAGCAGCGTGGTGCCCAGCGCGATATGTACGCCCTCGTGCGCTGCCAGGCGTGCCCGCAGGCAGCGCTCCAGATCGGGTTGATAGAACGTGACGAGCTTCGGATGGCCATCCAGGCTGCCCAGCGTATTGACCCGACCGAACTCGCCGAGCCAGGGCGAATGCATGCGGACATGCGGAATGGCCACCGTTTCGAAATCGCCCTCGCCGATCCCTGCCTGTTGCAGGATGCGCAGGGCTTCGTTATCCAGCGCAATGGCACGCGGGGCTAGGTAGATGTCGGGCGCCTTGTCGATCGCCATCACGCTCACGCCATGACGCGCCAGCAGATTGGCCACCATGGCGCCAACGGGGCCAAGCCCCACAACAAGGATGTCTATTTGAGATGGCAACTCACCGGCCCCGTGGGGGCGTGCGCCATCCCCGACGCGTGAACTGGCACGCGCATATGCATTTGTCTCCACCGCTACTCCGTGTCTTTGTCTACGTCTTTACCAGGCTTCGCTCGCCTTTTTTGACATTAAAGTCATCACTGATGATTTTGTCAATATCGACATTCGAATCTATAATTCCAGCCACAACAAGGACTGCAGACCACCATGGCCACCACCGAGACTCGCCGAACCCCGAAGCGCGCCACAACAAAGACGCCCACGCCTCCGGCACCCGCCGTTGAGGAACGCGAACCCCGTGGTGCACGGCGCAAGCGGGAAACACGCGCACGGCTGCTGGATGCCGCACTCCGGCTCATGGCCGATCGCGGCATGGAAGGTGTGGCCATCAACGAAATTACCGAGGCGGCGGACGTCGGTTTCGGCTCGTTCTACAACCACTTCGAATCGAAGGAAGCCATCTACGCCGCGCTGGTGAGCTCGGTGTTTGAAGAGTTCGCCGATTCGCTCGACAAGGTGACGGAGGGACTCGCCGACCCGGCGGAAATCATTTCCGTGTCGGTACGGCATACGCTGGTTCGGGCGCGGCGCGAGCCGGTGTGGGGGCGGTTTCTCATCCGTGAGGGCTTCTCGGCGCGCGTGCTGACGCACGGCCTCGGCCAGCGCTTGCGGCGCGATATCGAGCGCGGTATCGCGGCGAAACGGTTTGTCGTGGCGGATCCGCTCATCGGCTTCCTATCGGTCGGCGGCACGGTGCTCACCGCCATCTCGGCAGAGCTCAACTTTCTAGCGCCCGGTGCGCCGGCTGCCGACGTCCTCAAGGAGCTGGGTTTCACGGGGGAGCATTTCCCCGAGCGCACGGCAGCGGTGCTGCTCCAAACGCTGGGGCTCAAGCGCGCCGAGGCCGAGAAGGTGGCCGCCCGGCCGCTGCCCGTTGTGGAGATTGCAGACAGCGCAAGCTGATCGGATCAGCGGCGCTGCGGCGCCCGCTGATCGACCCACCTCACTTGGCCAACATACTGGCTGACGAATTCACGCAACTTGGCATCGGCCGCACCGGCTCTGACGGTGCGGCAGCGTAAGCCAGTAGAGGCTCCGCTATCTGCGAAGCCAGCGCGTTCACGGCGCGCCGCTGGCCCTGCACCACGCCGTCAATGCCTGCGACCACGTCTTCGCGAACGACACTGCGGCACGTCAGCATTGGGCGATCTTCGGCCGTGCGAATCGTCCAGACGGCGTCGATCAAGACATACGAGCCGGGCCACGCATCAAACCGTTGTACATCCACGGCCACGCGGTATACCGGGCGCTTTCCACCATAGGGAAGGCCGTGCAGGTCCATCGCGCCGGTCCGCAACGCCAGCCCCGACGACAGCGCCGCACGAATCTCATCGGCCAAGGGCGACGCCCAGCGGTCCATCTCCAGCACGTCGACCTGGCCTGAACTGCGCTGCACTACCAACCGCCTGCCCGCTACCGACGGCGGAACACGAACTGGCAGCACGTCAACAAGCAACGCCGATACGGGTGCTGCCACCGCAACCTCATCGTCCGCAGCCAAGCGATGGAAACGCGCCGGAGGCGAGCTACACGCCGCCAGCGTGACACCGGCAACGACGCCGGCAAGTACGCGGCAAATTGGGAACCAGGACACACTCACCGCGCATCTCCTTTCTTGCCGAACAGCAGCGATTCCGGATGGCGCTCCAGATAGTCCGTCAGCGCATTGAGCGATTGAAGCGTGCGCGTCAGCTCCTGCATCGCCTCGTGCACATCCGACTGGAGCGGCGAGTCCTGTCGCAAGGTCGCCTGTGCAGCGTTGAAGGTCTGCTGTGCGGATGCCAGCGTGTCCCGCGCCTGCGGCACCACTTCCGTATCCAGATGGCCGAATAGGCGGTTTGCATTGTCGAGCGCGCCGTTCAGGTTGTTGCCGATCTTGTCGAAGGGCACCTGGTTGAGCTTCTTCGCGATGTCGGCAAGCTGCACCTGCAATTCGTCCAGCGAATTCGGAACGGTCGGCAACTCCACCGGAGAGCGATGGACATCAACCGTTGCATGCGGCGCCTTGGGGAACATGTCGAGCGCCACGTACAGCTGGCCCGTCAGCAGGTTGCCCATGCGAAGCTGCCCGCGCAGCCCCTGCATGACCAAGTGCTGCAGCAGTTCATGCCCGCCCGGCGTATCAGGTGCCGGAAGCGATGTGTTGCTGCGCCGGCTGAGCCGCGACGGATACAGCGCCATCATGACCCGCATGCTGAATGTTTTGCCCGTCTCGTCGTATTCGATGCCGATGTCGGTGACGTTGCCCAGCGCAATGCCGCGCAAATCCACCGGCGCGCCGACAGACAACCCACGCAGCGACTGGTTGAATCGCATGACCACCGTCAGCGGCGCACCGTCGGGCTCGCGCATGGCGTCGGCTTCATCGGATGCCAACTGGAACACGGTGCTATCGGGCGGCGGAGGCCCATCAGCCTGGCCCTGCGGCGACTGAAACGCCAGGCCGCCGACGATGACGGTGGCAAGCGACTGCGTATTCAGCTTCAACCCGCTGGAATCGAGCCGCAGATCCACCCCGCTGGCGTGCCACCACCGCGTATTGGTGCCGACGTACTTGTCGTAGGGCGCATTCACGAACACCTTCACCTGCACGCCCCCGCCTTGCCTGTCCAACGCAAAGCCCACCACCTGCCCCACTTGCAGATGGCGATAGAAAACGGGCGCACCAATATCGACGGACCCGAGCGAATCGCCGTGCAGCGAGAACTGACGCCCTTGCTGATCAGTGGTGACAGAGGGCGGGCTCTCCAGCCCCACGAACTGGGTCTGGCTGTCTTTTGAACGACCGATATCCACGCCGATGTACGCACCCGAAAGCAACGTGCCCAGCCCGGAAATGCCGCTCGCGCCCACACGTGGCCGGACCACCCAGAACCGGGTGTCCTTGGTCGCAAAACGTTCGGCTTCGCGCGCCAGCTGGATTTTCACCATCACGCGCTTGAGATCCGGGGTCAGTGAGATGGCTTGAATCGTGCCGATCTCGACGTCCTTGTACTTCACCTTCGTCTTGCCGGCCTCAAGGCCTTCGGCATTGGCAAAGGTGACGGTCACGGCCGGGCCTTTCTCGGCGATGGTCTTGGCGACCAGCGCGAGCCCGATCAAGGCCGCAATCAGCGGTACCAGCCAGACCATGGAGGGAAGCCAGCGCCGCCGGGGCGTGATCTCGGGAAGGGGTAGATCGATAGGACGCATTGCGTGAAAAGAGAATGTGGCGGACGAGTGTTGTGCGCGGAATCCGTTCAGGAATCGTCTTGCGCGGATTCGGCGTCGTCGGGGATGGAGTCCCAGATCAGCCGGGGGTCAAACTGCATGGAGGCGATCATGGTGAGGATCACCACAGCGCCAAAGGCCAGTGCGCCCGGGCCAGCGGTGATGACGGCGAAGGAGCCGAAGTGCACCAGGGCAACCGTGAGCGCCACCACGAACACATCGAGCATCGACCACCGGCCGATGCGCTCGACCAGGCGATAGAGCCGTGTCCTTTCGTGCGGGCGCCAGGCGGAGCGCCGATGTGCCGCGAATACCAGCAGCGCCAGAATGGCAAGCTTGAGCATCGGCACCACCACGCTGGCAATAAAGACGACGGCAGCGAGGCCCCAATCGCCCGAGGTCCAGAAGTACGCCACCCCGCTCAGGATGGTGTCGTCTTCTGAACGGCCGAGTGAAGTGCTGTGCATCACCGGCAACAGATTGGCGGGGATGTAAAGCAGCGCGGCAGCCAGAAGCAACGCGGCTGTCCGCGAAACGCTGGCCGGACGGCGTTCGTGCAGGACCGTATGGCAACGACTGCACCTTTGGTGTGCTTCGCCATCGTGAAGCGGTTGCACGCTGCCGCAGGTGTGGCAGACAACCAGCCCGGCCTGTTTTGCGGAGACGGCCTTCACTGCGTCCGCTCGCAATTCGGCAGATGGCGTCGCACCGTCCGGTGCCTCGATCTCGTCGCAGGCGTGCCAGAGCCTGTGCGGATCGAACCGCGAAACCAGCGCAAGCAGCACCGTCAATGCGCCGAATGCAAACAGGCCGGCGCCAGGAATCACCCGCGCCAAGCTGACCATCTTTACCGTCGTGACGAGCACACCGAGCATGAAGACTTCGATCATTCCCCAAGGCCGAAGCCATTGAAGAAACCGGATGACGTGGCGAAAGCCTGGAGGCACACTGCCCGCGCGCAAGGGAAGCAACACGTAAAGCAACGCGAGCAATTCCATCGTTGGGAACAGCGTGGTCGTAAAGAACACGACCGCAGCCACGATATGCATCTGCCCTGCCCATAGGGAAGACACCGCGTCAAGCAACGTGGCTTGCGACGCCATGCCCTGCGCTTTGAGCGCAATGATCGGGAAGCATTGCGCGATCGCCAGCGCAATGAGCGCCGCAACCGCCATGGCGCAGGTGAAGTCGAGTGTCGGGCGGGCGTGATGGGCACCGCTCAGGTCGTTCGCACAGCGCGAGCATCGAACATGCAAGCCATCCGACAGTGGCGGCCGCCGAAACACGCGGTCGCATTCATGACAGGCAATCAGGTGGGCGGATTCCATAGGAGTGGCCTAAGCCAATCGGCATTGCAGGCGAAGCGCGGCTCCCCACGCTTGTGGCGTAGGAGCCGAGCCCGTGCAAAGGCAATGTCAGTCTTTGGCGATCGTCTGATCGGTGTTGGCGGGCAGTTCACCCATGGCCTGCAGCAACGCAGCCGTGTCGCTCATGCGCCGGCTGGTCGCGCGCACGGTGTCGAGCTGCGCATTCAGATATTGCTGCTCGCTCGATTGCTCAGCGGATGCGGGCAAGGCGCCCAAGCGGTGGCGCGATGCGGTCTCCTTGAACGCTGTACGCGCTGCCGTCGATGCCACTTCTGCGGAAGCAAGCGTCTGCGCATCGTTCTCCAGTGCGGCGAGCGTATCGGCAACGTTTTCAAATGCCGACAGGACGGCCGACTTGTACTGCAGCACCGTTGCGTCATACAGCTCGAGCGTGGCCCGGCGGTGCGCCATCAATGCGCCACCGTGGAAGATCGGCTGCGACAGCCCCGCGCCCACGGCCCACAACCCGCCCGCACCTGAGAGCAATGCCGGCCAGCTCAACCCGCCACGACCGAGCGAGGCCGTGAGCGACAGGCTCGGAAAGAGCTGTGCGGTGGCCTCGCCCGCATCTGCTGACGCCGCCTTGACCGCAGCGGCAGCGGCGCGGATATCCGGGCGAGCACGCAGCAGATCCGACGGCACGGCGACAGGCACCTGGCTCGGCAGCGACAGGCTGCTGAACTCCGGCACTGCTGGCGCTGCATCCGGGGTGCGGCCCAGCAACACCGCCAGTGCGTGGATGGACACCGCACGCTGTTGACGCAACTGCGGCAGCGTCGCCGCCAGCGATGCGGCGCTTTGCGTCGAAGCCAGCGCCTGCGCATGCGACAGCGCCCCCAGCTCATACCGCCGCTGGCTATCGCGCGCCGTCGCGTCTGCCACCACAACGAGGCGTTCCGTCAGTGCGATCTGCTGATCCAGCGCTGCTGCGTTGATCACAGTGCCGACAATATTCGCGGCGAGCGCACGCCGTGCCGCCTCCAGTTCGCAGCCGCGCACGTCCACCCGCGCCGCGCTCGCGGCATTGGCATAGCGCGTCGCACCAAACAGGTCGAACGTGTAATGCGCCTGCAATTGCCCAACGAACACGTTGTAACGCAGCGCCTCGGGCCCCACGCCCGTCAGGTTTGGCGTGCGTTGGCGCGCGACCTGCGCCCCGGCATCGAGGGACGGCAGCGTCGATGCACCTACCTGTGCACGCAGTTCCTCCTGCGCGGCGGATAGGGTCTTTTGCGTTGCGGCCAGCGTGGGGTTGTTGCGCAGCCCCTCCTCCACCAACGCGTTCAATGCATCGGAACGATAGAGCTTCCACCATTGCGGCACAGGCGCAGCCCCCACATCAAACTGCTGGGCAACGCCTGCCGCTTCCACCGTCTTTGCAGGCGGCGTGACCAGGCCATAGTGCTCCGGCGAGGGCACCGCAGGCGGCGTGCTGGTAGGCGCCAAGGAGCATGCCGTGAGTGCGAGCACCGACGTAGCGGCAAGTGCGCACGTCATACGAGAGAGTTTCATGATCAATGCTCCAGGGCTGCAGTGCCGGCCGCAGGCAGTTCCCGTTCGTCGGGGCGGACCTTGAAGCACGCGGCATACAGCGCCGGCAGGAAGAAGATGGTCAGGACCGTGGCGATGGTGATACCGCCCATCAGCGCGGTGGCCATTGGCCCGAAGAAGCCCGAGCGCAGCAGTGGAATCAGCGCCAGCACGGCGGCAGCAGCGGTCAGCATGATGGGGCGGAAGCGCCGTACCGTCGCGCCGATGATGGCGTCGAAGCGTTTTTGGCCCGCCGCGATGTCCTGGTCGATCTGGTCCACCAGAATCACGGAGTTGCGCATGATGATCCCGAACATGGCAATCACCCCGAGCAGCGCCACGAACCCGAACGGCTTGCCGAACAGCAGCAGTGCAGTCACCACGCCAATCAGCCCCAGCGGTGCGGTCAACACGACAATGAACGTGCGCGAGAAGCTCTTGAGCTGGATCATCAGCAGCGTCAACACGGCAATGATCATCAGCGGCATCTCGGCATTGATCGACGTCTGGCCCTTCACGCTCTCTTCCACCGCCCCGCCGATCTGGATGCGATAGCCCACCGGCAGCTTGGCGCGTTCAGCGGCCAGCGCCTGATCGATGTCACGCGTCACGCCAATGCCTTGCGCGTTGCCGCGCACGTCGGCCTGCACCGTGATGGTGGGCTGGCGATCGCGTTCCCAGATCACGCCGTACTCGAGCTTGTTCTGCACATGCCCAAGCGCGCCGAGCGGAACCGGGCCATTGGGCGTGGGCATTGCCAGGCCAGCGAGCTTTGCGGGGTCGACGCGTTCCGTCTTCGGTGCGCGCAGATCGACGTTGATGAGCTTGTCGCGCTCGCGATACTGCGTGACCGTGTAGCCGGACAGCGTCATGGCCAGGAAGTTGGAGACATCCTCCGACGTCACGCCGAGTTGGCGCGCCTTGATCTGGTCGATCTCGAACGACATCGAACGTTCGGCCGGTTCATCCCAATCGAACTGCACGTTCTGCGTGCGGGCATCGGCACGCACCTTCTCGGCCACCTTGTCGGCGATGTTGCGTACGGTCGCAATGTCGTCGCCGCTCACACGGAACTTGATCGGGAAGCCAACGGGCGGACCGTTCTCAAGCTGAGCCACACGGGTGCGGACACCGGAGAAATCCTTCTCCAGCGTGGCGTTAAGCCAGCGCGAGAGCGCATCGCGTTCTTCCACGTTCTTGGCCGTGATCACGAACTGTGCGAAGTTCGGCTGTTGGAGTTGCTGGTCCAGCGGCAGATAGAAGCGCGGGGCACCGGTGCCGACGTAGTCGACAAAGTGTTCGATCTCTTTTCGGCCATCCAGCGCTTTCTCCAGACGCTTTGCCTCGCGCAGCGTGGCATCAAACGAAGCGCCTTCCGGCAAGCGAATATCCACCAGCAACTCGGGCCGCTCGGAATTCGGGAAGAACTGTTGCGGCACACGGGTGAACGCTGCCATGCCCAGTGCGAATAGCACAGCCGTCACACCCAGAATCACCCAGCGACGCTCGATGCAGAACGAGATCCAGCCGGACAGACGCTGATAGAAGCCGGTGTTGTAGATATCGTGCTCATGACCATGTTCCGAGACGCCGTTCTTGTGCTCCGGCAGCATGTGATAGCCCAGCAGCGGCACCAGGACCACGGCGGCAAACCACGACACGATCAGCGAGATGGCGGACACCTCAAAGATCGAGCGCGTGTACTCGCCCGTGCTCGACTTGGCCAGCGCGATCGGCAGGAAGCCGGACACCGTCACCAGCGTCCCGGTCAGCATCGGGAATGCCGTGCTGGAGTACGCAAAGGCGGCGGCGCGCATGCGGCTCCATCCCTGCTCCAGCTTCACAGCCATCATCTCGACGGCAATGATGGCGTCATCCACCAGCAGCCCGAGCGCCAGCACCAGCGTACCCAGTGAAACCTTGTCCAGCCCGATGCCGAACATGTGCATGCACAACGCCGTGATGGCCAGCACGATCGGGATGGAGATCACGACCACCATGCCGGTGCGCAAGCCCAGCGATACCAGGCTCACCACCAGCACAATCGCCACGGCTTCGCCGACCGAGCGTACAAACTCGTCCACAGAGTGCTTGACGGCATGCGGCATGCTCGAAATCGCAGACAGCTTCAGCCCTGCCGGCAGCGTCGCCTGCAGTTCGCCCGCCGTGGCGTCGAGCGCCTTGCCGAGGTCGATCACATCACCGCCCTTCTGCATCGTCACGCCGATGCCCAGCACGGCATGGCCGTTCGTGCGCATCTGCGTGACGGGCGGATCGTCGTAGCCGCGCGTGATCTTGGCGATATCGCCCAACCGGAACGAACGCTTGTTCACGGTGATCAGCATGTCGGCCAGCGCCTGCACATCCTTGAACGCGCCGGTGGGCCGCACGAACACGCGGTCATCGGCAGTCGTGATCGTGCCGACCGGCGCCACGGTGTTCTGTGCGTCGATGGCCTGCGCGATCTGCTGCGGTGTGATGGCGAGCCGCGTCAGCTGCGCGTTGGAAATTTCGATGAAGACGTGTTCAGCCGGATCACCAAAGTAGTCCACCTTCGCAACGCCGGGCACGCGCAGCAGCACAGTACGCAGCTTGTCCGCATAGTCGTGCAGTTGCGCTGGCGAGAAGCCGTCACCTTCCAGGGCGTAGATGTTCGTATAGACGTCACCGAACTCGTCATTGAAGAACGGCCCGACCGTGCCCTTGGGCAAGTTCGCGCGGATGTCGCCCACTTTCTTTCGCACCTGATACCAGGTCTCCGGCACGTCCTTGACGGGGGCGGAATCCTTCATGGCGAAGAAGATCATCGACTCGCCAGGGCGCGAGTAGCTCTTGATGTTATCGACATACGGCGCGGCCTGGAGCTGGCGCCCGATGCGGTCGGTGATCTGCTCCTGCACTTCGCGCGCGGTGGCGCCCGGCCAGTACGTCTGGATCACCATCGTCCGGAATGTGAACGGCGGATCTTCTGACTGCGCAAGATGCGTGTAGCCAATGACGCCAAACAGCGTCGCCAGCCCGATCAGGAAGATCACCAGTTGCTGGTGGCGCAGGGCCCATGCCGACAGGTTGAAGCCGCCTTCGTCCGCCGGGGATGCAGGCGTCGCCACCTGCTCGGTGCCCTGCACGATTTCGCGATCACCCGCACTCATGATGCAAAGTCCTCAGGGTGCAGGGGCGCAACCACTTGCACGTGTTGCCCGGCATTGACGGCATGCACGCCCTGCATCACCACGCGGTCACCGTCGCGCAAGCCGGAAGCGACCAGCACGCTGCGTTCGTCGTAACGCGCGATGGTGACCGGGCGCAGCTCCAAGATATCTGTGTTCGCGCGCACCACCCAGACCGCAGGCTCTTCGCCGCGGTGGAACAGTGCGGTGACCGGCAGCTTGAACGGATGCGCAGCCACCGCGTCGCCCTTGGCGTCGAAAGCGATATTGGCAGTCATGCCCATGCGCACCGCGGCGTTCGGCGCCGCGAGCGACAGCTTGACGCGCCACGTACGGCTCTGCGGATCGGCCGCGGGCGATACCTCACGCACGCGCGCCTCAAAGGTTTGCGAGGGCACAGCCGGCAGGCTTACGTGCGCCGTGCTTCCGACGGTCAGGGAGGACAGCGCGCGCTCCGGTGCATCGCAAACGATGTTGACGTCGCCCGTCCAATCGAGGTGATAGATCGATTGGCCAGCCTGGACGTTCTGGCCGGTGTCGGCATCCTCTGACGTGATGACGCCGTCGTGGTCTGCCACCAGCGTCGCGTAGCGCAGGCGGTCGCCAACCAGGGTGGCTTGCGCACGAGCGGAATCGCGTTGCGCTAGCGCGGAGGCGTAGGCGTCCTGCGTCTGCTCCATCTGCGCCGGCGCAATCAGGTTCGCCTGCGACTGCGCACGGTCACGGTCAAGCTGTTGCTTGGCATAGACCAGCCGATGTTCTGCGGCTTCCAGTTGCGCGCGGGCATTGGCCAGATCGTTGCGCAGATCTGCCTGATCCAGCATCGCCAGCACCTGCCCTTCCTTGACGGTATCGCCGATGCGCACGCGGCGCTCGACCACTTTGCCGCCAACACGGAACGACAGCGGCGTCGAGTACCGCGCCTGCACCTGCCCGGGCAATGTATTCGCGACGGCGTTGCCGTCCGGATGCAGCGTCAGCGCAACGACCGGCTTGGGTGCTGCGACCAGGGTTTCACTGTGGTGACAGCCCGCCAGCAACACAGCGCAGCAGGCGGCAATGACAACAGGCGCGCGTTTGGAACGCCCGACGACGGACAGTTGGGGGCGCGCTGTCGTTCGCGCTTGACGACCGGGATATTTCACGATGTTTCCAAGCAAGTGATGGCCTAACGAACAATGGGTCACGCGCATTCCGGAGCCGCGCCTCTTCTGCGCGATCAGCCCTCGGGTAACACGTAACGGAACTCGGATGTCGGGTACGCGAGTCGCCTGTCTCCACGGCGTTCAGGAACCACTTCTCGGCAAATGGGCTGCATTCAGCTGGCACGCCATGGCGGACGGCTCTCTGGCCTTTGTCGCCGGGCGCTTGCCCCATCACCGCGTCCTACTCAGGGCAATTCACCCTGATCGACCCTACGAACGACATTAAACTCATAACTGATGATATTGTCAACTATGACGCAAGCCACTATCATCACCATTGAAAAAACCAATCCAGATCCCTATGCGCAACCTCATGAATCGCGTGACCGAAGGCCGCCACCAGCGGCGCGGTGCGCGGCGCAAACAAGAAACACGGGCGCGCCTGCTTCACGCGGCGTTAGCGCTGCTGTCGGAAAAAAGCATCGAGTGCGTCTCGATCAGCGAGATCACCGAAGCCGCCGATGTGGGCTTCGGCTCGTTCTATAACCACTTCGAATCGAAGGAAGGGCTCTTCGCCGCCCTCATCGACTGGGCGTTTGAAGACTTCGCCGACCGGTTGGATGGGGTTGCGTATGGTTTGACGGATCCGGCCGAGATCATCGCCATCTCGGTCCGTCACACCTTGCTGCGGGCGCAGCGCGAACCGGTTTGGGGCCGGCTGCTGATGCGGGAGGGCATCTCTACACGTGCCCTGACGCGCGGCCTCGGCTTGCGCCTGCTACGCGACAGCAAACGTGGGCTTGCCACCAAGCGCTTTGTGGTGGCGGACCCGCTGACAAGCGTGCTTTCCGTGATTGGGACCGTGCTTGCCGGCGTTGCCGCGGAGCTGCACTTTTCAACAGCCGCGGCCGCTGCAGGGCGCGGCCACCCAGCGGCGGCGGTTCGGGTGGAGCGTCTGGCAGAGCGTGCGGCCGTCTTTGTACTTCAGGCGCTGGGAGTGAAAGGAGCGGAAGCGGAACGCATTGCACAACTGCCGCTGCCAACGGTCACGGACGTCAGCACCCCAGCCTAAGCCCTCGCGGCACACGGCGAGGGTGTGCATCAATCAGGCTTGATAGAGTTCGCTTGCGAGATAGCGGTGACGCAACGCCCGTAGCGCCGCCGCAAGAATGGCGCTGGCAGGCAACGCCAGCAGCACCCCAAAGAATCCGAACAGGTGGCCAAATGCCAGCAGCGCAAAGATCACGGCCAACGGGTGCAAGCCAATGCGCTCGCCAATCAGGCGCGGCGTAAGGAAGACGTTCTCAAGGATCTGACCCAGGCCATACACCACAGCAACAGCGCCAATGCCATACAGATCGCCAAACTGCAGCACGGCGGCCAACATGGCGAGCGCCAGGCCGGCGGCAAATCCCACATAAGGGATGAACACCGCCAAGCCAGTGAACAAGCCCAGCGGCAAGGCAATGTCGAAGCCAGCCAGCGTCAAGGCGATGGGGTAGAACGCGGCCAGCACAACCATCACCAGAAGCTGCCCGCGCAGGTACTGCGACAGCATCCGGTCAATGTCGATGACGAACGCCCGCGTCCTGGCAAGCCACCGCCGAGGGACCAGGCTTTCCATGCGCTGAAACATCTGGTGCCGGTCGTAGAGCAGATAGAACAGCACCAGCGGCACCAGCACCACGTTACCCACCACGGTCAACATCGCGTTGCCGCTGGTGCGCAGGTATTGCCAGACGGCGAGGACAGCGTTGCCATCGCCACCAGAGTGCGGCGCGGACAGCAGATCGCGCAGATGCGCCAAATCCAGGTCGACGCCAAGCCCCAGAATGGCAAGCTTTGGCTGCAACCAGGCATTCAGGTTGGCAAGCAGCACGGGAATTTTTTCCTGGAGTTGCGGCCCTTCGGTCTGGACGACGGCGAACATGAGCGTGACGAGCAGCGCCGCCAGCGCCGCAAAGCAGAGGATCATCGCCAGCGCAGCGAGCCAGCGAGGCACGCGGTGCCGCGCCAGCCACTCCACCCCCGGCTGCAGCATGTAGGCGATGAGTGCGCCCAGGAGGAACGGCGTCAGCACCGGCCGCAGCGCCCACATGAGTCCACCGATTGCCAGCGCAACAAGTCCCCATAGCCAGGCCTGGCGGCGTATCAGGGTGGACATCAGCGTTTTCGAACCGCGCGCGCTACCTTGATGATGGACATTGCACCGTTCGCAATCGGCAATGGTGCTCGCCCGAGAAGACGGTCCCCGCATCTCACCGCTCCTCGAAGTACGCGACGGCATGGTCAATGAAAGCCCTGACTTTGGCGGGCACCAGCGTTCGGCTCATGTAGGCGAGGCGAACCTCCGCTGCGGTATCCAGGATGTCGTGTTCACCCACCAACCGGACGAGGCGCCCTTCGCGCAGATCGTCTTCCACCAGTGCCAAGGGCAGCAGCCCCATGCCAAGTCCAGCCAGTACGACTTCACGATTGAATGCGGCGTTGTTCGAGGCAATTTCGTACCGCAGCGGAACGACCAGCGGCGCCCCATCCGTGCGGAACGTCACGATGGGCTTGTGCACGGAAGGCGGTACGGTAACGAACACATGGTCAGCCAGATCGGCCGGGTGACACGGGCGCCCACGCGCGTCCAGGTAGTGCGGTGTCGCCACGACCGCCAATGGCAAGCGATGCAGCAGCCGCGTCACAGCCAAGTCGGTGGCCAGCATGAAGGGCAATACCAGGCCGATGTCGTAGCCCTCGGTTGCCAGATCGACGGTGCCCTCCACCAAGGTCACCTCAACCATGACGTTCGGGTTCTTGCGCTTGAACGACGCCACCAGTGGCGCAAGCCAGCCCGACGTTGCGGTCGTATGCGCAACGAGCCGCAAGACGCCAACCGGCAGATGCCCCTGGCTGCGCGCATCGGATTCCAGGCAATCCAGATCGTCGAGCACACGGCAGCATCCGTCGTAGAAGCGGTGCGCCGCGTCCGTCAACGAGAACTGCTTGGTGGATCGGTGGAAGAGGCGCGCGCCGAGCCGCTCTTCCAAAGACGTCATCGCCCGCGATACGACTGACGGCGATACCCCGAACATCTGCCCCGCGCGCCTGAAGTTTTTGACTTCGACGATCGTACGAAAGAGCCGCAAGCTCTCGAAATGGTCCATAAGCACCTCAAACAAGGCCCGCAGGTGCAGTCGCAGATTGACGCGGCAACTAAACCGCGCGCGATCCGCCTTTTTTGACTGCGTAGCAACAGCCCGTTGTTGGTGCCAGTTCCGCCGCGAGCAAGCGGAATTTAGTCATAACTGATATCTTTGTCAACTATGACAAACACAATTCAAAACGAAGTGATGCTCGCGAGGACTGTGTGGCTAGAAAATGGATGACATGAAGGTCGCTCTCCCCACCCACAGGTGCTTCGCGATGGAAGCCATGGGGTCGTCCCTGCTATCACCGGCATTGGATCGCCCATGCAAGCGCGATGATTGGCATGCCTTTTGTTGCGCCATAACTGCGTTGGAAGACGGGTGACCCGTGACCCTACAATACGCACTTCAACGGGTCGATAGAACGTCCCTCAAGCGGGAGCTCGCGAAAGGCCGTCGGTGCCTGTTCGCGCAAACAAGACGAGGAGCAATGCAATGTCACGGCAGAAGTCCGTAGCCCCGGAAGTGACCGGTTCCAATCCCACGGTAAAAAGCGACCTGCACTTTCCGGTGGTTGGGATCGGCGCATCGGCTGGCGGCGTCACCGCTCTGAAGACGTTTTTCGAGAACGCTCCCACCTCCATGGAAATGGCGTTTGTGGTGATCGTGCATCTGGCCCCAGAGCACGCAAGTCACTTCGGCGACATTCTGCAGCGCACGACCGGCATGCCGGTGCACCAAGTAACGGGCACGGTGCCGATTCAGAAGAACCACATTTACGTGATCGCGCCCGGCAAGCGGCTGGAAATGTCCGATGGCTGCCTACGTGCGCCCGAACAGGAATTGCCGTCGGGCCAGGCGTTCCCCATCGATCATTTTTTCCGCACGCTTGCCGACGCACACGAGCGGTATGCCATTGGTATCGTGCTCTCCGGCGCCGGGTCCGACGGCGCGGCCGGACTGAGCCGCATCAAAGAGGCGGGCGGCATCACACTGGCCCAGACCCCCTCTGATGCCGAACACACGGAGATGCCGCAGCATGCGATCGCCACGAACCAGGTCGACATTGTCCTGCCGGCCGCAGAAATGCCGCAGCGGCTTCTGGAGCTCTGGAGCAACGCGCAGCGCATCCAGATGGACGATATCGAGGCAACGGAAGCGCCCCAGGACACGGCAAAAGTGCTCGCCAACGACCCGGAACGGGCGCTGTCCGACATCCTCATGCACCTCCGTGTGCGCACTGGCCACGACTTCCGGCTATACAAGCGGGCCACGATCCTCCGGCGCATTGAACGTCGCATGCAGGTCAACGGCCAGCGTGATCTGATCGGCTACCGCGATTTCCTGCGCGCAACGCCCGACGAGGCGCATGCCTTGCTCAGCGACATGCTGATCGGTGTCACCCAGTTCTTCCGGGATCCGGACGCGTTTGACTATCTCGGCCGCGAAGTCATTACGACGTTGTTTTCTGAACAGCCCTCGGACGCGCAGGTGCGCGTGTGGGTTGCCGGCTGTGCGACTGGCGAAGAAGCCTATTCCATCTCGCTGCAATTGGCGCAGGCGCGCGACAAGGCTGGGGCCGGCCGGCCGATTCAGGTGTTCGCCACCGATATCGACGAAGCGGCGATCGGCCGCGCGCGTACCGGGTCGTATCCGCTCTCCATCGCAAGCGATGTACCCGCTCCGCTGCTGCAGCGCTATTTCATGCGGGAGGGTGCACATTATCAGGTGGCCAAGGCTGTGCGCGAGCGCATTCTGTTTGCGCCGCACAGCCTGCTGCGCGATCCGCCGTTCTCGCATCTCGACCTGGTTTCATGCCGCAACGTTTTGATCTATCTGGAGCGCTCGGTACAGCGGCAGATTCTCGAACTGTTCCACTTCGCGCTGCGCCCCAACGGATACCTGTTCCTGGGCACGGCGGAGTCGGCGGATGCAGCAGACGATCTCTTTGCCGTGGTGGACAAGAAGTGGCGCATCTACCGTGCGCGAGTGGTGACGCATCGGGCCAAGCCTGCGATGGGCTTCCCGCCGCTGCTCCAGGGAGAGCCGACCGGCACTGATGAGCGGACAGCTCCCCCGCTTCTGCGGCCGCCCGCCAGTCCGGCACAGCGCAATTTCTCCTATTCGGAGCTTCATCAGCGCGCGCTCGAAACGTATTCGCCGCCGAGCGTGATCATCGACCGCGAATCGAATGTCGTGCATCTGTCCGACAACGCGGGACGCTTCCTGCGTCACGTCGGCGGCGAGCTCTCCAGCAACATCATGACGCTGGTGCTGCCCGACCTCAGGCTCGACTTGCGCACCGCGATTTTCCGCGCGCTGCAAACGGGCACGAGCGTCGAATCGCGCCGGGTCAAATGGGTGCACGAAGGCCGCGTCTCGTGGATCAACATGACCGTGCGGCCGTTTCACGACACCGTGGCAAGTGCTGAATTCCTCCTGATCGTGTTCGACGAAGTTGCCGGTCACATGACCGACGAAGAGCAGGCCGAAGCCACGGGCCAGGATCCGGTACTCGCCCAGCTTGAACAGGAGTTGCAGCACAGCCGCGAGCAACTGGCGACGATCATCGAACAGTACGAGACGTCGGTAGAAGAGCTGAAGGCCTCGAATGAAGAGCTGCAAGCCATTAACGAAGAACTACGCTCCACCAGCGAAGAACTCGAAAGCAGCAAGGAAGAGCTGCAGTCGGTCAACGAAGAGCTGACTACCGCCAACGCGGAAATGCAGGCGCGGATCGAAGACACGGCCAAGGCTAACGACGATCTGCACAACATCATCGCATCGAGCGAGATCGCCACGGTCTTCGTCGACAAGGAAATCCGCGTCAAGCGCTTCACGCCCAACGCGACGGCCATCTTCAACCTGATCGACTCGGACCTCGGTCGCTCGCTCTTTCACATCACGCACTCGCTGCGCTACCCGACGCTTGCCGACGACGTACGGCAGTCGTTCCAGTCGCTCCGGCTGACCGAGCGTGAGATCCAGAGCGAGGCCGGGCGCTGGTATCTGATGCGGCTGTTGCCCTATCGCACCGCCGACGATCACATCGATGGCGCAGTCATCACCTTGATCGACATCACGGACCGCCACGAGGCCGAAGAAAAGGCGCGGGCGGGCGAACGGCGCTTGCGCCTTGTCGCGCAGTCCACCAAGGACTACGCGATCGTCATCCAGGATTCCACCGGTTCGATCGTGAGCTGGAACGCCGGTGCGGAACGCATCTTCGGCTACTCCGAGGCGGAAGTGCTAGGCCAGAACATCGAGCTGATCTACGAGCACAACGACCGGCAAGCGCTGGTGCCTGCACATGAGCGCGACGCGGCGGCCAAGGAAGGCCGTGCCGACGACGAGCGCTGGCACCGTACCAAAGATGGACGGCGAATCTTCTGCAGCGGTGTGGTCACACCGATTACCGATACGTCGTTCAACGGCTTCGCCAAGATCCTGCGAGACCTGACGGCCCGCAAGCAACGCGAGGATGCCAGCCGCGAAGCGCTTGCCCGCGAGCAGGCCGCACGTGAGCAGGCCCTTAGCGCGAACCAGCTGAAGGACGAGTTCATCGCCGTGCTGTCGCACGAGCTGAAGCACCCGCTCAACCTGATCGGTGTGAAAGCGGAGATGCTGCCCCGCCTGCCGGAGGTGCGCCATGTCGCTGCGGTCCGGGAAGCGGCGGCGGCGATCCGGCATGCGGTGCGCAGCCAAGCGCAAATCATTGACGACCTGCTCGACCTCTCGCGCATCCAGACCGGCAAGCTCGCGCTCGAAGTCTCGCGTGTCGATCTGGCGGCCATGCTCACTAGCATTGCCGACACCTGTGAGGAGGACGCGCACGCCCGGCGCATCCCCTGCGGATCGAGGTGCCGGATACGCCCGCGATAACGCTGGCCGATCCCGTCCGTTGTGAGCAGATCCTCTGGAACCTGATCTCGAACGCACTGAAGTTCACGGATTCCGGCGGGCATATCGTGGTTCGTCTATCGCGCGACGGCCGGATGCTGCGCCTGGAGGTGAACGACGACGGCCAGGGCATCGACGCGGCAACCTTGCCGTATATCTTCGATATGTTCCATCAGGCACCGCGTAGCCGCGCCCGGGGTGGTCTCGGCATCGGCCTCGCGCTTGTCAGGCAACTCGTCGAGATGCACGGCGGCCGGATCCGCGCGGAATCGGGCGGACCGGGCCATGGCGCCCGCATGACGGTGTGGCTCCCGGCGGTGGAGGACGAGAGCAGCCCATTGCAGGACACCACGGGAAAGAGCCGGACAATTGCCGGCGTGCGCGTCCTACTGGTGGAAGATCATGCGGAAACGGCGGCTTCATTGACCGTGCTGCTCGAACTCGAAGGCGCCCGCGTCAAAGCTGCCGGCGACGGCCGGACCGCACTTCAGATGCTGGCAGCCGAACCGTTCGATGCCGTCGTGTCGGACATCGGCATGCCGTCCATGGATGGCCATGAGCTGATGCGCACAATCCGCGCCAACCCTGCCTTGCGCGGCGTTCGCGCAATCGCCCTGACCGGACAGAGCCGGCAGGAGGAGATTCAGGCAACGCACGACGCCGGGTTCGATGCACATCTGGCCAAGCCGCTCGACTTCCAGCGATTGCTACACGAACTGAGCGCGCTGACGCCGGAGGAGCGAGCCAAAGCCAAGACCTGACGCTCATCAGATCCACCGGTGATGCCGCAACCGCTTTGCGCGGTCAGCGGCGCCCGGCAAGTCACACTGAGCCGGTGGCTGGTGGCGCCATTGGCTCAGCTCCTTTCCGCCTGCCTCTCCGCTTGTTCGCGTAACCGCACATCACCGGCTTTCCTGACGCGCTCGGTGCCTTCCTCGGCCGGTGAGTACGCGGCGGGCGTGCAACTTGCGCGCCTACTCAGCAGGAGGCCATATGGGACATCGCGACATTGTTGTGATCGGGGCATCGCGCGGCGCGTTCACGGTGCTCAGAAAACTGGTGGCAGGTCTTGCCCCGGATCTCGATGCAACCGTTTGCATCGTCCTGCACATCGGCCGGCATCGCAGCATGCTGCCCGAGCTGCTTTCGCGCTGGGGACCGCTCAAGGCGAGCTATCCAGCGCATGGAGAGCGCATCCAGCGCGGCCGGATTTACGTGGCGCCGCCGGATCAACACCTGGTGCTGCGTAGCGGCAGCTTGCGGCTACTCGATACGGCGCCGGAGAATTTTGCACGGCCGGCCGCCGACCCGCTTTTCCGCTCTGCCGCCGCGGAATATCAGAAACGCGTGGTGGGCGTGGTACTCAGCGGCGATCTGGACGACGGCGCGGCCGGGCTTGCCGCAATTCGTGCACGCGGCGGATACGCGGTAGTACAAGACCCCGACGACTGTGAAGCCCCTTCGATGCCGCGAAGCGCGATGGCCGCGGCGGGCGCCGACGCGGTTGCCAAGCAGGAGGAACTGTCCCACACCGTTCATGCTGCCGTCCTCGGAGCGGCACGGCGCGAGGCGCCTCCCATCACAAATCGGCCTGATCTCGATCGAGAGGCGCAGCTCGCGGAAAATGGGCTCGTGGGGCCCGAAGTGCTCGACGAGATCGGTGAGCGTTCAGCGTTGACGTGCCCGACTTGTCACGGCGCCCTCTGGCGACTGCACGACGACCGGCCTCTGCGCTACCGATGCCACACGGGACACGCGTTTTCATCACGCTCTCTGGAAGAAGCGAGCGAGGAGAGCGTGGGCGAGGCGGTCTGGAGCGCCCTGCGCGCCGTGCATGAACGCATCATCTTTGCGCGAGAGCGACGGCGCTGGGCCGAACACGCAGGCAATGGAGCCGACATGGCCCTTGAGCAGGCGCGCATCGACGAGAACGAGAAACTGGCCGAGATCCTGTTTTCAGCGGCTCGGATGAAGGCGTCGTAACAGCGATTCCATGCCCGACCTGTGTACCGATCCCAATCTGCAATATGACGAATGGGGAACCCCAATGGTCACACGTCAAACCGCACGCCCTGGGCAAGCTGCAGCGTGTTGCTGTAGTTGATCGTGTTGGTGGCGCGGCGCATGTAGCCCTTCCACGCATCCGAGCCGGATTCACGCCCGCCGCCGGTCTCTTTCTCGCCGCCGAAGGCGCCACCGATCTCCGCGCCAGAGGTGCCAATATTGACGTTCGCAATGCCGCAGTCGCTGCCCGCTGCACTGAGGAAGGTTTCCGCCTCCTGCAGGTCACGCGTGAAGATGGCGGACGACAAGCCTTGCGGCACGCCGTTCTGTAGCGCAACCGCCTCGTCAAAATTCCGATAGGTCAGCACATACAGGATGGGGGCGAACGTCTCGTGCTGCATGACGGCAGTCTGCGCTGGCATGCGCACCAGCGCCGGGGTAACGTAGAACGCCTGATCGCCCAATTCCCCTCGCACGCGTGTACCCCCGAAGACCTCGCCACCTTCGACACGTGCCTGGGCCAACGCCGATTGCATCGCTTCAAAAGCCGCACCGTCGATAAGCGGCCCGACCAGCGTATCGGCTTCCAGCGGGTTCCCGACCGCAACCGATGCATAGATGCGTTGCAGGCGGTCCACCAGTGTGTCCGCCACGCTCTCGTGCACGATCAAGCGACGCAGCGTCGTGCAGCGCTGGCCTGCGGTGCCCACGGCGGCAAAGGTGATGGCGCGCACCGCGAGTTCCAGATCGGCGCTAGGCGCGACGATCATGGCGTTGTTGCCACCCAGCTCCAGGATGGCGCGGCCAAAGCGGCCGGCCACCAGTTGGCCGACTGTACGGCCCATGCGCGTGCTGCCCGTGGCGCTGACCACCGGCACTTTCTCAGAACGGGCCAAGATCTCGCCAACCTCACGGCCTCCGATCAGCAGCTCATGCAAACCCGCTGGCGCCACACCAGGGTGCGTGCGCTCGAACGCTGCAATGGCCTGCTGCAGCAGCGCATGGCACGCCATGGCCGTCAGCGGCGTCTTTTCCGACGGCTTCCAGATCACGCTGTCGCCGCACACCAGCGCCAGCGCGCTGTTCCACGCCCACACCGCCACCGGAAAGTTGAATGCAGAGATCACCCCCACCGGGCCAGCCGGATGCCACGTCTCCATCATGCGGTGGCCAGCGCGCTCCGAGGCGATGGTCAAACCGTACAGCTGGCGCGACAGCCCGACCGCAAAGTCGCAGATGTCGATCATCTCCTGCACCTCACCCAGCCCCTCCGAGAGGATCTTGCCCGCCTCCAACGTAACGAGCCGCCCAAGCGTCTCCTTGTGCTCGCGCAACTGCACGCCCAGCAGGCGCACCAGCTCACCGCGTACGGGCGCCGGCACCATACGCCATTTGAGGAACGCCGCATGGGCCCGGTCGATGGCGGCAGTGGCGTCATGCTCGCTGACAAACGCCACGGTTCCGATCACCGAACCGTCGATCGGCGAGGTGACCGCATGGCCTTGCGCCACGTTGGCCCGTGCATGGATGGAAAGCGAAGTGAGCAGGTCGGAAGTGTTCATGATGCCGATGAGGTGGTTGCAGCTCGCCCACATCAACGCGGCGAGCCGGAGTTTCCAGCGTAGTGGATTCAGCGCTCGACCGTCTTGTTCCAGCGCGTACTCCATGCCGGGCGCTGCGCGTTGATGACGTCCCAATCCATGACCACCGCCGTACGCGCGTAGTCGACTGCGCGCTTGATCAGCGCATCGGTGTCAGCGGGCAACGGCGTCTTGGGGTTGGCGGGGATGCTGGCGCCGCCTTGCAACGCCTTGGCCTGCGCAGCCGGTGACAGCAGGAAGGCCGCCAGCTTCTGCGCGAGTGCCGGTTCGTCATTCTTGGCGATCACGCATTCCATGGTGTTCAACGCCACGGCGCCTTCCTTGGGCTGGGCGTATTCCACTGGCAGGCCCTTGCCCTTGAGCACCATCACCTGCGTGGGGGTGGACGGGAACAGCCCCGCCTCGCCGGTCTGCACCATCTCCGAGAGCTTGGCGGAGTTGGCCACGTACTCACCAACGTTCGCCCCCACGCCGGTCTTCCACGCCTTGAAGCCCGGTTCCACATTGCTTTCGGTACCGCCATTGAGCCGGTTCACCATCAGGAACGCGTGTAGCCCGAACGTGGACGACGGCAGCGACTGGAAGATGACCTTGCCCTTGAACTTGGGGTCGGCCAGGTCTTGCCACGACGTCGGCGCGGCCCAGCCCTTCTCCTTGAACATCTTCGTGTTGTAGGCCAGGCCCGTCATGCCGATGCTGACGGCCGCAGCCATGTTGCCCCGGATGCGCGCGTTGGCAGGAATGTCTTTCAGCTCCGGGCCGTCGGCCAGCTTGTCGCACAGGCCCATGCCGATGGCGCGGTACATCACGCCGTCATCCAGGAAGATAAGGTGCATCTGCGGCTTGTCCTTGGTGGCCCGCACCTTGGCCAGGATGTCGGACGACGTGCCGGGCACCACCACCACCTTCACGTTGTTCTCTTTCTCGAAGGCCGGAAAGACGTGGTCAACGTAGGTGCGCTCCATCACGCCGCCGTTCATGCCGACGTACAAGGTCTTGCTCTGCGCAGCGGCATTGGGCAGATACATCAATACGCCCAGTGCAATGCCGCAGCCCGCTGCCACCTTCATCATGCCGATGCGGTTTCCCTGTTTCATGCGCCATTCTCCTAAGAGTCGTGAAAAGAGGGCTCGGCGTGCGTAGCACCAAGCCTGGTTTGTTGAAAACGTGCAATGGAAAACGCATCGATTGGCGTGGAGGTTGCGCCGTCGCGCACCAGTTCTGCCAGCACCTCGCCGACGGCTGGGCCAATCTGAAAGCCCGCCCCGGCAAAGCCGAATGCATGGATCAGGCCGGGCGTGGTCTGGCTGGGCCCCAGCACAGGTTCGCGGTCTGGTAGATAGCCTTCGGTGCCACTCCACGTGCGGATGATGTGGGCGTTGCGCAGTGCCGGAAACAACGCCACCGCCTGTTCCAGCACCGAGAAGATCGCGCTGCGGCCCGAACGTGCACGCGTGTCGTCCAGCGCATAGCCGCGCGCACCGCCGATGACACAGTTGCCCCGCCGTACCTGTCGGCCGTACAGCCCGCCACCCTCCACCCCAACGTTGACGTTCATGAACAGCGGTAGCGGTTCGGTGACTGTCATGGCCGGATGGGCGCTGATCATGGGCACTTCCTCGCCGAACATGCGGGCGATGTCATTGGCCCAGGCACCCGCGCAGTTCAGCAGCACGCGCGAGCGCACCTCAAGACCACTGCGCGTGCGCAGCCAGAAGCCGCGGTCGTCGCGGGCGAGTTCGTCTACCTGTTCACCTTCGATGATCTGCGCACCTTCCAGGCGGGCCGCCCGCGCAAATGCCGGGGACACCAGCCGCGGATTGGCGTGTCCATCGTCGGGGCACAGCGAGGCCCCCACCGCGATGTCGCCGAGCCACGGATACGCGCTGCGCAATTGCGCACGGCTGAGCAGTTGCAGGCCCAGGTCGAAGTCGCGCGTGCGATCTCGATAGGCTTCGAGCGACGCCATGTCCTGTTCGCTGCGCGCGACCTTGAGGTGCCCGGAGCGCTCGTATTCACCGTCGATGCCAATGGTCTGCTGCAACTGCCCCCAGATGCGATGTGCGCGCTGCGACAGCGGCAGTTGCACCAGTGACCGCCCCTGCCGACGCACGCCGCCGTAGTTCACGCCACTGGAGCGCGAGCCGCAGGTGTCGCGCTCCAGCAGCGTCACGGCAATCCCCATGCGCGTGAGCGCCAGCGCCGCCGATGCCCCCACGATGCCGCCGCCCGCAATCGCGACGGTGGTGTCCAGCTTGACCCCGCTCATGATTGCGTCGCCTCCTCCGGTTGCAGAAAGGCGATCGGCTTGATGGGCGCCTGCGCACGCAGCCGGCCCACCTCGGCGATGTCCTTCGACACGGCATGCGCAAGGATCTCGCACGCGGCGGCACCGCACATGCGCCCCTGGCACCGGCCCATGCCCACGCGCGTGAAGGCCTTGGCCCGGTTGATCTCGCTCAGGCCATTGCGCTGGATCTCTGCACGGAATTCGCCGACGGTAATCTCCTCGCAGCGGCACAGCAGCAACGTGTCGTCGCAAGTGCCGGCCCAGTCTTCGGGAAACGGAAACGCCTGCTCCAGCGCCACCCGAAAGCGCGCAATGCGGGCGAGTGCGTTTTCCAAGATCGCCACACGATCCGCCGCCACCGCCTTGCCGCAGTCTTCGAGAACGGCCAGCGCCGCCCGCTCGCCAGACAACTCCGCTGCATCGGCCCCCATGATGCCGGCGCCGTCTCCGGCCAAGTAGACGCCGGCCATGCTGCTGCGCCGTGCTGCGTCCACCTGGGGGACGTAGGCACGGTTGAGCGGATCAAACACGAATGCGCAGCCAAGCAAATCGGCGAGTTGGCTTTCCGGGCGCAATGCATAGCCAAAGCCCACGGCATCGCAAGCGAGGCTGTGCTGTGCCTCGCCCTCTTTCCAGTGGATGCGTTCGACGCGGTCCACACCTTCCACTGCAGCGATGCGGATGCCTGTGCGGATGGGTATGCCAGCCAGGCGCAAGCGCGCGTGGTAGTAGACGCCCTTGGCCAGCAGCGCCGGCAAGCGCAGCATCTGCGGAGCCGCCTTCGCTTGCTGGCGCAGCGGCGTAGTATCGAGCACGGCTGCCACATGCGCGCCGGCTTTCATGTACTGATAGGCCACGAGGTAGAGCAGCGGCCCGGTGCCTGCAAGCACCACACGCTCACCAATCGCACAGGCTTGGTACTTCAGCGCAATCTGTGCGGCACCCAGCGTGAAGACGCCGGGTGTCGTCCAGCCTGGAAACGGCAGAACGCGATCGGTGGCGCCCGTGGCGACAATCAGGTGCGTGTACGGCACCCGCTCCGGCTGCCCATCGCGGATGGCATCGACCACGCCGCTCTCGGCGTTCCAGACCAGCCGGCCTGGGCGATAGTCGATCTGACCGAGGATGTCGCGCATGGCTGCGTGCACACCCGTCGCGCGCTTCGCTTCAAAGCCATAGAGCGTGGCTGGCGAACGTGTGAACCCCGGCGGTTGCTGGCGGTAGATCTGCCCGCCCCAGGCCGGCGCCTCATCCAGCACGGTTGGCCGCAGGCCATGGGCCACCAGCGTCTGCGCCGCACGGATACCGGCCGGGCCTGCCCCGATGATGACCACTTGCGGTGTCGCCGTCATGCGCACTCGCTCCCGTCGGTAACGATGCGCATGCCTTCCTGCGCCCGGGTGGAACACGCGCGCAGGCGCTCACCGGATTCCGTGCTGACCCAGCAGTCCTGGCAGGCGCCCATCAGGCAAAAGCCGGCGCGCGGGGCGGATGAAAAATCCGCGTGCCTGAGCACGCTGCGCTGGGTAAGCACGGCGGTCAGCACGGTATCGCCTTCCAATGCGCGGGCCGGTACACCGTCGATCGTGAACGCGATTGCGCGGCGGCCGGTTTCCGCGACTCGGCAGAGCAATGCACCGGGAGCCTTTTTCGGAGGTGTCTCTATGGTCATTTGCTGCCCACCAACACTTTGTCCAGGCCGTAGATGCGATCGATCAACAGCATGCCGACGCTGGTGATCAGGATCATCAGCGCAGAGACCGCGGCCATCATCGGGTCGATCGATTCGGTGGCGTACATGTAGATGCGCACAGGCAGCGTCACCGTGGAAGGGGCGGTCACGAACACCGACATAGTCACTTCATCAAAGCTGTTGATGAAGGCCAGCAGCCAGCCGCCCGCCACCCCGGGCAGGATGAGTGGCAAGGTCACGCGCAGGAACACCACCGTATTGGATGCCCCGAGCGACTGGGCGGCGTGTTCCGCGCTGAAGTCCATGCCCTCCACCGAGGCAATCACCAGCCGCAGGATGTACGGCGTGATCACCACCACATGCGCCAGCACCAGCCAGGCAAAACTGCCCGTGGCACCCATCAGCGCAAACAGGCGCAGCAGGGCGATCCCCAACACCAGATGCGGAATGATGACGGGCGAAAGCAGCATGCCGTTGATGAAGTCCCGCCCGCGAAACCGGTAGCGCGTGAGCGCGATGCCAGCCGGCAAGGCCAGCGCCGTGGCAATGGAGGCCGAGAGCAACGCAAGCTGCACGCTGTTGTAGAAGGCCTGCATGAAATCCGGATGCGCAAAGACCGCCTTGAACCAACGCAGCGAAAACGCGGTGGTGGGAATCTGCATGGTGTTCTCCGGCGTAAACGCCACCAGGCAGACAATCACCAGCGGCGCCAGCATGAAGGCCACCACCAGGGTGTGAAACACGAGGGCAATCGGTCCGTTCTTCTGCATGGCTGTGCCCCTAACCCAGGGTCTTCTTGTACCGGCGCTCCACCAGCCGGTTGTACGACATCATGATGATGAGGTTGGCCGCCAGCAGCGTGAGCGCAATCGCGGCGCCCAGCGGCCAGTTCAGCTCGCTCAAAAATTCGTCGTAGACCAGCGTGGCCACCATCTTGAGGCGCCGCCCACCCAGCAGGCCAGGAATGGCGAACGAGCTTGCGCTCAGGCCAAACACGATCAGGCTGCCGGAGAGCACCCCCGGCAAGATCTGCGGCAGCACGATGCGCCGCATGACCGTGGCCTGCGAGGCACCAAGCGACATGGCAGCCTGCTGCGTGGAAGGGTCCAGCTTCTGCAGCGACGTCCAGGCTGGTATCACCATAAACGGCAGCATCACGTGCACCAGCCCGACCACGATGGCCGTCTGCGTGTAGAGCAGCTTTACCGGTTCAAAGCCCAGCCGGACGATTGCCTGGTTGACCAGCCCTTCTGGTCCCAACAGCAAGCTCCAGCCGAATGCGCGCACGACCACCGACACCAGCAAGGGCGCCAGAATCACTAGCAGGAAAATCGAACGCCACGGCGCGCGCATGCGGCTGAGCACATAGGCTTCCGGCACGCCGATCAACGCGCACAGCACCGTTGTCACCAACGCCAGCCAGAAGGTGCGCAGGAAGATGCCGGCGTAGTAGTCGTCCGTAAAGATGGAGGCGTAGTGCACGACGGTGGCGCTGGGCTGGATACCCGTCGCCGGGTCAAAGCCCTGGAACGACAGCACCGTCACCAGCAGCAGCGGCAACAACAGCAGCAGTGCGAACAACGCGCTGACCGGCGTGGCGAGCAGGATGGGCGTGCCGGCCCACCGGCGCACGGGGCGCGGGTTCATGCCACAGCCTCCGCGGGTTGCGCGGTGGCGGCGCAGGCATCGTCACCCACCAGGCGCAATTGCTCGTCGGCCCACAGCAGCCCGACCACATCGCCTTCTGCGGGCATGGCGGCGCCGTTGTTGGGCTGGACGACATTCAGCGTGCCAATGCTCGTATCGATGGTGAACAGCCACTGGCTGCCGAGAAAGAAGCGCGCATTCACCGTGCCGCTGAGTCGGCCCGCCTCGTGCGGCGCCAAGGCGATCTTCTCTGGGCGCAGGCACACACGCACCTCGGCGCCCACCTTATGGCTGGCTGTGGCGAAGTGGAACTTCAGCGGCCCCACGGACACGAACGCGCCGGCGCCGTTCAATGCCTCCACACGGCCATCCAGCACATTGGCCTTGCCGACAAACTTGGAGATGAACTCCGAGCGCGGATATTCGTACAGGCGATAGGGCGCGCCCGCCTGCGTGATACGCCCGCCTTCCATCACCACCACGCGATCGCTGATCGACATCGCTTCCGCCTGGTCGTGCGTGACCATGATGGTGGTGATGCCGAGATGCCGCTGGATGGAACGGATTTCAAACTGCATGTCCTCGCGCAGCTTGGCGTCGAGGTTGGAGAGCGGCTCGTCCAGCAGCAGCACGGAGGGGCGAATCACCAGCGCGCGCGCCAGCGCCACACGCTGGCGCTGCCCGCCCGACAATTCACGCGGATAGCGCTGCGCATGCTCATGCAGTTTCACGAGGGCCAGCGCTTCGTCCACGCGCTGCGCAATCTCGCCCTTTGGCACCTTGCGCATCTCCAGACCAAAGGCCACGTTCTGCGCCACGGTCATATGCGGAAACAGCGCGTACGTCTGGAACACGATGCCAAGGCCACGGCGGCTGGGCGCCATGTGCGTGATGTCCTTGCCGGCCAGCAGGATGGTGCCCTTCGTCACCTCGGCAAAGCCGGCAATCATCTGCAAGGTCGTCGTCTTGCCGCAGCCGGAGGGGCCGAGCAGCGAGACAAATTCGCCCTGCTCGATGCTGAGGTCAATGTCGGAGACCACGGAGAGCTTGCCGTAGGTTTTGGTAATGCCTCTTAGCTGCAGGAACGACATGCGCTCTCCTTACAACAATCGACTCTGAGAAACCCCTGGCGCTGGCAGGCAATGGCACCGGCTCGCCGTTGACGGTTCAGTCTACTACACTGAATTCCGCCAGCCAAACCAAAAGACCGTATAAATTCCTTTCAATGGTATTCAGTCAACATATAATTCCATTGAGCGGAATATCACTGATCAGCACGGTGAGTCGATTCCGGATACCGGAATGAATCTGATGACCGCGCGGGTATGTCCTGATACAGCTGCGGGCAGCCTCCAGCGCACGGAATACCGACACATCCATTCAACATTTCCTTCGCCATGCAGAACCCCATGACGCCCATCGACGACAGCAAGGCCAGCGTGCTCGACAAGGTGTTTGCACTGATGCGCGCCCTGGCCCGCGCGCCGGCCGAGGGCACCAAGATCACGCAGCTCGCGCAGGACACGGGCCTGAGCCAAGGCACGGCGCACCGCCTGATGCGCGCGCTGGTGGAGCAACGCGTGGTGGAGCAGGACAACGCATCCAAGCGATACCGGCTGGGGCTGGAACTCTTTCGGATGGCCAGCACCGCCGGCAGCGCCGCCACGCTGCGCGACATCTTCCGGCCCGCGCTGCTGCGCCTCTCGGGCACGCTCAAAGACACCATCTTCCTGCTCGTGCGCAGCAACTACGACGCCGTGTGCATCGATCGCAGCGACGGGCCCTACCCGATTCGCTCGTTCACCGGCGACATTGGCGGCAGCATTGCGCTGGGCGTTGGCCAGGGCAGCCTGGCGATCCTTGCATCGCTGCCGCCGGCCGAGCAGGACGAGGTCATCCGCTTCAACCTGCCGAGGTTGAAGGAATATCGCCCGATCGATGAAGTCTTCTTGCGTACCGAAATTGCCCGTGCGCGCGAGCTCGGCTATGTGGCCACGCAAACCGGCTTGATTGAAGGCATGGCCGGCCTGGCTGTGCCGGTATTCGATGCGAGCCGACGGCCCGTGGCCGCCCTGAGCGTCGGCACCATTGCGGACCGACTGACGCCCGAACGGCTGCCCGTGGTGGCAGCCATGTTGAAGAAAGAAGCGGATGCGTTGGGGCCGTTGATCAACCCGTTTGATCCGACCGTGCGGCGCCCCGCGAATTCATTTATCAGCTAGGCGCAGCGCTGTTAGATCAGCCCGCCAAATCCGCCGGTGTATCGACATCTCGCAGAACGCCGGCATCGTCCACGTTGATGCGGACGAGCGCAGCCGGATCGATCAAGCGCCGGGCGCCTTCGTCGCCGTCGAGCGCCGTCAGGCCAGCAAAGTAGTCGGCACCAAAGCCGATCGGGTGTCCGCGCTGCCCCGCGTGAAAGGGCGCAACGCAATGGTCGGCATCCACGGCTTGCGCAACCTGTTCGATGGTCTGGGGTGTAATCCACGGCATGTCGGCCAACGCGATGATCCAGCCGCCCGCATCCGGGCGCGCCGCAACACCCGCCGCCAGGCTCGCACCCATGCCGCGCGCAGCGCCCGGGCAGCGGAGCACTTCGCAGCCAGTTTCCGCCAGCAATGCCGCTAGCTGATCGACCTGTGCGCCATGTGTGCCAGCGGCGGGCACCACGGCCACCACATCGGCCAATGCTTGCTTCAAATGCCGCGCGGCCTGCACGGCCACGGGTGTTCCATCCGCCAACCGCACCAGCAGCTTGTTGGCCGCGCCGGCCGGGTCGAATCGGCTACCGCAGCCGGCGGCCAGCAACACCCCCACCACCGGCCGCTGCGCCATCAAACCACCTCGGTCTTGAGGGTGACTTCCACGTTATTGCGCGTGGCGTTCGAATAGGGGCACACCTCATGCGCCTTGGCGACCAGCGTTTCCGCATCGCTCTGCGACAAGCCGCTGATGCGCGCCGTCAGCCCCACCTTCAGGCCGAAGCCGCCTTCCGGACGCGTGCCGATGCCGACGTCGCAGTGGATCTCGATATTGCTCGGATTGAGCTTGAGCATGCTCTTGGCGACAAAGTCGCACGCCGAGCCAAAGCACGCGGCATAGCCGGCGGCGAACAGGTCTTCCGGCGTGGTGGTGTTGGGCTTGCCGGGGCCGCCCATGGATTTCGGCACCGACAATTCGTGCGAGACCTGCCCGTCTTCCGTCTGCGTGTGGCCGTTGCGGCCGCCCGTGGCTTTGGCGTGGGCGGTGTAGAGGATGTTCAATGCCATGACGTGCTCCTTCAGTAGGTAAACAACGCATTCGCGGACGCAAGATTCAGTCCGCTGAACTTCGATCCGCTGAACAACAAGGCCGGCACACATTGCTGCATGCCGGCCTGCATCTCATCACGCAATCGTGACAACTACACCGTATCGAACGGCAGCTTGCGCAAGCGCTTGCCGGTGAGCGCAAACACCGCGTTGGCCACGGCCGGCGCAATCGGCGGCGTGCCGGGTTCGCCCAAGCCGGTGGGGTTGTCCTCCGACGGCACGAAGAACACGTTCACCGGCGGCGCGTCCGGCATGCGCACGGGCGGGAAGTCGGTGAAATTGCTGTTCTTGGTGGCACCGTTTTCGATGTCGATGGCAAAGCCGGGCTGGATCATCGCCAGGCCAAACACGCACGCACCTTGAATCTGCGCTTCGGCACCCATCGGGTTGACCACGCGGTTGGCATGCACGCCCGCTGTCACGCGATGCACGCGAGGCTTGCCCTGATCGACGGACACCTCCACCACATACGCCACCACCGAGTCGAACGACTCATGCACGGCCACACCCCAGGCCTGCCCCTTGGGCAGCTTGCGCTTGCCGTAGCCCGACTTGTCGACAGCCAGTTGCAGCGCCGCGCGATGGCGCGCGTGCTCCTTGCCGGTAAAGCGCGCCAGACGGAAGGCCACCGGGTCTTGCTTGGCGGCGTGCGCCACCTCGTCAACCATCGTTTCCATCACGTAGGCCGTATGCGTATGGCCCACGGAGCGCCACCACAGTACTGGCACATTCACGTCCGGATGGTGCACCGTCAGCTGCATCGGGAAACCATAGTGGTTCTCGCTCACGCCCTCGACCATGGTCTCGTCCACCCCGTTCTTGACCAGGAAGCCCTCGAACGGCGTGCCCTTGATGATCGACTGGCCAACGATCACGTGGTCCCAGCCGACGACCTTGCCGCTGGCATCCACCCCGACGTTGACGCGGTGCAGATGCATCGGGCGGTAGTAGCCCCCTCGGATGTCGTCTTCACGGCTCCAGATCACCTTGACGGGGCCGTTGTGGCCGGCCGCCGCGTACGCTTTCGCCACGTTGGCGGCTTCCGTCAGATAGTCCGACGTGGGCACCGCGCGACGGCCAAAACCGCCACCGGCCATCATGGTGTTCAGTTCGATCTTCTCGGGCGAAACGCCCAGCACCTTGGCGATGGCGCCTTGGTCGATGGTCTGAAACTGCGAGCCCACCCATACCTTCGCACCACTGACCTTGCCGCCGTCCTTCTGCACATCGATCGTGCAGTTCAGCGGTTCCATCGGCGCGTGCGCGAGGTAGGGGAATTCGTAGTCGGCCTGGATACGCGTGGCGGCAGATTGAATCGCGCTCACGTCAGCGGCCTTGGCCACCGTGCCGGGCTGGCCGGCGAGCTTCTTGTATTCCGCCATCAGCGCGGGGGTGGACACGGTCGAGCCCGCGTCTTCCCACGTGACCTGCAGCGCGTCGCGGCCCATCTTGGCAGGCCAGTAGCCATCGGCGATGACAGCCACACCCGTGCCGCCACGATCGGTCGGGATCTGCAGCACATCAACCACGCCCTTCACAGCCTTGGCCGCTGCCGTGTCGTACTTGGCCACCTTGCCGCCAAAGCGCGGCGGGCGCGCCAGCACGGCCACCTTCATGTTCGGCAGGCGCGTGTCGAGACCAAACTTGAGCGAGCTGTCGAGCTTCGCGCGTGCATCCAGACGAGGCGTGGGCTTGCCGACAATGCGGAACTGCGACGGATTCTTCAGCGTGACCTGCGCCGGCACCGGCAGTGCCATCGCGGCCTGTGCGAGTTCACCATACGTGGCGCGGTGGCTGCCCGACGTGACCACGCCGTTGGCGGTGTGGCACGTTGACGGATCGACCTTCCAGCGCTCGGCCGCGGCCGAGACCAACATCGCACGCGCCCGTGCACCCAGTTCACGGTATTGCTGGAACGAGTGGTTCAACGCGGTTGAGCCGCCCGTCATCTGAATGCCGAAGCCCGGGTCCTTGTACGGATCAGCCGCCGGCGCCAGCACGCCGCGTACGTTGCGCCAATCCACATCGAGCTCTTCAGCCAGCGCCATCGGCAGCGCCGTGTGCACGCCTTGACCGAACTCGAGCCGGTTCACTGCCACAGTCACGGTGTTGTCCGGCGCAATGATGATGAAGGCTTGCGGTGGCGAAGGCGGCTTGGCCTTCGAGTCCTGCGCACCGGCCAGCGCCGGTGCAATGCCCAGTGCCAGCCCGCCGCCTGCCAGCGTGGTGAGTTTCAGAAAGCTGCGGCGATCCAGCGTCGCTGCACCCGTGTCAGCCGACGCCGGCTGATGTTGCGCGCCGCCACCGGCCAGCGCTTCAAGATTTCGAATACGCATCGTGAGTTCTCCGGTAGGGCTCAGGCCAACGTTTTCGCGGCATCGTGAATCGCCGCGCGAATCCGTTGATAGGTCGCGCAACGGCACAGGTTGCCGGCCATCGCGGCGTCGATGTCTGCATCCGTCGGCTTCTTTTTGGTGCGCAGCAGACCCACCGCGCTCATCATCTGGCCGCTTTGGCAGTAACCGCATTGCGCAACGTCGTGCTTGACCCACGCATCAAGCACCGCCTTGCCGACCTTGTCGTCGGCGATATGTTCGGAGGTCGTGATCTGCTGGCCGGCCACCGCGGAGATCGGCAGCACGCAGCTGCGCGTGGGCTGGCCGTTCAAGTGCACCGTGCAGGCACCGCATGATGCAACGCCGCAGCCGAATTTGGTGCCGGTCAAACCGAGGTTGTCGCGCAGCGCCCAGAGCAGTGGCGTCGACGGATCAGCATCAACTTCCACCGGTTTGCCGTTGATGTTCAACGTGACCATTGTGGGGTTCTCCTTGTGGGGCGTGAGAGGGGTCTTACCGTTATGAAGCCTCTGATATAGCGGGCCGGCGGTATGGACGGGGTGTATTAAAGCAGGTTCGTGTGGGTTTTGCTGGCGGCGGCTTCACATGGCGCGCTGCGCCAGAACCGTCCGAATTCGACCAAGGCGGCTTGACAACGTCCGCCATCCCCCAGCATCATCGACAAATGCACTCCCAGCAGACCACCCTTCTCACCGCTCCTGCCCGCACCCTCTCGTGCGTGCGCGGTCTGCTATCCGCTTCTCTACTACGCGTGTAAACGCGTAGATCTCTCTTTCCCCTCGTTCCGGTGTTTGATCGGTCCGTGCCCTGAGCGGCGACGGGCCTTGTATGTGGCGCAGTCCGTGCGCCGAATCGTTGGAGCCATCCATGCCCACCTCGACCCTGCTTTCGCTACGACTACCGTCCGGTTGCCAGACCACGCGCCCGTGGCTGTCTGGCCGCCACACCCGCACCGCTCACCCGGCCACGCCGGACGCCGCCCGCGCGGCAGTCCTCGACGTAACCCACCGATCTCGATCTAACAGGACGCTCACACCATGTTGAAGAACCCCGCCACCAAGTACCGCCCCTTCCCCGCCATCGCCCTCACCGATCGCACCTGGCCCAACAAGACCATCACCCGTGCCCCGATCTGGATGAGCACGGACCTGCGCGATGGCAACCAGGCCCTGTTCGAGCCCATGAACGCCGAGCGCAAGATGCGCATGTTCAAGATGCTCGTGCAGATCGGCTTCAAGGAAATCGAAGCCGCTTTCCCCGCCGCGTCCCAAACCGATTTTGATTTCGTGCGCGAACTGATCGAGGGTGGACACATCCCCGACGGCGTGGCCATCGAAGTGCTCACGCAAGCGCGTGAAGACCTGATCCGCCGCACGATGGAATCGCTGCGCGGTGCCAAGAAAGCCATCATCCACGTCTACAACGCGACGGCGCCGGTGTTCCGCCGCACGGTGTTCAACACCGACCGCGAAGGCGTCAAGCGCATTGCCGTGCAAAGCGCCAAGCTGATCCGCGAGATTGCGGAGTCGATGCCCGAAACGCAGTGGACGTATCAGTACAGCCCGGAAGTCTTCAGCGGCACCGAGCTGGATTTCGCGCTCGAAGTCTGCAATGCCGTGACCGAAGTCTGGGAGCCCACGCCCGAGCACAAGATCATCTTCAACCTGCCGGCCACGGTGGAGATGGCCACGCCCAACATCTACGCCGACCAGATCGAGTGGATGCACCGCAACCTGGCGCGCCGCGATTCGATCATCCTCTCCGTGCATCCGCACAATGACCGCGGCACCGCCGTGGCCGCCGCTGAGCTGGCCGTGATGGCCGGCGCCGACCGCGTGGAAGGCTGCCTGTTCGGCAACGGCGAGCGCACTGGCAACGTGGACCTCGTCACGCTTGCGCTGAACCTGTACTCGCAGGGTGTGGATCCGGAACTGGATTTCTCGCACATCAATGACGTGGCACGTACCTGCGAAGACTGCACGCAACTGCCCGTGCATCCGCGCCATCCGTATGTGGGCGACTTGGTGTTCACGGCGTTCTCGGGCTCGCACCAGGATGCAATCAAGAAGGGCTTTGCAGTGCAGCAACCCAACGCGCTGTGGGAGATGCCCTACCTGCCGATCGACCCGGCCGACGTGGGCCGCACGTACGACTCGATCATTCGCGTGAACAGCCAGTCGGGTAAAGGCGGCATCGCGTATCTGCTGGAATCCGGCTATGGCGTAGCGATGCCGCGCCGGCTGCAAGTGGAGTTCAGCAGCACCGTGCAGCAGTTGACGGACGAAAGCGGCCGCGAAGCCACCGGCGCAGACATCTGGGCGCTGTTCCAGCAGACGTATCTGCGTGCGGATGGCGCGATCGGCTACGTGTCGCACCGCCTGACCGAACGTGATGACGGCAGCCAGCACATCCGCCTGGTGGTCAACATCGATGACCACGAGCACATCTGCGAAGGCACCGGCAACGGGCCGCTGGATGCGCTGGTGCATGCGCTGTCGCACGTGCTGACGGCCCCGGTGTCGGTCCATCACTACGAAGAGCGCGCGCTCGGCCAGGGTGCCAATGCTGACGCCATTGCCTTTGCAGAAATGGCGGCACCCGGCGTGGCAGGCAGCGTGTTTGGCGTGGGCGTGGATGCCAACCTGACGACAGCGTCGATCCGTGCGGTGGTGGGTGGCGTGAACCGCCTGATCGCACGTGCCGGCAAGGGCATGCTGCGTCGCGGGAATGCCGGGGCAGCGGTCGCCTGAGGTCAGAAATCCGCACAGGTTCACCTCACGCAGCGGAGCGCCAGTTGCTAAATTGAATGGATGCGGCCCGGGAAGCGCTCGGGCCCATTCCTTCCGAAACGCAACCGCGTGCCATCCACTGCCACAGGAGAACCGACATGACCACTCGTCCGACCGCGAAAGACAATGCCAAGCGTTTTGCCAGTGTGATCCAGGCGTTGCAGGCTTGCGAGAACGCTTGCAATCATTGCGCGACGGAAAGCAGTAAGAACGGCCACGCGACAGCCATGACGCGCTGCATCAACGTGTGTACGGACTGCGCGCAGTACTGCGGGGTCACACGTGCCTTTCTGGAGCGCAACAGCGAATTTGCCGAGTTGCTGCTGGAAGACTGCGCCGAGATCTGCAACCAATGCGCGGAAGAATGCGATCATCATGGCCAAGGCCATTGCAGTGCTTGTGCAACAGCGTGCCGTGCCTGCATGGACGCCTGCCTGAAGGTCGCTGGTGTTGAAGCCGTCACGGCCGAACCGACCGTCTTCTGACCCTTCTCCAACGCGTATGAAAATTGGCGAGCTCGCCCAGCGCACGGGCATCAGCATTGAAACCATCCGCTTCTATGAAGCGCAGGGCCTGCTGCCCCCGCCGGCGCGCGCCGCCAACAACTACCGCGTCTACACGCCCGAGCATGCCGAGCAACTGGCCTTCATTGCGAAGTGCCGGTCGCTCGACATGGCCCACACCGAGATCCGACGACTGCTCGAACTACAGGCCAACCCCCAGGCCTCGTGCGAAGAGATCAACAGGCTACTGGACGAACACCTGCGCCACGTTGAGGCGCGCATTGCCGAATTGACCGATCTCCGGCAACAGATCGAGGCCATCGGCCAACGCTGCACCACAGCCGCTTCCGTGGCCGAATGCGGCGTGCTGCAATCGCTGCATGAAGAGCCAGCACCGGGCTCCAGCCACACGCATAACCACGACCACGGGGACGCCGAACACGCACACCGGCATATTCGTGGCGTGCATCGCTAACAGCCTTCATTCGTCTCTATCCCCAGCCGGACACGTCACTTTGACATGCGCTTTGACGTGCGATACTCGCCGCATTTCACAACACGTGGGTGGGGCGGATGAAGACGAAACCGGCAATGTATTTTCTGCATCGGCAACGCGCGGCGCTCGGCGCCGCTGCGCTGGCAACGACGGCTGCCGCGCATGCGGCCACGCCTTCGCGCATCAGCGAGGTCACGCTGTTTCCGGATAGCGCGACGGTTGTGCGCACGGCCAGCGTTGCGGCGGGGGCGCGCAGCATCGAGGTGACTTGCCTGCCGATGACGTTCGACGCAGACAGCCTGCGCGTGGAGGCGGACAGCAGCATTCGCGTGGGCGATATCCGCGTGGAAACCGTGCCCAGCGAAGGCAGCGGCTGCGCAAAGACCGCCCTGGAAACGCAGATCAAAACCCTTCAAGACCAACGTGCGGCGCTGGACGTTCAACTTCAGGCCAATGCCCTGTCGGCGAGCTACCTGAAGGCGGTGAGTGAAAACACCGGTGGCAACGGTCATGCGCCCATCACGGATTTCTCCAAGCTCGGCCGTGCCACCGATGCCCTGGCGCGCAATGCGCAGGAAGTCTTCACGCGCCAGGAGCAATTGAAAAAACGCGACGCCGAATTGAAGGCGCAACTGGACGCGCTGCAGCAGACGCATGGTGCCGGTGCGACGACATTGCGCACAGCACGGATTGCCGTGTCAGCACCGCGCGGCGGCGAGTTGCGCATCAGCTACCAGACCTCGCGCGCGGGTTGGCGGCCGGCGTATCAGGCGAGCGTGGATTCCGTACGTTCGAACGTCATCGTTGAGCGACAGGCCACCCTTGCGCAATCGACCGGCGAGGATTGGCGCGGCGTGCGGCTGCGCCTGTCGACGGGTCAACCGCGCACTGCGCCGCGTGGGCCTGAGCCATATGCATGGCAACTGGACATCCAACCTCCGCCCCAAGCGCCCAAGCCTTACCCCGCTGCCCCTATGGCGGCGGCACCCGTGGCCGCGCCCATGCTCGCCCGCGAGAAACGCGCACAGGCTGACGAAGCCTATGAAGCACCGCTATTCGACGTCACCGCCGTCCAGACCGCCTTCGCCACCGAGTTCGAGCTGCCGGGGAACGTCGCGCTGCCGTCCGACGCGCAGAAGGTGACATACACCCTGGCCACCGAAACGCTGCCCGCCAAGCTGGCCGCGCGCAGCACACCACGCATGGATACGGCGGCTTATCTGATCGCCACGGTGGATCGACCACAAGGCATCTGGCCGGCAGGCAACATGCAGTTGCGCCGCGATGGTGCTGTGGTCGGCACCGCGCATTGGAATCCGGCAGGGGCCGATCAGAAGGTCACGCTGCCCTTTGGCCGCGATGATCTCGTCACCGTGGTGGTGGAAACACCCAAGACCTTCCAGCGCAGCGTGGGCCTGCTCGACAACCGCAACGAACGCCAGCTCGCGGCGCTATACACCGTGCGCAACCGGCATCGCGATGCCATTGACGTGCAGGTCCTGGAAGCCACGCCCGTCAGCCAGTCCGACGACATCAAGGTGCGTACCACCTTCTCGCCAGAACCCGCCAAGCGCGACTGGGAACACCGCGCAGGCGTGATTGCGTGGGAGCAGACGATTCCGGCTGGCGAGAGCGCCCGCTTTTCCGCCGACTACCTCATTACCTATCCGAAGGACGCGCGCGTCAGCGGCTTGCGCTGAGCGCGCCTCGCACGCGCGCTGACGTTGACCTTCAACCGCGCGTGCGCATCACCCGCAGCCCGTTGAAGACCACCAACAGGCTCGCACCTACATCGGCAAAGATGGCCATCCAGAGCGTGGCGTCGCCCATCACGGCCAGCGCGAGGAACACCACCTTGATGCCCAGCGCCAGCACGATGTTCTGACGCAGCACCGCCACCGTGCGCCGGCTGATGCAGATGAAGCTGGCGAGCTTGCGCGGGTCGTCGTCCATGATCGCGACATCGGCGGCTTCCAGTGCAGTGGCGGTGCCGGCGGCGCCCATGGCGAAACCGATGTCGGCACGTGCCAGGGCCGGGGCATCGTTGATGCCATCGCCGACCATCCCGACAAAGCCGTGTTGTGCAGCCAGTGCCCCCACCACGCGCTGCTTGTCGGCGGGGAGTTGTTCGGCGTGCACGTTGTCGATGCCGACAGTCTTGGCGATGGCCTGCGCGGCACGGCGATCATCACCGGTAATCATGACCGGCTGCACGCCCAGCGCGCGCAGGTCAGCAATGGCTTGCGCGCTTTCCGCACGCTCGCGGTCGCGTACGCCGAAGAGCGCCACGGCGCCATTCGCGTCGCACAGCGTGACGGCGGACATGCCCTCGGCTTGCAGCGATTCGGCAGCGGCACGCCAGGCTGGGGTATCGAAGCCACGTTCTGCGACGAGCGCTGCATTGCCCAGGTGCCAGCGCACGCCGTTGAGGCTGCCCGCCACACCGCGGCCAGGCAGCACCGAAAGCTCCTCCACCGCACCGGCATCGACCGCGCCGTGCGCCGCAGCCGCCTGCACGATAGCCACGGCAATCGGGTGCGTGGTATTGGCGTCCAGCGCCGCAGCCACAGCGAGTGGACGCAGGAAGACAGCATCCGTCGCCGCATTCAGGTCGGACACCGCGCGGCGCGTACCATCCGGCAGCGCTAAGGCATCCAGCACCGGGCGACCCGCCGTCAGCGTGCCGGTCTTGTCTAGCGCCAGCGCACGCAGTCGGCGCCCGCTTTCCAGATAGACACCACCCTTGACGACGATGCCGCGCCGCGCGGCTGCGGCCAGGCCACTCACCACCGTGACGGGCGTGGAAATCACCAGCGCACACGGGCAGGCGATCACCAGCAGCACCAGTGCACGATACGTCCATGCAAGCCAGCCATCGGCCGTGACCAGTGGCCCGATGAGGGCCACTGCCAGCGCCAGCAACATCATCGCGGGCGTGTAGATGGACGAGAACTTGTCGACGAAACGCTGCGTGGGCGCGCGCTGCGACTGCGCCTCCTGGATAGCTCCGGCGATGCGTGCGAGCGTGCTGTCCGCCGCCAAAGCGGTCGCCTCGGCTTCCACGACGCCGTCGGTGACGATGGTGCCGGCGAGGATGGTGTCGCCGGTGACCTTCTCCACCGGCAGGCTCTCGCCAGTGACGGGCGATTCATCAAGCGCGGCGCGGCCGCTGACGATGCGCGCATCCACCGGCACGCGGCTACCCGTGCGCACACGCAGGCGCGCGCCAACGGCGACGCTCTCGACCGCCACATCACGCCAACCGCCGGCGCCGTCGGCCAACTCGGCGGTATCGGGCGCGATGGCGGTGAGCGCACGCACGGCATCGCGGGCACGCACCAAGGCGCGCGCTTCGATGGCCTCGGCCACGGCAAACAGGAAGATCACCATGGCCGCTTCGGCCCACTTGCCGATCAGCAGTGCGCCAATCACGGCCACCGCCATCAGAAAGTTGATGTTGAACGTGAACGCACGTAGGGCGATCCAGCCCTTGCGCAACGTCGGCCCGCCGGCCAATGCAATGGACGCAAGTGCCAACGCCAACACCGGCAGGGCATGATCCCCGAGCGACCACGCGATGGCCTCGGCGCCGAACGCAGCCACGCCACCGACGCCCAGCAGCCACGTGCGGCGCGACATACCGGTGGGCGCCGGAGCCGCCGCGGCCGAACGATCGCGTTCCTCCAGCACCTCGCCGTCCATGCCGATGGCGCGCAGGGCCTCCAGGAACGGTGTGACGTCATCCACGGTGTGGTGGATGGTGAGGTGGCGTTCCAGCAGGTTGAAATCGAGTGCGACCACACCGTCGGCATTGCCCAGCTTGGCGCGAATCATGCGCTCTTCGGTCGGGCAATCCATCTGCTCGATGCGGACCTTGGTGCGCCCCTTGGCGCGGGCCAGCGTCGCGGCATCAACAGGCGCAGCAGCTTCATGTTCATGGCCGTGATCGTGATCGTGACCATGGTCATGCGCGTCGTGGTGGGTGTCCTTCGCAGCCGGGTGACTGTGGCCGCAGCAACCGCCACAACCGGAGGTTTCCGGCTTGGCGGCATGATCGTGGACAGGCAGGGTGGAAGCGAGATCAGGTTTCATGCCTCCATTCAAAACCCTGAAGAAGCTTCAGGGTCAAGCCCACACGGCAGGTGCGGCTTAGGCGCCTCTTATCCAATTAGCCGAATAATCGATCCAAATATTCTGTTTTACAGGCAGATCGCGGCCTCCTACAGTCAGCGGTAAATCCCGCAAACAGGGATTCCGAATCCAAAACTCGGAGGAGACCATGCTCGCACTGCTCGGGCTGCTGACCATCGTTGCGCTGTTTGTCGTCATCCTGACGAAGCGCATGTCGCCGCTGGTTGCGCTCATCGCCATTCCCGTCATCGCCGCGCTTGTGGGCGGCTTCGGGCTCAATACCAGCAAATTCATCATCGGCGGCATCAAGGATGTCGCGCCGGTGGCGGGCATGTTCATCTTCGCGATCCTGTACTTCGGCATCGTCACGGACGCCGGCATGCTCGACCCGATCATCGACCGCATCCTGCGCACCGTGGGCAGCCGGCCGCCGCGCATCGTGGTGGGCTCCGCGCTGCTGGCGCTGTTGATTCACCTGGATGGCTCGGGCGCGGTGGCGTTCCTCATCACCATTCCGGCCATGCTGCCGCTGTACGACCGGCTCGGCATGGACCGCCGCATCCTGGCGTGCGTAACGTCAATGGCGTGCGGCGTGAACTTCCTGCCGTGGACGGGGCCGATGATTCGCGCCTCGGCCTCGCTGCATATGCCGGTGACGGACATCTTCAATCCGCTGATCCCGGTGCAGATTGCGGGGCTCATCTTCGTGTTCGCATGCGCGTGGCTGCTGGGCAAGCGTGAAGAGAAACGCCTGGGCCTCGCTAACCACGATGGCGCCACGCAGGTCGTCGCGCGCCCGCTCACGGATGCGGAACAGGCGCTGCGCCGCCCGCGCAATTTCTGGATCAACCTCATCCTCACCGTTGTCGTGATGGGCGTGATGGTGAGTGGCAAGGTCGACCCAGTAGTGATGTTTATGCTGGGCGTGGTAGCTGCGCTGCTGATCAACTATCCGAACGTCGATCAGCAACGCCAGCGCGTGGATGCCCACGCCAAGGCCGCGCTGATGATGGCGAGCATCCTGCTGGCGGCAGGCGTCTTCACCGGCATCATGAGCAAGTCCGGCATGCTCACGGCGATGGCCAAGACAGCAGTCGACTTCATCCCGCCCGCGATGGCCCACCACATTCCGGTGGTGCTGGGCGTGCTATCGATGCCGCTGTCGCTGTTGTTCGATCCCGATTCGTTCTACTTTGGCGTGCTGCCGGTGGTTGCCGAAGCATCGAAGATGCTGGGCGTGGCGCCGGTGCATGTGGCGCAGGCCGCCGTGCTCGGCCAGATGACGACCGGCTTCCCCGTCAGCCCGCTCACACCCGCGACCTTCCTTGTGGTCGGCCTGTGCGGCATCGAGCTGGCCGACCACCAGAAATTCTCGATCCCCTTCCTGTTCGGTGCCTCGCTGCTGATGACTGCGGTGGCGGTGGTGCTGGGCGTGCTTCCGTGGTGATGGCATGAAGAACGCGTTGAAGACCGAGTTGAAAACATTACGCATCGGCGGCGGCGCCGGTTATTCGGGTGACCGCATCGAACCAGCGCTCGAACTCGCAGAGCACGGCGACATCGACGTGCTGATGTTCGAATGCCTGGCCGAGCGCACCATCGCGCTCGCGCAGCAGGTGCGTCGCAAAGACCCGTTGCATGGCTACGACCCGCTGCTCGAAGCACGCATGCGTGCCGTGCTGTCGGCCTGCGCAGTGCGGGGCATCCGCATCGTCACCAACATGGGCGCAGCCAACCCGCAAGCCGCAGCCGAACGCACGCGTGACATCGCCCGCGAACTTGGCCTCAAGCTGCGCGTGGCGGCCGTTACCGGCGACGATGTGTTCGACCTGCTGCAAGCGCGCGGCAATGACTTCACCTTGATGGATGGCGGCGCCCCCGTCGGCTCGCTCGGCGCGCGCATGGTGTCGGCCAACGCGTACCTCGGCGCGCAGGGCATCGTCGATGCGTTGGCGCAAGGCGCGGATGTGGTCATCACCGGGCGCGTGGCGGATCCGGCGCTGGCGCTCGGGCCGCTCATCCACGCCTTCGGCTGGCGCATGGACGACTGGCACCGCTTGGGCTGCGGCACGCTCGCCGGGCACCTGCTCGAATGCGCGGGTCAGATCACGGGCGGCTATTTTGCCGACCCGGGCGTGAAAGACGTCCCCGACCTCGCACGCCTGGGCTTTCCCATCGGCGAAGTGGGGGAAGACGGTTCGGTACTGATCACGAAGGTGGCCGCGGCCGGCGGCATCGTCACCGAGGCGACGTGCAAGGAGCAATTGCTGTATGAAATCCACGACCCGTCACGCTACCTCACGCCCGATGTCGTGGCCGATTTTTCCAACGTGCGCATGCGCGGCGAGGGGAAGGATCGCGTCGTCATCGAAGGTGCGACGGGCGCGCCGTGCACGGAGCAGTTGAAGGTCTCGATCGGCTATCTCGACAGCTACATCGGCGAAGGCCAGATCAGCTACGCCGGGCCCAACGCAGTCGCGCGCGGCAAGCTGGCGCTCGACATCGTGCGTGAACGGCTGGCGCTCACAGGCGTGCAGATGACGGAAACGCGCTTCGAGCTGATCGGCGTGGATGCGCTACATGGCGCTACCCTCTCCCGCACCGATGCTGAGCCGTATGAAGTGCGCGCGCGCGTGGCCGCCCGCACTGAATCGATGGCCGAAGCCATCCGCATCGGCAACGAGGTCGAAACGCTGCTGACCTGCGGCCCTTCCGGCGGCGGCGGCGCCACCAAGAGCGCGCGGGAAGTCATCGCCGTGGCGTCGACATTGATCCCCGCTGAACTGGCTCCGCACGCCGTGCACATTCTGGAGAGCTGACATGACACGCACACTCCGCGACCTTGCCCACACCCGCGCCGGCGACAAGGGCGACATCTCGTGCATCTCCGTGATCGCGCTTCGTCCGCAATGTGCGGAAGACTTTGCCGTGCTGGAGCAACACGTCACGGCCGAGCGCGTGCGCGCGCATTTCGCTGAACTCGTCACCGGCCATGTCGAGCGCTATGTGCTGCCGCAACTGGGCGCGCTGAACTTCGTGCTGCACGGCGCATTGGCCGGCGGCGTGACGCGCTCGCTGGCGCTGGATGCGCACGGAAAATCGCTGTCGAGCGCACTGCTGACACTAAGCATTCCGGACTAAGATGCGCCCATCGCTACACAGGAGACGCAGATGAAGTTCGGATACACCATCGTGTATGTGCCAGACGTTCCAGCGTCGCTGGCATTCTTCGAAACCGCATTTGAGTTTGAGCGCCGCTTTCTAGCAGAAACAAACGACTACGGCGAACTCGAAACCGGCGCAACAACACTTGCCTTTGCCGCGCGAGAACTTGCCGAGTCGCATTCGCCTGCCGGTTTTGTCTACGCCAGCCAATCGGAAAAGCCGCTGGGCATCGAACTCGCGTTCGTCACGCCGGAGGTGGATGCCGCCCATCGGCATGCCATCCAAAGCGGGGCGACTGAGATCGCGGCACCGCAAGTCAAGCCGTGGGGCCAGACGGTGTCGTACGTGCGCTGCCCGGACGGCACGCTGGTGGAACTCTGCACTCCCATCGGTTGAGCACCGCGGGCAACGCCGCCTGGTATGAATCTCTCAGTCAAACAACTCCGCGCCTTTGCCGCACTACGCGAGCATAAGAACTTCACGCAGGCGGCGCAGACCTGTCACCTATCGCAATCGGCCTTCAGTGCGCTGATCCAGAACCTGGAAGCCGACGCAGGCGTGCGCCTGTTCGACCGCAACACACGCCATGTCGAACTCACGCCCGAAGGCGAAGCCTTTGCTGAGTCAGCCCTGCGCCTGCTGGCCGATTTCGAGGCGACGTTTGTAGAGTTGCGCGACCGTGCCGCTGCACGCACCGGCCGCGTGACGGTGGCCGCGCTGCCCTCGATTGCCGCGGGCATCTTGCCGGGCGTGCTGGCGGCGTTCTCCACGCAGCACCCAGGTATTCAGCTTGCATTGCACGACCAGTTGTCCGACCCGTGCATCGACATGGTCCGGCGCGGCGCCGCGGACTTTGCCATCGCCGCCCTGGGCGCAGACATGGCGGGGCTCAGTGCCCAGCCGTTCTGCGCGGACGATTTCCACCTCGTCTGCCACCGCGCGCATCCGCTGGCAAATCAGCCGTCGGTCGATGTCAGCGATCTGGTGGACGTGCCGTTCATCCACCTCGCGCGCAACACGAGCATCCGGCAATACCTCGACGCGGCGCTGCACCCCACCAAGTTGCGCAGCGGGATGGAGGTGGAGCATCTGGCCACGGCGGCCGCGCTGGTCGCTGCGAACCTCGGCATCAGCGTGATTCCCACGCTGGCGTTGTTTCAGTTTCAATTACCGGAGCTTGTGGTGCGGCCGCTGCCGTTGCCGGGGCTGGTGCGGACGCTGTATGTGATCCGGCGCGATGGGCGCAGCCTGTCGGTTGCAGCGCAAACGTTGCTCGACCTACTGCTTGCACACCCCGCGCATACGGGCGTGTAACCGGTCCGACACGGCGCGGTTTGACACGGCGCAACCCGGCATCATCCCGGGTGCAGCATGCCCGACCCGCGCTGCTACAGTGAGGCCATCCCATTCCGATCTTGTGGAGCGCCCATGCATCAACGCATTCTTGCCGCCTTTGACGGCACCCACGAAGCCCACCTAGCGGTAGAAGAAGCCGCCGCGCTTGCGCGCGCATTCCACGGCAGCGTGCGCGTGGTCTGGGCGATCGGCTCGCCGGCCATGCCGGAGTCGCGCGAAATCTACAGCGTAGACAAACTGCGCGAAGACGCCCACCGGACCGCCAGCGCCTCGCTGGTCGAACTGCAACGCCAACTCGACGCCAGCGGCACCACCGCCGAAACCGGCATCCTCATGCTCGACGCCACCGACGACGACATCGGGAGTGCCCTCGAACACGAGGCCGTGCGCTGGCAGGCAGACACCATCGTCGTCGGCTCGCAGGGCAAGCATGGGCTCGCCCGCATCCTGCTGGGCAGCGTGGCCGAGCGCACGGTCAAGCTGTCGCACCGCACCGTCATCGTGGTACGTGCACCGCACCCGGAATACGCGGCCGGCTGACCCTCCGGAAGTCGAGCCCCTCCACTATGCAACTTGTTGCATAGATTCGAACGGCTGTGCTATGTTGCCCCCACGTTAATGCAATGCGTTGCATTTCTGCTCAGGAGCCAGCATGTCGCAGCCGATTCCCAAGACTTTGACCGCCGCCGCACAAGCCACGCTCGATGCCTGGCACGCCATGCTCGAGAGCGGCAACATGGACGATCTCGACCGGCTCTTCGCCGACGAAGTGGTCTTCCGTTCGCCTGTGGCGCACACGCCCTATCCGGGCCGGGCCGCCACCACGCTGGTGCTGCGCACCGTCAACACCGTCTTTGAAGACTTCCAATACCACCGCAGCTTCGCCAGCGACGATGGCGCGAACGTGGTGCTCGAATTCAGCGCCAACGTGAGCGGCAAAGCCCTCAAGGGCATCGACATGATCCGCTTCAACGCCGACGGCAAGATCGTGGAGTTCGAAGTCATGGTCCGCCCCGCCACCGGCCTGCAAGCACTCGGCGCCGCCATGGGCGCCAAGCTGGGCGACAAGATCGGTTTGCTCAAGGCCGGCGCCTAAGCCTCGCTCGCCCATTTCCCTTTTCTGATTCCCAAACAATTCCAACGGAGACCGCCATGTCGCTGCCGCCGATCCTGCAAAACCGCCTGTCCGTGCCCGTGGTGGGCTCGCCGCTGTTCATCATCTCCAACCCCGACCTCGTGATCGCACAGTGCAAGGCGGGCGTGGTCGGTTCGTTTCCAGCGCTCAATGCGCGCCCGGCCGAACTGCTGGAAACCTGGCTCCAGCGCATCACCACGGAGCTGGCCGAATACGACGCGCAGCACCCAGACAAGCCGTCGGCGCCGTTTGCCGTCAACCAGATCGTGCACAAGTCGAACGACCGCCTGGAGCACGACCTGGCGCTGTGCGTGAAGTACAAGGTGCCCATCGTCATCACCTCGCTGGGTGCGCGTGAAGACGTGAACCAGGCGGTGCACAGCTACGGCGGCATCGTGCTGCACGACGTGATCAACAATAAGTTTGCCAAGAAGGCGATCGAGAAAGGCGCGGATGGCCTGATCGCGGTGGCGGCCGGTGCGGGTGGCCACGCAGGCACGACCTCGCCGTTTGCGCTGATCCACGAGATTCGTGAGTGGTTTGACGGCCCGCTGCTGCTGTCGGGCGCGATTGCCAATGGCAATGCCATCCTGGCGGCGCTGGCGGCCGGCGCAGACTTGGCCTATGTCGGGTCGGCCTTCATCGCCACCGAAGAAGCCAACGCGATCGAGGGCTACAAGCAAGCCATCGTGGAATCCACCGCCAGCGACATCGTCTATACGAACCTGTTCACCGGCGTGCACGGCAACTACCTGCGCAAGAGCATCGAGGGCGCGGGCCTGGACCCGGAAGCCCTGCCGGAATCGGACCCGAGCAAGATGAACTTCGGCTCGGGTGGCGGCGCCAAGGCCAAGGCGTGGAAAGACATCTGGGGCGCCGGCCAGGGTGTGGGTGCAGTCAAGCGCGTGGTGCCGGCAGCAGAACTCGTCAAGCGCTTTGCCGAAGAGTTCGAGGTGGCGCGTCGTCGCCTGAACAGTATCGAGGCACTACGTGCCCCGGCGGGTGACAAGGCGACGGCCTAAGTCATATTGCGTCTTAAGCCGTCACCGAGGCTGGCTCCAACAACGGCAGCACATCGTCTGCCCACGCGAGCCAGCCTTCTTCGTAAACGATGCCGCGTTGAAGCACGGCGTGCTGCAGCCGCTGCGCACGCGTGAGTTCGGCACCGGAAAAATCGCGCAGCTCGATCTCGCGGAAAGTGTTCAGGCGCGTGCGGTGCTGTTCGATCAGGCGCTGCATCTCGTCGGCAAAACCGAGTGGGCCGATCACCGCTTCGGCGCGCAGCTTTACCAGTACTTCTTCGCGATTGTCCGACGACACGGTCGGCTCCAGCACCCAGCGCGCGAGTTCTTCGCGGCCCTGCGGCAGCACGGTGTAGGTCTTCTTGCGGCCGTCTTCCTCTTCTTCCACGCTCACCCAGCCGGCTTCGGCCATGCGACCCAGCTCGCGGTAGATCTGCTGGTGCGTGGCGCTCCAGAAATAGCCCATGGACTTGTCAAAGCGGCGGGCGAGTTCATAGCCCGATGAGGGCTTTTCAAGCAGGGAAGTCAGAAGCGCGTGCTGGATCGACATAAGCAGGAAGTGACGTAGGCATTGGCTTGCCATCATACCGAGCAATCACCCGGTCATGAGGCGAAGCTCGGGTCTCGGATCGATCCTGGAGTCAGGGCTGGGCCGCACCCACCTCGGTGATCGCGCTATAGACCAGCGTGCGCAACTGCCGGCGCACCGGGTACGCAGAGGACGGCAAGACCTGTGTGAAGAACAGCCCGATCAGGTCTTCCTTCGGGTCCACCCAGAAGAACGTGCCAGCCGCACCGCCCCAGAAAAAGTCGCCGGTGCTGCCAGGGATGAGCGTGGCGGCTTGCGCGATGGTGGTGGCAAAGCCGAGCCCGAACCCGACGCCGTCGTAGGCCGCCTCGCTGAACATCGAGCGCGGCGACAGGGTCGATATGTCGACCCCACCCGGCAGATGGTTGGCCGTCATCAGCGCCAGCGTCTTGGGGCCGAGCAGGCGCACACCATCCAGCTCGCCGCCTTGGAGCAGCATGCGCGCAAAGCGCAGGTAGTCCGCCGCAGTGGAGACCAGCCCGCCGCCGCCCGAAACAAAGCTGGGGGGCTTCAGGTAGGCGCTGGTACGCGGGTCATCTTGCAAGACCGGTTGATCCGACACCGCCGTCGAGCCGAGCGCGCCAACGGCGTAGCAGGCGCACAAGCGCGAGGCCTTGTCTTCCGGCACGTAGAACGCCGTGTTGACCATCCCCAGCGGATCCAAGATCCGTTCCTTCAGAAAGGTCTCGAACGGCACGCCGCTGATCTTGCCGACGAGGTAGCCAAGTACATCGGTGGAAACCGAGTAGTTCCACGCCTCGCCCGGGGAGAACTCCAGCGGCAGGCCGGCCAGCTTTTCGACCATCCCGTCCAGCGTTCCGTTGAGGTCGGCACCGCCCAGCTTCAGTTGCCGATACGCCGCGTTGACATTCGTATTCTGGTGAAAGCCGTACGTCAGGCCGGAGGTGTGACGCAGCAGGTCGACCATACGCATCGGCCGCGTGGTCGGGCGCGTCTGGAAGCCGGCCATGAAACCACCGGTGAACACGCCCAGGTTCTGCCATGCGGGGATGTATTTGCTGACCGGATCATCCAGCGCGACCTTGCATTCCTCCACCAGCATCATGAACGCCACCGAGGTGATGGGCTTGGTCATCGAGTAGATGCGGAAGATCGAATCTTCGGCCAGCGGCACCTGGCGCTCGCGGTCAGCCCAGCCCTGCACGGCGTTCACCACCCGCTCGCCGCGCCGCCACACCTGCGTGAGCGCGCCGGGCAGCTTGCCGGTCGCAACATAGGCGTCATGGATGAAACGATCGACCCGTTGGAGCCGTTCGCGAGACATGCCTTGCGTTTGACTACCGTGCTGTTCCATGCCTGCTCCTTACCTTCACGACTCTTCGATCTGGTGTGCGGCACGCCGACCACGCCTGCCGCTCTTGCGACATTGTGGCAGGTACCACCGACCGTGCAAACCGGCGCAAACCACGCGCTGATGCGCCGTGACTGTGCTTCAATGCAGTTCGCCTGCAACACCGCCTCAACATGAAGCGCTTCGACGATCTCTACCTCTTCACGCGCGTGGTGGAAGCCGGTGGCTTTTCTGCCGCCGAGCGTGCCACGGGTATCCCCAAATCCCGCCTGAGCCGACGCATTGCCGAGCTGGAGACGCAACTCGGCACGCGTCTGCTGCAACGCTCGAGCCATCGCGTGTCCGTCACGCCCGTGGGCGAGGCGGTGTATCGGCATGCGCGCGACATGGCCGATGCATCTGCAGCGATTGAAGCGCTGGCCGGCGCCGCGCGCAGTGAGCCGGCGGGGGTGCTGCGGGTGGGCACCTCGCCCTTGCTGGCGGAAACGCTGATCGCCGGCTGGCTGGCGGAATTTGCCGACGCCCACCCCAAGCTGCGCATCGAGCTGGACCTATCCAACAACTATGTCGACCTGATCGAACAGCGCATTGATGTGGCCATCCGCGCCGCCACGGGGCCACTGCCGTCGCGGGATGTGGTGGCACGCCCGCTGGCCGTATCGCCACGCGTGTTGGTGGGCAGCCCCACGTTGATCGCGCGCGTGGGGGAGCCCGCTACGCCGGCAGCACTCGAAGAGCTGCCGTGCCTAGGCCAGGGCACGCTCACCCGCAGCCGCGACTGGGTGTTGCACGACCGGCACGGCCACCGGCTCGCGCTGCCGATTCGCCCGCGCTTTGCCACCGACAACATCCTCGCCTTGCGCGAAGCGGCCATCGCCGGTTTGGGCTTTGCCGTGTTGCCGCGGCATTGCTGCCATGCGGCGCTGCTCGATGGCCGCTTGCGCGCCGCGTTGCCCGGCTGGATGCCCGAGCCCGCAGACCTGCACGCGCTATACCCGTCGCGCACCGGTGTGCCGCCCTCCGTCAAAGCGCTCATCGCGTTCCTGCGCGAGCGCTTTACGCAAGAACCGGCCATGAAGGCGCTCGACTGACTCACACAGCGAAACCGGCAAAATCCCGCTAATGCAGTTACATGAAATTTTTCCATTGCATGCATCCCGATTCGTCATGCAAAACGGGCACGCCGTCTGACGTGCCCGTGTGGGAATGATGCTGCGGCAAGCGCTCAGGCCAGTCGCGCAAGCGCCTGTGCAGCGATACGGCGGGTGATGGCTTCAGCGGAATCTTCCGTCGCCAGTTGACCGGCCTGGCCGGACCATAGGTTGATGAAGTCGCCGGAGCCCGTCGGCTCCGTCTTGGCGCGCAACGGGGCGAGCGCGCCGCCCGCCGTTGGGAAAGCCGGGGCGAACGCGCTCATCGGGCCGATCTCGCGCATCAGGCGGTTGACGATGCCGCGCGCCGGGCGGCCGGTGAACAGGTTCGTGAGCGCGGTATCGGCATCGGTTGCGCGCTTGAGTGCCGCGCGGTGGATGGCGGAAGTCTTTGCCTCAGGCGAGAGCATGTAGGCGGTGCCGATCTGCACAGCCGATGCACCCAGCGCCAGCGCCGCCACCAAGCCTCGTGCATCGCCAATACCACCCGCTGCGATGATCGGCACGCGCACCGCATCCGCCACCTGCGGCACCAGTGCAAACGTACCGACCTGCGATTCAATCGTCTTGGCGAGGAACATGCCGCGATGGCCGCCCGCCTCGTTGCCCATGGCGATGATGGCGTCCACGCCACGTGCCTCCAGCCAGCGCGCTTCTTCCACCGTGGTGGCGGCAGAGATGATCTTCGCGCCCGTGGCCTTCACCCGCGCCTGCAGTTCGGGCACCGGCAAACCAAAGTGAAAGCTCACCACCTCGGGCTTGAGTTCTTCTACCAGCGCGCAGGTGGCTTCATCAAACGGCGTGCGGTTGGCAGCCGGTGCCTGCGCATTCGGGTCGATGCCGAATTCTGCGTAGTACGGTGCCAGATGCGCGCGCCATTTGGCCTCCCGTTCCGGGTCAGGCCGCGGCGGCGTGTGGCAGAAAAAGTTCAGGTTGATGGGGCCACGCACGGCAGCCCGAAACTGTTCGACCTGCTGGCGGATCTGCTCGGCATTGAGCATCGCGCACGGCAGAGACCCAAGGCCGCCGCCGCGCGCCACGGCAATCGCCAACTCCACACCCGCCACGCCGGCCATCGGCCCCAGCACGATGGGCACGTCGATGTTGAACAGCTCCAGCACGCGGGCATCAGGCCATGCGCTCATGATCGTCTCCAGCCAAGTCGGGATGCGCTCATGGTAATGCGGCGCACTACGCGCAAGATTTCCGGGCAGAAGATGGGGGGTTGCTCGTAACCTGTATAGCGACTTACAACCATTACAATCGACGCATTGCCGTTGTCCCACGCCGCCATGTCACTGCCCGATACGCCTGCACTGATTGCCGATCATCCCGTGCTCGACATGCTCAATACCGTGGACAACGTGGACGGCCAGCCATGGGACCTTTGGCAGACTGATGAGGATGTTTCCGACTGGCTGATACGCGCCGGCTGGTGGGCGCAACCCCTGGCGGGGTGCTATCCGCCCGGCGTGTTGCTGGCGGTGGCGCGACACCTGCGCGAGGTCATCCGCGTGTTGGTGGAGGCGCGCAAAGCCAGCCGCACCGCCAACACCGATGCGCTGAACGTGTTCCTCCGCCAAGCGCCCAGCCACCCGGTTCTGGTGTGGCGCGACGGCACACCACGCGTGGAACGTCTGCGCCCGACCGACTCCGTGGAGCAGTGCCTCGCCCCGCTGGCCGAAGCGGCTGCGCTGTTGCTGGCCGAAGGCAATTTCGCGTTGATCCGCATGTGCGAGCACCCCGATTGCACACGCTGGTTTTACGACCGTACCAAGTCGCACAAGCGCCGATGGTGCAGCATGGCGCTCTGCGGCAATCGACATAAGGTGGCGGAGTACCGCAAGCGCCAGCAGCACTGAGGGGGTATCCACATGCCGCGTTCCATCATTGGAACGCGGCGTCGCAGTGAAGGCCGCTGCGCGCACTGCGTTGGGTTCGTAACCTGTTCTCCCGAAACATTGCATCCCTTCAGGAGAACAAGCATGTCGCAAATCCAATCCAACACGCCGGCCCGCCTGGCAGGCCGCAACGCCATCGTCACCGGCGGCTCGCGCGGCATTGGCGCCGCTGTGGCGCGCCGACTGGCCGCAGACGGCGCACGCGTCGCCGTGGTCTACCGTAGCAACCGCGACGAGGCCGAGGCCGTCGTCAGCGCCGTCCGCGCAAGCGGCGCAGAAGCGATCGCCGTGCAAGCCGACGTGGCAGACGCAACATCCGTCAACGCCATGGTCAGCACCGTGCGCGAAGCCTTCGGCGCCATTGACATCGTCATCAACAACGCAGGCATTCTAGAAGGCCAGCCGGTCGGCAACATCGACGCCGCCTCGTTTGATGCGCAATTCCGCACCAACGCGCTGTCGGTCATCCTCGTCACGCAAGCCGTGCTGCCGCATGTGCCCGCACGCGGCGGCCACATCGTCAACGTATCGTCGAGCCTCGTGTATCGCCCACGCGCAGGGCTGTCGGTGTATGCGGCCAGCAAAGCCGCCGTGGGCGCATTGACCCACGCGTTTGCCGTAGAACTGGGCCCGCGCAACATCACCGTCAACGCAGTGGCACCGGCGCTCACACGCACCGACATGACCGCCCCCATCCCCGACGAGGTCAAAGCCCGCATGCGTGAAACCACCCCGCTGGGCCGCCTGGGCGAACCCGAAGACATCGCCGACGCCATCGCCTTCCTGGCGTCGGACGAAGCCCGCTGGATCACCGGCCGCACCCTAATGACCGACGGCGGCTTCATCTAAGAACGTGTTCACGATCCTACTGCGCGGCCCTGCTCGGGGCTCATGCGCTGCTCGGAATCCTCATGTACTTGAGTACATTCCGGTTCCTGCGCTGCTCTTCACCTCGCTGAGGGCCGCTCGCTACGGATCGTGAACACGTTCTAAGCCAACCACCAAGACGGCCACACCACCCACGCCCGCACCCAGACGGACGTTCCTGCCCTAGATGGCGCCTTGAATTTCTGTCAGCGGGCGGAAAAAAGACGGGGAACTGTCTGAGCGCAGCGAGTTTTCCCCGTCTCCGCCCGGTGACATAAATTCAAGGAGTCTTTCGCCATCTCGGGCGCGCCTCTCTTTGCTTACTTTCTCTGGCAAGACAGAGAAAGTGAGTCGCCCCCGGCAGGGGGTGAAACAAGGGATGCACCACCAGCATCCACAAAGAAAGCAAGCAACAACACGCCTACTCCGCCACCTGCTTCACCAACCGATAAAGAAACTCCCTCCCGTCATACAACCGAGCAATCTCAATCCGCTCATCCAACCCATGCGTACGCAAGTCCGCAGGCTCGGTAAACAACCCCGACACCCCATACATCGGAATCCCCGCATTGCGCATGAAGCGGCTATCCGTCGCCCCCGTGCTCATGGCCGGAATCACCGGCACACCCCACGTCTGCTGCGTCAGCGCCTCGATCGTCTTCACCAAGTCACCATTGAGCGGTGAAGCCGGGCTCGCCAGCGGCTTGTTGATGTACCGCACGCTGATCTTGTCGTTGGCAAGCACCTGCTTGAGCTGACGATCAATATCCGCCGGATCATCGTGCGGCAAGATCCGGCAATTGACCGTGGCCTTGGCCGACTGCGGCAGCGCGTTCTCGGCATGGCCGGCATTGACCATGGTCGCCACGCAGGTCGTCCGCAACTGCGCGTTGTAGAACGGATTGGCAGACAGCCGATCAATGGCCGCTTGGTCCGGCTTGCCGGTGCCGACCGCGCGCATGTCTTCCGCCAACTGCCCTGTCGCCAGCGGCGCGCTGCGCGCAAAGTAGGTCTGCGTCACGTCCGCCAGCTTGACAGGAAACCGATATGACCCGAGCCGGTCCAGCGCCGCCGACAGCGCATAGATCGGGTTCGTCTTGGTCGGCACCGAGCTGTGGCCACCCACGTCGCGCACTTCCAGCTCGTACGTGGTGTACATCTTCTCGGCCACCTGAATGCGATGGAGCACCGGCTTGCCATTGCGCAGCTCACCACCACCGCCTTCGTTGATGCCGAACTCGGCCTTCACCAGCTCGGGCTTGTTGTTGACGATCCAGTACGCACCGTTGCTCGGCACGTCACCACGTTCTTCGTCGGTGGTGAGTGCGAGGATGATGTCGCGCGAGGGCTTGAAGCCTTCCTGCTTGAGCTGCCCCAACACCGACACGAATGCCGAGGCCATCGCCTTGTCGTCAATCGCGCCGCGTGCGGTGAAGTAGCCATCGGTCTCCTGCAGCTTGAACGGGTCGGTCTTCCAGTCTTCGCGCTTGGCTTCCACCACATCGATATGCGCGAGCAGCAAGACGGGTTTCTTGGCGCCCGTGCCCTTCCAGCGCAGCACCAGGTTGCCCTTCTTCGGGAAGGGCTCGATCACCTGCATGTCAGCGGCGGCAAAGCCCGCCTCGCGCAGGCGCTTCTCCATGGCTTGCGCAGCCTTGGTGGTGTCACCGGCCGAATGCGTCGTGTTGATCTCGACCAGCTCTTTGTAGATGTCGTGATAGCGCTGCTGCTCGGGCGTGAGCGTCGTGGGTGCAGGCTTGCTGGCGGGGATGGACTGAGCGAAGACTCCGGCACTGCATACAAGAACAGCCGCAGACACCAAGGCGCGAACGGGAACACGACGACACTGGAAACGCATGACACCTCCGGATAATCGTTATGAGGGCACCGCATAAAACAAAGCGGGGCCAGTCCAAAGACTGACCCCGCAGTGTAGCCCCGCGGCAGCCACTTCGCTGCCGGGGCAATCCATCCGGAACCGTGCGTTACATCGCCACCTGGAACACCGCCACAGCGCGGCGCAGCTCGTCCGCCTGCTCTTCCAGTGCTTGCGCAGCCGCCGCGGCTTCTTCCACCAGCGCGGCGTTCTGCTGCGTCACATCGTCCATCTGCGTCACGGCTTCGTTGATCTGCTCGATGCCGCTGCTCTGCTCAGCGGAGCCCGCGCTGATCTCGCCCATGATGTCGGTCACGCGCTTCACCGCCACGACGATTTCTTCCATCGTCTTGCCGGCACGCGCCACCAGGTTCGAGCCCGATTCCACACGCGTGGCGGAGTCTTCGATCAGCGATTTGATTTCCTTGGCGGCACCCGCGCTGCGTTGCGCCAGCGTGCGCACTTCACCAGCCACCACCGCAAAACCGCGGCCCTGTTCACCGGCACGTGCAGCTTCCACGGCGGCATTCAGTGCCAGGATGTTGGTCTGGAACGCGATGCCTTCGATCACGGCGATGATGTCGGTGATTTTGCGCGACGATTCGCTGATCTCGCCCATGGTCGTCACCACGTCCTTCACCACATCACCACCCTGCACGGCGATCTCCGATGCATTAACGGCCAGCGTGCTCGCCTGACGTGCGTTGTCGGCGTTCTGCTTCACGATGCTCGTGAGCTCTTCCATGCTCGATGCGGTTTCTTCCAGCGAGCTGGCTTGCTCTTCCGTACGCTGCGACAGGTTGGTGTTGCCTGCGGCGATCTGCTGCGTGGCCGAGGCGATCGACTCGCTGCCACGGCGCACCGTCACCACGGTTTCCTTCAGCTTGGCCTGCATCTGCTGCAGACCTTCCATCAGCACGCCCATCTCGTCACGCGAGTGGATACGCACAGTCGTGGTGAGGTTGCCGCCGGCAATCTCGCGGAAGTGCACGAGCATCTCTTCCAGCGGGCGCGAGATCGCACGCGACAGCACGACGTAGCAACCGGCCGCCAGCGCCAAGCCAATGGCAATGACGATGCCGAACGTCCACAGCAGGCCGTTGAAGAAGGATTGCGATCCCGCGTAGGCGGCGCCGGACACCTCTTCTTGAATCGTGTTCAGACGGTCGGACTGTTCTGCGTACGCACGGTACTGCCCGGGAATCTTGTCCGCCACGAGTGCGCGGGCAGCTTCCTTGTCGCCACGCTTGAGGGCCTCGATGGCCGAGGCCATGCTTTCCTTGATCACCGTGCGCTGCTTGCCGGCCTCACCGGCCACGCGCTCTTCTTCCGGCGTGGAAAACGGCAGCGCGAGGTAACCCTTCCACCCTTGCTCGCTTGCATCCACATTTTTGCCAACCGAGCTGATAGCGTCAGCCGTCTTGCCAGGATCCGTGTCGAGAATGGCGCGATCCAGCGAGGTGCGGGCCTGCGCCAGCTTGGATTCCGCCCGGCCCAGCATGCGCGTGGACGGCAGGTTGTTGGAGAAGGTTTCCTTGAGCGCCGCGTTCGAGCGCAGATTACCGACCAGCCCCAGCGCACCAACGCCCGCCAGGAATACAGCCAGAACAAACAGCACCAGCGCCAGCCGTGCCTTGATGGAGAGCGTTTTCATATCCGTCGCTAGAAATTTTGTGGGGCGTAAACCGATGCCTCTGAGGGAACCGAGTTCAACAAAATTAACGACAGATGCTCACCAAACTTTAACTACATTCCGAGGGTTTCCCCGAAGAACGAAGCCCCGCACGCGTCTTGGCTCAGGCCTGCATGCGCACCATCAGCGCGTTATCGAGCGGCACGCCGCGCACCGTTACGGTCTGGCGTGCCATGACCGCAAACCCGTTGCGGGCGAAAAAAGGCTCCGCGCTCAAACTCACGTGGGCCTGCACCCGCGTTATCCGGCGTTGCGCGGCCAGGTTGAGGACGTGGTTCATCAGGCTCTGGCCGACGCCCTGCCGCGCATGCGTGGCCGCCACAAAGAAGTGGTCGATATAGCCGGTGGCCTGCAGGTCGGCGTAGCCCACGGGCTGGCCGTCGATCTCCGCCACAAAAGGCTGTATGCGGCGGATGCGCTCGGCCCATTGTTCAGCGTCGTAGTCGGTGGGCGCCCACGCGTCGAGTTGCTCGGGGCGATAGCGGCTAACGGCGATGCCGTGAACCGAGGAATGGAAGATGGCGTGGAGCGCGGGTTCTTCGCCGGCTCGAAAAGGACGAATTAACACAATGCTATTAGCAACGACTCAACCGATTAAACCGAAAGCGTGATGCCGGACATGAACAACTTGCCCGCCAACCACAAACCCGTGGCAGAAATCACCACAAGAAAAAAAGCACCTAGAAACGAGCTGTCCAAGACGTATTTGAAAACCGCCATGCAGACAAGCGGCGCCACAATAATCGCGACCGACCCGGCGACAAACAAGGATGCATAACACGCCACCAAAGCAAGCACCAATGCCAGTGCGGAGCGGGGCAATGTCGCCCGATCTGCGCCCACGGCCTGCGCGCCGAACCAAACCGGCACAGTAGCCACGGCCACAAACCCTGCCGCCCAAACCAATGCCGGAAAACCGGAAACCTGAGCCATCGCCACGTAACCCCCTTTTTATAGATGAATAGGCGTGGCGATTATGCCTGCGTTATCGTGAAAATATAAATCTGCCCTTATTGCCCCGCATACGGTAAATCCATCGAAGCCAGCACGTCCTTAATGTGCTGCGCCGCCTGCTGGGCATTCTGCGCGGCGGGCACAGCGGGCTGCTGATCCGTTCACAGATTGCGCACGTGGTCATCAATGCTGATGCCGGTGCCCAGCGGCGCCAGCATCGCGGCGGATTCGTGCATGGCCCATTGGAAGTCGTTGAGCGGCGCGTTGCGCGCGGCTTGCAGGCCTGCGGGGTTCGCTGCCATGGCGCGGGCGGCGACGGGGTCACGGTTGTCGTCGGGGGCCTTCAGTTCCAGCACTTGGCTGAGGTCGGGCGCGCTGGCATCGCGGGCGGTGAGCGGCGTCTGGATGTTGTAGCGCACGCGCAGCGTCTTGATGATGGCGGTGTGGTCGTACGGCTGGGCCACGGTCGAGCGGAAGATCGTGCCCTTGGGAATCCACGGCGACACCACCACCGCCGGCACGCGCACCCCCAGTCGGTCGAACGCGAAGAGTTGCCCCGGCTGCGGCGGGCTGGGCGGCACCACGGCGGGCGGCGGCACGTGGTCGAAGCAGCCTCCGTGCTCATCAAAGGTGATGACGAGCATCGTCTGATGCCACTGCGGCGAGTTGCGCAGCGCGTTGTACACCTGTGCGACCAGCGCATCGCCGTAACCGATGTCGTGCGGCGGATGCATGTCGTTGGGCCAGTCGAGGTCGGCAAAGTAGCGCGGCTCGATAAAGCTGTACGAGGGCAGCTTGCCGTTGGCCGCGTCGTCCAGAAAATCGTCGAACAGGTGAAAGTGGTCCAGATGCAGCCACAGCCGCGTGAGCGTGAGCGCCTGCGCGAAGTCGTGGTAGTAGACGCCCCAATCGTCGGGCGCCACGCCGTCGAGCGCGTTGAACAGCGTCGGCATCAAATACGGAAAATGCACCGGCGAATTATTCGGATAGCCATGCGCGGTGCCGGTGTGCACGAAGAACCGGTTGGGCCACGTCTGGCACGGCGCGGAGGCAAACCACGCATCGCACACGGCGTAGTTGCGCGCCAAGGTGCTGAGCGCCGGCACTTGGTCCGACGTGAAGAAATGCATGATGTCGCGCGGGTTGCCACCGTTCTTGGCGTAGTTGGTGGTGAAGCCCTGCATGGTGGGCGCCTGCCCCAGCGGCATCTGCTGGCCGAAGAGCTGCTGGTTGATGTCGGTAAAGAGCTCGCCCGGGTCGGGGTTGGGCAGCGTCATCACGTTGGGCGGCACCGGCGTCGTCCACACGCGGATGGGGTCGCCACCGCCATCGGGATTGGTCTCGGTGCCGGAGAGGCCGTCAAACTCGGCGCTCTTCGGGTACAGCGTGCCGAACAGGTTGTCGAACGACCGGTTCTCCAACATCAGCACGACCACGTGCTGGATTGCGTTCAAGCCTGCCATGGCGGCCCCCTCGTGTCTGGTTGTGCCGGTCACTATAGGAAGAAACGAAGGGGACTGGCGCCGCGCTGCCCATTGAGCTGATCAACGTACCGCCGGCAGCACACGCCACGCAATCAACGCGCTGCCTGCCGCCACCAGCCACACCACTGGCCAAGACGACCACGCCAGCACATACGGCAGGCCCAACGAGGTCACGCCAAGCGCAGTGAAGGCGCCCGTGTTGCCCAGCCCCAGGGCCGTGCCGGCACGCTGTGCACCGGCCAGCGTGGCCATTTCGGTGTAGCCCACGCCATGCCAAGCCGACACGCAGATGCCGCCCGCCACGATGGCCGCCACCAGTGCGACGCGCATGACGGCCAGATCGATCGACAGCGCCGACGTCATCCACGCCACCCCCGCCAGCACGACGAACAGCGCAACACTCAACCGAGCGCACATCCGCAGATACGCGCGGCGATTGCCGTGGCGGTCGGTCCAGCGGCCGCTCCATACCCGCATAACGGCCGCGCCGCCCTGCACCGCCGCCATGGTCAGGCTGAGCGTAAGCACATTGGCATGCGCAAAGTCGCGCAGGAACACTGTGGCGAACGCGACGACCGCCCCCTGCGGCACGCACAGCAGGCCGATGGCCAGGGCCATGCGCCACAGCATTGGGTCTCGCAGTGGACCGGGGCCAGCCGGTGCGGTCGTCTTAGCAGAGGCAGCACTCACGATGTCGGGCGCGTCATGCACCCACAGCCACGTCAGCACCGCCGTCAGCAGACACGCCGCCGCCAGCGCCCCATACACCGCGGCAAACCCGGCATGCGCGGCCAGGCTGGGCAGCACCAGCGCGCCGATGCCGCCACCCAACGGCACGGCAGTCTGGCGAATGCTCATGGCCAGCCCGCGTTCGCCTTCACGAAACCAGCCCATGACCGCGCGGCCGCTCGATCCATTCACGCTGCCGCCCAGCAGGCCGACACTCAGCATGCCGGCCACCAGCCACGCCAGCGGCGGCACATTGCCATGCAGGGGTGCCACGCAGCATGCCATCACAAACAACGCCAACCCCGTCAGCCCCAGCCCCGCCAGCAGCACCGCGCGATCGCCCCAGCGGTCGGTGAGCAAACCCCACGGCAACTCGCTGATGGCGATCCCGAGCCCCAGCGCCCCAATCGCCACGCCCAGCTCAGCATTGCCCAGGTGGTACGCCGAGCGGATGAACACGGCCGTCGTCGGAATGCCCGAAAACGCTGCCGAAAAACTCGCGTTGGCCGCGACGCCCACGCCCAACACCTTCCAGCGGTGATGGCGTGACAGGGACGCTGCAGCGGCCGGTAAGCACACGGCTGTCGTCATGATGGTCTCTCCAGAAATGCGTTTGACAGTCGCAGTCTGGCGGAGCACCATCAGGCCTAAATGACGTTAATCCCTCATTTCAAGACATCATGCGCAGAATCGGCTTTCTGGTGTTTCCTGGCTGCAGCCTGCTGGATTTCACCGGCCCGCTGACGGCCTTTGACGTAGCCAACCGGCTAGCACCGCAGCCGGCTTATCGGATCGACGTGTTGTCCGAGGGCGGCACGTTGGTGCAGAGCGCCCCCGGTCTCGTCATGCAGACGCAGGCGCTGGACGACCCGGCCTTCGACACGCTCGTCATCTCCGGCGGCAACGGCCCGCGCGAGGATGCGTTCTCGCCCCGGTTGATCGCCTTCGTGCAGGAAGCGGCACAGCACTCGCGGCGCATGACCAGCGTGTGTTCCGGTGCGTTTGCGCTGGCGGCGGCCGGGCTGCTCGATGGCCGCCGCGCCACCACGCACTGGCGCATGGCGGCACTGCTGCAGCGGCGCTATCCGCACGTGCAGGTGCAGAGCGACCACATCTTCATCCACGACGGGCCGGTGTGGACGTCGGCCGGCATTTCTTCAGGCATCGACCTTGCGCTGGCGTTGATCGAAGACGACCTGGGCGTCGACATCTCGCGCGCGGTGGCGCGGGAGCTGGTGGTGTATCACCGGCGGCCGGGCGGGCAGTCGCAATTCTCGGCGCTGCTGGAGCTGGACCCGGCATCGAGCCGCATCGCCCGGGCGCTGAGCTACGCGCGCGAGCATCTGCATGAGGCGCTGGATGTCGACCGGCTGGCCGACGTCGCACACCTGAGCCGCCGCCAGTTCGATCGCGCCTTCGTGGCGGAGACCGGCCAGACGCCCGCCAAGGCCATCGAAAAGCTGCGCGCCGAAGCCGCCCGCCCGCGCGTGGAAGCCGGTGATGAATCGCTGGAACAAGTCGCCCGTGCCGTGGGCTTTGCGGATCCGGAACGCATGCGGCGCGCGTTCATCCGCGTGTTCGGGCAGCCGCCGCAATCGGTGCGGCGCTCGGGACGATCAGGACACGCGCGCCTGGTTGCGTGAGGCACACCGATCCCGCAAATCCATTACCCTGACGCGCTCGAAATCCGCACCTCTCGCATTCCGCACTGATGTCCACCAACGACGCCCTGCCCCTGCTCTACAGCTATCGCCGCTGCCCGTATGCCATGCGCGCTCGCCTGGCGATGCTGCAAGCCCAGCGGCGCTTCCAGACCTACGAAATCGTCATGCGCGACAAGCCGGCGGAGATGCTCGCCCTGTCGCCCAAGGGCACCGTGCCCGTGTTGCGCCTGCCCGATGGCACCGTGCTGGAGGAGAGTCTCGACATCATGCGCTGGGCACTCGAACAGCCGGATACAGATGGCTGGTGGCGCCGCGCCCAATCTGACGACAACCTCGCCCTGCTGCGCACGAACGATGGCGATTTCAAGCGCCATCTGGATCGCTACAAATATCCGGATCGCTATCCGCAAGAGGCTGTGCAGCGCGAGGCTGCCCGTGGCCAGGCGGTTGAAACCCTGCTGAACCCGCTGGAATCCCGTTTGCTAAGTCAGCGCTATCTTGGCGGCGCGACACCGTGTGCGACGGACCTGGCGATCTTCCCGTTCGCGCGGCAATTCGCAGCGGTGGAACCCGATTGGTTTGCCAGCCAGCCGCTGCCCGCGCTGCAAGCCTGGCTGGCCGGATGGCTGGGCAGCCGGCTGTTTGCGGTCTGCATGACCAAGCAACCGGTGCAGGCCGTTGCCACATTTCCCGAGTATCCGCCCCCCAACTGATGGAGGCATGTCGCCATGAACACCACACCGGATGCCGCACCCGACAGCACTGCCGCACGCGTAGCCTTGTGGCGCGCCCTGCACGTGCAAGTCGATGCGCCGCCGCATGTGCTGGAAGACACGATCGGTCTGCAATTGCTCGCACCCCCTGCCGACTGGCAACAGCGCGGTGACATGGACCCGCGGTTCACGCGGCCGTTTCGAGCGTCGATCGTGGCGCGTGCGCGCTTCATTGAAGATCTCGTCATCGAACAGGCGGCACAAGGGCTGAGCCAGTACGTGATTCTCGGTGCGGGCCTGGACAGCTTCGCGCAGCGCCGGCCGGATGTGGCGTCGCGCATGACCGTGTTCGAGGTCGACCCGCCCACCCCGCAGGCATGGAAGCGCCAACGTTTGGCGGAGCTCGACTTAGGCATACCGGACTGGCTACGCTTCGTGCCGGTCGATTTTGAAGCGCGTGAGTCATGGCAAGACGCGCTTGTCGCCGCCGGTTTTGACACCGGTAAGCCGGCCGTGGTCGTGTCCACGGGCGTGAGCATGTATCTGACCAAGGAAGCGAACGCCGCCACACTGCGGCAAGTGGCATCGCTGGCGCCCGGGTCCATGTTTGCCATGACGTTTCTGCTGCCGCTGGAAATGGCCGCACCGGAAGTCCGCCCCGGCCTTGAGATGGCCGAGAAAGGCGCACGCGCCAGCGGCACGCCCTTCATCAGCTTCTTTACCCCGCCCGACATGCTGGCGCTGGCACGCGAAAATGGCTTTCGAGACGCGCAGCACATCTCGGCCGACGCCCTGACGCAGCGCTACTTTGCCGGCCGCGCCGATGGCTTGCGTCCACCCGCCAATGCGGAGGAATTGCTGATTGCGACCGTGTAGGTCATTGTCGGCACCTGGGCGCGCAACTGCTTACTCGTACTGCACAGTGCCACGACCAAAGGGTCTGGCTGCGGCTGCGGCGGCCTCTTCTTCGCGCGCCGCCATCGCGCGCTGTAGTGCGTGCTTGGCAACAACATCGTGCTCGGACAAACCGGACAACACCGCATGCAGCGTGGGCAACGCATACATGTCCGTGAATGCTTGCGCGGATTGTTCCCGCACGTTGTCATCCACATCTCGCAGGGCCTCCACCAGCGCAGGCAACATCGCCGGCCAAGCGTGTTCGGCATCGGCACGCAAGTCTTTCTGCAACATGGCGATTGACTCGATGGCCCGTGCACGGAACTCCGCATCGGGGTCGCGCAGTGCCGCAAGCAGTGTCGGCATTGCGGCGACATCACGGTTTTCACCCAGCGCCCACAGCGCCATCCACTGCACCTGGTGCCCCAACGTAGGCGTCTGGTACGCGTGGATGAGGTGTTGCGTGGCACGCGCGTCCCGCAATTCGCCAAGCGCGCTGGCAGCGTAGTAGCGCACGTCTTCATCCGCCTCCTCAAACACGCGCGCAGCGATCAGGTCGAGCGACTCCGCATCCCGCCGCATGCCCAGTGCGATGACGACTTCCAGCCGCACACGGGGTTCCGGGTCATTGGCAAGTGCCCGCAATGCCGGCAGCGCCTGCGGTGGCCGAAAGCGCATGCCCTGTGCCGCTCGCCGACGGACCTCCGGCGCGGGATCAGACACCGCGGCCAGCAGCAGGTCATGCAACGTGGTGTCTTCCGGATCAGCGGATTCGCACAGCGCATCCAATGCAGCGGCCCGCACGCGACCGTCAGGATCACCCGAGGCCGCAAACAGATCGGGAATCGCATCCGCCGTGCCGCACCTGCCCAGTGCGTAGGCCGCCCAGACGCGTACATCGACATCGGTATCCAGACGCAATCGTGCGCGCAATGCGGCAACCGCCGGCTTGGACGGCCAATACCCCAGCACGTGCACCGCCTCGCGGCGGACCTCGGCACTCGGATCGTTGACGGCCTGCAGGCATGCAGGCAAGTGCGCGTGTGCGACAGTCTCTGACTGCCTACCCAGTGCCTGCACAGCAGCAGCGCGGACGCCTGCCTCCGTGTCGTGCTTCAAGGCATGCAGCACGGCGGATTCTGCGTGTGGATACTGGCCCAGGTCGTAGTGCGCCAGCGCATGCACCGCACTCGCGCGGAAATAGGCGTCCGTGTCGCGCGTGGTCGCCACCAACGGCGCTACGAACGCATCGTCCTCGCCCAGATCGGTCAGGCTGACGTTCTCGCCACGGCGCGCGTCGGGTGATTGTTGCCGCAGTTGGTCGATGAGCGCCTCGATCTCGGCGGCGCTGCGCGCTTCGACATCATCGATCGCGGGATTTGATTCTGCTCTCCCGGCCAGCGCGTCCTTGATGCGCGCGATCCATTGTTTCAAGCGCATACGGTTCAACGCGCCCCACGTCGCGAAGCCTTGAGCGTCAACGCCCAGGCCACCGTGCCGACAATCGCCCCGAGCAGGAACGGATACGACCACAGAATCCTCGGACCCCACTCGAGAAACGACCACGCCAGGCCCACGGCTGCGAGCATCAGGCTCCACTGCGCTGGTTTTCCCATCAGGTGGCGGACCACGCCGCTGTAGAGCAGCACGCACGCCAGCAATGAGATCAGCACGGTCAGCAATGACATCGCGCCCATGCTAATCATGTCCCAATAGTCGGACGCGTAGGTCGCGGTAAAGCCCGCTTGCAGCAAGGTTGCAATGGCAAGCGGTGCTCGCGTCGAATCGGTGGTCTGCTGTGCGGGTGTGGATTCCATCATCCCCTCGTCTCGGTGTTCTTGTGGGCGTTTCCACGTCGACCATGGGTGCAAATGCGACGCCCGGATCGCGTGGGGTGCGCAGCATAGCATCCGACCAGCGCATGGAATCGCCGCGAGACTTCGCGCCCCGCTACATCGAGTTGAACGGCTGACGATTTTGCCGGGTGTGGAGAGTACAGAACTTGGTGATGGGTGCCCCTCGACCAAGATCAAGCTATGACCTAGCGCTCACGCACCGGGCCGGGCAGCGCCTTCAGCCCAATCCACAGCACACCGATGACCATATTGATAGGCACGCTCAGCGCGCTCGGCACATAGAACAATGCCGACAGGCACGGCGTCTTGAGCGCCAGTTCCGCCGCCCCACCCAGCGCGTAGAAGACCACGCCGCACCAGAGCCACCGCCACATGTATGCGAGCAGCCAGTGCGCATGCGCCTGGTTGAAGCGCCACGCGGCGGAGCGCTCAAACAGGTTGCCGTGACTGGCATCCTTGTACAGCCAGCCAAAGAAGAAATAGCGATACAGCAACGTACGAAAGGCGAGCTCTTGCATGATGGCTCCCTCATCCAAGCCAGCTTCAGGCAAGCAAGTTTGGCTCCAAAATTGGCCGGGCGCCATGGCCGGCGCGCGCAAGTCGACGATGGCGCACGCACGCAGTTGAGCCTATCCTCGTCAATCCATCACGGAGGCAACGCATGAAGAAAAACGCACGGGACAACACCCCCGCCGCCGAGCGCATCGACGCCCGCATCGCCGAGCTGAACGACTGGCGCGGTGAGATGCTCGCCCGCTTGCGCGCCGTCATCCTGGCAGCCGACCCTGACGTGGTCGAGGAATGGAAATGGAACGTACCGGTGTGGTCGCACCACGGCATCCTCTGCACCGGGGAGGCCTACAAGCAGACGGTGAAGATGACGTTTGCCAAGGGCGCGTCCGTGCCGGACCCTGCCGGGCTGTTCAATTCCAGCCTGGATGGCAACGTCCGCCGCGCGATCGATTTTCGCGAAGGCGACACGGTGAACGAGAAAGCGCTGAAGGCGCTCATCCAGGCGGCCATTGCCGTGAACAAGTCCAGCGCAAAACGCTGAGCCGCGCGGGTGTGGCGCCAAGCAGCTAACATACGGCCCGCCTGAACAACCCACGGAGCCACTTCAGTGATTCAACCGACCCCCATCTTCAAGGACAACCTCGCCCAACTGCCCGCCATTGACGGCGTCGAGCGCATCGACCTGGTGGACGGCCAGGGCGCCGTGGTCGCCGACATCGAAAACAAGCCGGGCAAGCAAGGTTCGCTGGCGGTGTACCACTACCTGCAGCAGGCGTTCGGCCAGCTCGATGCCAAGGCCGCCGAGCACGGCCTAGTGGTGTTTGCCGAGCACACCGTCGACGCACGCAACCGCCCGGGCGCGCATCCGAATGTCGACCGTCTGCTCGCCATCGCGGCGGGGGCGGAAGCACTGCGCATCAACGTCGTGGCCAAGGGCTGACGGCGCTGTTGGCGATGCAATGAAAAAGGCCGGTATCACGCCGGCCTTTTTCTATGGCGCCGCACCATCGCGGCATCCGTTGCGACATCGTCAATCAATCCCCCTATCAACCATCCACAGGGTGCGCAGGCGTCTCAAGGTTGAGCTGATAGAACGCGGCATCCAGCCAGCGGCCGAACTTGAAGCCGGCCTCCTTGATGGTGCCCGCGTGCACGAACCCGAGCCGGGTATGCAGGGCGACGCTGCCGCCGTTGGCCGCGTCGATGCAGCCGACCAGCACATGCACCTGCGCCGCCTGCGCGCGCCGGATCAGCTCACGCAGCAGGCGTTCGCCCAGCCCGCGCCCACGGCAGGTGTGGTGGACGTACACGCTGTGCTCCACCGTGTACTTGTAGGCGGGAAACGCGCGGAACGTGCCCCAGCTCGCAAAGCCCAGCAGCCGGCCCGAGGCGTCCACCGCACCCACCACCGGAAACCCACCGGCACGCTTGGCGGCAAACCACGTCTGCATGGCCTGCGGCGGCCGGGGAACGTAGTCATACAGCGCCGTGGAGTTGACGATCGCCTCGTTGAGGATGTCGAGGATGGCCTGGGCGTGCTCGGTCTCGGTGCAGTCGATCAGGCGGATGTCGTCGTTCGGCTTGGGGGCGGGCATGCGGGGCTCCAAAAGGTAGGCGGATTCGCGGCGGGCGCGAATTCCATCTTAATGGATATATTTTCCAGAAAACTGGATGCCGCCGCAACCGCGCCATCACCGCCGCCGGCTAGCGCAACGCCCGTTGTGCCAGCCATCGCTTGTAGCGCCGCGTCTGGCAGGCCGTGGCCAGCTGTTGCAACACCAGCGCCCGCAGCGGCGAGACGCGAGGGTGCGTACCACGCCCCTGGCTCAGGCGCTTGAGCTGGAACTTGACGACCGCCATGTTGGCGAGCGAGCCCAGCACCTTGTTCTTCCACGTAATGGACTGGAGCACCGGCGCGCTGTCCTTGCCGGCATGCCAATCGCGCGGCAGGTTCGGATCAATCGACAGCGCCGTCGCGATGCCCACCATGGCAATGCCGCTGTCCACCACCTGCTCCGCGACCGCACGGCGGCGGATGCCGCCCGTCACCATCAACGGCATGCGCGCCACGGCCGCAATGTCGCGGGCAAATTCCAGGAAGTAGGCCTCGCGCGCCAGCGTGCGGCCATCGCGCGCGTGGCCCTGCATGGCCGGCGCCTCATAGCTGCCGCCCGACAGTTCCACCAAGTCCACACCCAGCGGATTGAGCATCTCCACCACGCGCTTGGCATCTTCCGGGCTGAAGCCGCCGCGCTGGAAATCCGCCGAATTGAGCTTGACCGCCACCACAAACTGCGCCGACACCGCGCCGCGCACGCTGCGCACGATGTCCAGCAGCAGACGCGCGCGGTGCTCGATCGGGCCGCCCCACGCGTCCTGCCGCTTGTTGGTGATGGGCGAAAGAAACTGGCTCAGCAGATAGCCGTGCGCGGCGTGGATCTCCACGCCGGTAAAACCGCTCTGCTCGGCCAGCACCGCGGCCCGCACGAAGCGCTGCTGGACCTCGGCGATATTGGCCTCGGTCATCGCCCTGGGCACCGGAAATTGCTTGGACAAGGCCCCCAGATCCATCGGCACGACGGAGGGCGCCAAGGTGGGCTGCCCCAACGCCGCCGGCATCTGGCGACCGGGGTGGTTGAGCTGCATCCACACATGCGCGCCATTGGCCCGCGCGATCTGCGCCCAGCGCCGGAAGCGGTCGAGATGCGCATCGTCTTCCAGCACCACGCCGTTGGCGCCGGTCATGGCGCGGTCGTCCACCATGACATTGCCCGTGATGATCAGCCCGGCCTTGCCCTTGGCCCAGGCCTCGTACAGGCGCAGCAGCGCATCGGATGGCGCGTGGTCCGCATCGGCCATGTTCTCTTCCATGGCGGCTTTGGCCAGGCGGTTGGGGATGACCGCGCCGTTCGGCAGCGTGAGCGGGGTGAAGAGCTTCATGGCGTTTCCTGGTTTGACGACGCTTCCACGTTAAGCTTAAAGTCAACTTTAATGTCAAGCCCATCGGAGCCGTCTGCATGAAGATCGGAGAACTCGCCCTACAGAGTGGCGTTGCCGCCTCGCGCATCCGGTTTTACGAGGCCAGCGGCCTGCTGCAGCCCGCGCAGCGCCAGGCCAATGGCTACCGCGAATACGCGCCCGATACGTTGCGGCGCCTGGAGATCATCCTGTGCGCGCAGGGGGCGGGGTTCTCGCTGGACGAAATCCGCACGCTGCTGCCGCCCGATCTGGGCAACTGGCAACACGAAGAATTGCTCGCTGCGCTGCGGCGCAAGATTGCCGAGATCGAACTGCTGGAGCAGCGGCTCGCGCAAAACAAACACCAGTTGTTAGCGCTCGCCTACGAGATCGAGCACAAGGATGAAGCCGAAGATTGCGCGGTTCGTGCCAGGCGCCTGCTCGACAAGGTACACAAGGATGCCGCGCAGCAACCCCGCGCCGAACCACCAACGCAGCGCACAAAAAAACGCGCCTAAGCCTGCGCGTTCAGGCGCCCGTTGTCCTCCCGATTGCCAGCCATGAGCACGCGGCGTAGCATGGGCTGGCCCTTTTTCGGGAGGCATCCATGTCTGCCCAGCACGAAGACAAGGTCCGCCAACACATGGCGGATGCGGTGGCCCTCGCACGCGAACGCGCACCCGATATTGCCGCGCTGTTCGAGCCCTTTCTGCGGCACTACTACGGCCTGGCCGACCCCGAAGACGTGACCTCGCGCAGCGTGGCCGACCTGTACGGCGCGGCCATGGCGCACTGGCAGTTGGGGCAGAAGTTCGTGTCCGGCCAGCCGCGCGTACGCGTCTACAACCCCACCCTGGAACAGCACGGCTGGTACTGCGGCCACACAGTGGTCGAGATCGTCAACGACGACATGCCGTTCCTGTTCGACTCCGTGACCATGGAGATCAACCGGCAGGGGTTGGCACTGCATTCCGCCTTCCACCCGGTCTATCGCGTGCAACGCGATGCGGCGGGCATGCGCGTGGCGGTGGCTGCCGGTGGAGGCGTCCAACGCCCCACGGCCCTGGCCGGCGACATGCCTGACACACCCAGCGACGCCGACCGCGAAACCCACGGCACCGCACGCTTCGAGTCCACCATCCACATCGAGGTCGATCGCTTCTCCGAGCCCGAGCGCATGCAGGCGTTGCACGACGGCCTGGTACGCGTGCTGGGCGATGTACGTGCCACGGTCGACGACTGGAAACCCATGCAGGCCGCCGCACAAGCCGCCATCGAGGCGCTGGCGGTGCGTGCTGCGCAGCCCTCTACCGGTGATGTGGAGCGGGCCGAGATTGCCGAAACGCAAGCCTTCCTATCGTGGATGCTGGATCGGCATTTCACCTTCCTCGGCTATCGCGACTACGAGCTCATCACGCAAGACGATGGCCACTACCTGCGCGGCATCCCCGGTACAGGTCTGGGCGTGCTGCGTGAAGCGCTGCGCGATACCTCCACGCCAGACACCACGCGCCTGGCACCGGGTGCCGCCAAGTTCATCGACGCGCCCGAGCCCATCTTCCTCACCAAGGCCAACTCGCGCGCAACCGTCCACCGCCCCGGGTATCTCGATTACGTCGGCATCAAGCTGTTCGACGCGGAAGGCCGCGTGTGTGGGCAGCGGCGGTTCCTGGGCATGTACACGTCGAACGTCTACATGGTGCCGGCCGAAGACATTCCGCTGGTGCGGCGCAAGGTGGCCGACGTGATCCGGCGCACGGGCTTTCTGCCAAACGGGCACTTGGCCAAGACGCTAGTCACGATCCTGGAGCAATACCCGCGCGACGAGCTGTTCCAGATGGATAGCGAAGCGCTACACGACATCGCGCTGGGCATCCTGCGGTTGCAGGAACGCCAGCGCACGCGCCTGTTTGTGCGGCGTGACCCGTTTGACCGCTTCGTGTCGTGCCTCGTGTTCGTGCCGCGCGAGAAGTTCAACACCGACCTGCGCGTGCGCATTCAGAAACTGCTGCTGGACGCCTACCACGGCACCGCCGTGGAGTTCACGCCGCAGTTGTCGGAATCGATGCTCGCGCGCATTCACATCACCGTGCGCACGCAGCCCGGCGACGTGCCCGACGTGGATGTGACCGAACTGGAAGCGCGCATCGTGCAGGCGGCGCGGCGCTGGCAGGACGATCTGTCCGACGCACTGCTGGCGCGCGGCGGCGAGGAGCGCGGCAACCGTCTGCTGCGCCGTTACGCCGATGCCTTTCCCGCCGGCTTTCGCGAGGACTACCCCGCGCGCCTGGCCGTGCGCGACATCGAGCTGATGGAGCCGCTGCTGGACCAGAACGCCGGCACCAACCTGCTCACCATGCAGTTGTACCGGCCGCTCGAAGCACCGCCCGGCGCGCTGCGCTTCAAGATCTACCGCGCGGGGCAGCCGACCTCGCTCTCGCACAGTCTGCCGATGCTTGAACACCTGGGTGTGCGCGTCAACGAAGAGCGCCCCTATTGCATCGAACCCGCCGACGCCGCGCCCATCTGGATGCACGACTTCGGCATGGAAACCGTCGACGGCAGCGAGGTGGACCTCGACGAAGCCCGTGCGCGTTTTGAAGAAGCCTTTGCGCGCATCTGGAGCGGCGAGCTGGAGAACGACGACCTCAACCGCCTCGTGCTGCAGGCCGGCCTGACCTGGCGCGAGGTGCGCATCCTGCGGGCGTATGCGCGCTATATCCGCCAGATCGGCTCGACCTTCAGCAATGCGTATATGGAGAGCGCGCTGAACGGCAATCCGTCAATCGCGCGGGCGCTGGTGCATCTGTTCCTGGTGCGCTTCGACCCGGCATTGGACGCAGCCGAACGCACGCGCCGCAGCGACACGCTGCGCAAGCAAATCGACGAAGCGCTGGAAGACGTGCCCAACCTGGATGAAGACCGCATCCTGCGTCAGTTCCTCGGCGTGCTGGAGGCGACGCTGCGCACGAACTACTTCCAGAGCGCCGCGCAAGACGGGCAACCCAAGCCGTATCTGTCCTTCAAGTTTGACCCTGCGCGCGTGCCGGGCTTGCCCGAGCCGAAGCCGATGTTCGAGATCTGGGTGTATTCGCCACGCGTGGAAGGCGTGCACCTGCGCGGCGGCAAGGTGGCGCGCGGCGGCCTGCGCTGGTCGGATCGGCGCGAAGACTTCCGCACCGAAGTGCTGGGGCTGGTGAAGGCGCAGATGGTGAAGAACACCGTCATCGTGCCGGTGGGGTCCAAGGGCGGGTTTGTCGTCAAGCAACCGCCACCCGCCACCGACCGTGATGCCTATCTGGCCGAAGGCGTGGCGTGCTACCAGACCTTCCTGCGCGGCTTGCTGGACCTGACCGACAACTACGTCGACGGCCGCCTCGTACCCCCGCGCGACGTGGTGCGCTACGACGAAGACGACCCCTACCTGGTGGTGGCCGCCGACAAGGGCACTGCCACGTTCTCGGACTACGCCAACGCCATCTCCGCTGAATACGGTTTCTGGCTGGGCGACGCGTTCGCCTCGGGTGGGTCCGTCGGTTACGACCACAAGAAGATGGCCATCACCGCGCGGGGCGCATGGGAATCGGTCAAGCGCCACTTCAGCGAGATGGGTGTCGATACGCAGACACAGGACTTCACTGTGGTGGGCGTGGGCGACATGTCGGGCGATGTGTTCGGCAATGGCATGCTGCTCTCGCGACATATCCGGCTGCTGGCAGCGTTCGACCATCGGCATGTGTTTCTGGACCCCTCACCCGATGCGGCCACGAGCTTTGCCGAGCGCGAGCGGTTGTTCAATCTGCCGCGCTCCAGCTGGGCGGACTACGACCGGGCGCTGATCAGCCCCGGTGGCGGCGTGTTCCCGCGCACGGCCAAGGCGATTCCGCTCTCGCCCGAAGTGCGCGCCATGCTGGATGTATCGGCCACCGAGATGGCGCCGAACGACCTGCTGCACGCCATCCTGAAGGCGCCGGTGGATCTGCTCTACAACGGCGGCATCGGCACGTACATCAAGGCCAGCACCGAGACGCACGCGCAGGTGGGCGACCGCGCTAACGACGGCCTGCGCGTGAACGGTGCGGAGCTGCGCTGCAAGGTGGTGGCCGAGGGCGGCAACCTGGGCTGCACGCAACTCGGCCGCATCGAATACGCGCAGCGCGGCGGGCGCATCAACACCGATGCCATCGACAACTCGGCTGGCGTCGATTGCTCCGACCACGAGGTCAACATCAAGATCCTGCTGGGCCTGGTGGTGGCCGACGGCGAGATGACGCTCAAGCAGCGCAACACGCTGCTGGCCGAGATGACCGACGAGGTGGGCACGCTCGTCTTGCACGACAACTACTTCCAGACGCAGGCGTTGTCGCTGGCACGCACCCGCACCGCGCAGTGGCTGGAACCCGAGGCGCGCCTGATGCGGCATCTGGAGCGCAACGGGCGCCTGAACCGGCCGATCGAATTCCTGCCCGCCGATGAAGAGATCGACGCCCGGCGCGCGGCCGGCGGCGGCCTGACCACGCCCGAGCGTGCCGTGCTGATGGCCTACAGCAAGATGTGGCTGTACGACGTGCTGCTCGGCAGTGAACTGCCAGACCAACCGTTTATTGCTGATGGCCTGCCGGGGTACTTTCCGCAGCCGCTGCATACGCGCTGTGCAACGGCGATCCCGCGGCACCCGCTGCGGCGCGAGATTCTGGCGACGATGCATGCCAATGCGCTCGTCAACCGTGCCGGCGTGACCTTCGTGCATCGGCTGGCCGAGGAAACCGGCGCCGAGCCGCTGGCCGTCGTGTGGGCCAGTCTGGTAGCGCGCGCCGTCTACCGGCTCGATGCGCTCTGGCAAGCGGTGGACGCGCTGGACGCGCAGGTGCCACACGACACGCAAACCGCGCTATTCGCCGCGCTGGCGCAACTGCACGAACGTGCCACGCTGTGGTTCTTGCGGCGGCGCACGTCGAACGTGCTGGACGTACCCGCCACGGTGGAGCACTTCCGCACGGCGGTCGATGCGCTGGCCTCGGACATCGACTCGCTGCAGACGGAAGCCTCCATGCAGGCCGCTGCGCAACAGCAGCAGGCGCTGGTCGACGCCGGTGTGCCGGATGCGCTGGCGCGCGTGGCAACCGGCATACCGGCGCGCGTGTCGCTGCTCGACATTGCTGAAGTCGCCAGTGCGTGTAACTGCGACGCCAAGCTCGCGGCGCGCGTGTATTTCGCGCTGGATCAGCCATTGAACTACGGCTGGCTGCAAGGCGGCGTTCTCGGGCTGCCCGCGCAAACCCACTGGCAGATGCTGGCACGTGCCACGCTGCTGGAAGAACTCGGGCAACTGCGCCGCCGATTGACGGCGTCCGTATTGCGCGACGCACCTTCGGGCGCCAGCGCGGACGCGTTGGTGGAGACTTGGCAAACCAGCCGGCAGGACGCACTGGCGCGCTACAACCGCGTGCTCGCCGACCAGATGGCAGCGGGCCCTGCCGACTTGGCAATGTTGTCGGTTGGCCTGAGAGCGCTGGCGGAAGTGGAGGCCTGATCCGTGAAGCAGCGCTAGCGGGCCCGCGCCAGCGCTGCGTTGACTTTGACGGGCGCGGTATCGTGCGAGAACGGCGGCTGCACCGTAAGCGCATCGACCACGCCCGGCGAAAAGAACAGGCAGTACGTCGATCCACCGTACTGAAAGAAGCCAAGCTCTTCGCCCTTGCACACGTGCTGCCCCGGTGTCACGTCGATCACGCACGACGACACCTCGGCCATGCCAACGAACACGCAGCCAATGGTGCCCATGGCCGGGTCATCGCAGGCAATGGTGATGACCGCGCGGGCGGCCATCGCGGTGCTGTAGCCCTGCGAATCGTTGAGCCCTTCTGGGTCCGCACCTTCCGCCTCCACACAGGAGTAGTAGGTGCCGTCCAGGTGGTAGGCATCGACAATCGTGCCACCCACCGGGGCATGCCAGCGGTGGTAGTTATAGGCGCTCAAGAACGCTTGATACACGCAGCCCTCCACAAACTGCTGCGCAATTTCCAACTTGCCGGGCCCGAAGACGTCACGCAACGAATACGGCTGGGCCTTGATCCAGAATGCGTCTTCCAGGCGCGTGCCATAGCGGATGTTGTAGGGCGCAGCTTCGCAGGCACTCACGATCAGCTTGGGGTCGTCTTCACCTGCGACCGGCCGTGCGCCTGCACGAAAGCGGTGCGTAAAGAAATCGTTCCACGAAGCGAAACCCCAATACGGTTGTGTGGCGTCGCACACGAACTGATCCATGCCGATGCGCTTGACGGCCTCCGTGCAGAACCAACCATCCGGCGACTGCGTGTTCAGATACGCGCGCGAATGCGGGCCGCTCAAGAAGCTGCCCCACCCCAGCAACACCGCCTTCAGCGCGGCATTGAAGCGGGCATCGCGAAACAGTGCATACCCCGACGGCATGCACATCAGCCAGTCGAGCAGCGCATTGAGCGGGCACACCACCAGGCTCGATTCACTGAAGCGCGGTGCGCAGGTGACAACGTGGTCGATGGCCAGCAGCAGTCCCGCCGGGTTGCCGTAACCGAGCTCGTATCCGTTGGCCTGCGCTTCTTCAATCGCGCGCGTCAAATGCATACGCAAGATCGGATCGGTGTCGATCAGCTGCGCCAGTGCCTGCACGGTGGCCGCGCCCGGGGCGCTACGTTGGCGCGCCAGCGCCTGCGCCACCAGTTCCTGACGAAACGCGCCGAGCTTGGCTTCCGGCTCGGGCAGCCATCCGCCCAGGCGGCGGCGCCCCTCCAATGGCACGGTCGATGGGGGTTTCAAATGCCGCTCCTTCTACGTCAGTCCAAACAATGCAACCCTGCTCTCATGGCTGACCCGCGCCTCCGGATGCGCCATACACCTGGCCGGTGACATAGCTCGACTCGGCACTGGCCAATTGCACGTACAACGGGGCGATCTCTGCGGGCTGGCCGGGACGGCCCATCGGCGTCTGTTCGCCAAAGCTCTTGAGGTTGGCCTGTGTCTGCCCGCCGCTGACTTGTAGCGGTGTCCAGAACGGACCCGGCGCGACCGCATTCACCCGGATGCCCCGTTTGGCCATCTGCTTGGCCAGCCCCTTTGTAAAGTTGGCGATGGCCGCCTTGGTACACGCGTAGTCGAGCAAATTGATGGACGGGTCGTAGGCGTTGACCGACGCTGTGTTGATGATGGCCGCACCCGCCGGCATGTGCGGAATGGCCGCCTTGGTGATCCAGAACAACGCATAGACGTTGGTCTTGAGCGTCCAGTCCAACTCGTCCGTGGTGATGTCGAGAATGGAGTCGTGGCTGTGCTGGCGGGCCGCGTTGTTGACGAGGATGTCGAGCCCGCCCAGTGCGTCTGCCGCCTTGTCGACCAGCGTTTTGCAGAACGCCTCGTCCCGGATGTCGCCGGGCAGTGCCACGCCCTTGCGCCCCGCCGAGCGGATGAGTTGGATGACCTCGCGCGCGTCTTCCTCTTCTTGCGGGAGGTAGTTGATCGCCACATCCGCCCCTTCACGCGCGAAGGCGATGGCGGCAGCACGCCCGATGCCCGAGTCGCCGCCCGTGACCAATGCGCGCCTGCCGGCGAGACGGCCGCTGCCACGATAGCTGCGTTCACCGTGATCGGGCCGGGGTGTCATGCGCGACGCCAATCCGGGCCACGGTTGTGATTGCTCCGGAAACGGTGGATGCGGATACAGCGGGCGCGGGTCCCGCACGCCGGCCTCGCCCGCTGATGGTGCCGTGGTTTGTGACAACGCGGGTGCGGCCACCGCCGCAAACAGCCCGGCTGTCGCACCCTGCATCACCTTGCGGCGTGTATCAGAAAAATCGTCGTCGGCCACGGTTCGCTCTCCTAGATTTTTTTGCAGATGGCCGAGGAGCAAGCAAGCGCAATTCCCACGGTGTGGCACACCGCGGTCGGCATGATTTCTGCGCCTCACTGGTCTCCAGAAACGATTGCGAACGCAGGGGTGTGCGATGAACCACAGCGAACCGAATTCCACCCAACCCGCCCCCGGCGATGAAGCCGAACCGGACACCACCGGCACTGGTGAGGCGGTGTGCCCGGACTGCAATGGCACAGGGCAACGCAACGGCAACCCCTGCCCCACGTGCGAGGGCACTGGCAAGGTCATTCAGGGTATCGGGGGTGGTTAACTAGGTAGGCGCGGGCGAAAGATATCGCCTCGAACGAGGCCGGCGCGGCCCGCGCGACATCGTGCGCGGGCCCATGGCGAAGTTCGGCAGCATGGGACTCAATGCGGCTCAATCCGCTCACGTTGTTCGTGCCGTTCGTGTTCCTCGTGTTCTTCGTGCGCGCGCCGCTTGATGGCCTCGCGATCGTGGTGCAGCTCACGGCGTGCGTGCTCGAGTTCGCGGTGTTCGCGATGCTCGTCGTGGCGTTGCTCCATGCGCTCGGCGTGTTCCATGCGCTCGGCGCGTTCGGCGCCTTCATGGTCGCGGTCCATATCCGGGCGCGGTGGTGGCATGGGTTGGGCGAATACGGTGCCCGCAACAGCCAACAGGGCAGCAACGAGTGTGGCTTGGGTTTTCATGGTGGCTCCTCTTGAGTTGTCTTTGGATGCCAGCCTCGAGTGTGCAAGCGATCGCCAACGCAATCGCGTTCAAACCCGGAGGTGACATCTGCAACTCAGCAAAAACCTCGCCCCATGCAGCGTGCGGGACAGGCTTGGGCCACTTGCCGTGTGTTTCCGTTTGTATCGGCGCACGCGCGCATCACCCATTGCCTGGGCGACGTGCCCAGACGATGCGGACGGCGTGCGGGAGAAACGGTAGGAAGGAAGTTCAGTGCGGCACCGCAGCCACGCGGCGCACGGCTGTGCGCACGTGTCCGGAAGCCTTGAGGAACACGTAGCCCTGCAGCGTCACCCGGGCATAGCAGTGGTCGGGGCCACGGCGTTCCAGTGTGACGAGCTGACGCTCGATCAATGCCTCAACATCGGCGCGGTCCAAGTCCGCGGCTTCGGCACCCTCGTTGACCAAGAGCAAAACGGCAAATTCATGGGGACTCAGCACAGTTGTCTCCAGCTTTGATTGTGTGTCGCGTGCGGCGCTTGCGACGGGGGCTTGGTTCACTGACAGCATGAGCACTGCAAGGGGAAAGAGAGAGAGCCATGGACTCGCTTGCAGGAGAACCCAGCATAGGCAGGCGCGCGTCGGCAATCAAGAGGGCTCCGCGCCAGTTTGCGCAACAGCGCGATGCGCGCGCCGGACATGGCTGCCCAACAAGCGTTTGCTGTGCCGTGACGCGCACTGGCGGCAACGATTGCGCACCGCATCAAGACGTTCCCTTAATCCTTATGCGTTAGCGCTGCGGAATGGTGCAACGGCTTGCAATCGCGCAGACAAAAAAACGCCCCGGTGACGCGCACACCGGGGCCCAGGGGGGCATCGGGTCATATCGGCCCCTTCTTATTCTCTGCGGTCGCTTAACTGACGCTCAATGGTCGCTGGCGACGATGTTGGCGCGCCGCCCGAAGCCGTGCAGCGGGTCGATGCGCTCGGTGCGCTCCAGTGCGGCGTAGGGGTCTTCGAGCTGGGCGTGTGCGCCAAAGGCGTGGAGGCTCCGGCGGCGTTCCGTGGACCGGTCCGCCACTTGTACGGCAGCGCGGCCATGCACGACTGCACTCACGCCGCCATAGTGGCGCGCCATGCCGGGGCGCATGGCAAAGGACTGCGTGGGCGCGGGCGGTTCCACCCAATCGTTGCGGCCAAGACGGCCGCGATAGCCAAAGCGGTGAAAGCCTGCGGCCTCTGCCGTCACCTCGTCCACCGCCTGGGCCACGCGGTGGGGCTGTGGCGGCTGTGGCGTCGGCGACTCGACTTGGGCCAGCGACGGCTCGGCACGGTCGATGCGCTCCAGCACAACGACTTCGCTAGCGGCAAGCACCGGTTCCTCAGGGTCGTACTCTGGGCTGCGAACGAACGGCGTGGGCGGCGTGGCAGTGCCCTCGGGCGCGGCGCGGCCGGTCCACTCTTGCCATGAGCGCACATGGGTGATGTCGCCGTCGTCATCGTGGTCGACCACCAGCAGGCGCGTATTGCGCGGGCGTTGCCAGGCCGGCTTGCGCGCTTGCAAGGCCGCGCGCGACGCTGCTGCCATTGGCGTCAGTGTCGGTGCCTTGGTACTGGCCATCTTGCGGCGGATGGCGCGATCCATCCGTGACAGCACCATCCACACCACCAGCACCCCACCCATGCCGGCAATGATGTTGCCGTACATGCGCAGTTGTTCGAACGGCAAGCCGCTCGGGCCCACGCTGCTGATCGAGTAGCCCACATACAACCCCAGCAGCCCCCAGATCGAGATCACCAGGATGGGCCGGAAGATGCGGAACCACAGCACGTGGTGCAGCGTACCGACAATGCCCTTGTCGGAAAACGACTGTCGGATTGAATTGCGTGAAACGTCAATGACAAGCATGGTCATGGCGAATTCCCCTGTTGTTGTACGCCCCGGTCGGGGCTCGTCCAGCGAGCACGCGCGCGCGTGCGTTGAAAGGCGACAGCCGGAAAACCGACCACCGTGGTGATGAGGTTGAGAATCCAGAACGCCACCGGGTACCAGACGGTGTCGATGAAGTAGCGCAGGATGCCGTCGTCGTAGCGGCGGTCGATAAAGCAGCCGATCAGCAACTGCAGCACGCACGTGATGAACAACAGCGTGCCGTGCCAGCGCGGGAACGCCTCCATGCGCCATTCCGGCGGCATGTCGATAAAGAAACCCGCCACCGACCATGTAATGACGAACAGCATGTTGTACGCCCACACAACCGACAGTGCGTATTCAAAGAAGATCGGCCACATCATCGATTGCCGGATGGACAGCATGGCCGGCGCGTACTTGATGAGCGCCTGGATGCCGCCCTTGGCCCAGCGCAGGCGCTGCTTGTAGAGGCCGCGGAAGGTTTCCGGCATCAGGATCCACGACAGTGCGCGCGGCTCGTAGCGGATGATCCAGCCACCCACCTGCAGCTTCCAGCTGATGTCGATGTCTTCCGTGAGCATGTCGTTGCTCCAGTAGCCCACGTCTTCAATGGCGTGCTTGCGGAACATCACCACCACGCCAGACACCGTCAGCAAGCGGCCATACACCTGCTGCGTCCGCTTGATCAGCCCCACGATCGACGAGAACTCGCCCACCTGCATGCGCCCCAGCAACGTGGAGCGCGTGCGGATGCGCGGGTTGCCCGTGACGGCGCCGATGGTCGGATTCTCCATCAGGTGGCGGATCATCCAGGCAATGGCATCCACGTCGAGGATCGAATCGCCGTCGATGCACATCAGGTACTCGGCGTCCGTCACCTGTGCAGCAGTGGTGAGGCCGATCGCCTTGCCCTGATTGGACGACTGGTGGATCACCAGCAGCTGCGGATACTGCGCGGCCAGCTCGTTCAGGCGCTCGCCGGTACGGTCGGAGCTGCCGTCGTTCACGGCGATGATGTCGTAGTTGGGATACCGCATGCGCGCCAGGTGGCTGATCACCTCCTGCACGTTGGCCTCCTCGTTGTAGCAGGGCACGATGATCGATACCTTGGGGTAGCTCTTCACGCCCAGCAGCGCCAGCGGATGCTGGATATGGCTGGTGCCGCGCTCCAGCAGGAAGTAATGCAGCAGCCCCCCGATCATCCAGAAATACGACATGAAGAACGGGTAGTAGAAAACGAAGCCGGAGATCCAGCGTTTGACCAACAACGGGTCCATGTCAGCCTCCGGCCTTGTTGGTGGCGCTGTTGCCGGCTCTAGGCGGCGTGGCCGCTTCGGTCACGGGCTTGTGCTCCGCTTCCGCATGGGTCGGCTGGTCTGGTGCGGGCACAGAAGAGCTGTTGAGCTTCTCGACACTGCCTGTGTTGCCGCCCGGCGGCTTGCGCGTCTCGATGTACGTCTTGAGCGACATCACCTCACGCAGCACTTCGGTATCCGGCCGGCCTGCGATGAAGTCATCGGGGTAGTAGCCGTAGTTGAGGGCGCCCGCCGAGCGCAGCGCGCGCATCTGGTCGCGCAGCTCGGTGGTCGGGATCGGCTTGTCGTTGTTGCGCCAGTCCACGGCCTGCAGCTCGAAGATGGTCTTCTTCAGGCCATCCTTGTGCTTGGCCACGGCGGCCGTCAGCTTCTTCATCCAGTCCTTCGGGTCCTTGGCCTCTTCCATGTACGGCATGGCTTCGAGCGCCACATAGTCGTACGCCTCCAGGAAGTCGTCATAGTTCTGCGCCGTCCAGGTTTCGGCCTTGGGGTCGAGCACCGGGCCCGCGAAGATGTTGCGCGCGGTCAGCATGTCGCGGCCGTTCTGGTAGCCCTGCGCCACATCGATCAGCTCCTTCGAGAACGAGATCAGCGCTGCGGTCTTGGCACGCGACCACTTCTGCATCAGCTCGGGCGACTGGCGGATCTGGTTGATATCGCCCGGCAAGCCCATGGCCTGGTAGGCCTTGAGTGCGGCAGGGCTGGCGTCTTCGTAGTCGTCGAGCACGCCATCGTCGTGGAACAGGATGCCGTCGATGGTCGCGTTCTTGGCCAGGTCTTCATAGATGTCGCGAATCATCTGGCGCGCCTGCGGATCAAACGGCGACAGTCGCGGTGGCTTGACCGTACCCGGCTTCTGCGGCGCGCCCGGCAAGGACTGCACCAGGTGTGTCGCAGCGGGGTTCTTGTCCGGCAGCTTGTACGACAGCATCGGCAGCCACGCGTACACCTCCACCTTGGCACGCGTCTTCAACTGCCACGACACCCGCGAGAAGAGGTCGGCACGCATCGGCATGTGGCGGTTCGGGAAGTACACCGCATCCACCGCGCCGTTGCCCTTCGCATCGGCAAAGGCCTGCAGATAGACCACGCGCGGCGCCAGGTCCTTGATGCGGTCGATCAGCTTGCCGAGGTTGGCTTCCTGTTGCTTTGGGTCTGGGTCGTAGATGTAGTCCATGTCGACATGCACCACACGCTGCACGGGGTTGATCATGCCGTGGTGCGTCACGGGCTCGCGCAGCGAGCGCTCGAGGTCGCCCGTGTTGGTGTCATAGCCCATCAGACTGCGGCGGATGGCGGTGAGCGGCACATCCGGCGTGTTCGGACCCGGCTCCAGCGTGAGCATGTACTTCAGGCCCACGTTGGCGGCCTCCTGGTCAGCCAACAGGTTGTGGGCGCCATACGGCCACACCACGGTCTGCACCTTGGCGCCGACGTTCTTCTGGATGATGTCGATGCTGCGCTGCAGGTCGGTCCGCACGCGCTTGCGGTATTCGTCGTCGGTTTCATACCGGCCGAGATTGCGCAGATATTCATGCGTGGTCGCGGTCGGCATCTCGTTGCCCTGCGGGTTGCCCAGGGTGCCGTGGTGCATGTCGTGCGTATGCGTGGCGAACTCCGCCAGGCCGGAAGCCTGCATCTCTCGGATCTGCTGCCAGTTCATGAAGAAGTCGCGGTCGACGACCTGCGTGTTCGACAGCTTGATCTTTGCTCCCTTGGGCGCGTTGGTCCATTCCGTCACCAGCCCGAACACTGCGGGGAAGCGGAACTGCTTGAGCAGCGGAAACACCTTCGAATAATGGCTCTCATAGCCATCATCGAAGGTCAGCAGGATGGGCCGCTTGGGCAGCGGCTTGCCGCCTCGGCGCGCCTCGTCAATCTGCGCCAGCGTGACGGGGTGATAGCCGTTAGCCTGGATCCAGCTGAACATGTTCGTCAGCATCTTGGTATCGACGGCAAACGCATCGGGCAGCGTCTCGAAGCTGGCGCGCAGGTTGTCGCGAATATCGTGAAAACACAGCACGCGGAACGTCTTGCCGTCTTCGGGATCCGGCTTGGGCAGGAAGTCCACCTGAACGGCGGCGGCCGGGCCCACTGCGGCCACGAGGGCCAGCGCCAAGGTCACGGCCATCCAGGCGAAGAATCGTCGCAATGACGGTTGTCGGGATAGTTGCATGGGCATCACAGCGGAATATTGAGGTTCAGGTACAGGAACTTGCGGTTCTCAGGCTGGCCGTCGTAACGATGGCGGCCATAGCCGATGCCGTAGGAGACCTGCGTCTTGCGGTTGATCTGCCAAACGTGCTCCAGCCGCGCTTCGTACATTGGGCTGTTGCCGAACGACTGCTGGTTGTACATGCCGCCGGTCAGGTACACGCGCTGGGTGAACGACTTTTCGGCATAGCGCCAAGGCGTCCACGACCAGATGGCGGTGGCCTGCCCGCTGTAGTCGCGCGAGGGGCTGAAGTAGTTCAGGCCCGTCATGGTGTTGCGGCTCGTATCGGCACCCAGCAGCACGCCCACCGTATGCCTTGGCGACACGAACAGCTGCTGATAGAAGTTGGCGCCCCAGCGCTGGCGGAAGTTGTCGTCGGTGTAGCGCGATACGCCGTACGTGAGCGATGCGTAGCGCGTTTCGTCCCACGTGTAGCGCACGTTGCCGCTAATGGTCTTGCCCGTCACGCCCACCTGGTACGCCTTGTAGGGCACCTCCAGGTCGTCGTTGGTGACCATGCCCGAGACCTTCCAGTGGTCGCTCGGTATCCAGGTGGCATCGAGCGTGCCGCCGGTCTTGCCGGCGGAGCCGACGGACTGGTGCACTTCGCCGTTCACCTCGACACCGGTGTTGAACCACTGCACGCCCGCGCCATTGCGCACGCGGCTCTGCGATGCGCCGTCAAACTGGCCACGGCCCGCAAAGTTGTGGAAGAACAGGCGGTAGTGATCAGCAAACGGGCTGCTGTAGACCTTGGTGTCCACGCCGAATTCGTTGTTGGCAAACACCGAATTGCCCTTGTCCGCCGTCGATTGGATGATGAGTTGCGGGCTCTGGTATTCGTCCAGATCCTTGTTCAGCGCACGGACCGAACCGTTCTCGGGAAAGCGCTCGCTCGTCCCATTGGCGACATCCTTGGCGGTCTTCAGATCGTCCACGGCCAGCGATGCGCGGCCATAGCCCGCCAGCACACTCAAGTCATCTGGATGTTCGGCCAGCGCTGTCTTGTACATCTCGCGCGAGCGGTATGGCTCGGCCTGCACCATGGCGCCATCAGCACGCGCGCTCACCAGCGATGCGGCGAACGGTGCCTCGTGCCGCCACTTGTCCATCTCGGCAATGCCCTGGTGCGTCCGCCCTGTCAGCACCAGGTACTGGGCTTCCAGGCGTTTGACGCGCGAGAAATCCGGGTTGGGTGTACCGGCTTCGGGTGCCAGGCGCACGTATTCCGGGTTGTCGGCCTTCATCTTGTCGAGCAGCGCGCGCGCGTCTTCAAAGCGGCCGGTGTCGAGGTAGGCATAGAACAGGCCTTCCTGCACATCGCCGGTTTCGATCTCGCCGGGGCCGGCATCTTTCAGTGCCTGCGCGTAGGCGGCAGCGGCCTTGTCGGGCGTGTCGAGATACGCATACGCGTCGCCCGCCGCCACGCGGGTGTAGGCGGGCACCTTGCCCGATTGCGACATCGCCTCATAACGCTTGACGGCATCCTTCATACGCCCGCGCGAGGCCAGCGCCACCACCTCGTCCGCGACGATTTCCTGGCGGAATTCTGCGTTCTCGGGCGTGTCAGGCACCTTCTTGAGCAGGGCTTCGATCTCGGCCACAGCCTGATCGATGATGACGAAGCGCTCCGGCCCGTTGATGACCTTCAATTGCTGACGCCCCCAGCGGATGCGCTGTGCAGCGGCGGCATGATCGACGTGCCACGACTCACTTTCCTTGAACCAGTCGGGGTGGTCGCGCAGGTGCTCTTGTGCCAGCGTGGCCGCGCCCTCGCGTGCTTCGCGCATGACTTCGTCGTGGAAGGCGGCGCGGTCGGTCGGCATGGGGCCGGCAGGCGCGTTCTCGGGCGGATTGCCGGCAGCGTGCGTGGCGGCGGCGTTGGCTGCCTCCGGCGACACTTGCAGCGGCTCCAGCGCGCCCGGCCCCTGCGCCGTCGGGCCAGACGGGCCAGACGGGCCGGGGCTTGGCGACATGGCAGGCGCCGGCACGGCAGCATCCGGAGACGGCGCGCCCGGCGGCAAGATGACCGTCGGGGACGGCGCCGGTGCAGGCGGCGCCGAGGGTGCGGCGTCGGCAGGCATTGGCGTGGGTGTGGGGGTATCAACTACCGCCGGCACCGGTTGCTGCGCAATCAACAACGTGCTGGCCGGTGATGCAGGCAGGCCATCATTGCTTGCGCTCGCTACGGTGCCGGGCGCGTTGAGTTGCGCGTCGATCAGGTGCCTGGTGGTGGCGTCGGAGGCGGCGTTGGAGGCATCATCCGAGGCGGCATGCGCCAGCATGGGAGCGGTGCCGACCACCACCACGGTAGCGGCGGCAATCGCGCAGCGGCGCGGATGCCGGCGGGGTTCCCAGCCTGCGGGCGCGCAAACGCGCTCCGCCGGCAGGGTCCGGAAGGTTGGCTCGTGGGCTGTCATTGTTGTCGTGTCCAGTGAGCGGCGCGTGCGAGTGCACACCAGCCGCATTGCATCGAAGCGGCCTGAGGCGGGTCAGCCCAGGCGAGCGGTGCCGTTAGCGGTACGCACTGGCGTGCGCAGCGACTGGGCGGGGGCCACGCTGCCAAACGCACGCGTCATGGCGGCCCAGCGCGACTCGGCGCCAAGCTCGGCTGCCGCCACCACGTTTGGCGCGGCCGCCGCCCTGGACGGTGCCATCACCGCATCTGCAACCGTGGCATCGGCGCGCGGCGCGGCATCGGCCATCTCGACAAACACGTCGGCCTCCTCAGCCGTCTCCACCGTTGCGGCCAGGGTGGCAGCCGTGCCCCCTTGCAGCTCTAGCGGAATCCCCAACCGCATCGCGGCATACACCGCTTCGCTCTTGTTGCGCACGTTCAGGCGGCGATACAGCGTGCATGCGTGCGTCTTGACGGTGGCTTCCGAAATGCCCAGCAAACGCCCCACGCCCTTGACCGAATGCCCGCGTGAGAGCAACACCAGCACCTCGTACTGCCGCAGCGACACATTGAGCCGCTGCGCCGCTTCCGCAGCGTTGAGCGCCAGCATCGGGACTGCGGCACCCGTCGTGCGCGGCGCCAGCGGGGGATACGACTGGCCCCCGGCCAGCACCAGCTGCAGCGTTGCCAGCAACACCTCGGGCGACTGGCTCTTGGCCACGTAGGCGTCTACACCGCACGTCATGGCGACGTGCGCTTCTTCGAGTGAGAGGGACGCTGCCAGCAACACCACGTGGCGCGCCTGGCTGCTGGCAATGGCATCGCGCAGCTGAGCGGCATCAACGGGGGCATCGGCTTCGTCCAAACCGACGACGAGCAAATCCGCACGCACGTCAGCCGGTTGCAGTTCGCCTGGCTCGCCCGCTGGCAATGCGGGTGCAGTAACGTCCAGGCCCAGGGAGGGATGCGCGAGCAAAGCGCTAAGTCCGGCTCGCAGCAACGGATGATTCTCCAGCAGGACTGCTTTCATGGTTTCCTCGTTTTCTTGTGAAGCGATTCCGATCACGCGCGCAAGGGCCCACCGCGGCAGGCACACATGCGCGCAATGACCGTCGAAACCCCGGGACCATCCGAGAAAAGCGCCGTGTCACCCGCGCAGCAGACACAACCGGCGGCGGGGACGAGCGAAGTGCGAATGCCGTGGGAACAAGCCGGATTCGCTTATAGGAAGAACATTGTTCTGCGCGTGGCGCGAGGTGACTTACTCACCTTGCTCACGCAGAGTGACCGCAGGACATAGAGCAAGCATCGGGCCAGGACCGTGCAATGCAACATCTGCTTACACTCACGGCACAAAAATGGCCACGCTGAAAGTGCTGAAGAGCCGCCGCCGCAAAGGATTGCGGGGCTGCGAGAACGTTTGCTGCGCTGCCGCATAATCACCCCGTTCTGTAACGATTCTGTTACGAAGACGAGACGATGCGACGGCCGGCCCGATCATGCGATCGGCCGTCGTCTGAACGTTTTTACAACCTGTTTTAAAACTTACCGAGCGGGGGATCGCCGGAGCCTATAGAAGTGCCTTCATGCGCACCGGGGTGCGCGCACCGTCACGGCTTGCGACGCATGGCGAAGAGAAAAAGGCTGTCGATGGCGCCCACCATGAATAGCAAGCCCGCTGCCGTGTGCAGCATCCAGGCACCTCCTGCAAACGGCAGCGCAATCGGCGTGTGGGGAATGGCCGCCACCACGCCGGCCAGCGCCGACATGCGGACGACCGGCACCCACCACGTGCGTTGCGTGGGCGCAGGGTCGTCGCGATGGCGCGGCGCCGGGTCAGGCGACGCGGAACGGTCTTCGGGCGTCGGACAGGGCATGCGGCGGGGGCGGAAAGTGGCGGTCATGCTGCATTGTTGGACACAACCCATCCAACCGATACCGCAAGCAGGCGGGGGGATTGGCCGTATTTGGTCGCATTGCTTGCCGCCAATCGCATCCCCGCAGGTCAATGTGCGTCGTGCGTCTCGCTCGGCACGGCTAGGTGCGCAAGGTTCTTCAACATGTTGACCGTCATTTCCGCGACGCCATATTCCGGCTGCCAACCCCAGTCGCGCCGCGCAACGGAATCGTCAATGGAGTTGGGCCAGCTCGCGGCAATCGCCTGGCGGAAGTCCGGCGCGTACGTCACTTCAAACGTCGGGCGATGCCGGCGGATTTCCGCAGCCAGCTCCGCCGGCGTAAAGCTCACGCCGGCAAGGTTGTAACTGCCGCGCTCGGTAATGCGCTCGGCCGGCGCTTCCATCAGCTCGATGGTGGCGCGCACGGCGTCGGGCATGTACATCATCGGCAGGGCCTCGTCGCTGTTCAGGAAGCACGCGTAGCGTTCCCCCTTCACGGCCGAGTGGAAGATGTCGATGGCGTAGTCCGTGGTGCCGCCGCCGGGGGCGGTCTTGTACGAGATCAGCCCCGGGTAGCGCAGGCTGCGCACGTCGATGCCGTGGTGCTCGAAATACCAGCGGCACCAGCCCTCGCCCGCCAGCTTGGAGATCCCATAGACCGTCTTGGGCTCCATGATCGTGCTCTGCGGCGTGTTGTCGGGCGGTGTGGTCGGCCCAAACGCGGCAATCGAACTGGGCCAGAAAATGCGCTCAAGGTTGTGGTTGCGCGCGGCTTCCAGCACGTTGAGCAGGCCATTCATATTGAGCTGCCAGCCCCAGGTGGGCGACTGCTCCGCCGCCGCGGACAACGCCGCAGCGAGGTGATAGATCTGCGTAATGCCGTGGCGCTCGATGATCTCGCGCAACTGGCCGCGGTCCGTCACATCCAGCATCTCGTGGCGAATTTGCGGGTGGCGGCCCTTGGGGACCATGTCGCTGGTCACCACGTTGTTGTTGCCGTAGCGCTCGGCCAGCGCGGCGGCCAGTTCGGTGCCCAATTGGCCGTTGGCGCCGATGATGAGGATGCGCGGTGCCGCCGTTCCAAAATTAGCGCTGGTACCGGTGCTCATCGGATGATCCCCAGTTCCTTGCCAGCCGTCTCGAACGCCTTGAGCGCCGCGTCCAGTTGCGCACGTTCATGCACCGCGCTGATCTGCACGCGGATGCGCGCCTGCCCCTTGGGCACCACCGGGTAGAAGAAGCCGATCACATACACACCCAACTCCAGCAGGCGCTTGGACAGGGCCTGCGCCTTGTTCGCGTCGTACACCATGATCGGCACGATGGGGTGCTCGCCCGGCTTGATGTCGAACCCCAGTTCGACGATCTTGCGGCGGAAGTACAGCGCGCTGTCTTCCAGCTTGTCACGCAGCGCGGTGTCGGCTTCCAGCAAATCGAGCACCTTGATCGACGCCCCCACGATGGACGGGGCCACCGTATTCGAGAACAGATACGGCCGCGAGCGCTGACGCAGCAGCGCCACCACTTCCTTGCGCGCGCTGGTAAAGCCGCCCGAGGCCCCGCCCAGGCCCTTGCCCAGCGTGCCGGTGATGATGTCGATCTTGCCGAACACGCCGCGGTGCTCGTGCGAGCCGCGCCCGCGCTTGCCCAGGAAACCCGTGGCATGGCATTCATCAATGCCCAGCAGCGCGCCGAATTCGTCGCAGATGGCGCGGATTTCATCCAGCCGCGCAATCGTGCCGTCCATCGAGAACACGCCGTCCGTGAAGACCAGCTTGAAGCGGGCGCCGGCCGCATCGGCCGCCTCCAGTTGCGCGCGCAGGTCTTCCAGATCGTTGTGCTTGTAGCGATAGCGCTGCGCCTTGCACAGGCGGATGCCATCGATGATGGAAGCGTGGTTCAGCTCATCGCTGATGACGGCGTCTTCGGCGCTGAGCAGTGTCTCGAACAGGCCACCGTTGGCATCGAACGCCGATCCATACAGGATGGTGTCTTCCGTGCCGAGAAACTTGGCCAGGCGCGCTTCCAGCGTCTTGTGCAAGTCTTGCGTGCCGCAGATGAAGCGCACGGAGCTCAGCCCAAAACCGTGTGTGTCGAGCGCCTCATGCGCCGCCTCGAGCACCTCGGGGTGCGACGACAAACCCAGGTAGTTGTTGGCGCAAAGGTTGATGACCTCCTTGCCATCGTCTGTGCGGATCACGCTGCCCTGCGGCGACGTGATGATGCGCTCGGTCTTGTAGAGACCGGCTTCCTCGATGGCTTCCAGCTCGCGGCGGATGTGCGCGTAGAAAGCGTCGGTGGAAGCGACGGCTTGCGTTGTCCCCATGGTGCTCCTCCTGTAGACTGCGTTGATCGATAAATCGAACAAGTTCGATATATCGAATAATTCGTTCAATTTACAAGAACCTAACCGATGGCACAAGCCCCCGCCACCGTCCCCCTTACCCAACCGCTGGCCGATGGCCCCCCGGCTGTTGGCGCCAAGCTGCAGGCGCTGCGCCAGGCCCGCAAGTTGTCGCTCGATGAACTGTCGCGCCGCGCCGGCGTGTCCAAATCGATGCTCTCGCAGGTCGAGCGCAACCTCGCCAACCCAACGGTTGCTGTGCTGTGGCGCCTGGCCACGGCACTTGGCGTGGGGCTGGCGGATTTCCTCTCGCCCGAAGCCGCCGCGGATGCCGCGCCGGCCGTGACGGTTATCCCTGCACACTCCATCCCAGTCATCAAAAGCCCAGATGGCAAGTGCGAATTGAAGATTCTTGGCCCCGTGGAGCTGGCGGCGCGGTTTGAGTGGTATGAGCTGGCGATTCAGCCGGGCGGCGTGCTGGCGTCCGAGCCGCATGAGGCGGGCACGAAGGAGCACCTATCGGTGCTGAGCGGCACCGTGACCGTGCAGTCCGGCCCGAGTGAGAAGAAAGTGCGACACGGGGAATCGGCGCGCTACCCAGGTGATGTGCAGCACGCGATTTCAAACGCCGGCAAGACGGTGGCGACGGCGTTGTTGGTGGTGGAGTCTGCGCAATAGGGTGGCCTAGGCCGGCTGCAGCTGCGGGGCCCGCCACACTCTTGGCAACAACGCCCCCAGCATTCCCCCGCGCAGCCCCATGAACCCCAGCATGGCCAGCCATAACCCGTGGTTGCCCCACAGCGGCTGCAACGTAACCGACAACCCCCAGAACGCTGCCGCCGCCACGACCATCGTCACCAGCAGCTCACGCGTGCGTGTGGCGCCGATGAACACGCCGTCAAACTGAAAGCCCCACACCGAGACCACCGGCAGCAGCGCCGCCCAGATCAGGTAGTGGCGCGCGGCTTCGCGCACCGCTGGCTGATCGGTCAGCACGCCAATGATGGCGGAGCCCGCCAGCGCGTAGACGGCCGAAAACACCGCCGCGCCCAGCACTGACCAGAACGTCGACACGCGAATCGCCATGCGCAGCGCCTGCCGATCGCGCGCGCCCAGGGCTGAGCCCACCAGCGCTTCAGCCGCATGCGCAAAACCATCCAGCCCGTACGCCATGAAGGTCAGGAAGTTGAGCAGGAGCGCGTTGGCGGCCAGCACCACGTCGCCCTGTTGCGCGCCCACGTGGGCAAACCAGCCGAAGGCGCCGAGCAGGCACAAGGTGCGCAGGAAGATATCGGTGTTCAGTCCCATCAGCCGGCGCCAGGCGTCTCGCGCCAGCAATTCGGCGCGCGTCAGCGGCAGCAAATCGTGCGGCCGCTGCAGCCATAGCAGCAGCATGCCGAGCGCAAAGCCCGCCATATCCGCCAACGCCGTCGCCGAGCCAATGCCACCGACGCCCAGGCCAGCACCCAGCACGAGGCCCAATACCGCCGCCATGTTCACGGTGTTGATGAACACCTGCAGCAGCAGCGCCCGCCGCACCTGCTGACGCCCGAGCAGCGTACCGAGCACGACGTAGTTCGCCAGCGCAAATGGCGCGGACCAGATACGCGCGTGGCAATACACCTCGGCCATGCGCGTCACGGACTCGCTGGCCCCCAGCAGCGCCAGGGTGATGCGGATGGCCGGCCCCTGCACCACTAGCAGCGCCGCCCCGATGGCCAACGCCAGCAGCAGCGCGCGGACCACGCTGGCCCGCAATGCGCGCGCATCGCCCGCCCCATGCGCCTGCGACACCAGCCCCGTGGTGCCCATGCGCAAAAAGCCGAAGCCCCAGAACACGAAATTGAAGAACACCCCGCCCAGCGCCACCCCGCCGATGTATTCCGGCCCCGGCAAATGCCCCGCCACGGCGGTATCGACGGCCGACAGAATCGGCTGCGTCAGGTTGGCCAGCACGATGGGAAACGCCAGCGTCAGCACACGCCGATGCCACTGTGCGGATGATGTCGGTGCAACCGAAGGGATGAGGGAGGAATCCATTGGCGCAAAAACTTAGGGGGAACCATGAAAAAAAGAAGGTGCAACCGCCACCGATTTCGCTATCATTGCGCCCCATTGCGAGCTCCGGCAATCAGGCGGCAAGTGCGGCACCCCGCACAATGTCGTCGGTGACTATACGCGACCCCCCCGGAGAGCAGGCATCGCGCCCTGCCCTTCATCGCGACCGGACTGGTGAGGTTGACACAACGTGTCACCCACACCCGCATGTCCTGCCTGGCGACACCCGCCGTGCGGGATGGTGGGCGATGCCAAAACCGCGTCGCCTCGGTAGAACTAAGCGGATTGGTTAACACACCGCAATACCCTGTCGAGCTTCCAACTCGCCGGGGTGGAGACTCCACTTGGAAAAACACGTACAACGCAACCTTGGCGCCTGGGCATTGATGCTCACCGGTCTGGGCTCGATCATTGGTTCGGGCTGGCTGTTCGGTGCCGGCCATGCCGCGCAAGTGGCGGGCCCCGCCGCCATCTTTACCTGGGTCATTGGTGCCGTGGTCATTCTGGCCATCGCCCTGACGTACGCCGAACTGGGCGCGATGTTCCCGGAATCGGGCGGCATGGTGCGCTACGCGCGCTACTCGCACGGCTCGCTGGTGGGGTTCGTGGCCGCTTGGGCCAACTGGATCGCCATCGTCACCGTCATCCCCATCGAGGCCGAAGCCTCCATCCAGTACATGAGCTCGTGGCCGTGGCCGTGGGCGCAGGGGCTGTTCCAGAACGGTGAGCTGACTCCGGTCGGCCTGGTGCTCTCGGCCGTGCTGGTGATCGTGTACTTCCTGGTGAACTACTGGGGCGTGAAGGCGTTTGCCAAGGCCAACAGCGCCATCACCATCTTCAAGTTTGTGATTCCGCTGGCAACCGCCGTGGCGCTGATCGCCGCGGGCTTCCACCCGGGCAACTTCGGCATGGCCGAAGGCGCGAGCACGGCAGGCGGCTTTGCCCCGTATGGCTGGTCGGCGGTGCTGTCGGCCATTGCCACCAGCGGCATTGTGTTTGCCTTTAACGGCTTCCAAAGCCCGATCAACCTCGCGGGCGAGGCGCGCAACCCGGGCCGCAACGTGCCCATTGCGGTGATCGGCTCCATCCTGCTGGCCGCTGTGATCTACGTGGCCCTGCAGATTGCCTTTCTGGGTGCAGTGCCGCCGGCATCGCTCGCGGGCGGCTGGCATGGCATCGACTTCCACTCGCCGTTTGCTCAATTGGCGATTGCGCTCAACCTGAACTGGCTGGCCATCGTGCTGTATCTGGATGCGTTCGTGAGCCCCTCGGGCACCGGCGCCACCTACATGGCCACCACCACGCGCATGATCTACGCGATGGAGCGCAACAACACCCTGCCGGCCATCTTCGGCCGCGTGCACCCGATCTATGGCGTGTCGCGTTCGGCCATGTGGTTCAACTTGGCGGTGTCGTTCATCTTCCTGTTCTTCTTCCGTGGTTGGGGTGCGCTGGCAGCGGTCATTTCGGTGGCAACCGTCATCTCGTACCTGACGGGCCCGATCAGCGTGATGTCGCTGCGCAAGACCTCGCCGGGCCTGCACCGCCCGCTGCGCCTGGCTGGCCTGTCGCTGATCGCACCGTTTGCCTTCGTATGCGCATCGCTGATCCTGTACTGGGCCAAGTGGCCGCTGACCGGCGAGATCATCGTTCTGATGCTGGTGGCACTGCCCGTGTACTTCTACTACCAGGCCAAGGCCGGCTGGCCCGACTTCAAGACGGAGCTCAAGGGCGCCTGGTGGATGATCGCCTACCTGCCGACCATCGCTGCGATGTCGTACTTCGGCAGCAAGGAATTCGGCGGCCTGGGCCTGATCCCCTACGGTTGGGACATGGTCGTCGTGGCGGTTGTGTCGCTGGGCTTCTACCAGTGGGGCGTGGCCAGCGGCTGGCACACCCGTTATCTGGACGAAGTCGAGCACGTGCATGAAGACGCACCGGCTCAAAGCGGCAAGCGCGCACCGCGCGGCGTACCGCAAGGCGTCTGATACCAGCTCGCCATCCTCAGAAAAAACGCCCGTCCGGTTCGCCGACGGGCGTTTTTTCATGCCCATCCGCCACCATGGCGTCCTAAGCCGCGTGCGCTAGACTGCGCGGCATTTCCGTATACCCCTCCTACACCCCGTGTCTATGACCCGATTCCTCGGCTTGCTTCTGATCGCGCTGTCCCTGAGTGCTTGCGGCAAGAAGCACGATTCCGAACCCGGCGGCGCATCGCCCGCGGCGCTGTCCGCCGCTGCGCCAGAAGAACGCGCCAAGATGGCCGACCGTGCCGAGCAGAAATTCCTTGCGTACGAGCATCGTGTCTCGCTGGAAGTTGAACCGCCGCAACTGGAACCGCTCTACCGCAGCCTGCAAGACGCCTGCGCCAAAGAAGCGACCTGGCACTGCACGGTCATGGACGCAAGCATCCAGGTGGAACGCGACCAGCGCGACGGCACCGCCCACCTGAACCTGCGCGCCACGCCCGAGGGTGTACGCGCATTGCGGGCGCGGCTGGCCGATAGCGGCGGCATCGTCAGCCAGGGCACCCATGTCGACGACCTGGCCCAACCGGTGGCCGAAGTCGGCAAGCGCCTGGAGATGCTGCAGAACTACCGCAAGAGCCTGCTGGAGCTGCAGCGCAAAGCCAGCAAGGTGGAAGACTTGATCCTGATTGCAGAAAAGCTGGCGGAAACGCAATCCGAGCTGGAAGCCGCCACGGGGCAGAACGCACACCTGATGGACCGCGTGAACCGCGAGGTGCTTTCCATCGACATGACCACCCGCCAGACTGGCGCGCGCAGCCTGTGGGCGCCCATCGGCAATGCCGTGCGTGAGTTCATCCCCTCGTTGGTGAGTGCCAGTGCGGGTGTGATCCAGGCGGTGGCTTATCTGGTGCCCTGGGCAATCATGCTGGCGATCGCGTGGACGCTGATTGCACGGCTGCGACGCAAATGGCGGCAGCGCAAAGCTGCCAACTGATGGCCCAAGCGCCTGCCTGAACGGCAGGCGCATTTTTTTTGCCCTACGCTGCCTGCTGCAGCCAGCCCGCAACCGGGTGGAGAGCACCGATGGCAGACCGTTTTATCAAAACCGAAGGCTGACGCCAGGAGGATAGGCAATGAAGTGGTTGACTGGTTTCGCCCTTGCCCTGTGCTGCTGGGCCACCGCGTCGCAAGCAGAAAGCAGTGATATCGCGGCGCATGTCGAAGTGCACGCGATTCCCTCGCTCACGCTGTCGGACAGTCAGGTCTTGACCGGCAGCAGAGACGGAAAGCCGGCGGTGGTAGGCGGCGTGCTGCGCCTCGCCCAGACGACTGGGCGCCAACCCGCGGTGGTGCTCATTCACGGTTCCAGCGGCATGGGCCCGAACATCGAAATGTGGGAGCGCATATTTAACGCGATGGGCATCGCCACGTTCGCCATCGACGGCTTCACGGGGCGAGGCATCGTTTCGACGAGTCGCGACCAAAGTCAACTGGGTCGGCTGAATCTCATCATCGATGCATATGGAGCACTGTCCGTGCTCGCTCATCATCCACGAATCGATCCGCAAAGGATTGTTCTGATGGGATTCTCGCGCGGTGGGCAGGCCACGCTGTATGCGGCGATGCGCCGGCTTCATCGGCTCTGGAATACGAGCGGTGCACGCTTCCAGGCATACATTCCGTTGTATCCGGATTGCATGACGCGCTATCGCGACGATACCGACGTAGATGCCCCCATCCGCGAGTTCCATGGCGCTGCGGATGACTATGATCCGCCCCAAAAGTGCGCCGAGTATGTAGACCGCCTGCGCAAGGCCGGTAACGACGTTGTGATGACGGTGTACCCCGGGGCACCTCATGCATTTGATCTGCCGTTCGACATGCCACCCACCGTTGCCAAGGGTTCGCAAACCGTGCGGGCTTGCGAGATCGCCGAGGACGAGAAGGGGACGTTGATCAACCTTGCGACGCGATCCGAATTCAGCTTCAAGGATGCATGCGTTCAATTGGACCCGCATGTTGGGGCCAACGGCCATGCGCGAGAATCGGCCATCCGAGACGTTCGAGCGTACCTCGGCAAGCTTTTCTCACAGCATTAGATTCACAAGATCCGATCCGACTTTTTTCCTTCATACAACGTGCGAGAGCGAATCATGAAAGTCTCCCGGAGCCGGTGGCTCAACTCTGCTGCAATCTTCGTCGGGCTCATGGTGGGCCTCTTCACCCTGACAAGCGAGGCAAAGGCAGTGCGTAACCCGATCCGAAATATCGTCCTGGTGCATGGCGCTTTTGCCGATGGCTCCAGTTGGACAGAGGTCATCGCAGCTTTGCAGCGCAAGGGCTATCACGTGACCGCCGTTCAAAACCCGCTCACCTCTCTGGCGGACGACGTGGCAGCCACCCGCCGTGTTCTGGCGCGGCAGTCGGGCGATGTCATTCTCGTGGGGCACTCCTATGCGGGCGCCGTGGTGACTGAAGCGGGGAACGCAGACAACGTCAAGGGCATTGTTTACCTCTCTGCGCTTGTACCGGACAGCGGAGAGTCCGTGTCCGATCTGCTCACGCGTCTGAAGGCGCCCATGGATGGGCTGAAGCCCGATGGGGAAGGCCTGATCTGGCTCGACGATCCAGTCGCCTTTCGCCAAGTGATGGCTGGCGATGTGGCTGAGCCCCGTGCACGCGTTCTTGCGGCTACGCAGGTGCCCATTTCCGTATCCGCGTTTGAAGGCAAGGTCTCTCATGCGGCATGGCACGACAAGCCAACGTGGTATCTCGTTACCGAAGAGGACCATGCGCTCAAGACGCCCGTGCAGCGCGAGTTGGCCCAACAGATCAAGGCTCGCGTGACGACGGTGAAATCGAGCCACATGTCGTTGGTCTCACACCCGGCCGTGGTGGCTAACCTGATCGATCGCGCAGCTAAAGACGCGCAACATTGAGCCTCTGCGGGGCTGCTCGCAAGCTTGCTGGCTCGGGGTACGGGGGGCCTGCTCGGCCATGGCGGGATCCATATCTGCGCCGCCGTGCCCCCCGATGGCGGACGAACAGACCGCCTACGCCGCCTGCAACCCCGCCATGGCTTCACGCACATAGCCGATCAAATCCGACCCCATCCACGGGCTGGCGGATAGCTCAGGCTCCCGCTCCATCGCCAGACGGATCTTGGCCTGCGTTTGCGGATCATCGCCGGCATAGGAGCGGAACAGCTCAACCCACTGCCGGGCCAGCAGTTGCATCTCCGGAGCATGCGGCGGCGTGCCCTTGGCCAGATGCTGGCGCACTTGCGCAATCAAAGTAGGCCACTCGTTGGCGCGCTTACCGAAGTTCTCGCGCATGTATTGCAGTTCTTGCGGCGACAGGTACTTCGCATAGATCGTCAGCTTGGTTTCGTTTGCCGCCTCCATGATGAAGTCGAGCATCGCTAGGCTGATGCCGGTGCGGTCCTGCAAAGCCGGCTCGTTGATGTGCATCGTGTGCAGCTTGGCCGTGAGGATCGGGTCCAACGCGGCATCCTGAGCGAGCAGCGCCATCCATTGCTTGGCCAACGCCTGCGCCTCGCTGCTGCGGGAGGCTACCTGGCGCGTCATAGCATCCTGCACGGTCGACACCAACGCTGCCCACCGCTCATGACGGGCCGTATCGGCATCCATGCGTTCGGCGCGGGCGCGTTCTTCCTGCGAAAGATATTTGTCGTACATGCTTTAAGATTGGTGCGTAAATTTACTTCGCACCTAAGCGACTGAATGCAAAGAGATTTCTTCTAAGTAAAGAATTTCTGACCCTGCTAGCGCTTCCGTCCGAAATCCCCTTTTGTCACCTTGTTTTCTGCGATGGCTTTGCACAACGACATCTCGATGCGCATGGCTTCATTGACTGAGGCAAGCCTTGTAATTTCCACAAGTTGGCTGTCGATCAGCTCTCGGAGCTTGCGGTTTTTCTCCCGCTCTTGGGTCAAGAGATCGGCCTTCTTGTTGCGTTGTTGTCGGACCGACATACCGATGATCGCCCGCACCTGTTCGGCGAAGTCAGGGTAGCGATTGTTCAGCAAGGGGGCCGAAACCCCAGCCTCGTCCGCCACGGCTTTGAGCGTGATTTTTTCGCCGTTGCGTTGCAATCGCGACAAGGCTTGGTTCAGTTCCTCAAGCGTACGCTTGCGATTTCTCGTTCTAGGCGGTGCATCCGAAGCGTCTAAAGTTGATGCCTTAGCCGTGCGCGGTCGTAGCATCCTTACCATCCTCGTCAATCTCAAGCCCCAAGTCCCTCAAGATCTTCGCAGCTTGCACGAGATCCCTCTCAACTCGCTTGACCGCCCCCGGCCCGAGCTGTGCCGCATCCGTTCTGAGACTCTGAAGGTGGCTGTAGGCTTCCTTCCAAATCGGCAGGAAGCGACGGTCGATCACACCATTTCCACAGTCGCCGCAGTTTCCCTTTTCGTAGATGCCGGAACCGCCACAACCCTCGTCTTGTGCAAGACACCATGAATGACCAGTCGAGCGAATGCTGACTCGCATCGAGGCCTCTGTCAGTAGCTCTTTGCGGCCAGGGAAGTCATTGGCCCGCATCCCCTTAATCTTGCGGGCTGCACCACCGGCCAACGGCTCATCCTTCTCGAGCCACTGCGCCACCACTCCAGCCTTGTAGATCGTCAACTCACTCAAGAGGTCGTCATACAGCGCTGCGTCCTGCCGTGGATTCGCAGCATACAGTTGCGTCATGTCGAGACTCGCGTGCTTGAACTGCTCCTTAAGGAAAAGCATATCCCCCAGGCGATGCCGCACAAAGGTGTAGGCGTATAGACGTCGCATTTGATGGGAAGCGAGTTGCCAATCGGTACCTGCTGCTCCCGCGAATCGTTTGAGTGCGCGACCCGCTGCGGGAGTAGACAGCGCTGTAATCCTAGAGAGCGGCCTAAAGGCTTTTGCAAAGAACAGCAACTTCACGTTGCAGCGAGCCAAATGAAGCCATTCGAGCTCCTCTCGCGTATGTCGTGCACGCTTGGCCGAACAAGCGGCAATCTCCTCGGACAACCGCTGCCTATAAGGTTCCGACCAACGCTCCAAGATGCGCAGGATGTCGTGCCCCATGGCTGGCATCAGATATTCCACACGACCTTTCTTGGTTTTGTACTCTGTGGCAGAGAGCCAGTGGAAAGTGATTCCATTTTTCACCTCAGTCCGTCCAGCCCCGCACTCTATGCTCGACAGCTCGCTGCAACGCATGCCGGTGAGTACACCGATCAGGTAAAAACCTGCGTCCCGGATAGCGAGAATCTCCGGATCCTCGAACAAAGGGCGAAGCCCTTGATCGCGAGCATCCAGCAGCTCCTCCGCGCGGTTTAGGATGGACTTGGCATGTCGAAACAATACCCGTGCGACATCCGGCGGTATCAGTGGGGTCAGCCCTACCTTGGGGCCGTTACTCTGTTGTCCCGCATGCCCACCAACTTCCCTAGCGCTGGAGCCAGGCCAGGGGTGTATCTGCAGGGTGCATGCATGCTCATCGCGAAACACGTACAGCAGTTCGAGGGCTAAAAAGCCGGCAGCCAATGAGCCTGATTTAAGTCCCTTCGCTTTCTGGATACGAACGTAGTTTGCGATGTGCAGGGGCTGAACATCGCCGAACGATACGAGGCCGAGCGAGGCGACATAGTTGCAAAAGAGCCGCAGGGGTCGCAGAACACTATGTAGGGTACCAACAGCTCGTGTAGGCCCCATTCGGCCGACTTTCCAGTAGGCGTAAAGCACATTTTGGCAGGCCTCGCGATACGCCTCTGGGATCTTGCTCCAGTCCAGACGCGTTTCACTACGAACGACATTTTTTGCCTTCACGAAAGGCCACATCTCCCACACAAGATCACCGACACGCGCCACTACGACAGTGTTGCCGACATCATCAAGCACCGCACTAATGACCACACTGCTTCGCACGTCAGGCGCTAGCCCGGCCAAGGTTACCGGTTGATTGGCCAATAGCTCGTGGGCCATATCGATGGCCTGGCGTGCGAAGTGTCTCCTCTTCGCCTTGTTTGGAGCTTCTTCTACGATGGCGGCCGTCGCGGCAGCTTTTCGTGGTCTAGTCATCCGTAGTCTCCACGTCGTTCAAACGATACGCTGCCCAGAACGGTAGAGGCTCAGACTTGGCGCGAGCCTTCGCCGCTGCTACTACGCCGACATCGAACTTGTCGGCAGTGAAGCGGTCGATCAGATTCATGGTGTTGCGGAACTCTGCTTGCCAGTCCGCAGTTCGAGCGCGCGTTATCTCTTGGTCCAAGAACCAGTAGAAGGAAAAGAGACGATGCAGATCGTCGGGCGAGCCGACGATCGTGTAGCTGGTGCAAGCAAAGCAAGACAGGAAGTCGTCGCAAGGCCTACCGTTCTTGGGCGCCCTGTCGCCGCTGTAGGGATCTTTGCAGCGCCCTGTCGGCGACTTGCCAGGCAAGACGGAGGACGCGCCGGCATCGCTCGGACCTTTCTCGTAGATCTCAGCTAGCGCCTCTCCAACAAACGTGGCGTTTTCGCGGATTTTCTCCGTGCAAGCGAGGTAGTGGTTGTCTGCCACCGTTGGATGGTGACCCATCAGCGCCGCAGTAGCGATCAAGTCGCCACCAGAGAGCGCCCACAAACGTTGCTCCAATGTCTTGCGCAAGCGGGAGAGGTTAAGGCGAAGCGGTTCGCCATCATCCCCACGCAGGTCGCGGCGCGCGATCAAGGTGGAGATGCCGAGCGCCAATCTTTGCCCAGTCAACGCAACAACGCGGCCAAAATTTCTCCCAGCTTCTGCTCTGTATAGCCACAGCCTGTCCTGACGCTCGACCTTGGCCTCAGCCACTAGCGATTCGGAAGCGTCTCTTACGCTGCGAATCAGCGCAACTCCATCCATTGGAATTGCCAGAGAATTGGCCTCTTCCCGGGAGTAGCGTAGATTCACGAGCTTTGTGGCGTTGCCTCTCCGCTTGAATAGTTCCAATAGCATCAAGTTTGGTAAGAAAGGATGCCTCCGAAGACAGTCCCGCCTAGCCTCGAGAAGAGGAGTGGGATTGGCTCCGGTACGGATGGCTACCGCAAGAACCATCACAACTAGTGCGGCGCTCTCTGAGCCTTCGAAACGCTTCTCGCGGATCGCGACCAATTCGTCGCGCAAGACATGCGCCAGACGCGACCGCTCTGAGTGAGACAGTGCCGTGGCTCCGTTCATTTGACTGCGGCTGTTTGGGAAGGGATTGGCGGGGAAGAGGCCCTTTTGATCAGTGATGGCCCCGCGCCTGACCAGAGCTTCTAGTACCGATTTTGTGAAGACGTAGTGATTCCTCTGGTTGCCGTAGGCCCAGTCTTTCTGCTTGAGCCAGCCGACATAGAGACGTAGGTGGCGCGGGTCCATGTCCTGCGGTCGGATTGGCTCTCCGGATTCCATGATGAACTCGAATAGGTACCTCAGCCCGCCCGCCGCATAATGAAAGATGGTGAGAGGTGAGAGTTCTCGACCAGCTATAAACGCGCGTAATTGGTCAGCGCAGGCTGTAACCCAGGCATCGATGCCTTTTCCCAACCAGCGCCTTAGATCGATGTTTCGGTAGCCGTATGGGTTGTCCGGTAGTCTGATGAGCGCACTGGCAACTGGGTCGGCTGACCTGTCCTCTGGAGTGAGAACAATGGCTGTGGGTGGCGGAGCGTTGAATTGCTTCCTCTTTCTCATTCCAGACCTTCTGATGACGAGTCAAGCAAGAACAGCTGATCGATCTCGTCCTCATGAGCCAGTATGAGATGCCCCTCCAGTGAGTTGACGAGGTGAAGATAGTCAGCGGTAGTCGATACGTTGGCGTGCCCTAAGCGATCCCTCACATAGAGCAGAGGCTCGCCCTCGAATGTCTCGCTCTTGCGCAAACTCCATAGCAAGTAGGTGGCATAGCTGTGTCGTAGCATGTGCGCCGTGACCCGGAAGCCCACTCGTTTGGACAAAGCTCGAAAGATCCCTGCGATGCTGTCCTTTTTATAGGGTGCCCCCTCCTCAGTTAGGAATAGGTGAGGAATCTCTCGCCTTTCGTCATCGGCATCAGCGCGGCGCTGTCGATGTCGCAACGAATACGCCCAGAGCTTTTCCATCAAGTCATACGGGACGTCAACGCCCCTGGGCACGGAGTTCTTGATCTCCATCGCCCTTGGATCGAGGTAAACACGAATCTTCTGGCCGGGCAGAAGGTCTTTGCGTCTCGATGGATCGAACACGTAAGCGTCAGGGAAGGTGCGGCATTCACTCTGCCGCATTCCAGTCCTTACCATCAGTTCGAACATCATGCGATGTGTGGTGTTCGAAAGCGATTGGTGGCACTCAACGATCTGCTCGGTGGTCAAGAACCGAATCATTCGACGCTTCTCTCTGAGCATGACCTTCGGACTCGCCAGCATGCTGTCTGTGGCGTCGGCCTCAGCACGGAATCGCGGCGAGCGGGTGTTCTGGAGCGCATCATGGTCGAACGGAAGACGATCGATGTGTCCCCTCTCGACGGCCCACTTATAGAATCGGACAACGACGCGTATACGTTGATTGATAGTGCTGGCGTCTAACTCCAACGTTCCTCTCGACCACTCTCGCCATGCATCTATTGCACTCGGCATGCCTGACGGCGGGGCAAGCGACCATTCATGGCTGTTGTTCATGGAGAACGCAAAAAAGTCGTAGATTGCTCGACCATAGTTCTCCCAAGTCCTCTTGCTGGAGATGCGGCCGGCCGTCGCAAGCAAATCCCATAACCAATCTTGAGCTGGCTGTATTGAGGCACCGTCATCACCTATGAGCAAAGGGAAGCCCGTATAGGTACGACCTGCCGCCACCAAGTTGTCGTCTGCCAGTACGAACCTCATCGCAGGCCTTTTGTGAAGCGCGTGTCGAGGAATAGGCATCCTTGTCAACCCGCACTTGCAAGCGACAATGGATGTTTAACGTGGCTGATTATAGGAAACACCCACTTATCAGACGAAGAACTAGAAAGAGAGGAAAATCAATCAAATTAATAATAAAAAGAATATTTTTTTGATCGAAAAATCAAAAACTCTGCCACCAACTTGGTTTTCAATGTTGATTTCACTAATTTTTTATGATGGGGGAAGTAAATTTCCGTAGGGGCCGAAGTGACGGCTCGGGAAAATGTGCGCCTTTCTGCACCAAGCTTTTTTTAATCGAGCCTGATTTCGCACGTTAAGTGCCGGGACGCTCAACAGTTAACCCGCATTCAAGCTGCACCTGGTGGGGCCCGCCAGTAGCCCAAAGACGCCGAGTCGGTTCCTTAGAAACTCCACCTCGTCCTTTCTGCGATCGACTAGTATCCAAGGACACCGGTGCGCATTTGGGCGGAGCACGTCATGTCCTGGGAACACAACCACTATCAAGCGGTCTGTCGTGCCTGCGGACACCAAGGGGAGTGCATCCGGTCGTCAGATGATTGGAATCGCTCCAAGACCACCTATTCCGGCTTTATCACTGTCGCCCCGGGCGTCACCGAGGTAGGCCGAAAGCGAGCCGCACCGGGCGATCAGCAGCCGCGCTGCCCGCGATGTGACAGCGCGGACATCGAGGTGGGTGCGTATATCAAAACGACGTAGGAGTGAGCGCAGGATGGCACCGGCCACACGTTCCGAACTTATGGCGACGCAGCCAAGCCTGCACTCTATCCAGTCCGTGCTGCGCGAACGCATCGTCGAACATGTCTTTGTGGGCGAAGCGCTACGACGCCTTTGGCAGCGCGGCGTCACGGATGTGGAGGTACTGCGTTCGGAGTTCGACGCCGGCGGATATGACCTGGTGCTGAGTCGCGGCAAAGGGGTTCGTCATCTGCAGCTCAAGTCCATCGTGGAGGGCGGCAAAGCAGTCAGCGTCGTGGTCAATCTGAAGCTTGCGCAAAAACCCAGCGGTTGCGTCCTTTGGATCGTGGTCGACAACGCTTTGAACTTGCGCTCCTATCGCTGGTTTGGCGCCAAACCAGGAGAGCAGCTTCCAGACTTGATGGACAGCCCACTGGCCCGGCATACGCGCGCAACGGCCACCGGCGTCAAGCAGCCGAGAGCTGAGCATCGGGTGGTCCATCGGCGCAGGTTCGAAGTCCTCGACAACCTTGATACGGTCTTGGAGCGCCTGTTTGGAGCACTGCCCACCAGGCCGGCCGACGATCGGAACACCGATGACATTGCCGCTGTGCAGTAACGCCGAGTCCTTCGGGCGCGCGCTGTGTCGGGCCCGCGCACGATTAGTCACTGCGCGGCGCAACCGGAGCGACAGTGACTTCGATGATCATTTCGAACTGATACTCGCAAAGATCGATGCCTTGCTCGACATGACGCAGTCCGGCGCCGCGGAATCTGAGTGGCAACAATGCGCCTTGGATCTCAACAACGTCATCCTTGCCAGTCGGATCGTCGACCCCGATCGCGAGACCCAAGACTGCCTAGACTCGACTCGTAACGCGCTGCACCATGTCGGCCTCCTTTGAGGCGCCAACCAAACGCCGAAGTCCACCCACCATCCCCCGAGGCGTCAGGGAACGTTGAGTGCAAAGACTGGTACGCAAGCCGCTCCGGTTGGACCTATACCTGTACTAATTCGCTGCAACAGTCCATCCGGGGTCTGGGACATGCCGTTATCCAAATAGAACTCCTGACCCGTTACAAGTTTCCCATTAAAGCGATATGCGCACGCTGCGTTATCGGCGCTTAGTGCGATGGCATTCAACTTCCCAAAGGCTAGATCGACGGGTCGGATCGGGCGCTCTATGACGATAGGTTTCAACGTTTGATAGTCGACGTAATACGTCACTGTCGTCGAGTCCGCACCGTCGAGGTGGCGATAGACCACCACCTTGCGCCCACCTTCCAATATATCGAAATCTGCGGCATAGCCACCTTGTCGCAGCGCGTAACTCCACCCACATTGTCCCGAGCATGCATAGCGAACACCGACGACCCGTTGGTCATTCGCCAAATTGATCTCCCGACTCCAATCGCAAGGACTGTGCGTCCGGCAGCCTGCGGTGGTCACAGAGACGGAGGTCGTTTGGATGGTGCCATCGGGTGCTTGCCCACGGATGATCTCTACCCCCTCAAGCTTGCCAGGCTTCTTTGGGAGAAGCGTGACCTTGAGCGGCCAGGACGAGGTCTGGCTATGACGGCAATTGAAGAGCAACCAACAGCGTTCTGACAGTGATGCGTTGACCGTCACTACGAGGTCGGCGGTCTTCACCTTGTGATCATCAAACGCCCCGTTCAACATTGCCGCGGGTACACGCACGTTTAGAGTGTACGGAGGCACGCGTACGACGTTCTGATCATCGAGTTGCCTACCGTCAACAGAAACGCTGACGCGATATTCATTGCCAGTGGTGTCCTGGCCGAATCCTAGGCCGGTGAAAGAGAACTGGAAATCGCTACCAAAGAACGGCTGTGTTAGACCCTTTGCCGAGTTCATATAGGCATAGGTCTTATGGGTCAAAGGCAGTCGATTGGTTAGATCAATCAGGTTGAGGTTAGCAACTTCAAGCACAGTCACAGCCCGGTCAATTGGCCCCGACGCGCTGCGCACCATCGTATTGAGTTGGGTAAAGAATTCGCGCTGGCTGTTGTCTAGATTGTCAAACAGCATGTCCTGCTGACCGCTGAGCATGATGTCAGCATTCCGGATGGAAACACGGACCTGGTTTCCCATCGCGACAACGAGTGCGTTGCCACTATTTTCGCCCGTCTGAATGAGCCGTGTGGCCGTCTCCTCGAACTGATCGACAATCTTTCCAACAGTCACACCAGCAAGTAAGACTTCTGCCACCTGCGCTCGCGCTGCGGTGGGCAGCAGCAATGCAATGGTGCATGCCAGCATGCCAGCTGCAATTTGCGCACGACGCCAGAGCGGGACAGAGGTCAGTTCACCAGAGCACGTGTCTAGCCTGCAAACGAACGGTGTTGCCATGACCCCCCCCTGTGGTGTTTTCGTATGCCGAAATGTAGTTCTTGCGCGTTGGAGGTACAAGGTTCTCGCAGGGGGGATCGAGTCCTACTTGTGGATGTGAACATCTAATGTGCCGAGCACATTGGATGTTTCTCGGTATAGGCAGGTACCTCGGACGGTTCTCGGTTGCCCGCATGCCCCCAAGCACCGTGGACCGATTTTTACGCTGTCGTTAGATCTGGCTCAGGGTCGAGGTCCGGCACCTCGGAGATTTGGGTGGGATCGCGGCAGTAGCCAACTTGGGCCAATCTCACCCCATTTCACCAACGAAGTTGCGAAACGCTCCCGTCGCTGAATCTCTGGAGACACGTACTGTGGCAATCGGACCGTGGTTGTTCCGAGCCACGATGATTTCTGCTGTGCCCTTGGCCTCGCCGTCCGGGTTGTAGAACTCATCTACATAGAGAAACAAAAGGACATCTGACTCTTCGGCAAACTCGGCCCACTCGGCGAGATCGGACAGAAACGGTCTTTTATTGGGCCGCTGCTCTGCTGTACGACTCACCGAGGTAGTTACCAAGATGCAGCAATCTAGGTCGCGCGCCAACCGCTTCAAGAACCGGGCAACAGGCCCGGATCGCGGCTGCGCGGTACCCTCATGCTCAATGAAATGTAGCGAATCAATGACGAGCAGTGCTAGCGCGCCATACTTTTCACGAGCGTTTCGACAACTCCTTTCAAGAGCCTCCAGCGATAAGCGAGTCGTGTCGTCCAGCAGCAATGTACTCTCGGACAACTTCTGTACCGCGTGCACGAGTGCCGGCCAATCGGAATCGCTCAGGGATCCACTTGCCAGCCTCATGAAATTCAGCTTACCGCCGACCGTAAGCAAACGCTCCGTAATTTCGCGCTTCGAAGTTTTTGTACTGAAAATAGCAACCGGCAAGCTGATCCCCGCGACCGCGCTCGCTATTGTCAGAGCGAGATTTGTCTTTCCCATCGCTGGCCGCGAGGCAAGCGTGATCAACTGTCCTCCACGGAGGCCGCCGGTTAGCCTGTCCAGATCAGTGAGCTGAGTAGGTATTCCCTGCAGCTCAAGATCGGACTGATAGAACCGATCGATTCCCTCTACATACTCCGTAAGTGATTCTTGCAGCGAGGTTAGTTCAGCGGGTTCGTCTCGGCGGCGCTTCCTGCCTCGCAACTGCTCCGCGACGGCACGAATTCCCTTGGTAACGTCAAGCCATGCCAAGTCTTGATTCGGCCAAATCGAGACTGGTTCTGCGTCTTTTGGCAACCCCTGGATAGCCATGAACGGTAATCCATTGACGTCTGCTGGACGCACGAAAATCGGGATCAGCACGGCGGATTCGTCTTGGTGCCGATCCAACGCAATAGCCAGTTCTTGCTCCATACAATAGTTTGATGAGGTGAAGCTCGGGCTCACCAGCAGTAAAACGATGTCGGCCGTCCGGATGTTCTTGTCAATTTCCTCCGCCCAGCGATCTCCTGGGAGGATCCGCCGATCCGTCCAACTCGCTATAACCCCATTCCGCCGAAGCGTTGACAAATGTTCTTCGAGTGCCTCGCGAAAGCTCTCATCCTTGTGCGAGTAGCTGATGAAGACGCTGATCGGGTTTTCTGATTTCATGGTAAGCGCCGCATTGAGGTCCGATGAAGGACTGCGCCAGAGTGCAAAATGTCCAGACTAAAAGATGATAGCGTCCGAACGTGGGCGAATTTCGGTAGCAACAATTTAGCTTCAGTTGCGGAACAGAGTGGGGCTGTGCCATCGAAGGACAGGCTCAAAGAGCTAATGGACTCCCAGTGAGATGCAACACTCAAAGGCTCTGCCTCGGCGTTGATGTGCCTGGCGTAAGGCAAACGCTTTGCACAACGCTGGGCCAGTTTTGCATGAGTAAAGCGAGCGCTGCATCATCAGGTTATGGAGGCGTTGCCCAAGACCAATCGCGCACACCTCGCAATCATCTTCTTACATGTGAACCTCATAGACCTGCCGCTCAAGATGAACGAAATCCTCGTGTCTGCGATCCCGCTCCTGGTACCCGCGGTCTTCTTCGGAATCTTTTTATACGTTCTTTCATTGGGCCCTGCACAGAATATTCCAGGCGTCGACAAGCGCGCCGCCAAGCGGCTTTATCGGGCTGGTGTGAGGTGGCACACGCCGGAGGAGTTGGCGATCCAGTATCTACCGAATAAACACCTGTGGTCCGTCGTTGACCGAGGATATACGGACGGCAGAGGCGCGCAGCTTGCACAGGTTCTTCGCTGGCATACGCCAGCAGGAGCAGCGGCGCGGCAAGCCGTCACCAACGCCATCTTGACCGCATCACAAATGGCTCGCGCGCAGTGTCACGCAAAAATCCAGGCGGGCAACCACAACGTGCATGTTGCGGTCGACCTTCAGACCGTTTCCTTCGTCCACAACGGGACGACCCAGTTGGTTCACGATCTTCAGACCTTGATCCCGACCGGTCAGCAGCTCAGCGGACAAGCCAATCTAATCGGTATTCCACTGACCGAGCTGACCGCGGATCTCGTGATTTTAGGCAATGCGTGCTTTGCTCAAGCCACCTTTCGCCGCTGCAATCTTGGTCAAGTGGTCTTTCAGAACTGCAGCTTTGTTAGAGCCACGTTCGATTCCTGCCGCCTTGGTCAAGTGCGATTTGTAAACGCTTCGGTTAGCGGCGTGGATTTCGCGAATTCGCGCATGAACGCGATGCAGTTCGATGATGTGTCGGTGCCCGGTGCGATCAAATTCAACGCCATAACGTACGCCCAAGTCGTGAAGTTCGTATGGGAATGCATCCGGTACAAGGATGGTCGCTATTTCGCACCGACAAGTTGGTTCGATCCCATTTCCGTGGATGTCCATGGGCTAACCCGTCATGACAACGCTCCATTTCGCGACTACGTCCGCTGGTGTGAGGTCAACCTGGGGAGATTCCGATCGGATACGAATATTGAGAAGAAGGTGCCGATCTTTCCGGTCATTGCTGCCGTCACCACGAAATTCTGGTCGTCGTTTTCTGCGTTGTTCTTGACGATCGCCATTACGATCTCACTGTTCTCCGCGCTCTTCATCACACTCAACGAGCAATTCGGCATCGGCGAAAAAGCCACTGCCTGTGCGATCTTTGATCTGATCGAGTTCAGCTTCAAGACGTTCGTCAATTCCGGTTTTAGCGATGTCAAGCCGCTACGACCGCTGGCACGGGTTCTGACAATGGCCGAGGCCATGCTCGGCTATCTGAGCCTGGGTGCCTTGATCTTCCTGCTCAACAAACGCATTGAATCGATGCGCTCAAGCTAGCTCCCAAGAGACATACAAGTCCAACACCGCTGCGAACATGCACCCGCTCCTGCCCGCGTGCGAGAATTGCCGCCACTGGACACCACGCGGGGGAGTGCTTGGATGGGTAAGCAGCGAGAGCTGTACAAAAGTTGGAAGCGAGCACGTCAGCAGCTAGACGAAATATTCCAATACGCAGAACATTCAGTCCTGATCCACTATTCCTGCGAGAGCTTCTACGACCGAACCGACCCACATTCGCCACGTGTAACGTCAATCGCCATCCGCAATCTGGAAAACGGCCAGACAAAATCGTTCTCGATTCACCTGGTCGCGGACCGCAAAGGCTTGCTCGATAGCATCGAGCAACACTATGACGTTCTCGAACGGGTGATGTTGGAAGACTTCTTCCAGTCCGTGCGGGAACGACAGCACTGCCGTTGGGTACATTGGAACATGCGAGATGCCAACTACGGCTTCGAAGCTCTGGAAAACCGCCTTCGTGCACTGGGTGGTGAGCCGGCAGCCACTGTCCCAGAGCTCAAACGAATTGATCTTTCTCGACTCTTCGTAAGCCTGTACGGCACGAGCTACATCAACCATCCGCGCCTGCAAAGCCTGATGCTCAAAAACAGCATCACGCCGAAGGACTTCTTGAGTGGGCCTGAGGAAGCTGAGGCGTTCGAACGAAAAGAATTCTTGCGACTCCATCAGTCAACCTTGAGAAAGATCGATGTCTTGGCAAATCTCGCTGGACGCGCCCACGCCGACGACTTGAAGACACTTTCTTCTTGGTGGGAGCGCAATGGCCGCTCAATAAAGGCATTCGGCGAATTGATTCGAGAGCACTGGCTTATCGGAGGGGTAGTCGTCCTCCTCGGGTTGGCTGGTTCGGTCACACGAGCTTGGACATGGATTGGGCCTCTCATCGGAATCACGAGTTGACGTCGAGACGCTCCAATGCAGCTGCAAACGTCGCTCGCACTCTCCGTAAGATGCGTACTCGCGAGCAGTCCCGCCCAGTTGACGAGCTCATGAGGTCAGTGCCGCCTCCCCGCAGTTAGCGAGCATCGATCCTTGGCGCGTGGTCGCTCAGACACCTTGAATACTAAGGGCAGCGACGCCGGCACCAAAGCAGAACGCGATCAAACTCACACCGCAAGCGCCCATGGTCACCCGGATTAGGCGCAAGTGGTCGCCGACTGGCGCACGTCCTAGCGCCTCGTTATACAAGACGTTCTGGGTCCAGTACGAGAAGATCATCGCGAATGCGTCGAACAGCAGACCAACAATGAAACATGCAATGGCTGTACGCAGCGCATGGACGGGAAGAATCCTCACCATCTTGTCGGCTGCAGCAAGCATACCGGCTGCAGCACCTCCATTGAGGAGGGCCAGGTACTTGTAGACCTCCATCGAAATGGTGACCATCGACTTGTACGTCTCAATCTTGTGCTCGCGCTCGAATTCTGGGTCAACCATGTGAGTACCTCGGAATCACATTCGTAGATCGAAGAAAAAGCGAAATCGACTCGCCTCCGCCGGCCAGGGTGAATGACCTTTGGCTCTTGTTTTCTCAGAGACGCAGCTGCAGGCTCATCACGTCCCCTGCCCGCGCCGGGGCACTTTCGCGTACAGCAGCAAGGATGCATCGATCGGCGCCTTGTGGCCTGGAATTCAGGGCTATCCGGCCGAATTCCGATATTCGGCCTTCATTCAAAAAGAGGAAGGTCGGACGCATTTTTCCACCATAAACCGGCTTGTCACTGAACCTCCTCCAAGAATCTGACTACCCCCTATCCACCTTCTCGGTAGCCAGTCCGAACTCGGCCTTGAATGTGCTGACACGACTCTTGCAGCTGCTCTGCGGGAGTCGTCACTGATTGATCCTCTCATGTGGGCTGTGCAACGTCAGACGTAAACGATGAGCCACTTCGGGCACACCTAGGTGACTGCCGATAGATGCAGAGTTTCTTCTATTGGTGTCTATAAGCAAGTTGGCCTTGACCAACCCTATCGACCGATCCCATAGCCCTATAGGTCGCTGAGCAGCATCATGTCGAGACCGTGGCCTCCTCGAATCATAGGCCACACGTTCTCATCCGGATCGACTTGAATATCGAGAAACACTGTTCGCTTCTTCTCCGCGAGAGCCTCTCGCAGCGCCGGTTCAACGTCTGCTTCCTTGTGCACAGTCAGCCCAACATGCCCATAGGCTTTCGCAAGGGCGGCGAAATCAGGTAACGCCTCCATATAGGACTGGCTGTACCGCCGCTCGTACTCGACATGCTGTAACTGCCGCACCATCCCCAGGTAGCCGTTGTTCAGTGAGACGATCTTTACCGGAAGGTCATACTGCTTGCAGGTGGATAGCTCCTGAATACACATTTGGATCGAGCCATCGCCCGTGATTGTGATGACCTCCCGACCGGGGAAAGCATGCTTCGCACCCATGGCATAGGGAAGCCCCACGCCCATGGTGCCGAGCCCTCCGGAATTGAGCCATTGGCGTGGCTGCCCAAATCGGTAGTGTTGCGCCGCCCACATCTGATGCTGACCGACATCCGAGCAAATAAGCGCGTCGTCCGGCGCGATTCGGCAAAGTGTCTCAATGACGTATTGCGGCTTGATGGTGACACCGTCCCGGGTATACGCCAAACAACGCCTGGCCCGCCAGTCGGCGATGGTCTTCCACCAGCCCGCCTTATCGCTATATGGAACTTCGTCTTCCTCCAGCACCTGAATGAGTCGCCTCAACACGCGACCCGCATCTCCAACAATCGGCACTGTTGGTTTGACGCGCTTTCCGATGCTCGTCGGATCAATATCAATGTGGATGATTTTCCTTGGCGTTGCACAGAAGTCTGAGACGTTGCCGATGACGCGATCATCGAACCGAGCGCCAATAGCAAGGAGCACATCACACTCTTGCATGGCACGGTTCGCCTCGTACGTACCGTGCATCCCCAACATGCCAAGGTATCGAGCATCGTTACCCGGGAACGCGCCCAGTGCCATGAGGGTCGTGGTTACCGGAGCGTCGACTATCGACGCTAGCGCCCTCACCTCATTGCTTGCTCGTGCTGACACTACGCCGCCTCCGACATACAGATAGGGGCGATTGGCGGCCTTGAGCATGCGTGCGGCATGACGGATCTGCCCTTCGTGCCCATCGACTGCCGGCCGATACGAGCGAATCTCGACGCGATTTGGATACTGAAATGTCCCTACGCTGAGCGCCACATCTTTCGGGATATCAACAAGCACCGGACCTGGCCTCCCTGTGCTCGCAAGGTGAAACGCCTTCTTCAATGTTTGAGGAAGACTCGCCACGTCGGTGACCAAGAAGTTGTGCTTGACGATGGGGCGTGTAATGCCGACCGCATCGCACTCCTGAAAGGCGTCCTCTCCGATCATGGAAGTCGGAACGTTCCCTGACAGGATAACAAGGGGGATGGAATCGAAGTACGCAGTAGCAATACCAGTGACCGCGTTAGTGACACCAGGGCCAGAAGTTACGAGCGCCACTCCGACCTTCCCGGTTGCGCGAGCATAACCGTCGGCAGCGTGTACCGCGGCTTGCTCATGACGCACGAGCAAATGCTGAAGCTTGGATTGCTGCGCGATGGCATCGTAAATGGGAAGAACGGCGCCGCCAGGATAGCCCCAAACACTCTGCACGCCCTCCGCCAACAGCGCTTCAACAATCATCTCTGCGCCGCGAATCTGATGGGATGGCGTTGAGACCTGGTTTGGGTCGAAATCAGGAGCGGGACGGTTCATAGCAGAGAAGGGTTTCTTTATTTCAGATGTCCAGAGCGCGACAAAGCTCAGCTCGGCAATTCTAGGTTGCGCCCTGCCGCATTGGCCGCTGAATTTGGTAGCCGTCATGTCGCATCTCAGCAGTTCATGCCGCGATATCTTCATGAGGAAGTGAAAAGTGCCGACGCTGTCGGCCCGGCAACTCCAACCCGCCACGCGCATACCTTCTATTACTTAGGAAGCATGGTCGTGCGCAGAGAGCTTCGTCACACTTGGCCCTCGCGCAAGTGAGCGGTTCAACTTCCAGTCGCCCCTCTCCACCAAGAGGCCCTGCGGTTTATCGCAGTTCGCTCTGCGCCAGGAACGCTCCACTTTCCTCACAGATTCAGCAAGAGACCCAGTGGTGAATCACCAACCACCACACCTCAGCCGCACATACCTCACCCTTCGAAAGGGTTAGCCAAAAACGTCGGAACGTTTTATGGAATTCCTCATCTGGACTCTTCCCACACTGGTGGTAGCCGGCGCGATCGGCAGTGGTCGCCTCAGCGTTACGGTCGCCTCGATACTGGGCCTCTTAACAGCCATTCCGGTCGCCCTGCTTACCGGTACGGCGGCGTTCGGCGTCCACGAGTTGATCCACTCGCTGGCCCGTGGTGCGTGGATTGGTTCGCTTATTGCGCCGTACATCCTCGGGGGACTGCTGTTCTGGCAGGTGGCATCAGGCGGCTCATCGGTGGGACGTTCGCACAGTGAAACTGCCGGGAATTCTTACCCCTCAAGAAGCCCGGTAGAGCGGCGCCGACTCCTGTTCTTTGCGTGTTTCCTCGTTGGACCTTTTGCTGAGTCGGCAACAGGCTTCGGTGCCGGCATGCTTGGCACCGTCACCCTGATCCAAGGCATGGGTTTCGCGCCACGCCACCTCATGCTATTTGCCCTTCTGAGCCAAACCGTCATTCCATGGGGTGCCATGGCTAGTGGAACGCTATTGGCGGCCGCCTATGTACGTATATCGCCAGCTACGCTCGGTCTCTATGCTGTCGCCCCAGTCGCTCTGCTTACGTCGATATGGCTGCCGCTGTTCTGGCGCACCGCCCGTGATGCAGGTGCATACAGTTCTATGTCAGAGCACGTGCGCGAGGTGTGCTGGATCGCAGTCGCCATGCTGCTACTGGCAACCATGACGGCAGTTGCGGGCCCAGAGAGCGCATTGCTCGGGGCCTACGGGGTGCTCATCGTCATTTTCTACTTGCTGACATTCCACCCCAATCTCCGGCAGTTTCTTGCGACGGCACGCAAGGCTCTCCCTTATGTAATTCTGGTCGGAGGCTTAGCAGCAGCCCGGTTGGTACCTGGCCTGAGGCATGTTCTGACATCAACCTCAAGGGTTGCTCCGTTCGAGGGGCTTCCAGCCTTTTCACCGCTTCTCCACGCGGGCATCTGGTTTATGGCTGGGGCGCTCGTAACGGCGATGACTTACCGGCAAGTCAGTCACTTGAAACGGGAGGCGAGCATCGCATGGAGAACTGGGAAGCAAGCGCTGCTGACGGTTTTCTTCTTTGCAATGATGGCCGAGGTTCTCACCGGAGCCGGCATCGCTGGGGAGTTCGCCAGTAGTCTATTCTCTGTTCTGAAGGAGAAGACAGTGTTGATAACACCGCTGCTATCCGGAGCCTTTGGCATTCTCACCAACAGCGGGAATGCTCCGAACAGCTTGTTCTTACCTTCATTGAACGCCCTAGCCATTCAGGCAGGACTGAGCGTCCCGGCCGTCGCAGCAGTGCAGCACGTATCTGGAATGTCTTTGGGATTTTTCTCGCCAGTCCGCATGTCTATCGCTGCTCGATTAGCCAAGGGTGAAGGGCTGGAGCGATCAACCTACGTATTCTTGCTTCCCTACGCTATCGTCGGCTTTTCCCTGATGATCATCATGGCCCTCTGTGTCATATGGAAATGGTGAGGGCGGTTTGCCTGGGGAAGAAATGCGCAGCATGCTGACCGATTCACCGAGCGTTGGATGCGGATGGATGGTCTTGCCGATGTCTTGCGCGTCCGCACCTATCTCGACCGCTAGGCACGATGATGCCGATATCGCCATAGCACGAGTTCCCGTCCTGGGTCGGGCCGTAGAAGATCGCTAGGCGCTTGCCGCCCAACGACACGCTGGTTCACCATCTGCTCGGCTTCGGTCTTCAGTCCGGCACGGACGTAGAACAGCCAGCATCAGCTATGAGCTGAGATCGCTTTTCTCGACTCGGGAACGCCACTTATTGACCAAGTCTCTTCGACGCCCAGGGTAGAGATCAACCAGACTCTCTGCTTGCTCGATGCGATCAACGCGAAACGTTCGGAAATCCTGCCGAAGCTCGCACCAAGCCGCCACATAGCGTTGAGTTTCAATAAAACCTAGCGAGATCGGCCAGATGATTCGCTCTGTTGCCACTTCGTTGAAGTCTCGATAGGAAACGAGGACCTTCCGTTGTTCGCGGGCGGCCCTTCTCAGTATCGCCAAGTCAACACTTGGCGATGGTTGTTGCCGTGGTTCAACATAGAAAGGGGTATCGTCGAGTCTTCGCCGAAGTCCGTCCGGGAGCACTGCGCCGATCTTGGCAAGCGCGTTTTGTGCTGCGATCGCAAGGCTTTCGTCTGTTTGTCCATGAACCCACTGAGCGCCAAGCATGAGCGCCTGGATCTCTTCTTCTGAGAACATCAATGGCGGCAATAGAAAGCCTGGGCCAAGAACATAGCCCACCCCTGGCTCACCTTCGATATCGGCACCCATGGACTGCAAGCTTGCGATGTCACGTCGAATTGTCCGCAGGGAAACTCCGGCCTCGCGAGCTAGTTCGAGCCCCGCCACTGGCTTCCGATGTCGGCGCAGTATCTGTAGTAGATCAAAGAGGCGATAACTTTTGGACATCTCGAAACTCGCCAGTAGATGCAGCGAAGCTAGGGTAGTACCACTGCGGAACTGCTATGCGGATTACCGCAAGCCACTGCCCGATCTGGAGTAAGGAAAGGACTGGGACGCCTATTGAACGCCGTCAGTGACACGATGGGCAAATGCGCCCAAATCACGTGCAAATAGTTCGGGCTCCTCCCAGGCACCAAAGTGTCCGCCACTCGTCGCTTCAGTCCAATGGACGATGTCGAACCAGCGCTCGCCCCAGGCACGCGGCGCTGGCAGGATGTCATTCGGAAATACGAGCACGCCGACGGGTACGGTGCCGCGCTCGGGCGGACGATGACTCTCCGGATCGGAAAATGTCTCGGCATAGAGCTGGATAGATGAGCCAATTGTCTCGGTTGCCCAATAAAGCGTGAGATTGGCGCACAGATCATCGAACCCGTAGACCTGCTCTATGTCCCCGCCACTCCAGCTCTGGAACTTCTCGATAATCCAGGCAGCGAGTCCCGCCGGGCTGTCGTTGAGGCCATAGCTCAGCGTTTGGGGCTTTGTTCCCTGAATCAGGTAATAAGCGCCTTCGGCAAACTGCCAACCCTGTGCCCGGCTTAGATAAGCCTGCTCGTCGACCGCGAGGTCATCGGGGCGTGGATAGCCCCAGTGCACGTTGCTGAAGTGAACACCAAAGAGTCGGTCCGCGTGATGGCGCCGTAGTCGGTCAACCACGAGAGCACCCCAGTCGCTTCCATGCGCGACAAACCGATCATAGCCAAGCGTGCCCATCAGCTCGGCAAACAGCTTTGCAATGCGGGTTCCGTTCATACCGGGCTCGCCTGGGTGGTCGGAAAGGCCATACCCCGGCAGGGTGGGCGCAATCACATTGAAGCCGGCGGCGGTCAGGTGTGGGATCACGTTGAGGTACTCAAAAATCGAACTGGGCCAGCCGTTGATCAGCAGCAATGGCACACCGTCTGGTTTCTTCGAGCGTGCGTGCACGAAATGTATGCCGATGCCGTCAATCGAGCCTCGAAACTGAGGCAGCGCGTTGAGACGCGCCTCTTGCGCACGCCAGTCGAAAGTTTCTGACCAGTGCTCGCAAAGTCGCTGAAGGAAGCTCAACTCAGTCCCCCGACGCCATTCCTGTCCTTTGACCTGATCAGGCCAGCGTGTACGTTGCAGTCGCGAGCAAAGATCATTGATCACATCATCAGGTACTGAGACCTGGATTGCCTGCATGGCAGGGCTTCCCGACTCTACCCGAAGCATTCGTTGCAAGATCGCTCTACCCGTCATCACATACTCCGTTTGCGGTTGGTGATGATTGGAAAATAGCGCAACATAGGGACAGAACCTGTCACCATGATGATCCCTAAGTTGAGGTGCCTCTACGGGACCAACGTGCTGTCGGCGGTTGGCTAGGCTGTTTCCACAGCAGCGACCGTACTACTTGTTAGGTTGTACCTACATGGTGGAGTTGCAGATGCAAGCCCGCACCGTCTTATCCCGAACTTCGGTGCGACCATATCCGCACTCACGGAGTAGATTGTTTTGGCCCGAAGCCGAGGAGCGCCAACGCTCCCACACCAAACAAGTGCGGAAGCGTTGTGCTCATGATGTCGGCAATCGACTATCGGCCGTAGCGGGCTGTGAACGACGCCTTGCCCAGGACCTTGTCACCCAGTGCCTTATTCAAGGCAAAGCCGTGAAGCGCGGCAGTGCCAGTCTTCGGGATGCCAGCTGCTGCATACAGATCGTCCACAGCCAGCGCATACAGTGTGAAGACATAGCGATGCGGCTTGTCGCCCTGGGGCGGGCAAGGGCCGCCGTAATTGCCATTGGCACCGGCGGCACCCGAGTCTTGGAAATCGTTCATGCCTCCATTTGCGCCTGCTGGCAGGCTGGACGCCGAGTTCCCGGCACCCTGCTGTAGCTGTGTTGTGGACGCAGGAATGTTGTAAACAGTCCAATGCCAGAAGCCGCTACCAGTCGGCGCGTCCGGATCGTAAACCCGCAGCGCGAACGATTTCGTACCTGCTGGTGCACCCTTCCAAACGAGAGCGGGCGACACGTTCTCCCCCTTGCAGCCGAAGCCATTCAGCACGAACTTTTCGGCAATCTTGCCGCCCGCAGCGATGTCTGGACTGGACAGAGTGAAGTTTTCAGCCGACTGCGCGAACGCAGGGAGCAGCATCAGTGCAGACGCGCCAGCAAGAAGGAGCGCCTTTGCCGAGAGACGGTATTGGTGATTCATCATTGGTTTCCTTTTGGGATCGGTAGCAAAACAATCGCGGTGTAGGCCGCTGGTGTCCAGAGAGTCCCGGTAGCCGCCTCGACCTACGATGCGAGTACCTTGAAATTTCCCTCGACCTGACAAACTGACACGGACAAGTTCCGCGTCAATCAACAAGACGCACGGTCACACCCTTGGCAGCAACAAGCTCCATGGGGCTGATCTTCACGGGTTCTGCGAGATGCGGGGGCACGGTGGCGAGGATTTGCGCGGCAGTGGCATCGCGCAGATGATTTTCGCGCCCGCTCTTATCGACAAAGACATCAACGATATGAACGATGTCTGGCTCCTCCTCAGAACGCAGTACCAGCCAGAGCGGCATCGGGTTTTCGTTCAGAGCCTGTGGCAAGGCTGCGGCAACCAAGCGTGCTACTTCACTGCCCTTTCCGGGTTGCGACTTGAAGGTTACGACTGCGGCGACTTCGGTCATGCGAGTTCTCCTGGGTTGGTGAGGAGAGTCTGCATGTTCTGGTAATTCTCGAAGAGTGGCGAATTTGCCAAGCAACAGGCATAATCCGCCACGTGTCTGCAGGAGCAACCACAATGCGTATCGTTGTTTTGGGGATGGACGGCACCCTTCCTTCCGGCGTTGCCGGTCTGTGTGATGTGTTCTGGCTGGCGAACGAGGCCATCCGGCAAAGAGCGGGGTCCCCATCATCTGGTGCAACGGCTAAGCAATTTGAATTGGTCACCGCCAGCCCGCGTGGCCGCTCTTTCTTGGACGGGCGTGGCGCGAGGGTCCGAGTAGACGCCGGTCTTTTCGACCTTGGCCGCTGCGACGCGGTATTGATTCCGGGCATCGTGCAACTAGGCAAAGCGCTGCAATGGAGTGGCCCAGTCATGCAGGAGATTGGGCAATGGCTACGCAAGCAGCATGCGCACGGCACCATCGTCGCTGGTGCCTGCAAGGGGGTATTCGTACTAGGTGAAGCGGGGTTGTTGAACGAACGTCGCTGTACCACGACATGGTGGCTGCACGATGAACTTCTGCAACGCTATCCTCGTGCGCATGCCATCTGGGGATCCGCCCTCATTGATGAGGGGAGGGTTGTGACCTCTGGCGGTCCACTATCATGGGTTGATTCCGCTCTGCATGTGATCCGCATGTTGGCGGGTGACGAAGCAGCGCGCCTCGCGGCGGATTTCGCCGTCGTCGACAATATCCCTCCGGCCCAAACGATCTACATGCCGGCCGGATACGCTCAATCTCGTGACCCGTGGCTGATCGACGCAGAGCGAACGGTACGGCAACTGGGTTATAAGCTGAATGTCGCAGATTTGGCGGTAAAGCTCGCCACGAGCGAACGCACGCTGCACCGTCGGATGAGACAGCTTATCCATGAATCGCCAAAAGCATTCATTGATCGCATCAGACTTGAGGACGCGCGAACTTTGCTTGAGAACGGCGCCATCAGCGTGAAGCGCGTAGCCCAACAAACGGGTTACGCGGACGAAGGCAGTTTCCGTCGAGCCTTTACTCGTTTCACCGGCATGACGCCAAGCGCATACCGTCAGTGGTCGCGTAAGCGTTAGCGCCGATTCGCTTGCGAAATGCATGCTCGTTTCTCGGGAAAACGGCTTGAGCACTCAGGCCGTGGCAGGTGGGGTATCGTCAGTAAGAAGGCGGAGACACAGCCTCTGGCACGTGTACGCTACCGTATTGCTCAGCAGGCACAATGCCGTCAGCTCATATACCAACCGCCATTCACATTGATCGTCTGGCCCGTCATGTAGCCGTTGCGGGCGAGTAGTAGAGCCACATCTGCCACTTCCTCCGGCTCACCAAACCGGCCGACCGGGATGAGTTCCTTTCGGATGTTTGGATTACCACTCAGCATTCTCGTCTCGATCAGTGCCGGCGCGATTGCGTTAACGCTGACGCCGGTTTTTGCCAGTACCGAGGCGTACCCATGCGCTAGACCGATGAGTCCCGCCTTGGACGCTGCGTAGTGTGGTCCAACCACCCCGCCGAGCTGCGCCGCGACTGACGAAAGGATGATGATCCGCCCCCATTTGCGACTGACCATCTCGGGCACTACTTCTTTGGTGGCCAGAAACGCCGACGTCAAGTTCGTCGTCATAACGGTGTTCCAGTCTTCCAGCGTCAACTCAGCCCATGGCCTGGCCATGGTGACACCTGCGTTGTTCACGAGGATATCGACCTGACCGAAGGCATCACGCGTTGCCTCGACCATTGCCGGGATTGCCGCTTGTTGCGACACATCCGCCTGAATCGCCACGGCATTTGATCCGCCTGCCTCGATCTTGCCGACAACCTCGTCCGCCGCCGACTTGTCACGCACGTAGGTCAGCGCAACCTTGATGCCCTGTGCGCCATACGCAAGCGCGATAGCGCGGCCGATCCCCTTGCTGCCGCCTGTGACCAGCGCAACTTTTCCTGCGAGTGTTTCCATGGTTTGAATCTCCAATCGCCTCAATGCTCGGCAATCCCATCTGGCCCCACTGCCGCACTGCCCATATCACGGGGCTCGACTGTCAGCGGTGCTTCGGTCCAGAACTCGAAGTTGAGTACGGCACCACTGTTCTCGATCCATTCAACGAACGCTTTTGTATGCGCGTACTGCAAGTGCGCATCGAACGCCGCTTGATCACGGAACGTCTCATACACCGCAAACCGATTGGCTATTTTGGGATGCTGATGGACCGTGAAGGAGATGCAGCCGGGCTCCTTGCGGGTCGCCGGCACCAGATTCGCAAACTGCGCCAATAACTCGCTCTCCTTGCCTGGCGGAGAAATCGGGAAGGCAATGATGGTGATCGGCTTCATGTTTTACCTCTGCATGGATGGTCGGATTGCGCTGTCGCGGCTACGATCTCGACATATTTTGCACTGCACTGTACAGTGCAATTTAACATCAAAGATTATCCACCGCAAATCTGTAGACCGCCACTTTGTCGACAGGCTGTCGCTTACCGCGTACCGACTCATCAAAACGCACACAGCCTTGGCGGGAACATCTATGCCAGAGAACAAGCCGCAAACCACCCCACGCGCTGCCATTCCGATGATGGCTGCGGCATGTGGTATCACCGTTGCAAACGTGTATCTGTGCCAGCCATTGCTCTCGGCCATGGCGCAAAGTCTTGACGCGTCGCCCTCATCGGCGGGCCTGGTCGCTTCTGCGGCACAAGTCGGCTATGCCCTCGGCATTTTTGCCATCGTTCCATTGGCGGACTGCGCGGACCCGAGAAAACTCGTTCGCATCCTGCTCTGCCTGACCTGTCTTGCCCTGATCGGTGCCATGCTGAGTAGGTCGATGCCGTGGCTGGTATTGATGTCGCTGCTCGTGAGCACGGTGACTGTTGTCCCGCAGGCCTTGATTCCCATTGCGGTTTCTATTGCGCCGCCTGGACGCTCAGGGCGTGTAGTCGGGACCATGCAGACCGGTCTGATTCTGGGAATTCTCCTCTCACGTACGGTGTCGGGAGCCATCAGCGAGTTCAGCGGCTCCTGGCGCGCTTCGTACTTAGTGGCGGCAATCCTTACTGGTTTGTTGGTATGGGTGTTGCCACGGTTCATGCCAACGCACAAAAGTCGCCCGCAAGCCGGGGCGCCAACGTATGTAGCGCTGATCCGCTCGCTGCCCGGCCTCTTCCTGAAATGGTGCGACCTTCGATTCTCGGCATGCCTGGGCGCCATGACGTTTGGCGCGTTCTCAGCGTTCTGGGCAACGCTGTCCTTTCATCTTGCCCAAGCGCCGTTCCACTACGGCCCCGCGCAAGCAGGCCTTTTCGGGCTTTGGGGCGCGGCCGGTGCACTGATTGCACCGCAATGCGGTCGCATATCAGATCGATTTGGTCCGACGATCGTCAACCTCATGTCTCTGGCGGCGGCCAACCTTGCTTTCGTAGCATTTCTTTTTGCAGGCGATGCGTCAGCGCTGGCCATCGTTCTGGCAGTAAACCTGCTGGACTTTGGCAACCAGGCTGGACAGATCGCCAATCAGGCGCGCATCTTTCGGCTGGACCCTGCAGCTCGTGCGCGCCTCAATACCGTGTATATGGTGTGCACGTTCGCGGGCGGCGCCGCCGGTTCTGCCATCGGGGCGGCAGCATGGGGCGTGGCCGCGTGGCAAGGTGTCTGCATTGCCGGTTTCGCGCTGCTGGCGGTGGTCGGCGGACTTTTGGCTTCCCGTACGATTGGTGCCGTACGCATGCCGCGCAGCAGCTAGCGATACGGTTGGCAACGTACAATCGGGGGTCACCTCAATCTCCACGCCGATCATTGTGAGAAGGGCCACCACTCCCATACACCAAGAGACGACCGACAAGCCTGCGTCCAACGCAGCGGCGCCCAATCGTGGCAGCACACGCAAGGACCGAGGCAGCGTATCCACCAAGCGGGACCAGATACTGGATGCCGCAACACGTGTCTTCCTTCAGCACGGCTACGAGGGCACGAGCATGGACCGGGTCGCCGCTGAATCCGGCGCCGCACGCCGCACGCTGTACAACCAGTTTGAGAGCAAGGAGGCCTTGTTTGAAGCGATGACGGCGCGCATTTGGGCAAGCTTCCCGGTGTTCGATATCACCCGCGATGAAGCGTCGCTGCGCGACCCGAAGCTCGGGCTGATGCGCCTCGGGCGCGCTGTTTCGGATTTCTGGATACCGGCAGAAGCTGTCGCGTTCCTGCGAATGGTCATTGCGGAGGGGCCTCGCTTTCCTGCACTGACCAAGACATTCTTTGAAAAAGGCAAGGCGCCTGCGATGGGCGCAGTGGCCGACTACCTAGAGGCGCTTGCCAAGCGCAAGCTCATCACTGTCAAAAACCCGACCCTGGCTGCACGACAGTTTCTGGGGCTCATCGATGAACCGCTTCTTTGGGTGCGCGTTGTTGGCGCCGATGAGCACTTCACAAAGCAGGAGCGCGATCTCGTCGTACAGAATGCCGTCGACATGTTTCTGGGCTTCTACCGTGCACAGCCGCGCTCCTGAACCTCGCACCTCGCTTGCGCACTGCGACATGCGCCCAGAGCGCTAACGATGCGCTAATCAGGCCCAACCTGCCACGGAACTCCATCGCCACCGCCGTGCTGCATGGCATTTTGAGGGGGAGCACCGACTCTAGGCCGCGGTTTGAAGCTCTCGATAGAGAGACGCTCTGCTGATGCCTAGCAGCTTGGCCGCCTGCGCACGGTCTTGGCTGCAGTGCGCCAACGCTTGTTTGATCAGGCGCTGCTTCTCCTGCGCAAGGTGTTCGCCCAGGTTCAGGTTGCCTTGAGGTTGACCCGACTCAGCGTTAGGCACATCTGCAAGATCAACAATCGGCTCCGGCAACGTGAGCTTGCCGGTCAAAAGCAACCGCAGCAATACACCTTCGAGTTGACGCACATTGCCGGGCCACGTGTGGGTGGCTAGCGCGCTGCTCTGGGCTCGTGTCAGCGCCCTGGATTGCAACCCGTGCTGCGATGCGAGTTTCGCCAGGAGTTGCTCAATGAAAATGGGGAGATCGTTGCGCTCCCGCAGCGACGGCATGGCGACAGAGAACATCGCCAGCCGGTAGTAGAGATCCTCTCGAAACCGGCCTTCCCGCACTGCCCCACCCAGCCGACGGTTGGTTGCTGCAATAACACGCGCATTGATACGGATGGGCGACGTGCCGCCGACTCTCACGATGCTCTGGCTTTGCAAGGCACGCAGCAGACTTGCCTGGAGTGACAACGGCATGTCGCCGATCTCATCGAGGAAGATCGTGCCGCCAGCAGCCAGTTCGAACTTACCGGGTTTCCCTCTTGCCGAAGCACCTGTAAACGCGCCAGCTTCATAGCCGAACAACTCAGCATCGATGAGCTGCTCTGGAATCGACGCGCAATTGATCCACACAAACGGGCCGCCTGCACGATCCGACGCGTTGTGGATAGCCTGCGCGGCCAACTCCTTTCCTGTTCCCGTTTCTCCTTCTATAAGCGTGGGCAAACTATGACTGGCAGCAAGCGCCAACTCTGCGCGCAGGGCTTCCATCGTTGAGCCGGTACCGAGGATGTCGGCCATCTTGTAATCCGCAGCCCAGCCAGAGCGGCTGTTCTCCAGCGCGATACTGGAGCTAAACGCCATCGAGTACGTCTTTTTCAACTGCTCGTAGTTGGAGAACAGCGCCAGACCAACAGCGCCGACGATCTTCCCCTCCTTGAACACCGGAACCTGCCGCGCGATCAGCTTGCACCCTCGAACCTCCAACGGAACAGCGGCAGCAACTGGTTCCACTCCACTCGCGACGCGATGCAAATGCGTATGCGGAGAGACGACGTCCGTGATGTGCCGGCCAATGAAATCTTCAGGCGTCCCCCCCAGCAGCTTGCAGTAGGGGGCGTTGATCAAAACGATCAACCCGTCGGTGTCCACAGCCACAAGACAGTCTGAAACATGGTCGAGAACCAGCTCCAGAAATGTCGCCGCATCGACGGTGGAGCCGGTGAGTTCAGGGAAAGGCATCTCGGTTCTCAATTTTGAGACATATTCGTCTCGATTTTGAGATTGTAGGACGCCCCCACGTGCATCACAAGGTGATTGGCAGGTACGCGCGAAGAAAAATCTTCTTTTCTTTCAGTTACTTATAAAAATCACCCCGCTCCTTTGAGCGCTGGCATACCCATTGCACTACTCCAAGCGGAGACATTCGGCACCTAGATGTGCCGAGGTTGTTCATAAGCGCGCCAAGCGGCGCCACAACGAGGTGCAATGAAGATGAGCAGCAAGAAACTGATCGCCGTGGGCGATACACGGGTGTGGGTGTGGAACGAAGGAGCATCCCGCACACCGCTGGTTTTCTGTCATGGGTTCACGACCACCAGTGAGTTCTGGCGCGAGCAGGTGGAGGTCTTTGCAAAGGACTTTTTGGTGGTTGCCGTCAACCTGCCCGGCCATGGCGTGTCACCGGCACCAGTGCTGCGGCCGTACACAATGGACGCATTCGTCGACGATCTACATGGTGTGTTTACGGCGTTGCAACTGCAGGATGCGGTTCTCGTGGGGCTATCCATGGGCGGGACCATCTCACAGCGCTTCGCGTTACATCATGGAGATCTGCTGCAAAAGCTGGTGCTAGTGGGCGCCACGCCGCATGGGCTTGGCGCAGACGTGGATGCAAGCAATGTGCTGGATGCGATTGCCATCCATGGCGTTGAAAAAGCCAGCCAGAACGTCATTGACCGATCCTTTGCATCGTCGGCCAGCGCTTCACTACTTCAATTTGCGCGACAGGAAGTCGCACAGACGCCGGAGCATGTGGCACGCGCAGCGATCGTCTCACTCAACAAATCCGACACGCGGCAACACCTGGCGGACATCAAGCTCCCGACGTTGGTGGTGTGCGGCGAAGAGGATGTGATTACACCGCCGAGTGAATCCCGCATCCTCGCACAAGGCATACCGAACGCCTCACTGCTGCTGGTGCCCGACGCTGGGCATTTCCCCATGCTCGAAAAGCCCGCGGCGTTCAACACGGCGCTGCGCGCATTTCTCGATTCTCAGGCCTAAGGCCAGCATCACGCTACGGAGCTTGCTATGTCTACTGGATCCACTGGAGTCATCGCGGGTCAGCCAGTCGAGGCCAAGGCCCAAGGCATCCGCCAAGTTGTTTTGGCTGCGGCACTGGGTACCGTGTTCGAGTGGTACGACTTCTTCATCTACGGCAGTCTTGCGGTCTTCTTCGGGAGCCTCTTCTTCCCAAAAGGCAACGAGTCCGCCGCAATTCTCGCGTCGCTGGCGACGTTCGGCGCCGGATTCGTGTTGCGTCCATTCGGGGCCATCGTGTTCGGCAAGCTAGGCGACACGATTGGTCGCAAGTACACCTTCTTGGTGACGATGCTCATCATGGGGCTATCGACGGCCGCTGTCGGCCTGCTGCCAACCTACGAGACGATCGGATGGATTGCGCCGATCATTCTCGTGGTCCTGCGCCTGTTGCAGGGGTTGGCTGTCGGCGGCGAGTTCGGCGGCGCCGTAACGTACATCGCGGAGCATGCGCAGACCCACAACCGCGGCTTCATGACAAGCTGGCTGCAGATCACGGGCACGATCGGCCTACTGCTGTCTCTGCTCGTCATCATGGCGCTACGCTCGTTGATGCCGGAAGCGGCGTTTGCCTCATGGGGATGGCGCATCCCGTTCGTGCTGTCGATGGTGCTGCTGGTGCTCTCGCTCTACATCCGCCTCAAACTTGGCGAGTCACCCGTATTTGCCGAAATGAAAGCGCACGGGCGGCAATCCAAGAATCCGATCCGCGACACCTTCGGTGATCCGAAAACGCTCAAGCTCGTGCTGGTGGCGATCTTCGGCGTGGTCTCGGGGCAAGCCGTCATCTGGTACACGGGCCATTTCTACAGCCTGTATTTCTTGACGGCCACGCTCAAGCTCGACTATCAGTCGGCCTATCTCTATTTGACCATCGCGCTGGTTCTGGGCACGCCGTTCTTCGTGATCTTCGGCACCCTGTCGGACCGTATCGGACGCAAGTGGGTGATGCTCGCGGGCTGTCTGCTGTCTGCCCTGCTGATCGGACCGATCTTCCGCGGCCTCGCCACCTACGGGAACCCGGCATTGGCCGAGTTCCGAGAACATGCATCGGTGGTGATCGAGGGGGGCGATTGTAAGGAGACGCAATCCCTGATGGGCCAGATGTTTAGCCCCAAAGCCACGAAACCCTGCGAACGCGCGAAATCGCTGCTGTCTGCCAATGCGGTGCCTTACACCATGGCACGGGGCGGCAGCGACATGACCATCGTAGTCAACGGAGCACGCCTACCAGGTTTTGACGAGGCCCAACTGAAAGCCGCGCTCGTCAAGGAGGGCTTGCCAACCAAGGCAGATCCCACACGAGTCAACGGCCCCGCCATGGTTGGCTTGCTATTCGCCCTGGTGGTGCTCGCCACCATGGTCTACGGCCCCCTTGGGGCGTTCCTGGTTGAACTCTTCCCCACGCATGTTCGCTACAGCGGTGTGTCGGTAGCGCTGCAATTCGGCAATGGCTGGATTGGTGGTTTTGCACCGTTCATCGCGACGGCAGTCGTGCTGAGAACGGGCGACATCTTTGCCGGGCTGCTCTACACCGCAGGCGTTGCTGCCTCTGCCTTCGTGATTGGCGCGCTTGTACTTCGGGAGACGCGCGGTCGGGACATGAAGAGCTAACTGCGTCCACGAGCCGCGTCGTCAGTTTCAGGAGAACTCAATGTCTTTAGAAAAAATCCCGGTCACGATCGTTTCGGGCTATCTCGGCGCCGGAAAAACCACGTTGGTTAACCGGCTGATCGCTGATAACCCGCACACTGCCATCGGCATTGTCGTCAACGAGTTTGGCGACATCGGGATCGACGGTGATCTGATCGAGGCCGACCTGGAAGCCGTCATTGAGATCACCAATGGGTGCATCTGCTGTACCGTCCGGACGGACTTGGTCGACAGTGTTTTGAAGCTGATAGACGCGGCGCCCCGTCCACTGGAGCGCATCGTAGTCGAAACATCGGGGCTGGCTGACCCTGCGCCGGTCGTCCAGAGTTTTCTGGCCGATCCGTCGTTGCGCGAGCGCGTGAGACTGGAGTCTGTCGTAACAGTGGTCGACGCTGCTCACGCGGCGCTGCAGCGGGGAGATGCAGTCGCAGATGAGCAGATCGCGTTTGCCGACTTGCTCCTTCTCAGCAAAACCGACCTGATCGAAGACGCTGCGATCACTGAACTTCAGCACGCTATCCGATCGATCAACCCCTCGAGTTTGGTGTCGACATTGGCCATGGGGACACCAAACGTTCCAGTATTCGGCGCTGACCGCTTTAACCTCGTCAACCTACTGGAATTGGAACCCAATCTACTCAACAACGAGGCCGACCATGATCACGAGCATGATCAAACCATCGAAGCCTTTGGTGTCGAATCAACGGATGCTCTCGACCCCGCGCGTGTGGGGAAATGGCTCAGTTCGATCGTTCAAATGTATGGCAACGATCTACTCCGTATGAAGGGCGTTCTGCACCTCAAGGGGGAACGCCGCCGCTTCCATGTCCATAGCGTGCACATGCTTCTGGAGTCGACACCTGGCGCGCGCTGGGGTGATAACGAAGCGCGAACCAGCAAGCTCGTCTTTATCGGACGCCATCTGGATAAGGCAGCCCTGCTGGAGCACTGGCGCACCTGCGCAGCAACGCCGGATGAAACCCGCGCACGGCTGGGCGTTTGAGTTCCAATGGAAAGGAGTCGGTCATGAAGCTGCAGCATCACCTCGGCGGCCTGGAGAATCTCGGTCCCGTGAATCTTGATACACGCGTCTTCGTGCAGGCGTGGGAAAAACGCATCTTCGGTATCCACACCGTCATGATGGCGGAGAGCGCCCATCTAGCGGACGCACTGCCCCAATACCCCCTAGCATCGCTGCCGACTGCGTTTCGCGAAGACTGGTCCTGGGCATCTTTACGCACCGGGGCAGAAGGCATGCAGCCCTTCGAGTACTTCAAGTACCGGTACTACGAGAAGTGGCTCATGGGCATTTCGCAGTTCTTCATGGATCGGGGCTACGTGACGCCCGCCGAACTGGAAAGCCGCACCGCTCACTATCGGAGCGCGCCAGAAGCGCCCTTGCCGGATGCACCGAACGCCGCGCTTAGCAGCCAAATCGTCCGCTATCTGGAACAAGGGGATTCCCCGCTCAGGCCGTCAATCAAAACCACTCGCTTCGCCGTTGGCGACAGCGTACGCGTGCAAGACCCGGAAGCCGTGGATCACACACGGCTGCCCGGCTATCTACGGAATAAAGCCGGCAAGGTGGTCGAGGTGTATCCAGGCGCGTACGGCTATTTCGTCAATACAGGGCGCGATGGTATCGGGGATGCGATGCCGGTCTACCGTGTAGCGTTCGATGGCTGCGTCCTTTGGGGCGAGGGCAAAGGTGAAGCAAACGTCGTGGTCTATGCAGACCTGTTCGACGCGTATCTGTGCAGCTCCGTGGGGAATGACTGATGAACGAACTCTTCTCGTACGACGATGATCGTGAGGAAAAAAACGCAGCCAGGGTGCGCGCACTTGAATCGCTGTTGATCGAGAAAGGTTTGATCGGCAGCGACTCTGTTGACGCCGTCCTAGCTCATTTCGAAACGGTTGCTGGGCCCTTCAATGGCGCGAAGCTGGTGGCCCACGCTTGGGTAGACGATGCATTCAAGGCCCGCCTGATCGCAGATACACCCGCCGCAATTGCGGAGATGGGGTTTCCGCAAGGCATGACGGGTGCAGAAGGCGAGCACATGAAAGCCGTCGCCAACGAGCCCGGCATTCACAACCTCATCATTTGCACGCTTTGCTCGTGCTACCCGTGGCCTATCCTGGGGCTTCCGCCGTACTGGTACAAAGACCCGGTGTTTCGCGCGCGCGGCGTCCGTGAGCCGCGCGCCGTTCTGCGCGAATTCGGCGTGCAGGTCGGCGACGACACTGAGGTGCGGGTATGGGACAGCAGCGCGCAGATTCGTTGGTTTGTGGTGCCCGAGCGCCCTGCCGGCACCGACGGATGGACCGAAGCACAACTGGCGGAGTTGGTCACGCCCGAATCGATGATGGGCGTCGCGCTGGCGGGAAGCGGAACGGCCACGCTTGGCCGGCGCTGAGAGGACGCCATGTTCACCAACTTCGAGGAGCATGCGGCTAACAGCATGTTGGGGCAACCCGACTCACCGCCGCGCAGCGATGGTCGCTTGTATTTCTCGCACGATTGGGAGCGCACGCTCTACGGCTTGGCGTTGGCAATGGCTAAGGAAGGGCATTTCGAGTGGGAAGCATTCCGACAACGGTTGATTCAAATAATCGCCGAATGGGAACAAGGCCCATGCGATGGCCAGCCGAGCTGGCAGTACTACGAGTGCTACCTGCTCGCCTTTGAAAAGGTGCTCGCCGAGCACGGAATTCTGAACCGTGCGGACCCTGCCGTTTCAGCGTAACAGCCAACGACCCTTCTCCCTATTTATGTTCAGAGATCTCAGCATTCGCATCCGGTTGGCAATAGTCATCGCCTTTCTAGGTGGGCTGCTGATACTCGGTGGCGTCATGGGCATCGTCGGCGTGCTTGCAAGCAATGATGATGTGAAAGAACTGTACTCCGGTCGTCTCGCCTCTTCGACGGCGCTTGGGCAAGCCAACGTGGCGCTATCGCGAAGCCGCCTTTGGCTATATCGCATCGCGCTCGAGCCGACCAGCCCAGACCTGTCCAAGGCTACGCAGACGGCTCGGGACCTACTTACAGTGGCACGAAAGGCGTGGGATGCCTATCGAGCATTACCGTTCTCAAGCCCCAAGGAGGCAAGCCTGGCAGCCGACGTAAATACAAAGCTTGACGCCCTCGTCGTGAAAGGCCTTGAACCCATGTTCAGTGCCATTGCCACGCGCGATACGCAGAAGATCCCGGACGTCTGGCTGCACATCCCGCTGCCGCTATTCATCGACGTATCCACCGGCATGGACGCGCTGAGCCAGATGCAAATCAGCGCTGCAAAAGCGCGATTTGATGCCTCCCAGTCTCGTTTCCGCAGCTTCGTTGGAATCACCATTGCAGGCGTTCTCCTGGCGCTCGGGGCGGCGGCCTTGGCATGGTGGTCGCTGCAGCGGGCGATCAGCAAGCCGCTGACCCAGGCAATCCGCCACTTTCAAGCCATCGCAGACGGCGATCTGACCACTCAGGTCGAGGTTGATTCAAGCAACGAGATGGGCCAACTGCTGCGCGGATTGAAGACGATGCAGGTTCAACTCGCACAGACAATCGGCGCTGTGCGAGCCAGCTCTCGATCAATAGACAACGCAACGCAGGAGATCGCCGCAGGCAACTTGGACTTATCGCAGCGGACCGAGGAACAGGCCGCATCGTTGGAGGAAACGGCGTCGTCCATGGAGGAGTTCACGTCTTCTGTTCGACAGAACGCTGACAACGCTAAGCAAGCCGATCAGATGGTAAGTAGTACAGCGCGGCTGGCCGAACAGGGTAACCAGGCAACGCAGGAAGTCGCGCAGACCATGCGCGGCTTGTCCGACCTGTCAGGCAAGATCGCGGAGATCATCGGCGTCATTGAAGGTATTGCCTTCCAGACGAATATCCTGGCGCTGAACGCCGCCGTGGAAGCTGCTCGGGCAAGCGAGCAAGGCCGTGGGTTCGCAGTCGTTGCTGGTGAAGTCCGTTCGTTAGCGCAACGCAGCGCTGCGGCGTCCAGAGAGATCAAAGGACTCATCTCGGATTCGCTGGGCCGGGTTGAAACCGGTGCGCATCAGGTCAATCAGGCGACGCAGTCGATGGCCGAAATTCTCACCTCCGTGCGAAAAGTCAGCAGCTTGATGGCGGAAATCGCCGCGGCTTCGGAAGAGCAATCGAAAGGCATCGAACAGGTCAATGTCGCGGTCGCAGAGATGGACCAGGCAACCCAGCAGAACGCGGCACTTGTCGAGCAAGCCGCGGCGGCAACGCTGTCGCTCAGGGAGCAGGCCAGCCAGCTGGAGACTGCCGTTTCCGTTTTTCGTGTCCAGACGGCCTGATGAGCTTGCACGCCATCTCACCCGGGAAGCCATGATGCGCGATCGGCTCAACCAGATATCTGACCATGCGGACGCCAGTGTCCGAAGCCGACTGCTCTTCATCTACGGCATGTTGACGCTCATGAATGTCCTGGCCTGGGCGTGGGCAATTGCCGCATTCCGTTCACACCCCGTACTTCTGGGCACCGCGTTCCTGGCCTATGGCTTCGGCATGCGCCACGCCGTCGATGCGGACCACATTGCGGCCATCGACAACGTCACGCGCAAGCTGATGCAGGAAAGGAGACGGCCGGTCTCCTTGGGCTTGTTCTTCTCACTGGGTCACTCCAGCGTTGTCGTGCTCGCATCGGTGGCAATTGCATTCACAACCGTGGCCATTCAGAGCCGCTTCGAGCATTTCAGGGAATGGGGCGGTATTGCCAGCACCGTGGTGTCTGCTTCTTTTTTGTTCGCGCTCGCGCTGATGAATCTTTTGATACTGCGGGGCATCTATCGCGCATGGTGTCACGTGCGCAACGGCGGCGCCTATGTCGACGATGATTTCGACATCCTGCTCGCGAACCGGGGCTTTCTTGCCAAACTGTTCCGCCCGCTTTTTCGTGTCGTAACGCGCAGCTGGCACATGTACCCGATGGGTTTCCTGTTCGGCCTGGGCTTCGAGACAGCAACCGAAATCGGGCTTCTCGGTATTGCCGCTACGCAGGCCACCAAAGGCTTATCGCCTTGGGCCATCATGGTTTTTCCCGCACTGTTTAGCGCCGGCATGTCTCTGGTCGATACGTTGGACGGCCATCTGATGCTGGGCGCCTATGGCTGGGCGTACCAGAAGCCACTGCGCAAGATCTACTACAACATGACCATCACGCTCGTGTCGATCCTTGTCGCTGTCGTGATTGGCGGCATAGAAATACTTGGCCTGTTCGCAAGCAGGTTCAACCTCAAAGGGCCCGTGTGGAATGCCGTCAGTACGCTCAATGACAACTTCGGCGTTCTTGGATACATCATCATCGGCATCTTCGCGTTCAGTTGGATCGTTTCGATCGCAATCTATCGAGCGAAGCGTTATGACGATGCCAAGGCGGGAGCCTCCGCCTGAGCTGCCACTCATGCGGGCAGCTCATCGCACATCGTGTCTGTCGCCATGACAAGTCGCTGCCCCAGCGACAACACTTACCCGACTAGGGTAATCCCTACTCACAGCTGAGCGTGACACGCAACCGCCAGGCTCATTGAGTAGCGGTGGCCCCTTAATTGGGTGCTCAAGAAATCAAAGCTGAGCCGAGTCCCGGCTCTCATAACTGCTATGCCCCCCGGTGCATGGCATTCCCAGCGTGCGGTCAGGATACTTTGTGTCATCGATTTGACGATGGCGCGAGTGCACTCCTCACTCGAAGTATCAAGCCCGCACCAAAGCCAAATCTTGAAATACCAATGTGGCAATCACGGGAGTGAATGCCAGCAGCAATAGCAGTGACCTAAGCGGCGCCGCCCGCCTCCTCGCAGGACGCACCACAAGAAGTGCGCCGCCCTCTTACCGATTCGACACATCGCGTTGCGCATCGGATTCATAGATAAATCAAGGAGAAGACAACCATGCGAATCACCCGCTTTGCGGCCACAGTGCTACTGGGGCTATGCACCGCCGGTCTTGCCCACGCCGGCACCCTGGATACAGTCAAGAAACGCGGTTTTGTGCAGTGCGGCGTCTCTACCAACCTTCCAGGCTTTGCGTTCACCGACAGCAAGGGACAGTGGCAAGGCATCGATGTGGACACCTGCCGATCCATCGCAGCAGCCGTGTTCAGCAATGCCACAAAATTCAAGGTGATTCCGCTGACAACGCAGGCGCGCTTTACCGCTCTGCAATCCGGCGAGGTCGACGTGCTGACGCGTAACACGACGCAAACTATGTCTCGCGACACCACGCTGGGGTTGATTGGTGTCGGCGTGAACTACTACGACAGCCAAGGCATCATGGTGACCAAGGATGCGAAAGTCACCAGCGCAAAGGACTTAGGTGGCGCCACCATCTGCGTCCTTCCCGGCACCACCAACGAGCTGAATCTCACAGACTGGTTCCGCAATCTCAAAAAGCCCTTCAAGCCCGTATTGCTCGATACGGTCGACGAGATTAAACGCGCGTTCTCGTCGGGCCGTTGCGATGGCATCTCGATGGACAAGTCTCAGCTGGCCCTGGCTCGCATCAATTTCGGAAACACCGACAAGTACATCATCCTGCCCGAGCCACTCTCCAAAGAGCCGCTGGGCCCCATGGTTCGTCAAGGCGACGACACGTGGTTCAACGTCGTTCGGTGGTCGCTCAACGCAATGATTGAGGCGGAGGAATACAACCTGACTTCGAAGAACGTTGACGATGCCGTCAAGAACAACACGGCACCAAACATTCAGCGCATTCTCGGAACAACCCCTGGCATGGGTAAGGGTCTCGGCTTGGATGACAAGTGGGCCTACAACATCATCAAGCAAGTCGGTAACTACGGTGAAGTCTTCGATCGGAGCCTGGGCGCGGGTAGTCCGATGAAGCTCGACCGCGGCATTAACGCCCTATATACGAAGGGTGGCTTGATGTACGGCTGGCCGATCCGCTAACCGCCAAGCAGTTGAGAGTGGGCTGAGGCAAGGCTTGCCTCAGCACCACGACTGCATCGCAGAAACGATTCGTCGCTATACCATGAGTTCACATCATCGCGCCCCGTTCAAATTTTCCTGGCAGCACCCAGAGTTCCGGGCCTTGCTGTACCAAGTCATTGTGGTGGGCCTCGTTTGCCTTGTCGCTTGGTATCTCGTTACCAATACCCTGCATAACCTAGCCAGCCGCAACATCGCCACAGGCTTTGCGTTCCTGGATCGCCAAGCCGGATTCTCGATTGGAGAATCCGTCATTGACTATTCCCCGTCCGACACCTATGGACGTGCCATCCTGGTCGGCTTGGTCAATACCTTGCGCGTTTCGGTCGTCGCCCTGGTGCTATCGACAGTCCTAGGCGTGATGATTGGCATCGGCCGACTGTCCACCAACTGGCTGATCTCTCGCATCTCTACGGCGTATGTAGAGCTCATCCGCAACGTGCCAATCCTGCTGCAGTTGCTGATGTGGTACGCCTTCATCGGGGAAGTCTTGCCGGGGCCGCGTGCAGCGCTTAACCCGCTACCAGGCATCTACCTGTCCAATCGAGGTCTGTTGCTGCCTGCACTCGAAGGCCCCGCCCTCACCGCGATCATCATCGGACTGGGAATTGCACTGTTGCTCGTCGTAGTCGTTGCCTTGTTGCAGCGGGCGAGGCAGCGGCGCACAGGCGCGCAATCTAGGTTGTGGCCGTGGGCTGTCGCATTGTTTGCTGCCGTGCCCCTACTAGGCTGGCTAGTGGGCGGCCAAGAAATTCACCTCAGCATTCCGCATCGCAGCGGCTTCAATTTCGAAGGCGGCTGGGCCTTCTCCCCTGAACTATTTGCACTGTCTATCGGTTTAGTCCTCTACACCGCCGCCTTCATTGCCGAAATTGTTCGAGCTGGCATTCAGTCGGTCAGGCAAGGCCAGTGGGAAGCAGCGCAATCAATTGGACTCCCGAGGGGACGAGTCCTTCGGCTGGTCATTTTGCCTCAGGCCCTACGAGTGATCGTGCCCCCGGTTACCAGCCAGTATCTAAACCTCATCAAACACAGCTCGCTTGCGGTCGCGATCGGCTACCCCGACCTCGTCTCTGTCGTCGACACCACGCTGAACCAAACCGGGCAGGCTATTGAAGGCATCCTGATCATCATCTGTGCCTTCATGACTGTGAGCCTGGCAGTCTCGCTGTTGATGAACGTTTACAACAAGCACATTGCATTGGTAGAGCGGTAGACATGGACGACACAACCTCCTCTGTTACGACCGTTGTCGCGAAACCGGCAATGCCGAGTTCAACACCCTGGAGCTGGGCTCGCAAGAAGCTCTTTTACTCCCCGGGCAGCACGCTTTGCAGCCTCCTGACAATCTGGTTGCTATTCGCCATCGTGCCTCCCCTGCTGGAATGGTTGGTTCTCAAAGCGACCTTCCAGACCACCAACCCGCAGTCCTGCCACGATGGGGGTGGTGCATGCTGGGCGTTCATCGGTGAGAAGTACAGGCTCATCTTGTTTGGAACCTACCCCTACGACGAACAATGGCGCCCACTGGCCACGACGGCCTTGCTCATCGCCACTGTCATCGCCACAGCAACGCGACGTTTGCAAGGCCAAGGTCTGGCGGCATTGTGGACTTTCACACTCATTGCCGTTGCAGTTCTGATGTGGGGCGGCGTACTCGGGCTGACCTTTGTTGAGAACACGCGGTGGGGTGGGCTTCCCTTGACCTTGATGTTATCGACGTTTGGCATCGCCTTTGCCTTCCCGATTGGCATCGTCCTCGCACTGGGAAGGCGCTCGCACATGCCGGCCATCAAGGCGCTCTGTGTCGGCTATATCGAGATGATTCGAGGCGTACCGCTGATCAGCCTTCTTTTCATGTCGTCCGTAATGCTGCCGCTGTTCCTTCCGGAAGGGTTCAGCATCGACAAGCTGCTGCGTGCACAGATCGCAATCATCATGTTCACCGCGGCCTACATTGCAGAGGTGGTGCGTGGCGGCCTGCAGTCGATTCCGAAGGGACAGTACGAAGGCGCGGAATCTCTTGGTCTCACGTACTGGCAGCAAATGCGCAAGATCGCGCTGCCGCAAGCCCTGAAAGTCGTGATCCCCCCGCTGGTCAGCACATTCATTGCACTGCTGAAGGACACATCGCTGGTCGTCATCATTGGCATCTTCGATCTGACCCAAGCGGCCAAAGCCGCGCTCGCAGATCCAGCCTGGAACGGCTTCGGTGTTGAAGCCTATCTGTTCATCGGAGCCGTCTACTTCATCTTGTGCTCCACGATCTCGGGGTATAGCCGGCGTCTGGAGCGTCAACTGGCGCAGCGACAGAATGCAACGGCCATTCAGTAAGTAGTGCGATCTATCAGCAGCAGAAAAGGATTCAACATGAGAGACGCTATCGTCAGCCTTCAAAAAGTCAACAAGTGGTATGGGGACTTTCACGTCCTGCGGGACATTGACCTGAATGTCCGCAAGGGCGAGCGCATCGTTATTTGTGGTCCCTCAGGGTCCGGAAAATCGACCATGATTCGTTGTATCAACCGACTCGAAGAGCATCAGGCGGGAAGCATCACAGTCGATGGCACCGAACTGATCAACGACCTCAAGCGCATTGAGGCGATCCGGAAAGACGTCGGCATGGTTTTCCAGCACTTCAACCTGTTCCCCCACCTCACCGTGCTGGAGAACCTCACGCTTGGGCCGACTTGGGTGCTCAAGAAGCCGCAAGCTGAGGCTGAGGCACTTGCGATGAAGTATCTGGAGCGGGTCCGGATTCCGGATCAGGCGCACAAGTATCCAGGACAGTTGTCGGGCGGGCAGCAGCAGCGCGTTGCCATCGCGCGGTCGCTCTGCATGGCGCCCAAGATCATGCTGTTTGATGAACCGACCTCAGCGCTCGATCCCGAGATGGTCAAGGAAGTGCTCGACGTCATGATCAGTCTTGCCGAAGAGACCAAGATGACCATGCTGTGTGTGACGCACGAGATGGGATTCGCCAGAAAGGTGGCGGATCGCGTCATCTTCATGGATCGCGGAGAAATCGTTGAGCAGAACGATCCGGAACGCTTCTTTGACGATCCTCAGACAGACCGCGCCCGAAAGTTCCTCAACCAGATCGTTCACTAACGGCGTGGCGCTGCTACGCCAAGCCCCAACAACATCCTGCCACCCGAAAAGGACCCAAAGATGCAAGACGAATCGCACGAACTCGGATTCCAGACTCGAGCATTGCACCATGGCCACGACCACTCCGACCCTTACGGTGCAGTGTCCCCGCCGGTCTACATGACGTTGACGTTTGCGTTTGAGAACACGGCGGATGCAGCGGCACCATTTTCGGGTGAAAGTGATCGGTACGTTTATGGCCGTCAGCACAACCCTACCCAACATCTTCTCGAGACCCGCCTAGCCTCTCTCGAAGGCGCGGAAGCCGCGCTGGTAACGGGTTCCGGTATGGGTGCCATCTGCTCAACGTTGTTGACTCTGCTGAACGCAGGCGACGAGCTCATCGTTCACCACACGATGTACTCCACGGCTACATCGTTTGTCGACGACGGCCTGCCGCGTTTCGGCGTCAAAGTTACGAAAATCGATCTGACGAACCCGGTGAATCTACGGAACGCGCTCTCCGACAAGACTCGGATCGTCTACTTCGAGACCCCGATCAACCCTACGGCGCAGCTTCTGAACATTCGGGCACTCTCCGACATAGCACACGAGCGCAAAGGGGTTCGCGTGTTGGTAGATTCGACCTTTGGCTCGCCCGCATTGCAGCGACCGCTGGAGCACGGCGCAGACCTCGTCATTCACTCGATGACGAAGTACATCAACGGGCACGGAGACCTCCTCGCTGGCACCGTGCTAGGGGATCTCGCCACGATCAAGAAGATTCGGTCGATTGGACTCAAGTACATGACGGGGGCCACGCTGTCCCCGCTGCTTTGTTTCCTTGTCACGCGAGGACTGAAGACGCTGACTTTGCGCATGCGCCAACATAGTGAGAGCGCATTGAAGGTGGCCCAGATGCTGCAATCACATCCAGCCGTAAAACAGGTGCGCTACGGCTTCTTGCAAGACAGTCCCGATCACACGCTGGCCCGCGCTCAGATGACCCATGGTGGTGGGATGCTGTCGTTCGACCTCCACTCGGGCCTGGACGGCGCAATCAAGATGATCGATCGCCTGAAACTGGTGTCCCGTGCAATCAGCTTGGGCGATACAGAGTCTCTGATCACCCATCCAGGCACGCTGATTCGTGCACGCCAGAAGGTAGAACCTACGGCTCAGCTCAGCGCAGGTGTCACGATGGACCTGATCCGTCTGTCCGTTGGATTGGAGGATGCAGACGACATCATCGCTGACCTGCAGCAAGCGCTCGATTCGTTGCAGTAACAGCATTACCGCCGGCCGAATTCGACACCTCTTAGGACATAACGCTGTGTTCACTTCCATCCGAACCCGCATTCTGCTGACCTGCGTCACTATCGTGGTCGGCGCACTCGCTTTGGCCGGCGGGCTCAACTACCTCGTGACCCGTTCGCACAACGACGAATCGATCCGCCAGAACTTGCAATCCGTCACGCGCGGCCACATCGCGGGCATCGATGATTGGGTTGCGTCCAAAACACAGATGATCGCCTCGCTACAGGAGATCGCTCTGTCGGCCGACCCCGTCTCGGCGCTCAAGACTGTTCAGGATGCGGGAGGATTCATCAAGGTCTACGTCGGCTATCCCGATAAGTCGTACAAATTCTCGGACTCGAGCGGCATTCCCCCCACCTACGATCCGACTGCGCGCCCTTGGTATAAGCAAGCCGTAGAAGCAGGCAAACCGGTGCTAACTACGCCGTATATCGGCGTAGCTACAGGCAAGCTTCTCGTGACCTTTGCAATCCCCATTCTCCAGGGCGGCAACCTCAAGGGCGTAATCGGTGGTGATGTGGCGTTGGACAGCGTGATCGCGAATGTGAACGCCATTCGCCCGACACCCGCCAGCTTCGGCTTCCTTGTGAACGCGGCCGGCAGCATCGTTGCGCACCCGGATAGCAAGCTCACACTCAAGCCCGCGACAGAGCTGTCGGCGGGCCTCAACGAAGCCACACTGGCATTGCTGGTGCAAGCAGAGAAGCCGGTGGAGGTGACCGTAGATGGGGCCGCCAAGCTGCTCTACCGCCAAGGCGTAAAGGGCACCGATTGGGGCCTCATCGTGGCACTGGACAAGTCTGACGCCACTGTGGGCATGCGTTCGCTGGTAATGACTTCAGCGGGCGCTCTGGTGGGCGTGGCCTTCGTGGCTGCGCTCATTGTCAGTGCGACTACCTCGCGCGCGTTCCGTCACCTGTCTATGATTCGCGATGTGATGGACGACATCGGCTCGGGCAGCGGTGACCTCACCAAGCGCCTGCCGTCGGACGGTGAAGACGAAGTCGCGCAGATCGCCCGCTCGTTCAACACCTTTGCGGACAAGCTCACCGCCGTGATGCAGCAGATCCGTCTGGGCAGCGATTCGGTGCGCTCCGCAGCGCAAGAGATTGCCGCCGGCAATGCGGACCTCTCGCAGCGCACTGAAGAGCAAGCCAGCTCGCTAGAAGAGACTGCGTCGAGCATGGAAGAACTGACGAGCATCGTTAAGCAGAACGCCGACAACGCGCGGCAGGCGGGTCAGCTCGCCGTCACTGCGTCAGACGTTGCCACCCGCGGCGGCGATGTGGTTGGCCAGGTTGTGCAGACCATGGGCGGCATCAACGAAAGCAGCACGAAGATCGCCGACATCATCGGCGTGATCGAGAGCATCGCGTTCCAGACCAACATCCTGGCGCTGAACGCCGCGGTGGAAGCCGCACGTGCCGGAGAACAAGGCCGGGGCTTTGCCGTGGTGGCGAGCGAAGTGCGCAGCCTCGCGCAGCGCTCAGCCAGTGCCGCCAAGGAAATCAAGGCGCTGATCAGCGACTCAGTGGATCGTGTTTCCAACGGCACGGCGCTGGTCGATCAGGCCGGCGTAACGATGGCTGAGATTGTCGATGCAGTGAAGCGCGTGACCGACATCATGGGCGAGATCTCTGCTGCATCGGAGGAGCAGAGCAGCGGCATCGAGCAGGTCAACCAGGCCGTCAACCAGATGGATCAGGTGACGCAGCAGAACGCCGCACTGGTTGAGCAGGCCGCTGCCGCAGCGGAATCGTTGGAAGAACAGGCAAACAGTCTCAACGAGGCAGTGTCTGCCTTCAAGCTCACCAACCAATGAACATCAGTCCGCCACTCGAAATGCGTCGTTCGTCGTCATACCAGCCAAACGTGCCACCTCGACCGACGTCAGCATGAGTTGCTTCATCACGGCCAATTCATGCCGATCCGTACGTTCAATTGCGACGACTCTACGGGACATGCACGGATTGGCAATTTGGACTTTGCGCAAATGGTATTGATTCAGAACGCGATCGGGTATCCGCTTGGGGAGGATGCACACCCCAACACCAGACGCAACCATCTCAAGCATGACGTCTACGGTCTCCGCCTCCACCATGAAATGTGGATTCAACCCACTGCTGTGGATCATTCGCCTGAGCGCGTAATGTGGTGGAAATCCGATCAGCTTCGGCATGTCCGTGGTCAGATCAACCCCGTCCGCCGTTGCGCAATCCGGCCCAACGACAAGGCACATCTCGTCGTCGAAAAGCGGCGTCGATACAAGCTTGTCCGACGCCACAGCCGTATCGTAGACGAACCCGACATCGGCCTTCCCGCTTTCAACCAGATCAACCACCTCGGGCGAACTGCGGCCCATGACCGAGAGGTTGATTCCGGTGTGTCGTTCAGAAAACGCTTTGACCAGGTCACTGACGAAGTAGTAGCTGAGGGTATGCACACTCACGAGCTTCAGCGTACCCCGCAGTTCGTGCCGATCGCGCAGTGTGCTAATCGCTGCATCTATGTTGGCGAACGCCGGACGGACCTCTTCAAGTACCCGACGCCCGCAGTCCGTCAGGTCCATGCCTCTGCCTGTTCGAACGAACAACGTACAACCCAAGTGCGCTTCGAGGGAAGCCAGTTGCCTGCTAAGTGCGGGTTGCGTGCAGTCAAGGTCGTCCGCTGCTCGCGACAACGACTTCACCTCAGCAATCTTGATGAAGTAGCGCAGCTGCTTATCGAAGGTTTCCACTATCTTTGCCTCCTGAACGATCGCCAAGTACGTCTGCTTGGGCGGCGCGCACCGTTATTGTTGTCGTATTCCAGCCCATCGGTGCGCGTGGGGATGGATCTTCTATGTCGATACTTTACGCCGACAGCAGTGGCATTAGGTACTGCTCACATAGTCTAGATTCCGCACATTCGGCACAGTATGCCGTGCACCTCAGTACATTCGGTAGATCATGCATCTCGATAGCACAGACCTGCGCATTCTGGACGAGCTCCAGCGCGATGGCTCCCTTTCCAATGTCGAGCTTTCACGACGGGTACACCTCTCACCCTCACCATGCCTGACACGCGTACGAGCGTTGGAGGCCTCTGGCGTACTCGATCGATATGTAGGGCTGGTCAATGCCCAGGCATTAGGTTTGGGGCTGAATGTCTTTATCTCCATCAGCTTGGCTTCCCAATCCAAAGAGGCATTGGCCGAATTTGAAAGACACATCGCAGAGCATGAGGAAGTGATGGAGTGCTATTTGATGAGCGGGGACAGTGACTATCTCATTCGTGTCGCCCTGACCGACGTTGCAGCACTGGAGCGCTTCATCTTGAATCAGCTTACGCCCATCCCCGGCATCGAAAAAATCCGTTCAAGCTTCGCCCTCAAACAGGTCCGTTACAAGACGGCGCTACCACTGCCATTACCACGAGCCCCCTAAACCAGACGAGGCGATTCAATCGTCGCAGTACTTGCCTAGGCCATCCGATCCAGGCCTTCGCAGGATAGGTATCCGCTAGTTGGTAGGTCCGTTACACGCGGCGCGAAATGTGCCGACACGATCTCCTTCTCCCTTCATTTGATTCCCAGGCCTGATGGCCTCTTTGCCGGCGTTGGCGATCAATCTCAAACTTCTACGTGTCCAGCATGGACTCACGCTCGAGCAAGTTGCGCAGAGTACAGGGCTGACCAAGAGCAATCTTTCAAAAGTGGAGCGAGGTCTTTCCAGCCCCTCCATTGAATCCGCTCTAGCCATTGCCAAAGCGGTGGGTGTCACAGTAGACCGCCTCTTCGGGCGGCCCAGCGAGGGAGACCCCATTACGATTATTCGGCCTGATCGTGCCGAGGCTGCAGATTCACCCGACGCGATGTCATTGGTTGCTGGTTTGAGTTCCAACCGAGTCATGCGTGCATTTGTGATTCACCCAAGTCATCAAGCCCCGCGCGGCCGCCTCATGAGCCACCACGAAGGCGAGGAAATTCTTTACGTCCTTGAGGGAGAGGTAGAACTACACATCGCGCGTCGCAAAGAGAATCTCACCAAAGGTGCATGTGTACATTTCGAGTCGGCAACCCCACATAGGTTAATCGCCGTAGGGAAAAAACACAGTTCGGTCCTCGTCGTTGTCGCCTCCACGAAGCAGCCACAGAACTAGTGCTCTACGACCTCTGACACAAGGCTTCTCAAGCCCTTCAGTATCTCGGCTGACGTTCCGCTGAACGCTGCGCTTTCCTCTGCCTCTCTCCAGTCACACCTCGTACACGTCGCTGCGCTGGGTGCATCCAGTATCGGCCTTGCGATTGACCACGCATGTCGTGACCTAGTCGAATGGAATAGCAGCTATGAGCCGCAATTCATGGCTCACATGGATATACCGCAACACAATTGGGGAACCAGTTGCTGGCAAACCAGCCTGCAGCGAACAAGTACATGGAGACGTACCCGTGAATACCCCATTGAGAGAGAAAGCCTACTTCGACCAACGTGCAACGCAGGACATGGCGAAGCATCTTCGCGTCCAGCAACGCAGCATGCAAGAGACCATGGCTTACGCTTGTCGCATCCTTGCGATGACCGAGCAGGAAGCGGGTCTCGCCGGGCAAATCAGCGTTCGATCCGAGCGACCGGGTGCCTACTGGACACTGCGCTTTGGTCTCGGTTTCGATGAAGCCACGCCACGGGACTTCATTGAGGTGGACCGCGACCTCAATACGCTCACTGGCGAAGGAATGGCTAACCCCGCCACGCGCTTCCATCTGTGGGTGTATGACGCCCGCCCCGACGTCAACTCGATCATTCATACGCATTCGCCTTGGGCGTCGGCGCTAGCAGCTGCCCGCCAAAATCTGGTGATCGCGCAAATGGATATGACCCCGCTGCACAATGATTGCGCGTTCCTTGGGGAATGGCCGGGCGTACCCATTGCTGACCAGGAAGGCGTCATCATCTCGGAAGCGCTGGGCAACAAGCGAGCCATCATCCTCGCTCACCACGGATATCTGACCGCAGGAAAGACCTGCGAAGAGGCGACCTACCTGTCGGTTTATCTGGAGCGCGCTGCACGTATGCAGATTCGCGCTCAAGTCTTTGGTCAGCTAACCCCAGTTGACGACGCCCTCGCGGCTGAGGCACACGACTACCTGCTCAAGCCATCAATCGTGAATGCCACCTTCAACTATTGGGCACGGCAAACGCACGGCATTCCTCCGCTGGAGGTCAAGTAATCCGCTGACTCTTCCACACCAGACAGAAGGAGGTCGCAATGCCGACGCCACAATCCGAAGGTGCTCATTCTAGGCACCAATACATCACGGCCGGCTTGGCCAGCATGATGGGCACCACCATCGAGTGGTACGACTTCTTTCTCTATGGAACAGCGGCAGCACTGATCTTCAACAAGATCTTCTTCCCCGCGTTCGACCCTCTAACGGGTACGCTTGCAGCTTTCGCGACGTACTCGGTCGGCTTCTTTGCGCGGCCGCTAGGCGGCATTATCTTTGGCCATTTTGGTGACAGGACCGGGCGCAAATCAATGCTGCTCGTTACGCTGTTTTTGATGGGCATTCCGACCATCCTCATTGGCTTGATCCCCTCCTACGACAGCATCGGCTACTGGGCAGCTTTGCTGCTTGTGCTGTTGCGGTTCCTACAAGGTATTGCGGTCGGCGGCGAATGGGGTGGCGCTGTTCTGATGGCTGTCGAACACGCTCCGCATGGCAAGAAGGGATTCTTTGGCAGCTTGCCCCAGGCTGGTGTTGGGCCGGGCTTGATCCTATCGTCGCTGGCAATGGGAGGTGTTGCGGCGCTCCCCGAACACGACATGCTGACTTGGGGATGGCGACTGCCATTCGTGGCAAGTGTCGTGCTTCTTCTCATTGGCTGGTTCATCCGCATCAAGGTAAAAGAGTCCCCAGACTTTGAACGAATGGAATCAAAGGGCGACAAGGTACAAGTCCCCGCCATGGTGGTTCTTCGTCAGTATCCGAAGGAAGTTCTAGTAGTTGTCGGCGCTCGTTTAGCTGAAGTGACCTGGTTCTATACGGTCGTGACGTTTTCGCTGGCCTACGCCACCGGCACACTTGGCATTGCGCGAACCGTGATGCTTGAAGCCACAGTGTGGGGAGCCCTATTGGCACTTTTCACCATGCCCCTATTCGGGGTGCTGGGCGACAAGGTCGGCTTCAAGTGGGTATTCATGGTTGGCTCGATGAGCATCTTGGTATTCGCGCCTGTCTTCTTCACGATGCTGCAATCGCTTGAATCGCACAAAATTACGCTGGCTGTAGTGATTGCAGTCGGCGTGGTCTATGCCTGTCTTTACGGTCCGGAAGGCAGTCTGTTCTCCGCACAGTTTCCGCCCGAAGTGCGGTACAGCGGAATCTCCATTGCCGTGCAAATTTCCGGCGCCGTTGGTGGTGGCCTTGCACCAATCATTGCGACATCGCTGCTAGCGCATGGTAGTGGCAATCCCGGATACATCGTGTGGTACCTGAGCGCCCTCGGCATCGTTGCTGTTGTCAGTTCACTATTCATGCACGCCCCGTCCCGTTTCGCCTCGTCCTCCCTGAGCCACGGAGCCCCCCAATGACATCTCGCCACATCGATTACTACTTCTGGATGAACTCGGATTGGGCCTATCTCGGCGCAGACCGCCTGGAAGCCATCGCCGCAACGCATGGCGTTGAGATCCGATACAAGCCCGTCGATCTTCCTAATGTGTACTCACGCACTGGCGGTGTACTACTGGGGCAGCGCGCCCCGGAGCGACAGGCCTACCGCATCATCGAGCTGAAGCGTTGGTGTGAGAAGTTGGGTATTCATGTGAACCCTCTGCCTGCCCACATGTGCCCCAACGCAGATCTGGCTTCACGTATTGTCATCGCAGCCGGTGAGGCCGGAATCCCAGTCGTCGGTCTGTACAAGGCAATTCTCCGTGCGGAGTGGTGTGAGGAGCGAGATATTTCCTCAGAGCAGACGTTGCGCGAGATATTGCAGGAGCAACGCCTTGATGACGAGCTGCTGCTTCGACAAGCCAGCACGCCGGAGATAGAGCAGCAGTACCGCCGCTATACCGACGAAGCGGTCCAGACCGGAGTCTTTGGTTCTCCTTCCTACGTCTTCCGGGGCGAGCTGTTCTGGGGCCAAGATCGGCTAGACATGCTTAACGAATGCATTGCCAAGGGTTGACGACCATACGCGCCAGACGGTATTTCAAGCAGTTGCCCTTAGTACTAATTCTGCGCAGTAGGAACATATCGCAGCGAATCCGCCAATGCGATTCGAGAATCTAGCAAACAACGACGTGCCATCAGAATGACCAGTTTTTCTTAGGGACAACATGACAGCATCGGCGCCATCCAGGGCGGCGGCGCCGAGAACATCATCCCCGACAGCGTGCTGCCACGTGGAACGATCCGCTCGTACAAGCCGGCGGTGCGACAGAAGATTTTTGACGGCATCTGTCGCACGGCAAAGGCGGTTGCAGACATGTCGGACGGGCCTGAGGCCCACGTCAAGATCATCGAAGGCGCCACCGCTGTGAACAACGATCCAACGGTAGTGGCACGTACCGAGGCAATATTCAAAACCGCCTTCGGCAACGACCGCGTGCTGCGCGTGCTTCCCTCTACAGCTAGCGAAGATTTCTCGGTGTTCGTTGACGCCGGCATTCCATCGATGTTGTTCTTCATCGGCGTTTATGACCCGCAGCAGTTCTCCGCTTCGCTCAAGCCGGGCGCAAGGCCACTGCCGTCCAATCATTCCCCCGTTCGTGCCATTGCCGGAACCAACTATCAAGACGGGGGCACGGCGATGTCGCTGGCAGTGCTTAACGCTTTGCAATGGAGCAAACCATCGGGCCAGTGAGGGTGACCGAGCAACCGTGCTAGTTCGAGGCGAAGATCGCAAACAACAGGCCAGTAGCAAGACGGTTTTGTGCAACACGGCCCCGCTCACACGCATTGAAACAGGGCCATCAAAGCGGTGGCCTGTGTCACATCACGCCGACCTGGCTGCAATGGCCCCGCCCCTCTCTGTACCAATGAAACCTGAGCAAACGTCGTGCTGGATTCACGACGCCCCCTCACCTTTGCCACCATCATGCTGTAAGAGGAGGCGTGCTAGCGAGCACGGCGTTGGGCTGGGATATCGGTGCAGGTACCGTGTGCAACCTCACCGGCTAGCCCGATTGACTCGCAGAGAGTCGGATGAGGATGGATAGTCTTACCGATATCCACAGCATCACACCCCATCTCCAGCGCCAGACATACCTCACCAATCAGATCACCTGCGTGTGAGCCAACGATGCCACCGCCCACCAATCGATGCGTTTGTGCGTCGAAAACGAGCTTAGTGAATCCTTCGTCGCACCCGTTTGCAATGGCACGGCCCGACGCGGCCCAAGGGAACACGGCCTTCTCGACTTCAATACCTCGTTTCCGGGCTTCATCCTCCGTCAGCCCAGTCCAGGCGACTTCCGGCTCCGTATAGGCAACGCCTGGAATCTGCATTGCATCGAACGTGGTCTTGTGCCCCGCAGCAGCCTCCGCCGCCACATGCCCCTCATGCACCGCCTTGTGAGCAAGCATCGGCTGACCGACAACGTCGCCGATTGCGAAGATATGCGGCACGTTTGTCCGCATCTGGCTGTCCACCGAGATATAGCCTCGCTCATCAACAGCCACCCCCGCTCGTTCCGCGCTGATCTTGTTGCCGTTCGGGCTGCGACCTACGGCTACCAAAACAAGGTCATAGCACTGCGGGTCCTCCGGAGCCTTCTCGCCTTCAAACGTCACCACGATGCCTTGCGCACTGACATCCGCCTTGACGGTCTTAGTGTTCAACATGACGTTGTCGAATCGGTGAAGGTTCTTTTTCTCCCACACCTTGACCAGATCACGATCTGGACCTTGCATCAAACTGTCCGCCGTCTCCACAACATCGATGCGGACTCCGAGCGAGGAATAGACCGTAGCCATCTCCAAACCAATAATGCCGCCGCCGATCACCAGCATGCGCTTTGGCACTGCCTCTAGCTCGAGGGCACCCGTCGAATCGACTATACGAGGATCGTCCGGCATGAACGGCAGCCTCACCGCTTGAGATCCTGCGGCGATAACGCAGTGCTTAAACTTCACCACGGTTTTCTCGCCCGTCTTGCTTTGACCAGTGCCGGTAGTCAGCCCAACTTCGAGGTGGTGAGGGTCAAGGAAAGTGCCATATCCACGCAACACATCTACCTTACGCCCCTTCGCCATACCGGCTAGGCCACTCGTGAGTTTTCCTACGACTTTCGCCTTATGGCCACGCAGCTTTTCAAGTTTCACCGTGGGCGTCGAGAATTCGATCCCAAGGTCCGCAAAGTGAGCAACCTCGTTCATGACGCCGGTAACGTGGAGCAGCGCCTTTGAGGGAATGCAGCCAACGTTCAGGCAAACGCCGCCGAGCGTCGCGTACCGCTCTACCAGCACCGTCTTCATACCAAGATCGGCCGCGCGAAAGGCAGCCGAGTACCCTCCCGGCCCCGCGCCAAGAACCAACATGTCGTATTCGATGTCAGCACTACCGGTGTCAGTTGCCAACGCCGCGACTTTGGCTACCGCTCCCGGTGAGGCAACTGGTGAAGCAACGCCAACCTCTGCCACCTCAAGCTTGAGCAGCGCACTACCTTCGCCCACTCTGTCACCCAACTTCACCAACACTTCTGTCACTGTACCGGCGACCGAGCAAGGCACGTCCATGGTCGCCTTGTCGGACTCCAGAGCACAGATGGCATCGTTGATCTCAAGCGTGTGGCCCGGCTTCGCAAAGATCTCGATGATTGGGACATCGGAGAAATCGCCGATGTTCGGGACTTTCACTTCCACAATTTGAGTCATCTTTGGTCCTTAGAGCATGACCCGACGAAAGTCGGCCAGAAGCCCCGTCAAGTGCACTAGGAAGCGTGCAGCAGCAGCACCATCGACTACACGGTGATCCCAGGACAACGACATAGGCAAGATCAGCCTTGGCGTGAAGCCCTGACCGTCCCACATTGGCTTCATCTGCGAGCGGGTAACGCCGAGAATGGCAACCTCCGGCGCGTTGATAATGGGGGTGAAACCTGTACCGCCAATGCCACCGAGGCTCGACACAGTAAAGGTGCCCCCAGTCATATCGGCAGGCCCGAGCTTGCCGTCACGCGCTTTCCTTGCCAGCTCACCACATTCGGCCGCAATCTCGCGGATGCCTTTCTTGTCCGCGTCACGAACCACTGGCACCACTAAACCGTTAGGCGTGTCCGCTGCGAAACCGATGTGGTAATACTGTTTGAGAACCAAGGACTGCTTTCCATCCTCAAGGCTCAGCGAGCTATTGAAGTGTGGGAACGCCTTGAGAGTTGCTACCGCTGCCTTGATCAGGAAGGCGAGCATCGTCACTTTCGATCCATCCTTCCCAGCCTCTTGATTGAGCCGAACACGGAAAGCCTCAAGCTCCGTGATGTCAGCTTCATCGAAATTGGTAACGTGGGGAATCATCACCCAGTTGCGAGCGAGGTTCTCACCCGAGATCTTCTTGATGCGAGATAGCCCCACACTCTCAATCGGACCAAACTTGCTAAAGTCGATCGACGGCCACGGGAGCAGGTTTAGGCCGGCGCCGGCCGCGCCACTCCGTGCACTACCGCCGATCGTAGTCTGACGGTCCCCCGCAAGCTGAGTTAGCGTCTCTTTGACGAACCGCTGCACGTCATCCTGCAAAATTCGGCCGCCCTTGCCGCTCGCACTCACTTTCGTAATATCCACACCCAACTCACGCGCGTAACGACGCACTGAAGGGCTAGCATGCGGTTTGGTAGACGGCTCTTTGGAGATCGGCGCCGCGGGAGGTGGCGTAGCCGGTGCCGGGGCTTTCGCTGGTGCCGCGAGTGGGGGTGTAGGCTTAGGCCTGGTTGCCGGCATCGCGGCCAGAGCATCGGTTTCAGCAATGCGCAAACTTAAGATGGCGCTGCCCTGCGATATGCGGTCTCCCACCACTACCTTCAGTGAGTCCACAATGCCAGACACCGGACTCGGAACGTCCATAGTCGCCTTGTCTGACTCCAAGACCATAAGCGCCTCGTCCGCTCGAACGTGATCGCCTGGCTTAACCAAAATCTCGATGACCGGTACGTCCTTGAAATCCCCAATGTCGGGGACGTGAATCTCCCTGATTTCACTCATGGATTGTTATCGTCCGTGGGAAGGCTCCGGTCCGCGAATGCGGACCGGATATAGCGCACTCGTGCGTGCGGGATAGGCAAGAGAAAAAGAGTGCGTCTGCTATGACAGCCAGGGAGCTGGCCGGCTACGATCGATACCGTAGCGCTCGCTTGCTTCAGCAAGCACGCTCCGCGGAAGGTCACCATCACGTACAAGCCCGTGCAGAGCCGCGAGCACAACTTGGTGACGATCGACCTCAAAGAATTGCCGCAGTGCCGACCGCGTGTCGCTACGACCGAAGCCATCGGTACCCAAAGCGATGAAGCGAGCATCGACATAGGACGAAATCAGTTGCGGCCAAGCCCGAACATAGTCAGAAGCCGCAACGATCGGAGCACCCCCGGAAAGGGATGCCTCAAGGTGGCTGATGCGATCACTCTCGCCTGAGTTCAGGCGATTCCAGCGCTCAGTTTCCCTTGCCTCACGTGCCAGCTCACTGAAGCTCGTGACGCTCCACACTTCGCTCGATACATGCCAGTCCGTCGACAGCAACTCGGCGGCTGCGATCACTTCGCGCAGGATCGTTCCGGAGCCGAGCAACCGCACGTGGCCTTTCGCCTTGGCCACTTCCGTCTGCGAATAGCGATACATGCCACGAACAATCTGCTCTTCAACTCCTGACGGCAACGAGGGTTGGGCATAGTTCTCGTTCATCACGGTGACGTAGTAGAACTCGTCAACGCCGCGCTCCATCATCTGCCGCATGCCGTGATCGACGATCACTGCAAGTTCGCCGGCAAAGGCCGGATCGTAGGCTCGGCAGTTGGGAATGGTGGCGGCGATCACGTGGCTGGTCCCATCCTGGTGCTGCAGCCCTTCTCCGCCCAGCGTTGTACGACCTGCTGTTGCGCCAAGAAGGAAGCCGCGCGCACGTTGGTCAGCCGCTGCCCAGATGAGATCTCCCACACGCTGGAAGCCGAACATCGAGTAGTAGATATAGAACGGCAGCATCGGCTTGCCATGCACACTATAGGAAGTTGCGGCCGCAACCCAAGAGGACAACGCACCAGCTTCGGTGATGCCTTCTTCCAGAAGTTGACCATCGCGTGCTTCGCGGTAGTACAGCATAGAACCCGCGTCTTCCGGCTCATACAGCTGTCCCGCCGGCGAGTAGATGCCGATCTGACGGAACAGGTTCGCCATACCAAAGGTGCGCGCCTCATCGGCAACGATGGGGACAATTCGGGAGCCGAGCTTCTCGTCCTTCAGAAGCCCCCCAAGCATACGAACCACCGCCATGGTGGTCGACATCTCCTTGCCGTCAGACTCCAGCGCAAAGCGGGCGTAGTCTGCGATCGACGGCACCGCGATGGTTTCAGCTTCGCGCACTCGCACCGGCATGTACCCGCCCAGCGCCGAGCGGCGCTCACGCAGGTAGCGCATCTCGCGGCTGTCCTCGGCCGGACGATAGAACTTCAACTCAGCCACGTCCTCGTCCGACAGCGGCAAAGAAAGACGATCTCGGAACGCCTTCAGTGCGTCGATATCCAGCTTCTTCGCCTGGTGCGCCGTCATGCGCGACTCACCCGCCCCTCCCATGCCGTAGCCCTTCTTTGTCTTCGCCAGAATCACGGTTGGCCGGCCCTTGTGTGCCTTGGCCGCCGCGAAAGCCGCGTAGAGCTTGCGGAAATCGTGACCCCCTCGCTTCAGAGCGTCGATGTCTGCGTCCGACATGTGCGACACCAGCGCCTGCACCTCAGGATCCTGCTGGAAGAAATGCACCAGGTTGTAGGCACCATCCTTTGCACCCAGGGTCTGGTACTGGCCATCCACAGTCTGTGCAAACCGGTGCAACAGTGCATGGTTCGTGTCGCGGGCGAACAGCGGATCCCAATCTGAGCCCCAGATCACCTTGATCACATTCCAGCCGGCACCTGTGAACAGGGACTCAAGCTCCTGAATGATTTGGCCGTTACCACGCACCGGCCCATCCAACCGCTGCAGATTGCAGTTGATGATGAACGTAACGTTGTCGAGATTCTCACGAGCAGCGAGCGTCAACCCTGCAATCGATTCCGGCTCGTCCATCTCGCCGTCACCGAACACGCCCCACACATGGCGGTCTGCCGTATCGGCAACGCCGCGGTTGGCAAGGTAGCGCATAAAGCGCGCCTGATAGATTGCACTGAGCGGCCCGAGCCCCATCGACCCTGTCGGGAACTGCCAGAAGTCCGGCATGAGCCAGGGATGTGGGTACGAGCACAGACCTTGCCCGCCGACTTCCTGACGATAGTTGGCAAGGTGACTCTCCGTCAGGCGGCCTTCGAGGAAGGCGCGTGCATACACACCGGGTGCCGAGTGCGGTTGATAGAAAACCAAATCGCCGCCGTGCGCGTCATCGCGCGCACGGAAGAAGTGATTGAAGCCCACTTCGAAGATTTCAGCAGCCGAGGCGTAGCTTGCAATATGGCCACCAAGCTCACCATAGGCTTGATTCGCACGCACCACCATCGCCAGCGCATTCCAACGCATGATGGAGGTGATCCGCTCCTCCATCGCAAGGTCCCCCGGGTATGGCTTCTCGCGATCGAGCGGTATCGTGTTTCGATACGCCGAATACGGCTGCGCATTCGCAATGATGCCTAACGTGCGGGCCTGCTCTTCCAGTTGCCGGAGCAGATACACGCCGCGCTCTGGACCAGCTTCGCGCACGACCGCTTCAAGGGCATCAGTCCACTCCCGCGTTTCTTCGCGGTCGATATCAGGCGTCGCCGCTGCAGCGAACCCATTGGTAATACTGTCTTCTCGGCCACCCATGCTTCTCTCCTTTCGATGAAAGGGAGCTTACCAACGAAGACGCGGAACGTGCTTCCGTATTCCGCGTTCGGCTGAGCGCGATTCAAAACAGTCTGCCGCAAAATCCCACGCCCTGACGCAGAAAATGCCGAGAGGGTTGCATAGGACGATAGATTGGCGACAGCAGCAAAGACGAATCTGCCGGTCCACTCAAGTTAGTGGTGACGCAAACGCCTTACTCACATGTGGCGGCCGAATCTAGTGTCTTAATGCGCTGCGATACAGCGGAGGGCGTGATAGAGAGACAGCGCGCTGCAGCTTCGAAGCTAGCTTCTTCCAGCACGGCGGCTAACGCGGCGAGTTGCGGGTGAATCAGGTCCATGGACTTGCTTGGAAATTAATTTCTCTTCATCGCATCAAGAAAAAATAAGTTTCCTTACTTCGAGCACTACGACAACATTCCCCATTTCGTGCTTGGCTTTCTTCATGTTCCTTGCCACAACGTCCGCCGGCTTCATGACCGGCGTAGGCCTCATTTTCTCTATTTGGGCACAGAACGCATTCGTGTTGCGACAAGGGCTGCAGCGTAACCATATAGCGTCAGTGGTCTCCATCTGCTCCCTCGCTGACATAGTTCTGATCATCTGCGATCTTGCCGGCATTGGGAGGTTGGTACACGAATGGTCTGGGCTACTGAAACCTTGCGCTATGGTGGCGCCGCGTTTGTCGGGCTATATGGTTAGCACGCGACACCAGTTGCTGTCCTCCCTCTTGGTTGGCACCAATGCTCCTTACCCTCACCTTCCTCAACCCACACGTCTATCTCGACACGATGGTATTGGTGGGCAGCTTGTCCACCCGCTACCCGGGCATGGCGCAATGGGCATTCGGCCTCGGGGCATGTGCTGCGAGCCTAGTTAGGTTCTCGCCCCTCGACTACGGTTCGCGCCTGCTACCGCCGATCTTTCGCGACCCACAAGCCTGGCGCGTGCTTCACACACTGGTTGCAGCTTTCATGCTGGTGCTTTGTGCACTGCTGCTTCCGCATCCACTCACATAAGTCGGAGATTTTCTGATGCCATCTGTATTGCCTGTCATCGATTCCGCCATCGCAGAGTTGGCCCCTGGGTTCAGAGCACTGAGCGTCACGGTTGAGGCAACGAGCATTGCCGACCCAAGCATTGCGGCGGTTGCACTGACCCGCGCCTACCAATCGTTGGCCGCAGGGCAAGCGACCTGGGCGGATGCACATCTCTCGGCTTGGGCGGACGCCTTCAGAAGATTTGGCGCAAAGCCTCAGCGCACCCCCTGCTCCGCTGAAGCCTTGCGTAAGCGAGTGCAGCGTGATGGAAACCTGCCAACCATCGACCCAATTGTCGACGTCTACAACGCAATCAGTATCCAGTATGCCGTTCCCGTCGGGGGCGAGAACCTTGCTGCCTACGTCGGAGGCCCAAGATTGACGATCGCCGATGGAACGGAACTGTTCGACACCATGAAAGATGGTGTCCCGGCCAGCGAATCTCCAGAGGCAGGAGAAGTGATATGGCGTGACGACAAGGGAGTGACATGTCGGCGCTGGAACTGGCGCCAAGGTGTCAGAACGCGGCTGGGTGCAGAGGCTCGTCAAATGTGGTTCATCCTGGAGAGCCTGCCAGCCATGCCTCTGGATGCGTTACACGAAGCCGGCGACCAACTGACTGAACTTCTGCAGACCATGATGCCTGGCGCGAAGATCGACCGACAGCTTGTCGGCTTCGGCCACCACTAACCTCTCTTCCGCTCCGACGATCATCATCACTGCCGCACAGATCCATATGCCTGCCTTCAAGTTGCACTGCTTTGCCGAGTCAGGCAATGCATACAAAATTGCCCTAATGCTCACCGCCGCAGGCGCAGACTGGGAGCCCGTCCACGTCGATTTCTTTAGTGGGGTCACCAAAACTGAAGCGTGGCGGCAGGAATTCAACGAGATGGGCGAGGTCCCCGTTCTTGAGTTTGGTGATGAGAAACTGACCCAAACAGGAGTCATCCTCCCGTACCTCTCCGAGGTTCTGAACGCATTTGGCGGCAAGGACACTGCTGAGAAATGGGAGATCGCACGCTGGATATTGTTCGACAACCACAAGTTCTCGAGCTATTTCGCTACGCATCGCTGGTTACAAACATTTGCTGGTGCTACACCTCATCCCGCAGTGATGGAGTTTCTGCGTGCCCGGATTGATGGCGCCTTTGATATTGTGGAAAAGCACCTGTCGGAGAATCCATTCATGGTGGGTGATCAACTCACGATCGCGGATTTTTCTCTGGCGGGATATCTTTACTATCCCCCCGAAGAAACCGGCTACCTGCTACAAGACACGCACCCCAACCTTGCCTCATGGTTGGAGCGAATAGCACGCGTGCCCGGCTGGAAAGCACCGTACGCCCTGCTAACCCTCGGTACCGGCAAGGAATAGGGTCGTGGCCGACGACACCTAAACCACATCCGTCTGTGTCTATGTATTCATCAACCTTCATCTTCCGAGCTAGGCAATACGACGAAGAGTTTCATCGCCTCGACCAACAAATCGCCGAGGCAGCCAGATCCATACCGGGATATGTTGGGGAAGAAACCTGGGAAAGGCCTGAGGCTGGCTTGATCCAGAATGTCTACTATTGGAAATCGGAGCAAGCGCTTCAGCAGTTGATCCATCACCCTGCGCACCTAGAAGCCAAGGTCAAGCAGTCTCGCTGGCTTGATGGCTATCGCGTCGTGATCGCGCGAGTGATATACCAGTACGGTGATGGCGGTGTAGCTCCCCTCGAGGGATTGCACTCCATCTGACCTAATGGGTAAACCGCCCCAGAAGTCGCCTACACCGCGGGCGCCCATCAGCTCTTTGTGCCCAGTAGCAGGCCACCAAACAGAATGAAGATGGAACCGGTCAGGCGATTGAATTGCCGGCGCAGTCGAGGGTTGCCCAGCAGTTGCCTCACATGCCCACTGCCTACCCCATAAACGCAATACCAGAACAGCTCAGAGAGCACGAAGCCCAGAATAATCATGGCGTACTGCGAAACAGGCTCCGAGTGGGCATCCACAAACTGCGGCATAAACGCGACACCGAAGAGCATGAGCTTTGGATTCGTGAGCCCAATCATGCAGGCACGCCAGAACATTCTCGACACGTTCTCGATGGTGGCTCGTTGCGTCGATTCAGATGCCAAATCCTTACTCCGCCATGCTTGCACGCCCAAGTACACCAGGTAGCTCACTCCGACATAGCGAACCAGTTCGAAATAGCCGGTGGATGCACGCATCAGAGCGCCGAGGCCAGCCGCCGAAGCGGTAAGGATAAGCATCAAGCCTGTGATGCACCCCGCCATTGCAGGCAGGCTCTGCCGGACGCCAAAATGGACACAACGCGTCAGTACGTGAAGCATGTTTGGTCCCGGGGTGGAGCAGATGAGAAAGGCGGAAAGCCAAGCCGCAAGAATCATTTGGGTCGTCATCTATGTCTCTCTATAGCAAACACGCTTCGTGCGAAGCCGGACTGAGGCGATTCAGCGTGTTCGTGAAAGTTTGCGAAAGCCGAAGCCCGCACAGCAAAGGTACAGCGAGATGGGCAGCGAGGAAAAACGATGCTTTCTGACGATATCGGTGAGTTGAGATCACACAATGGCCGCAGAGGTATTCCCTCACTGCTCGCGCTACGCTGCTTTGAAGCAGCCGCCCGGGAAGAGAGCTTCACACGCGCCGCCGATGCGCTAAGCCTTACTCATGGCGCAGTCAGTCGCGCCGTGCGACTGCTGGAGGACGACATCGGTGTTGAGTTGTTTGAACGACGCAACCGCCGCGTATTTCTCACGCAGCACGGACGCAAGCTGGCCGATGCTGTTGCACACGGATTCAAGCTCATTGAAGTGGCCTGCAACGAGCTGAGGGAACTAGCGAATGGCTCTTCGTTGACCTTGGCGTGTGAGCCCACCTTGTTGATGCGTTGGCTAATTCCAAACTTGGCTGCGCTGCAGAGAGCTCAGCCCAATTTGAAGCTTCAGCTTGTCGCGGCATCCGGGCCGGCGTTAGGGCAAGGCGCTGACATGGCCATTCGGCGGAACGATATTGAGTGGCCAGAGGAAACAGAAGCTACGATGCTTTTCAACGAACGCATCGGCCCCGTTTGTCGCCGTGAATCGGCCCATCACTATATAGGGAACCACAACGGCCTGCCCTGCATAAAGAACTCTGCGCCGCTGCTTCATACGAAGACGCGTCCTGATGCATGGAAGACATGGAGTGCCTTGACGAAGACGAACCTGCCGAACCGCAACGAGAAAGTATTCGAGCACTTCTACTTCAGCCTTCAAGCGGCGACCGCAGGTTTGGGCGTGGCCGTCGGACCGTGGCACCTCGTTCGCGACGACATCGAAAACGGGTTGCTTGACGCACCGTTAGGCTTTGTCGAGGACGGCTCTGCGTACTTCTTGGTATCGTCTCGACCAACTGCTTCCAGCCCGTCAAGAGCGGCAGTTCGAGATTGGCTACTGCGGTTGGCTGGAAAAAATCCTAGCCGGCCCCATCGCGAAGCGTGACCTCGCAGTCCACAACGCTTCGCAGACGCAAAGTCAGCGCCTTATCCCTTGTACATTATTGCTACAAGCAGTCGGCGTGAAATGGCAAAGCGCGGCGCGCATAGTATGAGAATGCGGCCATATTTCGCTTGGGGCGGTTGATCCAGTCTCGCGCTTCACGTCCGAGTGATGGATCAATCGGTCGAATCTGACCAGCCGCCATAGCAATGAGTTGCATTTTTGCAGCCCTCTCAACAGCCATTGAAAGCACACATGCCTCCTCCACTGTTCTCGCAGCCACGAGCAAACCATGGTGAGAAAGCAGAAGCGCATGTTTGTTGCCCAATGCAGCCGTGATGAACTCCCCTTCTTCGTTACCCACGGGAACACCCGGCCAGTCGGAAGCAAATGCCACATCATCGTAGATGACGCAGTTGTCCATGTGTGCCACCTCGAGCGGAACTTCCAACATGCTCAGTGTCGAAGTATGGACCGCATGGGTGTGAACGATGCATTGAACGTCCGGACGTGCCCGGTATACCCAGGAATGAAATCTGTTTGCGGGGTTAGCCATGCCTTCGCCACGCAGAACATTCAGGTCCTCGTCGACCAAAAGCAAGTTCTTCGCAGAGATCTCATTGAAGCCCAGACCTAAGCGCTGCGTGTAGTAGGTCGCCGGTTCTTCCGCTATAGCGGTGATCTGGCCCGACAGACCAGAGTCGTGACCAGCGTCGTACAGAATTCGGCAAGTCAGCGCGAGCTTCTGCTCCAGTGTGTAGTCGCTATCCTTGAGCAGTTGGTCCATCTGCGCCGTCGAGCGCCTTACCAACTCATCTTTTTCCAAAGCAAAGGTGTTGCTCGCAGGATTTTCCATGTTCGAACGATGAGGCGGAGTGTTCAGAAGATCGCTGCCATTTCACATTCCGAGATAAGAAACCCGTGAGGTACCGAAGGTCTACGTCAGAGGCGTGGATAGCAGCTTCCTGGGAGTATTGGCCAACAGAAAGCCTTGTGGCCATGATGTAGAACTCATACGAGATATAACGGAAGCTAACCGTTGGCGATCAAATGAGAGCGGCTTAGCCGACCCATCGATACGTCTCACTCCCATGGGACCACCACAAGCTGCAAACAGTCGACATACTGATATTGAACACGTCGATACCGGTGCGCGGAATCAACTGCCGCTAGAACCACTGGGGCTAGCAAGATCGCCCTAGCCTTCCGTGCATCATCGATAGATGCCGCCGCATCGAGAGCACGTCTCGCCGATAATCGAACGGTCTATGGTTGGTTTTGACGATGGGCGTCAAATGCGGAGATATGCTGTTAAAGATGCGCTCATCATCGATCTTACCGACGATCTGGCCATTTGAGTCGTGATGGCTTCGCCCCCGCTGTGGCCGTCTTCTTGAGGTTGTGATCGCCGTCACATTCCTCTGATAGCCGGCAATGACGAGTCGCGCCTCGACCGAGGCTATCAGGAGGGATGGGTTTTAGCTGCAGGCCAACAGAGGAGCACATCGGTAGGCGGCTGACTAGGCTCACGTGCCGGCACTTGATTCGAGTCCGTTCGTCTGCAACGGCGAACTTCTATTGATGGAGTTTCGCCTCAAGCTCAAGCAGTGACTCATCGCTCGAAAGGCCAGTGCAACTGCTTGTTCTCACCAGATGACGCCGATCTGACTCATCCCACCCCTCATCATCGTCATCTATGGCGATCCATTCCACCGCAGCATCAGATGAGGTCTTGGAAAGGTATCTCTTGATCTGCTCGTAGCGCGATGCCCTCACAAACCAGTTGTCGTCTAGTCGATGATGTCCCTCGTGGTGACGCCCCATTGCGGAATGCCAAGTCGCACCGATAACCCTTCGTCGCAGTGAATCGGGAAGAAAGTCACGCGCCCTGCTGAATCCCAAGACACGAACCCAAGACGTCGATAACACAATCTGCAAATCGGGGCGCCGCTCCAAAATCGCCGTGAGTGTAGGCGCCCACATGAAGAGCTCGCCGTCGGCCCGCAAGACTGGCCGCCCATGGATCAAGTATACGGCGTCTGGATGCAGGACTCCGTCATAGTCCAGGAATAGGATCAACTTGGAATCTCCGTCGCTTGCGGCCCTCGGAAGCTAGCGCAAATCATCCCAAGCGCAGTACCGTGCTCCGTCTCTTGACTGATACAAAAACTCGCCATCCCTTTCCTCGGGTAAGAGTCGGACAGCAAGAATCATTGCGTCATCCAAAGAGCACTGAAGAGTTATCACGCTCCCACGCAGCAGGGAGATCTCCAAGCTCTCTGTCTCTTCGACAAAGATGGCTCCGACCACATCTGACTGCTCAAGCTTTAAGTCGAAACCAAGCGTGGGCATGCGAAAGCAAACTTGATCAGCAGCGGTGGCAATTCGCAATTCTGCTTGGGTGGGTCTACTTCCATTCTGTACAGCGTTGCGCCCTTTGCGACGAGTGCTCATATCGAATAAGTAGGTCACAGAATCTCCATTGTGACTCAAAACCCACTGACATCAAAGTGTGGCGTTAGCACTATGCGGGCATGTCGATCCACCCGCCTCGCCTCGTCAGACCGGACCCTCGCCAGGTGTTGGCTGACAACATGCGGCGACTGCGGGCGGAACGCGGTTGGTCACAAGAAGAGCTGTCTTTTCGATCTGGACTGGACCGTTCTTTTTTGGCGCATGTAGAGCGATGCGCGCGTAACGCCTCGCTAGACAGCATTGAACGCATAGCTGCTGCGTTTGAGCTTCCAATCGCTGCTCTCTTTGACGAGGACGCGTCGCGGCCGAGTGGCTCCTAGCCCCGCTGGTTGCCCTCTCTTAGATTGTGCCCACTTCCTGACGCGTGACCATGCGTCGAACGCCATTGGCGATGGCAGCCCTTTCCAGGTCGCGAAAGGCTTACCGGAGTTGATCGTTTACGTATCCAACTCCATGCGGCGACCTGTTGCTCATCGTAGGTGTCGCACCATGATCTGCAGCTACGGCTGACGCTTTAACTCTGGGATGACGAAACCTCCACGCGGCCTCAATAGCGGGCGGGCACATCGCTCGGACCATTGGCCGTTAGAACACCCCACCCGCTACAGGTTCTTTTCCCAAGGATTACCAATTGATGTTGGAACACCCCAACGTCAGTCAGCGGTGTGGCGACAGGTCTGTAAGTAAACAACCCAACACCGCTCTTCATGGTCATCCATTCCAAGGTTGTGAGCCATTCAGCAAGCTCGGGCTCCTCCTTGCGCACAAGCTGGTCGTGCAGACGGGTCAGCCGATCGCGCAGCACGCTGGCCTGCGTGATCTGCTGATCGAGCATCGCGATCTGCCGTTCCATGATCGTGGTCAGGGGAACGTCCGGGTTTGCCAGGAAAGCCCCGATGTCAGCCAGCGACATACCGAAGCGCCGCAACGCCTGGATCTGATGCAGCCGGGCGATGTCAGCCTTGTCGTAGAGCCGGTAGCCGCTATCGGAGCGGGCCGAAGGCACGAGCAAACCGATGCTGTCGTAGTGATGCAGCATGCGGACGGTCAGTCCGCAGCGTTTGGCGAGATCGCCCACTTTCAACAGCATGGCTGGCTCCTGTTTTCTGGCTTGGTCACAGGCTAGGACCTCACACAATGTGAGGGTCAAGCGCGGCGTGCATGGATGACGCGCCATGAAGACGCAGGCGCACGCAGCATTTTGGCCTAAGCCCCTCTGTGGTGGGGACTGTCATCCGCCAACCCGCGCCGCACCGTGCGTCACAAAAAGTTCATTTAACTCTGTGTTCAGTGGGCCGTTAGGCGGAATGTCCGAGCTTGCGTCCAACGCCATGACTTCCTCACCGCTTCCCCTGCCGGCGGGCATTGCGCCCGAGATGCTGCGTACGGTGTTTCAGCCGATCTTCCGCCTATCCACCGCAGAAGTGCTCGGCTACGAAGCCTTGCTGCGCGGGCCGGTCGGCTCGGTGATGGAATCGCCCGCCGCGCTGTTTGCCGCCGCCACCAGCACGGCGGACGCGATTGCACTGGAGACCACCGCCGCACGTCTGGCGATCGAACGCTTCTCGGCCATGCGCCTGCCGGGCAAGCTGTTCCTGAACTTCAGCGCCTTTGGTGTGCGCCAGGTGCTGCAAGATCATGCCCGCCTGCTGCATGGGATTGCCGCCCACGACCTCCACCCCTCGCGCATCGTCATCGAGCTGACGGAGCAGACCCCCATTGACGACCTTGCCAGCTTTGCCGAGGCGCTATCCGTGGCGCGCGACTTTGGCATTCAATGCGCGCTGGACGATTTCGGCACCGGCAATGCCAACCTGAACCTGCTGATCGAACTCACACCCGATTTCATCAAGCTCGACAAGTACTTCCTGCGCGACATCGCCAAGCACCCGGCCAAGCTGGACATGGCGCGCACGCTGCAACAAACGCTCAAGGGCAGCGCCACCAGCATCATTGCCGAAGGGCTGGAGACCGAAGACGAACTGGGCGTGGTGCGCGATCTGGGCATCCGGTTTGGGCAAGGCTTCTTTCTGGCCCACCCGCACGACACCCCCGCGAGCGACATGTCGATCCACGCGGCGCGCGTGCTGCAGTCCTCGCAGATTGCGGTGTTTCCGCAGGCCGTACGTGTGGGCTGGCGCGCCATCACGGCCAGCAAACTGCTGCGCGTGGCACCCACCCTGCCTCTCCGTAGCAGCAACGACGAGGTGCTGCACCTGTTCAACCGCCACCCCGATCTGCACGCGGTGGCGCTGCTCGATGAAGACGAACGGCCGCTCGCGCTCATCGCGCGCCGCGCCTTCATCGATCGGTATGCGATGCCATATCACCGTGAGCTGTACGGCAAAAAACCCGCGCTGGCGTTTGCCAACCGGCAACCGGTGCTGGTGGAAAAATCCGCCTCGCTGGAAGACATGTCGGCGCTGCTGATGAGCGAAGACCAGCGCTACCTCACCGACGGTTTCATCATCACCGAGCACGACCGCTACCTGGGTCTGGGTACGGGCGAAGAGCTGGTGCGCACCGTCACGGAGATCCGCATCGAGGCGGCGCGCTATGCCAACCCGCTCACCTTCCTGCCAGGCAACATCCCTTTGAACCTGCACATTGAACGTTTGCTGGAAGCGCGCGCCGAGTTCTACGCCTGCTATGTCGATCTGAACCACTTCAAGCCCTTCAACGATCAGTACGGCTACTGGCAGGGCGACGAGATGCTCAAGATGGCGGCCGCCGTGCTGACCACGGCATGTGAGCCCACGCGTGATTTTCTCGGCCACGTGGGCGGCGATGATTTTCTGATCCTCTTTCAGAGCGCGGACTGGCGCGAGCGCGTCGAGCACGCCATGGCCGCCTTCAACGCCAACGCGCTCGCCATGTATACACCCGCAGACCGCGCCGCCGGCGGCATCCACGCCGAGGACCGCAAAGGGGTGCCGGCGTTCTTCCGCTTCGTGACGATGGCGGTGGGAGCCCTGCATGTCTGCCCCGGGGCTGCCCGCAACAGTGATGACATCGGCACTGCAGCGGCGCTGGCCAAGCGACGGGCGAAGCAGAGCGACAGCGGCTTCTACCTGGAAGCCATGCGCCCCGCCCAGCCCACGTGTGCCACCGCCTGAAGCACCGCTACAACATCGCCGGAATCAACCCGAGCAGCGCGGCCTTCACTACCGCGTGCGTCTTGTTGGCGGCGTTGAGCTTGGTGATGGCGTTGCGGATGTGGAAGTTCACGTTGCGCTCGGTCATCTCCAGGATGGCCGCGACTTCGGCAGCCGTCTTGCCTTCGGCCGTCCAGTGCAGCGTCTGGCGCTCCACGTCTTTCAGGCGCGCGGCGGCATCCGGCAACAACGTGTTGGCCATCAACGCGCTGATGCTGGCGTGCGTGCGCTGGCTCAGCCAGATCATCTCCGGCTCGCTGGCGGCCAGTTCGTCGTCGGTGATGGGCATGGCGCTGCGCACGAGGCTGAAGGTGCCGAAGATGCCCGTGTGATCTCGAATGGTGTGCGACCACCCGTGATTGAGCCCGTGCTGGCGGGCCTCCACCCAGAACGGCACATCTGCCATAGCGATGCCGGACCACAGCACCGGTTTGACGCTGCGCTGTCCGAACTGCAGCACCGGATCAATGACCGCATAGCCGCGTGTGCGATAGCGTTCACACCAGCGCTCGGGGTAGGTGCTCCAGCAGATGGTGTTGAAGCGCGTAATGGGAATGGCCGCACGCAGAGCGTAGGCGTAATAGTCAAAACCCAGTTGGCGCACCGCCGGTTGCAGGCAACGAAATACCGCATCGGCATCGCGCAAGGTGTTCAGCTCGTGCAGCAATGCCGCACGCCATGACGCTGCGCCGCCGTGCGCCAGTTGATTGTGAGCGCCCATTCCAATCAGCCTCCAGAACCCACGCTGAATCGCCCAGAAACGTCGCGCCCACATTCGCACTGTTTGCTTTGCACATTTTGGGTGCGCGGAAAGCGTGATCAGTCTTGCGTTTTACTGAGGGCAATCGTTGGCGTGCACGAACTATACATAATCCAAATCGAATTGCGTGATATGCATAGCGGCTGTGTTTAGTAGGTTTTCTCGAATATGGGGATTGCGTAATACAGCGATAAACCGATTGATAACCGGATAGCCTTACGCAAAATCCATCTCGTTATTTGCACATGACGTTCTTGTTTGTGGTGTCTATGTCAAATGTGCTTTGCAATTTTCCAGCCAGGCAATCCGTTTACAACCCTCTGCGTAGGCGACATTCGCATCGCCGGCTTCCGATCCAAGTTGTTGATGCGGTGGAGGTGGCCTTCCGTGCGCATTGTTCTCGCCCGGTGCCGAGACCGCCGCAGAGCGTGCTCTGGCGCCGACATTGGGCGATGCGGCAGTGCAACGACCAGCAAAGATTGCACCTCAATCACGCGACAAAGTGTCGCAGTAAAAATAACAATAACGACGGTGCACGTGCTGGCTGATCAACGTTTCAAAAAATTGATATGTCAGATTTACACACGCATGTGGCGGCTCGCTCCCACGACGATGAATTAAGGCAAGAACGGCTTTCTTATTAGGGTTTCGGATCGTCAGCGAAACCCTTACAGTCTGGCCCGCGACTCGCCTTCTCGATGTAGTCGAGACCCCGACAAGAAGCACGACGGTACGAAGCAAAGGGTTTCTGGCGCGTTTCATCCCTCGTCACTCCCCCCGGTTGTGTGGCGCTTTTTCAACTTGGTCGACTACCGAGTTTGGCGAAGCTTTGCCCAAATTCCACGAAGTGACGCGGACTTAATACGGCGGTTGCCACCGCCACTGGCCCACTTGCATAGGAAGTCCTGTTTCATGCGCACCCAATTGTTTTCTTTCGGCCGTCTTGGCCTGCTTGCCGGCGCGGCGTTTGCCCTGTTTTCCGCCCCCAGCCAAGCCACCTGCGTAGCCAATCCGCCCACGCAAGCCAACAGCACCTTTCCGGCCAGCCTGACCGGCAAGCTCGCGTACCACAGCTACGTGAGCTATGGCGACGGCACCAGCCAGATCTTCATTTACGACTTCTCGGCACGCACGCTCACGCAAGTGTCGAAGGCCGCCTGGGGCATCCAGGACCCGATGAACGCCGTGTTCAGCCCCGACGGCAAATGGCTCGCCTTCATGGGCATCCAGAACAACGCGTGGAACGTGTACTTCTGGCAGGTCGGCTCGAGCAACATGCCGATCAACCTGACCAACAGCACGGGCCAGACACGCAATGAAGACCCGAAGTTCAGCACCGACGGCAAGTCGCTGCTCTTCAAGCAGAACGGCGACGTGATGCAGGCCGCGCTGTCGTACACGAGCTCGGGCCCCGTGTTCACCTCGGTCACCAACCTGACGCGCACCGCACCGACGCTGGAAAACTCGATGCCGTTTGCCACGCCGGATGGCACGGCCGTGTACTACACCACAGGCACGGGTTCGGGCATGGGCCTGTACAAGCAGACGGTGGGCAGCACCAGCAAAGTCGCGTTCGACACGCCGGCAGGCCTGGCCACGTACTACCCGATCGTGCGTGCGGACGGCACGGTGTTCTATGCGCGCTGGCACGACGCCACCAGCCAGGCCGACCAGATCTACACCAAGGTCAACCCGAGCGATACGCCCAACCAGCTCTCGCTCAACGACTGCAACAGCAACAACTCCGACCCCTCGCCCGTGAACAACACGAACTACGTGTTCTTCTCGTCGACCAGCGCCGGCGGCTACCAGCTTTACCTCGGCGATGTGACCACCGGCCAGCGCTGGAGCCTGTCGCAGTTTGGCGTGAACTCCGATACCACCAAGGCCAAGCTGGGCTCGAACTACTACGCCGGCGGCAACACGGTGGCCGCCGCTCAGGCCAGCACACTGCTGTCGCAAGGCAAGCCAGCCAGCGCATCGTCGAGCTACAGCGCCAGCCTCGGCCCGGCCTACGCGTTTGACGGCAACACCACCAACACCCGCTGGGATTCGGTGGAAGGCGTAGCAGGCACGCAGTGGCTCATGGTAGATCTGGGCTCCACCCGCACCATCACCGGCGTCGACCTGTACTGGGACGCTGGCGCCAAGGTGTATTCCATTCAGACGTCGAACGACGCCGTGAACTGGACCAACATCTACTCGACCTCGAACGGCGCATCGTGGGGCCACGTGTCCCTCGCCAACCTCAAGGGCAGCGGCCGCTACGTGCGCATGTACGGCACGCAGCGCGCGACGCAGTGGGGCTACTCGCTGGACGAAATGCAGGTGTGGGGCTACTGATTGCGCTGATCGCACCCTGGGCCCACCAGCCCATCGCCTGACATGACAACGCCCCGGTGGTTTCGGCCATCGGGGCGTTTGTCTTGTGGCGGAGTGACGCGCTCAGGAGTGCAAGGTGGACGGAATCGGCGGCGCAGGCACCGGGGGCGCTGAACGGCTCGCCAGCGGCATCGACATCACGCGGTTGCGACCTCCCATCTTTGCGGCATAGAGCGCGCGATCCGCTGTTTCCGTCAGCCATGACGGCTGCGCACCGGGCTCGCACACGAACGTCGCCACCCCAACGCTGACCGTCACATACGGCGCCACTGTCGATTTGACATGTGCAATGCCGAGCGCGACCACGGTATCGCAAACCGATTGCCCCGCCTGCGCTGCGGCAACCGCATCCAGATCGGGCAGCAAGACATAGAACTCCTCGCCGCCGCAACGCGCCACCAAGTCGCCACTGCGGCGCGCATTTTTGCTCAGGCACGCAGACACGGCGGTCAGGCAGTGATCTCCATCCGCATGGCCATAGGCATCGTTGAAGGCCTTGAAGCAGTCCACGTCGATCATCAGCAGCGAGAGTGGCGTACCCGTGCGCGTGCTATGCCGCCAGGCGTTCGCCAGCGCCGCTTCAAAACCACGCCGGTTGGCAACACCCGTGAGCGGGTCAGTGATGGCCAACCGCTTGAGCTCCGCCAGCGCGGCACGCAGGCGCGCGTACAACACGCCCTGCTCGATCAGCAGCAACAGCAGCACAAAGCTTGCCGCCAGCAACCCGTAGATGCGCCCCGCATAGAAGCCCAGATCGAACCGGCCCGCGTTGAACACGGCGCTCAACGCTACATCGCACACCCACACGCACAGCACCACCATCAACCAGATGTCGATGGTGGCGTGAGGCTTGCGCTGCCACAGCACCCACAGCGCCGCCACGCAGAGGCTCCATGTCGTACCGGCCACCCAGAGCATCACCGGCGTGTAGTGGTTGGCCGCCATGATGGCCGGCAACCAACGCGCTTCGGCCGTGGCCAGCACCATGCACGCAGACGCCACAGCCAGCGTTGTACCGATCACCAGCCCGATCATCCGCAAGGACACCCGCTGCTGCTGCGCGGCGCCTGCGCGATCCCGAAGAAACGCATAGGCCAGCACCGACAGCGGAAACCCGGCATGCCAGAACATGTAGATCCAGGCAGTGCTCTGCTGACCGGCACCCAACAGCCCCTGCGCAGCAAACAGCCCCGGAAACGTCAGCATGTGCCCGACCGTGAGCAGGGCGGTGAACAGGTAGCCGCACGCCAGCACCAGCAGCGCCCGCGAACGCGTAATGACGACCTGCCCGAGCAGTAGCCCTGCGGTAAACAGATCGTTGAGGATGAGTGCCGATTCGTAGATCGGCACGAACGCCGGCACCGGCATCAACGGCACGCGCGCAAACGGCACCAGACAAACAAACACCAGCAGCGACAGCACCGCCACCGTGCGCGCCGTCCGCTTGACGCGGCGGCCCGGCGGCGTGTTCAACTCGAAACCGGACACCTCGCCGGCACGTTCGGAAGCCAACATAATTCCACCCGAAGCAGCCTAGGCTGCTTTGCTCTATTTGATCTAAACCGAACGTAGTGTCACACGGCGCGGGGGCGGGTGGCAGCGGGAAATTCCCTCAAGCGTGGCGCTCAAGCCGCAATGCCAGCACTGGCGCGGTTTCCAGAGAAGCCCCCAAATTGTAAAAAGCCAGACATTCCACCACGGTGCCAACAGGCAGGATGGCGCATTCCGTTCCGGGGGCATGGAGGACATGGCGAAGATCTGCATCATGGGGGCCGGCTCGATCGGCTGTTACATCGGTGGCCGGCTGCGCGCCGCGGGCGCTGATGTGACCCTGGTCGGCCGCGCCCACATTGGCGACGCGCTGCGCGCGCACGGCCTGACGTTGACGGACTACCGCAACGGCCGCTGGCACGTGCCGCCAGCGGCCGTGCAGTACGTGACCGGCCCAGACGCGGCGGCCGTTGCCGACCTCGTTCTGGTGACGGTCAAATCCGCCGCCACCCAAGCCATCGCAGAAGAGCTCGCGCCCATCCTGCGTGCCGGCACAACCGTCATCAGCTTCCAGAACGGCCTGCACAATGCTGACGCGCTGCGCGCCGCCCTTCCCAATCAAACCGTACTGGCCGGCATGGTGCCGTTCAATGTCATGCAGCCCAGGCCCGGCACCTTCCATCAAGGTACGGGCGGGGAACTGGAGGTGGCAGCATCGTCGGCACTGCAACCGTTTCTCGACCCGTTCCGTCGTGCCGGACTACCGCTCATGCAGCGTACCGACATGGCAGCCGCGCAATGGGCCAAGCTGCTGCTCAACCTGAACAACGCCATCAACGCACTGGCCAATCGGCCGCTGAAGGAAGAGCTGTCGCAGCGCGCCTACCGGCGCTGCCTCGCGCTCGCACAACGCGAAGCACTGCGGTTGTTGGCGCGCGCAGGCATCCGGCCCGCCAAACTGACGCCCGTGCCGCCCGCGTGGATTCCGCATCTGTTGACCACACCCGATGCGGTGTTTGCGCGGTTGGGCGGCAAGATGCTCGCCATCGATCCGCTCGCGCGCTCGTCCATGTCCGACGATCTGGCTGCCGGCCGCACCACCGAGGTCGACTGGATCAACGGCGAGGTGGTGCAATTGGCGGAACGGCTCGGCCTGCGCGCGCCAATCAACGCGCAATTGTGTGCGCTGGTGCATGCCGCCGAAGCGGCCTCTACGCGCCCGAACTGGTCTGGTGGCGATCTGCTGACCGCGCTACAGGCGACGCTCCATCGTTAGCAAAGCGGCCACCCGTTGCAGGTGGCCGACATACCCCTCTTCCCGATCCACCGGCCGTCAAACCGTTCTGCTACCGTCGCTCGAACTTTTGATCAGGGGTTTCCATGCCGTCTCTGCGTGTGTTTGTTGTCGTTGCCGCGCTACTCGCCAGCCTGTCTGTGTGGGCGCAAAACCCATCATCCATCAACCCGGACGACGCTCGCAACGCGCAGCTCGTGCAAGAGGGGGCACAGCTCGCGAAAGCCCACAGGCCCGCGGAGGCCATCGACACATTCGACAAAGTCACGGGCTTCTACGAAAGCGCTTACCGCAACGAAACAGGCCGGCTTTATAGCGCACGCACCCAGCCGGAAGCGCTGATGTATCTACTGGAAGCCGCCAATGCCAAGACGAGCGCAAAAATTGTGTCGTCCAACTGGGCCTATGCCTACTATCTCAAGGCCTACGCCATGATCGAACTGAACCGCATGGACGAAGCCAAGGTGACCCTGCAACGGGCCATCGACATGTCGCCGCACAACGCGCAATTCCGCACGGAGATGGGCGGCGTCTATCAGCGCGAGAAGAACTGGCCCATGGCGATCACCAGCTTCGAAACCGCCGAACGCGACGCACGCGAATTCTCAGCGCCGAACATCAAGAACACAGAGCTCGCACGCGCCTGGCGCGGTCTGGCCTACGTGTATGTCGAGCAGAACCGGCTGGACGAGGCGGAGGCGTTGTATCGAAAGTGCCTGGAGCTGGACGCCAACGACACACGCGCCGCCTCGGAACTGCGTTACCTGCAGGCGCAGCGCGCTAAGGCGGGCAATCCGTAGGTTTGGCAACGCAAATGCGCCGCAAACCTAGGTGCGGCCTCGCCCCAACACCCACCCCACCGACAACACATACCGGCTGCCGCCCACCACACGCGTCACGCTGTGCTCGCACGCATCGGGCCGGAACAGCTTGATGCGCCGCGTCTGGAAGATCGGGTTCGCGCAAATAAACTCACCGCCCGCGCGCGGCGACTTCAGTACGATGTTCAGCCGATAGTGCCGGCCGTTGGAGACCGGGTCAGTATGCGGCGGGATCTCCGAACCGTCCGGATAGCGGATCAGATAGGTGTCGAACGGGATGGGCCACAGCGCGGTGGCCAGCAGCATCTTGTCGTAGCCCGTGCCCTGGCGGCCTCGCTGCCAGCGGAAGGCGGTGCTGAAGAATGCGCGCAAGGAAGACATGGAAGCGAAGCGGCCCCAGCAGTGGAATCCGCGCATGGTAGCCGGGAACTATCGGCGCTTGTCGAATTTCTTCCAGTATTCGAAGGGCTCCTGGTGGCACTCGTAGTCCAGCTCCGCCACGCGCATGTGCAGGCGTTCCTGCACCTGTTGCACGGCGAGGTTGTAGACCACGGGGCCGATCTCCTCCAGAAAGAAGCTCAGCAGCGCACCGGCCTGGATGTTGCCGATGCGCTCGTCCATGTGCTCGCTGAAATAGCGCTGGATGGATTGAACAGCCTCTTCGCGGACGTCGCGGTCAAGTTCAATGGGCATGCACGGGGCTCGCTGGGGCGGATGAGGCCACCAGCTTACTGCCCGCGACCGTACACATCCAGCAGCTTGAGCGTGACGCCGTTGGTCCAGCCAAAACCATCCTGCAGCGGATACTCGCCACCGCCGCCACCGGTGCCGGTTCCATCGACGATGTATTTCTCGACGAGCTTCTGCTGGCTGGCATAGAGCTGCTCGACGCTGCCGAGAAAGCGCTCGCCAATTGCCTGCGCGAGCGGTTGCCAGCCGTATTTCTGCGCGCCTCGCAACGCAATCCATTGCAGCGGTGCCCAGCCGTTAGGAGCATCCCACTGCTGGCCGGTCTTGAAGGTGGTGGTCGACAATCCACCCACCTGCAGCAGCGCTTGCTGCGTCCATTGCAAGGTCTTCCAGGCACGGTCCGGCCGCGCGGCACCGACGAACAGCGGATACGTCATCGCGGCGGACTTGTTGTCGCGGATGCGGCCGAGCTGCCAGTCGTAGTCGGCGTAGTAGCCGGCGGGGTGCCACAGGTAGCGCTCGATGGCGATAGCGCGTTTGCCGGCACGTACGGAATATTCCACCGTGCAGGCAAAATCCCGCGCCGCCGTGCAGCCGCGCGCGATGGTCTTCTCGAGCTGGAACATCAGGCTGTTCAGGTCAACCGGCACGATGGACGTGGTGCGGATGGTGGCCAACGTAGCGTTGTCGCCAAACCAGCGCGAGCTGAAATCCCAGCCGCTCTCGGCTGCCGCACGCAGGTCGCGCCACACCTCGTTGGCGGGGCGGCCAGGTGTTTGCTGCGCGGTGGTCACGTCTTGCAGATAGGACTCGGGGCGCGGCGTGTCTTGGTCATCCCAGTAGCGATTGAGCACAGTGCCATCCCGCATCACGACGACGTTGCTGCTCGCCTGCCCGGCGGGCGTGGTGGCCGCACCGCGCATCCAGTACGCATATTCCTTGCGCAGTTGCGGCAGGTAGCGCTTGAGCGCGGCGTCACCCTCCTGCTGCGCGGCAAGCTCCACCATCAACGCGAAGAACGGTGGCTGCGATCGGCTCAGGTAGTACGTGCGATTGCCGTTGGGGATATGCCCAAACTGGTCGATGGCATAGGCGAAGTTGTCGAGCATGTTGTCGACCAGGTCTTCGCGGCCGGCCTCCTGCAGGCCGAGCATGGTGAAATAGGTGTCCCAGTAGTAGCCCTCGCGAAAGCGCCCGCCGGGCACCACGTACGGCTTCGGCAATGGAACGAGTGAGCTGTTGTTGGGTGCTGTCGTCGTGGTGCGCGTGAGCGCCGGCCACAGCCAGTCGATATGCGCACGCAACGTCTGCCCCGCAGGCGGCGTGACAGGCGTATCGACCGGCGGCGTGAAGTATTGGTCGACAAACGCCTTGAGCGAGAAGCCCGGCACGTTTTTCTGTGCCTGGTACGCCTGCACGATGACAGCGGGCGTGGCCTTGGGCACCGCATCGACAAAGGTCTTCTGATCCGGATACACCTGCGCGGTCTGCACGGCGACAAACAGGTCGCCGTAAAGCTTGTCGGGCGATGGCGGCAATGCAGCACCGACACCGACATCCGCCAGCGCGGAAGAAGCCGCGAACCCCAGTGTCAACCATGCCGCCAAGTGTGCCGCGCGGCGCCGAATGAAAAAGTGAGTCTGTCGATGCATCGTTGTCTCCTGCCTGGTGGACCGAAAGCCAGTCCAGAAAAGGAGACGCCGACAGCGTTGTCAAGCCGACAGGTTTTGCGCAAAACCACACCGTGCCGCCGCGCCAGAACCGGCGCCCTATCAGGCTTTGCAGGCAGGTAACTTGCTGGCGCGACGCACCTTGCGCGCGCCCGGGCGTGGTCTATCGTTGAAGCAACACCGCCGTGGAGGCACGCCCATGCCCATCGAGTTGAACCACACCATCGTCTGGTGCCGCGACAAGCAGAAGTCCACACGCTTCCTGCGCGACATCCTTGACCTGCCCGAGCCGATTCCATTCGGCCAGATGCTGGTTGTGCCGCTCTCGAACAGCGTGTCGCTCGATTTCTTTGACAGCGACAAACCGATCGCCAAGCAGCACTACGCCTTCCTCATCAGCGATGCTGAATTTGACCGTGCGTTCGCACGCATCCAGGCGAAAGGGCTGACCTACTGGGCCGACCCTGCAAAGAGACGCGAGGGAGAAACCTACGCGCACAACGGCGGGCGCGGGCTGTACTTCGATGATCCGGATGGGCATTTTCTGGAGATCATGACGCGGCCGTATGACCTCGGGGCGTGAGAGCCGCTGCGAAGAATCAGAGGCAGCGGCTCGCACCTGACGCTAGCGATCGCAGCGACATTCCTGCGCAATCAATTTCGCGCGGTCAATAAATTTCGAGATTGCCCGTTCCTGAATCGGCTTATAGCGATCTTGGAAAAGCCTAGAAAACACAGGCATGGCATCGCGCGACGCCGCCACCTCCTTCTGGCCGAGCGACGATGAATAGAACGCGATCAACTGATCCAGCTCCTCATCGGTGAACTTTGCACCAAACACCTGCCCCCACGTCTGGACGATTTCCTGCGCGTTCCAAGGCGGTTGCAGGTCGTTCATGAACAACTCCATCGCCTCTTGAAAGCGCTTGCGAAAAGTCTCATCCGGGTTCAGACCACTGAGCATCTGCGCCATCATTTCGTTGGCCTGCTTGCGGCCGTATTCACGACTGCTTGCCAACGCCTGATCGAACGTCTTGACCAGTCCTTGTGCCTCCATCAGCTTCTGCACTTTTTCTTCGCGGCTATCCGCCAGCGCAGACGTCGACAGCATGACGCCAACCACAATCGCGATCCCTTTACGTATCAATTCAACCCCCGGGTGTTGTTTTGGTGTGGCGATTTTACGTGGCGGCCGGCACTACCCGCGCACAACGTCGTACCGCATTTCGACGAACGTGTTCTTGTACGGCACCGCAGAAGTCAGCTTCAACGGCGGCGTGACGATCGTGCGCGGCAGCAGCGGCAGACCTGTGCCCAACACGACGGGCATCACCTGCACGATCAGTTCATCGAGCAAGCCACGATCGAGAAACTGACCGGCCAGCTCGCCACCACCGACGATCCATACGTTGCGGCCATCGGCTGCGGCAAGCATCTCCCGATGCACCGGCGCGACATCCCCCTGTACGAAGCGAATGTCTGCACCTTCCACCGTGGGCAACTCGCGTGAAGTAAACACCCACGCCGGCTGCGTATACGGCCACGGCTGCGGGTCCGCTCCGCTTGGGCGCACAAGCTCGCGCAACAACCACAGGTAGGTGGATGCGCCCATCGCCAGCGCTCCAACATCGCGGATGAAACCGTCGTAGCTCGTACCTTCGAGCGAGCCGAACTGCATCAACCAATCCAGCGAATGGTCGTGCGTGGCGATATAACCGTCGAGGCTGGTGGCAGCGTAGTACTGGGTCTTTGACATGGCGCGGGCACTCCTCTCGAAATTGGGGAAGAGGATGCTACGCCGAGCGCATTGTGCGTGCCTTACGTTTCCGACGTTTCAATTGGCTGACGGCAGACGCCCACCCCGTTTCGCCAGAGCAATGACCGTGGATAGAATCGGCGCCCCGGCCACCGCCGGATGCATACCAGATACACCATGCCCTATCGCCTCATCGCATTCGATTTCGACGGCACCCTTGCCGATTCGTTTGACCTCTTCATCGACGCGCTGAATGCCGCGTCGGCCAAGCACGGCTTCCGCACGCTCGCGGGCGCGGAGTTAGAGCAAGCGCGCGGCACTTCGGCACGCGGCGTGATGCGCATGTTGGGCGTTCCCCTATGGAAGGCGCCGGCCATCACGCTCGACATGCGGCAGCGGATGCGCGGCCGCATTGCCCAGACCACGCTGTTTGCCGACGTGGCGCAAACGCTGGAGACGCTCGCCGCTCGCGGCGTACGCCTAGCCATCGCCACGTCCAACGCAGAAGACACGGTGCGTGCGGTGCTGGGCCCAACCGCCCGACTCATCGACCCGTTCTATTGCGGCATTTCCGTGTTCGGCAAGGCGCGCAAGCTGTCATCGCTCGTGGCGGCGACTGGCATCTCCAAAGAAGAGGTCTTGTATGTGGGCGATGAGATGCGCGACGCCGATGCCGCTCGCGCGGCAGGTATCGCTTTTCGTGGCGTCGCTTGGGGCTATACCGCGCCGGATGCGTTGCAGCGGCACACCGGCACGCCGCTGCTCGAGCATCCGCGCGACCTGCTGACCGTGTAAGCGCTAAGCGCTCGCAGCAACGCTAACGCGATCACGCCCCAAATTCTTGGCGTCGTACAACGCGTGGTCGGCACGGGCGCTCAGGCGGTCATACGTTTCACCCGGCTGCCACGCGGCAACCCCGCCGCTGAAGCTGTAGCGGCAGGCCTCCGCGCCCGTCCCCACCGCCACCACTTGCGCGGCGGCGGCCTTGCGCAACCGCTCCGCAATGGGCACGGCGTCTTGCAGGCTGGTGTCGGGCAGCAGCAGTGCAAACTCTTCGCCGCCGATTCGGCCCAGGACGTCCGTCGGCCGCAGCTGCATATGCGCCATCTGCACAAACGCGCGCAGCACGGCGTCACCACCGGCATGGCCGAGCGTGTCGTTGATGCGTTTGAAATAGTCCAGATCCAGAAGCAGCAACGACAGCGGCCGAGCCTGTACCTGCATGCGCGCCACATGGCGTCGCGCCAGCGCCTCGAAACCCTGTCGTGATAGCGCACCGGTCAGGAAATCGCGGTTGGCGGCGTCGCGCGCATCGGCCAGCAGCGCGTCGTGCACCATCAACATCGCCGACATCGACAGGATGGGCATGATGGCCGCGGCCACCACCAGCAGCAGCACACTGATCGGCGTGGCGAACATGGTGGGATTGGACGCGGTGCCCAGGGTCAAGAAGTAGAGGCCGCGCGTGAGTTGGCAGGCGCCGAACGTCAACGCAATGCCGGCGGTCACGCGATACGGATAGGTCGGTCGGCCAGCGGGCGCGTGCCGCATCAACATCCAGGCGAGCGCCGTACAGAACGCGGCTGAAAACAGCGTGGTGGCAAACACGCGCATGGGAATACTGTCGACAACGTAGCGCCAGTAGATCACTGCCGCCCCAACCGCCGCCACACCTGTCAACAGGAGCGGCCAGTGCGACCGTCGCCCAAGAAAACGCGCGCAGCCCACGTAATAAGCCGCCCCACCCAATGCCAGCAACACGTTCGCAACAACGACAGACAGCGCATCGGGAATCGACCCGCGCAGCAGGATCATGGGCAGCGCCAGCACCACCGCCAGGTTGGCGCCAAACCACTCCGCAATGCCGGCCTTGCCGGAGCGCAGCAACGAACCGAGCAGCCCCAGGAGTACAAAGCTCATCAGCGCCGACGTAGCAATGGCGACGCCTGGATCCAGCATGGGGACTCCCGCAAAGTCTTCTGTGGCGGGGATTCTACGGAAAGCGGTGGGTGGGGGACATCACCGGGTGGTGGGGCACGGCGCCAACTTGGCTACTTTGCGTACTCAAGTTGGGCAAGCGCCTGTGCAAGATCGAACTGATTGCACCGATGCTCGGGAATCATGCCTTCCGCATCCAGCTGCGCAAGCTCGAAACCCTCCTCCACATCCTCGTAGTAGAGAACATCGGCGCCAAACACCGCGACCACGTAGACCTCATCGATCGCATTCAAGCGCCGGATCGGCACGGCATGAGGCGCCACGCTGTGGAGAGCAAAAAACTCGCGCTGCGCCCCAGTGCAGTGTTCGAGTTCATTCGCCAAGAGCGCTTCCAACTCCAGCCGTGATATGGGAGGACGATCCGGTGTCGACTCCGACAACAACTCGGACAGCTCTTCAGCAGGAAGCCGCTTCATCAGCAGTTCGACCTTGCGGTCATAGTGTCGGTCGTTTGGCTCAACACCCTTCTGGCTCTTGCGCCCGTACTCCTGAACAAAGCGGCCGAGCATGCCCGAAAGCATGGTCTTGTTGCGGCGAGAGGTCATGAACGAGGCGTGCTTGCGTTCAGGCGTGACCAGAAAGCTGCGAAACAATCGCGCCCGGATGCTTCGTTGCCGGTGCGACCGTGACTCCCGTTACCCCATGTCGTTGGAGCGCCTGCGCAACAAAGCCCGATGCCTTCATGTCTTCCACAAATCCGGCGACATACGCCGCGGCCTGCGCACCCCGGCTGGTCGGCACACCCATCGCCTGACGGATCACCATGAAGCGTTCATCCAGCAAGCGCAGGCCCGGTACGTTGGCGGCATCGGCTTCGAGCTGTTGCTTGACGCCGGCCGCCACCTCACTGTGCGTGTCGATGAAGGTCTGTACCACCGTGGGCGAGGTGGGCGCCCGCACGATCTCCGCATGTTGCAATTCGCGCGTGAGATACAGGTCGTACGCGCTGCCCTTGCCGACCACCACGCGATTGCCCGCGCGGTCTACATCGGCATTGGTGCGGATAGGCGAGTCATTGCGCACGAGGTAGTAGCCCTCAATCAGAACGTAGGGTTCGGTGAACGAGATGCTGGCCGCGCGGCGCGGGTCGATGGCGAAGAAGCCGATGTCGGCCTGCTCCTGCGACACCACGTCGACCGACTTGCCGGCCGCATCCACTACGACCAGTTTCAACGCCACGCCCAGGCGCTCGGCCAGCGCGTGGGCCAAGTCCACCGACACACCCACCGCCTGCCCCTGCGCATCCAGCTTCGCGAGGATCGGGTTGCCCGTGTTGATGGAAGCGCGCAGCGCACCCGTGGGCGCGAGGGCCGAACGCAATGTCGGCAGGGTCGAGTCGATGGACATGGTGCGTTTGTGCGCTGAGGCGATAGAGGCGGTGCCTGCATTCTAGAGCCGCCACACAGATTCAGGGCTTGGGGCCAAGATCATCGACAGCGTGTCCGCCGGTTGCCTGCAATGCCGCCTCGGCCGCGTCCACCTGCGCAGGCTCCGCGTCGATGGTCAGCAGGAAGCGGCCGCCGATCACGACATTCTGGAACTTGCGTTCGTAGGTTTCGGCGATCTCGCCGCCGGGTTCGTAGTCGCCGCAGAGGAAGTTGCCGCACACGGCGCCTGCTTCGTCGGCCTGATGCGACAGCGCCACACGCTCCAGCGTGAGGCCGGTGTTCAGCACTGCTTGGCGGGCCGCCTCGGCCGCGGCGTGGTCGGTAAAGATGCGAACGATGGTCGGCATGGGGTTCTCCTCTTCGTGGTGAACCCCAGGTTGACGCATCGGCCGTGCCCGAATCGCGGTGATCAGGTCGCTTCGTGTAGGGGTCCGTCCCACCCGTCGAGATACTTTGGCAACGCATCGGCCACGTCCACCACGCGGTGTCGGTAGAACAGGTGCATGGTCGGGGCCAACATGTCGGGCAGCGCGTTCTGTGCGGCGCGCGCAAACAGGCTGTTGGGGATCACCGCCATACCGAGCCGGTTGTTGCCGAAGAGTGTCTCGCCGCAGTGGCGGCAGAAATGGCGCTTGAGCTGGCGCGCAGGATGTTGAAACACTACGAGATCGTCCGCGCCACGTTCAACGGTGACTTGGGCCGGATCCCACGCGGTGGCGGAAAGCATCGGGGTGCCATAGAAATCGCGGCAGGCGTTGCAGTGGCAATTGGCGCGGGCGGCCGGCGCACCGGCAATGCGCAATTGCACGCGGCCACACAGGCACAACAGGGTATCGGGGATGGCTGTCAAAGCGGAACTCCTGGGCTGGAATGCTGGCGCGCATTCGACTGAGGTCTACCCTGGCGACGCCTGGCCGCGTCAGAACAACGCCATCTGCCGCATCCCAAACCCGATCGCCTCTTCCACCCGTATGCGCGCGTGCGAGAGCGAGCCTTCGATGCCCGACAGCGTGCCGGCCAGCCAGCGGTAGAGAAGCGGCGCCTCGCCGCGCGGGCTGAGGTGGATTTCGCCGAGCTTCTTGCCGCGCTTGTCGCGGTAATAGTGGGAGCGGTAGCCGCGTTCCCAGTGGGTGATGGGACCGCGCCATTGGCGCGGGCGGCGGGGTTTGGCGGGGGGTATTTCGGCTGGCGATGCCGACACCGAATCCTCCCAGCCGAATGCGGGTTTGGCGAACAGCGGCAAACCTTCCAGATCGGGGTTGAAATCCATTGTCGTACGCTCAAAGCTTGCGCCACGTCTGGCTTTGCAGACACGGTTGGCGCGTAGCCCGCATGATACCTGGGTTTAAGGCGAACGGCACGTGCAAACGCAATGCCGGCGCGCACTTGTAGCACCGCATCGCGGCCGGAGCGCGCCCCGCTTCGGTATCATGGCGACTCTTCGTGACAGGACATTCAGCATGACGCCCGTTCTCAAGCGCTCCATGGCCCGCCCGGCGGCCGCACTCCTCTGTGCCGGTTGGCTCATGGCCGGGTGTGCGACCCAGGCCGGTGCCCAGGAAGGCGCCTTTGCTCCCCTGCTTCGGCATCTGGCCGACCGCCTCGTCACCGCCGATCAGGTTGCGCTGAGCAAGTGGGACACCAGCCAATCGGTCTATGACCCGGAGCGCGAAGCCAAGGTCATTGCCAACGTCTCGGCCATGGCGCCCACTTACGGCTTGGTGGCGCCGGATGCGGCAGACGTGTTTGCCGATCAGATCGAAGCCAACAAGGAAGTGCAATACGCCCTGCTCAATGACTGGCGCCGCGCCGGTGCCGCGCCAACCGCGCCGCGCCAGAGCCTGCCGGACGTCATCCGGCCGCGCCTGGATACTTTGCAGAAGGCGATTCTGCAGACCTTGCATGACGCCGGCCCCGCCCGCAACGGCGCGGATTGCCCGACGCAGGTGGCGCGCGACATCGAAACCGTCGCACGCGAGAAGGCGCTCGACACGCTGCACCGCATCGCCCTGGACCGCGCTACCGCACGGCTCTGCGTCAAACGCTGAGCCCCCGCGTGGGCGCCGGCCGCGCATCGATTCACGCGCTGCGATGATGTTCGCTCGATGTCAGCACATCGATCAACGCTCGTGTCGCGGCGGATTGTCTGCGATGCGGTGCGTAGACAACCGAGAAGGGGCGTGTCCGGCCACGTAGTGCCGGCAACAGTTCAACGAGGCTGCCCTGCTCAAGCTGTCGGCGGACGATGAAGTCATAGCTTTGGCAGATGCCCACGCCCTGCGCGGCCAGGGATACCACGCCCAACACATCGCCTGAAACCTGAATGGTGGAAGGCGGCAGCCATTCGACATCCCGCTCTTCCTCCTTAAACACCCACGGCACCATCCGGCCGGTACTCGGCATCACGAACGGCAGACAGATGTGTTGGTGGAGGTCGTCCAATCTTTTGGGCCAACCTGAGCGCTGCAGGTAATCGGGCGAAGCCACCAAACACAACGCCGCATCTTCCAGCTTGCGCGCCACCAATCCGCTGTCGGGCAGATGCCCAAGCCGGATGGCCAGGTCAAACCCTTCGGCCACCAGATCGACGTTTCTGTTCGTGATGTTCAGCTCAACACGAACACTGGGGTGCGACTGCGCAAACCGGGCCAGCAACGGCGGCAGACGGTAGTGGCCGTACGTAGTGGGCACGCTCAGCCGCACACGCCCCTTGAGTTCGCCCTCTTCCCCCTGGGCCTCGCGCTCAGCCTCGTCGAGCAGCGTAAAGGCGGCGCGCGCCTGCTCTAGATACAGCCGGCCCGCATCGGTCAACCCGATCCGGCGCGTGGTCCGGCGCAGCAATTGGTTGTCCAGGCGCGCCTCCAGCCGGGTGACGGCACGGCTGAGCACCGAGGGCGTGGTCGACAGCGCCACCGCCCCCGCCGTAAACGAGCCGTGCTCGGCCACCGCCAGAAATGCTTCGACATCGCCCAGGTAATCAAACTTCCGGCTCATTTTGTCGCTTCAAGAACAAATGATTGTCTGGATCGGCAGTTTATCGCCACTTGAGCCATCAATACAGTGTCGTCACACCAATGCAACCCCCACCAGAAAGGACTGAAACCATGCACACCAACACCCACCCCGCCATCCAACCCGTTCTGTTCGTGCTGACCAGCCACGGAACCAAGGGAAGCACGGGCAAGCCGACCGGCTATTACCTGGGCGAGGTCACACACCCGCTGGCGGAGCTGGAGGCCGCCGGCATTGCAGTGGAGTTTGCTTCGATCCAAGGCGGGGAGCCGCCGGTGGATGGCCTGGACTTGAACGATGCCGTCAACGCCCGCTACTGGAACGACACGACCTTCCGCAACGCCGTCCGCCAGACGCAACGCCTGGGCGATATCGACCCGAGCCGGTATTCGGCCATCTTCTTTGCCGGCGGCCATGGCACGATGTGGGACTTCCCGGACAGCGCCGCCGTATCGCACGTCACGCGCGCGATCTACGAGGCGGGTGGTGTAGTGGGTGCCGTTTGCCACGGCCCCGCGGCACTGGTCAACGTCAAGCTCAGCGATGGTGCCTACCTCGTGGCGGGCAAAGACGTCAGCGCCTTTACGGACAGCGAAGAGCGCGCGGTTCAACTGGACCAGGTGGTGCCGTTCCTGCTCGCCAGCACGCTGGTGCAGCGCGGGGCAACGCATCACCCCGCGCCGGACTGGACCGCCAACGTTGTCGTGGACGGGCGCCTCGTCACCGGCCAGAACCCGCAGTCTGCGACGGGCGTGGGGGCAGCCATGCGTGACTTGCTGCTCGGCCACCCGGTCAGCGCGTAAGCCCTCTCCCGCAAGCCGGCCCTGGTGTCACACCACCTTCAAGGCGCTGCTTTTGCAGCGATCCCTCCCCATTTTTGGATCACGATGATGAATCGCCATCGCCTTACCCTGGCTGCCGCGCTGCTGGCAGCCGCATACAGCACGTCCGCCATGGCAGTGCAACCCACGCAACCGTCCGAGCGCGCATCGCTCGAGCACTGGCGCAGCTATACAGGCGTGACCTGGGCACCCGCCAACGAGGGCGGCAACGTCGCGGCCGATGCGAGTTCGGTCAACGCGCCGATTGTCGGCATCCACTTCGACCTGCAAGGCCGGGCGTTTGTCAGCACGCCCCGGGTGCTGTCTGCGGATGCGCCTGCCACGTTGAGCGTGCTGGACACACGCACGACCTCCGGGCCGGCGCGGCTGACGGCGTTTCCGTCAACGCAAGACAATGCCGTGGCCGGTGCGCCGGATCAGCACCTTCGCAACGTGCTCGGCTTCTACATCGACCGGCGCAACGGTTGGCTGTGGGCACTCGATCAAGGCTTTGTGGCGGGCGAGAGCGAGGCCCCCGAAGGCGCGCAGAAGATCATGGTGTATGCGCTCGATACCGGCCGGCTGGTCAAGCGTATCGGCCTGGATGCCGTGGCAGACCGCAAGGGCAGCTTCCTCAATGACATCGTGGTCGATGAAGCCCGCAAGGTGGCCTATGTGTCGGACAGCGGCCTGCGCAGCGCGCCAGCCAATCAGGCAGGGTTGATTGTTGTGGATTTCACATCGGGCCGCGCGCGCCGCTTGCTCGATCGGCATCCGAGCCTGTTGTCGGAACCGGGCGCCAAGGTCATGTCGCACGGTACAGAAGTCTGGCCGGGCAAGCCGCTCGTGCTGGGCATCAATGGCATTGCGCTGTCGCCAGACGCGCGCACGCTGTATTGGACTGTCACCACGGGCCAGCACGCGCATGCGATTGCCACGCACGTGCTGCGCAACCCGAAGGCCAATCGCGCGGAGGTCGCCGCCGCCGTGCACAGCATTGGCGACGTGGGCGGCAACACGGACGGCATTGTCACCGACGCCGACGGCCGGCTGTACATCACCGACGTGACGCGCAACGGCATCGTCCGGTACGACCCCGCCACAAAGGCGATGACGCTGGTAGCGGCGGATGACGGCATTTCCTGGCCGGACACGCCGACGATCGCTCCCGACGGCGCCCTGGTGGTGACCTCCAGCCGGCTGAACCTGCACTTTGCGGGCGCGGTCAAGGCAGGCGAAGAGCGGTACGACCTCTGGCGCCTGCCGTTGAACCCGTCGCCCCAGCAAGGCGCGTCGAAGTAGCCCGTCAGGGGCGGATGTCAGCCCAGGTCCACCGGCACGAAGATCTTCGTATCATCCCGCTGCACCAGCAGGGCGACATGCTTGCCGGCACGTTCGACCAGCGTGCGCAGCTCCTGTGCCGACGACACCGGTGTGCCGTTGAGCGACAGGATCACATCGCCCGGCTGGATGCCGACCTTGGCCGACGGGCCGCTCGCCTCCATCACCACCAGGCCACCCGGCAGGCCGCTCTGGCGCTTTTCTTCCGGTTGCAGCGGGCGCACGGCCAAACCCAGGCGACCCTGATCGGGCGCGGCCTTTTCATTGGCTGCCACCTTCGTATCCTTGGCCGCGCCGATGGTGACCGTCAACGTGGTCGGCTTGCCCTGGCGGATGATCTGCAGCGGCACCGTGCTGCCCGGTTTGATGTCGGCCACCTGTTCCGGCAGATCGCCCGAGCGGTCAATGCGCGCGCCGTTGATCTGCAGAATCACGTCACCGGGTTGCAGGCCGGCCTTGGCGGCGGGGCCGTCCGGCTCCACCGAGTTGACCAGCGCGCCCTCGGGTTTGGGCAGATTGAACGAATCTGCCAGCGACTGATTGACCTCCTGCACCGCAATGCCAAGGCGACCGCGCGTGACCTTGCCGGTGGTAACGAGCTGTTGCTCCACCTTCATCGCCACGTCGATCGGAATGGCAAACGACAGGCCTTGGTAGCCGCCAGTCTGGCTGTAGATCTGCGAGTTGATGCCGATGACTTCACCCCGCTGATTGAACAGCGGGCCGCCCGAGTTGCCGGGGTTCACGGCCACGTCGGTCTGGATGAACGGCACGTAGGTGTCGTCCGGCAGCGCGCGCGACTTGGCGCTCACGATGCCTGCCGTCACAGTGTTCTCGAAACCGTACGGCGAGCCAATCGCCACCACCGGCTCGCCCACCTTGGTGTTGGCGGGGCTCCCGATCTGCACCACGGGCAGGTTCTTGGCCGAGATGCGCAGCACGGCAATGTCCGATTGCTTGTCCACGCCGAGCACCTTGGCCTTGAACTCGCGGCGATCGGTCAGCTTGACGTTGACCTCCTGCGCCCCGTCGACCACGTGTGCGTTGGTGAGGATCAGCCCATCGGCCGAGACGATAAAGCCCGAGCCCAGCCCGCGCACGATCTGGTCGCCGCGCTGCTGCGGCATTTGCGGCATGAAGCGCTTGAAGAATTCGGCAAACGGATCATCCGGGCTCATGCCGGGCGGCAGCCCTTGCATGCTGGTGCGCTGCGCATGCGCGGTGGTGCTGATGTTGACCACCGCCGGGCCGTAGCGCTCGACAATGCCGGAGAAATCCATCGGGGCGGCGACGGCCACCGGCGGCGTGGCCGTGGCAGACGCCGCAGCAGACGCCATCACCGGCGCCACGGGGGCGGCCACCGCACGCGAAATCATGTCTTTCTGCAGATAGGCATAGCCGCCCGCAACCGCGATCACCGCAGCCAGGCCGGCCGCGCTGCGTGCCAGGGTTTGGCGTGTCATTGTCGTGTCCTCTCATGCTGAACCGAGGGCCACGGCTGGCGGGTTGCCTGTCGTGCCCATCGGTTGCAAGCATCGTAGGCACGCAGACTTAAACGAGACTTAAAGCCTCGGGCATCACACGAAACAAAGTGTTTCGGGTTGCCTGAGGTGTCACATCAGGTGCCCGCCCTGAACGGAAAGCGCAGCACCACACGCAGCCCACCACCTTCATGCGCCTCCAATGCCAGCGTGGCGTCGTGCGCCTGCGCAATCTCGCGCACGATGGCCAGGCCCAGGCCGCTGCCGCCGGTCGGCGCCTGGGTGGGGCGATAGAAGCGGTCGAGCACGCGCTCGCGCTCTTCCTCCGGGATGCCGGGGCCGTTGTCCTCCACCACCAGTTGCACACCACCGTCCGGCGTGTGGCCGGTCGAGACATCCACGCGCGCACCGCGCGGGCAATAGCACAGCGCGTTATCGACGAGGTTGACCAGCAGCACGCGCAACGCATCCGCATTGCCCAAAACAGACGCGGGCTGCGATGCCATGTCGACGCCAAGGTCGATGCCCTTGTGGACGGCCGCCGGGGACAACTCCGCCACCACCTCGGCCGCCACCGCATCCAGGGCAACCGGCGCGCGTTGCGTATCGGCGGCGCCGGGTTCCTGCCGCGCGAGCGTCAGCAACTGGCCAACTAGACGAATCATGCGCTCCACACCGCGATGCAGATCGGCATGCGCGGCGCGGCGTTCCTCTTCGTCTTGCGCGCGATCGGCCACCTGCAACTGCAGCTTGAGCGCAGCCAGCGGCGTGCGCAGCGCATGCGCGGCATCGGCGACAAATGCACGCTGATGCGCAAGCGCAGTACCGAGACGCGCCAGCAGATCATTCAACGCGTTGGTGAGCGGGCGGATTTCATCAGGCAGGCCTTGCGTGGGCAGTGGCGACAACGCGGCCGCATCGCGCGCCTGCACCTGGTTGGCTACCGAGCCCAGCGGTGCCAACCCGCGCCCGACCGCCAGCCACACGATCCAGCCGAGCAACGGCAGCAGAATCAACAGCGGCGCCACCGTGCGCAGTGCCATGCGCGCCGCGACCGCGTGCCGTGCGCTGTACGGCTGCGCGATCTGCACCACGGCAGGCCCAAAGGCGACGCTGTACACGCGCCACGGCCCTTCGGGCGTATTGGCATCGGAAAAGCCCAGTTCCACCTGCTCCGGCAAATTCGGCCGCGCGTGCGAAAGATAGAGGCTGCGGCCCGTGCCGTCCCAGATGCGGATCACGACATCGTCATCACGCGCGATACCCGCCAGCGCGGGCGGCGGCGGGTCGATCCACTGGCTGGGCAGCGCGGCGGCCACTTGCTGCATCTGATAGTCGAACAGCGCGTTGGCTTCCTGGCGCGCCTGCGCGTAGATCAGCCCCGTGGCGACGACGATGCCGGCCAGCAAACCGCCAGCCAGCCACCAGAGCAATGTTTTGCGAATGGATTGCATGGGCTATTGGTGGTCTTTGTGGTCGGCAGGTTCCGCAGGCGGCGTGGGCATCTCTCGCGGGATCACATACCCCACGCCGCGGATGTTCTGGATGAAGTGGCTGCCGAGCTTCTTGCGCAGCGCATGGATGTAGACCTCCACCGTATTGCTGCCGACCTCTTCGCCCCAGCCGTAGAGGTTGTCCTGCAACTGCGCGATCGACCACACCTTGCCCGGCCGCGCCAGCAGCGCATGCAACACCGCAAACTCGCGCCCCGACAGCTTGACCGGCACACCGGCGCGCAGCACCTCCCGCGTGACCGGGTTGAGCAGCACGTCGCCGTGGCGCAAGAGCGGGTCGGCCCGACCGCCCTGCCGGCGCAGCAGCGCATGCATGCGTGCGGCCAGTTCCTGCAGGTCGAACGGTTTGACGAGGTAGTCGTCCGCACCCGCATTCAAGCCGGCCACTCGGTCAGCGACCGCGTCGCGTGCGGTGAGGATCAGGATGGGAATGGCAATGCCGCGCTGGCGCAACTCACGCACCACATCGAGCCCATCGCGTTTGGGCAGGCCGAGGTCGAGCAACATCAGGTCGAACATGGAAGCGCCCACTTCCGGGCCAGAGGCACTCGAGGCGGCGCCGGGCGCCGTCACGGCATGCAGTGCGGCCTCGCCGTCGCGCACCCAATCGATGGCAAAGCCGTCGTGGCGCAAACCCTTGCGCACGCTGTCGCCGATCATGTCGTCGTCTTCTACGAGCAGTACGCGCATGACGAATCAAAATAAGCCGGGGAAGGCTCATTGTAGAACCGCCGCGCGGGCGGTTCGCGCTTTGTGCAAAACCGCCCGCAACATCATCGCCGCATCAGAATCCGCCGGATTTGATCAACTGGTTCAACGCGCCGATGTTCAGGCTACCCCAACCCGTCGGGTAATCCCAGCCCTGGGCCGCGTTGTAGCCGTAGCCCTGGTAGCCGTTGTTGCCCGAGACCACGTCATAGCGCAGCAGCGACGCGTTGGCCGGAATAGCGCTGTACAGGCGCGCCGCCGGAAAGCCCAGGTTGCCGTTGGCCGCCAGCAGCCGTGCCCAGAAGCCGACAAAGATGGGCGATGCCAGGCTCGTGCCGCCAATCTGCTGCAGTTGACCGTAGTTGTAGATGTAGGCACCGGTGCTCTGCGCCGCATCGAACGACACATCGGGCAACAGCCGCGCATTGCCGCCCTGCCAGCTCGGCGCCGGCAGGATCTGGCTGATGCCGCCGCCCGTGGCCCATAGCTTGCCGTTGCCATCGAGGCCTTCGTTCCACACGGTCTCGCTGGCGAAGCTCGATCCGCTGGTGTAGAGCGTGGTCCCGCCAATGGCCAGCACGTGCGGCGACGATGCCGGCCACGACACGCTGTAGTTGCCGCCGTCCGGATAGCCACGGTTGTTGCACTCGTAGACGCCCTCGTCGCCGGAAGACACGGAGAATGTCTGCCCCTGCGCGGCGGCAGTGGTGAAGATGGCTTCCTCCGCATCGAGCGTGCCGTCGGCGCTGGCGTCGTTCTCACACCAGCCGAGCGACACGTTGATGATCTTGGCGGTGTTGTCCGTCACAGCCCGGTTGAAGGCCTTGGTCAGCCCGGTGTTGCCCGGCGCGTTCAGGTCGGCCATGTAGAAGGCCAGCTTGCCGACCGCGCCGCCGGCCGCGCCCACGATGGATTGGCTGTCGAGGTTCCACTCGCCCTGGCCGTCCTGGTCGTCGGTGTAGTTGCCGCTGGTGCCGTTGGTCTTGATCGTGGTGGTGGACACCGTGGCGTAACCGTTGCTGCTCGTGAAGGTGCGCAGGTCACGCAGCGTCTGCGACACGCCGCCGATGGTGATGACGCCAACGGTGGTGCCCGCCGCCGTCGGTACGCCGGTCGCGCCGTACAGCGCAGGGAATTCCTTCGGATAGTGGCCGGTGGCAGTGCCGGCCGCGAGTGTGCGGGCTTCTGCCACATCACCCACGCGCAACAGCGGACGCGCACGCGCCACGTTCTGCAGGCCCAGCACCGAGCCGACGATACCGCCCAGCGCGCGCGGCACCTGCGCCTTGCCGCTGTTGGCAAACCCGCTGCGGCCGGCCAATTGGTAGTGCACCAGCGGCGTGTTGAAGGCTGCCTTGACCGTGCCGGCCGTACCGCGCGCCGACACCAGCAGCCGGTTGGGCGCCACATCGATATCGATAAAGCCGTTCTGCCGCAGATAGCTCACCACGGCATCCACCTGCGCCTGCGTGGGCGCGTGGTCAGCCAGGAACTGCTCGCTGGTCAGGTACTTGCGGTAGTGCGGGCTGCGCGGGTCGTTCACAGCGTGCGCGAGCGCCTTCAGCGTGGCCTCGTTGCGCAGTTTGAGGCTGATCAGCACATCGGTGGTCTGGCCGGGTGCGACCTCGTTGGCGGCGCCACGCGCCATGAGCTGCGGGCCGGTCACGAAAGCCTTGGTGTGGGTGTCGACCCAATCGGTGGCGGCATGCAGCGGCCCGGCTGCGAGCACCAGCGGCCATGCATATGCCAGATGACGGCACAGGGTGGAAAGGTGCTGCATGGGGAGAGCAGTACGGAGCATCGGATGTCCTCTTGAGGAGTACGACGTTGCAGAACCACGCCGCTTGTGACGACGTGGGCGCCGTTCACCGTAGCCGACGCGTTCGCCTCGCAACAGTGCAAAAACAGTCAGTTGCAGTTGGAGCGCGCTGCATCTAGCAACCCCTCGCGGGGCGGTTGCGCACGGCTGCGCTTGCCTTTATCGTGATGCGATCCACCACCTGAGTCCCACGCGCAGATGAGCGCCCCGCAAGACACGACTTCCCCCGCCGAACCTTCCGCCGACTTGCGCGAGCGCATTCGCGCAACGCGCCCATCGCTCACGCCGGCAGAACGCCAAGTAGCCGACTGGGTACTGCGTCAACCCGGCACCGTGCTCAGCCTGCCGGTGGCGGCCATCGCGCGTGAAGCCGGCGTCAGCCAGCCAACGGTGATCCGCTTCTGCCGCTCGATGGGCTGCCATGGCCTGTCGGATTTCAAGCTGCGACTGGCGCAAGGGAAATTCGGCAACCTCGGCAACGTCGCACGCGAGGCCGTACCGACCCGCAGCGCGCCGCCCTCCGGCACGCGCGTGCTGCAAGACACCATCGATGCACTCGCCGCGCTGCGCGACCGGTTCGATGCGCCTGCGCTGGATGCGGCCGTCGCGCTAGTCGATGCCGCTCATCGCATCGACCTGTACGGCTTCGGCAGCTCCGGCGTGGTGGCGCTCGATGCGCAGACGAAGTTCTTCCGCTACGGCATCCAAGCGCAGGCGTATAGCGATCCGTATCTCGTGTCGATGTCGTTGAACGTGCTGCAGGCGGGCGACGTGGTGATCGCCATTTCCAAGTCCGGCGCGTTGCCGGAACTGCAGACTGCGGTGGAACGCGTGCGCGAACTGGGCGTGCGCGTGATTGCCGTCACCGCGCCGGATAGCCCGCTGGCCATGCTGGCCGATGTGGTACTGCCCGCCGATGTGGATGACGCTGCGGCCGATCGGTCGATGGTCGCGCGGCTGCTTCACCTGGCCTTGCTCGACGCGCTGGTGCTGGAGGTGGCACTGCGCAAGGGCAGCACCGTCCAACACGCCGATCCGTCGGAATAAGCGCGGCTAAGCGCGCTTCAGCCCCTCAATGCCCCTGTGCCACCGCGTGGTCCATGGCGGCGCACAGACCGATCAACCCCGGATACGGCGAGTGGATGACATACACGGGCATCGCCGCCACATAGGCCGAGAAACGGCCCTTGTCTTCAAAACGTCGCCGGAATGGTGAGTTGGCGAACGCGGGCCCGAGCTTCGGCACGATGCCACCGCCGATATACACGCCGCCGCGCGCGCCCACGGTGACGGCCAGGTTGGCTGCAACGGTGCCGAGGAATGCACAGAACATATCAACGGCATAGCGGCAGCGGGCGTGGTCGCCGGCGCTGTCTTCCATCTCGCCGAGCGCGATGGCGGTGATATCGGCGGCGCGGCGCACGGCGGGGCCCTGCTGCCACAGGTCAAAGCAGGCGCCCAGCGCTTCGTAGATCAGCTCCAGGCCCATCCCCGAGATCAACCGCTCGGCCGACACGTGCCCGAAGCGCTCGCGCGCAAAGCGCCAGATGGCGACTTCCTCATCATTCATCGGCGCGAAGGCCACGTGGCCGCCCTCGCCCGCCACGGCGATGTAGCGCCCTTCCGGCGTAGGCAACAGCGATGCCACACCCAGGCCCGTTCCCGCACCCAGCAGCGCACGCGGCGCATCGGCAAGGCTGGCGCCGCCACCGACCTGCTCCAACTCGTCCGCAGGCAAATAGGGCAGCGCGTGCGCCAACGCCGCAAAGTCATTGAGCACGACGAAGGTATCGAAGCCCAGCGATTGCCGCATCGCTTCGATGGAGAAGGCCCAATCGCGATTCGTCATGCGGATCTGATCGCCCAGTACCGGATTGGCGATGCCGATGGCGGCATGGCGTACGCCGGCGTCGGCAATTTCCTGCGGCAGCGATGCCAGATACGCGCGCATGGCCGCCTCGAGCGAGGGGTAGTCATCGCCGGCCAACACGCCGATATGGGCCAGGCGCATGGGCGCCATCTCCAATGCAAAGCGCACGTTGGTGCCGCCCACGTCAGCCACCAAGCGCGGGTAGGCCTGCGTGTGGGCCAATCGATCGGCCCCAGTGCCCGCGCTCACTTCATGCAGTCCAATAGACATCGAGCGGTACCTCCCGCTGATGAATGATGTAGCTCACCGGCAGCGCACGCTGTGCCTCGCCCTGCGCGGCTTGCTCAAACACACCGCGCTTGAGCGGCCCAGTAATCGACAGAAACAACCGCTGCGCCGCACACAGCGCCGACAGATTCAAGCTGATACGCCGATGCGGTGCCACGCCGGGGCGCACCGGCAAGTACGCGGGCGCGTGCGTGCGATCGATGCCCTCATCCAGCTCCGCCGCATCGGGAAACAGCGACGCGGTGTGTCCGTCGTCCCCCATGCCGAGGATGACGACATCCGGCTGCTGGAACGGCTCGTTGGCGGTCGCCACGCACGCATCCACATCCACCGAGTCGCCATGCACATGTGGCGACAGCACCAGCGGAAAGAACCGCGCGGCGGCAGCTGCATCCTGCAACAGATGCTCGCGGACGAGGCGCGCGTTGCTATCCGCGTGTTCGGGCGGGACCGCACGTTCGTCGACCAGCGTGATCGACACGTCCGCCCAGCGCAGCGGCAACACACGCAGCGCGGCGAACAGCGCAATGGGCGAACGCCCGCCGGAGACAGCCAAGCACGCGCTGCCCTGCTGCTCGATCACGCGGGTGAGCGTGGCGGCGATGGCATCGGCCAGCGATGCCACCTGGGCCGTAGCGTCGGGAAGTGCATGCCAGCGCATCGCCATCACATCTCCTCGTGCCAGGCGGCGCTGTCGCGCGAAAGCAATGCACTCGACGCCGCCGGGCCCCAACTGCCCGCCGTGTAACCCTTGGGCGGCGTGCGCGCTTCGTTCCACGCTTCAATGATCGGCTCGACCCAGCGCCAGGCTTCGGCCTGTTCGTCGCGGCGCACGAACAAACCCAGCTTGCCGTTGACGGCGTCCATCAGCAGGCGTTCATACGCACCGGCGTGGCGTACGCCGCCGTGGTCGGTGAAATCCAGATCGAGCGTAGCCGGCTGCAAACCGAGTGCCGCGCCCGGCGTCTTCGTCAGGAACTGCAGGCGGATGCTTTCTTCCGGCTGCAGGCGGATGACGAGGCGGTTTTCCGGAAACTGGATCAGCGGCTTGGGGAACAGCGCGTGCGGCACATCGTGGAAGCGCACCACGATCTCCGCCAGCCGTTGCGGCATGCGCTTGCCGGTGCGCAGGTAGAACGGCACGCCGGCCCAGCGCCAGTTGGCGATCTCGGCCTTGATGGCGACGAAGGTTTCGGTGCGGCTGTCCGGCGGAATGCCCTGCTCATGCAGATAGCCCTGCACCGGCTGCCCGGCGATCGCGCCCTCTTGATACTGGCCGCGCACGGTCTTCTCGGGCACCTCTTGTAGCGGAATCGGCTTGAGCGCCTTGAGGATCTTCAGCTTTTCATCGCGGATGGCGTCTTGCGATAGGCTCGACGGCGGCTCCATGGCGACGATACAGAGCAATTGCAGCAGGTGGTTCTGCACCATGTCGCGCAGCGCGCCAACGCCGTCGTAGAAATCACCGCGCTTTTCCACGCCGAGCTGCTCGGCAATGGTGATCTGCACGTCCTTGATCCACTCGCGGCGCCACAGCGGCTCGAACAGCGCGTTGCCGAAGCGGATCGCCATCAGGTTCTGCACCGACTCTTTCCCGAGGTAGTGGTCGATGCGGTAGATCTGGTCTTCGGCAAAGTACTCGGCCACAGCGGAGTTGATGCGCTCGTTGGAGGCTAGGTCCGTGCCCAGCGGCTTTTCCAGCACGAGGCGCACGTTGGGGGTGTTCAGCCCGACGCGGGCGAGCTGCGCGCAGATGTCGATGAAGAAGCCCGGGGCGGTGGCGAGGTAGCACACCGTCACCGGGGCGCGGTCTTCGCCCAGTGCGGCGGCCAGCCCGTCGAATTGCTCGGGTTTGCGGGCGTCGACCTGTTGATAGACGATGCGCTCGGCAAACGAGGCCCAGGCGTCGTCGGAGACGGGCGCGCCGGAATACAGGCGCATGGTCGGGCGCGTTTCGCGCTCCAGCAGCGCCAGATAGCCCGACGTCTCCAGCGGCTGCGTACCGATGGCGAAGATCCGCCCGCGCGGGTGCAGTTCGCCACCCTGGTGCGCATCGAACAAGGCCGGAATCAGCTTGCGGCGGGCAAGATCGCCCGTACCGCCAAACAACACCATGTCGAATGCGGGCACCGACATCGTCATCTCCTGTGTGTGAGCCACTGATTAGGCTAGCCTAGACGACTAGCAAGACACCACGTGTTTTAAGCGCATTTTGTAGTATTACTACATCGCAAGCAAGGCATGCGTAACGCTGCCCGTGCAAGTGTTTGCGACATGTCATTTGAGAATCTGCTTGGCTGCTGGCGCGCTTTCTGGCACGCAATTCGCGTGCACGGTGGCATTGGCAGAGTGGCCGTCCACACGGTACCTGTGGAAAACCCTGTCCCACGATCGGCCCGTTTGTAGGAAAATTACAGGATTCGTCCCACCCGGACAGTCCCCACTTCCAGGAGAACCCGTATGGCCCAGCCCAGCCTGCATCGCGTCGTGGCCGACGTCACCCGCCGCATCATCGACCGCAGCCGCGGCCCCCGTCAGGCCTATCTGGACGTCACGCGCAAGAACGCCGGCCGCAAGGTCGAGCGCACGCTGCTCTCGTGTACGAACCTCGCGCACGGCTTTGCCGCCATGCCGGGCGAAGCCAAAATCCGCCTGAAAGCGCTGGAGCGGCCGAATATCGGCATCGTCTCGGCCTACAACGACATGCTTTCGGCCCACCAGCCGCTGGAGGCATTTCCGGCGTGGATCAAGGAAGCCGCGCTGGAAGCCGGCGGCACGGCCCAGTTTGCGGGCGGCGTGCCGGCCATGTGTGATGGCGTGACGCAGGGGCAGGACGGGATGGAGCTGTCGCTGTTCTCGCGCGACACGATTGCGCTGTCCACCGCCGTGGCGCTGTCGCACCAGATGTTCGACGCGGCGCTGTACCTGGGCGTGTGCGACAAGATCGTGCCAGGGCTGGTGATCGGCGCGCTGTCGTTCGGCCACCTGCCTGCCGTGTTCGTGCCGGCCGGCCCGATGACCACCGGCATCAGCAACGACGAGAAAGCCCGCACGCGCCAGCTCTACGCCGAGGGCAAGCTCTCGCGCGCCGACTTGCTGGAAGCCGAATCCAAGTCGTACCACGGCCCAGGCACCTGCACGTTCTACGGCACGGCCAACTCCAACCAGATGCTGATGGAGATCATGGGCCTGCACCTGCCGGGCACCGCCTTCATCAACCCGGGCACGCCCATGCGCGAGGCGCTCACGCGGCAAGCGGCGCACCAAGTGCTCAAGCTCGTCTACAGCGGTGATCAGTACACCCCGATTGCTGACGTACTGGATGAGCGTGCCTTCGTCAACGGCATCGTCGGCCTGCTGGCTACGGGCGGCTCGACCAACCACACGCTGCACCTGATCGCCATGGCGCGTGCGGCGGGCATTCTGCTCACTTGGGACGACTTCAACGATTTGTCGGGCGTGATTCCGCTGCTGGCGCGCGTGTATCCGAACGGCAAGGCCGACGTGAACGAATTCCAGGCGGCGGGCGGTTTGTCGATCGTGATTCGCGAACTGATCGACGCCGGCCTGCTGCACGACGACGTGACGACGATCATGGGCAAGGGCCTGCGCCGCCATGCGCAAGAGCCCTTCCTAGACGGCGACAAGCTGGTGTGGCGCGATGGGGCCGCCGCCTCGCTCGACACGAACATCGTGCGCGGCGTGGCCGAGCCGTTCTCGCCGGACGGCGGCCTGCGCGTGCTGGATGGCAACATTGGGCGCTCGGTGATCAAGGTGTCGGCGGTCAAGCCGGAGCATCGCTTTGTGGAAGCCCCGGCGCGCGTGTTCCTCGCGCAGGATGACCTGATCCACGCCTTCAAGGCCGGTGAACTGGAGCGCGACTTCATTGCCGTGCTGCCGTATCAAGGCCCGGCCGCCAACGGCATGCCCGAGCTGCACAAGCTCACGCCGACGCTGTCGGTGCTGCAGGAGCGCGGCTTCAAGGTGGCGCTGGTGACCGACGGCCGCATGTCAGGCGCGTCGGGCAAGGTGCCGGCGGCCATCCACATCACGCCGGAAGCGCTCAATGGCGGGCCGCTGGCGCGCGTGCGCGATGGCGATATCGTCGTGCTGGATGCGGAGGCGGGCACACTGCAAGTGCGCGTGCCGGAGGCGGAGTGGAACGCTCGCCAGATCAGCACGCCGGATCTGGCGCACTACCACGCGGGCGTTGGGCGGGATTTGTTCTCGGGCTTCCGCCGCAATGTGTCGGCGGCGGAAGAAGGCGCCTGCACGCTGTTTGTATCGGCAGGCGCCTAAGCGGACGGCAACACGGCAGGCCCTTCACCCTTCGTCGGGCCGGTCACCGTTACAGCATCGATGGGTCGATCGAGATGCCGAGCTCACCGGCCATCTGTTCGACCAGTGCCTGAAGCCGGGCCACCTTGTCGGCCAACTGCTTCTGCTCTGCTTTTAGCGCTTCGAACTCAGACGGCGCAATGGCTTCGTCGGCGGTGGCACCTTGCTGCACATCGGTCTGCACGACCTCACCACACAGCAGGTGCATCCAGCGGCTTTCGCGCTCGCCTGGGGCGCGCTGCAGCTTCACGACGTAAGGCGGCGCGTTCTCAGCCAGTTCTTCCAGAAACGCTTCGACGGACGAAATGTCGGCAAACGCGTGAAACCGCGCGGCGTTCAGGCGCAGCTCAGCGGCCGTTTGCGGCCCGCGCAGCAGCAGCGTGGTGAGCAACGCAATGGACTGGCTCGGCACGCCCAGCACGCGGTTCATGTTGTGCTCGAAACGCGGCACGCGGCTGCTGCTGCCTTCCATGACCAGGCTCAGCGATTTCAGCCCGTCGATGGCGGTCAGGATCTCGGCTTCGGTCACGCTCATCACCGGGGCGCGTGCGGTCTTCTGGTTACAGCCGGCAGCCAGCGCGTTGAGCGTGAGCGGGTAGGTGTCCGGCACCGTGTGCTGCTTCTCGACCAGGACGCCGAGCACGCGGCCTTCCAGGGCAGTGAGGGTGCGGATGGCGCGGGTGGCTGGGCGCGACGGCGCGTCCGGATTGATATTCATAGGAGATGGCGACGGATACGTTTGGGGCAAACCGAGCCGCGCGCCTGTCAGGCCGCGACCCGTGATCCCAACATGATATCCGTCACGCGCAGGCACGAGCGTCGGCCTGCGCGGCAACAACACAGGCTCAGTCCTTGGCCGGACCGCGCACCAACAGCACCGGTGTCGTGGCCTGGCGGATGAATTTTTCCGCCACGCTGCCCAGCATCGCGTGCGCCAATCCGCGGCGACCATGCGTGCCGATCACCACCACCTCGGCGCCCCACCGGGTGGCGTCGCGCTGCAGGGCGCCGGCCACGTCTTCGCCAATACCTTCGGTTTCCACCAGGGCGGTTTCTTGGGGCACGCCGTCCTTGGCCAGGTTGTCTTCAATCTCGCCCAGCAGGGTCGTGCCGGCCTGGATGAACGATTTGCGCAGCTCGGCCGGGTCGTAATAGCCGACATCGAACAGCATGGCCGGGCTATCGACGATATACACGGCGCGCACGGTGCTCTGGAATGCCTTGGCCAGGCGCACAGCTTCGGCCAGGGCCAGCTTGCTGGTTGCGCTACCGTCCACAGCGACCAGGATCTTCTTGTACATGTTCAGCCTCGCAGGAGAGGGGTTGTCGAAAGACTGCTGCGGCAAACGGGGCCGCATGCAACTATTCTGTGACATCCATTGCCCCTTTGCGTTGCGCCAAATCAGATGGCTGCGACCCTGCGACGCAACAATGCTCCGTCATCCGCCCGCCGTTCCGCCCACCCTCACCCCTGACCTGATTGCCGCTTACCGCAACGCGCGGTATCGCGTGGACACGCCCGAAGGTGACGTGCTCCTGCACCTGGATGCCATCAACCCGTGCGTGGCGGCGCTACTGGCGCAGGCCGATGCACCGTGGGCGGCATTCGTGACGGCGTATCAGCCGTTTTCGCAATCCGTGTCGGCTGAAGACAACGCCGCGCGCCAGGCGGAACTCCTCGCCTGGGCCATCGCGCGCGGCGTACCGTGGCTGCCCGGCGAGGGTGGCCCACCCGACGATGCCCCGGCCGGCACGGCCGATGCGTGGGCGCCCGAGCCCAGCCTGCTGCTGTTCATCGACGATGCGGCCATTGCCGATACGCTCATGCAGACCTTCGAGCAGAACGCCGTGGTGCTGTGCGATGCGCAGGGTTTTTGCACCTTGCGTTGGCACCCGTATCTGCCATTCTGAATTTCATACGGCATGCACTTGCGCGCAAAGTGGCGCGTGCGATCCATAAGTGCTGGCGTTGATACACCGCAGGAGGTTCGTATGGAACTGCATATGCAATCGCACCACTGGGAGCGCCGCATGCCCGACTGGCTGGCGGCCAGCGTCGCCGGCCTGGTGGGTGGCGCGCTGGTCATCGTGCTGGAGTTCTTCTGGTTGACCATGGTGCTCAATGAAAGCCCGTGGCGCCCGACGCACAAGATCGCGGCTATGGTGATGGGCCAGGGGGCGCTTGAGCAGATGTCGCTGTTCAGCTTCAGCATCGTGGGCACGGCACTGGTGCTGCACTTTGTGGTGGGCTCGCTCATGGGGATGATCCTGGGCGCGATCATCGCGCCATTCCACTTTGACTCGAGCGTCGGCATGCTCGCCGCCATCGGGGCGGCCTTCGGGATCGTGGCGTACGTGGTCAACTTCTACGGCATGACGGCGGTGTTCCCGTGGTTTGCTTCGGAGCGCGGCTCCGGGCCGCTACTGGCCAACCTGCTGTTTGGCGTGGTTGCGGCCATCGTCTACGGCATGTTGGAGCGGCGCACAGAGCCGATGCACTGACGCGCCGGTTTTTTCGTGCGGCGCCGCAACCTGATCGGCGCCGCTGCCACAGTCACAGAATGGCTGCCTCCGGCACCCCATGTCGGAGGCGGCCGTTTTCGCATTGCAGCGCAGCATGCAGACGGTGCATCGCCGCGATCCGCATACGGGGTGTGCCTCCTCCTTACGTTGCCTTGCACGATGCGAGTGCGCGACCTAGCCTAGCTTTAGCGTGTTGAGGAAGCATCCTCTGCGGAGGCGCCATGGCTCTTGCGATTGCGCTCGTCCTGATCGTCGTGCTGGCGGTAGGGTTTCACTTTGTCAGCCCATGGTGGATCACGCCAATCGCGTCCAACTGGGTGCGCATGGACGACACGCTGACGATCACCATCGTCATCACCGGCGTGCTGTTTGTCGCCATCAATCTCTTCGTCGTTGCCGCGCTGTTGCGCTATCGCCATCGCGATGGCACGCCCGGCCAGCGCGCTGCCTACGAGCCCCACAACAAGCGCCTGGAATGGTGGCTGATTGGCATCACCACCGTTGGCGTGGCCGCGCTGCTGGCACCTGGCCTGTTCGTCTATGCCGATTACGTGCGCCCGCCGGCGGGCGCGCTGCAGATGGAAGTGCTCGGCCAGCAGTGGCAATGGCGCTTCCGCTTTGCGGGCCCCGGCGGCAAGCTGGGCACGACCGACGTGCGCTACATGAGCAACGACAACCCGTTCGGCATGAACCCCGCCGATCCGAACGGACGCGACAACTACCTGATCGAAACGCCGGAGCTGCACCTGCCGCTCAACCGGCCCATCCAGGTGCTGGCGCGCTCGCGCGATGTGCTGCACGACTTTTATGTGCCGCCGTTCCGCGCCCGCATGAACATGGTGCCGGGCATGATCACCACATTCTGGTTCACGCCCACCAAGGTGGGGCGATACGACATCCTGTGCGCGCAGCTTTGCGGCGTCGGGCATTCGAACATGCGCGGCGTGGTGGTGGTGGAAGACGAGGCATCGTTCGCGCGTTGGCTCGCCCAGCAGAGCACCTTCGAGCAGCGCCAGAAGGCGAAGGTCCAGGCAACGCCTGTCGCCGCGGGAGGAAGCGCACAAGCCCTGTCGGATCAAGGCAAGACGCTGGCGCAAGCCAAAGGCTGCGTGGCCTGCCATAGCGTGGACGGCAACCCCGGCGTCGGCCCCACGTGGAAGGGCCTCTACGGCAAGACCGAAACCATGGCCGACGGCAGCACTGCGCACGTTGACGAGGCCTACCTACGTGCTTTCATCCGCGACCCGAAGGCGCGCGTGGTCAAGGGCTTCGCGCCGATCATGCCGAGCTTTGACCTGAGCGAGCAGGAGCTCTCGGCGCTGGTGGCGTACATCAAAGCGCAAGGCGGTGATGTTGCGGCAACCACTGCGAAACCGTAGCCAGGAGGAACGATGTCCTACGGTCAGAACGATCACGAACATGGTCCTCAGAGCTTCTGGACCCGCTACGTCTGGAGCCAGGACCACAAGGTCATCGCGGTGCAGTACTCGCTCACGGCCATCGCCATCGGGCTGGTGGGGCTCGTGCTGTCGAACCTGATGCGGCTGCAGCTGGGCTTTCCGGGCAAGTTCGCCTTTATCGACGCCAACCACTACTACCAGTTCGTCACCATGCACGGGATGATCATGGTGATCTACCTGCTCACGGCGCTGTTCCTGGGCGGCTTCGGCAATTACCTGATCCCGCTGATGCTGGGCGCGCGCGACATGGTGTTTCCGTTTCTGAACATGCTCAGCTACTGGGTCTACCTGGTGGCCGTGCTGGTGCTGGTGGCGAGCTTCTTTGTGCCGGGCGGGCCGACCGGCGCAGGGTGGACGCTGTATCCACCGCAGGCGATTCTGCCGGGCACGCCGGGCACCGACTGGGGCATTGTGCTGATGCTGGTGTCCCTGGCGATCTTCATCGTTGCGGCCACGATGGGCGGGCTCAACTACGTGACGACCACGCTGCAGGCCCGCACGCGCGGCATGACGCTCATGCGCATGCCACTCACGGTGTGGGGCATCTTCACGGCGACGGTGCTGGCGCTGCTGGCGTTTCCGGCGCTGTTCGTGTCGGCCATCATGATGCTGCTCGACAAGACGCTGGGCACGAGCTTCTTCATCCCGGCGGTAGTGTCGATGGGGCAGACGCTCAAGCATGCCGGCGGCAGCCCGCTGCTGTTCCAGCACCTGTTCTGGTTCTTCGGCCACCCGGAGGTGTACATCGTTGCGCTGCCCGCGTTCGGCATCGTGTCAGACCTCATCAGCACACACGCGCGCAAGAACATCTTCGGCTATCGGATGATGGTGTGGGCCATCGTCATCATCGGCGCGCTGAGTTTCGTCGTATGGGCGCACCACATGTTCGTGGCGGGCATGAACCCATACTTCGGCTTCTTCTTCGCCACCACCACGCTGATCATCGCCATCCCGACGGCGCTCAAGGTCTATAACTGGGTGCTCACGCTGTGGCGTGGCCATATCCACCTGACCGTGCCGATGCTGTTTGCCATCGGCTTCATCAGCACGTTCGTCATCGGCGGGTTGACGGGGCTCTTCCTCGGCAATGTGAGCGTGGACATTCCGCTCTCCAACACGTACTTCGTCGTCGCGCACTTCCACATGGTGATGGGCGTGTCGCCGATCCTGGTGGTGTTCGGCGGGCTCTACCACTGGTACCCGAAGGTGACGGGCCGCATGCTGAACGACACGCTGGGCCGCGCGCATTTCTGGATCACCTTCATCGGCACGTACCTGATCTACTTTCCGATGCACTACCTGGGCGTGCTGGGCATGCCGCGCCGGTACTACGCGTATGAGGGCTACAGCTTCATCCCGCCTTCTGCGCAGACGCTGAACACGTTCATCACGGTCATCGCCATCGTCGTGGGGGTGGCGCAGCTGCTGTTCCTCTTCAACCTGGCATGGAGCCTCGTGCGCGGCAAGCAGGCTGGCGGCAACCCGTGGCGCGCAACGACGCTCGAATGGCAGACCCCGCAGACGCCGCCCGTGCACGGCAACTGGGGGCCGACGCTGCCGGTGGTGTATCGCTGGGCTTATGAGTACAGCCCGCCCGGTCGTGCGGACGACTTCGTGCCGCAAAACGAGCCGCCCACCGGTGCTCCGGAAACCGAGGCTGACATCCTGCACGCTAGCGAGGTGCGCGCATGACGACTTTGCCCCGCCACTTCGTTCCTGATGCATCGCCCGTTCTGCCAAACGCCGGCCGCATTGGCCTACGCGTCTTCATGGCCGTGGTGACGGCGCTGTTTTCGCTGCTGATCCTTGCATATGCAATGCGCATGCGCGAACCTGACTGGATGCCGGTACCGCACCCCATGCTGCTGTGGTGGAACACCGGCGCGCTCGCGCTGGCCGGCGTGGCGATGGAGATCGCGCGGCGCACCGACGCACGCCGCGCGCTCTGGCTACTGGCAGGTGGCACGCTGGCCGTGCTGTTCGTGTTCGGCCAGTGGACGGTGTGGCAGCAACTCTCCGCCAACGGAGAAGGCGCGACGGTCAACCCGTCCAACAGCTTTCTCTATGTCTTCACTGGCCTGCATGCCGCGCACGTGATCGGCGGCGTCATCGTGTTGGCGGTGACCGCCACGCGCCTGCGCAGCCATGTCGAGCGTGCCCGCCAAGCCGTTGCCCTGTGTGCGACGTACTGGCACTTCCTGCTCGCTGTGTGGCTCGTGTTGCTGGCTGCGATGTGGTGGATCACGCCCGCGTTCGTCGCCGCCATCTGCGGGCCATTGTATGGAGCCACGCCATGAGCAATCCCACGCTCCCGACCGATTCCGCAGAGTCCCTACCGGAGGGCTGGCGCGGGATGGTCAACGACTGGTCGGCTGACCGCGAAGCCTTCAAGGTGCCGTGGGGCAAGGCCATGATGTGGATCTTCCTGCTGTCGGACACCTTCGTCTTCAGCAGTTTCCTGGTTGGTTACATGTCGGTGCGCATGTCGACCACGGTGCCGTGGCCCGACCCGTCCAAGGTGTTCGGCCTGTCGGTGGGCGGTGTGGAAGTGCCGCTCTTGCTGATCGCCATCATGACCTTCGTACTCATCAGCAGCAGCGGCACGATGGCCATGGCGGTGAACTTCGGCTACCGGCGCGATGCCAAGCGGGCAGCGCTGCTCATGCTGGCCACCGCCATCCTGGGTGCGGCATTCGTGTCGATGCAGGCGTTTGAATGGACCAAGCTGATCGTGCACGAAGGCATCCGGCCGTGGGGCAACCCGCTGGGCGCCGCGCAGTTTGGTGCGTGCTTCTTCATGATCACGGGCTTCCACGGCTTTCACGTGACGTGCGGCGTGATCTACCTGCTGGTGATCGCACGTAAGATCCTGCAGCCGGGCTTCGCCGAGCACGGCAACTTCCAGATCGTGGAGATCGCGGGCCTGTACTGGCACTTTGTTGATCTCGTCTGGGTGTTCATCTTTGCGCTGTTCTATTTGTGGTGAGGCATGCCATGGACCACACCGACCTATCGCCCGCGTCCGGCACACCCGGCGCTCATGGGCAAACACACCCCATCGGCATCTACTTGAAGATCTGGGGCCTGCTGTTCGTGCTGAGCACGATGTCGTATCTGGTCGATTATTTCCACGTGCAGGGGCTGATGCGCTGGACGCTGATCATCGTATTCATGATCGCCAAGGCTGGGCTGATCGTGTCCGTGTTCATGCACATGATGTGGGAGCGGCTGGCGCTGGTGTACGCCATTCTGATGCCGCCCCTGGCCTTGCTGGTGCTGATGGTGTTGATGGCGGCGGAGGCAAACCACACCTTCGGCATGCGAAGCCTGTTCTTTCACTAAGCTCCGCGCTCGCCGCGCTTGTGGCGCGGCGGGCACGAAGCAGTGATCCTATCGATCAGTCCTGCAGCTTGCCCGCCAGCGCCTCCACCCGCGCCGGGTCGGCCTTCACCGCCAACGCAATCGCGCGGCCGTAGTTGGCATCGGCCTTTTGGAAGTACGACAGCATCGTGTACTTCACGCCGTCATCCTTCACCTGCCCCAAGTCGCCCGCCAGGTTGCTCACCAGGTTGGCTTGCTCCTGCGCCGACAGCGACCGATAAAAGTCCCCCGCCTGTTTGAAGTTCTGCGTGCGGGCAATGCGCTGCTGTTGCGTGGTGCCCGACAGCGGCAGGCGGCTGTACTGGTTGGCTGCGGCATCGGCCACGTCGGCGTGCTGGCTGGGCTGGTAGTTCACGTCGCCCTTCTTGGCGCCGGCGTTCAGTTCGCCATCCTGGTTGTAGTTGACGGTGGCCGTGCGCGGTCGGTTGATGGGCAGTTGCAAGCCATTGGTGCCCACGCGATAGAGCTGCGTATCGGCATACGAAAAGATGCGCCCCTGCAGCAGGCGGTCTTCCGACGGCTCAATGCCCGGCACCAGGTTGGACGGCGCCAGCGCGGCCTGCTCGGTCTCCAGAAAGACGTTGGTCGGGTTCTTGTTCAGCGTCATGGTGCCGATCTTCGTCTCCGGGACGTTGGGCCAGATCTTGGTGGCGTCCAGCGGGTCGAAGTCGAACTTGGCGAGCTGCTCGGGCGTGAGCACCTGGATGTACAAGTCCCACTTCGGATAGTCGCCCTTGTCGATGGCCGTGATCAGGTCCTTCGTCATGTGGTTGAAGTCCTTGCCCTGCATGGCCTCGGCCTGGCTGGCGGTCAGCACCCTCTGGCCCTGCAGGCTCTTCCAGTGGAACTTCACGTAGTGGATCTCGCCTTTCGCATTGACGAACTTGTAGGCATGCACGCTGTTGCCGTCCATCTCGCGGTAGCTGGTGGGCGTGCCGTAGTCGCTGTACACACGCGTGAGCATGTGCGTGGCCTCGGGCTGGTGCGAGAAGAAATCAAAGAAGCGGTTCGGGTCCTGCACATTGGTGTCGGGCGACGGCTTGAGCGAGTGCACCATGTCCGGAAACTTGATCGCATCGCGGATGAAGAACACCGGCAGGTTGTTGCCGACCAAGTCCCAATTGCCTTCGCGCGTGTAGAACTTGGTGCCGAAGCCGCGCGGGTCGCGCAGTGTTTCCGGCGAGTGGTTGCCGTGGATGACGCTGGAGAAGCGCACGAACACCGGCGTCTCTTCACCCGGGGTGAAGACCTTGGCGCGGGTCAGGTCGGAGATGTCCTTGCTAGCGACGAACACGCCGTGGGCGCCGGTGCCGCGCGCATGCACCACGCGTTCAGGAATGCGTTCACGGTCAAAGCGCTGCAGTTTCTGGATGAGCTGCACGTCTTGCAGCAGCACGGGGCCATTCGGGCCGGCCGTTTGCGAGTTCTGGTTGTCGCCGACGGGCGCGCCGTTGTCGCGCGTGAGCGTGACGGCGCCCGCTTGGAGGGCCGTCAGCGTGGCCAACGCGATGAGGGAAAACCGGAAGGACCGGGAAAGCGAGGGGGACTGGGAGGGGGACATCACGGGGTCTCCTAAGGTGAATCGAGTCGCTACCTTAGTGACCCCGCTGCCCGCGGGGAATTTGATTCTTTAAATGCCCCTGATAGTTTTAAATGCAGGGCGCCGAATCTGAGTTAAAGCTTATTTAATTGAGGATTGTTGAGTCGAGCGCCTGCGAAAAATCTGCTAGCAGATCGGCTTCATCTTCAATCCCCACCGACACACGCACCAGCGAGTCCGCAATGCCCATCGATGCGCGACGCTCAGCGCCCATTTCCCAGTAGATCGTCGGGGCGACAGGAATCACCAGCGTGCGCGTGTCGCCCAGATGGGTGGCGCGCACGGCGTAGCGCAGGTGGTTGAGCATGTTGACATAGTCGGCGCCGTCCACCAGCTCAAAGCTCAGCAGGCCGCCGTAGTGGCGGAACAGCTCGGTCGCACGGGCGTGCTCGGGGTGCTCGGGCAAGCCGGGGTAATACACGCGCGCGACTTTCGGGTGCGCGGCTAGCGCGCGCGCGAGTGCCAATGCGTTGCTGCACGTGCGATCCACGCGCAAGGCCATCGTCTCGGCGCCCACGGCAATGCGGTGCGCGGCATCGGCAATCAAGGTCGCACCCTGGTCGCGCAGGCCCTTCTTGCGGATCTGCTGGATGCCCTGCATTTCTGGCTTGGCCTTGCGATACGCGGGGAAGATGTTCGGATACGCCGCCCAGTCGAACAGCCCCGTATCCACCACCGCGCCGCCCAGCGCGTTGCCGTGCCCACCGATGTATTTCGACAGCGAATGCACCACCAGGCTCGCCTGTGCATCGCGCCCGCGGAACAGCCACGGTGAGGTCATCGTGCTGTCGATCACGTAGAGCAGGCCGCGTGCCTTGCAGATGCTGCCGATGCCCTTCAAGTCCGCCACCTGCGTGCGCGGGTTGGCAATGGTTTCCACAAAGACGAGGCGCGTATTCGGCTGCACCGCGTCGGCCACGGCCTGTGCGGAAGTCGCATCCACAAAGGTCACTTCCACGCCCATGTTGCGCAGCGTTTCGAACACGCTGTTGGTGTTGCCGAACAGGAAGGCGCTGGACACCACATGGTCGCCCGCGCGCAGCAGCGTCGAGAACACCGACACGATGGCCGCCATGCCGGTGGCGAAACAAGCCGTGGCCAAGCCGTCTTCCATCATCGTGATCTTGGCTTCCAGTGCGGCCGTGGTCGGGTTGCCCTGGCGCGCGTAGGTGTAGCCAGGCTTGCCCTGGAACACTTCGATCAGCTCTTGCGTGTTGGCATAGCCGTACGTGGTGGACGTGTGCAGCGGCTTGTGGACGGCGTAGTGCTCGACGCCGGCTTCGCGATCGGCGTGCAGGAGGGCGGTGGTGAGTCCGGTCATGGCGGGGCAGCGGAAAACAGAGAAAGGAAAAACGGCGGGAAAGTTGCACATTATCGCGCGATTCCGGGGCCACCCGGCGGTTCGGGGAACCAGTTGCGGCGGTGGGGCGTGGAACGTGGCTTGCGTCGCACACCGCGTTGAAAGACTGCCAGGAACCTCGCCTAGTGACGAACGCATCGCCTCCTCCGCAACCGGGCGCCACCAGCCTGCAGCAGCGCATCTTTGGGGCGCTGTGGCGGGCGATCTGGCGCTACCGCCGCCGCGTATTGGCCGCCGTCGCGCTGCTGGTGCTGGCCAAGCTGTGCGCGGTGGGCGTACCGATCGTGCTGAAGTGGATCGTCGATGGCTTTGGCGATGCGGCCAGGGTGCGCGTATTTCCCGCCTTCCTGCTGCTGGCCTATGCGGTGCTGCGCTTTGGCGGCACGCTGTTCGGCGAGCTGCGCGACATGGTGTTCTCGCGCGTGTCGCAGCCGACGGTGGCCGCTTTCATGGCGCAGGCGTTCGAACACCTGCACCAGCTCGGGCCGCGCTTTCATGCCAGCCGGCAGACCGGCGGGCTGATCCGCGATGTGGAGCGCGGCACCACCGGCATCGAGTTCCTGCTTGGCGTGGCGCTCTTCACCATCCTGCCGACCATGGTGGAGATCGGCTCCGTGCTCGTCATCATGATGAGCCGCTACAGCGGGTGGTACCTCGTCACCATCGCGCTGACGTTTGCCGCCTATTGCACCGCCACCGTGCTGCTCACGCGCCGGCGCGTGCGCCTGCAGCGGCAGATGAACGAGTTCGACTCCATGGCCGGCAGCCGCCTGCTCGACAGCATGCTGAATCACGAAGCCGTGAAGGTGTACACCAGCGAGCGCTTTGAGGCCCGCCGCTATCGCGACATCCTGCGCAAGCGCATCGACACCGCCGTGGCCAACCAGCGCGCGTTGTCGTTGCTGCACGTGTCGCAAAGCGGGGTGATCGCGGGCGGCGTGGCCACCGTCATGCTGCTGGCCGGCCAGGACGTGACGCGCGGCGTGCTCACCGTGGGCGACCTGGTGCTGATCAACGCGTACATCATCCAGGTGTGCCTGCCGCTCAACGCACTGGGCTTCATGTTCCGCGAGGCCAAGGACGCGGCCATCAATGCCGAGCGCCTCTTCCACCTGCTCGAACAGCAGCCCGACGTGATGGACCTGGCCAACGGCGCGCCGCTGCGCGTGACCCAGGGCGAGGTGCAGTTCGACCATGTGGAATTCGGCTACGAGACCACGCGCCCCATCCTGCATGACCTGTCGCTGCACATTCCGGCCGGGCACACGGTGGCGGTGGTGGGCGGCAGCGGCTCCGGCAAGTCGACCCTGGCGCGGCTGCTGCTGCGCTTCTACGACCCATGGGCGGGGCGCGTGTCCATCGACGGTCAGGACCTGCGCGTGGTCACGCAAGACAGCGTGCGCCGCGCCATCGGCATCGTCCCGCAAGACACCATCCTCTTCAACGACACCATTGCCTACAACATCGCCTACGGGCGCGAAGGCGCGACGATGGCCGAGGTGATGGATGCCGCGCGCGCGGCCTATGTGCACGACTTCATTGCTGCGCTGCCCGAGGGCTACCAGACCATGGTGGGCGAGCGCGGGCTCAAGCTTTCCGGCGGCGAGAAGCAGCGCATTGCCATTGCGCGGGCGCTGCTCAAGAACCCATCGATCCTGATCTTTGACGAGGCTACATCCGCGCTGGATACGCGCTCGGAGCGCGCCATCCAGCGCGAACTGGATCGTCTTTCTGCGCACCGCACCACGCTGGTGATTGCGCATCGGCTCTCTACCGTGGTGGATGCACACGAAATCGTCGTGCTGGAGAAGGGCCGCATTGTCGAGCGCGGCCGTCACATCGATCTGCTGGCCGCCGACGGCGTGTATGCGCAGCTCTGGACACTGCAGCGTCAACAGTCCGATCTGGAACAGGCACAGCACCGGCTCGCGCAGCAGCCGATCAACCTGGTCGCGCTGGTGGTGAGTGTGCTCGACGGCCTGCGCGAGGCCATCGAGTCGCGGCGCATTACCGTGTACTCGGTCATCCGGTCAGAAACGCCCAGCATCACTGGAGACCCGAGCCGCCTGCAAGGCATCGTGGGCGATGTGCTCAGCCACGCCGTGCTGGGCAGCCACCCCGGCAGCCGCATCGAGATCGTGCTGGAGCGTGTGGAAGGCATGGCGCAACTGCGTGTGACGGACACGATCGCCACCCCCGCCCTGGGCGATGCCGCCATCCCAACCGCCTCGCGCGCGGTGGACGAGGCTGAAGCGGACACCGTGCTCTCCACCGTTGGCCCGGCCTCAGCGGCGCCCGCGCCCGTGCCGTTCGACATGCTGGACCCGGTGGAACCCGTGACCGCGTTGCGCCAGGAGCCCAGGCCGTTCGACACCACGGCTGCGGACGAGCGCGACGCGGCGCCCAGCCCGACGCCCACGCTCGACCCTCTGTGGGTCCGCTCCGTGGTGGAGCAGCACGGCGGGCGCTTTGCCGTCGTGCCCCTGGCGCATGGCGGCGGCACCACCTACGTGATGGATTTCCCCATCCGCGCCGTAGCCCCGTTGCCTGCGCCACTGACCGCGCCCACGGCTTCCCCTGCTTCCTCCGCGTCCAGCACTGCCGACGCCGCCACGCCTTCGCATGCACCCGAGCCGGCGCGCACGCCGCTGCCTTCCACCGATGCGCTGTCCGGCGTGCATGTGCTCATCGTCGATGACCAGGAAGACGCGCGCGACATCCTGCAATTGCTGCTGGAAGACTACGGCGCCACCGTCACTGCATACGGTGCGGCCAAGCCCGCCTTGGCCGCCTTGCGTGCAGCGCCCAGCAAGTCGTGGCCCGATGTGCTCCTCTCCGACATTGCGCTCGGCGACGACGAAGACGGCTACACCCTGCTGCGCGAGGTGCGCGAGCTTGAAACGCAGCGCGATACGCCCCTCGACGCACGCCTGCCCGCGATTGCGCTGTCCGGCTACGCGCGGCCCGAAGACCGCACGCGTGCGCTGCTGGCCGGGTTCCAGTTGCACCTGGCCAAGCCGACAGAGCGCGGCGAACTCGTCACCGCCATCCTGAGCGTCCTCCATGCACACCATGCCCGGCGGGCACCCGCGCATGTATCGCACGCCCCCGAATCCCCTCACTCTGCCCAGGAATCTCCATGAGCATGCTGGCCGATTTCGATCCGTCTTCCCCTGTCACTGCTAGCACCGCCGACACGCAGCGCACCACCTCTCACTTTGCCAGTGCCGACACCGCACGCCGTGCCGTGGAAATGGCGTTACCGCTCATCACCCAGGCCATGACGCGCCCGCAAGAGGTGGGCGACAGCGGCTTCCTGCACATCGTGGTGATGGACCCCGCACGCTCGCCGAGCGATAGCGCCTTCGACGACGCCGTGCTCTACGAACACTCGGTGGGCGACCGCGCGCGCTGGGATGCGGACTACGCCGCATACGCCCGCGCCAAGGCCCGCTTGGCCTGGCAGCACGGCATGAGCACGCACGCGCTGCAGGCGCTGCGCCCCCACGTACTGCGCGCCGGCGACACCAACCTGTGGGGCAGCGCCGTGCTCGACGGCATCGTGGTGGGGGTGAGCGGCGCGCTGCCGTTCTATGACGAAGCCTTCGCCCACGTGGTGGCGGCATGCCTGCGCGCCATCGCCAAACAAGCAGCCGCCGCCACAGCGGGCACGCTGCGGCTCGGCTGATGCCGGCCGATCCCTAGCAGTAGCTCGCAGCGGACGATAGGCGTGATGCCGTCGCCGCTGCGTTTCTCCTGATTCCCCACGTAAGAATTACGCGAGCCGCCGGCGCAACGGCCCTTGCCACACCGGCGCTCCGCGGCGGCACGGCAGCCATGGGCGCACACCGCACCCGCTCGCGCGCCGCCCATACATCTTGCCGCAAACGCTTGTCCGGACAAGCGAGAGCCGCTTCTGCCCGTGCCTCCCAACGCCTTCCGCAATGCCCCGCAACACAAGGTTGTGTGCGGTGGCACGCCGACTGCTGAGGACGCTCGCACGCGGCTTGGGGCGGTCCATATCGCCATCGGCCCCACAACAAGAGGAGGACAACATGCGCATCGCCATGGTCAGTGAACATGCGTCGCCACTCGCCGACCTGGGCGGCGTGGACTGCGGCGGACAGAACGTCTACGTGCGCCATGTCGCACGGCAGCTTGCGCGGCTGGGCCATCGGGTCGATGTGTTCACACGCCGGGAGCGCCCCACACAGCCCGAAGTTCAAGCGTTTGATGACGGATGCCGCGTCGTCCACGTGCCGGCCGGGCCGGCTGCCGTCTTGCCCAAGGAGGCGTTGCTGCCGCACATGCATGCCTTTGGCCGCAGCTTGCTGAACCACTGCGCGCAAGCCCACGCGGCCGGTAATGGCTACGACGTCATCCATGCCAACTTCTTCATGTCGGGCCTGGCGTCGCTGACAGCGGCAACGCGGTTGCACCTGCCGCTGGTGATGACGTTTCATGCGCTCGGCCGTGTGCGCCGATTGCACCAGGGCAGTGCGGATGGTTTTCCCGATGCGCGCTTCGCCATTGAAGACACACTGGTACAGCGCGCCGACCGCCTCATCGCCGAATGCCCGCAAGACCAGGCCGACCTGGAAACGCTGTACCACGCCCGCGCCGAGCAGATCGACGTGGTGCCGTGCGGCTTTGATGCGGCGGAATTCGCCCCCATCGACCGCGCCGAGGCGCGGCGCTGCCTGGGCGTGCCGGCGGATGCGGTTGTCGTGCTCCAACTCGGCCGCATGGTCGCGCGCAAAGGTGTGGACAACGTCATCGAGGCCATCGGCAAGCTGCCGCCCGATGCGCGCCAGCGTGTGCGCCTGTACGTCGTAGGCGGCAACACCGTCGCACCCGACCCGGCGGCCACACCCGAACTCGCACGGCTGCAAGCCGTGGCAGCCAACGCCGGCGTGGCGGCGCAAACCATCTTTGTCGGCAAGCGCGGCCGGGCCGATTTGCGCGCCTGGTACAGCGCCTGCGATGTGTTCGTCAGCACGCCCTGGTACGAGCCGTTCGGCATCACCCCGGTGGAAGCGATGGCCTGCGGGCGCGCGGTGATCGGCGCGGATGTGGGCGGCATCCGCTCCACCGTGCGCGATGGGCGCACCGGCTTTCTGGTGCCGCCCAAAGACCCCCAGGCGCTGGCCGCGCGCCTGCTGCAACTGATCCAGCAACCCGAGCTGTGCCGCGAGTTCGGCCAGGCGGGGCTGGTGCGCGCCCGCATGCTCTACACGTGGCTGGGCGTGGCGGGCCAGCTCGAAAAGGCCTACCTGAAAGCCATCGAATCCCATGCCCGTACCGAAGCCCGCCTGCACGGCACGGAGCCCAGCGCCAACACCGCCGCGTTGACTGCGCTGGCCGGCATGGCGGCTTGACGATCCCTGACCGCGCAATACCACTGACCACTTTGACCACTGCCCCATGACTCAGACCGATCTCAAATCCAACGCTTCCACCCCGCCCACGCTGCGCGAGCAGGTCATCGTCGTCACGGGTGCCGGCCGCGGGCTGGGCGCCGCCATCAGCCGCGCACTTTCCGCTGAAGGCGCCACCATCGTGGCCACCGACCTGGATGCCGACTCCGCGGATCGCACCGCCGCCGAGCTGATCGCCGACGGCGGCCAATCGCACGCGATTGCACTGGACGTGGGAGACGAAGCCGCCGTGCGTGGCGCGCTCGATGATGTGGTTGACCGCTTTGGCCGCGTCGACGCCGTCATCAACAACGCGGCCATCGACATCACCCTGCCCATTGACGAACTGAACGTGGACGACTGGGACCGCGTGGTGCGCACCAACCTGCGAGGCCCGTTCCTGCTGGCCAAGCACGCCAGCACGCTGATGCGCAAGCGCGCAAGCGGCGCCATCGTCAACATTGCATCCACCGCGTCGCGCCGAGCGTGGCCCAATGCATCGGTGTACCACGCCACCAAGTGGGGGTTGCTGGGGCTATCGCACGCGCTGCATGCCGAGCTGCGCCCCCACGGCATCAAGGTGTCTGCCGTGATTGCCGGCGGCATGCGCACGCCGTTTCTGCTCGACCGCTTTCCCGATATCGATACCGACAACCTGCAGGACCCCGCCAACGTGGCGGCGGCCGTGCGCTTCGTGCTGCTGCAGCCGCCGGAGACGGTGATCCCTGAAGTGATGGTGCTGCCGATGCGGGAAACGTCATGGCCCTGATGCTGACCACGCAGCCCGCCTCCTTGCACACCGACAGCGCCATCTTTCTCGACAAGGACGGCACGCTGCTGCAAGACGTGCCCTACAACGTGAACCCGGCGCGCATCGTGCTAGCGCCCGGCACGGGTGACGGCCTGCGGCTGCTGGCGCGCACCGGCCTACCGCTGATCGTGGTGAGCAACCAGCCCGGCGTGGCGCTGGGCTACTTTCAGGTAGAGGCGTTGGAAGCCGTGGCGCAGCGCCTGCGCGAGCTGTTTGCCGAGCACGGTGCCACGCTCTCCGGGTTCTTCTTCTGCCCACACGCACCGCAGCTCGATGGCACCTCGGTCTGCACCTGCCGCAAACCGCGCGATGGCCTGCTGCGCCAGGCTGCCAACGCGCACGGCATCGATCTCGATACCTCGTGGATGATCGGCGACATCCTCAACGACGTGGAAGCCGGCCGCCGCGCGGGCTGTCGCACTATCCTCATCGCCAATGGCAATGAAACGCGCTGGGAGCCCGGCCGATTGCGGGTGCCGGATTACATCGTCACGCGCTTTGATGAAGCGGCGGCCATCGTGATTGCTCACCATGCCCAGCACGCGCACCACACCGTGCATGCGGAGGCCATCGCATGAGCCCCGTCGGCATCCCGGAGCGTCGCGCGGTGTGGGCCCAGGCGAGCCGCATCCTGTGCGTGCGGCCCGATAACCTGGGCGACGTGGTGATGACCACGCCGGCCTTCCACGCACTCAAGACAAGCGGACCCGCCGGCCGGCATCTCACGCTGTTGACCTCGCACGCGGGGGCTATCGCACAACCGCACCTGAGCGACATCGACAGCATCATCGCGTGCGATGTGCCGTGGGCCAAGCATGCGAACACCGCGGATGCCGCGCAAACCCACGCGCTGGTCAACACGCTGCGCGAAGGGCATTTCGATGCGGCCGTCATCTTTACCGTGCATACGCAAAACCCGTTGCCGGCGGCCATGCTGGGCTTTCTGGCTGGCATTCCGCTGCGCCTGGCGCACTGCCGCGAGAACCCCTACGCGCTGCTGACGGATTGGATTGCCGACCCCGATGCGCGCATTGCCGCCACCGCGCCGGGTGACGTGCGCCACGAGGTGCGGCGCCAGCTGGATCTGATTCGCCACGTGGCCGATGTGCCTGCGCAGCTGTCGCAACGGCTGCGCTTCAAGGTGCTGCCGCACGATCGCGATGCCGTGCGCGCCAAGCTGGCCCAGCTCGGCGTCGGCACGGCCGCGCCGTGGATCGTGCTGCATCCGGGCGCCACGGCGGCATCGCGGCGCTATCCACCGGAGCGCTTTGCACACGTTGCCCGCACCCTCGCACAGCGCTACGGCTGCGCCGTTCTGGTGACCGGTGCGCCAGCAGAAGCCGACCTCGTGCAGCAGGTGTGTGCAGCGGGTCTCGCGGCCAGGCAGCGCGTGTTCAACCTCGCGGGTGCCTTCACGCTGGGCGAGCTCGCTGCGCTCATTGAAGGCGCTGCGCTGCTGGTGTCCAACAACAGCGGCCCGGTGCATCTGGCCGCGGCCACGCAAACCCCCGTGGTGGACCTGTATGCGCTCACCAACCCGCAACACACCCCTTGGGCCGTGCCGCATGTGGTGCTCTCGCACGATGTGCCGTGCCGCTACTGCTATCGCAGCGTCTGCCCGCTCGGCCATCAGGCCTGTCTGACTGGCGTGGCGGAAGACGATGTCATCGCGGCGGCGCACGCGCTGTGGCAGCCAGAGCGCGTGGCGCAGGCGCTATGGCCCGCGGCCCCATCGGCAACGCCCGCCGTGGCCGCGCCCGTTGCCTGAAGCCTGAACCGTCGACCAGAACTCTCGATTCCCGGAGCCTTGCATGCACGCTAAATCGGAAGCCAAACCGCGCTACACCCTCGGCATCAACGCGGCGTATCACGACTCGTCGGCCACGCTGGTGCGCGACGGCGTGGTCATTGCCGCCGCGGAAGACGAGCGCTTTACGCACGTCAAGCACGCCAAGCGGCCGGTGCCGTTTTCCACGTGGCAGTTGCCATATCACGCCATCGACTACTGTCTGGCCGAGGCCGGCATCGACCTGGCCCGCGTGGACCAGGTGGCCTATTCGCTGGACCCGGCCAAGCTGGCCAACCTGCCGGCGCACACGCACATTGCGCTGCCGCTGGAGCCTTCCGCGCAGTTGGACCTGCCGCCCGATGCCGCCCCGTGGGATCCGCTGTTCCTCTCCTACGTGATGAACGCCCCGCGCCAACTGGCCGGCGGCGCGCCACATCACCTGCGTGCGCGCTTTGCCAACGTGAACCACAAGGGCCCGTTCCGCTGGTCATACGTTGAACACCATCTGGCGCACGAGGCCAGCGCGTTCCTGGCCGCGCCGTTCGATGACTGCGCCGTACTCACCATGGACGGCCGCGGCGAACGCGCCACCACGTCATACGGCCTCTTCCGCAATGGCGAATACACGCGCCTGCAACAGGTCGATCTGCCGCACTCGCTTGGCTTGCTCTATGAAGAGGTGACGGACTACCTAGGCTTTCTGCGCTCGTCCGACGAATACAAGGTGATGGCGCTGGCGTCCTACGGGCAACCGCGCTATGTCGACGTGTTTCGCGAATGGGTGAACGTCAGCGCCGATGGCCGCTACACCGTCGCGCCGCTGCAGCTCGAAGCCCGCTTTGGCCCGCCTCGCCAACGTGGCGGCCCAATGGAGCAGCGCCACTTTGACATTGCACGCTCGCTACAGCAGGTGTTGGAAGAGACCGTGCTGACCATGAGCCAATGGCTGCACCAGGCCACGGGCGCGCGTTATCTGGCCATGGCGGGCGGCGTGGCGCTCAACTGTGTAATGAACGCGCGGGTGCGCGACCTGGGGCCCTTCGAACAGGTGTGGGTGCAGCCCGCCGCCGGCGATGCGGGCACCTCGCTCGGTGCTGCGCTGTGGGCGGACTATCAAGCGCGCGGCACCAAGCAACGCCTGTGGAAGATGGACCACGCCTACCTCGGCCCGGCCTACAGCGACGAAGAGATCGAGCAGTTCCTCACTTGGTCGAAATTGCCGTTCGAGCGCCTAGACAACATTGCCGAGCAAACCGCTGACCTGCTCGCGCAGGGTCAGGTGATCGGCTGGTTCCAGGGGCGCATGGAATTTGGCCCACGCGCGCTGGGGGCCCGCTCGATCCTCGCCTCACCGATCCCCGCCGACATGCAGGCGCGCCTGAACGAGATCAAAGACCGCGAAGACTTCCGCCCCGTCGCCCCGGTCGTCATGGAAGACCGCGCGGCCGACTGGTTTGTGGGCGCGCACCCGGCGCCGTTCATGCTCTTTGTGTTTGATGTGCGCGAAGACCGCGCCGTGCAGATTCCCGCCGTGCGCCACGTGGATGGCACCGCGCGCGTGCAGACGGTCAACCGCCGCCAGCATCCGCTGTATTACGACCTGCTGGCGGCGTTTGAGCGCCGCACCGGCGTGCCGATCCTGGTCAACACGTCATTCAACACGCGCGGTGAGCCCATGGTGTGCAGCCCGCGCGATGCGGTGGAATCGTTCTGGACGTCCCCGCTGGATGCGCTAGTGATCGGGCCGTTCCTGGTGCGCAAGACGCTGCAAACCGGTAGCGCGCAACACAGTGCAGGCGCCCATGCGAAAGGCCTGGCGGGGGTCGCATGAACCAGCCGATGCCGTTTGATGTGTTGACCGTGGCTGCAGCGCACGAGGCGCCCTCCATCTCGGTGGTGATTGCCACATGGAAACGCCCGCAGATGCTGCAACGCTGCCTCGACGGCCTGCGCGCCCAGACATTCGACGCGCACCGCCTGGAACTGGTCGTGGCTGACGATGGCCCGGACGACGCCACCCGCGCGGTGGTCAACGCGTTTGCCACCGCCGCGCCGGCCTGGCGCGTGCGGTATGTGCCGGTGCGCGACACGCAAGGCCCCGCCGCCGCACGCAACCGCGGCTGGCAAGCAGCCAGCGGCGACATCATCGCCTTCACCGACGACGACACCATCCCCGCGCCCACGTGGCTGGCCGAAGGCTGGCACGTCATGACCACGCCAGATGGCAGCAGCACGCCGCCCGATGCCGCCACGGGCGCCATCCGCATGCCGCTACCTACCCGCCCCACCGACTACGAGCGCGACGCCAGCGGCCTCACGCGCGCCGAGTTCGTGACCGCCAACTGCTTTGTGCGGCGCGCAATGCTGGAGCGGATCGGCGGTTTTGATGAGCGGTTCCGTCTGGCCTGGCGAGAAGATTCGGACTTGCAGTTCCGCATCCTCGATGCGGGCGGACGCATTGCCCAGGCACCTGGCGCGCTGATGCACCACCCCGTGCGGCCGGCGCGCTGGGGCGTCAGCGTGTCTCAACAGCGCAAGGTGTTTTACGACGCGCTGCTCTACAAGAAGCATCCGCAGCGCTATCGCAGCCGCATCCGGCCCGTGCCGCCATGGCATTACTACGGCATGGGCGTGGCGGTAGCCGTTGCGCTGATCGCGCTGCTGGTGCATCAGCTTTGGGTGGCGGCTGCCGCTGCAGTGGTCTGGCTGGCGCTTACGCTGCGCTTTGCGATGGTCCGCCTGCGCGGCACGGCCCACACCGTCGGGCATGTGGCGGAGATGCTGTGGACGTCCATCGTCATTCCACCGCTGGCGCTGTACTGGCGCATGCGCGGGGCGTGGCACTTTCGGGTGTGGTTCCTATGACAACCGCTGCTCTCTTGCGCGGTGCTCGCCGCATCGCCGTCTTTCGCGCCCTGCAACTCGGCGACATGCTATGCGCCGTGCCCGCGCTGCGGGCCTTGCGGACGGCAGCACCACGCGCGCACATTACCCTGGTCGGTCTGCCCTGGGCGCGGCAGTTTCAAGAGCGTTATGCCGATCTGCTGAATGACTTTGCGGTCTTTCCCGGCGGGGAGGCGTTTCCGGAAGCGGGGCCCGCCACCGCCACGGCCACGCATGCCTTCTACGCCGACATGCAAGCCCGCCGTTTTGACGTGGCCATCGCTCTGCATGGCAGCGGGCCGCAATCGACAGATGTCGTTCGGCACTTCGGCGCGCGTCATGTGTTTGGCTTCCAGCCGGAAGGGGCAACGACGCGTCAGGCGCAGACCGCCCTGCTGCCATGGCCTACGCAACTGCCTGAAGCGCAGCGGCTGCTGGCGCTGCTCACGCACCTCGGCGCGCCCGCGGTGGCGCCCATACCGGACTTTCCCCTGCAGCGGGATGACTATGCCGAAGCCGTGGCCCTGCTGCGCCGCCACGCACTGGACCGCGACCGTCTCGTCTGCCTGCACCCTGGCGCCCGCATGCCAACGCGGCGCTGGTGGCCGGAGCGCTTTGCGGCTGTGGCCGACACGCTGGTTCTGAGCGGCTTTCATGTGGTGCTCACAGGCGCGCCGTCAGAAGCAGAGTTGGTGGACGCAGTGCGTGGGCACATGCGTCAGCGTGCGGCATCGGTGGTTGGGCAGACCTCGCTTGGCGGGTTGGCTGCACTGCTGCGGCTGGCGCGTCTGCTGGTCTGCAATGACACGGGCGTCTCGCACGTGGCGGCGGCGGTGCGTGCGCCGAGCGTGGTCATCGCTTGCGGCAGCGACGTCGCCCGCTGGGCACCGGCAGACCAGACGCTGCATCGCGTACTCGCCAGCCACCCGGCGTGCCGGCCATGCATGCATTGGACATGCCCCACCGGCCACGAGTGCGCGGGCGACATCACCGTACAGCAGGTACTCGACGCCGCCTATGGCGCGCTCTTCAACCCCGACTTGCAGATACGACCCTCGCGCAGCACCCCGCAGCGCCACGCGCCCATCCTTGAGAACACCGCGCCATGACACGCACTCCATCGCGCCGCCTGCGCATCCTCACGTGGCACGTGCATGGCAACTACCTGTACTACCTGTCGCAGGTGCCGCACGATTTTTACCTGGTGACACGTCCGCCAGATGCCTCAGGGCGCGTCCCGCCCGGCTATGCCGGCAAGGTGGGCGCTCTGCCGTGGGGCAACAACGTGCACGAGGTCCCCTTCGATGCCGTGGCGGAGCACCACTTCGATGCCGTGCTGTATCAGCACCGCGCGCAGTGGGAGCATGACCGCTTGACGGTGCTCAGCGCCGCCCAGCGCGCCCTGCCCACGCTGTACCTCGAACACGACCCGCCGCAGGAGCACCCCACCAACACCGAGCACTGGGTGCAAGACCCGAACGTGCTGCTCGTGCATGTGACGCCCTTCAACGCGCTGATGTGGGACAGCGGCATCACGCCCACGCGTGTGATCGAGCACGGCGTGCATCTGCCCGTGCCGGCACGCTACAGCGGCGAGCTGGCGCGCGGCATCGTGGTCGTCAACCACCTGCGCAAACGCGGGCGTCGCCTGGGGGCCGATGTGTTTGACACGCTGCGCTCGCAAGTACCGCTCGATCTGGTCGGCATGGGCGCGGAAGACGCCGGCGGCATCGGCGAGGTGGGCAACCTCGAGCTACCCGGCTTCTGCGCGCGCTACCGCTTCTTCTTCAACCCCATCCGCTACACCAGCCTGGGGCTGGCGGTGGTGGAAGCCATGACCATCGGCATGCCCATCGTGGGCCTGGCCACCACGGAGATGAGCACCGTCATCCACAGTGGCCACAACGGTTACGTCGACACGCGCCCCGACGCGCTGGCCGATGCCATGCACACGCTGCTGCACGATCCCGCACTGGCCCGCCGCTGGGGCGACGCCGCGCGCGAGACGGCACGTGCGCGCTTTGGCATCGAGCGCTTTGTCGCCGACTGGCTTGATGCGTTCGATGCCGTCATGGCGACGCGAAAGGAGGCGGCGTGAGCAGCCAGCAGGGGATAACAGACACGATCCAGGAGGTGGCCGCATGAGACACCACGGCGAACCGCATCACCCCGGCCACCCGGAACCCCACCACCACTGGCGCGACCAGCGCCGTGTGCTGGTGACCGGCGGCGCCGGCTTTCTCGGCTCGCACCTGTGCGACCGGCTGCTGCGCGACGGGCACGACGTGCTCTGCGTCGACAATTTCTACACCGGCACCAAGCGCAACATCGCCCATCTGCTCGGGCACCCGCGCTTCGAGGTGCTGCGGCACGACATCACCTTCCCGCTCTATGTGGAGGTGGATGACATCTACAACCTCGCCTGCCCTGCCTCTCCCATCCACTACCAGCAAGACCCGGTACAAACGACGAAGACCAGCGTGCATGGCGCGATCAACATGCTGGGGCTGGCCAAGCGGGTGGGCGCGCGCATCCTGCAGGCTTCCACCAGCGAGGTGTATGGCGACCCGCACGAGCATCCCCAAACCGAGGCGTATTGGGGCAACGTCAACCCCATCGGCGTGCGCTCGTGCTACGACGAAGGCAAACGCTGCGCCGAAACGCTGTTCATGGACTACCGCCGCCAGCATGGGCTCGACGCCAAGGTGGCGCGCATCTTCAACACCTACGGCCCGCGCATGCACCCCAATGACGGACGCGTGGTCTCCAACTTCATCATGCAGGCCCTGGCCGGCGAGCCCATCACGCTGTACGGCGACGGGCGCCAGACGCGCGCCTTCTGCTATGTCGACGACCTGATCGATGCGCTGGTGCGGTTGATGAATACGCCGCCGGAATTCGCTGGGCCAGTCAACCTGGGCAACCCGGTGGAGATGAGCATGCTCGACATCGCCCGGCAAATCGTGGCGTGCACGCGCTCGAACTCTGAACTCGTCTTCCGCCCGCTGCCGCAAGATGACCCGACGCAGCGTTGCCCCGACATCGCGATCGCGCGCGAGGTGCTCGGCTGGGAGCCCCGCACCGCGCTCGAAGTGGGGCTGGCGCGCACGGTGGAATATTTCCGGCAGCAGTATTTCCTGGCGCCGATGCCCGCGCTTGCTTAACGCCGTCTAGCCTACCGAGAGGGTAGGAATCGCGCGCTGGCGCTGGCGGTCAGCATCCATCTGGCGCCACAGTGCGGCGGTGCCAGGCTGCACGGTGTGCCGATGCAGCAGCACGCGTGGCAGGCGGGCCAGCGCCGCGGGCAGCGCTTCGCCCAGCACGCCTTGTTCAGCCATGGAACGCAGCGCTCGGCCAGTGACGCGCCAGGCCAGATCCTGCGGCAGCCGTAGCCACGCACTCAGCAGTTCGTTGCGCGTCAGCAGTGCACGGCGCTGCATGACGTCGCGCACCGGCGACGGGTTGTGGTGCGTGACCACCTCGCGGCAATAGACGATGTGCCAGCCCGCGTCGACAAGGTCCAGCGCGAGCACGCTTTCCTCCCCGCCGATGAAGAGGTCGCGCCGGTAGCCGCCCGCCTCGGTAAAGGCGCGTGTGCGCATCACGCAAGCACCGGCCATGAAGCCAAGCAGTGCCGGGCCGGGCAGCCCTTCGGCGGGCAGCGTGCTGGCGGCCATCGGCTCGCACGCGGTGTCGTCGCGCCGCGTGGGGCCGACCAGGATATGCGCCGCCACCACCCCCACGGACGGATACCGCTGCAGCACGTCCACCGCCCGCGCGATCGACCCCGGCAGCCAAGCCGTGTCGTCATCGCAAAAGGCCACGTACGGTGTATCAACCGTGGCCACCCCCAGGTTGCGGCCAGCAGCGCCGTAGTTGCGCGGCGCACGCACCACCAGCACGCCAGGAAAGCGCGCAGTCACTTGATCCGCGGTGCCATCGGTGGAGCCGTTGTCGACCAGCACAATCGGCCATGGCTCCGCCAGCGCCGTCAACTTGGCCAGCGTGTCGAGCACCGTGGCGGCGCGGTTGTGCGTGAGGACGACGATGGAACACAGCGGGTGCGCGGCACGTGCGTCATCAAACGATTGCGTTTGCATGGTCTAAGCCTCCTTGCTGGGGTTCGAGCAGCCAAAAGCGTTCCGGCTGATGGACGTCTTCCACACCGCCGGGGCCGAAGGCGCGCAGCTGGCTGGCGTAGCAGGCCACCGCGCGGCGCTTCTGGCGGCCGTCCATGGCGCTGACCGGGGTGACGGGCGTGGCCACCACGCCCCGTTTCGCCAGCGCGACGATGCGCTGCTGCACCACACCGCGCCCGCGCCGGTAGAGCGCATCCTCATAGCCGATCCAAAGCCGGCCCGGCAACTTGGGCGGCAGCGTGAGCACGGCTTCGTGCACCAGCACGTGGTCGCTGTGAAACAGGCCGAGCGGTACGAACACCGCCTCGGCCGCATGCCGCGCGATCACCCGATGCAGGGCGCCGGCCAGATCCGCCACGGAGGGCGTTTGCGCGTACTGGCTGTCGCAAAAACCCAGGTGGTGCACGGTGGCGCTCACCTGTGCGTGCGCCTGTGTGTCTTCCAGCCGGCGCACGGCCACGGCGGCGTTGGAGTCTTCAAAGCCGGCGGCGTGGTCCCACTCCGTGCACATGGCCAGGGGCGGCGCGCCGCCGAACACCGTCACGGTGTGGCTGCCGTGATGCGCGGCGAGCATGTTGCCGCAAGAGAACACCGCGTCGTCAAAGTGCGGCGAAATCACCAGCACCGGCCCCAGGCCCGCGACACGGTCGTGCAGTGCGCGGCTCATGCGTGGGTGGCGTGAGCACCGTCGGCGGCCTGTGGGTCAAGCTTGACCTTCATCCAGCCCGGTTCACGCGTATCAAAGGCGCGGTAGGCATCAAGCGCAGCGGCCATCGGCTCGCGCACGGACAGCACCGCCGCCGGGTCGAGCGCACCCGTGCGCACCAGCTCCACCAGCTTGGGCAGATAGCGGCGGTGGTTGCAGTTGCCCATGCGCACCGTGAGGTTCTTGTTCATCGCCACGCCAATGGGGAACGTTGTGTCGTTGGGCGGATACACGCCGATGATCGACAGCGTGCCCGCCTTGGCGAGCCCCTCGACGGCCCAGCGCAGCGCCTGCGACGGGGCATCGCCGGCTTGCCACGGCGCGTTCTCGTTGGCGTCGGAAACCGCGCCCGTGCCGCGTGCCTGCGGAGCCGTGGTGTGGCGTTCGGCGGCAAAGGCCTGCGTGGTTTTCTCGTCAGGGCGTGCAGGGCCGTGATCGGCATGCTGCGCATCCACGCCCACAGCATCGATCGCGCAATCCACACCGATGCCGCCCGTCAACCGGCGCAGTGCCTGCACGGGGTCTTCGCGTTCGAAGTCGATGACCTCCGCGCCTTGCGCGCGTGCCATGTCGAGCCGATCGGCAACGTGGTCAATGGCAAAGATGCGCCCCGCCTGCATCAGCTTGGCCGACGCGATCGCAAATTGCCCCACCGGCCCCGCCCCGAACACAGCGACGGTGTGGCCTGGCTTGATGTTTGCCAGGTCCGCGCCAAAGTAGCCGGTCGGCACAATGTCGGACAGCAGGATGGCCTGGTCGTCCGTGACTTCGTCGGGCAGCTTGATCAGGTTGACGTGTGCAAACGGCACACGCGCTTTTTCCGCCTGCAAGCCATCGAAACCGCCGTTCTCTTCCGGGCCGCCGTAGAACGCCGTGCCGGCCAGATGCCCGTTCGGGTTGGCCACATCACATTGCGCCGTGTAGCCTGCGCGGCAATAGGCACAGGCTCCGCAGGCAATGGTCGAAGGAATCACCACGCGGTCGCCCACGGACAGGTTGCGCACGTCGCTGCCCAGCGCCTCGATCACGCCCACGCCCTCGTGACCGAGGATGCGCCCTTCCTTCACATCCGACAGCGTGCCGCGCACGAAATGCAGATCGGTGCCGCAGATGGCGCTGGCGGTCAAACGCACGATGGCGTCGGTGGGCTCGCGCAGTGTCGGCTCGGGCACGTCTTCCAGACGGATGTCGCCGATGCCGTGGAATACAACAGCTTTCATGGTGGACCCCTGGTTGGATGATTGGCACGCCACACCCCTTGCGTGGCCTCGCCCATGACACGCAACCACGGTGCCAGCCGCTTAGCGCGTGTTACGCCCCCTGCAGCGCCAGCGCAAAAAAGAGCAGCGTGCTCACGCACATGCACAAGGTCGCCGCCCACGCCGTGCCGTGCAGCAGCAGAGAACTGCGGAAGGGGCCCATCACCGCCTTGCGGCGCGACATCAGCTGCAGCATCACCATGACCGGCGTGGCGGCCACGCCGTTGAGCACCGCAGACCAGTAGAGCAAACGGAACGGTTCGATCGGGAGGAAGACCATGGCGGTGGCGGCCACCATCACCACGGCCAGAAACAGGTAGAACTTGGGCGCGCGCGCGGGGGCCGCTTCCAGGCTGCTATGCCAGCGAAAAGCTTCGGCGGCGGCATACGCGGCGGAGCCCGCGAGTACCGGCACGGCCAATAGCCCGGTGCCGATCACCCCGAGCGCAAACAGCGCCTGCGCGAACCGGCCCGCCACGGGCTTGAGCGCCTGTGCCGCCTCCGCGCAGGTGCGGATCTGCGTGATGCCGTGAGGGTGCAGCGCATACGCCGCCGTCAACATGATGCAGAACGCGATCACCGCCGACACCACCATGCCGACGGTGGTATCGAGCCGGATGCGCGCAAGCTGCTGTTCTGCCTGCCACGGCGCTTGCTTGAGCGGTGCTTCACCTTCGGCCAAGCGGGTCTCTTCCACTTCACCAGCGGCCTGCCAGACAAACAGATACGGGCTGATGGTGGTACCAAACACGGCAATCAGCGTCATCACGTAGTCCTGCGACCACTGCAGGCGTGGCACCACGGTGTCGTGCAAGGCGTGCACCCAATCCACCTTCACCACAAACGCGGTGGCCACATACGCCAGCAACGACAGCGCCATCCATTGCAGATAACGCGCGTAGCGCCGGTACGGAATCCACACCTGCAACGCCAGCGTCACCACTGCAAACACGCACGCATACCACGCCGTGGAGCCGCCCAGCAGCAAGCGCACGCTGTCGCCCATGGCGGCAATGTCGGCGCCCACGTTGATGATGTTGGCGAGCGTGACCAGCGCAACAAACGCATACGCCAGCCACGGTGAATGGTGGCGCCGGATATTGGCCACCACGCCCGCCCCCGACACCCGCCCCAGCCGCGCACTGACCAGCTGGATGGCAATCATCAGCGGCAGTGTCAGCAGCAGCGTCCACAACATGCTGGTGCCCGCCTGCGCACCTGCTTGTGCATAGGTGGCGATGCCACTGGGATCGTCGTCCGCCGCGCCCGTCGTCAAGCCGGGGCCGAGCCGGCGATACCACGGGGCCTTGTCTGCCTCAGTCGGTTCAGGGGGCGCGGTAGACACGGTGGCCGTCAGCTACGGTTGTCGGTGGGCGGTGCGGTGGGGGTGTTGCTGCCGGGGTCGTGCAGCTTGTCACGCGTGATGCCCGGGGGCACTTCACCCTGACGCATGCGACGGGCGGTGTCGTCCTTGCTCTGCGGCTTGGGCGCCGTGCTACCAGGCCGACCGACTTCGGCATCCGCCGGCCGGTCGCCCGGCTTGCGATGCGATTCCGCCTGCGCCCAATCGGCCTGACGTTGTTCGGCTTCGCGGCTTTCCTTCTGCTGTTTGTCTCGCATGATTTGGCTCCGGCAGTGCGATGAAACATCAACGGCGCTTGCGGATCAGGCTCACCTGTCCGTTGCGCTCCAGGATGGCGGCGTCTACGTCGTCCAGCGTGCGCGAGCCCAGGGTCTGCCGCACACTCTCGTGGATATCGGCCGGAGTCAGGAGTGCGGCATCCATCTGGTCTTGATGAAACCGGCCATCGTGATAGACCTCGCGCTCACGCCCGGCAATCAGGCGATCCAGCTTCGGCAGTCGCACACATGCCCAGCCCAGCAACCGGTGCACCGCCACCAGCGCGAGGGATGCCGACACCGTCGCCACAAATGGCGAAGCCCCGACGATGGCGCGACTCAGCGTCGCGCCCAGCAGCACGGCAACCACAAAGTCAAACGGCGCGCGCTGCCCAAAGGAGCGCCGGCCCGACAAGCGCACCAGCGCCAGCCCGATGGCAAACACCACCACGGCACGCAACGCGGTCTGCAAGGGGTTCAGATCCTTGCCTTCGCCAAACAGGAACAGCAGCGTATCCATGGCGCCTCCTGCCCGTGGTGTGAATGTCTGTGCCACTCCCAGCAAACCGCGTGCCGCGCAGTCGGCGCCACACCCGCCGCCATGGCATGCCGCGTGCTGCAACACAGGGCACCCATTCCATTCACCTGAACCTGCCATGTCAGACCAACCGCAAACCCAACCCGCGCAACACCAGGATCGACAACCCGGCAAAGAAGGCGAGATGACGCCAGTCCCACGTGCAGAAATGGAGGGCTACGTCGGCAGCGGCAAGCTCACCGACAAGGTGGCCATCGTCACTGGCGGCGACAGCGGCATCGGCCGCGCGGTGGCCATCGGCTTTGCCAAGGAAGGTGCCGACGTGCTGATCGCTTACCTGAACGAACACGACGACGCCAACCAGACCTGCCGCCTCGTACGCGCCACCGGCCGCCGCTGCGAAGCGATTGCCGGCGACCTGGGCGACGAAGCACATGCGCGCGCCGTGATCACACAGGCCGTGGCCACCTTCGGCAAGATCGATATCGTGGTGAGCAACGCGGCAGAACAGCACCCGCAACCGAGCCTGGCCGACATCGACCCCGCCCAACTGGAGCGCACCTTCCGCACCAACGTCTTTGCGATGTTTTATTTGCTGCGTGCCGCGCTACCGCACCTGCATGCAGGCGCACGCATCATCACCACGACTTCGGTGACGGCGTTTCGCGGCAGCGGGCACCTGGTGGATTACGCCGCCACCAAGGGCGCAATCGTGGCCTTCACGCGGTCACTCGCACAGCAATTGGCGGAGAAGGGCATCCTGGTGAATGCCGTCGCCCCGGGGCCGATCTGGACGCCGCTGATTCCGTCCACCTTCGATGCCGAACACGTTGCCAAATTTGGCAGCAACGAGCCGCTGGGCCGTGCCGGGCAGCCCGATGAGGTGGCGCCGTGCTACATCTTCCTGGCGTCTGCCGATGCGAGCTATATGACGGGGCAGACGCTGCATCCGAATGGGGGGGAGATTGTTAATGGGTGATGCCTCGCGCCGCTGAATAGCCGGCCGACGAAAACACGAGCGAGGACGGCCATCATGGAAGCCGCGCTCACTCTGCTCCTGCCGGTGGCGAACACGACCATCTAGCGCGCAGCTCTACGATGTGCCACGTCGGGTCGTTTGAACTTGATCTAGATCCGCTCAAGCACCTGACGTTTGCCGGCGGCGGGGATCTTCTTCGCCGCCGTGGCGCTAACCTTGCCGGTGATGCTTCCCACGCTGGTGGTACAGATCGATCTGAGCCTGCGGCAGTGACGCTACTACTGCTGGCGCTGCCCGATCACCACCGCCGCTTGATTGCACACGAGCTGGAGGCGTATGACCGTTTGGCCGTCCGCCGGCTGCGTCGGGCAAGCAGCGGTTGCCTATTCAGCCCACGCAGAACGAATGCCCTGCCCCCGCCCTTTAAGGTTCCGCACCCCCAGACATTCATCTGACTTAACTGATAAATATCGTCACCGCGGAAATAAATAAAGTACATCTCGCTTATTCTGCAAAGCATTTTTAAAAATGCTTCAGGAGATCGCTTTGCGAAGAGCGTTAATCAAGCTGGGAGACAAAACCACAGCGGGCGGCACAGTTATCGAGGGCGAACCCGCTTCCAAACATCACGGAACACCGCTTTCCTACCACGGCGCGAGCATCTATTGCCCTGCTTGCAAGCAAACAGGCAGGGCTTGCAACGTCCCACCGATGCGCCCCATGAGGTTCATGGGCAAACAAGCGTTGCTCGAAAACGATATTTGCCTTTGTGGCTGCCAGCCGCCTCCGCGCCTGATCGCCTCGCAGTCCACCATGCATGTCTCTTTCGATCATGAAGAGCTTGCGCGGATGGGCTTTGGGCCGGCGGGTCAGCCGTTGCCGAAGGCGGCGGCGCGGCAAGAACCCAGAGAGCCGTCATACACGGAATCCGAGCGCAAATCTTCCTTACCCGACGATCCTGTTCTGATCTGCCCGAACTACACCAACGAGCAGTTCGCGGAAAAAATCACCGAGTTGCTTCGCATCGTGGAACAGCGGATGAGGATTCGGTTGACGGAATTGCAACGCTGGACAGCGCGAGATCAGCGCAACGTCGTGACTTGGTTCGGTGTGGCCGATGTCACTACCAGACAGGCCTTGCTAGCCGGGATTTCAGAAATGCTTCGTGTCACGCAATCTTTGGGACCGGAGAATTTTGTACGCTGGTCCGAAACAGCACTGACTCACGTAGGCTGCGCTCCTGGACGACCTCGTGGCGAAACACGCAACGCTGTGGCCGCTGTATGCAAGCCGGACACCGAAACGCACACAATCGCAATTGCATTACCGTTTTGCGAAATGCGTGACGACTGGGATCGAGGTGACTCTCGCCTGCTGACACTCGCACATGAAATTTCTCATTTCTTGGACACGATGGATACAAACGATGACTACTACGGCGTATGGAACTCGATTGCACTTGCAAAAATCAAATCCCCGAAATGCCTTTCACTCGCTGACAATGTTGGTGGATATATCGTTATTCACTCAGATTTTCCGGATAATTTTGACAATTTTATTGACAACACTAAGCGGTAAATCTATCGCCTGCCAAGCAGGCGAGCACTTTAATATTCAATTTGAGGAGTCATCTGACCGTCCAACCGGAACCGAAGCCGGACGCTTCGGTGCTTGGATAGTGAGCATGCAGGAAAAATATCCGAATCGGCCGTTTTTTCTCTTGATTGCCAATCAAGATGAGATGCGACCGGACGAACCAATCGGTGCGCGCCGAGGCACATGGGCAAGAGATTTCCTGATTCAGATGGGTGAAAGCCCGCAAGCCGTTGTATATGGCGGCACTTCGATCTGGCGGGCAAAGGAAGTTGGGCCAGATAGCGAAGTTCGACCCACCTCCCTATCCATTGAATTTGGCCCCGGGTGTCCAAACCGGTGCTGCACGGAATCCAAAACATGAGAGGCACAGACTATGGAACGCAATTGCGCTTGCTCGAAAGAAATCTCCGATTTACATCAAGAATGCTGACAACGTTGCTGGGTACATCGTGGTCCACGGTCAAAACACTCCTGATAATTTCGGTACTTCTATCATTCAGTTCTAGTGCGTTCGCCTGCAAACCGGGGGGCACGCACTTCTATGCGCACTTCCCGGAGTGGGCCGATCGATTGGATGGCGACGAGGCCGCGAGACTTGCCTTGTGGGCGAGCGATATGAAGAAGACATATCCCAATCGCCAACTGTATGTTCTGGTGGGATTCAAAGACGTGGGGCAGCAAACGGAGGATTTAGCTCAACGCAGAGCTGAGTGGATGAAGCGCTTCTTGGTTGGCATGGGAGAAGACAGCAAAGGGATCGTTTTCGGTGGTGCAGAGAAATATCATTCCGATCCGTATTCGGGCGTCAAACCATCAACGCTCATGATTGAATTTATCCTAGGCTGCCCTAACGGCTGCTGCACCGCCGATGGGAAGCCCACGATCGTCCCCATTGGATCGCCTGATTAGGCCTTTCGGGTTCTATCAACCGCCCACGGGGTACCTCTCGGTGTCCTTCCCCTGCGTGGTGGACAAGAAGCGTCGCGACGCCTGATCGGCCGCAAGACTGTCAGGCGCCACCTTACCCACTAAATCAAAACGCCGTCCGCACCCCCACCATCGCGCCGAGCTGGCCCACACCCTTCGCGGGCGTGGTCCCGCCGCCACCGCCGCTCACGGAATACTGCGCGTTAGCGCTGTTCCACAGATAGCCCGTCTGCGCGTACAGCGCCGTGCGCTTGGACAGCGCATACACGCCGCGCACCACGGCCATCGTCGCGCTGCGGCTCTGGTCTGCATTGACGATGCGAAGCAGGCCGGCATCCAGCGTGAGCGCGCCGGTGAGCGGGTAACTGCCGTTGACGAAGTACAGGTTGGAGCGCACGTCACCGGCGGCGGCTTGCAGGTGACGGCCGATCCAGCCTGCGCTGAGTTTGGCGTTACCCAGCTTCACATAGCCATTGGCGACGATGCGGCGGTCCTTGTCGCCGGCGTCGGCAAAGGCAATGGGTGCGCTGCCGTTGAAGAACGAAGCGGTGGCGCCCGTGCCGCCGCGCTGCTCTTCATAAGCGCCCGCCACGCCGAAGGTGGCGGCATCGTATTTCACCATCGCAGACATCGTGCGGCACGCCGACGGGTTGCCGGCCACTTCCCCGGCGCACGTGCCGGATGCCGGCACACCGCCTGCCGCATCGTGACCAAACGAGTACGTGGCGCCCACCGTCAAACCGTTGAAAGTGCCCTTGTACCCGATGCTGTTGTCGGTGCGGGCGTTGGGGATGTAGGCATCCAGCGAGCCGACGGCGTATTGGCTGGGGCCGAGGATGTCAGCATCGAGCATGGACAGGAAGACCATGCTGTACTGCCGGCCGAACGTGACGGTGCCGTAGTCGCTCGCCAAGCCCACCCACGCTTGCCGGCCGAACAGGCGGCCGCCCTGGCCGGACGTGCCGGTGTCGGTGTTGAAGCCGCTCTCCAGCGTGAACACGGCCTTCATGCCGTTGCCGAGGTCTTCTGCGCCGCGCAGCCCCCAGCGCGAAGGCAAGGTCCCCGTGACGGACGGGATGCGTGTCAGGCCATTGCCGTTGGCATTGGCGTGGCTGACGTATTCGATGCCGGTATCAACTAGGCCGTAAAGCGTGACGCTCTGGGCGTTGGCGGCACCGCTGGCAAGTGCACAAGTGGCGGCGGCCAGCGCGATGCGGCGCAGGCACGAGGTGGTGTTTTGCATGTGGGGGCCCCTCCTAGGGTCGAGCCGGTCCCGCCCCCCATATCTGGCGAGCCGGCAGTTTGGAATGTGTGAAAGGCGCCATCCGGGCGGACGGCGCCAGCATGCGATGCGCTAGTCCTGCACGCGCGGCCGCTTGAGCAACAGCAGTGCAGCCACTGCGGCCACGATGGTGACGGGGATGCTCGCGCCGATGATGGTGGTTCCGTTCTGCCCCATCGCCAGCAACTGCCCGGCGAGCATCGGGCCGGCAATCGAGCCCAGCCGGCCCACCGCCACCGCCGCTCCCACGCCGGTGCCCCGCACGGCCGTCGGGTAGTACGCCGCCCCCAGCGCATAGAGCACCGACTGCGCGCCGACCACGAACAGCCCCGCCATGAAGGCCCCCACCGACATCGAAACCATGCCGCCCGCCGCCGCCAGCAGCGCCAGCGCGGCGATGATGCCGACATACATGCCCGACACCACCCAGCGCGGGCGTGCTGCGTCCATCAGCATGCCGATGCCCAGCGCCCCGGCGCCAGCGCCGATGTTGAACAGGATCTGCACCATGCCCACCTGCGGGCGGCTCAGCCCCTGCGCGGCCATCAAGGAAGGCAACCAATTGAGCAGGAAGTACAGCACGATCAGCGTGAAGAAATAGCTCACCCACAGGAACAGCGTGGCGGCGGCGCGGCGTTCGCCGAACAACGCCCAGGACACCGGCGGTGGCTGAACATTGGCACGTTGCGCGCTATCAAAGCGGCGCGATTCCCGCAGCGTCAGCAGCAGCGGCACCACCACCAGCGGCCCGAAACCGCCCACGTAGAAGATATGGCGCCAGCCCGTGTCACCTGCACTCAACAAGCCGACCACCGCCGCGATGGCCCCGCCGAACGGAATGCCGCAGTACATGACACTCACGGCGGTGTTGCGCAGGCGCGTGGGCACGGCCTCGGCACACAGCGCGATCAGGTTGGGCATGGCGGCGCCCAGCCCGAGACCGGTCGCCACGCGGATCACCAGCAGGCTGTTGAAATCCCACACGTGTGCGGTGGCGATGGAAAAAATGCCGAACAGCGCGGTCGCCAGAATCAGCACGCGCTTGCGGCCGATGCGATCGGCCAGGCGGCCGCCCAGCATCGCACCGGGCAGCAGCCCGAACGTGCCCGCACTGAAGGCCAGGCCCATCTGCCCGACCGACAGGCCGAACTCGCGCGCCATGCGCGGCGCGGCCACGCCGATGGATTGCAGATCGAGCCCCTCGAGCAGCGCAACGATGAAGCACAGCCCGAGGGTCATGGCGATGCCGGAGCCCGCTGACTCGCGGCTCAAGGCAGGACTTGTGGTTTGCATGGCGTCTCCTTCCGGAAGTTGGGCCGACGTCATTGGCAGCTGAAGCTGGATGCGTCGTTGATGTTGCCGGTGCCCCTGTAGCGCGCGGTCTTCGGATACGCGCACAGTGGGCGGGTGCGGTCGTGGCCGGCGGCATTCCAATCGCTCGGCACTTCGGTGTTGGGCACGGCGTTGGCAGGTCCGCGCGCGGTAGCAACCACGCTGTCGGGCGCAACGCCACGTTCAACCCACGCCACCAGCGGTGTCAGCATGTCGAACTGGTCGGCCGTCGGGCCGCCCGAGCAGTGGTTCATGCCGGGCACCGGATAGAAGCGTGCGAAGTTGCTGGCATCGCCACCGTTGGCAGCGGCCAGGCGCTGGTACCAGTCCGTTGTGTCGTCGGACGAGAAAACCGGATCGCTGGTGCCGTGGTAGACCATCAGCTTGGCGCCACGCTGCTTGAGTGTGCTGAGGTTGGTCTCGTTGGGCGGCGTCATGAATGACCATGACGATTCGGTGTAGGTGGCGTCGGTAGCGAAGATCTTGGGCGCGTCGGTATCCATGTTGAACGCCAGCCCGTATGCCGTGAGCGTGGTGATGGCCGATGCCGGCTGCGGCGGGGTCGTGAACAGAAACGCCAGTGCCGCCGGATCCAACCGCAGCGAGTTGCCCTGCTTCCACGCAGCCCAGCCGCTGCCGCTGATGCCGGCATCGAACGGGAAGCCCGAGTACAGCGCTTGGCCCGCGCTGTTGCGCGCGCCGGCAAACACGTTTGCCAATACGGTCTTCTGTGCCGGGGTCAGGCACGTGCCGTCGCGTGCGCCGCTGCAGGTCGGCACATCGTTCGCGAGGCTGAACGCAGCCTGGCAGGCCTTGAGGTTGTTCACCATGCCGTCGGTCGCACCGTCCAGCGCATCACACTTGGCGAGCACGTGGCTGGCCACCATGGCCCGCTCCGTATCGGTGAGCGACGTGGTGATGTCGGGTTGCCCTGCGCTGGTGTTGGCCGTGGCCACCGTGGCCAGTTGCTGCGCGGTATACACCTCGTTGATGGCCGCCTTGGGCAAATGGAAGCCCGGGTCGCCCGCCAGAATGCCGTCATACGCATTGGCCGAACGCGCTGCCGCCACCATCGCATGGCGCCCGCCATTGGAGCAGCCGCCAAAGTAGCTGCGGTCCGGCGCCTTGCCGTACACCTGCGCGATCATCGACTTCGCCATCGGCGTGAGCACGGCGACCGCGTTGTAGCCGTAGTCCTGCCGTGCTTGTGGGTCCAGCCCGAACAGCGGGTTCTGGCTACCGTTGTGCCCCGCATCGGAACTGATGACGGCAAAGCCCGAGCCCAGCGCGCTGCTGATGGGCCCACCGCCCAGGCTCCCAAGCGCCGTCAGCACAGCGCCGTCCAGCCCGCCGTTGGCCTGATAGAAGAAGCGGCCGTTCCACGCTTTCGGCAGGCGCATCTCGAAACCGATGGCGTAGGTCTTGCCGTCCACTGGGCTCACACGCGTGTTCATGGTGCCGGTGATCAGGCAATGCTCGGGCACGGCGTTGCCGCCCACGGTCAACGTGCCGGCGGCCACGGTAGAGACCGCCGTAATGCTGGTGTTGGCAAAGCTCAGCTTGCCGGCAAAGCTCTCGCACGTGGCGGCGAGGTTCATGCCGGTGGCGGGGGCGAGTTGGGGCAAGGCATCGCTGGTGTTAGCACTGTCGTCGTTGCAGCCGGCACAGCTCAGCGCGAGGGCGAGCGCGGACAGTGCCATGCCCCGTGACATGACGGTCTTCATGAGTCTCCTCCTGGGTGGATGAACCGGTCTTTGCCGGTTGGTCGTGGTGCTGCGTTGGGATCAGCCCGCGCGAATCACGGCAGGGTCGCCATCGCGATACAGCGCGTCGACCTGCGCCGCGCGGTAGGCCAGCACAGCGCGCTGGTTGAGCGTGCCCTTGTCGGTGATCTCGCCGCGGTCCAGCGACGGCGGCGCGTCCAGCAGCATCAGCCGCGCCACGCGCGTTGCACTGCCGGTGGCCGTGGCGTTCAGCTCATGCAGCAGCGCGGCGAATGCGGAACGCACGTTAGGTGCCGCCAGCACCTCCGCCACGGTCGCCGTGGACAGAAGACCCGCGAGAGCCCGGCAGCGCTCGACCTGCGGAAACACCAGCAGCCCGATGTCGTCACGGTTCATGCCGGCAATCACCACGTCCTGCACATACGGTGCGCCCGTCGCGATCACGCAGGCGCGCAGCGGCCCGACGCTTACGAAGGTGCCGGAGCTGAGCTTGAAGTCCTCGGCGATGCGGCCATCGAAGACGAGGCCTTTCTCGGGCTGCGCCGGATCATAGAAACGCAGGGCGTCCCCGCTGCAGTAGTAGCCGTCTTCGTCGAAGACGTCAGCGGCGGACGCATCGCCCAAACGCCAGTAACCCCGCATGACGTGCGGCCCGCGAAAGCGCGCTTCCAGCTTGTCGCCCACGGGCACGAGCTTGAGTTCGCAGCCCGGCGCCGGTGTGCCGACATAGCCCGCGCGCATGATCGGCCCGGTGGTGAAGAGGCAGCATGGCGAGGTCTCGGTCATGCCCAGGCCAGCCATGATGCGGATGCGTTCTCCGCAGTGCTGGCCGGTCACGCGTTCGAGCCGGTCCCACGCGTCTTGCGACAACCCCGCGCCGCCAAAGAAGTAGAGCTTCACGCGCGAGAAGAAGGTCTCGCGCAGTGCCGGGTCCCGTTCGAGCGCCAGCGCAAGTTCTTCCCACCCCTTGGGCACGTTGAAGTACGCCGTGGGCGCAATCTCGTGCAGGTTGCGCAGGGTCTCGTCAAACTTGCCGGGCACGGGGCGGCCATCGTCGATATACAGCGTGCCGCCGTTGTAGAGCACGATGCCTACGTTGTGGCTGCCGCCAAAGGTGTGATTCCAGGGCAGCCAGTCCACCAGCACCGGCGGCTCCTTGGCGAACTCGGGAATGGTCTGGCGCAGCATCTGCTGGTTGCTGCACAGCATGCGGTGCGTGGTCGGCACAGCCTTGGGCTGGCGTGTCGAGCCGGAGGTGAACAGCACCTTCACCAGTGTGTCGGGGCCGGTGGCAGCCTGTGCAGCGTCGGCGGTGGTCACCGGTGTTTGCAGCAGCGTATCGAAAGCGGTGGCCTTGGTGACGATATGGCCGGGCAATGCACCGTCCCGCGTGATGACTTCAATACCCTCCGGCACCACAGCGTCGATCGCCTTGGCGAAGGCCACGCCATCTGCTGCATAGACGAGCCCCGGCGTGAGCACGTCGAACACATGGCGCAGCTTGCCGAAATCCGTCGACACCAGCGCATACGGCGGCGACACCGGCGCATACGGCACACCCGCCCACATGGCGCCAAACGCCAGTTGCAGATGCTCCAGGTCATTGCCCGACAGGATCACCAGCGGGCGCTCGGCAGATACACCGCGATCCAGCAACGCCTGGCCGATGGCACGCGCGCGCTCCAGCATCTCGCGGTAGGTCAGCTTGATCCATTCGCCATCCGCGCCACGACGTGCGGCCAGCACGCGATCCGGGTGGCGCTGCGCACCGGCCACCAGGCAATCCGTCATGCGCTGGGGGTGGTCCGCCAGTGCTTCGGTATTGCGCACATGCCAGACCGTGCTGTCCCGCTCGTCCCTCTCGCAACGCGCGGGCGCATCGCTCACGGCGACCTGTCGATAGGGCACGCTCGTCGGGGGCGACGCGTGGTGCCCGGTTTGAACCTGCCGGGTTTGCTGCATTTCGACGTGGTTCACGTCTTGTCTCCTGAATGCGCCGCCCGTTTTATGGTTGTAGTGGGCGGCTGCGGCACTTCAGATCGGTTAAATCGGGTAGTGGCGAGGCGTGTTCTGTAGCGTGATCCAACGCAGTTCGGTGAATTCGGCAATCGATGCCTTGCCGCCAAAGCGGCCATAACCACTGCTCTTCACGCCGCCAAAGGGCATCTGCGCCTCGTCGTGCACGGTGGGCCCGTTGATATGGCAGATGCCTGACTCAATGCGCTGCGCAACCTGCATGGCACGTGACACATCGCGACTGAACACGGCGGCCGACAAGCCGTATTCGCTGTCGTTGGCCAGGCGAATCGCTTCTTCATCGCCATCCACGCGCGCCACCGTCACCACGGGGCCGAACGATTCCTCGCCGTACAGCCGCATGGCCGGTGTCACGCCATCGACGATGACTGGCTGCACGATCGCGCCATCTGCGTGCAGACCTACCGGCAGCGCGGCACCTTGTGTGCGCGCGTCTTCCACGAGTGCTTGCACACGCTTGGCCGCATCCACGCTGACCATCGCGCCGAGCTGTGCGGTAGCGTCCATCGGATCGCCCGCGCGCAGCGTGCGGGCCTTGGCGGCCAGCTTGTCGACCAATGCATCGGCAACCTTGCGATCGACGATCACGCGTTCGGTCGACATGCAGATCTGGCCCTGGTTGAAGAACGCGCCAAAGGCGATAGCCTCCACTGCGGCATCCAGGTCGGCATCGTCCAGCACCAACACCGGTGCCTTGCCGCCCAGCTCCAGCAGCGCGGGCTTGAGGTGGCGCGCCGCGTGCTGCGCGATGATGCGCCCCACGTGCGTCGAGCCGGTGAAGTTCACGCGCCGCACGGCCGGATGCGCGATCAAGCGTTCGACCACCTGCGCAGCATCCGCCGGCGCATTCGTCACCACGTTGACCACGCCGTCGCCCAGGCCGGCTTCGTGCAGTACCGTGCCGATCAGCCTGTGGATACCCGGGCACATTTCCGATGCCTTGAGCACGACCGTATTGCCGCACGCCAGCGGCATCGCCAGCGCACGCGTGCCCAGAATCACCGGCGCATTCCACGGTGCAATGCCGAGCACGACGCCGCACGGCTGGCGCACCGCCATCGCAAAATTGCCCGGCACATCCGACGGGATCACGCTGCCGTCGATCTGCGTGGTCATGGAGGCGGCTTCGCGCAGCATGTTGGCGGCCAGCATGACGTTGAAGCCGATCCAGTTGGGGCTGGCGCCCGTCTCGGCAGCACCGGTGCGGATGAACGCTTCGGTGTGCTGGTCCATCAAGTCAGCGGCCTTGAGCAGGCGCTTGCGGCGCTCGCCCGACGGCAATGCGGCCCACGCGGGGAAGGCATCGGCAGCTGCTTGCACGGCAGCGTCCGCGTCCTCCAGCATGGCCGCCGCTGCGCGCGAGGCCACCGCGTCGTTGACGGGGTTGCGGCGCTCGAAGGTGGCACCGTTGGCGGCCGGCCGGCTTTGTCCGCCGATCAGCAGGGTCACAAGCTGATTCACGTCAGGCATGGAATCGTCTCCGGGGGCGTTGTATGCGGGATCGACGATGGCTTTAAGCGCGCTTGTACGCTTGCAGGCCCGGCTTGATCGACTTGTCGTCGAGGAACTGCTTGAGCCCCTGCTCGCGGCCGCCTTCCGGATCACGCAGCGTGGCCTGGTCGAGCTTGGCGTAGAGGTAGTCCTCGTTCTGCTCCCACGTCAGCTCGCGGCTGCGCTTGAAGCCGTGCTTGGCGGCGCGCAGCACCACCGGGTTCTTCTCCAGCAGCTTCTCGGCCAGCGCCACAGTGCGGGCGCGCAGATGGGTGCGCGGCACGCTCTCGTTGACGAGGCCCATGGCGGCGGCCTGCTGGCCGGTGAAGGTCTCGCCGGTCATGATGTAGTACAGCGCCTGGCGGTGGCCCACCGTATCGGCCATCGCCTTGCTGACGAGGTTGCCCGGCGGGATGCCCCAGTTGATTTCCGACAGGCCGAATGTGGCTTCATCTGCAGCAATCGCCAGGTCGCAGGCCACCAGCGGCGAGAACCCACCGCCAAAGCACCAGCCATTGACCATCGCGATGGTCGGCTTGGCGTACATGCGCAGCAGCTTCCATTGCCATTGGCAGGCATCGCGGCGGATCTTCTCTTGCAGAATTTCCGGGCCGGCGTCGACTTCGCGGAAGTACTCCTTCAGGTCCATGCCCGCCGTCCAGGCGTCACCCGCACCGGTCAGCACCAGCACCTTGGCGTCGGCATCCAGCTCCAGCGCTTCGAGCACCTGGATCATCTCGGCATTGAGCGTCGGGCTCATGGCGTTGCGCTTTTCGGGGCGGTTGAACGTCACCCACGCGATGCCCTGGTCGACCTTCACGTCCACGGTTTTCCAGCGCCCTTGGTAATCAGCCATTTCCATCTCCTTGATCTGTCGGCTTGCTTGAGACCGGCACCGTCCGGTGTGCGGCGCGTCTCAGCTTGGTGCCCATTTAATATCAGGTAGCCTGATATAACAAGGAGATTGTGCTTGCCGTAAACCCTGATCCAAACGACACGTAGCAGAATGTGCGCATCTGCACGCGCATCCACCTCACCCCACATCCATGGCGGCCACAAAAACCACCCGCACCGCACCTCGATCGAACCCGCCAGGCCCAGCCTCTGCTCCGGCAACGTCTGCCCGCTTGCCCTACCTGATCGGCCGTACCGATCGCATCGTCAAGCGGCGGTTAGGTGAAGCGCTCGCCCCGCACGGGCTGACGGTGCCGCAGTTCACCGCGCTGTCGGTGCTGCACGCACGCGGCAACCTGTCGAACGCGCAACTGGCGGAGCGCTCGTTCATGTCGCCCCAATCGGCCAATGAGGTGGTGAAGACGATGGAAGCGCGCGGGTGGGTCACCCGTACGCCCGACCCGACGCACGGTCGCATCGTCATGCTGGGCCTGACGGACGCGGCGCTGGCGCTGCTGGCCATCTGCGACGAAGCCGTCAGCCGGCTGGAGGCGGAAATGCTGCAGGGCATTGATGCCGCGCATGCCGAACTACTGCACGATCTGCTGCTGCAATGCGGGCGTAACCTGCGCTGAGCGCGGGCCTTCTCTGGCCCCTTCAGTTGCCCCGGCAATCGCCGTTATGCAATGTAATAAAGACAGATCAAAGGAACATGCAGAGCGACTGACCCCGGCGATAGAATGGTGAGTCGCCGCCGTTCGAGCGGCTTGCGCCCCGATCAACGCCTCGCACCGCAGTTCTGAAACCTCTCCATGTGGATTGTCCAACTCGCGCTGCGAAGGCCGCTGACGTTCATCGTCCTCGCCCTGCTGATTCTGCTGGCGACGCCGTTTACGCTCATGCGTACGCCAACGGACATCTTTCCGGAAATCGATATTCCGGTCGCCAGCATTATCTGGAACTACAACGGCCTGCCTGCCAAGGAGATGGCCGACCGCATCGTCTCCGTGACGGAGCGCAGCCTGACGACCACCGTCAACGACATCGAGCACATCGAGTCGCAATCCCTCGGTGGGGTGTCGATCATCAAGGTCTTCTTCCAGCCCAACGCCAACATCCAAACCGCGCTCGCGCAGATCGTGGCGAGCACGCAGGCGCAGGTGCGGCAGTTGCCGCCGGGCACCACGCCGCCGCTGGTGATCAAGTATTCGGCGTCGAGCATTCCGATCCTGCAGCTCGGGCTCTCAAGCAACACACTCTCGGAGCAGGAACTCAACGATGCCGCAGTGAACTTCCTGCGCCCGCGCCTGATTACCGTGCCGGGCATCGCAGTGCCGTTTCCGTACGGCGGCAAGAGCCGGCAGATCACGGTGGACCTCGACACGCAGAAGCTGCTGGCGCAAGGCCTCACGCCCGTGGACATCGTCAACGCAGTGGGCGCGCAGAACCTGATCCTGCCCGCCGGCACGCAAAAGATCGACGCGACCGAATACGGCGTCACGCTCAACGGCACGCCGGGCAGCATCGCGGCGCTCAACGCGATTCCGGTCAAGACCAGCAATGGCGCCACGCTCTACCTGGGCGATGTGGCCAACGTGCGCGACGGCTTCTCGCCGCAGACCAACGTGGTGCGCCAGGACGGCCAGCGCGGCGTGCTGCTCTCCATCTTGAAGAACGGCGGCGCGTCCACGCTGGATATCGTCAACAACATCTACAAGCTGTTGCCGACCGCCGCCGCCGCGCTGCCGCAAGACCTGAAGATCACGCCGCTGTTTGACCAGTCGCTCTTCGTGAAAGCCGCCATTGAAGGCGTAATTCGCGAAGCGATCATCGCCGCGTGCCTGACGGCGGCCATGATCCTGCTGTTCCTCGGCAACTGGCGCAGCACGGCCATCATCGCCGTGTCGATTCCCTTGTCGATCCTGTCGTCGATCATCGTGCTGCACCTGATTGGCGAGACCATCAACCTGATGACGCTCGGCGGCCTGGCGCTGGCAGTGGGGATTCTGGTGGACGATGCCACCGTCACCATCGAGAACATCGAGCGCCACCTGCACGAGGGCAAGGACCCCGTCACGGCCATCCTGGACGGCGCGGCCGAGATTGCCGTGCCGGCCTTCGTGTCGACCATCTGTATCTGCATCGTCTTCGTGCCGATGTTCTTCCTCACGGGCGTGGCGCGTTACCTGTTCGTGCCGATGGCCGAGGCGGTGATCTTTGCGATGCTGGCGTCGTACGTGCTGTCACGCACGCTGGTGCCGACGCTGGTGATGATGCTCATGACCGGCCATACGAACGACGCCAAGAAGCCCAGCGCATTCCGCCGGATTTACGAATCCTTCAACACGCAGTTCGAGCACATGCGCGGCAACTACGCCGCCATCCTGGGCGGGCTGCTGGAGCACCGCCGGGTGTTTGCCCTGTCGTTCCTGGGCTTCTGCGTGGCGTCGTGCGCGCTGTACTTTGCGCTGGGCCGCGACTTCTTCCCCGATGTGGATGCCGGCCAGATCCGCCTGCACATGCGCGCGCCGTCGGGCCTGCGCATCGAAGAAACCGCGCGCCTCGCGGATGAAGTCGAAACCGCCATCCGCGAGATCATTCCCAAGCAGGAACTGTCGACCATCCTCGACAACCTGGGCGTGCCGAACTCGGGCATCAACCTGTCGTACAGCAACGCCGGCACGATCGGCACGCTGGATGGCGAAATCCTCATCGCCCTGCATGAGGGGGAGCGCAAACCCAGCGCGGTCTATATCAGCCGCCTGCGCGAAGAATTGCCCAAGCGCTTTCCCGGCGTGGAATTCGCGTTCCAGCCGGCGGACATCGTCAGCCAGATTCTGAACTTCGGTTTGCCGTCGGCGATTGACGTGCAGTTCTCGGGCTCCGATGTGGCCACCAATCAGCAGTTGGCGGGCATTCTGGCCAACCGCATCAAGCAGATTCCGGGCGCAGTCGATACACACGTGCACCAGCGCTTCGACCAGCCAACGCTGGCTCTGAACATGGACCGCACCCGCATCCAGCAGGTCGGTCTGGAAGGGCGTGACGTGGCGCAGAACCTGCTGGTGTCGCTCAGCTCGAGCTTCCAGACCTCGCCCACGTTCTGGCTGAATCCGGTCAACGGCGTCGTGTATCAGGTGGCCGTGACGAGCCCGCAATACCGCGTCGATTCGCTCGATGCGCTGCTGCGCACGCCGGTCGCCGGCTCGCGTGGCGGCGCTGGACAAGCGGGCGGCCCGCAGTTGCTCGGCAACCTCGTGCAGGTAAGCCCCGGCGTCCAACCGCAGGTGGTGTCGCACTACGACATCACGCCGGTGGTGGACGTGTATGCCGCCGTGCAGGGGCGTGACCTGGGCGCCGTCGCCAAGGAAGTGCAGAAGGCCGTTGACGACATCCGCCCCAAGCTGCCGCGCGGCGCGCAGGTGACGGTGCGCGGCCAGGTGAAGACGATGGAATCGTCGTTCCTCGGCTTGGGGCTGGGCCTGGTGATGGCCATCGTGCTGGTGTACCTGCTGATCGTCGTGAACTTCCAGTCGTGGATCGATCCGCTCATCATCGTGACCGCCCTGCCGGCGGCGCTGGCGGGCATTGCTTGGATGCTGTTCGTGACGGGGACGACGCTGTCGGTGCCGTCGCTCACGGGCGCGATCATGACGATGGGCGTGGCGACGGCCAATTCGATTCTGCTGATCTCATTTGCGCGTGAGCGGCTGGCGGAAGGCATTGCGCCGGTGCAGGCCGCGCTGGAAGCCGGCGCCACCCGCCTGCGCCCGGTGCTGATGACGGCGCTGGCGATGATCATCGGCATGGTGCCCATGGCGCTGGGCCTGGGCGAAGGCGCAGAGCAGAACGCGCCGCTGGGTCGCGCGGTGATCGGCGGTCTGCTGTTTGCAACCGTCTCGACCCTCTTCTTTGTTCCGGTGGTGTTTGCCAGCGTGCACAACAGATTGCAGCGGCGCGCCACCCGGCGTAGTCACGATTTGCGGGGAAGCGAAGGACATGTCTGAGCAAACTTCCGGTGCCCATGTGGACCACAAAGCTGGGCACCATGTCGTCACGGTTGACCCGATAGAACAGGTTGACCGCGCCCCAGCCATGCGCCGTGCACGCTGGGTGCTGATTGTCGTGGCCGTGCTGCTGGCGCTGGGCGCGGCACGCACGCTGGTGAACCGCTACACCAACGCGCATGCGCTGGAGCGCCAGGTGAACGCGCAGACCAGCCGCTACGTCAACACCACCGCGCCCAAACCCGCCAAAGCCAACCGCGAGCTGACGCTGCCGGGCACGCTGCAGGGCTATGTGGAATCGCCCATCTACGCGCGCACCAGCGGCTACGTGCTGCGCTGGTACAAGGACATCGGCGCGCATGTGGACAAGGGGGAGGTGCTGGCACTGCTCGATACGCCCGAAGTCGATCAGGAGTTGAACCAGGCCCAGGCCGCGCGCAACCAGGCCGCCGCACGCAAGGCGCTGGCGCAGACCTCGCTCACGCGCTGGCAGAACCTGCGCCAGAAAGACGCCGTCTCGCAACAGGAACTGGACGAGCGCACCAGCGCCGCCAACCAGTCCCAGGCCGACCTGGCCGCCGCCGAGGCCAACGTGCGCCGCCTGCAGGAGCTGCAGGGATTCCGCCGTGTGGTCGCGCCGTTTGCTGGCGTGGTCACCAAGCGCAATGTCGACGTGGGCGCGCTGGTCAACGCCGGCAACGCGGGCGCCAACCGCGAGCTGTTCACGCTGGCGCAGACCGATCCGCTGCGCATCTATCTGTACGTGCCGCAGGCGTATTCGCAGCAAGTGAAGGTTGGGCAGGACGTGGCCGTCACGGTGGCCGAGCTGCCGGGCCAGACCTTCCACGGCACCATCGCGCGCGCGTCCGGCGCCATCGACGCCGCCACCCGCACCATGCAGGTGGAAGTGCAGTTGCCCAACAAGGAAGGCCGCCTGTTGCCGGGCGCGTATGTGCAGGTCGCCATCCAGGGCAAGACCTCCGGCGAAGAAACCGATGCCGGCGCGTCGACGGCATTCATCGTCCCCACCAACACGCTGCTGTTCCGCAAGGAAGGCCCGCGCATTGCCATCGCAGAAAACGGCCGTGTCGACCTGCGCCCCGTCGTCATCGGGCGAGACTACGGCCGCAATGTCGAAATCGTCTCGGGCCTGAAGGCGAACGATGCGCTGATCCTCAACCCGGCCGACTCCATCGAACAGGGCGAAGCCGTGACCATCGTCGCGCCTGCGCCTGCGCCTGCATCGGCACCGGCACCGGCGGCTTCTGCGCCGCACGCATCATGATCCGCCTGGCCCGGCCACGCGCGACCGCACTGGCGGCGACGCTGATCGTCTCGCTGGCCGGCTGCTCGCTGGCGCCGACGTATGAGCGCCCGGCGATGGACGTGCCCGCGCACTGGCAGACCGAAGCGCCCTGGCGCGCCGCGCAGCCCGCCGACGACGCACCCAAGGGCCCGTGGTGGCAGCGCTTCAACGATCCGCAGCTCGACCAGCTGATCACGCAGGCGCTGCAGCAAAACCAATCGCTCAAGGTCGCGCTGTCGAACCTGGAGCAGGCGCAGGCACAAACGCGTATCGCACGTGCCAGCTTGCTGCCGACAATCACGGCCACCAACAACGACACACGCACGCGCACGTCGGCGGAACGACCGCTCTCGTCGTACACCAGCCCGACCATGTCGACCGTGCAGAGCGATTTCGTGCTGCGCGCTGACGCGAGCTACGAAGCCGACCTCTTCGGCCGCGTGCGCAATACCGTCGCCAACGCTGCTGCCAGCGAAGAACAGGCCGGCGCCAATTTCGAGAACTTCCGCCTGCTGCTCGCCGCACAGGTGGCCACCACCTGGTACAACCTGCGCGAAACCGACGCGGAAATCGCCGTGGTGCAGGAAGGCCTGGCCCTGCAGCGCAAGGCACTCGATTACGTCACCTCGCGGCATCAGGATGGCGTGGCCTCGGGGCTCGATCTTGCACAACAACAAACGCTGGTCGACAGCACCGCCACGCAAGCCGAGCTGCTGACCAAGCAACGCGCGCAGTACGAACACGCCCTGGCCACGCTGGTGGGCACGCCCGCGCCCGCGTTCCATATCGACCCGATTCCGCTCAAGGGCACGGCGCCGCAGATTCCGGTGGCGTTGCCGTCCGATGTGATCGAACGCCGCCCCGATGTGGCCGCCGCCGAGCGCGGTGCCGCCGCCGCCAATGCACAGGTGGGCGTGGCACGCGCCGCCTTCTTCCCCAGCGTGATGCTCAACGGCGGCGCCGGTTGGGAAAGCCGCGATCTCGCACTGCTGTTCTCGGCGCCTACGCTGCTGTGGTCATTCGGCACGCAGATCGCGCAGACGGTGTTCGATGCCGGCCGCACGCGCGCGCGCGTGGACTTTGCCAACGCGGCTTATCAGGGTGCGATCGCCAACTACCGGCAAACGGTGCTCGGCGCGTTGCAAGAGGTAGAAGATGGATTAGCCGGGCTGCAATCGCTGGATCGCGCCGCAAGCCAGGCGCGCGCGGCCGTGGAGAGCGCTCGCAAGGTCTATGACATTGCCAGCGTGCGTTACGAAGGCGGGCTGGCGACGTCGCTGGACGTAATCACCGCGCAGCAGTCGCTGCTGAACAACCAGCGCACGGCGGTGCAGATTCTCGGCCAGCAGATGGCGACGAGCGTGTTCCTCGTCAAAGCGGTGGGCGGGGATTGGAACCACACCGTCACCACGCCGCCGGCGACGGCCAAGCAGTAGACGTCAGGCCACGGCGCGCAGGAAACGCGCGCCGGCAAATAGGCCGGCCAGCCAACACAATGGCAGCACGGCCCATACGAGTATTTCGATAAGCACGTTGGCATCGTCGGGTAAGCGCATTGCAAGCGCAATCACCGCAGCCATGAGCGCGCCCGCTACGACAAGGCTGATCAACAATGCACCCAGCCCAGAGGCGAGTGTGCGCGCCAGTGCGGGATGCACATGTGCCGGCGGGCACAGCAGCGCCATGCGGGCACGCACATAGGCGGCCGTGCGCGCGCTATCGGTGCCATCGGCGTGATGGCGCATCACTTGCGCCCAGGTTTGCGTATCCAGCACGCCGGAACTCAACTCCTGACTCACGCGGCGCAATGCCGCGCGCTCGCGCGCATGGTCGGTGGCATCGGTGGGTGTTTCGTTTCGGCTGGGCCGGTCAAACACCGCCGGAACGGCTGCCGGATCGCTGGCGCGCACCTCATGCCGATAAGTCACGCGCGCACGGCGTGAAAGCAACAGATATGCGGCCGACCCAAGAAGAAGCACGGCTTCAAGTACGACCAGCAGCATGACCGGCAACGACCCCGCTGTCCCACCCGATGCCTGCGCGAGAATCGTCGTCATTCGGCTGCCCATGGCAAGCGTGGCCGACAACTGGAGCAGGCAGTACGCCAACCAAAGCGCGGGAAACCAGCGCACACGCAGAAACGCGAAGGCAATCAGCACCAACGGAAAAGCCAGCCCCGCACACGCCACCACCGGCTTCGTCGAGCCGCCCGCCATCTGGCCAAGCGTCAGGACCATGCTCAGCCCAAAGACGATTGCCAGCATCGGCAGGGTATTCAGCCACAACAGCGTCAAGAGCCAGCCGCGCACGCCGTACAACCGATGCGCTTTCGCGCGCGCCGCTGAAATTGCGATCCAGCTTTCCTGCATGAAGCTCCTTTGTCTGGCGGGACAGCCTCTTGCTGTCGAGCAATGCCAAGTTTTGCGCATTGTGTCATCGCGCCGCTAGCATCCACCCCCCTCGACCGTGGGGAAATTCTTAAATGTTCCTAACACTTCCGCCAACCCAGTGCCGGCGCGGCTTTGCGGCGAAACAACGTTATTTAATTCTGATTGATACAACGCTAACTGTTGTTCTGACGTCTCGACTTCCGCGGCAGTCCCCGGGGCATGGTTATGGCCGACACCGAAGTTGCGTTGCTGCATTCGAAGAGGGGCAAAGCGCCAATGCTGCGCCGCAAAACACAATCGTCAATTTCGGTTATATTACGCGCCCGGTCGCGCGTAGCACGTCAACACGCGGCCCCTTCCGCAACCCGCAACGGCAAAACCAACGGGCTTGCGGATGCGCATATCCGGCGTTGCCCCACATGCCCTGTTACGGCGCAGTTCTGCGCTTTGACGCGCGTTTGCGGCAATACGCGCCCTCCTTTTCTCGCGCTCGCATCTCGCGGCGCCCTGTATCCCCGAGTCGGTGCATCGATTGCAGTCCTCACGGAACGCTGTGCGGACAGGGGCTGAGTTCGTCGTGTTGCGACGCACCATTTCGGGGCACAGGAAAGGCCGGCGTACGGTGAATTCGTTCAGTCAGTTTGAGAGAGTGGGTTGTGGTGATCAAAGCAATTCGAAGGGTCGTATCGGCGGTGGTGGTGGCGTGCTTCGCGGCAGCGTCCGCGCACGCGGCCGAGGCCAAGAAGGTGGATGTGCTGCTGGTGGGCGGCGGCATCATGAGTTCGACGCTGGGCGTCTGGCTGCACGAGCTGGAGCCGAGCTGGTCGATGATGATGGTCGAGCGCCTGGACGGTGTGGCCAAGGAAAGCTCCAACGGCTGGAACAACGCCGGCACGGGGCACTCGGCGCTGGCTGAGCTGAACTACACGCCCGAGAAGGCTGACGGCCATATCGACATCTCGAAGGCCATCGAGATCAACGAGTCGTTCCAGATCTCGCGCCAGTTCTGGACGTGGCAGGTCAAGAACGGTGTGCTGACGAACCCGCGCTCGTTCATCAATTCGACCCCGCACATGAGTTTTGTGTGGGGCGATGCAAACGTTCGCTACCTCAAGAAGCGCTATGAAGCACTGCAGGCGAGCCCGCTGTTCCGCGGCATGCAGTATTCGGAAGACTTCGACCAGATCAGCAAGTGGGTGCCGCTGATGATGGAAGGCCGTGACCGCTCACAGAAGGTGGCGGCCACGTGGATGCCGGTCGGCACCGACGTGAACTTTGGCGAGATCACGCGCCAGTTCGTCAGCTACCTGCAGCGCCAGCCGAACTTTGCGCTGTCGCTGTCCAGCGAAGTACGCGGCATCAAGCGCAATGACGACGGCACGTGGCACGTGACGTACGTCAACCTGCAATCGGGCGCGCAGCAGGACGTGGATGCCAAGTTCCTGTTCATCGGCGCGGGCGGCGGTGCGCTCAAGCTGCTGCAGGCCTCGGGCATTCCGGAAGCGCGCGAGTACGGCGCCTTCCCGGTAGGCGGCTCGTTCCTCGTCACCGACAACCCCGAGGTGGTGCAGCGCCATCTGGCCAAGGCGTATGGCAAGGCGTCGGTCGGTTCGCCGCCGATGTCGGTGCCGCACCTGGATACGCGCGTGCTCGACGGCAAGCGCATCATCCTGTTCGGGCCGTTTGCGACGTTCTCGACCAAGTTCCTGAAGAACGGGTCGTACCTGGACCTGCTGCGCAGCACGAACACGCACAACGTCGTGCCGATGATGCACGTGGGCGTGGATGAATTCCCGCTGGTGGAATACCTGGCCGGCCAGTTGATGCTGTCGGATGACGACCGCTTCAACGCGCTCAAGGAATATTTCCCGAACGCGAAGAAGGAAGACTGGCGCCTGTGGCAAGCCGGTCAGCGCGTGCAGATCATCAAGCGCGACGAGGCTAAGGGCGGCGTGCTGAAACTCGGCACGGAGATCGTCGCGTCCAAGGACGGCACCATCGCTGGCCTGCTCGGCGCATCGCCGGGTGCATCGACCGCTGCGCCGATCATGCTGAGCGTGCTGGAGAAGGTGTTCAAGGACAAGGTGGCCACGCCCGCGTGGCAGCAGAAGATCCGCCAGATCGTGCCGAGCTACGGCACCAAGCTGAACGACAGCCCGGCAAAGGTCTACGAAGAGTGGGTCACCACGGCCAACGCACTGCAGTTGAGCCCGCCGCCGCAGATCGACATGCGGGTGGCGCCGGCTGCCAAGCCTGCTGCGCCGCAGCCCGCTAAAGCCTCGGCAGAGATGGCGCTGTAATCCCGCTGCCTTCGCTTTGCATCAACGCATTTCGCCCCGCTCTGTCGGGGCGATTTCCTTTGCGCGATAAAAAACCGGATCAACCGGTCCGGCCAAGCTCTACAACTTCGGGTGTCACCATGAAACGCCATCGCATCATTCTCTCCGCACTGCTACTGACCACGGGCCCGCTGGCCGGCACCGTGCACGCTGCGCCCGATTGCGTGGGCACCGCCGCGCCGTTCTTTGAAACCGGCGACATCCAGTGGCAATGGAACGCTGCGCTCAAGGCCCACGAGCACATGATCTGCGGCGATGCCACCACGCCGGGCAAGCCGTTCATCCAGATGCTGAAGTTTCCGCCCAACTACGTGGGCAGCCGCCACAACCATCCGATCGATCGCGTGGTGATCGTGGAAAGCGGCAAGTGGATTTCCACCACCTACGACGGCCCCAAGGGCGCGGCGGAAGAACACGTGATCACCGCCGGCAAAAAGTACTACGAGCCGGCGTACTACGACCACAGCTTTGCCACCGGAGAAGACGGCGCCGTCATCTACGTGCTGGGCTGGTCCGGCCCGAACATCCGCCTCGACCCAAACTACAAGCACGCAGATTGATCCCGCTTAGATCACGTCACCCAGATCGCGCACATCGGTGCCGGTGCAGCACGCAAGGATTTCGGCCGGCTCTTCGCTGACGGACAGATAGACATGGCCGACGGCGCTGTCGAAATACAGGCTGTCGCCGGGCGCCAGGCGAAATGCCTCGCCGTTCTCAAAGCGCAGTTCGATTTCGCCGCCCAGCACGAAGACGAACTCTTCGCCTGGATGGCGGATGTAGTCGGGAAAATCGTCGACCGAGCGTGCGCGGATGTGTGCCCGCATCGGCAGCATGCGTTTGCCGGTCAGCGCGTCGGCCAGCATGCCGTATTCATAGTTCGGCGTGTCGTAGATGACCTGACCGCCCGAGGGCGTGAAGGTCGGACGCAACGGGCCGGCATCGGGCGTGCGGCGCCGGCCGAGCAGTTGCTCGAATTCCAGCCCCAGTGCTTGCGCCAGGCCCGCAAACTTTTCATACGTGAGGGCAATGTCGCCGCGCTCCGCTTTGGAGATGGTCAACAGCGCCACGCCAGAACGCTCCGACAGCTCCTGCAGCGTCAGCCCATGCGCCTTGCGCGCCTCGCGGATGCGCGCGCCCACTTCCTGATGGTTGAGCTGCGCCGGGGCCTCATCGGCGGGTAAATCGTCTTGGATGGCGGCTTTTGTGCTCGATGCCACGCGCTGTCTCCGGGTTTTCTCGTATACGAGAATTTAATTTTTCTCGTATACGATAACTTAAACCCTTGCCAGCCTCCAACCCCTAGGAGAGCCCCGTGTCGACACTCGCCCTCGACAGCCGCCCCGCGCTGTCACGCACGCAAGTCATTGCCGCCACCACCATCGGCACGGCGCTCGAGTTCTACGACTTCACCATCTACAGCTACTTCGCCATCCAGATCGGGCAACTGTTCTTTCCTTCGGCCTCGCCGGTGAACCAGTTCCTGTTGTCGATCGGGGTGTTTGGCGTGGGCTTTGTGGTGCGGCCACTGGGCGGCGTGATCATCGGCGCGTATGCCGACCGCGCCGGCCGCAAGAAGGCGATGGTGCTGACCATCATGATGATGGCGCTGTCGTGCGCATTGATCGCCACCGCGCCCACGTACGCCACGGCGGGCATCTTCGCGCCGATGATCGTGCTGGCTGCGCGGCTGATGCAGGGCTTTGCCGCCGGCGGCGAATTCGGGCCGGGCACCACGCTGCTGGTCGAATATGCGACCGACCGCACACGCGCATTCTTCGCCAGTTGGAACTTCGCAGCCACGGCGTTGGGGCTCGCGCTGGGCGCGGCAGTGGCCACGCTCATCAACGTGACGCTATCCAAAGAAGCGGTGCTGGCCTGGGGCTGGCGGCTGCCGTTCCTGTTGGGCATCTTCGCGGCGCCCATGGGCATGCTGATCCGCCGCCGGCTGGAAGAAACGCTGGACAACCGCGCCGCTGCACCCGGACACGCCAAGCCCCAAGGCGCACTCAAGGCCGCGCTCACCACGCATTGGAAACTCACCGTGCTTGGCACGTTTGCAGAGCTGGGCGGCTCGGTGTCGGTGTACATCACCGCGTTCTTCCTGCCGAGCCACGCAGTGCGCACGCTGCATATGTCGCCGACGGCTGCCGTGGCCTCGGGCGTGGTCAGCTCGCTGGTGCTGTTCGTGGCTGCACCGATTGCCGGCCGTCTGGCCGATCGCTACACCCGCAAGCGCGTGCTGGTCACCTCGCGCATCATCATGCTGCTGGCGGTGTATCCGGCGTTTGCGTTCCTGGGCGCGCATCCGACGCCGCTGACGCTGTACGCGGTGTCGGCCTTGTTGGCGGTGTTCGTGGCTGCGCAGATCGTGCCGGTGCTGGTGATGATTCCCGAGCTGTTTCCCAAGCACGTGCGCGCCACGGGCATTGCGCTCACGTATGTGGTGAGCGCATCGTTCTTCGGCGGGTTCTCGCCGTTCATTGCGAGCTGGCTGGTGGAGCGCACCGGCAACTCGCTGGCGCCAGCGTGGTACGTAGCGGCGGCATGCCTGGTGTCATTGGTGCCGGTGATCTGGCTGCGCGATCGCACGGGTGAAGCGCTCTAAATGGATTGAGGACTGCTATGTCGCACAACGACCCACTCGTCACCCTGTCCGCCGTAGAACTGCGCCGCCTGATCGGCGCCAAGGAAATCTCGCCCGTCGAGCTGCTCGATGCCTGCATTGCGCGCATCGAAGCCATCAACCCCGCCGTCAACGCCGTTACGGCAACGTGCTTTCCGCAGGCGCGTGAAGCCGCAAAAGCCGCCGAACGCGCAGTGCTCAAGGGCGAACCGCTCGGCCTGTTGCACGGCCTGCCGCTGGGTGTGAAAGACCTGGAAGACACTGCCGGCTTGCTGACGACGTATGGCTCCCCCACCGCGCGCAGCAACGTGCCGACGCAGGATGTGGTGCTGGTCGAACGGCTGCGGGCCGCAGGCGCCGTGCTGGTCGCAAAGACCAACGTGCCGGAGTTTGGCGCGGGCGCCAACACGCGTAACCCGGTGTGGGGTGCCACCGGCAACCCGTTCAATCCGATGCTGAATGCGGGCGGTTCGTCCGGGGGTGCGGCGGCGGCGCTGGCGTGCGACATGCTGCCCATCTGCACCGGCTCCGACACCGGCGGCTCGCTGCGCATTCCGGCCTCCAAATGCGGCGTGGTGGGCTTTCGTCCATCGCCGGGCTTGGTGCCGAATTCGCGCAAGAAGCTGGGCTGGACGCCCATCTCCGTCGTCGGCCCGATGGGGCGCACGGTGGCCGAAGCGTGCCTGCAACTCGCGGCCACAGCCGGCCTCTCGGCGAGCGACCCGCTCAGCTATGCCGTGGACCCGCTCAGCTTCATCACACCCTCGCCTATCGATCTCTCCACCCTGCGCGTTGGCTGGACGGAAGACTTCGGCTGCTGCGATGTCGACGCCAGCATCCGCACCCTCTTCCGCGAGCGCATTGCGGCCATCGCGCCAATGTTCCAATCGTGCGAGCCCGTGCAGTTTGACTTGGGTGACGTACACCGCTGCTTTGACGTGATCCGCGCAGAGAGCTTTGTCGCCGGCCTGCACGACGCCTACACGCGCGATCCGGCCTCGATCGGCCCCAACTCGCGTGCCAACTACGAGCTGGGCGCCGCGATGACGCTGGCTGACTGCGCGTGGGCACAGGCGGAGCAAACCCGCATCCTCAAACGCTTCCAGGCGGCGTTCAGTCAGTACGACGTAATCCTCTCGCCGACGACACCGGTGTCGCCGTTCCCGTGGAGCGAGCTGTATGCCACGCACATCGACGGCCGCGCGCAAGAGAACTACTACCGCTGGCTGGCGCTGACCTACGTCGTTACGCTGACCACGCATCCGGCGCTGTCATTGCCATGCGGTGTCGACCACGACGGCATGCCGTTCGGCCTGCAGATCGTCGGCCCCTTTCATGGCGACCGCAAAACGCTGGCCGTGGCGCATGCGCTTGAGCAGGCGTTCGACGCGTCTGCTACGCTGCGTCGTCCGCGTCCGGACCTCGCCAAGCTGGCACAACCGACGCCGGCACTGCAATCCATCGTCACTGCGCCGCCGGTGTTCGATGCCACCACGAGTGGCGTGGGCACCTCGGCCGTCTGAACCTACAACAGACCCCTTCTCGATACTCGACATGACCGACATCCAACGCTTCCACACCAACGCCCGCATGAGCCAGATCGTGATTGCCAACGGCATCGTGCATCTGGCCGGCCAAGTGCCTGACGCCGCCTTCGATTTCAAGTCGGTGACCGAGCAGACCAACAACATCCTCGCGCGCATCGACGCGCTGCTGGCCGACGCCGGTGTCAACAAGACGCGCCTGATCTCGGCCAACATCTGGCTGACCGACGCCAAGCACTTCGCCGAGCTGAACGCCGCATGGGAAGCCTGGGTGCCTGCCGGCCACGCGCCCACGCGCGCCTGCGTGCAGTCGGGCCTGATGCGCCCGGGCATCGACGTGGAAATCGCTGTGACGGCGCTGGCCAAGGGCTGAGGAGCCGCCCATGCGCTTTGACACCCTTGTGCTGGGCGCCGGCATTGTCGGCGTATCGGTGGCGGTGCACTTGCAGAAACGCGGGCGCGCCGTCGCCCTCGTGGATCGCCGGGCGCCGGGCTTTGAAACGTCGTTCGGCAATGCGGGGCTGATCCAGCGCGAGGGTGTGTATCCGTATGCGTTTCCGCGCGATCTGGCGACGCTGCTGCGCTACGCGGGCAACACGTCGGCGGACGTGCACTACCACCCCGGCGATTTACCCCGGTTGCTGCCGTTTCTGTGGCAGTACTGGCGCAATTCGCATCCGACGCGGCACGCCGCCATTGCGCGGGCGTATGCGCCGCTCATCGCGCACAGCGTGAGCGAGCATCGCGCGCTGGCGGAAGCAGCCGGCGCCATGCACTTGATCCGCCCGAGCGGCTGGATCAAGGTCTTCCGCAATGCCGCCACGCAAGACAAGGAAACGCGCAACGTCGAGCGCTGGCAACGCGAATACGGCGTCGCCTTTGAAGCGCTGGACCCCGCGCGCCTGCGCGAGGGGGAGCCCCATCTGGACACATCGCTGCTGGGCGGCCTGCGCTACACGGAAGCCGATTCCGTGAGCGACCCGAACGCGCTGGTGACGGCGTATGCGAAGTACTTCGAGCAACTTGGCGGCCGTCTGGTTGAAGCCGATGCCAACACGCTGACGCCTAACGCGCCGTGGCTCTTGCAGACGAAGGCCGGCGAGCTGCGCGCAGACAACGTCGTCGTCGCCATGGGCCCATGGTCGGACGTGCTGACATCGCGCCTGGGCTACAGCCTGCCGCTGGCCGTCAAGCGCGGTTATCACATGCATTACGCACCGGCGGACGGTGCGCAGTTGAACCACCCGGTGCTGGATGCCGACGGCGGCTACGTGCTGGCCCCGATGGCACGTGGCATCCGCCTGACCACCGGCGCCGAGCTCGCCCACCGCGACGCGCCGAAAACGCCCGTGCAGTTGAACGCTGTCGAACCTGTCGCACGCACGCTCTTCCCGCTGGCCGAACGTATCGATGCGGAACCGTGGATGGGCGCCCGCCCCTGCACGCCCGACATGCTGCCGATCATCGGGCCGGCGCCGCACCACGCGAACATGTGGTTCGCGTTTGGCCACGCACACCACGGCCTGACGTTGGGCCCCATCACCGGACGCTTAATTGCAGAAATGATGGCGGGCGAAACACCGGCTGTGGATGCTCACCCGTTCCGTGCGCAACGCTTCTGGGATTCGGCTCGCTAGCTCAGGTCAGGTCACGCCCGCCGTGGCGCAGGTCCTTGATCGACAAGTCATCATCCGACCCGCGCCGCTACAACTTTCAGCGCAGAAACCCGCTCGGCGAACGGCTTGCCCTGCTCCAGCGAAATCATCCGCACGGTAGCGCCACGTCCATACCCCACTTCATGTCCGCCACATGTGCCGCACTTTGCTTTACGCTGCACCGCCTCAACACTCTCCGATATTCGATTCGCCATGAAACGCCTGCTACTGACCGCGCTGTGCCTGTCGAGCACCGCAGCCTTCGCCAAGGGTCCGGTTTTACTGGAAACCCCGATCACCTATCTGCCTGACGCAGGCGTGGTGCAGTCGATCAAGGATGAATGCAAGATCGAAGACATGCTAGCCAAGCACATGGGCGGCGTGCTGCGCAAGATCGACAAGGCCGACAACGTCACCATCGCCGCCGGCAGCGATGCGGGCGATGCATCTGTGTTGCGTTTGCAGATCTCGCACGTGCTGGGCGTCGGTGGCGGCGCCTGGACAGGCCCCAAGGCCATCACGGTCGTGGCCTCGCTGCTTCAGGACGGCAAGGTGGTGCGTCAGACCAAGATCAACCGCTGGACAATCGGCGGCATGTGGGGCGGCTTCAAGGGCACGTGTTCGATTCTGGAGCGTAGCGCCACCGCCATCGGCAAGGACCTGGGCCGCTGGGCACGCGATCCGTCCTACACGATCAAGAACGAGGACCCGCCTGCCGAAGCCGCATCGGCCCCGGCTGCGCAAACCGCGTCGGCGGAAAAGCAGCAATAAGCGCAGCGAGACCGATCGGTGTTTGCGCCGATGGCGGGCACGCCGCCATCGCGCTTCGGAGTCCGGCGGGAAGCGCGTCAGAACCCCGCCCTAAAACTCCATATCCAGCTCGTCAATATCTTCCTTCTCGGCCTTTGCCTCGGCAATCCATTCGGCAACGTGCGGGTGCGCGAGCACGCGCATGCAGTACTCGGCGATCTCCGGATCGAGCTTGACGTCGTAGGTCAGGAATCGCATGACGACGGGCGCATACATGGCGTCGGCCATGCTGATCTCACCAAACAGCCAGGGGCCGCCGTACTGGGCTAGGCATTCGCGCCAGATGAGCGTGATCCGCTCGATGTCGTGCTGCGCGCGCGACCAGATGCGGAAGTTCGGAAAATGTGCGCGCAAGTTCATCGGCAGAGCGGAGCGCAGCGCGCTGAAACCCGAATGCATCTCGCCGCAGATTGCGCGGCAATGTGCGCGAGCATGCCGGTCGGCGGGCAACAGCTTGGCCTCGGGTGAGAGTTCGTTGAGGTATTCGGCAATCGCCAGCACGTCCCACACCTTGCGGCCCTCGTGCGTGAGGCACGGCACCAGGATCGACGGCGACAGCAGCAGCAATTCCGCGCGCGATGAGGCATCGATCGGCACGCTCACCGTCTCGAACGGCAGGCCGCTCAATTTGGCGAGCAACCACCCACGCATCGACCACGACGAATAATTGCGGCTGCTGATGGTGAGCGTGGTCAGGTCGGCGGATTTCATCTCGGTCCCCGGTTGTCGCGTTTCCAATCCGGTGCATGGTCGGCGCCAGGCACCTTGCCGGTGCGCTGTCTGCACTCCTGCGCTGCAAGGGCGCAGGCCGCGCCGCGCCCGGCGTGAATGCCGCGCAAAGCCTGTGCCAGTCATCACCAGCACGCATGCGGTTTCCCGCCCACCGGCGCCTGAGTTGGCACACGTATTGCCTGCTTCGCTCGACCTGCTTTCACGTCCGTTCGCGTGCATTCACGTGTCCTGCGGCGCAATCGCCATGAACCTGCTCGCGTATCCCCTCTACCAGTGGCTCTCCGAATGCCTGCGGCCCGCGCGGGCATGGGCCTCGTTCTCGCGGCTGGCGATGGCGCAGTGGCCACCCTCGACCGAGCACCCGACTGGCCGCGCCATCGATGCTTGGCTCGAACTGCTGGAATGCAGCGCGATCACGCACCGCCGCCCGTCGTTCGGCATCGACAGCGTTGAGGTCAACGGCCAGGCGGTGCCGGTGGTGGAAGACACCGCGATGCAAACGCCGTTCGGCACCCTCGTGCATTTCCGCAAGGCCACACCCACGCGGCAACCGCGTGTGCTGGTTGCCGCGCCCTTGTCCGGCCACTTCGCCACGCTGCTGCGCGGCACGCTGCGCACGATGCTGGCCGACCACGACGTGTATGTGACGGACTGGCATAACGCACGCGACATTCCCGTTTCAGCCGGGCGCTTCGGCTTTGATGAATACGTCGGCCACCTGATCGACTTCATCCGCCACATCGGCCCGGATGCACACGTGCTGGCCATCTGCCAGCCGACCGTAGCCGCGCTGTCGGCGGTCTCGCTCATGGCCGCCGACAACGACCCCGCGCAGCCGGCCAGCCTCACACTCATGGCCGGCCCCATCGATTGCCGCGTGGAGCCAACCGCAGTCAATGCATTGGCAAACAGCAAGCCGATCGAATGGTTCGAGAAGAACCTGATCGGCGTCGTGCCGCCCGGCTTTGTGGGCGAGCAGCGCCGCGTGTATCCGGGCTTCGTGCAGTTGAGCGCGTTCATGTCGATGAATTCGGATCGTCACGTGCAATCGTTTGAAGAGCTGTACTACCAGCGCGCGAAGGGGGACCCTGCCAAGGCAAACACGATCCGCGCCTTCTACGACGAATATCTCGCCACGTGCGACCTCACCGCCGAGTTCTATCTGGAAACGGTCGAAAAGGTGTTTCAGCAATACGCACTGCCGCTCGGCCAGCTGATAGTCGGCGGCAGACTGGTTGAACCGGCAGCAATCCATCGCACCGCGCTGCTGACGGTCGAGGGCGAGAAGGACGACATCTGTGCAGTCGGGCAAACCGTGGCCGCGCAAGACCTCTGCTCGGGGCTGCCGCCGTATCTGAAGACCCACCATGTGCAAGCCGGTGTGGGGCACTACGGCGTGTTCAACGGCAGCAAATGGGAAAAGCAGATCTACCCGATTGTGCGCGCCACCATCCACGACAACGAGCCCTTCGATGCCAGCACCACCGCCGGCGACGCAGACAACGCCCACCGCGTCACGCTATGGGCGCTGCTCAATGCACAAGCGTCGAGCCAGACCGTCACGCGCGGGCGCTCGCGCAAGGTGGCGGTCACAAACTGACCCCCAAGGTCGGTGTCAGCGAGGCGTAATTTGGACGGACGAGGATCGAGCCACGAGCGGGTCATTCTCCATCGACGTTGATCGATTCACGGAGGGTTGCGATGAACACTCACACCACGGAGTCCCCACGCGCTTCGAGCCTGTTGCATCCGGCCGGCCAGCCCATCCGCCTCAATACGGGGGACTTCGTTGCCATCGATCGCCGCCAGGATGCCAAGTACGAGGCGACCTATCGCCCGCAGGCACTCTACAGCCGCGCCGACGAAGGCTTTGCCGCCAACAACGAAGCCTTTCTGCTGCATGAGGTCGCCACCAACCGGCCGATCTACCTGGAAGACACGGGCCCGACCGATTTCCACACGCATCTGCCGCCGGGCGCCTTCCAGTTCGTGCTGGTCACATCGGGCGTGTTTACGTTCGACTACGATGGCCGGCTGCATTACGTCGGCCCCGGCTCGGTGATCCTGCAAAGCGCGATCGTGCATCGGCAGCTTTTCTACACGTGGTCTGGCCTGTCTACGGAAGACAACTTGAGCACGCCGCAAACCGTGGTGCCCGATGCGCTTTCCATGGGTTGCTCGGGCAAGTTTCTCGAAGCGTTCATCACCGATCCGACCACGTTTCCCAACCCCACGATCGTGCCGCCAGCACTGATCAACGAAGCCGAAACGCCGCGCATCGCCTGGAGCCATCCGGTGCATGATCGGCCGGCAGGCGCAGGCTTCTGGGTGCAAGACCCGCTGGAGTTGAATGCGCTCTACAGGCCGTTGGCCGGCGATTCCATCCGATCGCCCGAACCGGTGTACGTGCGCGACACTGGCATCGAAGCGCCAAGCGGCCAGCTTGTGACGGGACACCTCATCGCCACCGACCCTCACGGCGAGTCAAGCCTGCCCAAGAGCCAGGCGGGCACGGTCGACGCGGCTTCCTTTTCGAAGGGCGAGGTGGTCATCTACCGCGTCATTCGCGGCACGGCCACATTCAAGGACGGCGCGGGCAAGCTGTTTGAACTGACCGCCGGCGACGTGGTGACGGCGGGCCAGCATTCGGTCGCGCTCGTCGGCATGGACGAAGACACGCAGATTCTCCGGCTTGGCCTGCTGCAGAACATCGAGAATCTGCGCAGTTGGACGCCCGCGCAATGCGAAGAGATCGACGGTTTGGCGGGCCGCATCATTACCAAGACCGAGACGCGCCCGCAGCGGACCGAGGGCAAGCCGGTCGGGTATCTCTACGAAGCAGTCGCCGCATCCAACGGAAACACCGGCCGCTGACCGACGAGCACGACAGCAGCGGCGGCGATGGCGCGTAACGGTTCAGTAGGTCTTGTACGGCAGGAACTTGCCGCTCATGACGATGCGTACCCGATCGCCCTTGGGGTCGGGCTCGCGCTGGACGTCCATGTTGAAGTCGATCGCGCTCATGATGCCGTCGCCAAACTCTTCGTGGATCAGCGCTTTGAACGTGGTGCCGTACACGCTGATAGCGTCCACCCGCGAATAGCAGATGTATGGACACGGCGGAAACCCTTATAACTAGGCGCTTCCGCGCCAGGGGCCGATGTCCACAGCAAAAGCCGACAGATCCGGGCTGTCGTGCTGCGGATGTCCATACCTCACCGCCTTCTGATTGGCGTTGGCGGCGGCAGCACTTCATCGAGTCTTCGTTGAAGCGACTGCACCTCTTCGGTGAGTTCCAGGATCCTCCGGTTTGCGCTAGCCATTAGCGATTGTGCCGCGTCGCGTTGCTTTATAAGATCCGCCTTTAGTTCTCGATCAAATCGCGTTGCGCAGCGACGCGCGATTTTCGACCGATGTTGAGACGCACCGTCATTTCCTCGAATCTCAACATATGCCTGGATCTCTCGAACTAGAGATGGGAATCTTGATTTCTTTAATGCCGAAGGATCGCACCCTGCCTCTCTAGCGACGTTATTCTGCGAAACTGTAGCATCCGAATTAAGTATCTCCGGGTTGCCATTCTTGAGGCGCTCGAATGCCTGCCTAAATCGATCCTCAGCACTCGTCAATTCACTTCCGCTCAACGACATTCAAAAAACTCTCCATTCCGATCCGTTCTTTTTCCAGTGCTTTATAACGCGGACTATCCTCTGACAATCGCGCCATTTCCGCGAGCAACCATTCGAGGTTTCTTTTAACTTGAGGCGCCTTAGTCCGATCAAAAATCGCGTCCACGCACGGTTTAGTTCCACCCCCGCCAGCGCAGTGCGTGATGGACTCCACTCCGCCATACTCACACGGCCCCGACTTAAGACACCCACCCAACCTTGTTTGGCGATATGAGATCTTTCCATTCTTCGCCCAATTGACCAGTTTCGTTTCGTCCTTGCTACTCAGCAAAGTAACAACGGAGTGCTGATTCCGATCGACAGGATGCGGTGGGACAAATCGCTCACTCATGGCACCCTTAATTCTCAACGCCAGTGCTTCATACATAGCGGTTACAATCGTAGCCTCTACACTTTCATTGAGGTGCAACCGGGTGTAGCCGCGGGCATAGTAGAGTGGCATTAGCCTAGAACTATGCTTCATCTGCAGCTGCATCGAGCTGTCGGAGATAATTCCCGACGAGAACATATTCACTGCACCCGTGCGACGATACTGGTGCCAGGCCAGCGGCCACACCTTACCGACGGCGTATTCATTCTCTGGCAAGTTTGGCGTTAGCTTTCTTGCGATTCTGAGATCCTTCTCGGAAATTCGCATTTTCTCCACATCGAATAGCCGCGGATAAGTTTCTATGATTTCTGATACAGGTGGTACGGGCGGCCGAAGGTCATAGCGTCTTAGTTTTTTCGTTCCCCACGGCTCCGTTGCGAAACTTCGAAGATATGGGTCTACCCGATCTAACGGTGTTAGCATCAACTTCGGGTTCGCTTCGTCACATCGAACTCTCAGGCGCGCAATCACCGTCATTGCCTCGACCGCCACAGAAACACTCGGACTCGCAACCCATCTGGCGTCGGAATCTTGAATAGTTTTGGTAGTTTCTCCACAGATGACCGGCACGCGCCCCAGCTTCTCGTCTGTCTCCCATAGGAGACAGGAGGCTCGTAGAGCTGCTACTTCCTCCTTTCTTTGGAGGGTGAAGTTGGCGATGTAGGCAAGACCCGCGAGCACAACCATGTTCATGTAGGTGGACATCGCTCGCGGCGTCAACCTGTTCGATGGGCTTGGCACCCAGGTCCTAAGCAGCTCTTCAATACCAAAACGTCTGGCCGTATCGGAAAACGGCCCTAGGCTTCTGCCCGAGCCAAAAGGTGTCTTCCAGTTATCTCTGCCGGCCACAGCAGCTTGCAGCGAACCAAGGCTTGCCTCATAAGCATCAATGCAAAAATTGAAACAGGCCACAACTTGGTCACGATGCGCGAGAAACTGATCGAGGCACTCACGTAGGCGACCAACCTGATACGACCAGATGCGTGGGGGAATGTATGCTGTCTGCACTCTCTCTTGGTCGAGCGGCGCAGTTGCCCATCGCTTCAATGCTGGCGGGTCAAGGACAACGAATCCGACGGCGGCGCGCGCTGTGTATAGCCGGTGAAATTCCTTAATGTCGCTTAGTCTTCTACTCGGTGTCATAACGCTAGGAAGTTGCTCCACCACCTTCGGAAAGCGCGCGAGATCACTCGCCAAGATGCTGTTGCGGTTGCACAAGGAGACGACCGCCCGAGCCATATTATGGAAGGCTAGCAATGCGGCAATCGAGCGAACGGCGCGAGGTCCCCACATGCGCCACGTAACAAGAACTCGAAGCAAATCAGCGTTGCGAGAATCGAGATAGCTTCGTCGAGGGTCCTCACCATCACCAAAATTCAGGGTGAATGCTCTACCCGCCAGTGGGGCCAAATTCCAAATTGCGTCGCCCCACCGAGACAGCACGGTTCCGTCGACATCGATGCTCACAGGCCAATCTCGCGGAGGCGGCCAACTTGGCGGTCGAAAACAAGGCGAGGATTCAGTGATCCAATTCGGTTTGAGGGCCAGACCAAGGTCAATGATCCGCGCTTTCATAGCCCTCACCCTCAACTTCGTTGATCAATAGTGCCCAGTCGGGGTGGTAGCTTCCCTCGTCTAACCTCGCCATCGACTCCGCGACCCAGTCATTACGGACGGCATTGGAATCACGGAACCACGCTAATTTTTTGCTGATACGCTTTATCGCATGATCCGCCGGGTGCTCACTTTTTTCTCCTGTCGGAGGACAGTACCTGGCCACCTCGACAGTCTTGAGGTGTCTAAAGGAGGTCAAGGCCCATATGTAGTCGAAAGAATCAATATCTCGATGATGTGCACACCATAGGCATCCCGAAGGATGGAGGCAGTCAGGACTCGGGGCGGACTGCGGCTTAAAGGAAACGACTTCTGGCTTGCCATTGCAAGCACCTGCCACTATCGAAGCGTGCGGTGTATTCGTAGTTAGATGCGGATCGGCTTTGCTCCAGAACCGCGTAATCTCCGCAATCGCCACCTGCTGGGAGGGATCTTCATAGTTGCGGAATAGCGTCTGCTTACTATGCTGCGCCATCTCTGCAGTTAGATCTGCATCCCCGCTGCGACGCAGCAGCCAGTTGACCCGTGTATTGCGTAGCGTTCTTGGAGATACCCACTTTATACCCACTTCGGCACACGCTTTTTTTATAGACCAAAATGATGGCACCCTATCTTCGTGCGCTTTCCTGCGTGCCAGAGGGAACAACCTCACTTCATCCGGGAAAACGGACCTACGCCATTCCAGGTAGCGCTCAAAATGCCCGCGATACTCTCGATAGATCTCGAACAAAACTTCGCCACCTCGGCGCTTCTTGTAGTCTTTTACTTTGTAGCCATCTACATCGCTTGCATAGCAGAAATGCCGCAACTCAAGTCGGTGCGCCTGTGCAAGATTCATCCCTGTCTGGCCTATAAACATAAGCAGTTCCGCAGATGTGCGTAGGTTCGCGAGCGAGGACCGCGTACGCAGTGTCCCTTCCTCCTCAAATACGGCGCGTTTGGAGTGTTGCTTGTCCCGCCAGTCCTCGAGGGGCATCAAACCGCTGTAGCGGTGCAGTTCGCGGCCATCTCTCAATGAAATACGAGCAGGTAGCTGACCCCATAAAACGTCGATGGTCAGACCGTCGCAGATATCCTGCAATAGATGTCCGAAGTGAAACGTAATTTCGAGGTTCTGCTTGTCGGTCTTGAGGCCGCACCCCTTCTTCCGAGTATCGACCGCACTTACTAGCCTTGTTTGGTCAAATAGCCTGAATGATTCCTCAAATATCGAGTCTAGTATCTGCCCGACACCACTCCCCAAACTCTTTGCAGTGGAACCCATAATGCTCCTCTCGACACGCAAGCGATGAAGCAACGCATCCGTCCATCGCGTATACAGATCGATTGCAGTATCCATGGAAAGCAGGTGACCGCAGTCATCGACCCACTTTATAAATATGTTCATTCTTTGCAAATAACTTCTTACACTCGCGAAGGCGCTCCCGCTCTCAATCTTCAAGTTGATGCAGTCTCTAATTGAAGTTATCAAAATTATTCGCTCTGAAATCACCTCCCCCAGCATTCCGCTCTTAATTGATTCATAAACTCTGTTAAGGCGTGTCCCCGCGCCTCCAACGTATAACCATTTGACAAGGTCCCACTGCGTCTCGTGCTTCCCCAACGGCATACCGCTGATTTCCAGATTTGGAATATTATTTTTTTCATGCACGGAATCTTCTCCAATCACGATCCTTGATCCCGGAGAAGACTTCACTGAATTCGTTCGATACCGCCGCCTTCACGCGAGTTTCTCGAATAAATCGAACATAACGCAGAGTGGTAGCCTCCTTCTTATGAAGCATGGCATCGCGAACGAACGCTATCGCAGCCGCCTCATTGGCCACTCGAAGCGCAAGCTCCATCAACCATGTTCCGTACGTTGAACGTGTTTGATGAAACTTGAAGTTCCGCATAAAGTGATGACCACATCGAACAGCTCGACGCCGAATTTCGGTCATTAATCGATTGAAAGATCTCTCACGGTATGGGTTACCTCGTGAAGTCAGGAAAAGAACGTCGCAGAACTCTGTCGATGCCTTTGCCTGCCGACCCAACCTTTCCATGGAGTACGCATACCCTCTAAGTGTTTTGATGAGGAAATGAGGAACGAGTAGGTCTCCAGTGACGTTAAATTTGGTGCTCACTCCGGTACCGGGACCAACGGCAATTCGATAGAAGTTGGGCATCGTCAGATCAGGCATCGCGCCCTCGATATTTCTGACGTTCAACGTGGTGATTGTTCCAATTCGAGCACCTGTAAAGAAGCCCATGGAGAGCATCAGATGCATCTCCTCGAGTCGTTCGCTGGCGGTGAATTGCAGCAGTTCTTTCATGTGCTCGCCCCGCAAAGGGGTAAGCCCATCCTCGAGGACGAGACCCGGGCGAGCTCGGTTCGGGATAGAGAGATCCGAGACAAGGCGCTTCAATGTGCGCTCGAATCCCATGGAGTCGAAGTAGCGGATGGCCGCCATCCGATCAACCCACATAGGAGACTCGTGACTGACGAAGCCGCGAATCTGCGCGTAGCGATAGAACTGAATTACGGCGCCCATGCGCGCGGACGTGGTACTCGGTTTCAAATGTCCGCTATCACGTAGGTCGATGAGGTCTTTCCGATATCTCGCTAGCACACTGCCAGAACGATTTGCAGGGAAATGACGCCAGTCGCACCCCTCCTCCTCAAGCCAACAAGAGTAGGCGTACAAGTGCTTCATCAGAGCGGTGACGGTCTTGATATGAGCGCCGTGAATGCCACGGGCTCGCTCGATTGCCCAGTCATTGGCTTCCGCCCATCCCTCGCCTGTTGACCAGAAGATTTGCGGTAGTCGAGAGATGGAGCGCGCAAGCGCATCCAGTTCCCAGCGAGCCGTCCCGGCCTCCACTACCTCGCGCGCGAGGTGGAACTCTATGTATTCGAGATTGGACATAGCTGTCCGGTCTCCTCATTGGTTTGCGAACTACCCAACGCTCGCCTGCCCCTAAAGCCCGGCGCACACAGTGCGCGTGTGCAGTGGAATGGCGATTCGTGTGGGAGCATCAAGTGGACGTCCAGCATGGCCCGCTGCCGTTGACGGCAGTTGCGCCAAAGTCAGGACGAGCGGAGGTTGGCTGATGCGCTCCGCAGGTAAAAGAGCGCACTGCGGAGCGCATCAAACCGTCACATTGACTCAGTCGCGTATGTGTCCGATCGTGCAGAGAAGCACGTTTGGCCTATCAGATCCGCTCATTTCGGACATCTCTCCTTGGTGACTTCTTACCTTCGCACGACGCAGTCGCACTATCCGGCCAGGATGCTCTTTCTTGAGCTTCAAGATGTGTCTGTACAAAGCGCCTTGACCCTGCGCCAAACAAAACAAGGGATAGTCCGCGTCGGTGCGTCCTGCCTCACGCAGCAATTGCAGGAACCGGCTCCAAACATTGCCCAAAGTCACTGTTTGCAACTGATCCGGCTCGCATCCTTCTGGAAAGAACACCAGCCGTTTGATAGCGACGTCCAATCCCGGGATGTCTTTGAGCAACTGGCGCCACGCACCTGCAGCACCTTCTCGCGAGGTCACGGTCGCCACGCGCTCGTACTCCTTGCGAAAGGCACCAGGCACCAAAGCCCTATAGCCTTTGATTTGTCCGTCCGGGGCCGTCTCAAGACATAGCGTGACGAGCCATCTCACTCCGGCCCGGCTCAAGTCTTTTTGCCGCTCAATGGTCGCAAAAGGCTGGCAGTCGCGAGCCATGTCGACTACCTGCTTGCGCCAGATATACAACTGTCGCTTCGATTCACTGAGTGCCAGGAGGGTAGCCTGACTAGGGAGTGGCCACTCGATCAGCGCGAACTGAGAGGGGATGAGTGTTTGCGGTCGCCCTCGGGTCATGCTTTCGCTCCCGAGGCGATGTCAGCACGAAGATTGTTTCGCGTGAGGTATTTCGAATCAGAGTTTGCCGAGGTCTCTCGCTCGACGTAACGCAAGGCAGATGGAGCTTGCAGGCTCTGGCGAAGGCCTTTGCCGTCTGTTACGCGGCCGGCGGCAATGCCACAGCCAGTATTGAAGTTGGCCGCGGGGGTCCGGGCCGTGAACGCTTTAATCATGCGGGTTCCATTGAAAATGGTTACCCCGCCGCACAGAAAAAAAGGCGTAAACGCCCCTTGACTTCGGCAGAAACGATGCCAAAATCTCGTGTGTATGCAGCAGGAAAAGAGACGCTGCCCTTCTGGTAAAAGGGCACAGTCACGGGGTAGAGGGCAACGGTCTGTTGGCTTTCTCCTTACTGGTTGTTGATGCATCAAGCCGGCCCGGCAAGGCCGGCTTTTTTGCTTTGGTGCCTATGCGGCGGTTAGAAAAAGTGTGTCGGCAGTCCATCTGGGCCGCCGAAGCCTTGTGCTTCGTACGCCGAGACTACGCACAGCAGGTGTCGCTGCCCCTTACCCCTTGGCCTCAAATCGAGCACGGCGAACTCCATCCGCGACTGAACGCATTGGGCGCTTGCACGCCCGCGATATCAGCCTCCATCTGAGCATAAGAACGTCACATCTGATTAGCCTGAAAGTGTAGCAAGCTTTAAACCGCCTTTGCTACACCTCATCGCTTTTATCGCCTCGTATCGGCATTATATTTTGCATAGAATTTTGCTTGTTTTTATTCTCTGCACGGATGCTCGACGCGCCTCAATCACCCATAAACCCTTACGCCACAAGGATCTTATGAAGAACAATCCGGGAACTCTCGCTTTTTCCAAGTTCCCTCACAGAGGCGTGACATCAATCCTTGTCTCCGAGCGGAGTCGGGGGAATTTAATGGATCTCCAGCGCTTGACGACCCCTTGCCGATTGGAATTCATGCGCGCAAATTCTTGTAGCTCGATATTTTAAAAAAGAAAATCACACACGCCCCACTTTGCACGTGCAAAGTGGGGTTGCCTTGTACGAGCCACCGCACGCGACGATATGACTTTATATTTCAAAGCCAGGGATGCGAGTGCCCGCAGACCTCTGGCTACCAAGTAGCTCTCTATACGAGACAGTCTCGGGGACGGCGTGCACCGACCTTCGCGTAGCGTAGCTACTCGAGCGGACTCGCAGCCTGAGCGACCACACGTGTATGTTTGCGCGTCAAAGCTCTAAGGCACGCACACTTGTTATGCATTGCGGGAATTCCGGCGCCACGTAGTAGTCCGCTAGATTTGTATGATCAGCCCGGCATTGAATGCGAAGCTCTCTGCACTTCGCCCAGTCGGAGCATAGCCGCTCGGGTTGCAGATAACGCTGTAATCGAGATGCGTCCACGCTGGCCGTTTCGGTGTCGCGCGATAGGTTCGCTCGAGCCATCTTAAGAGAGAGAAAAGCAGCGGCCGTCGATCGAGTTTGAGGGCCTTTCGGCCGGTTACCTCAACGGAGGGCATTGCCAAATCCTGCACCGACACAAGACAATCGATCGTGCGCGAGCACGCCGGCGACTTGACCGTGCCGCACGTTGACGTCCAATCGCAACGGAAACTGTCATATCGGGGGGATGGGTGGGCATCTATCGGCTTCCAGGCAATCACTGCGAGACCTCTGTGGGAACGTTACCCAGTGGCGACCTCACAGCCCTCAGCTCGGGCAATAGCGCAGTGGTTTCGTTGGCCCGTCCGGTCACGATGCGCAACCGGGGTTCGTGGAACGAGCACTATCGCAACTGGATCGTTCCCAATCGCCATGGCCAGGCCTTACTGGCAGCCCTCTCCACAAGTTGTTGGAAGGTGGATTAGCCGGCAACACCGCAATCACCGGCGTGCAGGCTGCGATCCAGATCGGTCATCGACCCACACATCTCGCCCTCCCCCCCACATCAGCAAATCAGCAAGCTCGCTCGATTGCGCCGCGCGCCGGCTCATAGACATCCGTCACATGGCAACCTACTTAGATCAGTTCATCGAATCCGTCCGCTACCTGGAGACGTTCCAGCCGGGGCAACGGCTCGATTACGCTGCGATGAGGCGAGGGCTCTTGGGTTTCCAGGCACCCAGAAAGGCGCAGACGTATCAGTCGCTGCTTGATGGAGTGCTGCTTCCGTTGAGCACGTCATTCCTGGCGCGCTCCCCCCTCCATGTCGCGCACGCCTGCCACAGCGTCAGCCACGCGTTCCGGCACAACTTCCGCAGCCTCCCCGACGTAGGCCACGCGTTTGAGCTGGCGCTTACCGTCGGCAACGTCTACTACCGTGGCGAGAACATCTATCAGGCAAGTCGAAGCTGTATTCGAGACCTCATCCTGCGCGGGCCGCGCAATGGAGAGGAATTACCGGTCCATGTCTGGTTGACGTTGGAAGACATGACCATCCTGGATCTGACCATTCTTGCCAGCCTGCGACATCACGGGCGATACGACGGTGAGTCCGATCGCATGCTGGTGTGGAAAGAAAACGAACCTAGCGATTTTCACTTCGAGCCGCTGTTGGTCGACAACCTGTTCGCCACGCGCGTCGACGACACCACGATGGTCTCTGCCCACTGATGTCGCTCCGCGCTCTACCTGGTCTGGCGCAGAGCAGACTGAGCCAGGAAACGAGATGCTCAAAGCGCGGCTAGTTGAGCTGGCGCATGAGCGCCGTCGCTTTGGCCACCGGCGATTGCATGTGCTGCTGGAGCGCGAGGGCATTCATGCGAATCACAAACGCGTACAGCGGCGAGGACAAGGACCCGATCGAACAGGCATTGGGCTATCTCAACCGAATCCGCAGTGGACACACGCAAACAGCAAGCGGCCGACCGATCCCGGGCTTAGATGAGATTCCCGGCTTCTGCTACGTTATTTGTGACCTCACGCCGTCTGTCGAAAAGAGGTGCAAGATGGCTCAATTGACCGTAACAAACGATCGACAGGGCTATTTCGGCTACAACGCGAACTACAAGGCTTATATCGAAGTGATTTCTTTCGATCGCCATTCTCAATGGGGCCCGAGAGCGTAATCGGGCTTTCTTCGACAAATTAGGGCTTCCAACGAGCTAGAAAGGTATTTGATCTCTCCCCCGCCAGAGCGGTTATGACCCGGAAACCGAGCCAACATTTCGGAGGGCTCCGCATCGCAGCGCAACAGATAAGCCACCAGCATCGGCGGCTTGCCCGCCAAGGGCCACCCCCCGACGCCTGCCTCGCGGCTGGATGCGATGTGCGTTGCGCCCCCAGGCCCAAGGCCAAGCCAGTGGAAACCAGGGTCATCATCACTTCGAAGGTCGCCACGCGCTGTGCGACCAAGGGATCCTGATCGAGTTTGCGGAGAAAGCAATCAACCTAGCGAGCGTGGTCTTCGCTCACCATATCCGGCACCAGCCAAGGCGACGCACTTCTCGCCATGCAGCAGTGCCTCGTCTGCCTGACGAAGCGCGTTCGTCAGGCAGAGGCCGAATCACTTAGAACTTGTGGCGCATACCCACTGCCACGCCCATCATCGAGTTCGCACCATTCGGCAGCGTGTAGCTGGAGCCGAGGGCCAAGCTGGTCAGATAGCTGGTGGCTGCCGAATCCAGCGTCAGTCCTGCATTCTTCGAGTAGGCGGCGCTCAGGTAAAGATCCGTACGCTTGGAGAGCGAGTACGTCGAGATCAGCGCGATCTGCCACGGATTGGGCGCGCCCGTATTGCCGAACAGATTCTTCACCTTGTCGTACGAATACTCGAGCGACAGACCCACGGCCGGCGTCACCTGATAATTGGCGCCGACCCAGTAGAGGTCATCACGCACCATCACAATGTCTGCGGGCGTCTTGCTCTGCCCCCAGCGATAGCCGGCCATGATCTTCGCCGGGCCGAAGGTGTAGCTCGCTGCAGCGGACGCCTTCTTGACGGTGCCACTGGAGACGCCGATCGTGGGGTTCCATTGGTCATACCCGACCGCCGCGCCAAACGGGCCCACCACATACGTCGCGGCGACACCGTAGGCGCTATCGCGTCGGCCCTGCCCAGGCACCTCGCCGTTACCGCCAAACGTGACGGCACTCGCCGACGCCTGCGGCACCGTCGTGCCGACGCCGAACGACCAGTGTGCCCAGGTGGTCAGCGGACCGAATTGCCCCGTGTACTTGACGGTGTTGTCTTCGCGATAGTTGCCCCCGACCATCAGCACCGTCGGCTCATACAGCGTGGCATAGGCAAACGGGCTGAAGTTGGCCAGTGCCTCGAAGAGGGACGTGTACTGGCGGCCAAAGGTCAGCTGCCCGTAGTTGTTCTGGAGCCCGACGTATGCCTGGCGGCCGAACAGACGACCACCTTGCTGGCTTTGACCCGCGTCTGCGGAAAAGCCGCTTTCCAGGACGAAGATGCTCTGCAGCCCGTTCCCCAGGTCCTCCGTGCCGCGGATACCCCAACGCGAACCACCCAAACCGCCGCCCGAACCCATGCGGATGATGCGATTGCTCGGCCCAGCATTAAAGCCGTTTGCAGCCGAAGGGATGTTGCCCACGTGGTTGGTGTACTCCACGTTGATGTCCATCACGCCGTACAGCGTGACACCGCTTTGTGCATATGCGCTTCCCGTGCACGCGAGCACCGATGCCGCCGCAATCATTTTAATTTTCATAAACGCTTCCTCCTTTCTTCTCTTTGCGTGGACAAGGGTTTCTTGTCCGGTTTGGTAAAGATTTCGTGACTACCGACCGCCTGACATCAGGTCTACGCACTAGCAGGGCCGGCACGCGAGATGGCATGACGCCATCCCACAGAGCAATACGCAATTGCCCAATAAAGCCGTTTTCGGGGATACGTCCTTCGAGCCTGCCACGTGCGATCGACCGATGACGCTGGAGTCATGCATGCGGAACCCGAACGCTGACTTTCCGTTCCGCGCGCGCTTACAGTGCACTCAGTTTTTTTCGTCTTCCGCGTGGACCAGCGATGACTTGAACGTTTCGGGAAGCGCAAACGCTACGAACAGCACGAGGAGCGCAATCGCAGTTCCGTAGTAGGCGGGGGCCAACTTGCTGCCCGTCGCAGCAACGAGCCATGTGCCAATGTACGGCGCAGTGCCGCCAAACATTGCATACGCAAGATTCAAACTAATTGCAGAGCCTGTGAAGCGGGTCCGGGTGGGAAACAACTCGAGGAGCACGATAGGCATGGCGCCCCAAAACGGTCCAGTGCACAGGGCGATCAATCCTTGCCCAAGGATCGCTGACCACAAAGTCCCGTGACTTGCCAAAAGATATCCGGGAACGCAGGCGATCGCGCTTAAGAAAACGCCACCGATGATCAGGAAGCGCCGCCCAAGAATGTCGGACAGGTATCCGCCAATGTTCATTGACAGGAACGCGATGAACAATGCAATGCTGTTGGAGATGAGCGCATCGTTCTTGCTGAGTCCGACCGGTCCAGTGAGATAGCTAACGAAATATCCGGCAAGGGTATAGAAGCCCAAGCTTGAAAGTGCGGCCAGCGCAAAGGTAAAGCCCATGGCCTTCCTGTTGTATTGGAACGCATCCCGCAGCGGAGTGGCGGCAGTGCGTCGCGCTGCGATGGTCGCCTTGAAGGCGGGTGTTTCGTCCACTTTGGAACGGATATAGAGTCCTACGAGCGCCAACGGTCCACCGATAATGAATGGGATACGCCAACCCCAGCTGTCGTATTCGGCGCCCGACATCATGTTGGAAATCAGTAGCACCACCAAAGCCGCGACAACAGGCGCGATGTTTGCGAAGGAGTATGTAAGCGCAACCCAGCGGCCACGTTGTCCGGTTGGAGCATGCTCGGCAACGAACGAATTGGAGCCCGTAGCTTCGCCTGCAGCCGACAGGCCTTGCACCAATCGGCAAAGCACAAGCAAGATCGGCGCATAGATTCCGATTTGCTGATAGGTGGGAAGTAGCCCGATGGCAACGGTAGACCCGCCCATCAGGAGAATGATCAATGCGAGGATCCCTCGTCGCCCGAGGCGATCTCCCAGTACGCCAAACACTAAGCCGCCAACGGGCCTCATCAAGAATCCCACGGCGTACACGGCGAACGCTGCCAAAAGCGCAGCCACCGGATCTGAATTCGGGAAAAAAAGTCTCGCGATAACGCCTGCCGAGTAGGCATAGACAACGAAGTCATACCATTCGACGAATTGGCCTAAGGCCGCGGATGTGACGACGCGCCGAAATTCACTCCGGGGAACGGACTTGTTCATCACGCTCTGACGCGCTGCGTGCTCTGCCTGCATTGTTGTCTCCTCGATGATGGTCGCTCAGTTGAGTCCTGTGGGTTTTTGACTAATGAAATATCGACGTTGCGACACGCAAGGCAGGATCTCTCGTACCTGCAGCTGTCGTTGGATCGATACGTTCGCGACAGCAAGGCCTTGGTTTTCGGCGACGCCTGCAATCTGCGCACCCATCGGGTCCAAGATCATCGAGAGGCCGACGGACCGAGGCGCGGGTTGGCATGCTCCGGCGACGTAGCAAGTGTTCTCTATGGCTCTCGCTCTGAGTAGCGTTTCCCAATGCAACTCTTTGAGTGGCCCCGCCACCCACCCAGAGGCCACCAGCAAGACGTCTGCCCCCTTGTCGATAAGGACTCGGGCTTGCTCCGGAAATCTGAGGTCGTAGCAGTTGAGGAGACCGAAGTTCAATCCGCCAGCCTCAAAGACGCAAACCTCATCGAAGTTCGGCTTCAATGGAGCGTCGTCATGCTTATCCGACTCCCTGAATGCGAAGGCGTTGTAAAGGTGGAGCTTCTGGTACTTTGCCGCCACGCGGCCGTGCGTGTCGGCTACCAGAAGCACGTTGTCCGAGCGCCCGGTGGGGGATTGCGCATACATTCCGGCCACCACGTGAATTTCGTACTTTCGAGCAATCTCTCGGATCCCATTCTCAAATTCACTCCCGTGTTCACGGGCCACCTCCGCGAGCCGCTCACCGTCGACCAGGTAGTCAAACATCACCGCCTCCGGAAAAACGATCAGCGACGCTCCTTGCCCTTTCGCGTCGCGTGTCATCGCTTCGATGTTGTCAAGATTGGCGGCGACGTCGGCGATGCCTGCGAGTTGTGCAACGGCAATCTTTGGCCCCTGTGCTTGGTTTGTCATCCTTTGCTCCATTGACGAAATCACTTGAATTTTGAGATTTCATCCATAATCTGTCTAATATCAAATTAGGCTTTATTGATATCTATAAAGCATCAATAATTCTGAGAAGCCGAGCTCCACGCACTTCGTGCACAGAGCCGAGTGCATCGGTGGCGCCAGGCTCGCACGCCCTACGACATCGCCCAAAGGTTCGAGGTCGCGACGCTCAAGGAGCGGCTGGCAGTGAATGTGGGAATGCCGAGTAACCCGACAACGGCTTCGCCGTGGTCAAAGCATTCGACTAGTTGCCGAGCCAATGACCGGGCACCCGAAGATGGATGCCCGGCTCGGCAACCGTCTTGCCGCCTCCGGTGGCGCGGAGCCACGCCGACACCAAGGCTGACTGACAACGTTAATTGCTCAGGACGGACTCAATGATCAACACACCAAGCTTCCATAAGATCCGCTGCTTCCTGGTCGTGGCTGAGGAACTGAACTTCCGGCGCGCGGCCGAAAAACTCAACATTGCACAGCCTGCTGTTAGCAGAGCCGTCAAGGAACTTGAGACCGAACTCTGTGCGACGCTCTTCGAACGCACGACTCGTAGTGTCCAACTCACTCAGGCCGGAGAATCCTTTGCTCGCGATGCTCGTCGCGCACTGGACCTGTTGTCGCTGGCGGCAAAGAGCGCAAAGCAGACGGCGGCAGGCGAGGCAGGGCACGTCTCTCTAGGCTATGCCGCGCTCACCAACTATTCGCAGATGGCCGATATCGTCTTGCAGTTCAAGACGGCCTTCCCCAAGGCCGAAGTCGAGGTCAATTCCTTGTCTTCTGCCGATCAGGCCTCCGCCCTTGCGAAGGGAGAGCTCGACGCCGGATTGCTGCTAAGCGCGGCATGCAACGATAGCTTTCATCACGCACCCTTCTGTCGCGAGCCATTGGTCGCACTGGTTCCCGCCCATCATCCGTATGCGCAGAATAAGGAATTGCGCCTTCGCGAACTGGCGCACCAGCCTTTCGTACTAGGCACACGAAGGAGGTGGGCAACGTATCGATCTGTCCTGGACAGCATTTGCCTCCGTGCAGGATTCTTGCCGAACGTAGTCGAGGAGGGAGATGATGTTCCGGTGCTTATACGCCTCGTGTCGATCGGAAGAGGCATTACGCTCTATGGCGCATCGATCTGCCAATCTCTGCCTTTCAACGTGGTTGGAATACCCATCGTCAACGCAAAGAGCGACATCGAGGTAAGTCTCGGTTGGAAGAAGACTTCGGACTTCCCCCTACTCATGCGGTTCGTGGAGCACGCCCTGAGCGTAGCGGCAAGGCACTCAATCCCAGATAAAGCTGAGCCTCGCCGTAGATCGAGCAAGCAACTCAGAACACGATAGGAACTCTCCGATCAGGTGCACGAGCTGCGTAACGCGTGAAGCTTGCCCAACAGGAGGTGGTGGCTGGCTGCCTTCAAACGCTCGAGTTCATCGAGTAGTGCATCGACTTTCCTTTTCGGACCCACTTTGCTCTGCTTGCCAGGTCGCGTAGCAATGTGCCGGCGAATGTCTTGCGGTGATGAAGCAGGTGGAGCACGAACGTCCTGTACGCGCTCGCACCCCAAGGACGCGCTTCCTCCTCAGTTCGAGGCGGCTACCGGACCATTGCCTGAAAACAAGACCAGCCGCCCGTCAGCATTTGGGAGAACCGCCGTGAGCGGCGCCCGATCCTCGCGATTGACCCCGGCAAAAGTCTTCCCGCCGTCGTTACTTTTCAGAACGGCACCGTCGAGGCCCACCGCCACAACGGTCCCTCCCGACACCTGCGCGAGGGCGGTTATCGAGCTCTGCATGGCGCTTTTCGCTGTTGCCCAGGTCGTGCCATTGTCGGAGCTTGCAAGCAGGCTTCCTCGAAGCCCACCAGCGACGACAGTCCCATCCTTCAGAGTCACACCGGTCCAGAGCGAACCTTTATATCCGGTCTGCAGATAGGTCCAGTTCGCGCCTCCGTTAACGGAGCGCAGCATCACCCCTTGCTCAGAGGTAATGAAAAGCGCGTCATCTTTCCCTGGAAAAATGGCATACAAATTCTTATCTGCCTTCTTCGCGCCTTCCGGCGGTGGCAGAGTCACCGTTGTCCACGTGCGACCGCCATCGGAAGTGTGAAGAACCAACGACCAGAGGCCGACCGCCCAACCTTCGGACGCATTCCGGAAGAAAACGGAGAACAACGGCTGGTCAACCTTAAGGTCCTCACGCTGCAGACGCCACGTCTCACCACCATCATCCGTGGCGAGAATGACGCCGCCATGCCCCACCGCCCAACCCTTTGCCGAGTCGGCAAACGAGACCGCAGTCAGCGTAAGGTCAGTTGGCACACTCCGGGCCTGGCGAAACGTCCTCCCGTCGTCGTCCGATAGCAGGATTACGCCGTGGTCACCAACCGCAACGATGCGCCCTCCTGCGCGTGCAGCGCCGAGTATCGCCGTCTTCGTCGCTGCCGCTACCCGTTCTGCCGGGTGCAGACGAAGCGTCGGTGCATCGTTCGCAAATGCGAGCGGCGCAGCGGCGAGCAACGTAATCCAAACCAGAGACGCCTGCGCCAGAGTTTTGGCCTTCAGACTCACACTTTCATAGTTCATCTGCTTCACCTGACGCATTAGTGACTGAGGACTCCAGGAGCTCGCACTGGACGGCGCCGTGGAAAGATGATTTCGAGAACAACCGCAAGCGCCGGCAGCGCCGTCATCGCCATGATCAGATTGACCATGAACATGAAGGCCAGCAGCTTGCCCATGTCAGCCTGGAATTTGAGCGCGCTGAACGACCAGGTGGCTACGCCAATAGCGAGCGTGATTGCCGTAAACACGGTCGCCATCCCGACCTCCAACATCGAATGCTCAAGCGCCTTCGTGATGGGCTCTCCGTTCGCGAGGTGCAATTGGAGACGGTTGTAGATATAGAAGGCGTAGTCCACGCCAATACCGACCGCGAGCACCATCACCGGAAGCGTCGCAACCGTCAGCCCAATCTGGAACTCTTTCATGAACCAGTAGCCAACGAAGGTTCCGACCGTGAGCGGAAGGCAGCACGCTACGACGGCTCTCAAGTCGCGATAGACAAAGAACACAAGCAAGATGATTGCGCCATAGACGTACATCATCATCGGTGTTTCCGACTTTTCGACTTCGTCGTTGGTCGCCGCTAGAACACCCGCATTGCCCGCTGCGAGCTTGATAGACACCCCTTCGAGCGTGTGCGTCTTCTCGAACGCTTGCACAGCCGAAATCACACGGTTGATCGTTGAAGCCTTGTGGTCCGAGAGATAGAGGTGAACTGCAGTCATGCTGCAATCTTTGGACAGGTATCCGCGCACGCGATTGATTTCGGCGCTGAGAGATGCATAGTTTCCCGAATCGAGCGGCACCACGTTCATCTTCGGATTACCTTCGTTGTAACCCTCGTTGTAGGTTCTCAGCATGGACGGATAAGAGCTGATCGAAACCACACCAGGCACCGTCTGCATGTGATAGGCCAAGTTGTCAGAAAACTGGCCAACCGCGGGGCTCTCGCAAGAGTCTGGAGGTGCTGCGATGACAACGGACAGCCAATCAAGACCGACGTCGAAGCTGTTCGAAATATCCACAGCGTCACGATTGAACCGGGCTTCGGGCCGCAACTCCGGCGCACCCGGCTGCAACGTACCCACGACTCGGTCACGGCTCTCATAGATGGATGTCGCGAACACAGCTCCGACCGCGATCAAAACCATCACAGCGTTGCGCGGTTTGGCCACAGCTGCCAGCGCACTCAGCCACTGCGCGCGTCGCTCGCGCTTGCGCATGGCTTTTTCCGCATACTCGCGCGTGAAATTGAAGCAAGAGGCCGCTACCGGCAGCATCACCAGGTTGGTAACAATCTTGTAGGCAACGCCAAGCGACGCCGTGATTGCGAGCTCCCGAATCATCGGAATCGGAATGAGCATCAGAGTGATGAAAGAAACGAAGGCCGTCACCAATGCCAAGGTTCCCGGGATCAGCAGCCCCGTGAAGCTCGAACGCGCTGCCTCCATCGAGCTCTTGCCGTGCGAGAGTTCGCGAACGATGTAGTTGATCTGCTGCACGCCGTGCGAAACACCGATTGCGAACACCAGAAATGGAACAAGCACAGCAAGGGGATCCAGACCAAAGCCAAGGAGCTTCAACGTGCCGAACTGCCACACAAGCGACGTAAGCGAGCAGACAATGGGCAAAATCGTGAAGCGCACGGAGTGCGAATACCAATACACCGCTGCGGCGGTCAACAGCAGCGCGATAGCGCAAAAGACGAGAACGCCTTGGGCACCGTCGGCAATGTCACCAATCTGTTTGGCGAAGCCGATAATCTCGATCTTGTAGTTGCCGTCCTCATACTTGCTGCGCAACTGCTCGAGCAGCTTGTTGTACTCAACGTAGTCAACCTTCTTTCCGTCAGCACCGACTTCATTGATTTCGGCGGTAATCATCGCCGCGGTCTCGTCGCGGGAGACTAGGGAGCCGAGGAACCCACCGGCAGTCGTTGTTTTACGAATGGCATCGATGTCTTGCGCAGTCATCGTGTCAGAAATCACGGTCGCTGGAATGACCGGCTGGGCTCGAAACCCCTCCTCCGTGATTTCGTTGACGAAGCTGTTCGGCGTCCACAATGACTGCACGCCCGCTCGATCAACATTGGACAGCGAGGCGACGGCTTGGGTCACCTCGTCAAGCCGCTTCAAGCCTTCTTTAGTCCAGATGGTGCCGTGGTTGGCATGTACCACCACCGTCAGACGATTGGCGCCTAAAAGGTCCGCTCGATACTTCTGGAACGTCTGAACGTAAGGGTGTCCGACTGGAATCTGCTTTTCGAAACCCGCGTCCATGTGCAGCTTGGAGCCAAACACTCCCATGACCACGGTGAAGAGGCCCAGCGCTAAGAGCGTGAGCATTCGATGAGTGAAAAACCAATCTTCCAACCGCTTGATGACTCTGTTCACGATAACTCCTGTGCGTGGCAAAGCCACGATCCTGCTGTGTCAGGCACTCCGCGAGCGACTGTGCGCCGACAAATCAAAGCATTGCCCCGCGCGCGCCTGTTCAGACGCGCGCAGGTCCCTCCATCAGAAATTGCGTGTCAGGAACATGCCGATAAAGTTGCGGTCGCCAAAAGGCTGGCTCAGAGCATTCCCGCCGAAGTACGTAGTGAAGTTGATACCGCCCTGCCACTTCGTCGGGTTCTGGTTGAACAGCACGTAAAGGTTCACCGACTTTGCGCCGCTCATGTAGTTGGCCGAGAACGTGGGCGTGTACCCCAGCATGCTGGCCGAGAACGTGACGCCCGGCGTAACCTGCCACCCTTGGATCAGAGAGCCGTCATAGGTCCAGTTGAAATCCAGAACGACGCCACCCGAGCTCGATGTGCCTTGGCCCGCGGCGATCGGATAGCCCAGTCCAGAGTTGTTGTTGAGCCACGTGCTGTAGCCGGTGGCTGGCACTTGGACGACGTTCACGCCATTGACGGTGCGGAAAAACTGCGAGCCCGCGCTCACACCTGGATACTTGACCCACGTGAATTCAGCAGTGAAGACTGCCGCTTGTGCTCCGAGGTACTTGATGAAGGGTGCGCTACTCTCGGTCAGGTTAATTTGAGCATTGATGTCAAACTGGAATTTCTTCTTGTCGATCCATTGCTGGCAGTTGATACCAGTCACCGAATTCGTGTTTGCGTCGAGTGGCCCACCCGGCCCGTAACAGCCAGAAAGCGCGACGGCATCATGAGGCCGGTAAGAGAGCTCGGAACCAATGGCCCAGTCGCCCACTTGGAAATTGGTGCTCACGCCAAAGAGCTTTCGGCGTTCGCGGTATGACCATTGGAAGGATCCGTCCGCGAGCGTGGACAGCGTTGGCGCTTGATCCGTGTACTGCATGTAATAGAGGCCGAAGTTTGCATCCACGGCCGTGGGCTTGAACGCAAGCTTGACGCCATACTGCGGCGAGCGATTGCTTGGCAGTTGCGTGCTGACGGGCACCGGTACCCCATTGGGCGAAGTCGCAGACACGTTGAAATTGTTCGGGTCTGCATAGAACGGCTGCGCCCCGCGGCCGAAGACGTTGGTCGTTGAAAAGTACGTTCCCACCGGCGGATACCTGTTGCCGTTCCACCTGAACTGGTAGTACGCCTCCGTGCTCATCCCATAGGGGAGGTCGGTAGCGAACTCAACCATCGGTGAAGGAAGAAGTGCCTGCTTCAACTGCACGCCCGGAATCAGAATCTTCTGGATATCAAGCGGGTTGGTCGCGTTGATCCCACCAGATGCAAAGTAGCTCTCCCCCCAGTTGATCACCTGATTACCAAGGCGCACGTGTGCGTTCTTCCCTGCGATGTCAAAGTCCTTCTCTCCCCAAAGGTCCAGTAACTGGGCGGGATAGACCGTCTGAGACTTGGCGGTCGATGAGAGGTCGGCGTATTTCGTATGATCGGCCGCGAAGTCATACAAGCCCGTGCCGCGAACCATGAACTTGTAGCCCTCGGACGGCATCGTGAGGAGAAGCTCGCTCGTCAAACCGAGGTAACTCGTGTAGGGCTGGCCGTTCTTGTAGTTGAGGTTGCCATTGCTGCCTGACCCATACTGGGCCACGTTCGCACTGGCTCCACAGCTGTTGTAGGCATTCGGGTCACCCGTCAGCGCACAGCTTGGATTCTTGAGCCGAATACCCAGGCCTGCGGTTGCGCTCGTAACCCAAGACGCGTGCAGGTCACCCAGCCCAGTGTCGAATTCGTAAGCGGACGCGTGTCCTGACAGTACTGCCGCCCCGACTAAGAAGCCCGCTCTTCCCAACGCTTTTTTCATTTCATCCTCCGCCAAATGCCGCAATTGGCACGAACGCGTGCCCACCGAAGTCCTTGCCGTCCTTCGCTGGGCAGCGCGTAAGCACCTCGGCTATCACCGATATATTTTTGAAATAGGGCCGGGCGGTGCGGACGCACCGCCCAGAGGGATTACCGCTCGCTCATCGACTGCAAGCTTTGGGAAGTGAAGAAATCGTCCTTGAGCCGTTTGTCAGATGCGGACTCGTACCGACGTTGGTCCTTACCCGTGCCATACACGAGCATGTCTGCGACGTATCGGCCATTGGTCAGGTCGTACATAGCGAAGGTCGGAACCGTGCAGGTGCCGCCCAGCTCCCATGTCGGCACAACGTTGTTCTCTTTGGTCTTCCAGAGCTTGCCTTGCACGTCATAGTCGTCACCGACCACGATGTTCCAGGAGTCCTCGTCGAGGTACATCACCTTCTTGGCAGCGGTATGGCGCACGCCGGACTTCACCGTGCCGACGACTTCCCAGACGCGGTGCAGTTCATAGCGGCGTTGCGCCGGGTTGACGAACGTAGGACCGATTGCATCAGAGACCTTCACGTTGAAGTTCTGAGCCTGGAAGTTGTTGTACGGCACGTACATTTCCTTCTTGCCGACAATCTTCCAATCGAAGCGATCGGGGTTACCGTAGAAAATGAACTGCGAATCCGATGGGTACTGGTTCTCGAAACCAATCAGCGGCGAGTCGTACGCATAGCTGGGCAGACGACGCACGCGACGCTGTCCGGTGAAGTAGTAGTAAGCATCAGTATCCTTGGAGAAGTAGTACCGCTGCACCAGACCTTGACCGGCCAAGGCGGCAGGGTCCGTATAGCTGTAGTACATCGCGTTTTCGATCCCGCCATGATCCGATGGCGAACTCGCTCCCTTCTTACCCCACGGGAAATAGATGAGCTGAGTCCAAGAGATCTCGATACGGTTGGAGCCACCTGGCGATGCCGATACGACAGACACGCCAGCAGGCCAGTCTTGGCCGACGCCTTGATAGCGAGCAAGCCAGTTCCACATGGCCTCGATGCCCGACTTCGGTTCCGGGAACGGGATGGAGGGGAGCACCGCCTTATCAAGTGACCAGCCGTCCGAGCCGATTGCCGCCTTGCCAGCATTTGCCTTCGTGTTCTCGAGCACGAAATCTGGGAAACCACAATCGCGATGCGACGGATACACGGGCATCGTGTAGCCCTTGTTCGTCTTGATCAGTTGAACTTGCCCTGGCGAGAGCTTGCTTGCGTACTTGTCGACGTTGGAGGCATCGATGACAAAAATCGGCTTCTCGTCCTTATGCGACGAATAGTCACCGCGGTACTTTCCAACGGACCAGCCCGAAGTGGGCGAACTCTTGCCGTTGAACGCCGGAATGGTGCCATCTTTGTTGCCACCTTTCTCCGCCCCCGCAGGCGTCAGCTCTTCTGCGAAAGAAGCGTGCGCTGAAAGCAATGCTGTAACCGCCAGCACAATTACCCGAATGCTTGATTTCACTTTCCTCTCCATCTTGGTTAAACGTCAAGCTGATAGCCGACGAAATCTTCCATTGGCATAACGTATTTATCTGACTGCTCTCCGGCGATGACTTCAAGTGAAACCGGAAAGCTTGCTTGAGCATCTGCCATAGGGCAGAGAACTGGCGGCTGATCAGCTTTGCTGCGGCTTACTTGAGCGTATTGCCACAGGGATTCGAGACAGCGCGGACGCTTAAAAGCAGGAACAATGCCAACTGTTGCCAAAGAATTTTTCCCCATATGAATCATGTACTTAGCACACACAACCAAGGGAAATCCCGGGAGTACGGGGTGATGCAGTTCTGCGTGGACGACTGATGCAGGTGATGCGCGTTTACTACTGCCGCCTGCTCCACTGCGCTTCAACTCGTTCCGCGTTGAATCGCCGGAAACTCCTTGCTTAAGCCAGCAAGCTCCGTATCATTAAAATCCTTGCACCAGCCGGCATAAGCGAGACATGTCCTGCTCATTGCGGTGACATCGAAAGCGTTACAGGCGACCACAGATGGACCTCAAGCAGCTTCGATACTTCATAACCGTCGCCGAGCAATTGCACTTTGGGAACGCTGCCGAGCTGCTCGACATCGCCCCTTCTGCACTAAGCATGCAGATCCAAGCCCTTGAACGAGAGCTCGGCGTCAAGCTACTAACCCGTACGAAGCGTTCAGTCAGCCTCAATACGGCGGGCGCTCTGTTTCTCAAAGAAGCTCAACAAACGCTCGCTTCCGCCGAGAATGCGAAGCGTGTGGCGATGATGGCCGGCCGAGGCCAAGTGGGTGCTCTGGAAGTTGGCTACGTGATCTCTGCCGCCTGCGCCGGCGTCGTGCAGCAGTTGCTGGCAAAGCATGGAGAGAGGTTTCCGCAGGTCCACACAAACCTGCACTCTCTGGAGAGTCCGACGCAGATTCAACTGCTTCAGCAACGCGTGCTAGATGCATGCATCGTGCGTACCGCGGCCGGGCACCGCGATGAAGTGGAGCAGATAAGAATGCTTCGGGAAAAGCTTGTGGTTGCTCTACCCAAGACCCACCGCCTAGCGGCCGCTGCCGCCGTGCACGCGAAGGACCTGGCCAATGAAGTGTTCACCGCTCCGCAGTTTCACAAGGACATCGGATTTGCCCGCCACGTGATCGCAATCGGAAAGGGGGCAGGATTCACGCCGAACATCGAGTTTCAGACGAAAGACTTTCTGACCGCCCTCGTCCACGTCGCATCAGGTCACGGCATCGCGGTGATTCCCAAGAGCATCAGTAGCATCCAGCTTCCGGGATTGGTCTTCCGAGAACTTTTGGACGTGGAGGACGACTCGGAGCTGTTTCTGGTGATGAGGCGCAACGACTCGTCACCGTTCGTTTCCAGCTTGCGCGATATCGCGATTGAACTCGGTGGACAACGTATCGGCTGAGTGTGGCTCTCACCTTATGGGCAAGAGCCACGGGCGCCAGTGATGTTTGGCGCTTAATAACCTTCAGTGACCCCGCGCATCTATCGCTCGAGCGATATGCTGACCAATCTCGATGGACGCAGTTGCGGCAGGTGACGGCGCGTTGCAGACGTGAATAGCCCGATCGCTTGGGATGAGATGAAAGTCGTCGACAAGCGTGCCGTCTGCTTTCAGGGCCTGGGCACGAACACCTGCGGGTGCCGGCACAAGATCACACTCTTGAATCTCGGGAATGAGCTCCTGCAAACTCTTCACGAACGCAGCCTTGCTGATCGAACGGTGCATTTCCTCCAGACCCTCTCGCCAGTACTTTGACGAGAGCTTCCAGAAACCGGGATAACTTAGAACTTCGCTCAAGTCGCGAAGACTGAAGTCGCGTTTGCGGTAGCCCTCACGTTTGAAAGCGAGCACCGCGTTAGGCCCGGCTTCGACGTGCCCTCCGATCATGCGCGTGTAGTGCACACCCAGGAAGGGGAAGTTCGGATTGGGCACCGGATATATCAGGTGCTTTACGAGATGCCTGCGCTCGGGGCGAAGTTCGTAGTACTCACCTCTAAATGGGACGATCTTGAGATCGTCGGCGACCTCGTCCATGCGCGCCACGCGGTCCGAATGTAGACCCGCGCAGTTCACAACAAACTTCGCTTCGATGACACCGCTACGCGTCTCGACTTCGACGTGCGAGGACTTCTTGCGGATCGCCGAGACTTTCTCGCCCAGGCAAATCTCCCCGCCACCCATTGAGATGATGCGACCGAACGCCTGACATACCTGCTTGTAGTTCACGATGCCAGCTGCAGGAACGCGAATAGCTTGCAGGCCTGACACGTGCGGCTCAATCTCCACAAGTCTTTCTGGGCCGATCCTCTCGATGGTTAGACCGTTTTCCAGTCCCCGCTGGTACAGATTCTCAAGAAGAGGCAATTCTGCCCGCTTCGTGGCGACAATAACTTTGCCGCAGATTTCATGTTCAATTCCATGCTCCTCGCAGAAGCGGACCATCGACTCACTACCGGCGCGGGCGAACTTGGCTTTAAAACTCCCAGGTTTGTAGTAGATGCCCGAATGAATGACACCGCTGTTGTGTCCCGTCTGGTGCTCGGCGAGGGAGTTCTCTTTCTCGATGACGATAATCTTCTTGCCGGGATAGCGCTGTGTCAGCGCCATTCCCGTAGAGAGTCCGACGATGCCTCCGCCGACGATCGCAAAATCATATGGCTGCTTCATAGACTTCGATCGCCTCACAGTTGCGAGAACTCTCCGCGAATGCGCATGAGTTCGCGGTGCAGTTCAGGGTTTTTCTCGAAGGGCGCACGACCGTGCAGCCAGAACAAATTGTTCAGCATGACGAGGTCGCCGACGGGCAGCGGAATCGCCCCCGTTCCCTTCGATGCTTCCATCGAATCCGAGAGGCTTTGCAGGTAGTGTGCGTGCTCAATGGATTCAGGACATGCGAATTGGTCAATGAAGCAGATCCCAGGCTTGCCGTCGACTTTGAAAAACGTACGTCGCTCAACTTCCTGCGCGACATTCTTGCTCGGCGGAGACTTGTACGTGAATTTGTAGCTGGCAAGCGGATGCTGACTGAACTCGTCCAGTTGCTCCCAGTCGTCCAGGTGCAGCAAGCGTGATTCGCCGCCGACGGCATTAAGCTCGCTGAACTTCATCATCAGCAGCCAGTCGGTCGGCTCGTCGACAAAGGTACCGTCGGTGTGCAGCGTGAACAGGCGATAAGCCTGTCGGAGGTAAGAGTCGCTGTTGTCGGTATCCTTCACGAGGAAGCGTGCGTAGTACGTGCCCGACATTGAGTCGTGATTCGCAGGCCCGACAAGATGCCCCATCGCGGTACCAAACTTAACGTAGTCATCCGCGTCACTAGTCATGCCCTGCACGCCAACGGTCAGAGCACCGCTTTCGCGATCGCGAAGGATCGCGCGAACCGTCTGTGTGAACGTCGGGCCAAGCAACGCTGCGAGCTTCCCGGCGAGTACAAAGCGCATGTACGGCACGTACTCAAGGTTCTGGCTGTTGATCGTGCGCGTTTGCTCAAAAAACTGCTCAAGCACTTGTTGATCAATATCGATATGACGGATTCGCGCGTGATGCGGATTGTCCCCCACAGTGAAGCGCTGCTTCTGGTTAAAAAGGCTCGAATCCTTGAGCTCTGCAATATTGGTCATATTCATCCCCTCAGTCTCCTTCGCGTATCTGTTTCGGATGAAAACCATTCTAGTGACGGCATAGATGGCTCTCAATTCGATTCAGGCACGATTCAATTCAGAAAAACTGATTTGTTGGCGGAGATGGCCTCAAATTTTGCGTACAGAAGAGCGCAGGGGCACGCTGAGCTGCCTGTGACCGGACGATGAGACTTGTTGACGAATACGAGTGATGGCCGGGACTGTGAGCACACCCGCGTTGAGTTCCTTAATGCCGACAACGTTCAGAAGCGGCTGTGACTCATCTCCCATATGCGGCAAGATCATGTGCGCCGCCTCGAAGTCCTGGTCTGCGCTCCAGAAGGTCGGAAGCGCAACCGTCCAGATGCCGGCAGCAGCTGCGGCTCGAACGCCCAAGGTTGTCGCCGCTAATGCCACCGCGGTGTTTGTGGGCAGCTCAAGCGCATGCAAGAGCCGTTGAAACATGTCGCTTGTGACCTCGCTGAAGCGGGTGCCATCACCGGCAACAACAGCGCAGATCTTAGCTGGCCAATTGCCACCCAGAAGCGACTCAAGCGCAATGGATACCGAACTCGGAGCCTGACTCGTGATAACAGCAATGCGATAACCCTCCTGCTCGGCTTGCTTCAGAACGCGCGAGACGCCCGGCCTGAAAGCGAGACCGCGCTCCTTGAGCAGTTGGTTGAATGCGTTGACGCGTTCAACCTCGATGCTATTCAAGAGATCCTCTGACCAGTGGGCCTCAACTTGTTCCTGGTAGCACGATGGCAGTTGGGATCGGCTGCTGACCGCAAGCAGGCGTTGGTACACCTCGGGCGTCCATCGCAAATCCAGCCCCACGCGAGCAAAGGCAGTGTTGAAGGCCAGCAGATGGAGCGCATCCGTATCGGCCAGCGCTCCATCCAGAGTGAAAATCAAGACTTCTATCGACACGTGTCACCTCGAATGAAAAGTGACCAAGACGCACGCACGGTGCTTTGCTCACAGATTGATGAGCGGTCGATTTGCTTTCCGAGTTGGAAACTACGACCGCCAAAAATTGTCGAATTACAATCACGTTTCGTGCCAACCCGCGCCATGCACGCGGATATATACCTGAGGCCATTTCAACGACGACTAAACGATTATTTGATGCGATTCTGCGTTGTTGGCGTACCGCGATATGGCAGAAATGAATCACCGAAAAAAAAGGCATCGACGAATCGATGCCACAACGTCCCTAGGAGACCGGACGAAACTGTTTAGCGTATTCAGCCGTTATATGCCGTCTTAACTGTGGTAAAGAATTCCGCAGCGTAGCTACCCTGTTCACGGCTGCCATAACTCGACGCCTTGCGCCCTCCAAACGGCACGTGGTAATCCACGCCCGCCGTTGGTACGTTAACCATGACCATGCCGGCTTGCGCCTCCCGCTTGAACCGCGTTGCGAGCTTGAGGGAGGTGGTGCAGATGCCTGCCGACAGGCCGAACTCACTGTCATTGGCCTTCTGCAACGCATCGTCGAAGTCACGCGCCGCAATCAGACTCACGACCGGTCCGAAGATTTCCTCGCGCGCGATGCGCATAGAACTATCAACATCGGTGAAAAGCGTGGGCGTCAAGAAGAAACCATCTGTGTCCCGCTTGATGCGTTCACCACCGAATGCCAGCGTTGCACCTTCGTCCAAGCCGATACGGATGTATCGCATGTCAGTTTCGATTTGGCCAGCATCGACGACCGGGCCGATATCGGTTTCGGGCGACAAGGCGTGGCCAACACGCAAGCGCGAAAGGCGGTCCACAAGCGCGTCGCGGAAACGTGCATAGATGCCTTCCGTGACGATGATGCGACTGGAAGCCGTGCAACGTTGACCCGTTGAGTAATAGGACCCCTGCACCGCACAGGTCAGCGCCGTTTCAAGGTCGGCATCATCGGTAATAACGAGCGGGTTCTTACCGCCCATTTCTAACTGCAGCTTTGCAAACCGCGCACCCGCCGTTGCCATTACGCGAGAGCCTGTCCCGGTTGAGCCCGTAAAGCTGATCGCGTGCACCTTCGGGTTTTCAAGCATCGCCTTTCCGACAACGCTACCTCGGCCGATGACGAGATTGAAGACACCGGGTTGAAAGCCCGCGCGGCTGATGATTTCGCTGAGTGCCCAAGCCGATGAAGGAACGAGCTCAGCGGGCTTGAAGACCACGCAGTTTCCGTAAGCCAATGCCGGTGCGATCTTCCACGCCGGAATTGCGATCGGGAAGTTCCACGGAGCAATGATGCCGACGACGCCCACCGGCTCGCGCGTGATATCAACACTCAGGCCGGCGCGAACAGACTCAACATGCTCCCCGCGTTGACGAAGAACTTCACCTGCGAAGAACTTGAAAATTTGTCCTGCGCGGGCGACCTCTCCTATTCCTTCAACACGGGTCTTTCCCTCTTCGCGAGAGAGCAACTCGCCCAGCTCTTCCTTGCGCGCAAGCAGTTCGCTTCCCACGCGGTCCAACGCTTCCGAGCGAGCCTGCACTCCGAGCGTTTGTCTCGTTACGAATGCCTCGTATGCACTGTCTATTGCCTCGTTTGCCAGTGCTTCGTCAGCTTGGGAGAACTCATCAACGACATCCGACGTGTCGGACGGGTTGATATTTCGATAGACCTCGGAGCCTTGACGCCACTGCCCACCAATAAAGCTCGATTTCATTCCTGTACCCCGATAACTTGTTGATTCAGTAGAAGGTCAATCTTCTCGTCGGACATGCCGAGCACACCGCTTAGCACTTCCCTCGTGTGCTGTCCGAGCAGGGGTGGCGGGGCGTTGTACTTTGGAGGCGCCTCGCTCATGCGAATCGGATTGGCAACTGTCCTGACCACACCTCCCAACGGATGCGGTTGCTCGATAACTGTGTTGCGCGCGATCACATGCGGGTCGCTGAAAGCCTGACCAATGTTATTGACCGGGCTGCATGGAACCCCATTTGCCTCAAGAGCGGCCAGCAGTTCCGATGTGCGCCACCGCCGGATGTCTTCCTGAAGCATTGGAACCAGCGTGACTCTCGCGTTGACGCGCCCACGATTGGTCGAAAATCGTTCGTCGTCAGCCAGTTCCTCTCGCAGAAGTACTCGGCACAGACTTCTGAACTGCGTGTCATTTCCCACTGCGACAACGAGCCTGCCGTCCGATGTCTCGAAGTCTTGATATGGGACGATGTTAGGGTGAGCGTTGCCCAGGCGTACCGGGGAGACACCTGTCGTAAGGAAGTTGGAAGCCTGATTTGCGAGAGCTGCGAGCTGAACGTCCAGTAGGGAAATGTCGATGTATTGACCAACCCCGCTTGTCGCTCTGCGATGCAATGCCGCGAGAATAGCGGTACTGGCGTAGATACCGGTCATGACATCGGTAAGGGCAACGCCAACCTTTTGGGGCCCGGCGCCAGGTTGACCATCGGGGACGCCCGTAATGCTCATAAGCCCGCCGATAGCCTGTATTGCAAAGTCATAACCAGGTCGATCAGCGTAGGGGCCTGTCTGTCCGAACCCGGTAATCGAGCAGTAAATCAAGCGCGGGTTGTGCTCACGAAGGCTTTCGTAATCCAAGCCATATTGCGCAAGGCCCCCTGCCTTGAAGTTTTCCACCAGCACGTCGGACTGACACGCGAGACTCTTGACGATTTCCTGGCCGGCAGGCGTAGCGACATCCACAGCGAGCGAGCGCTTGTTGCGGTTGGCCGTGAGGAAGTATGCCGACTCGGACGTCGGCCTCCCTTCCTGGTTCGTCAGGTAAGGCGGTCCCCAGGCACGGGTGTCATCCCCTAACCCACGTCGCTCAACCTTGATGACATCAGCGCCGAGGTCCGCGAGGATTTGAGTTGCCCACGGCCCGGCAAGGACCCTCGATAGATCGAGGACGCGAACGTCAGATAGTGCAGAAGCCATCGGATTACTCGGTTATCAGTGCAGAGTGAAAAAGGGGCGCGAGCTTGCGCCGCGCCCTCTTCCAGATGACGATAGGCAATCGATACGAATCGTTCGTCCGCTCAGGTCCCGGTACGCAGTTCAGCGCCGTTGGCTCCAGCAGAAAGCTTCAGCAGAATGTTCTCGATAATGTCGAGCCCTTCATCGATAAGGGCATTCGAGACGGTAAGCGGCAGCATGACGCGCAGCACGTTGCCGTACGAACCGCACGTGAGCAACAAGAGCCCCTCTTTCTGAGCCTCGGCTTTCAGCGTATTCGCGATGTCCGCTGCGGGCTGGCCGTTTCTCGTAAACTCGACGCCGGTCATGGCGCCAAGCCCTCGCACATCCGCAATTTCGGGCACCTGCTCGCGCAATGCATTGAAGCGAGCACGCAAGCGTTCGCCAATCGCTTCGCTACGGGCGCAGAGCGACTCCTCTTCCATCACGTCGAGTACGGCCAACGATGCAACACAGGCCATGGGGTGCCCTGCGTACGTACTGCCAAGACCGCCCGGCGGAATCGAATCGAGGACATCGGCGCGGCCGACCACCGCGGAAATCGTCATGCCCCCGCCAAGGCCCTTGGCCATCGTGGTGAGGTCCGGGACGACGCCCGAATGCTCCATGGCAAACATGCGGCCGGTACGGCCCACGCCGGTCTGGATTTCGTCGGCAATCAGCACGATGCCGTGTTTATCGCAAATTTCGCGCAGTTGCTTGAGGAACGCGGTCGGGGCAGGAATATAACCGCCCTCGCCCTGAACGGGCTCAACAATGATTGTCGCCACACGCTGCGGGTCAACCGTGTATTTGAAGAGGCGCTCGACCCCGTGAATGGCGTCATCTACCGAAATCCCGTGCAGCTCGGAGGGGAACGGTGCCTGGTAAACCTCCGCGGACATCGGACCGAACCCAGCCTTGTACGGTGCGACCTTGCCCGTCAAAGCCATCGCCATGAACGTACGCCCATGAAAGGCGCCGTCAAACGAAATAACAGCCGAGCGCTTGGTGTAATGGCGAGCCACCTTGACGGCATTCTCGACAGCTTCAGCGCCCGTGGTCATGAAAAACGCTTTCTTCGCAAAGTTGCCTGGCGCAAGGGCCGAAAGGCGTTCGGCAAGTTCCACATACGATTCGTATGCGACGACCTGGAAGCAGGTATGCGAGAACTTCTCAGCCTGCTTGGCAACAGCCTCCGAGATTTTTGGATGGCGGTGTCCCGTATTGAGAACGGCGATGCCAGCGCAAAAATCGATATAGCGATTGCCTTCTACGTCCCAAATTTCTCCGTTCTCGGCACGCTGCGCGAAAACCGGGTGAGCATTCCCAATGCCTTGCGGCACCGCGTTTGCACGTCGTGCCATCAAGGCCTTGTTCGTTTGCTCTGCATTCGACATCTTTTCACTCCTGGTGGATACGATGTGGCCATCTGACCACGACAATTCAAAGACTCAGTACATGCCGCGACTCGCCGCTACTTGGACAGAACGATTTCACCCTTTCCACTTCCGAAACCCGTCCAGTGGGTGTCCGACTGGCTCGTGAAAGCCTCTTTCGAAACCAGCCGACCAGATGCCGTCTTCCATTTACCGGTTCCGCCGTCCAACTTAAAGGTGATGCCGTCATAGACTGTGTCGATGGCGCTGAACAACTTGTCGCCATCCTTGTCCTTCATTTCGCATCGGCCACTGCCCTTGGCAGTCACCTCTTTACCGACGGTGGTATCGGTTTCTATGCCGACGCACGTTGTATCGAAGAAGACGTCGCCCTTCGAGGCCAAGTTGAGCCGATAACTTCCGCGCAACTGAAACACTGCGGTCGACCGATTCCCGCTCTCAGCCATGCTTGGCGAGAAATCCGCTGTCCAGCCGCTTGACAGCACAACGGGCTCCGCAGACGCGGCTGCGGACACAAACAGGACGCCCAGTCCGAGCAACATCGCTTTTGTCTTCATGGCACTGTTTTGAAAGGTAATAAAACCGTCGAACTCGCTCGACGCCTGAAATTCAACCAAAGCGCTTTAGATTCCAGTCCTGGAGGCAAAGCAAAGTACAAATGCCTCGGCCAGAAACCTGCAAACTCGGGTAGAGATCTTCTTCATTTCACTCTCCTTCTGGCAGAACCTCGACAAGGCACCTGCCGAACAATCTTGCGGAGCGGAGTGAGCCCAGAGTTTGCGAGCCCCTCCGCAGGGCACGCGCCAGATATCAGCTGTTACGGGTCGCAGACACTTCCTGGAATGTGCTTGCCTCATGCGTCGCAACTCGCTGCCGCTTCTGCAGCAAATGAGCGTCGCCAGCGGGGGCATCACCGCGTTCATACGGGCGACGGAGCACCATGTAGAAGAGCCCAACGCCGACCACGACCGCCGCGGAAACCAACATGGCATAGTTGGAGTACCAAGGAGCATTGGGCGTACGCGGCCACACCATATTGACGATTGCTGCGACACCGTAGGCAAACGCGGCGAGATTCACCGGCCACGCCCAGAGGCCCAGGCGGAACTTGCCCGAAGGTACCCAGCCACGGGCGCGTGCAATCAAGGCACCAAGGACAATCATCTGGAAGCCGAGATAAATGCCGACCGAGCCAAAGATGATGATGGTTTGAACAGCGTTTTCCAGAAAGAGACCGAGAATCGCGACACCGGCAGGGAAGAAACCTGCGACCAACAGTGCACCGACGGGCACTTGTGTGTTGGGCGAGAGCTTCGACAGCCGCGCACTACCAAAGATCATCTTGTCGCGTGCATACGCAAACAGGAGGCGGCTCGCTGCTGCCTGAAGGCTCAGCAAGCACGAGAAGAACGAAACGAGCACCACTGCGATCACCACGCGGAAGCCCACCTCTCCGACTGCAGTACGCAGCACGGTCGCGACCGGATCGGTGTCCTTGCCTGCAAGCACGTCTGCCAGATTGGGAATAGCGAGAATGAGCGCAAGGAGAACGAACATCGCTGAGCCGCCGCCGATGTAGATCGTCATTCGCATCGCCTTCGGAATCGCCTTACCAGGGTTCGGTGTCTCTTCAGCAACATCACCACAGGCTTCGAAGCCATAGTAGGCAAACATCGCTGCAACGCTCGATGCGATGAAGGCCTTCAGGTAGCTGCCATCCACGTTCACGCCGTGCGTCTGAAACAGGGTGGAGAAATCCAGATGACGCGCGAAGAGGAGTAGGTATCCGCCAACCACAACAGCGCCAATCAATTCGCAGATGAAGCCGAACATCGCTACGCGCGCAAGCAGACGTGTACCGCTTACGTTCAGTACCGTCGTGAAGACAATCATCGCAACCGCAATCCAGACCTCAATCGAGTGTGAGACCTGCAACCCGAGTAGCTGAGCGACATACGGTGCTCCGCCTGTGGCCACTGCAGCGATGGTCGTACATAACGCCCAGATGTAAATCCAGCCCGCCATCCACGCCCAGCGCTTGCCAACCAGTCGGCGCGCCCATGGATACAGACCGCCCGAGATTGGGAACTGAGAAACCACCTCGCCGAAAACGAGGCACACCAACAACTGCCCAAGCCCGACGAGCAGATAGGTCCAGAACACCGGTGGGCCACCCGCGGTAAGCGCGAACTGGAACACCGTGTAGACACCGACGACAGGGGAAAGATAGGTGAAGCCAAGCGAGAAATTCTCCCAAAGGCTCATCGAGCGATCAAAGTTGGACGAATAGCCCAGGGCTTCAAGTTGAGCCGAATCGTCAGCGGCATCATGGTGGTTGGATAGGGGCATGGTCTCTCCCACGAATTCAATGGGGGTTTTTAAGGGACAGTCTTGCGCTGCCGTAATGCAAGCTTGATTTGAGATATGACGCTGGCCAGGCACGGCGCTGTCTAAGATGCACGGCGCCGTGCCAGTGGATTTATTCCAGGTTCAGCCACACGGACTTGCTTTGCGTGTGGGCCAGGATGGTTTCGAAGCACTTGTCGCGGCCTTGGCCCGATTGTTTGAAGCCGCCCCAAGGCTGGGTCATATCGCCATGGTCGTAGCAGTTAATCCAGACGATGCCCGACTCAACGTTGCGAGCCACGCGGTGAGCACGCGTGACGTTCGATGTCCAGATGCCGGCAGCCAGGCCGTAAATCGACGAGTTGGCAATGTCGACCGCCTCTTCTTCAGAGTCGAAGGGCATGATGGCAGCGACCGGCCCGAAGATTTCTTCGTTTGCGATGCGCATGCTGCGGTTGACGTCTGTGAAAAGTGTCGGGGCAACAAAATTGCCGGCACGCAGTTCCGTCGGAATCTGGCCGGCGAGCGACAGCACGCCGCCTTCGCCATGGCCGATGTCGATATACGACATGACGCGCTTGAACTGCTCCTTGGTCACGAGGGGGCCCATCGTCGTGTTCGGATCGAGCGGGTCGCCAGGCTTGAACATTGTCGGAGCAAGTTCCACGAATTTCGCGACAAACTGATCGTAGATGCCGCGTTGAACGAGGATACGAGAGCCCGCGCTACAGACTTCGCCTTGGTTTCCGTAGATGCCCGTAATCGCATAACGGACAGCCGTTTCAAGATCTGCGACGTCATCGAAAACGATCTGCGGGCTCTTGCCACCACACTCGGTCGTCACGCGCTTCATGTTCGACTGACCGGCGTAAATCATCATCAGCTTCCCAACTTCGGTGGAGCCGGTGAAAGAGATCTTGTCGACGTCCTTGTGGAGCGCCAATGCCTTGCCTGCGTCTTCGCCAAAACCATTGACGACGTTGAACACCCCGGCGGGGCCACCCGCCTCGACGAAAAGGCGAGCGAGCAAGAGTGCGCTCGTCGGTGATTGTTCTGCAGGCTTGAGCACGACCGAGTTGCCGGCAGCAAGGGCCGGCGCCACCTTCCACGCTGCCATCATGAGCGGGTAGTTCCAGGGCGTCACGGCACCAACGACGCCGATGGGCTCGCGGGAGATGAAGTGAAACGCGCTGGAAGCCGTGTTGGTCACGACGCCTTCGATCTTATCGATGGCTTCAGCGAAGTACTGGAAGGTATGCGCCGAGAACGGTACGTCACCGTTGAGCAAGTCGCTGATGGGCTTGCCCATATCGAGACTGTCGAGGAGAGCGAACTCTTCAGTATGGTCCGAAATCAGTTGAGCCATGCGGAAGAGCACGTCCATGCGATCGCGGGGCGCCATTCTCGACCACACGCCTTCTTTGAACGTACGGCGTGCTGCTGCAACAGCCAGGTCAATGTCCTTTTCGTTGCCGCGAACCATCGTATGCTGGTTCAAGCCTGTGGCAGGATTCACCGTCGTGAAGCGACCACCGTCGACGGCATCGACGAACTTGCCGTCGATGAAAAGTTCGGTCTGAACCTTCAGGTCCTTCGCCCGGGCATGCCAATCGACCGCTTTGACTTCTTCGCTCATTTTCCTGTTGCTCCTCAAACATGTTTTAGCTGGTGCTCCGAACGAACCGCCAGTCGGGCCAATCAATGCACCTTCCGTGCCAACCTCATGTTTAAGCCGTAGAAGCCTTACAGGTACTGAGTCTCTCTAATCTGATTGGATTTATAAAATAGTCGTTGATGCGACAGAGCATCGAACGATGCGAATACGCATCACGTTTCTGAAGCGGTTGATGATCGACTCTTGCGCGAGATGGTGGCGATGTCGGTTTGCAACAGCTCAGCCGCCTTACGCTTGCTGCCGCCGCGGCGAATAGCGTCTTCAATGACCTTGCTTTCGTACCGGCGCACAAGCGCCTTCAGACCTAGCCCTGTCGCCGCCTCTTCCTCAGAGACATCGTCAGTCAAAGCTCCGCGACCGGTGACCAGCATGTTGCCGCCGTCCAATGCCACTTCTTCGGGGACCTCAAGAAGAAGGTCGTCTTCAGTCGCCGTGGTTTCACAAGCCACAGACAGATACTCAACCAGATTTTGAAGCTCGCGAATGTTGCCCGGAAAGTCGTAGCTTCTCAGCTTCTCTCGACAGCCCTTTGTGAGCTGCAGAGGGGTTTCGCGACGCTGGTTGGCGTCCGTGAGGAAGCGCTCCAGGAGCGGGTCAATGAGGTCTCGTTGCAAACGCAACGGAGGCAGGGATAGCACAACAACCGACAGACGGTAGTAGAGGTCGCGCCGAAAGCGTCCCTGCTCCACCAGTTCGCGCAGATTCTGGTTGGTCGCAGCAACGACATTCACCTTGACCCGGCGTGGCTGCGTGGCCCCCACTCGCTGCACCAGCCCCGACTCGAGAACCATCAGAAGCTTCGCCTGGGATTGCAGCGGCGTCTCACCGATTTCGTCGAGAAAGAGCGTCCCCCCATCTGCCGATTCAATCAGTCCGGGCTTGCCTCGAGTCAGTGCGCCTGTGAAGGAGCCCCGCTCATAGCCAAACATTTCGGATTCGAAAAGCGATTCGGGAATACCCGCGCAGTTCACATGTACAAAAGGCGAACTCTCGCGACCAGAGCGACGATGCAGCAGCTTGGCGAATTCCGTCTTCCCGACGCCAGACTCCCCCAACAGCAGCACGCGGCTCCCCATGGCGATCGCGCGTTGCCCGACGGTCAGGAGCTTCGCCGTGAGCCCCGTGGCGCCCATCAAGGAATTGGTCTCGAAGTGTGATTTGTTTGCTGCCTTCGACGCGCTCGCAAGCACCCCGGGGGCGCCCTTGCTGAATGCATCGAGATTGCGCTGCATGATGATGTAACACGTCATTGCGCCTTTTCTGTCGCGCAATGCGCGTCCCGTGATCACGAGACTCCGACCTATGCCATCAACCAAGTTCTCGACAAAACGCTCGCCTTTCGTGAAGGCCTCAAGAATTCCCGGACATTGGATAAAAGACTCGTTCACGAACTCGGCAAGCGGCCTACCTACGATGGAAGCACGAGGCATTTCATTCATGCTCTCGCCAGCCGCATTTACGAATCGCGTCACCCCACCGCGGTCGACCATCAACATTCCATCCGGAAGGAGATCGCACACTGTGCTCCACCGCGGGTCGTCGAGGAACTCAAGCAGTTCTTCATGCGACCAACCCGCCTCATCGAGTTCAGAGATGTTAGCGAACTTCATCGGTGGACCTCTTTGACGCAGCACTGCGCCGACGCGCCTGAATGGACTTCCGTACCACGGGGGCAACTGGACGAATGGAGAATACAAATTCGGAGAACAGGTCATCACCCACGGGCCCCACCCGGACATCACAGTCCATCACGGCACCGTTCTCAAACTTCACGACATCAACCCAACGATGCGTCTCACCATTGGTCCACCGGCGCTGAACCTTGGCGTCAGACATCGACATGAAGTCGGTCACCTGCGCGGTCAGAATGCGCGATGAGGTTGTTTTGAAGAGTCGCTCACAGGCGGGGTTCACCGCTGTGATGGTGCCGCTTCTGTTAGCTACGAGCACGGCATCAGGAATTGCGCTCAAGATGCGTTGCACAATTTCTGCCGTCTGCATGAGCTTGTCCCGCTCATTCCGGAAGTCTGTCAGATCTTGCAGCGTTCCCCACATTCGCGTGAGAAAGCCATCCTGTATCTTTCCGCGCACGTTGTTCTCAACGTACATGGTTGAGCCGTCGTACTTCAGGTCGATGGTGAGACTGCGATCAACGTTGAAGTTGTTCCGTATCAGGCTGCGAACGAAAGACTCGTTCTGCGGACTGCGTGGGAAGTAGGTCCGCACAGGCTGGTCGTTGATATCGACGCCTTCGGGAAGCGAATAGAAGCGAGACATCGCTTCGTTGCAGTTCGACCAGTGACACTCGTTCGAAAAGATTTGGCGAATGATTTCCGGCTCTGTCTCCCGCAGGTCGACGGGCTCCGTGAACTCGATACACCACATCGGCTGACTCGTGGTCTCAATGTAGCCGCGCAGAAGCTCAGCGCCACTCTCAATCTGGGCGTACAACTGGCGCTCACCCACTGCCTCTACGGCGAAGACTTGAAGTGCCGGCTCTCCATGGTGCCGCACCCCTGTGAGCCTCGCGCTGACCGCAACGGGTTTACCCTCGAGGATCATCTCGAGTTCTTCATTCGCCGTAACCGTGTCGAGCGTGCTCAGGCCGAGGTAGTTATCCAGGACGCCAACAGACTTGTCAGTGAACAACTGAGGGCTTGGCAGCCCGATGACCGAAGCGGCATCGCCACCACTCAAATCCAGCAGCAAAGTACTCGCGTCGACTACGACTCCAGAGCGCGAAATCGCCAGTGCAATGACTGGCATGTCTGACAGCACGGTGAACCTCCCGGAGGACCGCTGCCGAAGCAGCGCTGATGCGCGTTTGTTATATCTTGCTGCGAATTTGCATCAATCAAACATAAAACGAAAGCACTTCCTCCCTAAGGATTTCCCCTATACGCCCGCATTTATGGGCTTCCTGGGATCTGGCACACATCTCGCTTACGTCGCCTCCGAATTCGCTTCGCACGATCGGTTGATTCACACACAGCATCGGCGATGCGAAGTAAACGAACGTCCAAGGAGGCAAACCATGTTGATCACCGGCATCAAAAGCCGTCCGGTGTATGACGTCCTCACGCCGATGAGCAATGGCGCGATGCACGTCCTAGCAGGTCAAGGAAGCGGAGGCCAAGCGCTCTTGCGTTTGCTTGGCGAACTCACCGGCAAGTCTGAACAGATCACCGTCTTCTACTCCGCCGAATCGTTTTCCGGGAAGGACTATTCAACACAGCTGCGCTCCGCTGCAGCAGACAATCTCACGCTGTTCGAGACCAACGCACAACTGGTCTCGCACCTCGACTCCTACCTGTTGACGGCAAAGACCGGGCTGCGCCTTTACCTCGCTGGCTCGGAAAGCTTCATCGGCACGGCGATGCAGGTTGCCAACAAGTTCAACCTGAACAACGACGAAGTGCTGCGTGAACATGGCGGCACATTCGTGCGGCGAGTCTGGTGCGTGCACTGCGACACGTACACGGAAAACGTCACGCACCGAGTCTTCAAGTGCCCTGGCTGCGGCCTCGACCTTGTCGTTCGCGACCATTATTCGCGCCACCTGGCTGCATTCATGGGCGTCAAAGCAGACGCGGAACAGACCGGCAACATGCCGGCGGCAGAGGAGCTCGATACATGAACTCGCACGCAGGTACCTTGCCGGTTGTTGTCACGGCAATCGAAGACATCACTCCCCTCATCAAAGTGTTCACGCTTGAAGACCGGGAAGGCAAACCGCTTCCTGGCTTCTCCGGCGGGAGTCATGTGGTCGTGCTGATTCCCGACGAAGGGAAGATCTATCGCAACCCGTACTCGCTGATGAGTACGCCTTTCGATACCACGTCGTACAAGATCGGCGTGCGCCGTCAGGACAATGGCCGGGGCGGCTCACTCAGCATGCACAACGACGTGCACGTGGGCATGACTTTGCACATCACCCACCCCATTAACAACTTCCCCCTGAACCGTCGCTCGCTCAAGCACATTTTCATTGCGGGTGGCGTTGGCATTACGCCCATCATTTCGCAGATTCACGACCTTCAGGTCGGCTCGGTTCCGTATGAGTTGCACTACGCAGTGCGCAACGGGGACCACGCAGGAATGAAGCAGTTCATCGGGGACGACGAGATCGGCACCACGTCGATGTACTTCGACAGCGCGGATGCACAGATTGACTTCGACGCTATTCTGGGCAATCAGCCCTTGGGCTCGGATGTGTACATCTGCGGTCCGGCACCCATGATCGAAGCTGTTATCGCTTCGGCTCGCGCGCTCGGTTGGGCCGACAGCCACATTCATTGGGAAGAGTTTGTCGAAGCCTCTACGGGTGAGGCCTTCGAGGCGTTTCTTAAGAAAGCGAACAAACGAATCATGGTGCCGCCGGAGCTCAGCTTGCTCGAAGCAATTGAAGGCGCCGGTTTGGATATGCCGTACCTATGCCGCGGCGGTGCCTGCGGTCACTGCGAAACCGAAGTGGTCGAGCTCGACGGCGAAATCATCCACCGAGACATCTGGCTCAGCGACGAGGACAAAGCGGCGAATCGAAAAATGATGCCGTGCGTTTCGCGCGCCAAGTGCAAGAAGCTCGTCCTCGACCTCTAACCGGAGCGAATCATGTCCATCGCGTTCAAAACGACTGAAACCTATCGCGACGATTACACCTTCAAGAACAGCAAAGAAAGCATTCAGCGCTTCCCTTTCCCGTTCTTTGAAGACAAGTACGAATACACGATGAACCTTGAGCCGCACGTGCGCATCCCGGGGGGCGTGTACGAGGCCAACTTCGACATCGATGAACACTACGTCTCCGAGATGAAAGAGCGAGCCATCGCGCTCGCCGAAAGGCCTGGCCAGCACTACAAGGCCTTGCCCAACATGATGCAGGCGCAGTGGGACCTGCTCGAGCTCATCATGGAATCCTATGCTAGGGATTACCCAGAGTATTTCTCTTTGAGCATCGACGGGGCAAAGTGGACCTGGGAGAACAAGCTTCTCGGCTTGAAGGATACATTCACCTTCGGTGATCCAAAAACACTGCCATACGAGCCGATGGAGTACATCACTCGCCAGGCTCAGGGGGAATGGATTGTCGTGGATGACCGCGATGACACGCTCTACTGGTCCGCGGCCATGGCGACCGAACGCGCGGACTATTCCCTGCGCTTCAATCTCGGCATGAGCTGGAAGGAGTGGCATGGCCCGACAATTTCGTCGCTGCATGACAGCGGCATTCTCGAACGAGGCCTGAAGTTCCTTAAGCGCATGCGAATTGGTCACCCAGTTCGCCGTCTTAACTGGACATTTACTGTCAACCCACGTCTCGAAACGTCTGCAGAGACATTACCGGTGTGGGCTCCTGACCGAGCCAAGCTGACGCCTGAAGATGTTGGCAAGAAGGTCAACATGCGCGTGGAACTGCAGCCCCTCCACCGTCTGCCACGCAGCAACGCTATCGTGTTTCCTGTGCGTACGTACTTCGCGAGTCTCGAAGAACTCTGCACGATTCCGAAATGGGCACGTCGCATGCACCGTGTGCTGCGTGATCTCAATCCCGAACTACGAGACTACAAAGGGTTCACGCTCTACTACGACCTGATGGTCGAGTACCTCTCGAAATTCGACGACGGCGCTCCCACGTCACCGGGCAACGGTCCGGAATAAATTCCTCAAAAGAATCGCTCAGGCGCACGCGGCAACACGAGCGCCTGAGCATTCAGCACGACTTGATTTTCGTGCTACTACCACATCAACCAAGGAGACACAGGATGTCGCAAGTTCAATCGGAACAGCAGCTGGACCGGGAATTCCATGAGGCCATTGCTTCCAAGTACGCTGTCTTGACCGATGGCTTCGCAAAGAACGATTCCGGCACGATTGCCAACGAGTTCTTCACGCCGGATGCGTGGTCGGTTGGCGAGGGCGAAGAGACTGCCGTGGGCGCCCACGCTATCGACCGACTGTATGCCGACTTCGTGGGCGCGTACACCTTCGAAGCAAAGAGCGTATCCGCTCACCGCGTGGGTAACGCCGGTTGGGACTTTGCTGAAGTGACGCTCGTGTCCACTGATGGCCAAAAAGAAGTTCACCCCTATAAGGTCCTCTACGTCTGGGAACGCATCGACGGCGTCTGGAATTGCAAAGGACAGATGTACGTTGAAGGCAGCTTTAAGGGAGCGGTTGTCTGAGATCGGCGAATAGCTGTCCTTGCCTCGCTCACTCGCGGTTGCGCTGCCCGCGAGGCAAACGTCAGCTTCCAGCATTCAGACTCTTCTGATCGCGTCGGCCCAGGGTTACCTTGCCCATGGCTATGCGGACCAGGAATCGCACCGTCCAGTGGTTGAAAGCGTTGCTCGTGACCGTTCAAGCGAACGGAGAGACTGTCGGCTAACGCGCCTATACAACAAATCCGCCATGGCTGCTCCATCGCGCCCACAACGGGCAACGACCACCCGGCTTCAACCGCGCCTAAGCGCGTTGCTTGGGCAGGTCCGCGAGACCAGTCGGCATGCCATCCGAATTGCGCGCGAAGATGCCCAGCATGGCAAGGGCGATTTTGTCGATTGCCTCGCTCGGCTATATGACCACTGGATATGCTTCAGTCGGGGACCACAGCGCCTAATCAAGATTGCCAGCGCCGCCGAAGTCGGTGCACTGAGTCTGCAGCATCTGCAGCATGGCGAGGCGGACATCAATGTGACCGACGACCCAGCCCTGCGCGCACTCTACTGGACCACCGCACGTCGCTGGAAAAACGCTCGTCGGGACGTGATGAACGTCGAATCGCACATCGCCCAGAAGCCTGACGGCAACCAACTGAACCCAGAGCAACAGGCCGGCACGCTCCGCTGTCGATGCAAAGAGTGCACTACGCAATTGGCACGCCATCGAGCCGCCCACGAGTTGTTTGCCGCATGGACGGCAATAGCCGCCCGACTATAACCGGACCGGCAGCCTCAGCTGGCGAGCCCTGGTCTGTCGGGCCAGAGCTACTTTTAGCTCATCGCGCCGACGCTTACTTCCGCCGCCGAGACGGCGATGTCTTCGCTCCATCAATCACGCCCGCGCCGTGCTCCAGTCCGCAATTCAATCGTAGAGCGAGTGCCTGCCAGCAGATTCGCTGACTCAAGGTCCCTTACGTCACCAGCTTCGGGTAAGTACGTATCCCTCCCTTATTGAACATTAACCTCTATATGTTAGAGTCTTAATGGGCGAGCATCCCGATACGGAGGAAGGAGGAGGGGCGCCCCAATCGTCTACACCGCGACCGGCCCAAGTGATCTCGTCTTACCGAAATCGTCGTTTGGGGTTATTTCCCGGGCATGCGGGAACGTAGGTGCAATGGCGTTCAATATCCGTGTTTTCACACGGGGTGGACGCCCTTTTATGTAATAAAAGTCGATAATAAAACTGGGATGTTTTTATGAAGATTGCTCTGAGTGCCATTGCGGCATCGATCCTGGCCGGACTGAGTTCCGCTTCTTACGCACAATCAAACCTTACGCTTTATGGCGTGGCTGATGTTAGCTTGGTTTGGCAGAATCATGCCAATCCCCAAGGACAGAGTCTTTTACAGATGTCTAATGGGGCAATTAATCACAGCCGCTGGGGGCTGACTGGTGGCGAAGATCTAGGCGGAGGAACAAAGGCGTTCTTCAAATTGGAGAGCGGCTTCAACCTCCAAGATGGAAAAATGGCATCCAGCGGAGTGATTTTCGACAGAGCTGCGTTTGTTGGCCTTTCCGGAGATTATGGAAAGCTATCCCTCGGGCGGCAAAACACTATCTTCTACAATACCATGCAGGTCTACGACCCACTGACGGTCGGTGTTTACTACAACACAGCGTGGTGGTATGGGACCGATCAAGTCCGCAGATCTAGTTCCATCAACTATAGTAAAGATTTTGGCCCTGTAACCGTCGCCCTCGAATATGGAGTTGGCGGCGTTCCAGGCAGCATAGCAACGGGATCGCAAATTGGCGCAGCCATTTCATACTCTCAAAATGGCTTCTCAATTGGGTCAACTTACCAACAAACGAAAAGCTCAACAGGAGCAGGCGCACAGCGGTTGTTTGGCGCCGGCGCGTCCTATGCGATTGGATCGGCAACTTTGTACGCAGGCTACCAGAATAACCACGACTTAGCCGGCATCGGTGATGGGCAACTCAATATTATCGGAGCGCCGAGTGGCACGACGGATGTTGCACGCAAAGATTCTGGATTTTTTGCAGGGGTATCCTATCAATTGACGCCTCGCATCTTGCTGCGAGAGGCTTATTATTACGACAGAATCCGCGACGCCATGAAAACCCCAGGGAACAATGGCGTCAGGTGGTCAGTCGTATCGGAAGCTGAGTATTCTTTCTCGAAGAGAACAAGCGTTTACACCCAAGTGGATTTTAATCACGTAAGTGGTGCAGCGAATGTTCAGCTCCCAGGCGGAAATAGCCAAACTGAAGTTGCGGTCGGGCTGAGGCATTGGTTTTAACCGCTTACTTTTAAAAAGAGGGGGGACTCCCCCTCTTTTTTCGAAGACTGCGTGCATCACCGTTTGGACTCAGTTGTAGAGTCTGCCCGCATTGGCCAACAGCGCGCGAACCACCCTCCCCGCGGCCCAGCATTCGCTCTTTCGAGCTTCCTATCCCCCAACCAGTCAAAAACGATCCTTGCTGCTCATCTGAACATTGATGAAGCGAGGGCGCACTTTGCCTCACGCTTCGTGCCAGACCGCTGCCATAGCTTGTGCTCGCTGGTTAAGTTGTTGAACGTCTGCGACGACTCACGGGAGCGCCCGACGTGGTTATCAGGCTAAACACCCAGTCGTAAGTCGATTCAACGTGCTCAATAGTCTCCTGCCGAGCGCCCTCCGCATCCCTCCGAAGAATCGCAGCGACAAGCGGATGATGCTGCATCGCGCGCGTTGTCTTGGCCAGTGACGGAGTCGGCTGCGCCAAAATCAATTTAGTGAGCTGCTTCTGAATTTGGATTTCTTGCTGGACCAAGTCCGCAGATTTCGAGACTTCTGCAATCAACGTATGCAAACGTGCGTCTGCAATCCGGCGCTGCGGGTCAATTGGCGTACAGCGTTTGAACTCGTCTGCAGCAGCTTGGATTGCTGCGAAATCTTCGGCCGTACCTCGCTGAGCCGCAAGATATGCGGCTTCTCCCGAAATGGCTCTACGCCAGTCGGTCAGGCTACGAAGCTCCTCGACCGTCATCGTGGTCGCCTTGGCGGCCTCCCTTAGGCGCTCTGCCAAGTCGATCGAAACATAGGTCCCTCCGTGCCGGCCTCGGGTGGTTTCGACCAAGCCGATCTCGCGAAGTGATGCAAGTGCGTTCCGCAACGTCATTGGCGCAACGCCAAGCGCACGCGCGAGTTCACTTTCCGAAGGCAGTCTGTCCCCCGGCTTGAGTTCCCCAGCCGTAATCCTCTCTGTGAGGCGCCGCACGATGGCCTCCGGGGCACTTTGCCCACTTACTGGGGTAAGTCCTAATGCCGAAAAATTCTTGACCATAACATCTATATGTTAGAGTTTTAGATAGTACAACACTTTAACGTATAGATGATATCGAACATCGACTGCGGCGCCACCCGGAACCCTCGCGTCTTGGTTTCCGGTTCCATGGACTCAAAGCTGGTGTCGCCCGAGCTCAACGCAACGCTTCGAACACTAACCAAGAGCGTGACCGATCAACTGGCGGCCGCCGGACTGGATGCCGACGTTGTCGATGCCGCAACTTCGTGCGAAGCCGCAGAGGATCTGACGAGTCTGTATGACGGTCTGGTGATACTCGGTGGGGGTGACATCCATCCGGAAATCTATGGGCAGCAAGCAGCAAGTTGCCTCTCATATGGAATCGATGTCAAAGCGGACAACTTTGAAATTGGCCTCGTTCGCTCGGCCATAAGCGTCGGGCTTCCTCTTGTTGGCATCTGCCGCGGAATGCAGATTCTGAACGTTGCCCTTGGCGGCACGTTGATTCAAGACCTTGGGCCCGAGACGATGCACAACTCCACTTCCGATAACGCTTTCATGACTGGACACAGCGTGCGAGTCCTTCGGAATACGAGGCTGGGGGAAATTTTTGGCGAGTGCGACATGGCGATTCGGTCAGGCCACCACCAAGCGGTGGACCGATTGGGTGACGGACTAATCATTTCTGCGTTCGCAGCAGACGGAGTGGTAGAGGCAATTGAGCTGGACGGACATGCGTGGGGCGTTGGCGTCCAATGGCATCCCGAAGAATCGCTTGCTGACACAACCCAAATTGGTAAGTTGTTCGAAGCATTTGCGCGGCATTGCACCGTATTCGCAGAGCGTCGGGCACTCACTTCCTTGTCGTAATTGCTATCAGGAGATAGTCGTGCTGAAACGTTCTTCGCTCATCAACTCCGCCTTGCTCGCCGCTGCACTTGCAAGTGCATGTTCAGCGTCGTTTGCCGCCACTTCGGCGCCGAACGGATTCTCTTTCGGTTCCTGCAAACTGACAGGAAAACCTAGCAGCGTTACGCTCGCAACGCAGGAAGCGGACACTCTGACAGTTGGTACCGTCCTTCCTAATCCAGGATGGTGGAATGGCATCTCGCCAACAGCGGTCGATAGTGGCTTCGAATACTGCCTTGCTGCGAACGTTGCTTATCGTGCAGGTCTGCACCATGTGAAAATCAAGAACATGGCCTGGGACCAGTTCATTTCCGGTACGGCAACGAATTACGACATTGCATTGGCAACCATTACGATCACGGACGCTAGAAAGCGAGTTTTCACTTTCTCTCGACCCTATTTCTCATCTAATCTCGGCGTAGCAACAACAGGTTCCTCGGATGTTTCGGAAGCTAATCTGCGCGGAAAGCGAGTCGGCGTTCTCCAAGGGAATGCAGGATCAGATTGGGTGAACCACGTTCTGAAACCTCGAAGTGTGGCCGTGTATCAAAGCCAGCCGGATATGTTCACGGCCCTGATCGCTGGTCAGGTCGATGCTGTCATCACAGATACAACGCTAGCGCTAGCCCAAGCTAAGACATCCAACGCAATGGTACGGGTTGTGGCGCAATTCAAGATTGACCAAGGTTACGGCGCCATTACACCGCCCGGCTCGCCCAATTCCAAAACCATCGATTCGATTGTTGGCGAGTTTTCGCAGGACGGAACGCTCAAAGAGCTTTCCGCTGCATACCTTCAACCGAAGTTCGGTGTGGACCCTGCATCCGTTCCGTTCTGGAGCGTGAAATGACAACCACAGCCGCACCATTGGACCGAACTCCCAATAGGGGAGCTCTGAGTCCAGCATCGCCAAGCCTTGGAATCTCGGTTGCATCGCTGCTATCGGCGCTGGGCCTACTGATCGCTATTGCCACCATTGGAGGCAACATCGCTCGAAATGCCACCACTGATGCGACTCATGCAATTGGCGTTGCATTGAGTACCGTGGGAGTGGCGGCAAGCGTGGGGATTCTTTTCTTTGCAGTTCGCGCTATGTTTTCTTCTCGCCGCAGCGGACGAGAGGCAAAGCTTGGACAGGTGCTGGCCTCGCGCGCAAGCGCGGAACTCGCACGTCAGGATGCGCTGATTGCATTTGGACTCATGTTCACGCTGTCGATTGGCGTTCTTTTGCTGCTGGCCGTTGCGATGAACAACGCCAGCATTCAAAAGACGTTTTTCCGCTGGGATTTCATCCGCGAGAGCGCCTTAGATATCTTTAAAGCATTTTGGCTCAATATATGGATGGCAATTGTCGCCCAATTCTTTGTTTTGATCTTGGGCCTTGTTCTCGCCATAGCTCGCATGGTACCCGGAAGAGCTGGCAAGCCGGTGCGTGCATTGGCAATCGCATATATCGATACGATGCGAGCTGTGCCAGCCATCATCATCCTCTACCTTATTGGGTTCGGATTGCCGATCGCGAAAGTACCCATTATTAGCGACCTATCTCCGGAATTTTTCGCCATTCTTGCGCTCACTCTGACATATAGCGCATATATGGCTGAAATATACCGTTCTGGCATCGAATCCATTCACCCGTCACAATGGTCGGCCACGCGTTCTCTTGGTTTTTCTTACGGGCAGACGCTCCGTTACGTGATCTTGCCGCAGGCGATTCGTCGGGTTGTTCCCCCGCTGCTTGGAGCCTTCATTGCTTTGCAAAAAGATACGTCGCTCGTAAATATCATTGGAACGATGGACGCATTTAACCAAGCCAAATTCTACGCCTCCGCCAACTTCAACCTATCCTCGGTTACCGTGGTGGCGCTGCTGTTTGTCGCAGTTACCATTCCTCAAACTAGGTTCGTCGATTGGATGCTGGCTCGCGGCACCAAAGTTAGAGCAAAGGGTTAAATGATGTCGTTCATCGAACTGTTTGATGTAAAAAAAAGCTACGGCCAACATGATGTTTTGAAAGGCATCAATCTAAACATAGAAAAACATCAGGTCGTTACGTTAATTGGGGCATCCGGAAGTGGAAAATCCACGCTGCTTCGTTGCTTGAATTCCCTGGAGGCAATTGATGGGGGCCAGGTTCGAATCGCCGGCGATGTGGTTTCTGGCCCAGGTGTAAACGTCAATCAGCTGCGCCGAAAGGTTGGTATGGTTTTTCAATCATACAATCTCTTTCCGCACATGACGGTTGTGGACAATATTGCCCTAGGCCCTATCAAGCTTTTGGGCAAGAGCAAGAACGAGGCGCAGGCGGAAGCGCACGAATTGCTGAAGCGAGTGAACCTCCAGCATCGAGCTAACTACTACCCAGATCAACTTTCAGGGGGACAACAGCAGCGGGTCGCCATCGCACGCGCGATCGCAATGAAACCGGAAGCGATTTTATTGGATGAGATTACTTCGGCACTCGATCCCGAACTTGTCGCAGAGGTCCTGAACATGGTGCGTGGCTTGGCTCGCGACGGCATGACCATGATCCTGGCCACGCACGAGATGCATTTTGCTCGTGAGGTTTCGGATCTGGTTGTGTTTTTGGAGCAAGGCCATTTGCTGGAACAAGGCCCTCCAGAGCAAATCTTCGGTGATCCCGTGGAGCCTCGTACGCGTGAGTTTCTTAAGCAGATCATTGAGGCTGGGCGGCTCTGAACGGGCGGTGTTTCGTCCTTACGCTGGCTTACTGCTGATGCATGTGACATGACATCGGCGCAATACATCAGCAGCATGGCTACTTAGGCTGACGTCGGTCCGAGTTGGCGGCAACGTACGAGCACTTCTGCATCAAAGTGCCTTGGCTGCCCTCCTCTGTCTAGCTCATATCGAGCTCACGCTATCGCTCTTGTTCTGCGTCGAGCTTGCCGCGGCAATCGCGTCCACGGAAGGCCGCCTTCATGGCGGCGAACCGGTCGTTAAGATTCTGTAAGCGAGTTCACGGCTCAGGGCGAAGCAGTCCTTCTGAACTGGAAAAATTCGGACTAAATCGAACTCCAGAGGTCAGCTGCGAAATTACATCCCAACTGCACACCCAGTTGCATTCTCAGTGCACACCCATGACCATTTGTACTGCGCACCAGTTTCATCTTATTGCACAGGGGGGGGCGCGTTTTCAGCGTATCTGACCACTTGTTCCGGTCGCGCTGACCGCTTCCGGCACTCTCCGCTGGTTGCGACTGAAATATGCAGCTCTGCTGTCATCATGACTCTGAGCCAAATCTGGCCGAGTTCGGCCAACGGCCGGTCGCTGTTTCCGCAGACCGGCCATTTGAGTGGCCGCTTCGATCGGTTATTCCTTCAGACCAGACCCTAGACCTTATCGCAGCTCGAACCCTTGGCTTTTCAAAGCGACGATGCATGCATCGTGGTCCTGTTGCGTGGTACCGCCCGAGATGCCAATTCCTCCAACGACCTCGCCATTGAGAATGATGGGGTAGCCACCGCCGACCGCGACGAGTCGAGGACGATGCGCCAGTTGGGCGACCTGCCCATTATCGAGGATCTCGTTCCACGTCTGCGTGGCCAAGCCAAACGACGCTGCGGTCCAAGCCTTGTCGGTGGCGACGTCAGCAGTCAAAAAAGCCGCTTTGTCGGAACGCTCGAAAGCCTTCAAGTGGCCGGCTGCATCGGTAATTGCGATCGTTACTTCGATGCCGATAACGCGGCAGGCCGTGCGTGCGGCATCGATCAAGGCCAATGCAGCATCGCGGGTAATGTTTGAGCTGGCGACCGTTTGGCGGGACGGGGTAATTGCTGGTGCGTTCATATTGCCTCCGATTGCGTGGCGGGTTGTCATGAGGCCAATTCTGTATTGGCGACCTAGTTGTATTGGTAGATAAGGCGCGTACTGGCAGCCTCACCGGGGCGGCTATTGCTTGTTCGCGCTTACATACCGCCGAGGCTGATGTATTTGAGGTGCAAGTATTCCTCGATGCCATGTGAAGAACCTTCACTACCGATGCCACTGTTTTTGACACCGCCGAACGGCGCGACTTCGGTCGTGACCAGGCCCGCGTTGACGCCGACCATGCCGCTCTCCAGCGCACGCGACATGCGGAACACGCGAGATAGGTCGCGGGTGTAGAAATATGCGGCCAATCCAAACTCGGTGGCATTCGCCTTGTCGATGGCTTCCTGCTCGTCCTTGAAGCGGAACAGTGCTGCCACCGGGCCGAAGGTTTCTTCGTGGGCGATCAGCATGTCGTCGCTTGCATTGGCGATGACGGTCGGCTCGAAGAACGCCGCGCCAAGTGCGTGAGGCTTGCCGCCGGCGAGGATCTTTCCGCCTTTGGCTTGCGCATCGGCAACGTGGCTCGCGACTTTTTGTACCGCTGCAGCATTGATGAGCGGGCCTTGCTGCACGTCCGGCTCGAAGCCGTTGCCGACCTTGATCGCACGCACATGCTCGGTGAAGCGGCGGGCGAACTCGTCGTAGATGCCGTCCTGCACGTAGAAGCGATTGGTGCAGATGCAGGTCTGCCCGCTGTTGCGGTACTTGGATACCAGCGCGCCTTTGATGGCCGCGTCGATGTCGGCATCGTCGAACACGATGAACGGTGCGTTGCCGCCCAGTTCCAGCGAGAGCTTCTTCATCGTTTCTGCGGACTGTCCGTACAGCAGCTTGCCGACCCGGGTGGAGCCGGTGAAGGTCAGCTTGCGCACACGCGCATCGGCGGTCAGTTCACTACCAATGGCCGACGCATCGCCCGTCACCACGTTGAGCACGCCTGCCGGGATGCCCGCCTTCTCGGCCAGCACGCCCCACAGCAGACCGCAGTAAGGCGTCAGCTCGGCCGGCTTGATCACGATCGTGCAGCCTGCCGCCAGCGCTGGCGCAACCTTGCGCGCCAGCATCGAGAACGGAAAATTCCACGGCGAAATCGCCGCCACCACACCGACCGGCTCGCGTGTCACCAGGATCTGCCGATCTTTCCATGGCGACGGAATGATCTCGCCATTGATGCGACGAGCTTCTTCGGCGAACCACTGGATGTAGTCGGCGCCGAGTTTCATCTCGGTACGGGCCTCGGCCAGCGGCTTGCCTTGCTCCAGCGTGAGCATGGCGGCCAGCTCGTCCATGTTCTCGCGCACGATGCGCGCCATCGCTTGCAGCAGTTCCGCACGTTCGGCGGCCGTGGTCATTGACCAGTCCGTGAACGCAGCCTGGGCGGCGTCGATAGCGCGATGGGTTTCAGCCGCACCAGCTCGAGCAATCGTGCCGATCTGCATGCCGGTGGCGGGGTCTTCCACGGCGATGGTGTGACCATCATCCGCAGCGACCCATAGGCCGTTGATGAAATTGGTTTCGCGCAACCAGCCGGCGGACTTGATACGTTCCAGCATAGGATCACCTTTATTCTGTTAGGGCGGACGTTGTCGTCTCAGCCCTGCGCCGGCGCGCTTGCATCAGGACAACCGCGCCGGCAGGACTTCTTGTGTCGTGTCGCGGCAATCAAGCCGCCGGTTTCGCATCGATGCCTTCGACGATGAAGACGCGGTAGTCCGCGCCGCGCTGGCGGTGAACGCGCGCCGCCTTATAGGCCGAGCTGTCGTACCAGCGGCGGGCGTCTTCCATCGTAGGGAAGCGGTTGATGACCACGCCATCGGCCGGCGCACCTTCCAGCGCGTCCAGCGCGCCGTAGAAGGCCAGACGTTCAATGTCGTGTCCTTCACGCGCGAGCGGGGCCAACCGGGCGTAGGTATCCATCTCCGCCTGATCGGTCACGCGCTCACGGATCATCACCACGTAGGCACCCATGCTTACTTGCTCACACCGACCTGCTTGAGCAGCAGTTGCGCAGTCGGAGTCGAGGATGCCGGGTTCTGGCCGGTAATCAGCAGGCCATCGCTCACCACATACGGTGCCCAGTCGTCGCCGCGCGAGAAGTTGCCGCCCTTGGCCTTGAGTTCGTCTTCGACCAGGAACGGCACCACATCAGTGAGTTCCACGGCCGCTTCCTCGGTGTTGGTGAAACCGGTGACGCTCTTGCCTTCGACCAGCGGGCGGCCATCCGGCTTCTTGACGTGACGCAGTACGCCCGGCGCGTGGCAGACTAGTGCGACCGGCTTGTTCGCGGCGAGAAAGGATTCGATCAGGGCGATCGAATGCTTATCCTCGGCCAAGTCCCACAGCGGACCGTGGCCGCCCGGATAGAACACCGTATCGAAGTCGGCCTCGTTCACGCTGTCCAGACGCACGGTCGCGGCCAGCTGAGCCGTTGCTTGCGCATCGGCCTCGAAGCGGCGGGTGTCGTCGGTCTGGAAGGCCGGTTCGTTGCTCTTGGGATCGAGCGGCGGCTGGCCACCCTTGGGCGAGGCCAGCACGATCTGGGCACCGGCGTCCTTGAAGGCGTAGTAAGGGGCAGCCAGTTCTTCGAGCCAAAAGCCGGTCTTGCGGCCGGTGTTGCCGAGTTGGTCGTGCGAGGTCAGAACCATCAGAACTTTCATGTTACTTCTCCATTTGAGGGCAAAAACACAATTAGACCGGTCGTCTACAAAGTAGGTGCAAAAAAAGCACTTCACGAAAAGTGCGGCTGCGTCTTCCCTTCCGGTCAGCGGGAAAGATGCAGTATCTGGCGAGTGGTCATCATGGCCGTCTCGAAAGGTTGGGTATTGCGAACGATCTTCACCATCACGCTAGCACCCAGCCACAATTGGTAAAGGCTTTGCGCCACGGCGTCGGGCGTGCCATCGACGGACAACGAGCCCTCCGCCATGCCGGCCTTGATGGCACGCGCCAAACGGTCGGTAATGCCGGCCGTTCCACGCTTTAGCGCCAAGCGCATGGCTTCCGACAGGTCTGCGACTTCCGCGCCCAACTTCACCGCCAAGCATTTGCCTTGGCAGTCGAAGAAGGATTGCGTGTCTTGCCAGTTTTGCCAGTAGTTCATCAGGCGCTGAGCCATGTTCAGACCCGCCGCGTTCAAGGTGGCATCCAGGTCGGTCAGGTAGTCCTCGAAGTAGTCTTCGAGCATAGCTTCCCCGAGGGCGTCCTTCGAGCCGAAGTAGTAGTAGAACGACCCCTTCGGAACGCCTGAGGCGGTCAGAATCTCGTTGATGCCAACGGCGGAAAAACCCTTGCCGGCCATGAGACGTTGGCCATTGGCAAGGATGTTCTTGCGGACATCGTTGGTTTTGGTTGGGGGCGACGTGTTCATGGTGCTTACTATAGCCACAATTAGACCGGTCGTCTAGTGATTGTATTGGGACTGTTGCGGAATGTTCCCAATTTGTTCATTTTTACGCAGCGCTACTGGGTTTCCGCATGGCCGCCTCACCGGTCCGCCAAAGCGGGGGGCTGACTCTTAGTCCATTCGAATGTGTCGAACTTGGCCTCCAGCTCATCCCATAGTGCGTCGTTAGGAATCCGCCCGTTGGAATTACGGTTCAGATGAGTCCAACCCCACAGCCAATCCAGGCAGTGATATCGCCAAAGCCCCCATTGCTTTCTGGTGGGCGGGCCCTCTCGCCAGTCTGGCAACAGCAGGATCTGCAGGCCAAACTGCGCGTCTAGGCCCTTCTCGCCGTTGAGTAACTTTTGCATGGCCTGGCAGCGGGCGAACCAGGATGCGAAGGGGTTCAGGTCGCGGACTTTGTACAATTGGCAATACAGCAGGTGGACTCCGCGCACGTAGAGGGCTTCATCCAGAGCGAAGCGCCCATCCTCCCAGTCCGTGCGATCAAACACCTTGGCCCAAAACATCAGGAACAGCTCTTCAGCCATATGGCGCCGATGGAACTCCATGCCAAGCATCAGCAGCAATTGGTAAAGGAGTCCTGCCAACTGTCGCATGTCCTCAAGACGGTCATGATGTCGTGCCTCCAGCCAGAGCAGCAGCAATGCAGTTAGTGCGTCAAGATTTCCCAGTTTGACCAGGCGCCGGCCCTGCGACAGGGTGAATGCCAACCGCCAGTTGGGAGCGGTCATCCCATCGTGCGGCTTACGGTACAGCGTCGTCTGTACCCTAGGCTCCAGCTTCTCGAGCCAGGCATCAAGACGGGGTACACAGGCCTCGCCTACGCAATACACCCGTCTGTATCGTGCCTGGCGGCGAAGCTGCAAACTCAGCCTGCGGCTAAGCCACCCGCCCGGCGAAAAACTGTTCGTTGATTTCTGCGGGCGCACCATGCCAATCCGCGACGCCAACACCGGTGAGATCATCTTTGCTCAGGTATTCGTCGGTGCGCTGGGGGCATCGGGCTACCTGTTCGCTACGGCGGTGGCATCGCAGAAGATCGAGGATTGGCTCAAAGCGCACGAACGGATGCTGGCCCATCTCGGCGGGGTGCCGCGTTATGTGGTACCAGACAATCTGAAGGCTGGCGTCTTGAAGCACGACCGGCAGGCGCTGATTCTCAACCCCGCCTATATGGAGTTCGCCGAGCATTACGACTTCATCGTGCTGCCAGCCCGGCCACGCAAGCCCAAGGACAAATCCATGGCCGAGATTGGGGTGCAGATCGTGCAGCGCTGGGTCTTGGCACGTCTGCGCCATCAAGTGTTCTTCAGCCTAGTCGAGCTTAATGCTGCACTCGGCTACTGGATGGAAAAGCTGAATGAGCGGACAACCCGGACCTATCCGGTCAGCCGTATGCAACGCTTCCTGGATCTGGATGCCCCCGCACTACGGCCGCTGAACCACCATCCCTATCCTTACAGCCAATGGCGCTATCGCATCCGTGTCGATGAAAGTTATCACGTGGAGCATGAGAGGCACCTGTATTCCGTACCGTACACCTTTGCCCACCGGCACGTGGACATCAGGGCCTCTGCCGACGAGATTCACATCTACCACCAGCGCAGACTGATCGCGGCACATCTGCGCTTGGCACAGCTCGGCAGAACGACACGAGACGAACATCTACCTCCCCATCATCTGATGCAACGAGATGGCTCGCCCGACAGTCTGTTGGCCTGGGCTAAATCGCTGGGGCCGGCGACGTTCGCCTTCCTTGAGCAAAGCTTCAAAGAAAAGCGCCACTTCGCTGGCCGGCTGAAGGCAGCGCAAGCACTCAGGCGCGATGCGCGCCGAGAAGGTTGGCAGGATCGCATCGAAGCAGCATGCGCCTACGCCTTGAGCCTGCATTGTTTGAGCTTCGACCGGTTGCGGAGCATTATCCGCACCCGCGCCGACGCCCGCACCGAGCAGCAAAACGCAGTGCCCGTCCAGCAGCACGGCAACCTGCGTGGCGCAGGCTATTACGGCGAACAACTCGCACAGGAGGCACAGGCATGACACAACCATACTCGATGACCAGCCAAATGCTCGGCCAACTGGGATTGCACGGCATGGCCGATGCCCTCGAACGACAACAATCCGACCCCGCATTTACCACCATGCCATTCGAGCAACGCCTTGGCCTGCTGGTCGAGTTTGAGTTGAGGAACAAGGAAAACCGCAAGGTGGAAAGGTTGCTCAAAAAGGCCAAACTACGCTACAGCCAGGCGGTTCTGGAAGACATGGACTACCGAAACGGCCGGGGCCTGGACCCTCTACAGATTCAAACCTTGGCGACAGGCGACTGGATGCGGCACAAGCAGAACTTGATTCTGACCGGTGCGACGGGAACGGGGAAAAGTTGGCTGGCTTGTGCATTCGGCCAACTGGCCTGCCGCCAAGGCACCGGTACCCTATATATGACCGCCACCCGTCTATTCGAGGAGTTGGCCAACAGCCAAGCGGATGGAAGCTTGCCAAAACTGCGGCGGCAGCTGGTCTCCACCCCTCTGCTGATTATCGATGACCTGGGCATTGGAGGCATCAATCCGCAACTGGGCCCGGTACTACTGGACATCCTGGATCACCAGTCGATGATCGGTTCGCTGATCCTGACCAGCCAATACCCGCCAAGCGCTTGGTACGACCTCTTTGGAGATCCAACAATAGCCGACGCCATCCTGGACCGGATCGTACACCGGGCACACCCACTGGAGTTGAAAGGGGAGTCGATGCGGAAACTGAGGGCTAAGAAAACAACATAAACTGATTACCTGCGCACCCGTCAGGTCGAGGGTGCGCAAGCGATGCAATTGGGCGTGCAATGGGAATGCAATTGAGTGCTCAAGTCCGTGCAATTACGCAGTCAGCGACGCATGGCGAGCCCTTTGAATCTCATCATATTGGAGCGCCATGAAGGTGGGGCGTCCACAATGACTGCTATCGGCTGCGGATTCAACCGGTCGATGCAACGTATTGATGGAATCGTTCCGCTGGCGTGTCGAAGTTTAGAGTCTTGCGCGGACGCTCGTTGAGCCGTCTGGCGACAGCATTGAGCTTAGCCTGTGAATGCACGGAGAGATCAGTCCCTTTCGGGAAGTACTGTCTCAGGAGGCCATTCGTGTTCTCGTTCGAGCCGCGTTGCCAGGGATGATGAGGATCACAGAAGTAGACCTTGATGTCCGTAGCAACGGTGAAGCGCTTGTGTTGTGCCATCTCTGGCCCGCGATCCCAGGTGAGCGATTTATAGAGTTCCTGCGGCAGTTTGCGCGCATGCTTTACGAGCGCGTTGACGACTGTCGCGCTGTCCTTGCTGTCGATCTTGACCAGCATGAGATAGCGCGTTTGGCGTTCCACAAGGGTCACGATCTGGGTGCCGCCGCTACCACACAGCATGTCGCCCTCCCAATGACCGGGCACCGCACGGTCGTCCGCCGTAGCAGGCCGCTCGCTGATCGGCAGCGTGTCGCAGATCCGACCATGGTCGTCCGTCTTCTGCGTATGGTGCCGCGAACGACGCATGGCTCTTTCACGCCGCAGGTGTTCGAGCAGCTCCTTCTTAAGCGCACCGCGGGCCTGTATGTACAGGCTGCGATAGATCGTCTCGTGTGACACCAGGTAGTCCTTGTTGACGGCATATGCGTGCTTGAGCCAGCCGGCAATTTGCTCAGGGGACCACTGTAGCCGCAGCTTGGCTGCCACGACCTGAGCCAGCGTCCGGTTTCTGACGAGCTTACATGTCTTGGGTCGGCGTGCTCGAGCCCAGGCAAGCTCGTCGGCCTGATTCGCACGATAGCTATGGCTTCCGCCATTTCGCCGGAGTTCGCGGCTAATTGTGGACGGAGCTCGCCCTAGCCGGAAGGCGATCGAACGTATCGAGAGCCCCGCCACAACCGAGCGGGAGATTTCTTCTCGCTCGGCAAGCGTCAACGCTAGTCTGGAGCGGTGTCGTTGCGCTGGCTGGATACCACCAGTCTGCGCGAGAATCCGTTGTACAGAAGAATGGTTCCGATCGAACAGTTGGGCAATGTGCTGGAGAGAGTCGCCCTTACGCCAGCGCTCCCACATGAGTGCCTTCTGACTCTCGGTGTAGTAGATCCGGCGCCGTTGTTTCATTTGCAACACCTCCACTGCTCACGCAGTCTCTAGTGTGTTGCATCGACCGGTTGAATCCGCAGCCAGAAGCGGTCGCTTGCCACTAGGCCATGGACCGTCGCCCCGCTGCGATTGTCGGGCGCCGAAACGTCACTCCCAACGGATGCAAACTATTTATGCTGATTTGGGCGCCAACACGGAAATCGCTTGACGGTCGAGGTACAAGCCCAGGCACGACCAAAAAGGTCGAGATTGCACAACTTAGCGACGGTAGCTATCTGATGATGCGGTACGAATCGGTAGAAGCGTCTTTTCCGACGTCGGACCATTGGTATGCGTCACTCGAAGAGGTATACGACGAGTGCGAGCGCGTCTACGGCATTGCTCCCGACGACTGGCGACAAGGATGAGAGTGCAGACCAACCCTTCGCTGGTCGAGAATGACAATCGAAGAACTACGTGACCATCTGTTGCGGCTTATTGAAACCTACGTCACGAGCTCTGCCGCCCAGGAAGAATTGGTCTCACTTGTGAACCGGTGTGACGTGCCCGTGAAAGCGATTCTCGTTCGCCTCGCGCCCTTTGTTTCGAGTGAGCGAGTCTCCGAGATGGATGCGCAGACCATTGGCGATATTGCATTCCACTTTTGCTGAGAACGGCGCGGCCTCCGGCCGACTGCGCAGGTCGCTTCTTCTCGGGCAAGAGCGGCCGTTCCGCCAATAGAATGGCGCAACACAACTGAACGCACAGCGCCGTCCACGTTCGGCCACAAGCTGTCGTTTACCGATAGCCGAAGCGCGGATTGACTCACGGCCAGCCATTGGAGCGCACGTCATCATGGAGAATTCGCTGCTGGAAATGATTGAAGCAGCCCTTCGGCAGATTCGACCACTAGCCGCCCAGGCATTTCCGCCAGCAGTCAGCATTGAGCGTCAGCTCAATTGGTGTCGCAATTTTGAGTGTGGACTTCCTTGCGAACCTGCACCGGGCCCATTTTCGATGGGCCTGATTGCGGTCCGTGAGTTTGATATGTATGGCGACATGCCCGAACTTGCATATCTCGTAAACAAGGTGCAGCGCCTCGTCGAGGAGAAGCTTGCTAGCGCGGCGGAGAAACGGTCCGCTTGAACGCCCCGCACGAGGGCAAGCCGGACGACCGCAACCGGTTCAGGAGCAGCCAGCAAACTCGATGAGCCGTCGGCATGGCCAAGGAAATGGTTCACAATCAGGAACATCTGAACCTTGGCTGACGCCAGTGCACAAGTGACCGATTCAGAACTTCGAGAGGAGCAGTACGCTTACGTACTCGACATCTCCGACAGACTTGGACTGCCGCCCGATGTCGTTGCACCGGTTTTTCGCGAGACGTTGCGGACGTTGTCGGCTGCTGCAACCGTGGAAACCTACGTAGTCCTTCTTGCCGCCAAAAAGACGCTCTCAAAACTCAGGTCTACGGCTGGAACCACCGGCACCTTCCACGACGAATTCTGATTGGGGTGGGTAGAGCTCAAGGAGATGCCAGACCAGCGTTAAGCCCTCGCCTACGTCGCCTTTTCGTCGGTGACGATGAACTGGCCAGCTGCCTTGCGGTGGATTGCCGCCATAATTCCCAATTCGCGCTTGCTGTTTGGCTCACTCGCAGTGACGCCTGTGGCGTATTTCGCCTTCACGCCCGGAGGGTAGAAGACAAACAGGGCCTTAGGCGAGGCACCTACCTCGGAGCGCAGACGTTTGTTCAGGATTTTTAGGTACTTCTTCTTCGAGACCTCTTTCGCAGCCATGACGCCCTCCTGTCTGGTTGTCGTAGTAGGCAGCATACCAGCTTTGATGTTTTGGCCGGCTCTGCTAGAGGGTGGTGCACTGCTCGAACTGCAAGCGACCGAATCGGCAGAATGTGGGCGGCGAAACTTATCTACTCGTCCACGAGAACCCATTCGAAATCCGTTTTGCCAATATGTCCGCGTTAGGAGCAAATCTGCACTCGTTCTCCTTTGTTCTAGCGGTATCCTTCCCATTCCATACCACCTAGAGGAAAACCATGGCGACTTACAAAGACCTGCTCGCTCAGAAAGCTAAATTGGAAGAACAACTCGAGGCTGCGCGTGCGGCAGAAGTTGAAAAGGCTATCGCGCAGGTGCGTCAAATCGTGCTCGAGTATGGATTGACGGCAGAAGACCTTGGTCTCGCCGCGAAGACGAAGAAGCGGAAAGGCTCTGTCGTCCAACCCAAATATCAGGACCCGAAGTCAGGCTCGACTTGGACTGGCCGAGGCCGAGCACCGGCATGGATTGCAGGCAAGAACTACGAACGGTTCCTGATTAAGTAATCTCGTTGCATCTTCGCGAGCCCTGCACCGACGCGGAGTAAGGCTCGCCCCGCCGATTGGTCAACACGGCCACCTCGCCAGGGTTGACGAGTTACCAGGGCCAGTCCATATCAGCAGACATCCATATGCATGGGGTGCAACCATTTGGAGAGTCCTCTTGGCGAAAAGCGAAGAAGACATACAAGGACGATGCGTAAGGCCCGCCGCCGCTCTTTGAGCATTCGGGTCTCGTCACCGTATAGCGGTGAGACCTGAGCAACATACATAGGCACCCCGCCGTCCGCTGACGGCCAATTGCCGACAGTCGCTGTTGTTGGCGCATGGCCATTCCAACGGCCGTTTTTCTCTAGAAGGCTGACGCTGAAGCCAAATCCGCGCCACGGTGTTCTCGCACCTCTAGATCGAATGTACTTGATCGCGAATCATGCGCTTTCGTCACCCCTTATGGTGCGTGATACGATCGACCGACCAAAGAACAAGAAGGCCTTGGCCATGCCTCAACTGAACCGTTGGTTTGACATTCCCAACCTCTGCACGCCGTTCCTCGCGATCAACCTCAGCAATCGGAAGCCAGAAAGCAGGGAGACGAACGACAAGTTCTTTCCCAAGAAACAGACGGGCCATTGGCCCCTTGCGAAGGCCATTCTGGACCACGGGATTGAAGGGCAGACGATCGTGCTGTTCAATTCCGACAAGGGCATGTCGAGCATCTACGTGGGCACCTGCGTCTCCAAGCGCGAGACGGGCCAGACCAAGGACGGAAAGCCGCGCTATACCCTGACGGTGGCACAGCCATGGCAAGGCGAAGGGGACACCAGTGTTTCCTTCTCGAAGTTCTTCGAAGGATTTTCGATGAGCTCCAACCCGACGGTGGTGTGGGCAGACGTGAAGGGCTATACCTCGCCCCAGGGCGAGGAAGTCGCTCGAAGTGGGAGCGATAACGGGGGCGGTTATCAAGGTGGTGACGGTGGGTATGACGTGCCCGGGATGTCCTCGCAGCGTGTCGGTCACGATGTCTTCGTTCAGCGCGTCGTCGATTTTTGGGGGAAGCGATGCGCGCTCACCAATCTAAAAGCGCCGCGCTTGGTCGAGGCGTGCCACATCGTCCCATGGAGCGAAGCTACACCAGAGGAGCGTACGAACGCTCACAACGGTCTTATGTTGTGTGCACACCTTCATGCCCTGCTCGACTCACATCTGCTTGGCTTCGATACAGACGGGCACTTGCTATTGGCCCATGGGATGGACGCGGGTGTGCGCGCTTTGGTGATGACGGGTGGTCGAGTGCGTTTGCGCAATGCCCCTTCGGCGCGCCAGGCTGAGTTCTTGCGGCGCCATCGGGAAGGCGCAAGGAAGGCCGGCCATCGCCTTGTTCGGGTTTAGGTAGGAGACTCCGATGGCATTCACGACTGGGCATGTGGACGCGATCATGGCGCTGGGCGGGCAGAACCCCAGTCAGCATTGGGCAGCGTTCGACGTGTCCATGGCCCAAGCACGCGAAGGGCACGCGACGCGCCTGGTCACGACGATCTGGAACTACCACAGCGTTAAAGATGAGCAAGGTAAGCGCGTGCCGACGGTGGTGGCTATCTGCAAAGACGTATTGGACGGCAGCCTTTGGTATTGCGCGAGTAGACCGACGCCTCGCACGACGCGAAGAACATGGGTGGCGCACTGGAACCGGCTTGAGCTTGCACGGAGCAATGGAATACCGATCGTCGGCGTGTTGAAAGACGTGTACACAGGGCGTTGTTCCTTGGAGCATGTGTTTGAGGTCGGCCGCACGCTGTCCTCGGCGAGTGGTGACGCGTTCTGGATGGAACTCGTCCCGACGAAGGAACCTCCGCCGCAAACACGGTCGATCGACATCCGTGCCTTGGTGGTCGACGACGAACCGGCCTGTTTCCCGTTTGATGTCGAGGTGGAGCTGCAGCAGGCCATCGAGCAATCCAGCCAACTCTCCCGGGAGGCACGCTTGGACCGCTTGAGGGCAGCGCCGAGGTTCCCGACCCGGATAGAGGTAACGACGAGCGTGTTCCGGCGGAACGCGGACGTGATCGTCGAAGTCCTCGCTCGAGCCGCCGGGGGATGCGAAGGGTGCGGCATGCCGGCACCTTTCCGTCGTCGAAGTGACGGTTCCCCTTACCTTGAGGTGCACCACCGCGTCCCCTTGGCGATCGGCGGGGAGGACACAATCGACAACGCGATAGCGCTGTGCCCAAACTGCCATCGAGGCGCTCATTTCGGTGGATACGCCGGGGATTCCGAGGAGTGAGAGGTTGGGTGGCGGCAGGCGTTGAGCCATCGAAACCCGGTCAAACTGATTCGTCCGCTATATGGCGAGCAACGTGAAATCCACTGGGAATCGATGGGCAGCGCCGCCAGCGTAAATGACCGCTTGCGCTGAATATACGTCGGACTACCTCATCCTACGAGTGGCGGTTTTACTTCTGAAACGACCTTTTGGAAGGAGACATGTTGAACGGCCGCTCAGGGGCGAAAGCGGGCGGCCGTAGGTAGTGCCATCACCGACCGCCTTCGGCGAATTTCAGCCATTCGTCGGCGCATCCAAAGCAGGCATTGAAACGGCCGCGCGAAGTTGGCGAATCATGGCCAGCGTCTGAGACGCCTCCACATACGACTGTCACCGCGCTCCTTCGGTACAGTGCAGTCCAGCCAGTCTCTACCCTGCAGATCGCTTCAGCCGCATCGACAACGAAAAGCTGTCTGCAGGATGCACCGTCACGGAGAACTCAAAGGCTTCACCGGTGGCAACCAGGTAGCGGCGCGAAATCTTCAACACCGGTGCGCCGGGCTCAAGTTTGAGCCCCTTTCCGATGCGTTCGTCCGAAAGGGTCGATGCGCGCACGTCCTGCTCGATCTCGGCGATCTGGCGGCCATGGTGCAGCCGCGCTATACGGCCAGCGCACGTTCAATCAGTTGTTCGACCGTGCCGTCGTGGACAAAGCCCGCCGCTGCCGCCCTTTTGTCCTCGATTGGTGGCTGACGCCCAAACAGCTGTTCAATGGCTGCCACCGGCGCATAGTCAATGTGACCTGTTCCAAAACGCCGAGCCAAACCATCCAGCACCATTTGAACTGCCAGATGTAAAACGGGTAGCGTCCACACCCGTGTGGCATGAAGCTGATCGGCAGGTAGTCGCGCCGCGTGCACTAGATTGTCAACGCAGCAATCTCGCGACATCCACCATGAAGTTGCTGATGGAGAGACCGGACAAGTGTAGGGCTGGCCTTGTTGTGCTGCACGAAAGATCGCGCTCATGAACGCCGAACCGTGGCCAACTGATAACCCCGGCCGCGCTACGATTCCCGGCAAGCGCAATGAGCGGCCATCGAGCATGCCTCGACGCGACCAATCCGTGAGGATCTGCTCCCCAACCAGCTTGTGCACGCCGTAGCTGATCGTGGGATGCGCAGCCGTGTACTCGTCCATCTGTGCCGGCAGTGGCGCACCGTAGACCGCGACGCTGCTTGCAAAGACAACACGCGGTATCCGAGCATGCCGCTTTGCCTGGTCCGCAAGCCGCTCAAACAGCGCCAGCGTGCCGTACAAGTTAATCCGGTCACCCAAATCAGGATTGGATTCGGCCAGCGCGCCTGGCACACTTGCCAAGTGGAAAGCGAGATCTACTGGCTCCGAAAGTGCAGTGTCGAGCGTCTGTTTCGCGCCGAAATCCCCATGGACGATCTTGACGCGAGCATCCTGCGGTGCGGCATCCACCTGCTGGTCAAGCAGCAGCAGTTCCTGCACATCGCCTGCGGCCGCAACACCTTCTCCCAGCAATCGCCGCACGAGCGCCGTTCCGACGAAACCGTTGGCACCTGTCACAAGCACTCTCATCGCGGAGCCTTCCCCACCTTGGATTCACTGTATGCGATGACGCGCTGGTCAATGATGCCGAAAGGGGCCGTACCGCTGGCATCGCGCGCAACCATGCGGACGCGATCACCAAAGCGCATGAACGCGGTCTTAGGCTGCCCTTCGTCGATAATCTCGATGACGCGTCTTTCCGCAATGCAAGCAGACCCTGCCGTGCGGCTTGCATTCGACACAGTGCCCGAACCGATGATGGTGCCGGCAGACAGCCGGCGCGTGCGCGCTGCGTGCGCAATCAGGTCACCAAAGCTGAAGTTCATATCGCCGCCACACGGGTGGCCGAACCATTGGCCGTTCCATTCGACATGCAAGCGCAATTGCACGCGGCCATCGCGCCAGTTCAAGTCCAACTCATCGGGCGTGACGGCAACCGGTGCAAAGCTGGTCGACGGTTTGGCTTGCAGGAAGCCGAAGCCTGTCTTCATTTCACGTGGACCGAACCCGCGCAGGCTCCAGTCGTTGATCTGCACGATCAAGCGGATGTGCTCCAACGCCTGTGCGGCCGTCACCCCCATCGGCACGCGGCCAACGACGACGCCAAACTCGCCCTCAAAGTCGATACCGTCGGCTTCGCTTGGCAGCGGCACATCTTCCGACGGGCCGAGAAAGTCGTCGCTCGCACCCTGGTACATCACCGGGATGGTGTCGAAATCGGGGATCGGCGGCGAGTTGAACGCGCGCTCCATCAGGCGGCCATGGTTCAGGAACGCCGAGCCGTCACACCATTGCGGACTGCGTGGCAACGGAGCCAGGCACGCTTGCGGGTCGAATGCGAATGCCTCGGCAACGCGCCCGGCATTGAGTTCGTCATAGCGAGCCTGAAGGCGGGCGGCAACGTCGTCCCAGCGCTCCAGAGCGTCAAGCAGCGTGGCGGCAATCGGTGCCGCATCGACGGCAAGCTTAAGATCACGCGACACGAGGACCAGCCGCCCGCCGGCGCCGGCACCAGACAAGGTGGCGAATTTCATGGCGCCTCCGCATGCGTGCGGGCCTGCAATGCCTCGGCGATGGCCGGGTCGTAGGCGCCGTCAATGAGCACGAACAGCATCCGGCACAGCCTGTCGGAACGGTTGGCCCAAGCATGATTCGTACCGCGCTGAATGACGACGCTGCCCGGGACAAGCGCCACCTCGGAGTCATCCAGCACCAGCGTCATCTCGCCGTCGATGACGACGCCGTAGTCGACCGACTCCGTGCGATGCATCAGCGGATGCGGTGAATTGGCACGCACGGTGGAGGCATGTGCGTCGCCCACCTGCGTGAATGCTTCCTGCATCCTGGTCGCGCCACGCGCCAGGAACTCCGAGGTATCGGGCGGAATATCGACAAAGCGGAAGCGCGTGCCCTGCGTTGGCGGCGGCAGCATCAACGCGCCCACGGTCGGGTCCGCACCGTTGTCGATCGGCGCCGGGGTGTCCGACGTGCTCCACACCTCATGAAACACCGTGCCCGGAATTGCGGCAATTTCTACCACGGTTGGTAAGGGCCCCTGCGAGACGATCACCGCGCGCCCATCGGCGTCATGACCCGTCACGATACGTTGAATGGTCGGCAAGCTCATGCCATGTGTTCCTTGTCGGCGTCAAAGATGGCGACCGCGCGCGTCCACCCGGCAGACGCACCGCGAATCTTGTGCGGGAAGCAACTGATGACAAAACCGTGTGGCGGCAGCGCTTCAAGGTTGTGCAGCTTTTCCAGGTGGCAGTAGCCGATGTCGCGGCCGGCCTTGTGCCCTTCCCAGATCAGCGAGGTGTCGCCCGTTTCTGCGATCTTCTTGGCGGTGTAGGAGAACGGTGCGTCCCAACTCCATGCATCGGTACCCGTCAGCCGCACGCCGCGTTCGAGCAGATACATCGTCGCTTCGTAGCCCATGCCGCAGCCCGCGTTGACGTAATCGTTGTGCCCATAGCGGGAACCCGCCCGTGTGTTGACCACGACGATGTCGAGCGGCTGCAGCGCATGGCCGATCCGTGCAAGCTCGGCTTCCACATCTGCGGCCGTCACCACGTAGCCATCGGGAAAATGCCGGAAGTCGAGCTTCACACCCGGTTGGAAGCACCATTCCAGCGGCACTTCATCGATGGTGATGGACGGTTTGGCCTCACCCAGGGTTGCGTCCATCGTTGAATGGAAATGCCACGGCGCATCGAGGTGCGTGCCGCTGTGCGTGGTGAGCGTGACCCACTCGGCTGCGGCAGCTTCACCATCGGGGTAGTCCTCCCGCTTTGTGCCAGGCAGCATTGCCATGAACTCGGGCAAGGTGTCGGCGTGCTTCTGGTAGGTGATCTTCGGCGCCAGTGGTGGCGGATCGGAGAGCACGTCGTTCTCCAGGTAGATGGAGAGGTCGACAAAGCGACGCTTCGGTTTCAGTGTCATGCGGAGGCTCCTGCCGGCACTGCGCGGCGTTCAAGGCGCGAGAAACACAGCACTGCGGCAGAGGCCATCAAGACGGCGGCGATGCCAAGGCTGCCGTAGCCCAGGAACTTGACGAGCGTGCCGCCCAGGATCGGGCCAATGGCGGCGCCGGTCATCAGCATGGCGGGCGTGGCGGCCACGGCACGGCCGGTGGTGTCCATTCTCGCCAATACGCCAAAGGCGAAGGTGTGCGTGAAGATCATGACGGCGACGAACACCGCGCCAGCCGCAGCATAGGGAGCCAACATGGAACTCTGCGTAATGATGAGTGCGAGTGTTGCCTGCGCGAGTGGCCCACCCAGCACCACCCGCCGGGCTGGTACATGCAACTCCAGCAAGCCCGCCAGCGGCGCCGGCAGCAGATTCACCAACCCCGTTGCGATCAGCACCGAGGTGACGGCAGCCAGGCCAAAGCCTCGATCCACGCCAATGCGTTCGACAAAGCTGAACACCATGGCTTGTGTTAGGGCCATGCAGGCAACACCCAGCATGCCGCTCCACACGGCCGGCGAAAAGCGTGGCTCGGCAGCGGACACCTCGCGGCGCGGCGCTTCGAGCGTCGGAAACGCCACCGCGCACAGCACAGCAGCAATCGCCATGACACCCGCAAACACGCGGAAGAGAATCGGCCCACCATGCGCCGCGACCAACCCGGGCGTGATGCCAAGGAAAGCGATGGCGAAGCAGCCCAGCGCCAAGCCCGCCGCAGCAAACAACCGATGTGGATTGCGGCTACGCCCGATCGTGCCATGCGTAAAACTGAGGCTGCACCCCACCGCCAATCCCGCAACGGCATGCAAACCAGCCATGCCGGCATAGCTGTCGCTCAAGGTCGCCATGCCGAGAAACGCCAGCATTGCCACCGCAAAGCCGGCGGATGCCGATGCGCGTGTCGGCAAGCGGTTGACCCGCGGCGCAAAGAACACACTGCTCGCCACGGCCCCTGCCAGAAACAACGTCACCAAGCCGCCCGCCTGCTGCGGGTCGAGGTGATAGCTGCCGATCAGGGTGCCGACCCATACCGGCAAGGCGACCAAGTCAACCATGCCGGCGCAATGCGCCACCAATAGCGCAACCGTGCCCCGGCCGCCCAAGCGGGCGACGCCACCCGTCTGAAGATTCGATTCCATGGTGGTCTCCGCCGTGTCAGATGGCCTGTGCCAGGCTCATGAGGGTGTCGCGCATGATGCGAGCGTGCTCGGCTTTGTCGCCGCCGGTAATCTCGATCTCGCCCAGGCGGCCGGAGTTCTCCACCACCATACGGCAGCGCTCCCAGCGGCGGTCCTGGAAGGCTTGCAGCGCCGCGTCGAGCGTGGTGGCACGCTCCAGCTCTTCGGCCAGCACGATGGCATCCTCCAGGCCGATGCCAGCACCTGCCGCCATGTGTGGCGTCGTGGCGTGGACCGTATCCCCAACCAGCACGATGCGGCCGCTGAACCATGGACGTGGCATCAGCAAGCTTTCCAGTGGGCGATAGTTGATCAGCGACTGTGCGGAGATCTGCCCGCGGATGGTCTGCATCAACGGTGCGCTAAACGGCGCGAGCAGATCTGCCAGCATCTGCGGCCAACGCTGCGGGTCGATGTACTCATTCGTCTCGCGGTCTTCGGTCACGAACAGGTACATCTCGTCTTGCGAAACCGGGTTGACGCCGGTCTTGACCTTCTGCCCGAGCCACATCGTCGCGCAACTGATGTCGGCGGGGCGAGGGACCACAGCGCGCCAAACACCCTGGCCGGTGTATTGCGGCGTGGGCGCGTCAGGAAATGCCGCCTCGCGCACCTTCGAATACAAGCCATCGGCGCCGATCACCAGGTCGTAGCGGTCTTGTGTGCCGTCTGTAAAGGCAACCTCCACACCGTCGGCGCGCTGCTCAATCGTGGTGAATGTGCAGCCCAGGCGTACGTTCACGCCTGCAGCGACTGTCGCCTTGGCCAGGATGTCAGCCAGCACCGGGCGCATGATCGCACCGCCGCCCGGTACGTCCGGTCCCGCCACGCGCGGCGTGGGCAATTGCCCCAGCGCCTGGCCGCTCGATGTGAACAAGTTGACGCCATCGCCGCAGTGGCCGCGCTTGCGGAAGGCATCGAGCACGCCAATGGTTTTCAAGGCGCGCAGCGTGGGGCCACCGATGCTGATGCCAGCGCCATAGGCCTGCCATTGCGCATCAATCTCAACCATGTCGATCTGCATGCCGAGCTTGGCACACTGGATGGCCGCAGCCATGCCGGAAAAGCCGCCCCCGATGATGAGGATCTTGTGCACTGGGGATGTCATTGTGGTGTCTCCTTGTTGTCTTGCATCAAGAGCACGGTGCCGTCTTCGGCCACCGCAACCTTGACGGGCTCAAGCGCTTGTCCCAGGCAGGGGCCAAGAACGCAAACGCCGGAGCCGATATCGAATTGCGCGCCATGCGCATGGCAGACGATGCGGGTGCCGTCGCCATTGAGGTAGGCATCCTTTCGCCATGCCATCGGCGTTCCACCGTGATGCGGGCAGGCGTCACGATAAGCATGCAGCGCCTCGCCACGCCGCACCACGAACACTGTGTCCCGGCCGATGCTGCGCGGGTCAAAGCCACGCGAGCGGCCATCGACCAAATCATGCAACTGGCACAGCGGTACGGGGTTGGACGCGGACATGGCTGAGTTCTACCCGGTCAGGATGCGTGCGCGGCCCCGGGTGCCGGCGGGCCGCCCGGTGCCCACTTCTCGCGGTGCTGGAACAGGAACAGTTGCGAGGTGTCCGCCCCCATGGGCGCTTCGCGTGCGATCCAGTCGGTATCGTGCAAGTCCATGTCGGCGTCGTATTCCACATGGCAGCCGAGTGGGCTGTTGAAGTACCAGAACCAGTTGGAGCCGAAGCGATGGCGTCCTGGGCCCCAGAAGGATTGATAGCCCTTTTCGACCAGCCGAGCGCCAGCCTGCATCACCTCGGTCGGACCGCCCAGGTGGAAGGTGAAGTGCTCGCAGCCCTTCATGAACGGCGGCGTCTCAATCAGGAACAGCGTGTGGTGGTCCAGCGTGCCGGCCGGGCGCAGGAACGGCCCCACGCCAACAAAGCGGTCGGTGCAGACAAAGCCGAGGCGCTTCACATAGAACGCCTCCGCCTTTGCGGCATCCGGAACGAAGTAGACGACGTGCGACAGCGTGCGGGGCCGCACCACGGCATCGCCGTCCACACCGACAACGTTCGCCGGCCGCTGTGCAGGTGCGCCCGGTGCGTTGACGCGTTCAGCCGGCAATTCCAGCGGACGACGTGCCGTCACCTGAAACGCCAGCGCGAAGCCTGCATCGTCCACGGTGTGGATGGAGCCATCTGCATGGCGTTCGACGGGGCGGTCTTTCTGCAGCTCCGCGGCAATCGCCTCCAGCGTTTGCGGGTCGGCCACGCCGTAGGTGGTCTGGCGGAGGAAGCTGGCGGTGCCGAGCGAGTGCGGCAAGGACGCATCGTCCTTGTGCGCGATGCGGATAGACGTGCCGTCCAGCGCCTCGAAGCGCCCCCCGGCGGCCGTAACGCCAACCGGTTTCAAGCCATAGTCGGTCAGATATTGCGCGCACGCAGCAACATCGTCGACGCCAAACAGCAGTGCATCGGGTCCGATGATGTTCATGGATGTCCTATCGGTCATGGGTTGGTGATCAAGGGGCTGTCCTGCCGCCCAGTGTTTCTGCGACCCAGTCGGCGATGTAGGCACCAGCATTGGCCGAGTTGTCGAAACTGCTGTGCTGCACGCCGCCTTCGCGGTCCGTAAAGATCTTCAGCTCGCGCTTGGGGCTGTTGATGAGCTGTTCGTACGTGCGGTGCGCCCACTGCACGGGAATCTGCGAGTCCTTCTCCCCGTGCGTGACGAGGAAGGGCACACGAATGCGGTCCAACACGCCATCCAGGTGCACGTTCTCGGCAATGCGCATGAAGGCGTCCATGTCGGGGGCGCCCCACACCCAGCACACGTGTTCCCAGTAGTGGGGCACGGGGAAGCTACCCTCGCGCGCCAGACGCTTCTTCTGCACGTCGCGCCAGTCATGGTTGGCGCCCCAAACCACACCGCACGCAAAGCGCGGCTCGAACGCCACCGCGCGCGGGCAGTAGTACCCGCCGAGTGAAACGCCTTCCAGGCCGATGCGCTTCGGGTCCACGTCATCACGCGTTTCCAGCCAGTCGACGATCTTGCTGGCCCACACCTCGGTGTTGTAGACGGCATGCATGTCGTGCAGGCGCAGGGCTTCGCCTGTACCGGGCTGATCGACCACGAGCGACGACACCCCACGCCGGGCCAGCCACTGCGGCAGTCCAACGCGGTACTTCATCTCCTTGGTCGAATCCAGGCCGTTGATCTGCACGAGAATCGGGGCGCGCCCCGTCACACCTTCCGCGCGCACGTAGAGCGCAGAGAGATGGGCATCGCCGTACGGAATCTCCACGCGTTCACAGTTCTCGCCCGTTGCGGCAATGCCTTTGGCAAACACATCGAGAAAGCGCTTGTAGAGTTCCAAGCGGCCCTCCGCACCATGTGCCTGCAGGCGCTCGCCGGTGAGGTAGTACGTGGCGGCACGGTTGTACTTGTCGCCGGCCGAGAGCACGCGCCCGCGGGCTTCGTCCTCCTCGGCCAGTTCGCACAGCTTGTCGGCCATGCGCGACCACGTTTCGCGAAACGCGCGCGTACCGGCGGCATCGGGCTGCTTGGCGGCCTCTTGCAGCGGTGCGCACATCTCTTCGATTTCGCCGATGCGCGCGCCCATCTCGATGGCGAGATCGACGGACAGGTTCCAGACGTAGTTCGTGGGGAAATAGCGGAACATCCCGATTCCTTTGATGCGTTGTTAGATGCCGTTGCCAGGGCCAGGCGGTTTTGCCCACAGTGGAATGGCGATGTTTAGCCACACCGTGTTGCTCTTTGACGTATTGGCCGCATACACCCCTTGCTGATAATTGAGGTTGATACTGAAGGCGCCTCCGTCGTAGGCGACGGACGGCCCCAGCGCGAGACTGCGAGCACGGTTTCCGGCGATGGTCGTGCCGTTCACCTTGTCGTCGGTGAACTGGTTCAAGTAACCGCCCACCACGCCGACCTTCCATTTGCCGAAGTTCCAGCCCGCCGTGAAATCGGCCACATAGGCCGTGCCAGAGCGGTATCCCGTATCGCTATTCTTCTGGTTGATGAGAAGGCGATTGGTCATGCCGACGTTGACGCCGTCGGGCACGTTGTAGCGGAAGGAGAACACGGGCTGCCACGACGTGTAGCCCACGGCAACGCTCGGGTGGGTGGGGCTGTATGAGCCCGTCTCAAGCGCGATATCGAGGCCGGTGACGATGGCCAGGTTTGGTGTCACGGACCACTTCAAGATGGCGGGCGACACGGTGATGTTCGACAAGCCGTTGTGGCGCTGGCTCTGGCCCGCAATGTCGGTGTGTAGGAACACCACCGGCATGACAAGCTGTGAGTACAGTCCTGCGCCAAGCACGGTCACCGGATACGACGCCAGAAGACGTGTCGTCAGCGATGGCGCAGACGCGCTGAACGGCACAGGCAGCTTGTTTCCGTTGTTGTCGTAGATCCCATTGGAAGTGCTGTAACTGAACTGCTCCAGCATGAAAAGCCCTGGGATCGGCGGCATGGCCGCGATGCTCGTCGCGGCAGCGCCTGCTGGATACGGCGAGACGCCGTTTTCCAGCGCGTTTGCAGTGCTCGGCGCCAGCGCGGCCAGCGTCATGCAGCCTGCGGCAGTACACGCCGCGGCCAGGTGTTTGGTCATGTTGTCTCCTCACTTTCGACACCTCGTTTTTGGGTGTCTCTTATGTCGTGGAATGCGCGCAATGAAGCTGTAGCCGTAGCGCATTTCGGGCACACATCATCCCGACTCACGCACCGCAAATTCAGTGGTGCGGCGGAACGGGTTTAGATTAAGATGCCCGCGCGGATCGCTCAAATTGATTGTTTCCATCCGCTGTATTGGCGCCCTGAATACTTTCAGGGGAAACCCTAGCGCGGCACCACAACACCGCCTCGCAGGGTTGCCCTGACCGCGTCGGGAGAAGACCTTGAACGGAGACGGCGCCCATGCGCTTCAACAAGCTCAACCTGAATCTGCTCGTCGCGCTTGATGCGCTTCTGACTGAGCAGAACATCAGCCGTGCCGCAGAGAAGGTCCACCTGAGCCAAGCCGCGATGAGCAATGCGCTGGCGCGGCTGCGCGAATACTTTGACGACGAATTGCTCGTCCAGGTCGGCCGCAAGATGGAACTGACGGCACGGGCAGAAGGCTTGAGAGACCCCGTGCGCGACATCCTGGTGCGGATCGATGCCACAGTGGCCGCGCAACCGGATTTCCTGCCACGGCAGTCGGACCGTGTGTTCCGGTTACTGGTCTCCGACTACACCACCTTGACCCTGATGCCGCATCTTTTGCGGCTCGCGTATCGGCAAGCACCCGGCGTCCGGTTTGAACTGCGCCCGCAGGTTGCTTCCCCCGGGCGTGCGCTGGAACGCGGCGAAGTCGACCTGCTCATCATTCCGAAGGAATACTGCCCGGCCGAGCATCCCGCCGAGGTCGTCTTCGAAGAAACCTTCTGCTGCGTGCTGTGGGACGAGAGCCCACTGGCCACGGGCGAACTGACCGCCGAACGCTACATGGCCGCGGGCCATATCGTCGTGCAGCCGGGCGATGAGCACTCCTCGCTGGAGCAATGGTTCATGCATAAGCTGGGCATCGTGCGGCGGATAGAAACCACCACGTTCAGCTTCATGGCGCCGGCGCATCTGGTGGTCGGCACGGACCGGATTGCCACCATGCACCGCCGGCTTGCCACGCAGGCCGCCCGCAGCCTGCCCATTGCGATTCGCCCCGTGCCGGTACGCATTCCGCGGATGGAGCAATCCATGCAATGGCACAAGCATCGCAGTGCCGACCTTGGCCTGCGCTGGCTGCGCTCGCTCATCAAGGAAGCCGCATCGGCCATGGGCGATTCCTCGCCTGCGACACCACCATCCACGCCGCAGTCCTGAAGTCGACGCAAGCGCCCAACGCCAACAAGGCCGCCATGCCGCTATTCGGAGGGCGCAACGGCCGAGTGCTAGTGGCTTCGGAACCTTGGATCCCCGGAGCGAGCGAAACTTATGCTTCTCCCCCTACTGTTGCTTCACTACATCGAAATCCATGGCTATGTCCCACCTGCCGAATATCTGGCCGCAGTGGAGAAGCTCACACCTGAGACGCCTTTCGATGGAGAAGTGTTTTACCGTAAGAAATTGATTGGTTGCGGTTGGTTTGCTAACCGCACCATGAGCTGAGTCACTGGGACTTTGCGATGATGGGACTCATCACGGCATATCACTGCGTGCTACTGGGCCGGTCAGGACTGTGATCATGAACGCATATGGGGGCGCGCGCCAGGTGGGCGCCCACCGAAGGTCAGAGCGCTGTGCCACCCCTGGGCGAAATTGAGGCGATTGACCCAGTTGCCGCGAAAGCTGGTTCCCTGTGGCAGGCGGAAGAGTTGGCCGCCTAGACCGCTTGCGCCGACAGAGGTGTATGTCCGCTTCCGGCTGCGGATTCAACCGGTCAATGCAACACATCTAATCACGGAGGTCCGTATGGGGCGAAGGCTGATGCGTCGTCTGTATGCAGATATCCGCTGTCAACGCTCGCTCTAGCGCGGCACTGCTTGGAGCAAGCCTGACATCATGTCTAGCGCCGTTGCTTCTTCATCGGCCGAACAGGCTGGGAACCTGCGGCCAGACGATTGCACAGCTCCGTCACCCACTCTCGGACCCAAACTTGGTCCTCTGTTGTCAAGCGAGCAAGCTGGTTCTCCAATTCCTCTGCAATGTCCTTCGACCGTGGCGAACGTTGCTGGAGAAGCGAGCCAACTGAGACATTGTATAGGTCAGCCAAGGACATTAACCGAGGTAGCGTTGGCCACGTGGCACCTCGCTCCATCCGGCTAATTGTCTCCACGTCAACCCCTAGGAGCTCAGCTACTTGCTCCTGGGTCCGACCATGACTAGAACGCAAGGCCGCAAGGAATTGGCCTAGTTGTGCTGCATCGGAGAGTTTGGAACGCACAGCCACGGAGGCGACATCCTGTGTTGATCATCAACACAAATCGTCGCCTCCCTGGAGCATTCTGGTAACATCACAAAATGTTGGGTGTCAACATTTTATGTTGGGTTCATCAACTTAAAGCAGAACCCGCGTGTTGTTGTGAAGGAAGAGGAAATGCTGTTGACAGATAGGATCTGGGAAGACTCCCATCCAATTAGGCGAGCGCTTGCTCACCCCTATCAAACCTGGCGGTGCGTGGCGTGGACAGATGAGGCACCCAGTTTCCTAGTTGTCGCAGAAAGAGAGGCAAACACAGACGTGCAACTGCCAGACAGTTGGTTTGTTGACGGACCTGCTGCGCTCTTGGCGATAGTTTCCAAACTGAATCTGAGTACTGTTTCCGTCTACGTTCTGGACAGAACGCCAGACGGACGACGGGTGGAACTTAGTCGACTTACCGGCATTTGGCGCGAACGCAATCGATTCGACCGAGAGGACAATATGCCGTGGTTTTGGTACGAAACAGATAGAGGTGAAATGAAGCCCTGCCTGTACGGAGGACTCGTTGAAGACGTACCACCGGATCTAATAAATGAACTGATATTCGACGAGCCAAGAGCAGGCGAACTGGTTTCTTTAAGGACAGCTTCCCTGGACGGCGGCACACCACCAAAAAGGGAACGTGCGATGTAGCTCGGCTATGAAGCTGCGGCCCGCTAGCATAGCCGCCTCACTCGTGACAACCCAAGGTGCCGGCTAATGGACAACACTGAGATTGCGATGCACGAACGTGACCGTTTCACTGGCGCGGAGACGAACCAAGCAGGCGAGACTCCTTCTATTGTCGGGGAGCGCTCCGCAGCAGAGATGCTAATTGGACTTGCGTCATTGCCAGCATCACAGCAACGTCTTCGGGTTCGCTCAGTGCTTCACAAGTGTCACCATCGTGTCCCGCGAGACAGGTCTCCTTCGGATGCGCTGGCAAGCGTCAGGAGCGATCATCCCGTCACCGCGAAATAGCGCCTGCTTGCCTGTAGGAGCGCGTAGGAGACATTGTTGCACCCCTGTTGCGTTCGCTAAGCAGCCCAGCGAGATGAAAGCAGCAAGACAATGCAGGAGCAAAACACGCCATGAAGGCTGATTTGGATGTGCTGCGCAATTTGCGTATTGCGCGAGTGGCGCCTGATAAAACGCACTATGTCCGTCTCATCGACATCCCTGAGCCATTCCGTACGGAGTTTCGCGCGTGGATGCGCTTAGGACAATGTCCTGTCGTCCAGAGTGAGGACCGGTACGGTTGCATGTACCACCATGACTTCGAAGGCTACCGTCAAGAGCGGCTAAAAGGGGTCTACCGCAAATGGAGCGGCAAGGCACCATGGGAGTTGCCACATTATGAGCCGCCAGCAAACGACGATCAGAGGTAAGCAACCACCGGATCTGTCTTGCTAGTTCGGTTGCGACGTGGGGGCAGTTTGTCAGCGGTCTCTCACCGCCGCACAGGTGGCCCGTACCCGCGCCGCTACTTAGCGCTCCCGATGCAACGCAAATCCGATTTCAAGTTGTCAGGAGCCGCCGCATGGATATGAGGCCCACGCAGCCAGAGAGAAAGAACCCGCGCGAAAACCTAGGACTCCAATGCGCGAGCACCAATGCGTGCCAGAACATGAATCAACATCACCGGAATAAGGAGTTGCACCGCCTGCGATGCGAGTGCGGGCGTGGCATCCGGAGTCTCTCGTGCGAGGATGGCCAGGAAAACATAAAGCAGCAGTACCAAGAAGCCGAGCGCGTAAGTCCACCGCGAGATTCTTTTGAGAGTTGGTACCAGTAGCGGCTTCCACTGACTCAGAGACATGGGTTCCTCCTCCAAATTGACCGCTTGGAGAACGGCGTGTATGGCTGCTACCCGCAGAGCCATGAATACAAGAGCTTCTGCCAGAGTGCGCCACACAACAGAATCTGCAGAACAAGCTCAACTAGGCAAACTCGAAGTGACTGCTGTCGATGTGCACAGCGCTATGCGGCCAATAAGAAAAGCGCACGCTTCCCCAGCAGATCAAATTTCGATTGGGAAAGTACAAAAGAGAAAGAGATACCTTGCTACGGCGCCTCGATTCCGCTCACATATCAAGCGCTTACGAGCACCTCGTTGTCCATCAACTCCAGCACCTTTAACTGCTGCAGTCGAATGGACATAGCTTGTTCACTGACAGCGAACATGGTCGATAGAGCTGCCACGCCCGCCTCATCCCAAAGATCTCGCCCCAAAGCTGCATACCTAACCATGGCTGCGGGCATCAGCAAAGCCGCAGCAAACATGTTGGCTTCTCGCTCCTGCTGAGGAGTTGTACCCGATGATGGCTGACTATACGCCGCTGAAGTTGGCTCACCCACACGCTGATAAACGCGAAGCTGGGTATCCACAAATAGCTGATCTCCCTCCCCATCATGCAGCACGAGGTGGCCGAGTTCATGCCCTATCGTGAATCGCTGACGATTGGGGTGATGTGCAGCATTGATCAAGATATGGCGATCGCCACCTTTCACGATGAGCACTCCAGACACCTGATCCTCCATTGTCTGGTAGTGGATCTTCGCCTTTAGGTGTTCTGCGATCTGGTTGAGATCGACTGGAGCCGATCGCACGCCCGCTTGGCGGAGTAAGAGCTCCGCATCTTGCTCAATGGACTCGGATGTGTGTGAGCGCATGTTATTTGTCGTGTCCAAGTACGGACTCAATTGCTTGCTTCACCAAAGGAGGCACCATCTCTACTCGCTCGCCGATAGTGACCTCTTCTGTCGCCACTGTATCGGCCGCGGACTGCACCTCGGCAACGGTTGGCAGCAGCTCTGTTACTGCAACCCCCAGCGCTTCACTAATACGAAATAGCACGTGCAAAGGCACCTTCTGGACGCCCTTTTCTATGTTCGTAATGGAAGTACGTTCGAGCCGCACCTGCGAAGCAAGCTCACCCTGGGTCAACCGTCCACGAACCCCTCTCTGCTGCTCCCGCAGCGCGCGCAGCCGCTCTCCGACGTGTCGGTAGAGCCCTTGCTCGTCAATCATTTCTGCACCCTGTTTTTAACACAATAGTATATCGTCAAACAGTTAAATGTCAACAACATTGACATTAACATGTGTAACAGCCCACATGTGATTTACTGGGCGCACGACGCAAAGCAGCACTCTTGACTACCGAGTGCTTCACTTTGCCGCATGGCGTGTGGTATGCTTCGCTCAGAACGTTTACATCATTGACGTTCAGGTCAACGCCATCAACATCAAAGGAGGCGCTGAAGTGCTGGCCCTGAATGAAACAAGGGGTCAGACCCGTAAGGACTGACCCCCTGAGTGAACTTGCGCGAACGCTCGTCCGGTGTAGGAACCTAGAGTGTCGTGGCATGTGCACCCGTACGTCAATCCTTCATGGGGAAAACCTGTACTGCGCTGTGGCTTTTGGCCAGGTGCAGAAAGAGTTACTTCTCGTATGGAGGGGCTCATGCCCGCCAAAAGCGTACAAATCGTTGTTGACCGCGAGCCGCGGTCCGTCACCCCTGGCGCCGTCCGTGGCCAGGCCATCATTGCACTGGCCAACCTCGCCGAAGGCGAGCAAGTCCTGCTGGAGGTCACCGGGGACGTAGATATCCCCATCTCTCCGACGGACCTGATCTTCATTCGTGGTGGGGAAGCGTTCAGCATCGGCGACGGCACGCCGCACGTGGACGACAACCCGATCATGCGCCAGATCCCTGCGGCCACGCTCAATGGTCAGCCCATCCCCGCGAACGGGCACCCTCCGCACGCCAAGATGAGCGGGCATCAGCTTAAGGCGTTGGTCAATGCTGGTGACGTTGACCTCTGGAGCGACCTGGATGGTCTCGCTGACGAGATCATCGAAGACCATGACCGGCTGATTCTGCAGTCCGTCGACAGCCTCTTCACCGTGCCTCGCGCGCATGAGGACCGCTTCTATGAAGTGAAAGTGCTTTTGGACGGCGAAGAGCGCGAGATGCGCTTCCCGGCCATGATCACCGTCCAAGAAGCCATCCGCCGCCGCCTGCCGCCCCATGATCGCCCGCACGTCGCCGACTTCGAAATGGTTGACGTAGATATCGGTCCGACTCCCCTGCTTTCGCATCTGACGCTGAAGGACGCTGGCGTGCGTGACTGCCACGTTCTCTCCATCACCAAGAAGAACGGCGGCGGGGGCTAATCATGGGTCAAGCAGCTATCGTTCATCCGCAGTTGGCCAAAGCCAGCTTCGCACGCGCGATCCAGCTGCTCACCTCATCCGATGCGTACGAGAAGCTCGGCATCAAGTGTGTCGGCTTCTCGTTCCCGTACCTCGACGTAGAGCTGGCTTGGCGCCGTCACGGCACCAAGCTACTCCTACGCGTCGACGGCACGGATTTCCCGTATCGGCCGGTGAGCGGTTGGTGGATTGCCTCGGACGGGACACCCCTTTTGCAAGGGAGCAACGCTGTCCCTAGTGGAGCGGGTTTTCATATCAATGGTCTCGACGGCGAGCAGCGTTGCTGGTTCTGCTTCAAGGGCTGGCGTGAGTACCACAACCATTCGAGCCACCAGGACGTCTCATGGGCATCGCTCCGAGACAATCCGCGGTACAGCGTCCCCCAACTGATCGCTCAGCTCCAGAAGGACCTGAACAGCGAGGGAGTCATGCGGGTATGAAATACACACAATGGGCCATCCCGCCGGCGGTCGTTGCGCAGACCGAGGCTGCCATGCTATCGGGGCGGCACGAAGTCTTTGCCATCTGGACCGCGCCGTACGACCGCGAGCAGCACTCCGGTACAAACGCAAACATCACCCGCAGCATCATCCCAGCGCAAACACCTGGTGAAACTGCTGACGGCGTGTACGTACACATCGCCGGCAGTGAATTGCAGCGCATCCAGCTGGACAACTATCGCCGCAATGAACGCAGCGTGGTGCAGCTCCACACGCATCCCGGGGCAGACGTACGGATGTCGCCTCTTGACCGGAAGTGGGAGGTCGTCCGGCACGTGGGGGCGCTGAGCATCATCGTCCCGTTCTATGGGACACGCGGCCTGAGCCTCGTTCAAGGCGCAAACATCTACGAGCGCGAGCTGGATGACTGGCGACTATGGTCACGCCAAGAAGCGGCGGAAAGGATGGTGCTGCTATGAGCGCAAGGGAGAAAAACGCGCAGGCGTTGCAGGCGCTGTTCAAGAGTGCGGCTCTCGTGCAGCGGCTCGAGGATGCGCGAATTGCGGTGATCCTGCCCACGACACCTCTACCGCAGTCCGGACAGCTCTTAGCGACAACCCTGGCGGATACGCTCGGGCGGCTTTGGCCGAATGTCGATTTCTCCGGCCACGACGCCATGACCGTCCAAGCGATAGCCCTTGCAGCCGCCCAATCGGGTGGCTCCACGGGAGAAGGTGTGAAGAGCGGCTGTGCCGGGTCGTATGACGTTGCCATCGCAATCGCGTGCGATTCTCCTATCGCGGCCAAGCGCACCTTGCGCGTGGGCGCGAACGGGTGGACTGCCTGGCTCGGGCCTGAAGCCAGTTGCTCAACAAGCAGCAATCCGGTTGGGCCGACCTTCGCCGCTGCCTTGGCTGCCGCCCAAACCTTCCACTGCATCTTCGAGCAGGAGTTGCAAGACCTTGGGGCGTCGCCCATCTTCGATGCGGCAGTCGATGTGCGCGAGCTATTCGGCATCACCGATCTTCCTGACGATGCACCGCTTGCATTGGGCGAGACCCACGTGTTCGGGGTCGGTGCTGTCACGCACGGGTTCATGTGGGTCTTGGAACGGTGGGCAGGAACGGTCTCCGGCTCTTTTCACCTGGTGGACCAGGACCACTACGGCAGTTCGAACGGCCAGCGCTATGCAGGCATGCGCAGCAGCTGCCTCGAGCAGTTGAAGGTTGAGAAAGTCGCGACGCGATTGGTGGCCGCCCATCCCGCGCTCCAGGTGTCGCCGCACGCAACCGACCTGAACAGTTACTGCGCCGAGCGGGGCTATGCATCGCCGATCGCGCGGTTGATCGTCGGCCTCGACTCGGCGGAGGCGCGCAGGCAAGCCGCACTGAAGCTTCCCGAGCGTGCCATCAACATGTGGACCGAAGGGGTGCGACTGGGCGCTGGCATGTACGTGCCCATCGACCGGAACGCTTGCCTCGCGTGTGGCTACATCGAGAGTCGTCAAACACCGCTGGACGAAGTCGCCGAAATCGCCGGGCAAACAGGTCTACGGCCACATATCGTTCGCGCCCTGCTTGATAGTGGTCGAGGGCTGACTGCAGCAGATGCCGCCGAGTTGGCAACTCGATGGGGAGGCATCTCGCATGAGCAGTTCATCGGTCAGCCATTGCGCTCTGTCCTGCCCGCCTTGTGCGCAACAGGCAGGTTGCAGTTGCCTGGCCAGTCCGAACTCGCAGACGTCCCGTTCGCGTTTGCTTCACTGTTCGCCGGCATTGCCGGCTTCATGATGCTCCTGAAGGAGCTTGGCGGCATCGCAGAAAGCCACGGCTGGACCCAGCACACCTTCAAGCCCCCAACGACACACATGCGACAGCTTCTAGTCGCCCGGAACGAGTGTGCTTGTTGCTCGCAGTTCGCGTATCTCACGGGAGGGCTCGCAAGCAACGCTCTCTAGGTCAGTCCAGGGCCTGCGGGAGCAGGCCCTGGGAAGCGCCAGCCTTCGCTCGCAGCATTTGAGGAGGCGCGCTAGGCCAGTGAGCCCAGTCGACACGGAATCGTCAAACTTCAGCATAAATCAGAATTGTGGAAGCACAGCACCGATACAGACGGACCGTATTGCTGCCTGTGAACGTCAAGCGACCGGCGCCCTCTCCCGCCGCCCTCCTAGAGCTACATCATGACCATCAAAGCGTACCTTCGCGACGAACTCCGAAAGATTGGCCCAAATGATTTGCTGCCCGATAGCTCGTTCAAAACGGCCCTCTGGACTTTCTTCACATGGGCGGCACTTGCGATTCTCTTCGTGGGGGCCACAAGCTGGCTCGGCCAATTCAAGTCCACGAAATATCTCACCGACACGATTTCCGAAGGCATCGGCCCACATCTGTGGAACGTCGTCGGCACATTTGGGTGCACATTTCTGGGCGCGCTGGTAATTGCACCGAAAACCAAACTGTTGGCGATCCTGGCTAGCGAAGCTTTCGCCAACACCTATGTGATTGGAGCGCTTTCCTTCGGCCTGCTGGCGGGCCAAGTTGCCGAGTTGTTCATCACCGCACCGCCTGCCCCTAAGGTGTATTGGCTTTATGCCATCGCCTTTCCCATTCTTTTCGCAGCTCTCGCGGCTCTGAATCTCTCGACGTGGTACCTCTCCTATCTCTCTTCGCCCGCAAGACTCAGCAAGGGCTTCCTCTGCCAGCTCGCCAAGGTTGATATGCGGCTTCGCCTGCCCGTTGGCCTTGCTCTTACTTTTTTACCGCTCATCTATGCCATTTGCCAGCGCTAAGGGAACCCCATCGGCTGACCTCGGCCTCGCAGCAACCATCTTGTATTGCAGACCCAACGCAACTGCGGGGCAGCTGCCAAGAAGGTCGCAGGCTTGCAGTAAGCCCACTAAATCAATTTGAGAACAAACAGATGACCAAGAAAGAGACGGCCTTCGGCGCGTGGAGGCACGAGGCACATGGATTGGTCCAGCAGGTCATTCGCGAGCAATACGCCTCCGAGCTTGCCGGCAACTGGCATGAGAACAACATCACGGGCCAGCTCCTCCTCAAACTGGAATCAGTCGGCACACACCTGATCTGGTCGGACTATGCCCAGCACGTGAAATGGCGTGGGCTCAAATATTCCGGCAAGCCGGAGCAGACTTACGGCGACATTGCCGTCTTTGTCCGCGTTGCATTGACTGACAACACGGTTCTGGAAGGGGTCGCGTACTACGAAGCAAAACGCCAGTATTTCACGTCTAACCGTACGACGGCCGGATTTGCTGCGCTTGATCTCGACCAGTTGGTGAAGATCAATGAGAACACCCAAGCGAGCCACGTGTTGCTGTACGACATGACAAACTCCAATGTAGGAGTGGCTTCAGCACTGCCGACTTCGTTTGTGATCGCGTTGATGGAGCAACGAAAGCGTGAAGAGACGACCGGAAATCTCGACCGAGAACTGCATCGCTATGGCCGTCATTGGATAGATCGACTGGGAAGCAACCTCCTTGGATACGAACTAGATTTCTCCGAGAAAGGAGTCCAGTCTGTAAAGGACTACATCCGAAAATTCCCGGGGGCTGCTGTATTGCTTACTGGTGTGGCGATGTCTACGACCCTAGAACCAGAATTGCCCAGGGACGATTTCCTGAGCGCCGAGTATGTTCGGTTGGACACACCGGACCGCAAGCCGGATGTTGGGAGTGATCTCAGCTTTTAAATTCCCATAAAAGCCTGCCTCTGACCGGAAACGGTCATCGATGCCATTTACTAAGTTGTTTGAAGTACCACGGCTCATGGGCGGAGCAGTTTCGGTACGCCGGTGGCAAAGCACGGCAACTCGCGTGCTTCCCTTGTGGCGCCTCACCACCACGCTGCTCCCAATGCCTATGACCCGCTCCAGCACTATCGGTTTGTTGAGGAACGACTAAAAATCGTCGGCCCAAAACCCGCCAAGCCGTGAGCATCCACCGTGCACCCGTCGATTACACGAAACTGCATATCGGGAACATTGCAGAAATTCGGGATATCCTGAAACAGAGAAGTCTCGAGGCCATCACATCAGGAATGGACAGCCTCGTAAGATGCGTTGGACCTTCACCCTATTAGCTGGCCAGCAAGTTTAAAAAACTAGTCGGGCGCAGCGAGCTTCCTTCAGTTAACGACCTATTGCCATTATCCAGATCCCCCAACTGGACTTCTTTTTCGCAAAGGAATCGATCACCCAATTTTGTCGAGTCACGATGATCGCACTTACAAATCTAAACGCTTTCACCAAAAATCCCCTGGGAACTAACCACCAGGAATGCATCGACCCATCACCGATTGCCGTGCCCCTCAATTTGGCGTGACGTCCAAAACATACTGGACCTGCTCGTCAATATTCGCGACTAACGCAGAGCATTTTTTTATTAGATCGATGACATGCTCCTCCTCAATACCAGTCGGATTCCCATCCTTGTCTACACCGTTGCGATGAACGCAATCGTGACGAATAAGGACGGCTTTGAAAAGCCACCCAACATCCCCGAAATCGATACCCAGGACGTCCCGGTACATGGGCTTCACTTTTTTAAGATCGTGAAATATAAGATCCTTCAAATATTTTGCAACGAGAATCTTCAATCCTTCCCATTGCGTAAAAATCTCTTTTAGAGAGAATTGCCGCTTTGACAACTCAGGATCGGTTTCAACCAGTTTCCGAATGAGAGCATTCGAATTTACGACGGTGTGGATAAATATTCCTGAAAGGTAAGCCTCTACCGCAGTCACCGCCTGTGCGTACAGCATGTTAAACAGGGTTATTTTTGTGTCACCAGCCGTCGAAATTTTCAGCAAAGCAACCACGTCAGTCATTACTTTCCGAAAATTATCTAATTGCTCGGTCAACTCAATAACCCATGATATTTCCTCGTCTTCATGAATTGCGTCCATCACGATCTCGTGCGTCAGACCGATGGCGCCATCCACCTCTACGGTTGTTTCATACAGATTGCTGATAATGCGTGCTTCGAAGTCCTTCCCACACCCTTCGCAAACGAGAGCCCTATAATAGTCCTTTTCGCTTTCGCTATATTTTTCCGCAATAAAAGACGGCCCATCTACATGGACCTCCTGATACACTTCCGCCCCACATGGGCAATCGAAATTTATATTTATCAACATATGTCTTTTTCTTAACTAAACTCGACTCAGGAAGCATGCAGTCTTGAAAAAATCCAAGACCATAAAGAGCCAACTATCCGCTTAGTGAAATCCAATTCTCTTCCTAATTCGAGCAACACGAGTTGCCGGCGCAAATATACTCAAGCTAGGCACAAAAAATTGCGGTGACTTGAAAAGTCCCAACATCCTTAAGCGTGGTGCAAGGACTCACCCCTGCAGAATGCACCATCCTGCACAACGACCATCAATAGAAACACGGGCCAAGACGCTATGGACACAATATGTCGTTGTACAGTTCAGCGTGATTCAGTGCTTCACCGTTATGTTCTGTGCGTATCAAATTTTTTGGGCGGTTGCACTCCCCGACTTTCCACACGTTGTGGTAGATATCGAATACTGGTCTACCGAGACTACTACCGACGAACTGCTATACAAGTCGTCAGTCATACTGAATCTGACATCGGACGGTCGCTCCTTGTCGAAAGCAGACGGGTACGGCCTAACTCTTCAAGCTATCTGCGAAACGCCTTCGTATATTTTCCCCGTCCGCCCCGACAAAAGCACTCCCTCTTATTAACTACCTCGGCTCCAATCCAGGCCCTTCAGCAGCTCCTACTGATACAACTACACCCACACTCCCTTCGGCAAGCAGCTGCTTACGGGACGCTGGAAGCTCCGCGAACGGTTCACTCGCCATGCGCTCAACGCAGTGCCCTCTTTGGCTTTTCTTCTTGAAACGCCCTCCGCATTTTGTAGGGCGATAACCCCGTAGAAAAATCGGGACTGAGTTATGTATGTTCTGAGCCAGTCAATTCAGGGAGGCCTGACCTTCGCCGCGATACCTTTGAGCTTCCGCCGTTGTCAGGCAAATTATGAAGCTGTGAACGCAGACTTCGATCACTAAGAACCCATTTACATTGCCTAATTAAGGCAATCAGCTTGAGTATTGCTGGTTATTTCTATGCTACTCCGCACGGCATACGGCGGCGTGGTCGCCTTTGACCGATCCGTTGCGTTTGCCATAGGAGAGGGCGGGCATGGGCCCTCCGAGGTTTTGGAGATTGATGTCCACGGTTACACAGTAGAGGGTTGTGCGTCCATGGCGGCTACTCGCGGTTGGAGTTCGTAGAACCGATAGATGAGCGGGTCTGTCGGCACCGCGCTCGGCAGTGAGCCTTTGTACGGCGTCACCTGCAGCAGCATGACGGCCTCTTCAGGCAAGTCCAATGCCACGCCCACCGCTTTGGCCTGGGCTTCGGTCAGCGTCATCTGGCCCAGCAGCGCTGCGGTGCTCCACTCTTTGCTGTGGCCGATCACCTCGGCCAATTGCGCCCACGTCAGTTGCTTCTTGATCTTCTGCAGGACGATCAGATCGGTTACGTCTTCGCGTTGCATGGCAGCTCCTTGGGTAGGGGGAGAAAACAGCATGCAACACGAGCAAGGTCAATGCCAACCAGCAAACGCCGCGCCCCTTCCCTTGCGGCGCTCCCGCAGATGGCGGCGATGCCGCCATCTGCGCGGAGGAGCACGGCGAAAAGCGCGTCAGAACCAGTGCATGATCCCGGTATATACGCCTTGCTGGCTGGAGCCCGGAGCCGGCTTGCCGCCACCCGCCTCGACCGAGAAGGCCGCGTTGTTGCCATTCAGAACCGTGCCGATGGTGCCGTACAGCAGCGTGCGCTTCGAGAAGTAGTAGTTGGCGCCCACCGTCAGCAGCGTGCCGTTTCCGGCGCCTTGATTGCGGTTCGCGCGGTACGCGCCGCCAATCAGCGTCAGGGCCGGGCTGATCTGATAGTTCGCTCCCAACCAGTACATCTGCTGCAGGGTCGCGCCGTTCGGGTTGTCCGCATCCACCGCGGTTTTGCCGCCCGACTGGATGCGGCTGTAACCGCTGAACAGCTTGAGGTCGCCAATCTGGTACGTGCCGCCCGCCGTGAACAAACGGGAAGCCGTATAGAGGTTGGTGAACTGCCCGTTGGTGTCACGAATTTCTTCGTAGAAAGCCTTGAGCATCAGCGGGCCGCTCTGGTAGGCCAGCGCGCCGGCAAGCTGTTTGCCCGAATTGAAATTCCCCGCCGTGCCGTTCAAACCGGCCTGCGCACGGAACGAGAAACCGCCCCACGTCGGCGAGTTGTAGGTGATCGCCTTCGGACGCGAGCCCCAGGTGCGATTCATCTGCAGGGTGGCGACGCTCATGTTCTGCAGACCCATCGGATCGATCGACCATGACTCGCCATCGGGAATACCCATGGCGCGGCCCAGCAACAACGTGCCGTAGGTGGTGCTCGACAGCCCCACAACCGCGTAGCGATTGAACAGCGCATCGGATGAACCAGAGGCCGAATTGAAGCCGTTCTCGAGGTTCATCACGGCAGACAGCCCGCCGCCCAGATCCTCGGAGCCCTTCAGGCCCCACATGCTGGTCCCCCACTGGTTGCCGCCGTACTGCAGGTTGCTGGCGGTGCCGTTGGCGGTCGCAATCTTGTTCGTGTAGTCGAGGCCGCCACCAACGCGGCCATACAGCGTGACACTGCTCTGTGCGGCGGCCAGACCGCTGGTGGCAGCCAGCAGCACCGCAGCGGCGGCCTTGGCCACCGTGGTCATCCGAAGGGATGGGGTCTTGGTTTGCATTGCTTCCGTCTCCTCAATTTGGCGTTGTCTTTGTGCGTTGCGAGCCGATTCTCGTGGCGGGCTCGGACAGGAGAATGGGCAGGATTGACAGCGCTGTCAATGTAGGGACTTGCCCTAGTTTTTGGCCAATGCGCGTCGCGGCAAGGCATTGGGGAAATGACGCGTGCTGCTCCAGCCCCTAGGGCAAATCCCGAGATTGACAGCGCTGTCAATTTTGACCATTCTGCAGTCCCAACCGGCGCGTGAACCGGATGCCCGTGCCGACCAAAGCGCCCCTCGTGCGTGATGGCGACGAATCTTCATGTGCGCCAGCCGCCCTTGCGGCTAGCCACACGAGCCGTCGATGTACTACCGTCCTAATCTGCTGTACATCTGCATCCGGACGGCACCAGCCAGAACAAGAACGCGTTCATGATCGGGCTGACAGCCGGCATAGCGTTCTGAATGACAACATCAATGAAGAAGGAGACCTACATGCTTTCACGCGTACTGAACACCATTGCCGCCGCGGCGGTCCTGACCTTCGCTGCCACCTCGGCCCACGCCAGCAAGGAAGCGCCGGTGATCGGCTTCTCGATCGACGACCTGCGCGTCGAGCGCTGGACGCACGATCGTGACTACTTTGTCGAATCGGCCAAGAAACTGGGCGCGACCGTCAACGTGCAATCGGCCAACGCCAACGAAGCCAAGCAGATCGCCCAGATCGAAAACCTGATCTCGCAGAACGTCGACGTGCTCGTGATCGTGCCGTTCAACTCCAAGGTGCTGGGCAACGCCATTGCGAGCGCCAAGAAGAAGGGCATCAAGGTCGTGTCGTATGACCGCCTGATCCTGAATGCCGATGTGGATGGCTATGTGACCTTCGACAACGTGAAGGTGGGCGAGCTACAGGCACAGGGCGTGGTCAAACTGGCCCCGAAGGGCAACTACTTCCTGCTCGGCGGCGCATCGACCGACAACAACGCACGCCTGCTACGCGAAGGCCAGATGAAGGTGCTCAAGCCGTACGTCGACAAGGGCGACATCAAGATCGTCGGCGAGCAATGGACGCCGGAGTGGGACCCCGCCAAGGCGCAGAACATTGTTGAGAATGCGTTGACCGCGAACAACAACAACATCCAGGGCATCGTCGCGTCCAACGACGGCACGGCCGGTGGCGCAATCCAGGCGCTGTCGCGTCAGAAGCTGGCAGGCAAGGTGCCGGTGTCGGGCCAGGACGCTGACCTGGCCGCCGTACGCCGCGTGGCCGAGGGCACGCAAGCCATGACGGTCTACAAGCCGATCAAGCAGATCGCCGCCACCGCTGCTGAAATGGCCGTCGATTTCGTCAAGGGCACCGCGCCCAAGTTCACCACCAAGCTGAACAACGGCAAGAAAGACGTCGACACCATCCTGCTGACGCCGACGCTGCTGACCAAGGACAACCTGGACGTGGTCGTCAAGGACGGCTTCTATACCAAGCAGCAGATCTCCGGCAAGTAAGTCGAAGCCGGTCGCAGTGATATGCAGTTGTCGTCAGTCGTAGTGCGTAGGAGGCAGCCATGAGCAGTAACGGCACCCTGTTCGAGATGCGCAACATCGTGAAGTCGTTCTCCGGTGTGCGCGCGCTCGACGGCGTGAGCCTGGCAGTCAAGCCAGGTGAATGCGTCGGTTTGTGCGGGGAGAACGGCGCCGGAAAATCCACCCTCATGAAGGTGCTGTCGGGGGTCTACCCCTACGGCACCTATGAAGGCGAGATCGAATGGGAAGGTCAACCGCTGCGCGCGCATTCCGTGCGCGACAGCGAGCGTGCAGGCATCGTCATCATCCATCAGGAACTGATGCTGGTGCAGCAGCTCTCCGTCACGGAGAACATCTTCCTCGGCAACGAGATCACCAAACCCGGCGGCCGCATGGACTACGACGCCATGCACGCCAAGGCCGAACAGCTGCTCGCTCGCCTGCGACTGACCGACGTGAACGTGGCCGCGCCCGTGATGAATTACGGTAGCGGCCACCAGCAGCTCTTCGAAATTGCCAAGGCACTGGCCAAGAACGCGCGCCTGCTGATCCTGGACGAACCGACGTCGTCGCTGTCGGCCAAGGAAATCGAGGTGCTGCTGTCCATCATTGAAGACTTGAAGCGCAGCGGCGTGGCGTGCGTCTACATCTCGCACAAGCTAGACGAGGTCAAGCGCGTGTGCGACACCGTCACGGTCATCCGCGACGGCAAGCACATCGGCACGCGGCCCGCCGCTGACATGACCATCGACAACATCATCACGATGATGGTCGGCCGTGAAATGACCTCGCTCTTCCCCAAGGTGGAACACACCGTGGGCGATGTAGTCATGGAAGCGCGCAACGTCACCTGCTGGGACGTCACCAACCCCAACCGCAAGCGCGCGGATAACGTGAGCTTTGCCGTGCGCCGTGGCGAGATCCTCGGCATTGCCGGCCTGGTGGGTGCGGGGCGCACAGAGATGGTGTCCGCGCTGTTCGGCGCCTACCCTGGCCGTTCCAGCGCTGAGATCACGATGGAAGGCAAGCCGATCAAGGTCGGCTCACCGGCCGAAGCGATCGCCAACGGCATCTGCCTCGTCCCCGAAGACCGCAAGCGCCACGGCATCGTGCCGCTGATGAGCGTGGCCGAGAACATCACGCTCGCCACACTGGCGCAATACGCGCGCGGCGTACGCGTGGACAAGGGCGCAGAGCTCACCACGGTCGACCGCGAAATCAAGCGCCTGCGCATCAAGACCGCCAGCCCCGCGCTGTCGATTGCCAGCCTCTCGGGCGGCAATCAGCAGAAAGCTGTCGTCACGAAGATGGTGCTGGCGATGCCGAAGGTGCTCATCCTCGACGAACCCACGCGCGGCGTCGATGTCGGCTCCAAGTACGACATCTACAAGATGATTGCCGACCTGGCCGCCACCGGCGTGGCGATCATCATGGTCTCTTCCGAAATGCCGGAGATCCTGGGCATGAGCGATCGTGTCCTGGTCATGGGCGAAGGCCAGTTGCGTGGCGACTTTATCAACCGGGGCCTGACCCAGGAGCGCATCCTGGCCGCTGCCATCAATGCTGAACCGCAGCCCCAAGCTGCCTGATTGTCATGTCCAATATCCTGCAATCCCAAGTCGCCCGCCAAGGCGGTGCCAACGGCCCGCGCCTCGACAGCCGCGCCATTCAACAACTGTTCGTGCGCTACAAGGTGCTGGCCCTGCTGCTGGCCGTGGCGCTCATCTGGATCTTCTTCCAGTTCCAGACCAACGGCACGTTCCTCAAGCCCAACAGCATTTCCAACCTGTTCCTGCAGATGTCGGTAACAGGCATGCTGGCCTGCGGCATGGTGTTCGTCATCATCGCCGGGGAGATCGATCTGTCCGTCGGCTCGCTGCTCGGCCTGCTGGGCGGGCTGGTCGCCATCCTTACCGTCAACCTCGGATGGAACACGTGGCTGGCGGTGGGCACGGTGCTCGTGGCCGGTGCGGCCATCGGCGTGGTCAACGGTTTCATCACGACCAAGCTGCGCGTGCCGTCGTTCATCGTGGGCCTGGGCGGCATGCTGGCCTTCCGTGGCCTGCTGCAGTGGAGCACGGACAGCGTCACCATCGCCCCCGTGCCCGATGACCTCGGCAACCTCGCGCAGAGCTTTGTGCCGGCATCGCTGGCGTGGTCGCTCGCGGCTGTCATCGTCGCCGGTTCGGTTTTCCTGACCGTGCGCCGCCGCCGTGACCGTGCGCGCCTGTCGCTCTCGCTGACACCGCTGTGGGCTGATGGCTTGAAGCTCATCGCCATCGCCGCAGCCTCGTTCGGCTTCGTCGCCGTGCTCAACCAGGCCAGCGGTGTGCCGCTGCCGGTGCTGATCCTGCTGGTGCTGCTGGCCATCTTCTCGTACGTCGCCACGCAAACCGTGTTCGGCCGTCACGTCTATGCAGTGGGCGGCAACATGGAAGCCACGCGCCTGTCTGGCGTGAACGTGGGCCGCGTCAAGCTGCTGGTGTTCGTGCTGATGGGCCTCATGTGCGCCTTCGCCGGCATCATCACCACGGCGCGCTCCGCAGCGGGTTCGCCCTCCGCCGGCGTGGGCGGCGAGCTCGACGCCATCTCCGCCTGCTTCATCGGCGGCACCTCCATGCGCGGCGGCTCGGGCACCGTGTACGGCGCGCTGATCGGCGCCCTCGTCATGGCCAGCCTCGACAACGGCATGCAGCAAATGAACGTCGACGCCTCGTGGCAGATGATCGTCAAGGGCGGCGTGCTAGTGCTCGCGGTGTTGATCGACGTCCTGTCCGGCTCCAACCGCGGCTAACAAGCAAGCACAAACACACGCCGAACCCGGCACCAACACAAGCACACAGACGGTTTGGCTGTTGACGTTCTTGCCCTAGATGGCGCCTTGAATTTGTGTTGCAGGGAGGAAAAAGAAGGGAGGCTTGTCTGAGCGCAGCGAGTTTGCCTCCCTTCCCTCCCTGCGACAGAAATTCAAGGAGGCTTTCGCCATCTCGGGCGCGCCTTTCTTTGCTTACTTTCTTTGGCAAGACAAAGAAAGTGAGTCGCCCCCGGCAGGGGGTGAAACAGGGGATGGACCACCAGTCCCAAGCTCCAACCAAACACACAAGCAAAATCCAACACCGTGGCTGACTACCAAACCCCTGCTCGCGTACTCGTCACCGGCGTAGCCGGCAACCTGGGCCGCAAGGTCGTCGAGGCCCTCGCTTCTGCCCCGTGGTGCACGTCCATCATCGGCGTCGACTGGGTCGCCCAAAACGTCGAATTCTCCCCGCAAGCCACCGAGCGCTTCCAGTGGGTCACCGCTGACCTCACGCAAGCCGATGGCGCATGGACGGACCTGCTGAACAACGTCGACGCCGTCATCCACCTGGCCGCCATCCACTCCACGCCCGATGCGACGTGGGAGCAAGCGCTGGCCTCCTACGGCATGACGCTGAACGTACTGCAGGCCGCCGCCACACACGGCGTGCGCCGCTTCGTGTTCGCCTCGTCCAACCACGCGATGGGCGCGTACAAGGACCAACCGCTCGCCGGTACGATCGGGCCCGGCAAGCTGCTCGCGGAACTGTCCCCCGCCCCCGGCACGCGCTGGCACAACGGCATCGAAGAGGTCTACTCGCTAGCCTACGGCACGTCCAAGGCGATGGGCGAACGGCTGTGCAAGGCCGTGGGCGAAGTGTCCGCCGCCAACGGCGGCAAGCTGTCGATCGTGTCGCTGCGCATCGGCTGGGCCCTGCCCGACGAGAACGACCCCAACGACATCAACCACTCCGGCACCGCCGACACGCCCGTCCCCACCGAGTTGCCCGACGAAGCCAGCCACGTCGCGCTGCGCTGGTTCCGCAACATGTGGCTGTCGAACGATGACCTGCGCCGGTTGTTCCTGAGCGCCGTCACCGCCGACCCCGCGCGTTGGCCGGCACCCGCCATCGTCGTGAATGGCGTGTCGAACAACAGCGGCATGGATTGGGGCCTAGAGACCGGGCGCGAGCTGCTCGGCTACGACCCGCAGGATGATCTGTACGCGCTGCTCAAGCAGCCCGCGTAAGCCCAACGCACCACACAGCCCGCCCGGCAGATCAATGCGGCGGCGGGCAAGTCGATTCCCGGATCACGAGTTCGTACTGCAGGTTCTCGTGCACCGAATGCAGCTTCAAGCCCGGCAAATGCGGTCGGTGGATGGCGACCAGTTGCTCCACCGCCGCGTGCGCCATCGCCTGGATCGGCTGGCGCACGGTGGTCAGCGCCGGCCAGAGCTGGCGTGAGAGCGGCGTGTCGTCGTAGCCGCAAATGGAGAGTTCTTCCGGCACCTTGATGCCGCGCGCTTGGGCCACGCGCAACACACCGGCGGCCATGTCGTCGTTGCCGGCAAAAATGGCGGTTGGGCGTGGCTCACAAGAGAGCAAGCGTTCCGCGCAGGCCATGCCGGATTCAAACGAGTGTTCGCCTTGCTCGACCAGCCGTTCGTCAATGGCAATGCCGGCCTGTGCCATCGCATCGCGGTAGCCGAACACACGCTGATACGCGGCGCCGTGGTCAGGGTCGCACACCACGAAGCCGATGCGGCGGTGGCCCAGGCCGATCAGATGCAGCGTCATGTCCCGCGCGGCGGCGCGGTCTTCGGTATTGACGGATAGGCCCTTATGCTCCCGATCGGACGGCGCGAGGCGCACGTAGTCAATGCCGGCCTCATCGAGCGCCGCAATCAACGACGTCACGTCTGACACCGGCGGCGTGAGGATGATGCCGGCCAGCGCACGCTGGCGCGCACCTTGGATGATCTGCTCGGCGAGATCCGGATCGCGGTAGTTGCAGGGCGTGAGCAGCAGGCTGTAGTCGAGCGCCTGGCAGGCTTCGAGCGCGCCGTGCTGGATGTTGACGATGTAGTTGTCGGAGGGGTTGTCGTAGACCAGCGCGATGATGTCGGAGCGCTTGCTGGCCAGGCGCCGGGCGGCGGGGTTGGGCCGGTAGTCGAGCGTCTGCATTGCCTCAACCACCTTGGCGCGCGTCTTCTCGCTGATGTTGGGCTCGTGATTCAACACGCGCGAGACGGTCTTGATCGACACGCCCGCATGCGCGGCAACATCATCGACGGTGACACTGGTGTTGCCAGTGCGGGCGCTGCGCTTCATGGTCTGGCGAGTGTGGTTCTAGAACACAGGACGGGCGCTGAATAGGCGCCCGTCATGCGTTCGATTCTACCGCCAACCACTGCGCTGCGCGGCCGAAAAAAACTAACGCGCACTCAGCCCGGAGCGGCCCATCGGCAGCCGCACGATGCCCTGTGCCAAGCTCACGCCCAGCAGCACCAGACCGCCGCCGACCCAGTGATAGCCGTGCACAGTCTCGCCCAACAACACCGCTGCCATGGCGGCTGTAAACACCGGCATCAGATTCATCAACACCGCCGTACGCTCACTGCCGATGCGCTTGAGGCCCTGCATCCACAGGTACGACGCCACGATCGACGAGGCAATGCCTGCAAACACCACCAGCGCGATACCCCTGGCGGGAATCGCCAGGCTGTGTGCCGTCATCGCGACCGGCACGAGCATCACCACCGCCATCAACACCTGCACATACAGGTTCAGCCACTGTCCGAACGGCAGCGCCCAGCGGCGATAGAGGATGTTGTACAGCGCGTACGCGGTCGCCCCGGCAAGCACCAGCACATCACCGTGGTTGATACCGCCATCGAACAGATTGGCCGGCTCGCCGCGCCCAAGGAGATACAGCACACCCAGCAACGACACCACCACGCCCGTCACCGCTTGCATACCCACTGGCTGACGAAACACCGCCACGTTCAGGATCAACCCCAGCATGGGGATCAACGCGCCGATCACGCCCATGTTGGTGGCGCTTGTGCTGTGCGCCGCGTAGTACGCCAGGCACTGGTACATCACCATGCCCAGCAGTGCCAGCACCGCAAACCGGCGCCACTGTGCCAGCACTGCCGCGCGCTGGCGCCACAGCGGTCGCGCACAGAACGGCGTGAGCACAACGGCCGCCAGCAGCCAGCGGTACAGCGAGATGGCCGCCGGGTTGACCACGCCGGCCGCGGCTTTCGAAACGATGGTGTTGGCAGCCCAGATCAGCACCGCCAGCAAGGGATACAGCACAGGCACAACGGCCTCCTCGAACAATCGAAGATGGCAGTGTAGTAATGTCTGATTCAGAACATATACTGCAAATCAGACAATCTCACCCCTCGAAGGCGACAACGTGCATACCGCTTCCGCCTACCGCGAAGCCGACCTGCGCGTCCCCAAAGACGCGCCGTTCTATTTCCGCTACAGCACCTACGAACCCGAAACCGCCGTCGAACTGCATACCCACCCGTGGGGCCAGCTCTGCCGGATCAGCCTGGGCCTAATGGAAGTCATGGTGGAAACGCGCAAGCTGACGGCGCCGGCGGAGTACCTGATCTGGGTGCCTGCCAACGTCCCACATTCGGCGTCGATTCGGCAGGAGACGGATTCCGTCTCGGTGTACGTGGCCGAGCCGTTTGCCGAGCACCTGCCTCTCGCGAGCTGTCTGATTTCACAAACGCCGCTGATACGCGCGCTGTTTGATGACTTTGCCGTGCGCGGCGTCTCGGTCATGCGTGACGAGTGGGACCTACGTCAATTCGAGTTGCTGATCGAACTGCTTGCGCGAGCTGATCGCACCGACAGCTACCTGCCTGACAGCACCGATCGCCAACTCGAACCAATCCTGCTTGCCATTCGCCTGGACCCAGCCGACAACACCACGCTGCAGGCCTGGGCCGAACGCGTACACAGCACCGAACGCACACTGGCGCGCCGCTTCCAGAGCGAACTCGGCATGAGCTTCGTGCAATGGCGCAACCGCGTGCGCCTGCTGCGCGCGCTGGTGTGGTTGAAGGAAGACCGCTCGGTGCAGGAAATTGCCCTGGCGCTAGGCTACGGCACACCCTCGGCGTTTATCACGATGTTCCGCAAGCAGGTTGGGTGCTCGCCCGAGCGCTATCGACGGCAGATGTGCGGCGAGGGCGAGCGCCCCGCCGCGTAGGTCACCACCAAGCTCAAGCGACCGAGTAGCCGCCATCCGCCACCAGCGAGTGGCCCGATACATAGCTCGCGTCATCCGACGCGAGGAAGGCCACGATGGTCGCCATTTCCTGCGCACTGCCGAATCGGCCAGCGGGTGTGCCGGCGGCAAAGTCGTGCATGGCTTCGTCCGACGGCCAGATGCCGCGATGGTGGAACGGCGTTTCGATCAGCCCCGGCGCCAGCGCGTTGACACGCACGCCACGGCGGAACCATTCAATGGAGGCCGTCTTCGTCATCCCGATCACGGCGTGTTTGGTGCCGATGTACAGGCCCGCGTTCTCAAAGCCGATCACCCCACCCATCGATGCGTTGTTGATGATGCTGCCTGCGCCTTGGCGGAGCATCACTTGGGCCTCGTACTTCATCGAGTTGAAGACGCCGCGCACGTTGGGGTCGAACACCTTGTCGTAGGTGGCATCCGTCTGCTCGGTGAGCGGCGCGAACACGCCTTCGGTGCCCGCGTTGTTAAAGGCGATGTCCAGGCGCCCGTACTTGGCGACGGTGAAATCGACCATCTTGCGGATGTCGTCTTCGCGCTTGACGTCCACTTCAATCGCGGCCGCTTCGCCGCCTTGCGCGCGGATCGTCTCCACCAGTGCGTCGAGCTCGGGCTTGCGCCGTGCGGCCACGACCACCTTGGCGCCGCGCTTGGCCAGCTCAATGGCCGACGCGTGCCCGATGCCCGAGCTGGCGCCCGTCACCAGGGCGACCTTGTCTTTCAGTTGTGTGGATTGCGTGGTGGTTTGCGTTGCTGCGTTCATTGCCGGCTCCTTGCCGTGAGTTCTGATGATCTGGCGCTCGCTGCATCGTCCAATTGATCCGCGCTGCCAGGCGTGGAGCCCATTATGGGTAGACCTGCACAGCAAATAAATGGAATAATCCGGCAAACAAAATTCCTATTTTTGGAACGCCAAAAACCACCATGCAAGACCGCCTCGAACTGCTGCGCATCTTCGCCACGGCCGCCGGTGCACCGACGTTTCGCGAGGCGGCAGCGCGGCTTGGTGTATCGCCGCAGGCCGTCACACGGGCGGTGCGCGAGCTGGAGGACACGCTGGGCGAAACGCTCTTCCACCGCAACACGCGCAGCGTGCAGATCACCCGCTACGGGCAAGACCTTGCCGCGCAAGCCCAGGCCGCATTGCAGACCGTCGATGGCCTGTTCGATCGTTCCTCCGCCAAGGCGACGGAGGCGAGCGGCATCGTGCGTGTCACAGCGACTTCGCACATGGGGCGCACCTATGTCATGCCCGTGCTGACGGCGCTGATGCAGCAACACCCGGGCCTTGTCGCAGACCTTCGCCTGTCGGACGTACCTTCCGCCGTGGTGGATGAGCAGATCGACGTGGGAGTACGCATTGGCTTCATCGGGGACAACCGCTTCGTGGCGCGCTCGGCCGGTAGCGTAGCGCTATGGGTGGTGGCCGCGCCCGCGCTGCTTGCCCGTGTGGGCGAACCCAAGACGCTCGATGCGCTGCTGGAGCTGCCCATCACCACACTCATCAACCGCAGCGATGGCCGCGCCTGGCCGTGGGCCTTCCGCGACGACACCCAGCTCCAGCCTCACCGCACCGCCTTCGTAACGGATGATCCGGAAACGGAAATACAAGCAGCCTGTGCGGGCCTCGGCTTCACGCAGACCACGGAGTACCTGGCGCGCGCGCACGTGGAGCGCGGCGAACTGGTACGCGTGCTGCGGCGGTTCGAGCCCCTACCTTGGACGCTCCACGTCTATCGCCCACAGCGCGGGCCGGTACCCACGCGGGTGCGGGTGGTGTTCGATGCGTTGGCCACGCAGCTGAAGGCGCTCTGCGCTGGCTGAACACGCGCGACGGTGCGCCGCAGCAACTGAAAACAATGGTGAGAAGCGGCACCGCATCAGCGTTTGCGGCCTGCGGTGTCCTTTAGAATCCGCTCTGTTGCAGATTTGGAAGCCCTCATGCGTACACCTCGGTTTGCATCCGCCCGGATGCTGGGCAGCGCGCTGGCGCTGAGCACCTTCGCACTCAGCGGCTGCAGTTCGCTGATGTCGGAAGGCACCACCGCGGCGGCGGGTATCGGTGGCGCGGCCATCGCCGCCAAGGTGACCGACAACGCCGCCGTGGCCACCGGCATCGGCCTGGGCGTGCAAGCCGGTGCACGCGCCGCGCTGCAGCACAGCCAGCGCGTCGTCCACACCGAAACCCAAGACCACATCGCGCAGATTGCCGGCGCCTTGCCCGACAACACCGTCGGCAACTGGCAGATCAAGCACCGTATCCCGCTGGAGCCCGATGAACGTGGGCGCGTGGTCGTCACGCGCTCCATCAACGGGCCGCTGGTCAATTGCAAGGAGATCCTCTTCACCGTGGACGGCGCCGGCAAAGACAACGACAGCGGCGCCGCGCAGGTGGACTTCTTCATCGCCTCCATCTGCCATGACGGCAAGCAGTGGAAATGGGCCACGGCAGAGCCGGCCACCGCGCGATGGGGCTCGCTGCAATGAGCCGCCTCGGTTGGCTGATTGCTGTTAGTGCTGTCGGCGCCGGACTGCTGGCCGGGTGTTCGTCCGTCGGGCCGCTGACTGGCGCGGCGGCGGGTGTCGCCACGGGCACCGTCACGGGTAACCCGGCGGTGGCGTATGGGGTGGCCGTGTCCGTCAACGCCGCGACCGACGCGTCCATCAAATACGCCATGCGCCGCTGGACCGCCAGCGAGCACGACGCACTCGCTACGGCCGTCGGCCGCCTGAGCGACGAGACGCCCTCGCTCAACTGGTCTTTGGAGCGCCTGATGGGCGTCACCAAGGCGCACGGCACGGTGGTCCTCGTGCGCACGTTCACCACACCGCTAGCCACGTGCCGCGAAGCCATCCTCACGGTGGAAGACACCGGCACCACGCCAAAGGTCGCCCCCGGCTACACCATCTACGCCTGCCAGAACGGCAACGCGTGGCAATGGGCCAATGCCGAACCCGCCGTGCCACGCTGGGGCAACCTCCAGTAGCGGGACCGCCGTTTCGCTAGGCCGTCCTCTCTGGGCCTTTCCTTACGCCCCGTGGGGGCTCGGCTTGTTCTCGCCAATGAGAATCATTATCATCTACGATCTTGATTCCATTGAAGACTGCCATGCACGGTATTGCCCTCCTGCTCGGGCTGCTGGCTGCGGGCTGCCTGTATGCGGCCGCGCCCAATCAAGTGCTGCTCGCACCGGCATCGCCGCTGCGCGGGCGCGTGCTGTGTAGCGTCGCCGCTGCACTGTCGTCCATTGCCGTGGTGCTGTGGAGCGACGTGCTCGGCTGGGCAGGCGCGGTCGTCGCTGTGGTGCTGGTGGTGACGGGCGCCCTGTCGCTCTGGCCGATGGCGGGGGCGTGGATGCAGCGTAATCGCGCCACAAGCGAGGCGCGCCCATGACCGGCATCGGCACCAAGTGGCTGGCCGGCGTGGTGCTGGGGCTACCGTTGTCAGTCGCGCTGTGCACGCTGGCCATCGTGTGGCTGCCGGGCGGCTGGGAAAGCGGCGTCATTGGCGCGCTGCTCGCGTGCCTGCCGCTGTGGGTGGTCATCATCAGCGGAAGCACGCTGTTTCCGACGAGCGCACGTGCCTGGACCGTGCTGGCCGCCGGTAACGCGCTGTCCCACAGCGTGCTGTGGTGGTTCCTGCTGCGATGAAAGCCGCGACCTTGCGTCTGTACCAGACGCTGCATACCTGGGTGGGCCTGATGGCCGGCTGGGCGCTGTTCATCGCGTTCTTCGCCGGCGCGATCACGGTGTTCCACGAAGAGCTGCATGCATGGCAGAACCCGCTGCGCGCTCACCATGGGGGCGCAGCCGCATCGATCACCATCGCCTCCGCCGACATCGACCACTTCGTGGGCGCGCTGGTGCGCACGCACCCGGCTGCTGCCGCCAGCGCCTACGTCATCCTGCCCAATGAGGGCGAGCCCGACTTCTCCGCCTACTGGCAGAACAGCAAAGGCGATTGGCAGATGACGACCGGTACCAACCTCGCGGCCGGCAAGACCTCGCCAAAAGACTTGTCGATCGAACCGATGCAGGGCGAGCTGGCCAACTTCCTGAACCGGCTGCACTACTCGCTGGGGCTGGAAACACCGGGCATGTATTTCATGGGGGCGATCTCGGTGCTGTATGGCGTGGCGCTCATCTCGGGTGTGCTGCTGCATCTACCGCGCTTGAAGAAGGACCTGCTGGCCGTGCGCCCCGGGCGCAACCTCAAACGCTTCTGGATGGACATGCACAACGTGCTTGGTCTGTTCAGCCTGCCCTTCCATTTGATCTTTGCGATCACCGCGCCCGTGCTGTGCCTGAGCGTCGTGCTCATGGCGGTATTCAACACGGTGGCACTCAACGGCAAGCTGTTTGATGCCGTGCCACGCGTCACCACGGCGGCCGGTACGGTCGCTGCCGCCAACCGCGCAGCGCCCGTGCTGTCCGCAGAAAGCCTGCTGGCCCGCGCACGAGAAGCTACCGACACCAACTTCATCGTCAAGTCCATCCACTACCAGCATATTGGCGACGCCAACGCCGTGGCAGAAGTACGCGGCAGCAGCACGCGCGCCGTGGGCGACTATGGCTCGGTGGCGATCCGCGCCGCCGCCAGCCAACCCGACAGCGGCAAGGTGATCGGCAACCAGACGTCCGATGCGCGCGACACCAACCACGCCATCTACAGCCTCGTCTACGGCCTGCACTTTGGCACCTACGGCGATGTCGCCTTGCGCCTCGCCTACCTCGTAATGGGCCTGGCAGGCGCGTTCGTCTTCTACTCCGGCAACTTGCTGTGGATCGAATCGCGCCGCAAGCAGCGCTTGGCGGATCAACCGCGCGTACATCAACTGCTGGCGCGCGCCACGGTGGGCGTGTGCATCGGCTGCTGCGTGGGGGTAATGGCGACCTTCCCGGCGGCGCTGCTGTGGCCCGGCCAATCGGTGGGCGTGACTTATTACACGGTCTTCTTAGCGGCGATGGCCTGGGCGATGCTGCGGCCGCCCGCGCGAGGCGCGGTGGAGCTGCTCAGCACCGCTGCGGTGGCCGCCTTGCTCGCCCCCATCACCAATGCCGTTGTGACCGGCGACCACCTGCTGCGCACGATGGCGCGCGGCGACTGGATGGTGGCTGGTTTCGACCTGGGCGCACTGGCGCTGGCGTGCGGCTTTATCGGCCTGGCACGCGCCACGCTGCGCCGGGCGCGCAGCGGTGCACCGGATTCCGTCTGGGCCATGCCAGCGCCTGAAACGCGCGCCAGCAACGGCCTGCCGCACATGGCCAGCAAGCCGTAGCGCCACCCGCCTCACCCAAAAAACCACAACACCCGCACAGAACCTCGTGCATGCCGCTCGCCGGCACGCGCGGGACTGCGCACGCCCATCCACAACGTTGATCCAGGGGAGCTTGATCATGCGAGCCGCTTTACCACGTGCTTCACGCCGTTCCACCGTCCGCCCGCGCACCACGCCGATGGTGCGTCCGTTGGTGCGTCAACTGGCGCTAGCCTTCGCCGCCATCAGCACGGGTGCGCCCGCTTTGGCGCAACAGGCGGACACCCAAGTCGACTTGCCCGCCACGCAAGTCACCGCCGGCAAACCCGCTGCCTACGGCGCCAAGCAAGCCAGCACCGGCGCGCTGGGTGACAAGCCTCTGCTCGACACGCCGTTCTCCATCAACGTCGCCACGCAGGAGCTGATCCAGAACCGCCAGGCGCAGACCATCGGCGACGTGTTCAAAGGCGATCCGTCCGTCACCGCCAACAACGACGGCTATATCGGCGAGGCCTCAAACATCACCATCCGCGGCCTGCAGCTCGACCTGCTGGAGGGCTACAAGATCGACGGCCTGGCCGTACCCAACTGGGGCAGCGAATTCCCGCTCGAACATTTCGAGCGCGTGGAACTGCTCAAGGGCTTGTCGGGTTTCATGTATGGCTTTGGCACACCGGGCGGCATCGCCAACTTTGTTAGCAAGCGGCCGACGAATACCTTTGGCGGCAGCGCCAGCTTCGGCTTCACCAGCGGCGGCACACTCAAGGAGTCGATCGACCTGGGCGGCCGCTTCGGCCCCACCAAAGCGCTGGGCGCGCGCGTGGGCGTGGTGCATGAGGAAGGCGATACGTTTGTCGACGGCGGCCATATCAAGCGGGATTCCGCATCGCTCGCGCTCGATGCCCGCATCACGCCCGATCTGCAGTGGTCGTTCGACGGGCTGTATATGCAACGCAATGTGCAGGGCGCCTACTACGGCATCATCCCCGGCCAGGACTTTGGCGTGCCGGTGAGCGAATTTGTGCGCACGCCGCGCGCCATTGACGGCAGCCAGCGCGTGGCCTCGCGCGGCTCGTATTACGAGACGGAGATCAAGACCGTCGGCACCGAACTGAACTGGGCCGCCACGCCCGACTGGAACGTGCGTGCGGCGTATCGCTATGCGCAGCAGAACCGGGGCAACGCCGACAGCGCCATCCAGCTGACTGATAACGCGGGCAACTTCAGCGAACTGCAATACGGCTCGTACCAGCGCTACCAGTATCAGCAAGCCCAAGTCATGGCGGACGGCAAAGTGCGCACCGGCACCATCGAACACGAACTGGTGCTGGGCACCTCATGGCAAAGCCTGACGCAAGCCAATGGTGGTTTTGCTTCGACGTTGCTGGGCACAGGCAATCTGTATGACCCGTCGGCGTTTGTCTCGACCGGAGCATCACTGTTGCGGGTGCCGGCATCCGACGGGTTGTACCGCACGTCGAAGATCAACCAGACCGCCGTCTTTGCCAGCGACACGATCAAGTTCAACGCGCAGTGGTCGGTGCTCGGCGGCTTGCGCTACACGCGCTTCAACCAGACCGGCTACAACAGCGATGGCAGCGTCTCGGCCAAGTACGATCGCACGCCCATCACGCCCACGCTGGCACTGATGTTCAAACCCGTGCAGCCGATGACGCTGTACGCGAGCTATGTGGAGGCGCTCGAAGCGGGCAACAGCGCGCCCACCACGGCCGCCAATGCAGGTGCGGTGTTCGCGCCGCTCAAGAGCAAGCAGATTGAAGTGGGCGCCAAGGCGGAACTGCACGATTGGACCTTCGGCGCGGCGCTGTTCCAGGTGCAGCGCGGTCTGGCGTATCTGCGGCCGGACAACATCTACACACAAGATGGCGAAACCCGCTTTCGCGGCCTGGAACTGACCGCGCGCGGCAAGCTTGCGCGGGACTGGACGTTGCTCGGCGGCGTGCTCTTCATGAACTCGGAGAACACGCGGGCCGACGCGTCCGTGGTGGGCAAACGCGCTTACGGGTCGCCCCGGTTCAAGGCAACGGCCTATCTCGAATACGCGGTGCCGGTAATGCCGGGGCTGGTGCTGTCCGCCGGAGGCCAGTACGTCGGCAACGCGGCGCTGGAAGCCGATAACAGCAACATCGTGCCCGGGTATCACACCTTTGATATGGGCGCGCGATATTCCACCAAGGTGGGCGGCAAGCCCGTGACGTTGCGCTTCAACGTCGACAACCTGACGAACGAGAAATACTGGCTGCCAAGCTGGGGCTTCATTCTTGTGCAAGGGGCGCCGCGTACCTTCCGGGCGAGTGCGACGGTCTATTTTTGATTTGGCCGGCGGCCTGACAGCAAACGTTTTCCATTCCATCTCTGGTATGCCGGCACCGTTGCGTGCCGACCATTCACCGCCCAAAAACGGGTTGATCCGGGCTAACAATCGCGCACTTTCCGCCTACACTCGGCAATTAAGGAACATGAGTTTCCCGCCGATAGCTATAGTCGGTCTGCACGATTAATCACCTGCCACGGGTACCCTGGCGCACCCGAATCGGAGCTGGGATGAGCTGGAAGCAACCGCCAACTTCAGGCAGCACATTGCGACGCCTGCGCCCACTGCTGTCACCCCTCAACGTTGGGGTCGTGGCCTGCTTGGCGATCGTGTGGTGGTTTACGTACGACCAACTCGCAAAAGAGCGGGATCGGTTGATCGTCAACGCCGAGACCCGCACGCGGCTCGAAGCCCAGGCCTTTGGCGAATACTCGCTGGGCAGCGCGCGGCGTCTATCGGAATTCCTGCTGGACCTGCGCGCAAGCTGGCTGGCCGGCCGCGATGTGTTCGAGCGCGTCATCCGCGAGCGGCAGGACGTGGTGCGCGACCTGACCTTCCAGGTAGCCGTCATCGACGCAAACGGCTTGCTGGTCTATACCTCCATCGGCCCTGTCACCGATCATCTCGACCTCAGCCAGCGCCAGCATTTCCGCGTGCACAAAGACGCGCCGGGGCGCGACGCCCTGTTCATCAGTGACCCGGTCCAGGGCAAGGTGTCGAAGAAATGGTCGATCCAGTTCACGCGGCCGATTCTGCAAGACGGCCAGTTCGCGGGCGTGATGGTGGTGTCCGTCACGCCGGACCAGTTCGCCAGCTTTGCCAACACGCTGACGATCGGCAAAGACGGAGCCGCGAGCATCATCAAGGAATCCGGCCAGGTGATCGCGCGCGTGCCCGACCTGGCTGCCGGCATCTCTCAGGCGCCGCGTACACGCCGATTCGACCAACCCGGTGCGCCGCAGTCGGGTAGCTACCGGGTCGTCTCTGGTATCGACGGTATTGATCGCATCATTGGCTACCACCACGTGCCGGAGATTGCGCTGTACTTCCTGGTGGGCGAATCGGTGGCGTCGGTGCTGGCGCCGTATCAGCGCTATCGCCGCATCGCCCTGGCCGAGGCCGCGGGTTCCACGCTGCTGATCGCGCTGTTGTATGGAACGCTGCGCCGCTCCGTGGCCGAACGCCGGCGGCATATGGAAGACATGCGCCTGGCCTCGCTGGTCTATGGCTCCAGCAGTGAAGCGATGATGGTGACCGCGCTCGACGGCAAGGTGAGCGACATCAACCCAGCCTTTACCGTCACGACGGGCTATACCGCGCAGGATCTGAAAGGCCAGCCCAGCGATGTCATTCGCTCGGAATGCAATGACCGCACCGTGGTCGACGCCATGCTCGCAGCCGTCGACACGAAGGGCACGTGGAGCGGTGAATACCTCATCCGCCGCAAGGATGGCAGCGAGTTTCCGGCGCTGCTCACCATCGACACGTTTGCTGGCCACCCCCAAGGTGAGGCCAGCCGCGTGGTGCTCATCCACGACATGACAGAGAAAAAACGCGCGGAAGAAGTCATCTGGCGGCAAGCCAACTTCGACACGCTCACGGAGCTGCCCAACCGCCACATGTTCTACGCCCGCCTGCGCCAGGAGATCGCCCAGGCGCGGCAGGCCAACGCTTCGGTGGCGTTGCTGTTCATTGACCTGGACCGCTTCAAGGAAGTGAACGACACGCTTGGCCACGACCAGGGCGACCTGTTGCTCAAGGAGATCGCGCGGCGCATCTCTGCCATCGTGCGCGGCACCGACACCGTGGCCCGCCTGGGCGGCGACGAGTTCACCATTATCCTGCCCAGCATGCCGGACGCCGGCGCGGCCGCGCCCATCATCCACAGCCTGCTCGCGCGCATTGCGACCCCCGTGCGCTTGGGCGAAGAAAGCGTGGAAGTGTCGGCCAGCATTGGGCTGGCGCTGTTTCCGCGCGATGCAGATAACGCCGAATCCTTGCTGGTGCGGGCCGACCAGGCCATGTTTGCAGCCAAGAGCGCGGGGCGCAACCAATGGGCCGTCTTCACGCCGGCCCTGCAACGCGCCGAGCAAGAGCGCCTGCGCGTGACCAGCGACCTGCGGGTGGCCATCGAGCAGAAGCAGCTTGCCGTGCACTATCAGCCCATCGTGGACTTGCGCAGCGGCAAGGTGCACAAGGCAGAGGCGCTCATCCGCTGGACCCACCCGGCGCGCGGCGAGATCGACCCCGCCGATTTCATTCCCGTGGCCGAAGACACCGGGCTGATTGTCGAGCTGGGCAAGTGGGTACTGAACGAAGCGCTGGACCAGCTCACGCGCTGGCACGCCACGCTGGATGCCTCGCTGCAGGTGTCGGTCAACAAATCGCCGGTGGAGTTTCGTGCGCACCAGGCGGGCGGCGAATCCTGGCCCACGGTCGTGCAGCGCCGTGGCATCCCGCCGCACAGCCTGGTGGTGGAGATCACCGAAGGCGCGCTGATGGAAGACAGCGCCGAGGTGGTCGAACACCTCGGCGATTTCCGGCACGCGGGCATCGACGTTGCGCTCGACGACTTTGGCACGGGGTATTCATCGCTGTCGTACCTCAAGCGCTTTGATATCGACTACATCAAGATCGACCAATCGTTCGTGCGCAGTCTGGCCGACGACCCGAAAGACATCGCACTGTGCAGCGCCATCGTCAGCATGGCGCATGCGCTGCGTATCAAGGTCATCGCCGAGGGCATCGAAACCGAAGCGCAGAAGGCCATCCTGACCGCCGCGGGTTGCGACTATGGGCAAGGCCATCTCTTCTGCCCGCCGGTGCCGGCAGCGGCGTTCGAGGCTTTCGTCCTCGAAAACCAGGTCGCCGTCACCTAAGCGCCGCTAACCAAAGCGCCACGCGCGAGGTCAACGCTGCAACTGATGCGTCAGCCTCCGCGCACCGCATGGGCAAACGCTTGCACCACCTCCGCCGATGCATCGGTGATGGCCCAATAGCCCATGCCGGCGCTGCGCCAATACATCAACTGATAGCCGCGTTCGGTGCGCAATGCGGGTTCGGCATCGCCTCCGGCTTCGGGGCGCACGTACAAGTCAACCGGATGCTGCGCCGCGCGATACACCAACACCGCCACCGGTCGGCCATCGATGTAATCGAGCCGCCCGCCGATGAGCGGAAAACCCCGCGCCGCCAGATCGGTGACGGGGGGCGCGTAGTCGATGCGGCCGTTGAACCACGGCTTGACGGTATGGCGATCGGAGGACAGCACATCCGTCTCACGCGTACCCAACAGCGCGCGCACGTGGCTGGCGGTGATGTCGTGCGCCGTCAGCGCAGCAGTATCGGGCCGGCCAACCAGCACACCAATCCACAACATCATTGCGGCCATCGCGGCCAGTGCACCTGCGCCAAGGCCCCAGCCGATGCCCCTGTTGGGCGTGACGAGCCAGCCGACCCACCGCCGCCATGGGGATTCGCTGCCATGTGTCTGCTGCGGCCGCACTGCAGCCGGCGCGCCCGCTTCCACCTGCACGGCCGCCCACACGCGCGCGGCCAGATCGGCGGGCGCCTTGACGTACAGCGCGGGCGCGCGCAAACCCTGGCGCAGCGCGCGCACCACGGCATCGTCGTGCGCGGCAACCTGGGTGCAGGCGCCGCAGGTGGCTAGATGCGCGTCCATGCGCAGGCTGTCGGCCGCGCCGAGTTCGCCATCGGCGCGAGCAGCCAACAGCGCGCGGATGTCGTCACAGCTCATAGCGGGCCTCCTTGGTGCTATTTCCTACGCCACCCGATGCACGGATGGGCGTCACGTTGGTGCGCGGTGGTGCGTGGTCTTCGGTCAGCAGCCGCGCAAGCTGCTGCCGCGCCCGGGCCAGCCGCGACATCACCGTGCCGATGGGCGCGTCGACCACCGCGGCAATGTCGCGGTATGGCAGGTCCTCCAACTCGCGCAGCACGATCACCTCGCGGTACGGCACCGGCAACTGCGCCAGCGCGGCATGCACGCGGCGGACGTCGTCGATACGGGCAAGCAACGCGGCGGGGTCGACGCCGTAGCTGCCCGCTTCGTCGCCGGCCATGTCGGCCGTATTGGCCATTTCGTCATTCCAAGGCTGTGCCGGGGCCTGCTTGCGGCGCGCGCATTCCGAGAACCACGTGTTGCGCACGATGGCCAGCAGCCACGGGCGGCCGTCTCCGCCGCGGAATCCGCCAAACAGCCGGAACGCGCGCAGGCAGGCTTCCTGGACGATGTCATCGGCGTCTTGCGCGTCGCCCGAGAGCCAGCGCGCCAGGTTGTAGGCGGCATCGACATGCGGTAGCACCGCCTGCGCAAAGCGCTGGGCGTCGGTCGGCAGATCGAGCGGTGAGTCTGACAGGTCGGGCATGGCGGCCTGGAGGCAGTTGACCTCCGTATACCGGGGTGCAATCCAGTTTATTCCCGCGCCGAAGAAATGTTGTTGAAACGCGCGTTTCTTCGTGTCTTGAGGGAATAAGCGCCCGCCCCGGCCGGTATGACAGACAGGACCGGCGCGCGCTCCTCGCCATCGCGCTGGATCAACGACCTAGTTCAGCTAATCGTTCAGCGAACTACCGCAGGGGACACCCCATGAGCAAGCAACCCGGACGACGGCAGTTCCTGCAACTGGCCGCGGTCGGCGGTCTGGTCTACGCCTCTGGCCTACCCGGCTGGCAGGCGATGGCCGCGACCACCCGTGCCGCCGGCGCCAAGCAAGACGATTTCTACTTCGTGCAGCTATCGGACACCCACTGGGGCTTCAAGGGCGCGCCCAACCCCGATGCGCAGGGCACGCTACCCAAGGCGATTGCCGCCGTAAATGCCCTGTCGCCCGCGCCGGATTTCGTCATCTTCACGGGCGACCTATCCCACATCAGCGACGACCCGGATGAGCGTCGCAAGCGCCTGCGGGAATTCCGCGACATTGCTGCGCAGATCAAAGTGCCGGTCGTGCACTACATGCCCGGCGAGCATGACGCCTCGCTCGACAACGGCGCCGCCTACATCGAACTGTTCGGCCGCACGCACTATGCGTTCGACCATAAGGGCGTGCACTTCATCGCCATCGACAACGTGTCGGACCCATCGGCCCGCGTGGGCGACGCGCAGCTCGCGTGGCTGGCAGCGGACATCCGCTCGGTGCCCGAGCACACGCCCATTGTCGTGTTCACGCACCGTCCGCTGTTCGACTTATACCCGCAATGGGACTGGGCCACGCGCGACGGGCAGCAGGTCATCGACCTGCTCATGCCGCACCCGAACGTGACGGTGTTCTATGGGCACATCCATCAGGAACACCACCACATGACTGGGCACATCGCACACCACTCCGCGCGCTCGCTGATGTTCCCGCTGCCTGCACCACCCGCGCCGGGTTCGCAGGCCAAGCGCAACCCGGTGCCGTGGGATGCCGCACAACCGTATCGCGGCCTGGGCTGGCGCAGCATCACCGAGCAGGGCAAACAGGACGCAGCCACCTGGGCGCTGGCTGAGCAACCCATTCAAGCCACCACAACCAAGACCCCGGAGACCACCTGACATGCCCGCCAATCTCACACTTACGCACAACCCCAAGCGACGTCTGGCGCTGCGTCAGTTCACCGTGCTGGCGGCCGGTGCCGCGCTGGCCTGTGTAGCCCACGGCGAAGGCCCGCAGGTCATTCGCGTGCACGCGCGCAAGTTCACTTTCACGCCCGACAAGATCACCCTCAAGCGCGGCGTGCCCGTGGTGTTCGAGTTGACCGGTCAGGACATCCTGATGGGCTTTGCGATTCCGGATTTCAACGTGCGCGCAGACGTCGTACCGGGGCAGACGGTACGGCTCGCGCTCACGCCCGATAAGACGGGCACGTTTGATTTTCTGTGCGACATCTTCTGCGGCTCTGGGCACGAGACGATGAATGGGACGCTGACTGTGACGTGAGGCAAATGTGATTGCGTCAGCAACGCCCTGGCAGCTCAGGGCGTTTTCCTTGGGTGATCCGCCGCGAATCAAACGGTCGGCTCGTTCTCCTGAACCTCACGCCGCGCCTCGGCCTCGACCTCCGAATTCGGCTCACCATCCCGAGTCGCAATCAACGCCTTCGGTGCCATCGCGATCAACGGCAGGATCAGCGCATACACGGCGGTGGTCGCCATCACGCAGTACGCAAACCCATACGTGGGGCTGCTGTTGTAGATGTGCGAGCCCAGGAGATCGCCCGCCCGCGCGGAGAGCGCGAGCACGCCGTCCACCAGCATCATCAACGTACCCTGCAAGCCCGGCGGGCAAGACCGCATGGCGAGGTCAAAGTACGCGGCCGTTGCCACACCACCCATCAGCCCGATGGGTGCCGCCAGCACGAGCGCGAGGTCGGCCGAGTGAATGAAGGCCAGCGGCACCATCTGCGGCACGGCGATGATTGTTCCCCACCACAGCAGCTTGTTCAGCGCCACACGCTTGCACAGCACGCCATACAGCAGGAACGTCGGGATGAACGCGGCCGCGAAGATCCCGTTGTAGTACGAATAGACGGCGTCGGAAGCGTGCAGCGTATTCGTCAGATAGAACTGCAGCGGTGTGGCTGCGCCTGGCGCGAAGTTCCACACAAAGCAAATGAGCACCGCGGGGTAGACGGCCCGATGCCTCGCCAGCCGTCGGACATTCGCCATGAAGTCTGCACCTCGGGCCTGCGGTGCCTCATACGCATGGCCGAACACGGAAGCCGGCTTCCATAGCGCAAGCAGTGCCACCAATAACGCGAGTGCCGCCGCCAGAAAAAACGCCTGTCTCGGGGCGAGATGATCGGAGATGTATCCAGAGGCAAACGCACTTGCCACAACGGGGAGCGTGCTGACCACGTTCAGCAGTGCGCTCAGCCGCCCCGACATGCGCTTCTCCTGGCCCACCAGTGCAATCAAGCCCTGATACGCCGCGGCGACAAATCGGGACGACAGCATGGCCAGCAGCATCCCCACCATCAACGCCGGGTACGAGAGCCCCGACAATGCCATCCCGATGAGCGCCGCCGCAGTGGCCGGTGCGAACAACAGAAAGAAACCGCGATCGCGCAATCCCAGCGGATTCCATTGGTCACGCGCAAGGCCAAACACAAAAGCGACGTACACCGGGATGCCCGTCACCAACCGAAACATCGCAATCTGCGCCGCCGTAGCATGCAACTGGTTCTTGAGCAGATACGACGTCTGGATATCCACCAGATAACCGGCCGGTGTCGCCAGCGTAATGAACAGGGTCAGGCAACCGAAATACAGCAGCGTCTGGTCGCGGCCTTCTGAACCACCGTGCCGGCAGGCGACTGCTTTAGAAAAGCCGGATGACTTCGTTGCCACGGCACGCACCCCCAAGAGTGACAACTCCATGGCAGCATGCGCTGCGCAGCGACGCGGGGTCAACACGACTCATTCGAAGAGATGAGCGCCTGCGCCGTCGATACATCCGCATGGACCATTAGCCATCGGGCGCCTACACCCCCATGCTAGGATGGCCCTTCCCCCGGCAGCCGCCCCCTCCCATGACGACCATCTACGCGACCCTCGGCGTACAGCCGGACGCGACTTTGGACGAAATCAAGCGCGCCTACCGCCGCGCCGCGATGAAGTGGCACCCCGACCGCAACCCTGGCCGCGAAGCCGAAGCGTATGCGGCGTTCCAGGAAATCCGCGAGGCCTACGCCATCCTCTCTGACGCCGAACAGCGCCGCGTGTACGACGAAGTCTTCGCGCAAGAAATGCAGCGCTGGCAAGCCGAACGCGAAGCGCAGGAAGCCCAGGAGCGCGAAGCGCAACGCGAACGTGAGCGCATTGCGCAAGAGCACTACGAGAAGATGGTCGCCATCGCCATGCGCTTTGCAGACGACGGCCACAACCGCGACACGCTATTCGGCGTGCTGCTCGGCCGGGATTGCGAGACGGAACTGGCTGCGCGCATCGCGGATAGCGTGTGGGCGATGCAGGAGGCACGGCGAGCGAGTGTGTCGGTTGCAGACGCGCCTGACACCGAGGCGACCGCAACCTCCGATGAAGCGTTGGGGTCAAAGGCTGACGAAGCGACGACGCCCCAGCGGCACACCAGTGCGTTCGAGTCGTTCTGGCAGGGGTTGTTTGGCTTGCGGCAATAGCAGTCGGAGATTGCAGCTCACCGCGCGCCCAACAACCTGCACTCCGCCGACAACGCCAACAGATTCGGATCCCGCTCCCGATTCCGCTGCATCACCAGCACGATGTGCTGGCTGACCGCATAGCGCGCCGCCAGCGGAACCAGCTGCACCTTGGGGCTGAAATCCGCCACACGGCGCGGCAGCAGCGCATAGCCGATACCGCCGCTCACAAGGTTCATCAGCGAAAAGATATCGCCCACGCGCAGCGCGATCTGCGGAGCAAAGCCGGCCTTGTCGAAGGCGGCCATGAAGTCGTGGTACGTGGCGAAGTCATCGCCGAGTGCGACGAATTTTTCATTGCGTACCGTCTGCAAGTCGATCTCCGCCGATGCGGCATACGGGGAGGCGAGCGGCGCGGCAAAGAGAATCTCGTCATCGAACATCGGCACGGTCAGCAGATCGGGATTGCGCAGCGGCTCACCCAGTGCAATGACGATTGCGTCGAGTTGGCCGTCTTCCAGTTTGGCCAGCAGGCTGCGGTTCGAACCCAGCGTGAGTTCGATGTCGAGTGCGGAGCGGCGCGTCTTCAGGCCCGCAAAAATGCGCGGTAGGGTGCCGACCGTCATCGAATAGAGCCCACCGATCTTCAGCGTCGTCGACGAAAACCCCGCCGCCTCGCGCGTGCGGCGCACACCGGCTTCGCATTCGGCCAGGATGCGTTCCACATGCTCGGCAAACACGTAGGCGGTGGACAGCGGGATCAGCTTGCGGCCGTCGCGCTTGAATAGCGGGCAGCGCAGTCCCTCTTCCAATGAATGCAGCGCGCGGTGCACGCTCACCGTGCTTTGCCCGAGTGCTTCGGACACGCGCGCCATGTTGCCCAGCGTCATGAAGGACTGGAACACCTCCAGCTTCTTCAGGGTGATGTCTTCATCGATTGCCACGGCAGGGTCTCCTCCGCGCACGTTCTGTGGGTGCGCTGCTATCAGATTTACCCATTGTTTCATTAACTTCAAGTTAATGAAACCGCGCCTAGGTTGATTGAAGTGCACCTTTTTCCGGCCTACGGTACAGGGCATCAAATCAAACACGGCTGGAGACGCCACCCATGCAACCGATGCCCACCCAATCGGCAAACGGGGTCAATGCACCCATCCCGCCCCAGTGGCGGCGGCGGCGCGATGAAAAGGAACGCCGCCTGACCGCCGCCCAACGCATCGCCAACGGCAAGGTCATCCCCACCAGCGATATCGTCGCCGCGCTGGAAGCGCTGCTCGCCCCGGGCGACCGTGTCGTGCTGGAGGGCAACAACCAGAAGCAGGCGGATTTCCTCTCGCGCTCGCTGGCCAAGGTGAACCCCGAGCGCCTGCACGATCTGCACATGATCATGCCGAGCGTGAGCCGCGCAGAGCACCTGGACCTATTCGAAGCCGGCATCGCGCACAAGCTCGACTTCTCGTTTGCAGGGCCGCAGAGCCTGCGCATCAGCCAGTTGCTGGCCGACGGGCTGCTGGAAGTTGGCGCCATCCACACCTACATCGAGCTGTATGCGCGACTGGTGGTGGACCTGATCCCTAACGTGTCGCTGGTGGCCGGTTTCAAGGCCGACCGCCAGGGCAACATCTACACCGGCCCGAGCACGGAAGACACGCCCGCGCTGGTCGAGCCCGCCGCATTCTCGGATGGCATCGTCATCGTGCAGGTCAACGAGATCGTCGATGACCCGGCGGACCTGCCGCGCGTCGATATTCCCGGCTCGTGGGTCGACTTCATCGTGCAGGCCGACAAGCCGTTCTACATCGAGCCGCTGTTCACGCGTGACCCGCGCCTCATCAAGCCCGTGCACGTGCTGATGGCGATGATGGCCATTCGTGGCATCTACCAGCGGCACAACGTGCAGTCACTCAACCACGGCATCGGCTTCAATACCGCCGCCATCGAGCTGATCCTGCCGACGTATGGTGAACGCCTTGGCCTCAAGGGCAAGATCTGCCGCAACTGGACACTCAACCCGCACCCGACGTTGATCCCCGCCATCGAATCGGGTTGGGTGGAAAGCGTGCATTGCTTTGGCACCGAGCTGGGCATGGAACGCTACGTGGCCGCGCGCCCCGATGTGTTCTTCACCGGGCGCGACGGCTCGTTGCGCTCGAACCGCATGCTGTGTCAGTTGGCCGGGCAGTACGCGGTGGATCTCTTCATCGGCGCGACGCTGCAGGTGGATGGTGACGGACATTCGTCCACCGTCACGCGCGGCCGCCTGGCTGGCTTTGGCGGCGCGCCCAACATGGGCCACGACCCGCGCGGCCGCCGTCATGCCACGCCCGCGTGGCTCGACATGACGGAGCCCGTGACGATGCTGGAACGCGGCAAGAAGCTCGTCGTGCAGATGGTCGAAACCTTCCAGGAAGGCGGCAAGCCGACCTTTGTCGATACGCTCGATGCCGTGTCGGTCGCCAAGCAAAGCGGCATGCCGCTCGCGCCCGTCATGATCTACGGCGACGACGTTACCCACCTGCTGACCGAAGACGGCATTGCCTATCTCTACAAGGCGCGCTCGCTGGAAGAGCGGCGCGCGATGATCGCGGCGGTGGCCGGCGTCACCTCCATCGGCCTGCGGCACGATCCGTCCAAAACCGAGCAGATGCGCCGCGATGGCCTGATCGCCTTGCCAGAAGACCTCGACGTGCGCCGCAGCGATGCCAGCCGCGAGCTGCTCGCCGCCAAGAGCATCGCCGACCTGGTGGAATGGTCCGGCGGCCTGTACGACCCGCCTGCACGCTTCCGGAGCTGGTAATGGAAAAGACCCTGAACCGGCCCCTGCCCGCCAGCCCAAAAGCGCGTGCACGCAGGCTTGCAGCGCTCGTGGAATCTGCCCTCATCGACGAGGTGACGCTATCGCCCAAACCCGGTCTCGTGGATGTGCGTAGCAACGGCGCGCATCACGACCTCGACTGGACGCTGATGGTGCATTCGGCCCAAACCCTGCGCCCTGCGTTTGAAGCCATGGCGCTGGCCGGCGCGCAGATTGACTCGCCGCTGGCGCTGCGCGAACGCATCGGTCGTCTGGGCCGCGACGGCGAGGCGGCCATGCTCGACGCCACCGGTGGCATCAACACGCACCGTGGCGCCATCTGGGCGCTCGGCCTGCTGGTGACGGCGGCCGCGCAAGCGCCGCATGCGTTGGAGGCAGCCGCTGTGGCGAGTCGCGCCGCACGCCTAGCCAACATCCCCGACCGCTTCGCGCCCGTCTCCACCGGCCACAAGGGCGAACGCGCATGCAACCACTACGGCGTCGGCGGAGCCAAGGGCCAAGCGTGCGCAGGCTTTCCGCACGCGATCAAGGTGGCATTGCCTGCGCTGCACCAAGCACGCGCGGCAGGCCTGCGCGAAGACCACGCACGCGTGGATGCCCTGCTGGCCATCATGGCCACGCTGGACGACACCTGCGTGCTCGCACGCGGTGGTGCTGATGCATTGCGCGTCGTGCAAACCGGGGCGGCAACGGTACGCGTGGAAGGTGGTCTTGCCACGTCGCAGGGCCGCCGCGCTTTCCGCTTGCTCGAACAAGACATGCTGGCACTGCACGTGTCTCCCGGCGGTGCCGCCGATCTGCTGGCCGCCACGCTATTCCTCGACCGCCTGCCCGCGCATGTACACGAACATGCGCACGCATCCGACATCGCATCCGCTCATCAGGAAACCGAACATGGAGCAACTTGATTTCCAATTCACCGGCGGCGCACCCGCCGGCCGCCGTGCATATGCTGGCGTGGTCGGCTCTGGCGACCTGGAAGTGCTGCTGACCCCCGGCAACGCCGGCCAGATCGACGTGGCCATCACCACCTCTGTCAACGGCATGAGCGCCACGTGGCAGGCGCAGCTTGCGCGCGTGTTCGGCTCGCATCCATGGCCTGCCGCCAAGATCACCATCAACGACTTCGGCGCGACACCGGCCGTGGTGCGGTTGCGGCTTGAGCAAGCGCTTGAAGCGCTTCAACAGTCGTAAGGAGAAGCCATGTCACGCAACCCGATTGAACGCGACAGCTTTATCGAACGCGATGCGCGCCGCCGCGCCATCGCCCTGCTCGACCCCGGCACCTTCCGCGAGTTGCTCGATCCGTTCGAGCAACTGACATCTCCGTGGCTGCCGCGCCAGGGCATCGTCACGCAAGCCGACGATGGCGTGGTCGTGGCGCGCGGCACGCTGGGCGGACAGCCCGCTGTGGTGCTCGCCATTGAAGGCGCCTTCCAGGGCGGCAGCATGGGCGAGGTGTCCGGCGCCAAGATCGCCGGCGCGCTGGAGCTGGCAGCGGAAGACAACCGCAACGGCATTGCCACCCGCGCCGTCATCGTCTTTGAGACCGGTGGTGTGCGGCTGCAGGAAGCCAACCTTGGCTTGGCGGCCATTGCCGAAATCCACGCAGGCATCCGAGCGCTGCGCGAGTACGGCCCGGTCATCGGCATTACCGCAGGTGTCGTCGGCTGCTTTGGCGGCATGAGCATCGCTGCCGGCCTGTGCAGCTACCTGCTGATGACGCGTGAAGCGCGCCTCGGCCTCAACGGCCCGCAGGTGATCGAACAGGAAGCCGGTATTGAGGAATACGACTCGCGCGACCGCCCCTTCATCTGGAGCCTGACCGGCGGCGAGCAACGCACCGCGACGGGCCTGGCCGATGTCTGCATCGAAGACGATTCCATCGCCATCCGTGCGCAAGTCATCGAGTGGCTGCGCGCCGGCGCACCCAAGCACCAGCGCAGCGAACAGATCGACCTGTACCTCGATCGCCTCGCCGCCGTCGACACCACGCGCCAAGTCACCGCCGAAGATGTGCGCACGCGCTACGGAACGCACGCAGCAAAGGATCGAGCATGAGCCAGACCCCACTTTCCACGCGCGGCACCACCTGGATGCGCGCGCTCGCCAACGGCACGCCCGTCGCCGGTTACGGCAGCACCCTGCAAGTCGTGGATGGCACCCTCGCCGACCAACCCGCGCGCTACATCGCCGTTGTGCCCGATGCCGAAAACCGCTTCCCCCGCGCACGCAATGGTGAAGTCGGCCTCGTCGAAGGGTGGCAGCTCGCGCGTGCCGTGCACGATGTCGTGGCAGCAGATGCCGGTAGCGATCAGAAGCGCGCTATCGTCGCCGTCATCGACGTCGCCAGCCAAGCCTATGGGCGCCGCGAAGAGGCCTACGGCATCCACTTGGCACTCGCCGCAGCAGCAGACGCCTACGCCACCGCACGACTGGCCGGCCACCCCGTCATCGGCCTGATCGTCGGCCGCGCCATGTCGGGCGCATTGCTCGCACACGGCTACCAAGCCAACCGCCTGATCGCACTCGACGACGCGGAAGTGATGGTGCATGCCATGGGCAAGGCAGCAGCAGCACGCGTCACGCTGCGCTCGGTGGCCGACCTGGAACGCCTCGCGCAGGAGATCCCACCCATGGCCTACGACATCGCCAGCTTTGCATCGCTCGGCCTGCTGTGGAAGCTGCTGAAGATCAAATCGGCAGACGCCCCCGAAGCCAGCGACATCGACACCGTACAGACCGCACTCGCAGCAGCGCTGGCCGACATCGAAGCCGATCCGTCGCGCGGTTTGGAGAGCCGACTCGGCGCGCCGTTGCGCAGCGCCTCCGCGGCAGTGCGCAAGCGCCTGCGCGCGCAGTGGAATGCTTAACAAACCAAACAGGAGATAACCCGGCGCCCCCACATGCGCCACGACGGTTTGGCCGTTGACGTACCTGCCCTAGATGGCGCCTTGAATTTCTGTTGCAGGGAGGAAAAAGAAGGGAGGCCTGTTTGAGCGAAGCGAGTTTGCCTCCCTTCCCTCCCTGCGACGGAAATTCAAGGAGTCTTTCGCCATCTCGGGCGCGCCTTTCTTTGCTTACTTTCTTTGGCAAGACAAAGAAAGTGAGTCGCCCCCGGCAGGGGGTGAAACAAGGGATGCACCACCAACAAAAAACCAGACGGCAAAACAACCGCCGCAAAGTTCACCAAGAACAGGAGACAAAACCATGATCATCTACGGTACAACCCTGCTGGCGCTATGCCACATAGCCGGCCTCTTCCTGGGCGATTTACTCGGCCAGGCCATCGGCGTCAAAGCGAACGTAGGCGGTGTTGGCATCGCCATGCTGCTGCTCATCTTCGCGCGCCTCTATCTACACAAGCGCGGCCTGATGCCCGCCGCCACCGAGGCCGGCGTCTCCTTCTGGGGCGCCATGTACATCCCCGTGGTGGTCGCCATGGCCGCCACACAAAACGTGGTGACCGCCATGCGCGGCGGCCCCGTCGCACTGCTCGGCGCAATTGGCGCGGTGGTGGTGTGCGGCATCTGCATCGCCCTCATCAACCGCACCGGCAGCGCAGAAGACCGGCAACCCCTGCCGCCGCTGTCCGAAACCGAACAAGCCAGCGCCTGAGGAGACCCACCATGCTGTCAATGCTAGAAAAAATTCTGCAGCACAACGGGCTGGTTGCGGCGTTTGCGCTGGTCGGCATCGTCATGGGCCTATCGATGTGGCTGTCGAAAAAGCTCACCTTCGGCCGCGTACACGGCTCGGCCATCGCCATCATGATCGGGCTGGTGCTGGCCTACTGGGGCGGCATGCAGACCGGCGGTGAACGCGGCCTGGCCGACCTGAAGCTCTTCGGCGGTATCGGCCTGATGGGTGGCGCCATGCTGCGCGATTTCGCCATCGTGGCCACCGCCTTTGAGGTGCAGGTGACCGAAGCACGCAAGGCTGGGTTGATCGGTGCCGTGTCGCTGCTGCTGGGCACGATCCTGCCGTTCATCGTCGGGGCCTGCGTGGCGCGTGCATTCGGCTACACGGATGCGGTGAGCATGACCACCATCGGCGCCGGTGCGGTCACGTACATCGTCGGCCCGGTGACGGGCGCAGCGCTGGGCGCAAGCTCCGACGTGATGGCCCTGTCGATTGCCACGGGCCTCATCAAGGCGATCCTCGTGATGGTCGGCACACCGTTCGCGGCAAAGGCACTGGGCCTGAACAACCCGCGCGCCGCGATGGTGTTCGGCGGGCTGGCGGGTACCGTCAGCGGCGTATCGGCAGGGCTGGCCGCTACGGATCGTCGCCTGGTGCCCTACGGGGCGCTGGTGGCCACGTTCCACACGGGCCTGGGTTGCCTGCTCGGGCCATCGATCCTGTTCCTGGCAACGCAGGCTCTGGTGCGATGACACATCCGATGCTGCGCGCGCACGATCTGCTGTGGGTGTCGGACATGCCCACAGCGGCAGGTGACGCACCGCTGCCGGATTGGGCGATCGCCGCTTGCCTGCAAGGCGCGCCGGTCGTCGTGCGCCGGGCGCCGCGCGGGCCGGATGGCTCGATTCCGCTGGGCCTGCGCGGCAGCGTACGCAGCGAGCGCTGTGCAGCCAGTGTCCCCGCCAGCGCCATCACGCGCGCAGTCACGCCGGAAGCCCTGGCAGCCAACGTCATGGACATCGCGTACGACACACCCTTGGCCGCACTCCGCACGTTGCGCACGCTGGCGCCCACGCTCAACGCACTCGGATGGGCGTGGGGCCCGACCGGCGGCGCGGGCTTTGCGCTCGCCAGCGGCGTGCCCGTGCTCCATGCGGAGAGCGATCTCGATCTCGTCGTCCGTATGCCGCAGGCCCCATCGATCGAGCAACGCGATCACCTCGCGCACCTATTGAACGAAGCCGAATGCCGCGTCGACCTGCAGATCGACACCGGCCACGGCGGCTTTGCGCTGCGCGAGTGGCTCACCTCGCCACGCCAGACGATGCTCAAGACCGATCACGGCCCTCGCCTCGTCGCCGACCCCTGGAGCGCGTGCGCATGAGCATCCTGTTCATGTTTCCTGGTCAGGGCAGCCAGCGCGTCGGCATGCTGCATGCCCTACCGCCGGATGCGGCAGCCGCGCAAACCCTCGATGAAGCGGGCGACGTGCTCTGCATCGATCCACTCACGCTAGACACAGCAGACGCGCTGCGCTCCACCGTTGCCGTGCAACTCAGCCTGCTGATTGCGAGTGTGGCCGTGGCGCGAACACTCGTTCATCAAGACGCAGCGCCCGACATGGTGACCGGCTTGTCGATCGGCGCATGGCCAGCAGCGGTGATGGCGGGTGTGCTCGACTTCAGCGATGCACTGCGGCTCGTCCGCCTGCGCGCGCAGCTCATGGAAGACGCCTACCCGAGCGGTTACGGCATGGTGGCCATCGTCGGGTTGGGAGAGCCGCAGGTCAGCGGCATCGTTGCGCAGGTCAACTCCGTAACGACCCCCGCCTACGTCGCCAACCTGAATGCCGAGCGGCAGATCGTCGTGGCTGGCAACGATGCGGCACTCGCGCAGGTGGTGGCACGCGCGCAAGCCGAGGGGGTATCGAAGACGACGCGGCTGTGCATGCCGGTGCCGTCGCACTGTCCATTGCTCGACGCGCAGGCCGCCGAGCTGGCCGCTGCCGCTGCAAAAGTCACCTCCCACACGCCGCAGATCACCTACGTGAGCAGCAGCCGCGCGCGGGCGCTCTTCCGCGCTAACGTCATCGCCGAAGATCTGGCCTGGAACATGGCACGGCCCGTACTGTGGCATGACACGCTGCGGCATGCGCTGGAGCGCGGCGCGCGCATGGCGGTGGAAGTGCCCGGCGGCGGCGCATTGGCACGGCTGGCGCAAGGCGTGTTTGCGGACGATGCGGTGCTGGATGTGGGCAAAGGGTTGGATGCGGTGCGGGTGCGGATACAGCGCGCCCGTATATCAGACGACACCGCCCGCTAACGCTCACACCGGCTGCCGATCTTCACGCGGGCTGCAACCGAACTGCTGCCGATACGCCCGCGAAAAATGCGATGGAGATTCAAACCCGCATGCGACGCACACCGCGGTAATCGTCATCTCCGTTTGCTGCACGAGTTCGCGCGCACGCTCCAGCCGCAGCTGCATGTAGAAGCGCGCCGGCGTCTGCCGCAGCAGTCCACTGAACAATCGCTCCAACTGGCGACGGGTGATGTTGACGGCGCTGGCCAGCGCATCAGAAGCAAGCGGCGTTTCCACATGCTGCTGCATCAAACCAATCACCTGAATCAACTTACGGTTGTGCACACCGTAACGCGCAGCAATTTCCAACCGCTGATGGTCTGAGCGCTGCCGAATGCGGTCCACCACAAATTGTTCGGAGATCATCGCGGCCAAATCGGCGCCGTGCTGCTGGCCGATCAGGTCGAGCATCATGTCGATCGATGCAGTGCCTCCGGCACAGGTCATCAAGCGCGCGCCAATCGCGAACAGTTCGTCCGTAGGTTTCAGCGCGGGATAGCGCTCCCGAAATGCGGCCAGCGCTTCCCAGTGCAGGGTCGGTGCATCCGTGGGCGCGAGCAACCCCGCTTCCGCCAGAACAAAGGTGCCCGTATCGATGCCGCCGATGGCAGCGCCTGCCTGCTGCTGCGCGCGCAGCCATTCACCCAGTTCCCGCGTGTAGCAGGCCAGCGGATCAAACCCCGCAATCACAAAGACGTTGCTCACGGGGCCGATCTGCGCGAACGCGGCTTCAATAGCAAACGGCACGCCATTGCTGGCGACCACGCTGTCGCCATCCACGCTCAGTAGATGCCAGTGATAGAGCGCCGGGCGGAAGCGGTTGGCAACGCGCAACGGCTCGATGGCCGACATACACCCCAGCGCCGAAAACCCCGGCAGCAGCAGGAAATGGAACGCTTCCGTCATCGTCGATGGCAAGAATAAGAATTGGCGCATGCAGGCAAGCCGACATGGCATTTCATTGTTCCAGAAGGCTTGTGCGCATTGAAGTGTCTGGCCTCTCATGGTTTTCACGCAGTGTCGCTCACAGGCCAGAACATGTCGCGTGAGGTCGCTTGGCCCGGCATGCGGTTCGGTACTTTGGTGCCCATGGGGTGCCCGCGTTGCGGCACACCCACCCACAACAAGAATGGGGAGACACCATGAAACCAAGCCTGAAGATCGCCGCCGGCGCAGCGTTGATTGCCGTGATGGCCGTGCCGCTGCCGAGCGCCGCGCAAGAACCGGCCGCCTGCCGGGCGGTGCGCTTTTCTGACATCGGCTGGACCGACATCACGCTCACCACCGCGCTCGCCTCCTTGCTGTTCGATGGGCTGGGCTACAAGCCGAGCACCACCATTTCGTCGGTGCCCATCTCGTTTGCGGGGCTGAAAAGCAAACAGATCGATGTATCGCTCGGATACTGGTGGCCAATGCAGCAGGCGCAGATCAAGCCCTTCCTCGATTCGCAATCCATCCACCAGATCGACACGCCGAACCTGTCCGGCGCCAAGGCCACGCTGGCCGTGCCCAGCTATACGCATCAGGCGGGCCTGCAGTCGTTCAGCGATATCGCCAAGTACCGCACCGAGCTGGACGGCAAGATCTACGGCATCGAAAAAGGCAGCAGCGCCAACGCCAAGATCCAGAAGATGATCGACGCCAACCAGTACGGGCTGGGCGGCTTCAAGCTGGTCGAATCCAGCGAGGCCGGCATGCTGGTGACGGTGCAGCGCGCCGTGCGTGAGAAGAAGTGGGTCGTGTTCCTCGGCTGGGAACCGCATGCGATGAACCTGATGTTGCGCATGAACTATCTGACGGGCGGCGACGACGTGTTCGGGCCCAACTTTGGTGAATCGCGCGTCTACACGTTGACCGCGCCCGACTACCTGCAACGCTGTCCGAACGCCGGCAAGCTCATCGCAAACCTACGCTTCACCACCGACATGGAAAACCAGTTGATGCAGGCCGTCATGAACAAGGCCCGGCCCGCTGATGCTGCACGCGCGTACCTGCGCAGCAACCCGCAAGCGCTGGAGGCATGGCTGTCGGGCGTCAAAACCTACGACGGCGCAGAGGGCCTGCCCGCCGTCAAAAAGTCGCTCGGCCTGTAAGCGGCCACAAGACGCATTTCAACCTTTCTGAAGAGGCAAAAGCATGAACCTCGAAGTCATTGTGACGTGCGCTGTCACGGGTGCCGGCGACACTGTTGGCAAGCACCCTGCCATTCCCGTTACCCCCAAGCAGATTGCCGACGCTGCCATCGAAGCCGCCAAGGCCGGCGCCACCGTTGCACATTGCCATGTGCGTGACCCGCAAACCGGGCGCGGCAGCCGAGACCCGAACCTGTATCGCGAAGTGGTCGACCGCATCCGCTCGGCCGATACCGACGTCATCATCAACCTGACCGCCGGCATGGGCGGCGACCTCGAAATCGGCCCGGGTGAAGACCCAATGCGCTTCGGCCAGGGCACCGATCTGGTGGGCGGCCTCACCCGCCTCGCGCATGTGGAGGACCTGCTGCCGGAAATCTGCACGCTCGATTGCGGCACGCTCAACTTTGGAGACGGTGACTTCATTTACGTCTCCACCCCCGCACAACTACGCGCAGGCGCCAAGCGCATCCAGGAATTGGGCGTGAAGCCCGAGCTGGAAATCTTCGACACCGGCCACCTGTGGTTCGCCAAGCAATTGCTGAAGGAAGGGCTGCTCGATGCACCCCCGCTGTTCCAGCTTTGCATGGGCATTCCCTGGGGCGCACCGGCTGACACGGGCACCCTGAAGGCGATGGTCGACAACCTGCCACCCGGTGCGCACTGGGCCGGCTTCGGCATCGGCCGCATGCAGATGCCAATGGTCGCGCAGGCGATGCTGCTGGGTGGCCACGTGCGCGTGGGCCTGGAAGACAACCTGTGGCTGGACCGCGGCGTACCGGCATCCAATGGCTCGCTGGTGCAACGTGCACGCGAAATCATCGAGCGACTGGGCGGCCGCGTGCTCACGCCCGCCGAAGGCCGTCGCAAGCTCGGCCTGCCGCCGCGCGGCGAACGCCTGCTCGACAAGCAGGCGCAGACGCGCGCCGAGTTCGCCTGACCCATCGCCACCCTCACGCACCACATACGAGATGACCGTCCTCACCACGATCAAGACATTCGCCGCCATCGGCACCGGCGTCATTGGTAGCGGCTGGGTCGCGCGCGCGCTGGCCCATGGGCTCGACGTGCACGTCTGGGACCCGGCTGACGGCGCGGAACAACGCCTACGCGACAACATCGCCAACGCGTGGCCCGCGCTCGAACGCGTTGGTTTGAAGCCCGGCGCATCGCCGGATCGCTTGCGCTTCTTCACCACCATCGAAGCGTGCGTCAAAGACGCTGACTTCATCCAGGAAAGCGCGCCCGAGCGCGAATCGCTGAAGTTGGAGTTACACGCGCAGATTAGCGGCGCTGCCAAACCCGAGGCCATCATCGCGTCATCCACGTCCGGGCTGCTGCCGAGCGATTTCTATGCACACGCCACGCACCCGGAGCGCTGCATCGTCGGTCACCCGTTCAACCCGGTGTATCTGCTGCCGCTCGTGGAAGTACTCGGCGGCAAACACACCGCGCCCGAGACCATCGACGCGGCCTTGCAGATCTACCGCGCACTCGGCATGCGCCCGCTGCAGGTTCGCAAGGAAGTGCCGGGCTTCATCGCCGACCGGCTGCTGGAAGCGCTCTGGCGTGAGGCGCTGCATCTCGTCAACGACGGCGTGGCCACAACGGGCGAAATTGACGACGCCATCCGCTTTGGCGCGGGTATCCGCTGGTCGTTCATGGGCACCTTCCTCACGTACACACTGGCGGGCGGCGATGCCGGCATGCGTCACTTCATGCAGCAGTTTGGCCCCGCGCTCGAACTGCCATGGACCAAGCTGATTGCGCCCGAGTTGACCGACACCTTGATCGACCGTGTTGTTGCGGGCACCACCGAGCAGCAAGCCGGGCGCAGCATCAAATTACTGGAGCACTATCGCGACGAGTGCATCATCGAAGTCATCGACGCCATCACCCGCGTCAAGGCACGCCACGGCATGCCGTTCGAGGCCTGACGACATGTCCCACACGACCGTCCACCATGACACCGTGCGCGCGGAATGGGTGGACTACAACGGCCACCTGCGCGACGCGTTCTATCTGCTGATCTTCAGCTTCGCCGTGGATGCGTTCATCGACCGGATTGGGCTCACCGATGCGGTGCGGCGTGCGCGCCAGCGCTCCATCTATACGCTGGAGAGCCACATCCACTATCTGCGCGAGATCAAGCAAGGCGCGCAGGTGCGTGTGGATGCGCGCGTGGTTGCGCACGATGCCAAGCGCATCCAGCTGTATCTGGAGATGTTTGCCGACGACAGAGAAGACGCCGTCGCCATCAGCGAGCAGATGCTGTTGCACGTCGACACGCGCGGCCCAGCTTCCACACCATTTGATGCGGATGTCGCGGAGCGCATTGCCGCGTTCGCAGCGCTTCACGCTGGCGCGCCGACCCCGCCGTATTCCGGACGCGCGATCGCCTTGCCACCGCGGCGCAACTGAAACTCGGAACGGCGCTCCCCGCCCTTCGTATTCCGTCCACCAACGTTCTGACCAGGCTTGCAGTACACGCCTGAAGGGAGGCTCACACCTATACATCCGTACCGAGCAGAGCCAACACCATTGGCCGAATACGAGGAGACCACCATGACAACAACAACGCCCCACTACCGCCTCGCGACGTTGGCCGCGCTGGCGTCCTTTTCCATGCCGCTGCATGCGCAGTCGTCCATCACCTTGTCCGGCACGCTGGATGTCGGCCTCTTCCACGGCGATGACGATACGACGCACGTTGGCGGCATCAGCCGAAGCCATGTGGCGCTGACCGGCACTGAAGACCTCGGCAGCGGGCTGGCCGCCACGTTCAACCTATCGTCTCGCTTCCACATGGACACCGGTGCGCTGGACGACAGCAAATCGTTCTTCGGCGGCGAATCCACCGTCGGTTTGAAAGGCGCTTTCGGGCATGTGCGGTTTGGCCGCGCGCTCACGTCGCTGCGGCAGGAGGATTGGCATTTCGACCCCTGGGTCAACTACGACACCATCGCATCGCCCGCCTGGTGGTTGTGGCACGCCAGCGCCGCCGCCGACCCGAATTTCAGCGCCACGGGCGTCAGCTTTGCGCGGCTGAACAATGGGGTCTTCTACGATTCACCATCGTTCGGCGGCGTCACAACGCACTTGTCGTACGGCGTGGAAAGGCTGGACGGCGACAAGACGCATAGCCTGTCCGGCGCGCTGCTGTACAACAGCGGGCCACTTGCGCTGATGGCCTCCATGGAGCGCACGCCAGTCGACAACCTCGTCGTCTTCCTTGCAGGCAAATACGCCATCGGCCCGCTCGAACTGATGGCCGCCTATGATCGCGAAGCCTTGGCAAACGGCGTCTTGAATCGCTCATACACGGTTGCTGCGAAATACGTGATGGGCGTCTGGACCTTGAGTGCCGGCTATGGGCGGCAGCAAGACTACAAAGCCAATTTCTTCGGCCTGGGCGCCATGTATGCGTTTTCCAAGCGGACCAACGTGTACCTGAGCGCGGGAAACAAAGGCAAGAACCTGTGGGGGCGAGCGAATAGCCGAACCGCGTTCGGCATGGGTATCAACCACACGTTCTGAAACACAAAGGGGTGGACCACGCCAAAGAAAAACGGGGCACTCGGCCCCGTTTCTTTTTGTCCATCGCTCTCAGACGATCAGACGATTTCCCGTGTTTCCATGAACTGGATGTCCGGAAAGCGCTCCTGCGTCAACCGTAGGTTCACGTTGCTCGGCGCCAGGTAGACGTAGTCACCGGCGCCATCGAGCGCCACGTTGTGGCCGGCCTTGTCGATCAGCTTGTCGATGTCTTCCGGCTTGCCCTTGAGCCAGCGAGCGGTGGCGCATTCGTGCGGTTCGAAAATCGCATCGACGCCGTATTCGTGCTCCAGCCGGTGCGCGACCACGTCGAACTGCAGGATACCCACCGCGCCCAGCACGAGATCATTCGATGCAATGGGGCGGAACACCTGCGTAGCGCCTTCTTCGGCCAGTTGCTGCAGCCCCTTCTGCAACTGCTTGAGACGCAGCGGGTTGTTCAGGCGCGCGCGGCGGAAAAATTCCGGCGCAAACGACGGGATGCCCGTGAACTTGAGGGACTCGCCTTCGGTAAACGCGTCGCCCAGGCGGATCGTGCCGTGGTTGGGCACGCCGATAATGTCGCCGGCAAACGCCTCTTCCGTGGTGTTGCGGTCCTGCGCCATGAAGGTGATGGCGTTGTTGATGGCGACCGTCTTGCCGGTCGACACCTGCAGCAGCTTCATGCCGCGCTCGAAGCGGCCCGAGCACACACGCACAAAGGCGATGCGGTCACGGTGCTTCGGGTCCATGTTGGCCTGGATCTTGAAGACGAAGCCGGTGAACTTCTCTTCCAGCGGCTTGACTTCACGCGTCTCGGTCGGGCGCGCCAGCGGCTCTGGCGATTGATCAACCAGCGCGTCGAGCAGCGACTGCACACCGAAGTTGTTCACCGCCGAGCCGAAGTACACCGGACACTGCTTGCCGGCCAGGAACGCCTCTTTGTCGAACGTGTGCGAGGCACCGCGCACGAGTTCGATGTCGATGCGCAGTTCTTCTGCCTGCGAGCCAAGCACGCGGTCCAGCTCGGGGTTGTCGAGACCTTGGATCAGGCCGGCGGTCGCACCTTTCTCGCTGTCGGCGTTCGGATCGAACAGCTGCACCGTGTCGTTCACGAGGTGATACACGCCCTTGAACGATTTGCCCATGCCGATCGGCCACGTCATCGGCGCGCACTGGATCTGCAGCACGCTTTCGATTTCGTCGAGCAGCTCGATGGGCGCGCGGCCCTCGCGGTCGAGCTTGTTGATGAACGTGAGGATGGGTGTGCTGCGCAGGCGGCAGACGTTGAGCAGCTTGATGGTCTGCGCTTCCACGCCGTTCACGGAGTCGATCACCATCACGGCGGAGTCGACCGCGGTGAGCGTGCGGTACGTGTCTTCCGAGAAGTCTTCGTGGCCGGGGGTGTCGAGCAGGTTGACGATGTAGTCGCCGCCCTCGTTCTGGTACGGAAACTGCATCACGGAGGACGTGACCGAGATGCCGCGCTGCTTTTCCATCTCCATCCAGTCGGAGGTGGCATGGCGGTTGGCCTTGCGTGCGCGCACGGCGCCGGCCATCTGGATGGCGCCGCCGAACCACAGCAGTTTTTCCGTGAGGGTGGTCTTACCCGCATCCGGGTGGGCAATGATGGCGAACGTCCGGCGGCGCCGGATCTCCTGTTGCAGCGTACTCACGGGCAAAAACCGAAAGGGAGGGTGAACAATGCGGATGGATGCGCACAGGCCGTGTGCGCGGGCCGGCGGGGTCATCCTGACGGCCTAAGGGGCGCCCGAACGGGCTGTCAACCCAGGGCAGCCGAGATTGTACGCGATCGGCGTCCTTGCTTAGGATCAACTGACCCGACCCGCAAGCAGGGGAAACTCCCTAGGAACCGTCGCCCGGATGGGGGAGACCAACCCATGTCGGAATGCTCCGACAACCCTTTCGGAAACGGTGTTATCGAAGTTGTCATGAAGCTCCCGTATTGTGGAGGCCGTCGTGAAGGCACCGATGTCCGGTGCAATCGATGTGGAAAGAAGTAAAGAAGCAAGGAGTGTAAATCGTGCGTAGTCGAACCCCTGTCGATCCCGCGGTGCAACGCATTCTGGAAACCACCCGCAAGGCGTGGCAACTGGATGCGGAAAGCGTGCGTGCGGCGCGTCAGCAGCGTGCCGCCGACCGCCGCAAACGGATCAAAGCCCTGCCGCAGGACAGCCTGCAGGCACTCGCTGCACTCGCCCTGCAAGCGGAAATCTGGGCAGCGCGCAAAACCGTGGTGACGGTTGGCTAGTCGGATCGTTCCTCACCGTGTCGAGGGCCACAGTCGTGGCCCTTTTCTTTTGGGCGGGATGGGCGGCGTGCGGTGGGGCATGGCGGTTGCTTGTCAGTGGGCGATGCTTACCTCATCCACGGAGGCCCGCATGACTGAACTGACCCCCAAGCCGCCCACCAATAACGGCACAAATGGCGCCAACGGCGCGACCGTCACCACGCTGCATCCGCAGATCGATCACACCGCCCAGCGCGTGAAGGATGCCACCGCCGAGGGCATTGACCGTCTGGCCAGCGTCATTTCCACCGCGCTCACCCAGTTTGACCGGCGCACAGAACAGCTCAAAACCTTGCACGCGAACGTGTCGGAGCAGGCCAGCGGCTCGGTGCGTCAGCACCCCGTGCTGACTATCGGGCTGGCCTTTGTGGCCGGGATGCTGCTGGAACAGTTGACGCGGGACTAAGCCAAATTGAAGCCATGGCTAGCGGCCCTGGCGAGTGCCCTGGGCTGCGTTGGCCGCCAAGGCCGGGTTCAGCAGGGCCGCCTGCGCGGCTGGCCCTGCGGCTTCGTTCTGGCGGCTGCCGAACAGCAGCGCGTACTGGCGCGTGACAAGCGCACCGAAGAAGAAGATCTGCGCGGAGTAGTAGATCCACAGCATCAGCGCCACCACTGAGCCGGCCGCGCCATACGACGACGCGACGGCGCTGCTGCCCAGATACAGGCCGATCAATCGCTTGCCCAAGGAAAACAGCAGCGCTGTCACGGCGGCTCCCAACGCAACATCGCGCCAGGCCACGCGCGTCTCGGGCAGCATCTTGAAAATGGTGCCAAACAGCAGCGCCACCACGGCAAAGGAAAACGCCGACGAGATAGCCTCGGCCACCGGCGCAAAGAACCCGGCCCCCGCCCACAGCGCGCCCCAGAAGCGTTCCACCACCGCCAGCGCCGCGTTGATGATGAGCGACACCAGCAGCAAAAACGCCAGCACCAGGATCAAGCTGAACGACAGCAGGCGTGAGCGCAGCAGCCCCCACAAACCCGGCTGCTGACGCGGTGGCACGTCCCAGAGTTCATCCAGGCTGTCTTTAAGTTCAGAGAACGCCGTGGTGGCGCCTACCACCAGCAGCACCACCGCCGTGGCCGCAGCAAACAAGCCATGGCCAGACCGCTTGGTGGCGGCCAGCACGGTTTCCACCGCAGCCGCGCCCTGCGCGCCGACCAATCCCTCGATCTGTCCGAAGATTTCGCCGCGCGCGGCTTGCTCGCCAAAGAAGAGCCCGGCGATGGAAATCACCAGCACCAGCACTGGCGCCATCGAAAACAGTGTGTAGAACGACAGCGCGGCCCCTTTGCTGGCCGCGCGGTGCACAGACCACTGCCGCACGGCGCCCATCAGCACCTGGGCGGCGCGCTTGAGCACGTCTCGGTTGATCAGGAAAGCGGCCAGGCGCATGGGGTTCCCTTGAAGAAGCGGGCGCGGGCAACAGCAATAGAGCGCCCGCGCCGCCTTCGAGCGTAGCCAGCCTGGCGGGCAGGCGCAACCCAGGGTCTGTTTACATCCGAAACGCGTGCACGCGAGGGGCAGATGGGTCGCAGGGCTAGGCGCGGACGGCGCCGCTTAGCCAGCTAAGCAAGCCGGCCGCAACGACGCCATGCGGCCCATCTGCCTCTCGCCCGAAGGGTTGGCCCGAGCGGGGGCCATCTGCTTTGTCGCCACACCTTGCAAAGGGAATGACCCTTTGCGTCGGCGTCCTTCGCGCATCTGGCCCCCGCTCGGGCCAACGTGCACGCGTTTCGGATGTAAACAGACCCTAGCGCTTAATCGCTGCGGCCACCCAGCAAGCGGCTCAGCAGAAAGCCGGCGCCGAACGCCAGACCAATGGTGGCCAGCGGGTGCGTGCGCGCGCAGTCCACGGCGTCCGCCATGAACTGCTGCTGCGATGCACGCCATTGGTCGCGCTTGGCGGCGGCCTCGTCGAGTGCGGTGGCAGCCGCGTCGGCGGTGCGGTCGATGGCCTGGGCGGCGGTCGCCTTCGCGCGTTGGGCCGCTTGCGCCACGTCATCGCGGATCAGGTTGCCGTTGCCATCGGATTTCGGGAACGGGTTGGTTTGCGACGGTTCCATCGGCTAGCGCTCCTGTGGAGTGAAAAGGGCGTGGGGGTGTGGGGGCATCGGGAAAAAACGAGAACGAGCGACGTCATCCTCGCCCCGCCACCAGGCCCCAGATGAGGCTGACGACAAACAACACCACGAAGATCATGAACAGAATCTTGGCAATGCTCGCGGCGCCTGCGGCAATCCCGCCGAAGCCGAGCACCGCCGCAATTACGGCAATGATGAAAAAGATGACTGCATAGCGCAGCATGGCAACCTCCTGTGCGGTAGGGTGAGCTTGCCGCCGTGAGGCGGTTCCCTCACGGTCAGCAAGCGGCGTACCGCATCAGGTCGTGTACCGCCGATGTGCCTACGTGCCTATGCCTCGGTGGTATGCGCGCGGCCCGAGCCGGCGTCGTCGTCACCGCCGCCATCGCTGTTGTATTCCTCAAGGCGGTTGTACAGCGTCTTCAGGCTGATGCCGAGCAGTTCTGCGGCGCGTTTCTTCACGCCACCACATTGTTCCAGCGTGGCCAGGATGATCTTCTTGTCGGCGCTGGCGAGGGAGGTGCCGACCGGAATCGTCAGCGACGAGCTCGAGGTGGTCTGCGTGCTCGATACCTGCAGCGGCACATTGGCCGTGTCGATACCGGCGTCGTCAGACAGGATGTACGCGCGCTGCACATAGTTGCGCAGTTCGCGCACGTTGCCGGGCCAGTTGTAGGCGCGCAGTGTTTCCATGGCGGGCGGCAGGAAGGCCTTCTTGGTGTTGTTCTGCGCGTTGAGCTGGTCGAGAAAATGCTGCGCCAGCAACTCGATATCCTTGCCGCGCTCGCGCAGGGGCGGCAATTGCAGCGGAAACACATTCAAGCGGTGATACAGGTCCGCCCGCAGCTTGCCGTCGGCGACGGCCTCTTCGGGGTCACGGTTGGTGGCGGCAATCACGCGCACATCGGAGTCGATCTCGCGGTTGGTACCCACGCGCATGAACACGCCGGTCTCCAGCACGCGCAGCAGCTTCACCTGCAGCTCGATCGGCATCTCGGTAATTTCATCGAGGAACAGCGTGCCGCCATTCGCGCGTTCGAAGTAGCCCTTGTGCTGGCGGTCGGCGCCGGTAAAGCTGCCGCGCTCGTGGCCGAACATTTCCGATTCGATCAGGTTGGGCGAAATGGCGCCGCAGTTGACCGGCAGGAACGGTTGCTTGCGGCGCAGGCTCAGATCGTGGATGGTCTGCGCGGCCAGTTCCTTGCCGGTGCCGGATTCCCCGATCAGCAGCACAGTCGCCTCGGTGGGCGCCACGCGGCTGACCTGGTCGTACAGCGTCTGCATGGGCTGCGAGTTGCCGAGCATCTGCCCGAACAGGCCAAGGCGGCGCAACTCGCCACGCAGGCTGCCGATTTCGGCCTTCAGATCGCCCGGGCGCGGAATGCGCGCCAGCACCGACTTCAGCCGCTGGAAGTTGACCGGCTTGACGAGGTAATCCGCCGCGCCCATGCGCAGGGCCTCCACGGCGGTCTCCACGCTGGCGTGGCCGGTCATGACGATGATTTCAGTGCCGGAATGCGGCGCGATGTCCTCCATCAAGTCCATGCCGTTGCCGTCGGGCAGCAGCAGGTCGATCAACACGGCATCGGGGCTGTGACGCGACATCTGAATGCGCGCATCGCGCAGCGACCCGGCCAGCGCGGTGGTGAAGCCTTCGGCACCGACCAGCTCGCCCAGGGCGGCGCGTGCGTTGGCATCGTCTTCGACAATCAGGATATGTGGCATCTCGATGTGGTTGGATGAGCCGGCCGTGGCCGGCGATCAATCTCGGGCCCATGGCGCCATATGTCGCCATGGGGTCCAAGCGGGCGGCAGGTGCAAAAAGTATTCCAACGAATACAAGCCGGCAATCGCATAGCGCAAGCCCGCCCTGTTGCCCTCTTGCCGACACGGAGATCGGTAATTTTTACATCGACCCGTGCAAGAAAAGCATCGGATGCATCACTCAGGCGGCAGGGCCATGGCGAGCGGGGTGTCCTCAGCATAGTTGAGACGACCAACGCTTCGCCACCCGCGAGGGCAAATGGACACGGTACGCCGCCTGGCCGGCGCATATCGATGTGAAATCTGCGCCCCGCAAGCGTCTCAGGCCCGATTCTTGTCAGCGTTTGGCCGACAGGATGGCCGAAACGTCAGCGCCTGCCCGACATACAACGCGCGCGCACGGCCCCGATAATGGCTCAACTTTTCAACACAATGTGACGGGATGACGACGCGCCAAGCCTTCAGGAGCCCGTACCGCTGAGCGGAGGGCTCCGCGCCCAGACATCCCGTCGTGACTGAACACGAGGGAGCCATGTCCTTGAGCGAAGCCTTCGCAGACGAGCGCGCATTGACCACCGGGCGGCTGCCCTGCCCCCCGAGCCTGGCCGACGACGCCGAATTCGCTGACACCGAATTCGCCGACGCCTCCGCCAACCAGCCTGCCGCCAGCGCGGCACCCCAAACCCCAATCACCGTCGCACAGCCGGACTTCGGCCACCTCTATGGCCGTTCGCCGGTGATGCGTGCGCTATACCACCAGATCGGCAAGGTCTCGGGCACGCTGGCCACCGTGTTGATCATGGGGGAGTCGGGCACCGGCAAGGAGCTGATCGCGCGAACCGTGCACGACATGAGCCCACGCGCGGACCAGGCCTTCATTGCCGTGAACTGCGGCGCCATCTCGCCCAACCTGATCGAGTCGGAACTCTTCGGCCACGAAAAGGGCAGCTTTACCGGAGCGGGCCAGCGGCATACGGGCTACTTCGAGCACGCCAGCGGCGGCACGATCTTCCTTGATGAAATTACCGAGATGCCGGCCGAGATGCAGGTCAAGCTGCTGCGCGTGCTGGAGACTGGCGTGTTCATGCGTGTGGGCGGCACCGAGCCGATCCAGACCCGCGCGCGCATCATCGCGGCCACCAACCGCAACCTGATGGAAGCGGTGGCCGACGGCGCCTTCCGCGAAGACCTGATGTACCGCCTGGCCGTGGTGCCCCTGCATGTGCCGCCCCTGCGCGAGCGTGACGACGACATCGAAGAACTGGCCCAGCACTTTCTCGCGCAATTCAACGCGGCGCACCAGACCGACAAGGTGTTCTCGCGCACCGCGCTCGCTACGCTACGCAACCACGCATGGCCCGGCAATGTGCGCGAACTGCGCAATGCCGTGCAGCGTGGCTACATCCTCGGCGAGAAGACGGTGGAACTGGACAACCCGATGTCGCCCACACGTGGCCCCGGACGACCGGGCGGCCCGACCGTGAAGGAAGGCGTGCTGAACCTGTCGGTGGGCGTGACGCTGGCCGATGCACAGCGCGCGATGATTCTCGCCACGCTGGAGCACTTCCACGGTGACAAGCGCCAGACTGCCAAGACCCTCGGCGTGAGCCTGAAGACGCTCTACAACCGCCTCGACCTCTACCAGAGCAACGCGGCCGCCAGCATGGCGGCCTGAAGACTCTCAGTACGCTCAGGCCTTCCCAACACAATGCGTCCGCGCTGACGTTCTAGCGCGGATGCGCTTGTGTGCGCTCGCCCGGATGCTCGTGGTGGCGGCGCTCGTGTGGTGCGGGGGCACGTTGACGCGGCGCGGGCTCGGTTTCCGCCCGCGTGCGCGGCCCCGTTGATAGGACTCGGGTGTGCGACATCGTCATGGCAACCCTCCCGCGTTATTGACCCGACTTGGACGAACCCGGCTGTGAATTGCCGGTGGTGGTTGCTGCATCGTTGCCGCCATGTTGCACGCCGGAATGCGACATATCGCCCGCACTGTTGCTCCCGCCCGGCGGCTTCGCCTGCTTGTGGTGGCGTGGCTTCTTGTTCTTGTGTATCGGCTTGTCGGTATCGCTCCCGCCTGCGGCCGGTGTAGCCTCGCTGCCTGCCATGGGCGTATTGGCCGTGCGGTCTGCCGTGGAAGACGGCGGGTCCGTGCGCTTGCCTGGAGCCTTGGTCGGGTTGCTGGACTCCTGGTTATCGAGCGGGGCGGTGGTTGTCTGCGCCATGGCCGTGCTCATGCCGAGGCTGAGAAGCGCGCTGGCAAGCGCAACGGTCAGGAAACGTGTTCGCATGGTGGTTTCTCCGTGGATGAATGGTGCGATGGTGAACAACTGCGCGCCATGAAAGCGCGCCGCAACGCGTCTTCCATGCACGCATCCGCAGCAACGCATGTACCTGCGATGCCACCTTCCTCCTTCTTCCTGCTTCTTCCGATCTCGCGCATCGATACCGCACTGCAGCGCGCACCCGTGCGCTGCACTGTCATGTGCCGGCAACACGACGCGTATAAAAAACGACATGACCGTGTAGAAACGCCGTGCCAGCCGCCCGTAAAGCCTTGCCGTAGCTGGCTTTGCTGACATGGCACACGCTTTGCATTGCTCGGTGGACATGTCGACGCAAGCGTCGACGCCCACTCACCCAAGGAGGCAAGGCGAATGGTCAAGGCCGCTCTCGAATTGCGTGCGAAGCAGCATCTCGCGCTCACGCCGCGGCTGCAGCAGTCGGTGAAGCTGCTGCAGTTGTCCGCAACCGAATTTGCGCAGGAAATGCAAGAAGCGCTCGCCAGCAACCCGTTCCTGGAAGAGGTCGAACAAGAAGGCACGCAAGCCGAGACGGCGCGCGTGGGCGAGGTGCCCGCTTCGACCGACCTGGATGGCGCGAGCGCAGATCACACGCCCATCGACGAGGCTCCGCTGGAAACCACCACCAGCGCCATTGAAACCGACGCAACGCTCGCCGCATCGGAAGAATTTCCGGCTGACTTCGGCACCTACTACAGCCACGGTGGCACCCACCACGGCGATGGTGAAGACAGCGACATCGGCGAATGGGTGCACGCCATGCCGAGCCTGCGCGAGCACCTGCATCAGGAGTTGCGCAGCTACCGGTTATCGGACCGCGATTGCCTGCTGGCACAGACCGTGATTGAAGCGCTGGACGATGACGGCTACCTGCGCCAATTGCTGACCGAGTTGATGCCGTTGGCCCCGGTGGAACCCGCGCCGACCGAAAAGGAAATGCAGATCGCGCTGGCGCTGGTGCAAAGCCTGGACCCGCCGGGCGTGGCCGCGCGCGACCTGTCGGAATGCCTGCGCTTGCAGATCGAAGCGCGCCCGGCTGACACCGAAGCCGAAGAGCGCATCCAGGAAATCGCCCACGACATCGTGCGCAGCCATTTGCCGCGGCTGGCCAAGCGCGAGTTCACGCAGATGCGCCGCGCACTCGGCTGTACCGAAGACGAACTGCGCGATGCGTGCGCGCTGATCCGCATGCTGGACCCGCGCCCCGGGCTGCGTTTCTCGCAAGCGCATGCGGGCTACATCGTGCCCGATGTGATCGTCGCCAAGATCAAGGGCAAGTGGGTGGCGGTGACGAACCCGGCCGTGGCGCCGTGCGCGCGCATCAACAAGGTCTACGCAGAGTTGTTTGCGCAGACGCGCGGACACCACCGCACGCCGCTGGCGCATCAGCTGCAAGAAGCACGCTGGCTGATCCGCAACGCGCAGCAGCGCTTTGCCACCATCCAGCGTGTGGCCGAGGCCATCGTCGCGCATCAGAAGCACTTTCTGGAATACGGCGAGGTGGCGATGAAGCCGCTGGTGCTGCGCGACGTGGCCGAAGAGCTGGGCTTGCATGAGTCCACCATCTCGCGCGCGACCGGCAACAAGTACATGGCCACGCCGCGCGGCATCTTCGAGTTCAAGTATTTCTTCTCGCGCCAGTTGGCGACGGACACGGGCGGTGCGTGCTCGGCCGCATCGGTACGTGCGCTGCTCAAGGAGATGATCGAAGCCGAAGATGCCGATGCGCCGCTGTCGGATGTGTCGCTCGCCAAGATGCTGGCCGAGCAAGGCGTGATCGTTGCGCGCCGCACGGTCGCCAAGTACCGCGGGCTGATGCGCATTGCGCCGGCAGAAATGCGGCGCCAGGTGTAAGCACACGCCACAAGGACCCGCCTTGCGCAAGCTCCCCATCCACGACCACGCCAACGACGCCACCAGCGCGTCGTTGCATCTGGCTGACGTGACGATGTTCTGGGCGGCGGAAAGCGGCGGCGTCAAACGCTATCTGCGGGCCAAGCACGATTTTCTGCGTTCGACGCATTGGCGGCACACGCTGGTGGTGCCAGGCACGGCCGACGATGCCACCAATGAGATCGCGGTGGTGCCGGGCGTGCCGCTACCGTTGTCGCAGGGCTATCGCATACCGTTGCGCAGCGGACCGGCTGAACAGGCGCTGTGTGCGTTGCAGCCGGACCTGATTGAAGCGGGCGATCCGTATCGCCTGTCGTGGGCAGCATTGCACGCGGGGGCGCGCTTGCAGGTGCCCGTGGCGGCGTTCTGCCACTCCGATCTGCCAGCATTTTTTCGCCGCCTGGGCGGGCCGCCCGCTGAGCTGGCCGCAGCGGCCTATGCGCGCAAGCTGTACCCGCACTTCGATACCGTGTTCGTACCCAGCCGCTACATCGCGCAGAAGGTGGCCGACCTCGGTGTGCAGCGTGTCGAGCTGCAACCCTTGGGCGTGGACACGCGCCTGTTCCACCCGGCGCGGCGCTCGCTGCGCTGGCGCGAACAGCTCGGTCTGCCGCGTGATGCACGCGTGCTGCTGTACGTCGGCCGCTATGCACCGGAAAAGAACCTGCACGTACTGTGCGATGCCGTCGACAAACTGAACGATGGCACCACACTCGTCACCATCGGCTCTGGCCCGACACCGCCGCGCGGCAAGCACGTGCGCGCGCTCCCGTATGAAGGTGATGCACAACAGCTGGCCGCCGCCATGGCCAGCGCCGATGTGTTCGTTCATGCGGGTGACCAGGAAACCTTCGGCTTGGTTGCGCTGGAAGCCATGGCCAGTGGCGTACCCGTGGTGACGTGCGCCGCCGGGGGACTTGGCGAGCTGGTGAAGGACCACGTCGGCCATGCGGTGCCGCATTGCCGCGCAGACGAATTTGCGCTGGCGCTGCACGCCCTGCGGCAACGCGATCCGGTGGCGCTGGCCCATGCCGCGCGCCGCCATGCCATGCAGTACGACTGGCGTGTGGTGTTGCCGCAGTTGTTGCGCCGCTACCTGGCGCTTCTTGGCCGGCAGGCTGCCACGACCGTCGAAAGCACCCACGACACCCGCATGCGCCCGCGCGCTGCACGCAACCGATAAGTTCGCACCATGTCGCGCTACCTCGTCGTCGCCATGCACGATGTCACGCCCGCCACGTGGCCCGCGTGCAAGGTGTTGCTCAACGCATTGGACGAGGTGTGCCCGGTACCCAAATCGCTGCTGGTCATTCCCAACTTCTACCGCGGCCCGACGGCGCGCAACAGCGAGCGCTTCTGCCGTGTCATGACCGAGTGCTTGGCCGACAGCGATGAGCTCGTGCTCCACGGCTATGCGCATCTGGATGACCAGCCGCCGGGTGGCTTTGTCGATCAGCTCATCCGCACGCGCTACACCGCTGGCGAGGGCGAGTTCTCGGCCATTCCGCTGGCGGCCGCACGCCAGCGCATCACCGCCGGTGCGGCGTGGTTTGCCGCCAACGGCTGGCCGCTGCACGGCTTTGTCGCCCCGGCCTGGCTGATGAATGCCGCCACGTGGCAAGCGCTGGATGGCTTGCCGCTGCGTTATACGACCACGCTGCAACGCTTCTACCTGCTGCACCCGAGGCGCGCGCTCAAGGCGCCATGCCTGACTTACAGCGTGCGCTCGCCCGCGCGTCGGTTGGTGTCGCGTTATTACCTGCGTTGGTTGGCGCACCAGCACGCGCAGGCTCCCTTGCTGCGTCTGGGGTTGCATCCCGCAGATGCCGCTTATCCCGAGGTGATTCGCCACTGGCAGGAACTGCTTGCCACGTGCCTGGAAACGCGTACACCCGTTACCAAGAACGGTTTCGCACAGGTGCTGGCGCAAGCGTGGATGGGTGGGCCGGAAACGACAATCCCCAGCCAACCGCAAACCTCGTACTGAGCGTCGCACCAGGGCGCTAGAACAGCCACACCGACAACCCGCCAATGAGCATGCCGAGCCCCGCACCGGCCAGCACGTCGCTCGGGTAATGCAGGCCGAGAATCACGCGCGACAGCGCCACCATCAGCGTGAACGGCGCCAGTGCCAACGCCATGCGCGGGTAGTACGCCGCCATGACGATGCTGAACGACACGGCGTGCAAAGTGTGCCCCGACGGAAAGCTGAACTGGTCGAGCACGCGCCCGCACAGATGGATTTCTTCACACGACAGATACGGCCGCGGCCGGCACACACCGCGCTTGAGCAGGATGTAGATGACAAGCGAAAGCAGCCCCGTCAGACCCATTTGCTTGGCGCACTCCCAACCGGTGTCCCCACCGACCACAGGCAGCGCAGCCATCAGCGCGTACCACAGCATGCCGTCGCCCAAACGGCTGACGCCACGATAGAAACGCATGACCGAGGCATCGCCGGCAATGTGGTTGAGCGCGACGGCAAGCTGCCGATCGCGCTCGCGCCAGCGCTTCCAGTCAGGCCAGGCGTGCGTCGCCATGGTAGGCCTCGCCGGTGGTGGCTGCGTGGTGCACAGCCAGGAGTGCCGCTTCAAAGCCTTCCAGTACGCGTGGCCAGTCGAGCGCTTGCGCGGTCGCGCGCGCGGCGCGGCCCAGGCGCGCGCGCAATCCCGCATCCGCCGCGAGCTGTGTGGCAGCTTGCATGAAGGCGGCGGTGTCTCCGGCGGGCAACAGGCAGCCGTTCTCGCCATTGCGTACGTGCATGCCAGCCGCCGCGGTGTCGAACGCAACTACGGGCAGGCCACTGGCCATCGCCTCCACGACGACATTGCCGAAGGTTTCAGTCAGGCTGGGAAACAGAAAGGCATCTGCCGACGCGTAGTGCGCGGCCAGTGCATCCCCATGCTGCACGCCGGCAAATACGGCGTCGGGACAACGCCGCCGCAGCGCCTGTCGCTGCGGACCATCGCCCACCATCACCAACCGCGCATTCGGTACACGTGCTCGGATGGCATCGAACGCGGCGAGTGCAACGTCCAGGTTCTTCTCCACGGCAAGGCGCCCCACTGTGAGTACGACTGGCGCGTCATCATGAACGCCCCATTGCGCGCGCAGCGCTTCGCTGCGATAGCGGGGTGCGAATCGATCGGCATCGACCCCACGCGTGCTCACGCTTAGGCGCTCAAAACCGAATGCGTGCAGTTGCTGCCGTAACTCGCGTGTGGGCACAAAGGTACGGTCGGTACCGTTGTGAAATGCACGCAGATAGGCACGCACCAGGGTCGCTGCACCATCCCATGCGTAGTGCCGGCCGTACTCATCAAAGCGGGTGCGGAAGTCTGAAGTCACCGGCACACCGAGCCGCCGCGCCGCCTGAATGGCAGACCAGCCGAGCGGCCCTTCCGTGGCGACGTGCACGAGGTCTGGCGCGTGCGTTTGCCACGCGCGTTGCAACCGGCGGCGCGCGGGCAGCCCCATGCGCAGGTCCGGATACAGTGGGATCGGCACGCCGGGCACACGCAAGGTGTCGCCCGTCAGGGCAGGTTGGCCCCCATCAATGGCCTGCTGACGCGGACGTACAAGCATCACGTCATGGCCGCGCGCGCACAGGAACGCCACCGTGCGCGCGGCGGTGAGGGACACACCGTTGAGCTCCGGCGGCCAGGTCTCGGTCACATAGGCAATGCGCATGGGATGGGCTCAAAAAGGGGCTCAACGTTTCGGTTCGTTGCGCGGATGGGCGGGGCGCGCATCCTGACCACGCTTGTCAGCAAGATCGTCCGCGCTGCGGTTGGCAATCTGCCGGTCGCGGTCTTCCTGGTTGGCAGGATGCCGTTCGCGCGCCACGCGCTCTACACCGGGCGTGTTGTGCAGATCGGTATCGAGCTGGCCGCTTTCGACATCGCGAGCGGCTTGCTCGATGTCGGCGCGCGGCCCCGAACGCTGGTCTTCGAGCTGTTCATCACGCGCATGTGGCAACCGATCCGATGCCTTTGGTGCGCCGGTCTCCGGCTTGCCGAGTACGGTATCGACACGCTCGTTGACGCGCTTGGCACCGCCCGATGTCGCGTCGCGATCGTCGCCCTGGTCTGCACCGCAGACGACGGCACCTCGATGCGGATTCATGGCGCCCTCCTGCGGACGAACTGAGGATGACCTGCCCGCCGCAACTGACGTGCCCAGCGCGTGTAATGCGATGCACGACTGCATCACACGCACGCCGTATCTGCGTTGTCAGTCGCTTGCATAACTTCCTTGCCGATGCAGCCACCGCACGCTTCGCGTAACGGTTACATGGGCGCTTGTAACGCTTGCTGCTCAGCGAAAGCTCAATGCCGGTGCACCCGTTCTGGGCGCCGCGTCGGCCGACCACGCAGCCGATCGAACAACCGTTGCGATACGCCGGCGGGCGCGTCCGTCGTACCCAGCAGCGCGCCCAGCGGGCGCAGGTGTTCCACGTGGTCGCACACGACCTTGATCATCGCCGTCACAGACGTCCCCAGCAGCAGCCCCCACACGCCCCACAACCAACCCCACAGTAAGAGCCCGATGTAGACCACGCAGGGGTCCAGCTTGGATGCACGACTCTGCAACCAAGTCACGAGCAAGGTGCCGATCAGCGTGGCCAACAGCAGCGTCGTGCCCGCCACGACAAGCGCATCCGACCACGTCCCCATCTGCAGGTACGCGCCGATGCCGCTGGCCACCGCAATCACGACTGAACCGAGATACGGCACGAAATGCAGCACGGCGGTGGCCATGCCCCACACCGCCGCGTCTTCCATGCCGAGCAACACAAACGCCACGGCCGTCACAAGGCCGAGCACGATGTTGGTCGCGAACAGCACCAGCAGCGAGTATTGGATCTGCGTGCCGATCACGGCCATCATGCGCACCGCGCGCTTCTTCTCGCTCAACGTACGACCGACCGCGCGCACCCATTTGCGCTTGAGCGCCTGCCCCGAAGCGAGCAGGAAATACACGAGAAACGACACCACCACCAACTGGCCCGCCAACGCGAATAGATTGGCCGAGCCGGTCCACACAAACTCGCGCAGCGGCAGCAAGGGGGAATCGGATGGCGCTCCGGGGGCCGTTGGCGAAGCACGTCGGGCAGGCGGAGGGGGAGGCTTGCCCTGTACGCCATCGGTGGCATGTTCCACGGCCGTGGTGACCTTGCGCATCTTCTCGAACGCGCCGCCCAATCGGTCACGCAAGCGATCAACCGATTGGGCCATGCGCTCGGCCGCCACTGGAATGCGCTCGGCCATGGCCGACACGCCATCCTGCATGCCGAAGGCCAGCGCACCACCGGCTACCCACAGGCCCAGCACCACTACTGCGGCCGCCAAGGGTCGCGGCACGTACCAACGCTGCAGGCGCACCACCAGCGGGTTCAACGCAAACGCCAGCACCACGCCAAAGGTGAACGGCACCAGGAACACGCGCGCCCACTGCAGAAACACCAGCGTGCCGCCGATCGCCACCAGCACAACCGCCAGCCGCCATGCAGGCTGATGCATCCCACCAAGCAGCGGGGCGTGCGATGCAGCCTCGTCGACGGACGTTGGGGGAATCGGGCGGAGTGAAGGCAGGTCGGACATGGCAGAGAAAGTGGTGCACCGTCCTCTGCGCAAGCGTCATGCCTTAGCGCTCGTTTGCGCGCCTACCGTACGATCAGATTGCGTAAGGTGCGCACCAAGTCATAGGGGGAGACCGGCTTCACAAGGTGCTCTTGAAAGCCACTGGCCAGTGCGCGTGCACGATCATCGGGCTGGGCAAACGCGGTCAGCGCGACCGCCGCAATGGGTGGGGCGCCCGCCGGCAATTGGCGGCGCTCCCACCCGCGGATCCTCTGCAGGATCGCGTAGCCATCTTCATCCGGCAGCGCGATGTCGCACACCAATGCCTGCGGCCTGGCCTCCACGCCCCACGCATCGAGCTGCGTCATGGCCTCGCGGCCGGAACCGGCGCTGCCCACCTGCGCACCGACCTGGGTCAGCAGCGTTGCCAGCGCGTCGCGCGCGTCCTGCTGATCATCCACCAGCAACACGCGCAAGCCGGCCAGCGACGGCATTGGCCCACTACGCGCAGGGTCATCGGCCAAGGGCGGGGTCAATTCCACACCGGCACGCAGCGGCAGATAGACGGTGAAGGTGGCGCCTTGCTGGTCGCCATCACTGTGGGCATGGACGCGGCCGCCGTGCAGTTCGGTCAGCCGCTTGACCAGCGCCAGCCCGAGCCCGAGGCCACCGGTGCGCCGTGTGTGCGCGCCATCCGCCTGACGAAACGGATCGAACAGATACGGCTGGAATGCCGGCCCGATGCCCCGGCCGTTATCGCGCACCACCACCCGCGCGACCTCACCCACCAGATCTGCAGACAGCCACACATCGCCGCCCGGCGGCGTGAACTTGATGGCGTTGGTCAGCAGGTTCCAGACGATCTGCTCAATACGATCGGCGTCGCCGTCGATCTCATGCATGTCGAGCGCACTGGACGTATGCAGCGTGATGGCGTGCTCGGCGGCCAGCGCGCGCACGCTGTTGAGCGCGCGCTCCAGTGCCATGCGCAGCACGAACGGCGCGCGCGTCAGGCGCAACTTGCCGCTCATGACGCGCGTCGCGTCGAGCAGATCTTCAATCAGCCGCACCTGCTGGTCCACACCGGTCTTGATGCCGGCCAGCGCGCGTTGCACCAAGGGCGGGCCTTCCGCCAGCTGGCTCTCCAGCACGTACGTCCAGTTTTGGATGCCATTGAGCGGCGAGCGCAGTTCATGCGACACCACCGCGAGAAACTGATCACGCGCGAGTGTGGCGGCCTCCGCCTGTGCACGCGCGGCTTGCTCGCGCCGCAGCAGCGCATCGCGCTCACGCCCCGCCTCCGTTCGTTCGGTCACGTCATAGACGATGAGCAGCGCTGACTCGATCGCGCCGGTGTGGTCCGCTTCCGGAATCACGCGCACGTTGTAGTGCGCCACGCGCGTGCGGCCCTCGCCCACTTCGAGATGCAGGTGGAGCGTTTGCTCGGCGCCCGTGTTGAAGGCCAACCGGGCAGCGGCATCCAACGGCCCGGTGACTGCCGCCGGCAACGGTGACGCGGCCAGTGCATGCCCCATCACGGCGGCGGGTGTTACGCCAAAGGCGTCGATCACGGCGCGGTTCACATAGACGCAGCGCAAGTCGCGATCGAGGCGCGCGATGACGTCGGGCGCGTTCTCGATCAGCGTGACGAACTCGCGCTGGTGCCGGAAGCGTTCGCGCTCGGCGTCCTTGCGCTCGGTGATGTCCTCCACCACGCACACGATGGCCTGCACGCTCCCGTCGGGCGCATGTTGCGGTGAGTAAGCAGCGTGGACAAAGCGCAGGCCGATACCGCGTGGATACGGCAACTCCATCTCAAAATCGACGCGCCGGCCAGCAAAGGCCTCGTCCAGATGGGTGAGTACGCGCGCGTAGGCAGCCTCGCCCATCAATTCGCGTAACGGTCGGCCCAGCACGGCATCCAGCGGCAAGCCAAAGCGCTGCGCGTAAGCATGGTTTGCAAAGCGTACGCAGTGGGCAGGGTCGATCTGCACCAGGGGAAACGGCACGCTTTCGGTCAACCATTGCAGCTGGAATTCCGACTCGGTGAGCGCGGCCAGCGTCTGCTGGCGTTGTGTCACGTCTTCGATCATGCCGACGGCGTGGGCGGGCGCACCCTGAATCCCGGGAATCAGGCAGCCGCGCTCTCGCACGCGCTGCTCGGCTTGGCCCGCACCAATCCAGCGGTACTCGAGCACAAAGTCCCGCCCACGCGCCAGGCCGTCCCACGCGGCACGGAGCGCGGCGTGGTCGTCAGGATGCACGTGGGCCAGCCACCGCTCACGGTCACCGCACAACGACGCCGCCTGCACACCCCAGTTCTGTGCCGCTGCGCTGACGTGCAAGCGTGTTCCCGTCAGGGGATCGTCAATCCAGAACACGTCGAGGCTTCCTTACGCAAGAGAGGACACGCGAGGATTACACGCGCTTAGGCGCGTCGTGCGCCAGCGTTGGCCGGCGTACAGATGTAGGCGCCGCGCCATGTTGTAGCAGGTTTCGTTCCCGGCATCGATAGACAAAAAAATGCGGCGCACCGGCACCGCATTGGCCAAGCCTTAGGGTTGCTATTGCGAGGCGAGTTCCGTGGCGGTCTGCGCCGCACCATTGGCCTGGGCCACCAGCACGCGAATCGCATTTGGCGTGACCGCGCCCGTGCCGCCGGCGGGCAACGTCGTGATCAGCCAATCGGCGTTATTGCCCAGGCTGAACGGCTGCGAGGTAAAGATAACGGTCTTGGTGCCGGCTGTTGTCACACGGACCTGGTAGGTGCCGCCGTCCACATAGATCGAATCCTGCGTGCTGGCTGGCGAAGCGCTGCCGTAAGCGGCCCCGCCCATGGTGGGTGATACGGCGGAGAGGTCCGCATTGGGCGCCGTCACGTACACATCAACATTGGGCGCGTTGTACGACGCGTTGAAGGTACGCACGCGTGCCTTGTCCGAGAGGATCGACTTGTTGTACGGGTCATCGATGATCGCCAGGCTGGTTGCCGAACCCGTGGCGCCCACGATGGCCAACCCGGTATAGCGGTGGCCATTGGCCGGACTGAAGTTAGTCGACGCCAGCGGCGACGTGCTACCCGCGTTGGACACGGTGGCGACACTCGCCGCGGAATCGATGCCGAAATAGTTGCTGACGTTCTTGAAGCCGACATTGGCAATCTTGACGGTGCCATTGACACCGAAGTCCACGTTGCCGATGAACGGGTTGACATGCATCGTGCGGTACTGCGGCGCGCTGGTGCCAATGATCTGGCCAATGTCGTCGCTCCCGCCGCCGCACGCCGCCAGCACACCCAATGAACCCAATGCCAACACGGCAGCGATCTTCCTGATCTGACTCTTCATCTTTCACCTCGGAGGAAAGCATCTTGAAAGGGGCCGCACATGCGCGTACCCCTGCACGTTGTCGCCAACATCCGCGTGCCCACGACCGCCGCGCGCATGGTGGCGCGCCGATCAATCCGGCCCCGATCGTCATGTCGGAGTCCCTCCGACACGCGTGTGCGACGCAACCCGTCGAGCAGGCTGCGTGCCCGCAGCTGTTGAATCGCTGTGCAAACACCATGGATGCGGGGACGCGCCAATGCGTCTCGCTATACTTGCGCGATCCGTTTTTTCCCGAGCTTCACGCTTTCCGCATGTCCCAATCGCGCCCGGCAGATACCGCGCCTCCACCCGACAACGCCGCCTCCCAGGCCGATCGGGAGGCCTGCGCCCTCGAACGCGAACGCGTGCAGGCGTGGCTCGACGCGCGTGCGTCCGGCACCCGGGCGGTCAGCGCTTCGACACTGTCGCAATACCGGGTCGAAGCGGAGCGGGTGTGCTGGTATGCGCGCACGTTCGCCAAGCCACTTGCGTCCTGGCAGCGTGAAGATGCGCTCGCCTACCTGCGCTTTTTGCAAGACCCGCCCGGCTGGGCGATCAGTGTGCGCGGCATCGAACGTGACGGTGCCAACTGGACGCCGCTGCGCGGGCCGCTGTCGGCACGTTCCGCGCGGCAGAGCAGCGTCATCGCCGCCAACCTGTGCGGCTGGCTGCTGCGCCAGGGTTATCTGCGTACGAACCCGTTTCTTGACGACGATGCGATCGTCATCGCCGTCCCCACCGTCAGCGTGGCCACGCGCGCCGCACAACCGTTGTCGACACATACAGAAGCAGCACTGAGCGCAGCCGACATGGCATTGATGGTCGAGGCCGTGCAGGCGCGCGTCGCGTTGGGCCGCGAAGCCCGCTTGCGGCAGACGCGCGACCACTTCCTTGCCGTGCTGCTCACGCAGGCCGGTTTGCGCGTGTCGGAACTCGTCGGTGCGCGCATGGGCGACGTGGCATTGCATGCCGTACCGAAGGCCGACAATGCAACGGACACCGCGCTGCCGACCTCGGTGTGGTTGCTCTGTGTGGGGGAGGGGCGCACGCAGCGTTGGCTCCCGTGTGATGCGCTGATGGGTACTTTGCGCGAGTACCGCACCGCGTTCGGCTTGTCGCCGCTCCCGCTGCCGGGCGAAACCACGCCGCTTTTGCTCTCGGTGCGCAAGCGTTCGCCGCAACGCGCAGATGGCAGCATCATTGATTCTCCCGCCCTGCGCCGCGATTTCGGCGAACGCAAGGGCTTGGTTTCCCGCTCGCAACTGCTGCTGATCGTCAAAGCCATGCTCGCCGAGGCCGCCGAATACGCGCGCATCATGGGCCTGCCCGATGCCGCCGAGCGTCTGGCCAGTGCCTCATTGCGCGGCGTGCGCACAGCGCATCTGCATGAGCGCCTTGCCGCCGGAGAGCCTGCCGCGGACATTGCGCATGCCCTGGGTCTTGCCGCGTTGCCCACCGTTGCCGTGCGCGCACGCGAGGCCGATCTGGCCGCCAGCATCGCCGACGCGGCCCGTAGGTTGGCCACCTCGTTGGCCACCCCGTCCGCCTGACATTCCTCCACACATCACGCAGAAACGGGTACGCACCACGTGTACGGTAGGCATTCGCGCGTGCCGTCGAGCCCAATGGTTGCCCTGTTCTGTAGAACAGTTACCGCTGACTTTGTCCGCAGAATTGGGTACGCCCCATCTCCAGATCGTCGACGAAAGCACGCAGAAACGGGTACGCTTGCCGCAAAAATCGCACGCAGAAATAGGTACGCTTTTTCCGTGCGGCCAAAGAAAACGCGGACCCGAAGGTCCGCGTCATGTTCAGGGCCGGGCGTTCAATGCCCGCCAGAGAGGTAGAAGAAGCGGAACAGGAACACCGCCGAGATAATCCACACGATGATCGGCACCTCGCGCATGCGGCCCGTGAACAGCTTCAGACCCGAATACGTGATGAAGCCGAAGGCGACGCCGTTGGCGATCGAATACGTGAACGGCATCATCAGCGCCGTCAGCACGGCCGGCACGGCTTCGGTGGTGTCTTCCCAGTTCAGGTCGACCAGTTCGCGCAGCATCAGGCAAGACACATACAGCAACGCAGGTGCCGTCGCGTAAGCCGGCACCACGCCCGCCAGCGGTGAGAAGAACAGGCACAGCAGGAAGAGCGCGGCCACCGTCAGCGCAGTCAGGCCCGTGCGGCCGCCGGCCTGCACGCCCGACGCGCTTTCGATATACGCCGTGGTCGACGACGTGCCCAGCAGCGAGCCCGCCATGATGGCCGTGCTGTCGGCCAGCAGCGCCTTGTTCAGCCGGTCCATCTTGCCTTGCTTGAGCAGGCCCGCGCGGTTGGCCACGCCCATCAGCGTGCCGGTCGCATCAAACAGCTCCACCAGGAAGAACACCAGCACCACGTTCAGGATGCCCACCGACAGCGCGCCCATGATGTCGAGCTGCAGCAGGGTAGGCGCCAGCGACGGCGGCATCGATACCACGCCGTGGAAGGTGTTGCCCGCAACGAAGAAGCTCGCCGCCGTCACCGCCAGGATCCCGATCAGGATGGCGCCCTTCACGCGCAGGTGGTCCAGCGCCACGATCAGGAAGAAGCCGATCACCGCCAGGACGACCGAGGGCTGGTGTACATCGCCCAGCGTCACCAGCGTCGCCGGGTTGCCGACAATCAGCCCCGCGCCGCGCAGCGACACGATGCCCAGGAACAGCCCGATACCCGCCGTAATCGCCACGCGGATCGAATGCGGGATCCCGTTGACGATCATCTCGCGGATGCGGAACACGCTCACCAGCAGGAACAGGCACCCAGAGATAAAGACCGCGCCCAGCGCCGCCTGCCACGAAAAGCCCATGCCCTTGACCACCGCATACGCGAAGTACGCGTTGAGGCCCATGCCCGGCGCCATCGCGATCGGGTAGTTGGCGTACATCCCCATGATGATCGTGCCGATGGCCGCCGCAATGCAGGTGGCAACGAACACCGCGTCATGGGGCATGCCCGCATCGGCCAGGATGTTCGGGTTGACGAAGATGATGTACGCCATCGTCAGGAACGTCGTCAGCCCGGCGAGCACCTCGGTACGCACATCGGTCTGGTGTTCCTCCAGCTTGAAAAAACGCGTGAGCCAGGTCATGCAGCTTGTCTCCTCTTGTTATGAAGTGCCATCGCTGGCTGGCCCGTTGCCGGACCGAGTCCCCCCGATGCACGCCCACCATGGGGCGACGTTACTGTTAGCAAGATTCCGGTGTCCACGGGCGTGCGGGTCGAAATACTGTTCATGCGAATGGAATGATGGAAAACGCGCGAGCCAAGCGCCAAGCCAGCGCGCGGGATGCGCATGATGCCCGAAACGCCTAGCACCTGCACGAGCCATGCCCCGAGCGCTCCAGCATCTGTGCACACGGGCAATCAGCACGAAACCGTACCCGTTTCTGCGTAAGCGCACTCCCAAGCTGGCTTCTAGGTCAATCTGCGTACCTGTTTCTGCGTCAGACTGCGCAGAAATGGGTACGCATCGCCTTGACAGTTGAAGGGCTTGAGCTTCCGACGTAAGGGGGATCTCCTGTACCCATTTCTGCGGGCGGAGGCACACAAGCCCGTACCCGTTTCTGCGAAGCTGGCAAAAGGCGCCATGACACGGAAGCGAACCAGTTTCTGCGAGACACGCTATGCGAGCGCATACCCATTTCTGCGTTCGCGCTCGCAGAAACGGGTACGCTCAGTCCGCTATGCCGCCTCGCAAGCCGTTGGCCAATAAGGGTTTTTGCCCGCAGAAACAGGTACGGGGGAGCACGTGGGTCAACGCAGACTCCGTGGCAAGTCCGTTGCCATAGCGAGTTTCAGCGATGAAAGTTTGAATTCCTGCGTTCACGACAGAGCCGCCCATTGGACCGACGTCGTTGTCGCCCAGCATCACCCTCGCAGAAACAGGTACGCCTTGTTCCGGGCTTGGCCACCTCAAAGCGTGTACTTGCTTTCGTGGGGATCCAATATCAACAAGGAGCCTAAAAAGAGAGATGCCAGAAAGCGAGCGCAGATTTGGGTACGCACTGAAACGTAGCTTTCGGGAACGGCCACGCAGAAACAGGTACGCAAGTGCCTACGAAATACCGTTGCACACGCAAAAGCTGTGTGTTTCCACGCAGAATCGGGTACGCAAAGGCGCCGGACGCGCGAAGGGCGATGTTTTTTGCCTGTTTTCTGTGGATAACACTGTGGACAACTGAAGGTTGTCCCCGCAGATTCCGGTACGGGCTTTGCGCAGAAGCGGGTACGGATGCGCGCAGAAGCGGGTACGCCACCACGCAGAATCAGGTTCGCCAGTGCGCAGAATCGGGTACGTTTTTGCCCCCTAAACCCTTTGCTGACAAGGCTTGGCGGGGCGCGTATACGGTTTACCTGTAGTAAACGTAGTAAGTATGTATACCTTGTAGCTAGGAAAGGTCTTCCGTGGACAACCCTGCGGGTTGCCCACCGATGCCCTTCCCCGAGCGACCAGTAAAAATCAGAAAACGTACCCGATTCTGCGTGACAAGGAGAAGGCGTTTTAGTACAAAGGCTCTGAACAATTCTCGCGCACCATGGTCACCAAACGCCCCACACCCAACGGGAAGCCGGAAGACGACGTACCCGGCCGCATCATCGTCCCTTCGGGGGGCCAAGTCATTGCCGCGCCGGAGAAATTCCAACGGCTCTTCGATGAAGCGCAGGCGATGGAGCGGGAAGATGCCTGGCAGAGCGGCGAAGTTGGCTTCCTTAGCCGCGCCAGCGTGCAGGTCACCCTCCCCTACCGGGCGCCCAAAGGGTCCCCACCCGTCTGGACTCGGTCCAGCGGCAACATCTCGCTGATGATCCAGCCGGGATACTTCACCCAGCAGCGCTCGGAGCGCGCGACCAACGGTCGTCAACGCATCGTCTCGGAGACCGTCTCGTTTGGCTATCCCTATGGCTCATATCCGCGCTTGATGTTGGCCTGGATCGGCAAGGAGATCATGGCCAAGAAGAAGCGCGGCGAGTTCCAGGGCACGGTGGAAGACCGCCGCATTTCACTGGGCAACTCGCTGTCGGAGTTCATGTACAACCTCGGCATTCCGATGGCTACCGGAGGCAAGCGAGGCACAATGACGCTGGTGCGCCAACAGATGATTCGGCTGTTCTCGGCCACGATTGCCATCGTGCAGAACAAGTCGGCGCCCAACCAGAACCAGAATCAGGAACCGCTATCGATTGACCGGATCGGTTATCTGCTGGCGGACCAACTGTCCACGTGGTGGGACCCGATGCAGCCAGGCCAGGGCTCCATGTTCGAGAGCTTTGTGGTGCTGTCAGAACCGTTTTTCAACGAGCTCGTCAATCGGCCGGTACCCGTCGATATGCGGGCACTGAAGGCGCTCAAACAGTCGCCGTTTGCGCTCGACGTGTATTCCTGGCTGACCTACCGCTTTTTCACGATCCAAAAGCGTACAGAGATTCCCTGGGAGGCACTGCAGATGCAGTTCGGGACAGAGACGGAGAGTGAACGGAAATTCCGAGCGTTGTTCCGCAAGGCACTGAAGGATGTGCTCGTCGTCTACCCGGATGCCAAGGTGGACGCGGACTCCTCGAAGGCGTTGATCCTGCAGCCATCGCGGACGAGTGTGCGAAAACTAGCCTGACGAAAAATCTGAAGGCAAAAAGAAAGGGGAGCCGAAGCTCCCCTTTTTCATGTTGAGCGTGTCAGCTCAACATGCTTATTCCGGCTTGATGCCGGAGGCTTGCAGACCCTTCGGGCCTTGCTTCACCTCGAAGGTGACCTTCTGGCCGTCCTTCAGGGTCTTGAAGCCCGAACCCTGAATTTCGGAGAAGTGCGCGAACAGATCTGCGCCGCCGCCGTCCGGAGTGATGAAGCCGAAGCCTTTGGTTTCGTTAAACCATTTGACAGTACCCGTGGCCATGCAAAAATTCCTTTAAAAAACAAAAAACACGTCGTCCAGCCGATCCGGACATCGCACGAAGAGTCCGGCTGATTCCGAATCCTGCGTAGACAAAGTCTTCAGACGACTGTCTAAGCATCATAACCAGTTTGGGACACAGTGTCGATGGGCGGCATTTTTTTGAAATGTCGCTTTTATGCATCCACTGGTAAACACCTAGCAGTTGTGTTGACGGCGGTCAGAACGCGGGAAGTTATGCGTTAAAGATCGCATTTAGATCTCAATTTAAGTGTGCTGAACGCGCCCCAATTTCTAACGGATACAGGCCTGCACTCCTCTGTATTTGTATAAATTGAATTCTATCGATCTTGTGTTTCTAAGCTATCTTCCCTAAGATTGCGCTACTGACTTTCAGCGCTGAAAGTGGAGGACCAGTGAGCGCCAAGATCGTAACGGTATTCAACCAGAAAGGCGGCTGCGGCAAGACCACAGTCAGCATGCACATTGCCGGAACCCTCGGTCTACGAGGAAACAAGACCTTGCTGGTCGATATGGACGAGCAAGGTACGGCAACCCGATGGGCCGCTCAAGCTCCGGAGGAGAAGCCGTTCCCAGCCTCGGTGATTGGCTTGGCCCCTTCCGGTGGCGCCATGCACCGGGAAGTCCGTAAATTTGTGGGGGACTACGACTACATCGTGGTCGACTGCCCACCTGCCGTGCACTCTCCGTCATCTTCCAGCGCCCTGTTGATCTCGGATATTGCTCTGATTCCCGTAGTGCCTTCGCCGCCGGATCTGTGGGCTGCTGTTGCCGCGAAGGCGCTTGCTCAGCAGGCTCAAGTCACCAATGAAACGTTGCGGATTCGAGTGCTTGCGAACATGGTCCAGCGGCGAGTCTCGCTCGCCAAGCAGGCCATCGAAATCCTTGGCGATGACGGTGACATTCCGTTGATGGATTCCATGATTGGTTCGCGGTCGGCGTTTCGGGAGTGTCAGGCGATTGGCGCGACCGTGCACGGGGTACCGGGAGCGCGCGAAGCAGTGAGTGAAGTCGACTTCATGGTCGACGAGTTGTTGCAGTTGTTGCAGGAGGAACGTGTATGAGCGCGAAGTTGAAATCGCTCAAGGATGGGATGCTCGCTGGCATCGCGGCAGAAAAAACAAAGGCGACCCCTGTCGATCGGTTTGCGTTGGCGGAACAGGCCATTACGTCGCACCCTCGTGGTTTGCTTGGGCAACCTGCTGCCCCAACTTTCAGCGCTGAAACTGCAGCGCCGGCGAATACGTCTGAGCGGCGTGTCGTCAAGATTCCGTTGGACCGGCTGCAAGAAAATCCGCTGAACGCACGGCGCATCTATGATCCACAGACCGTGCAGGAGCGCGCGGCGTCCATTGCCACCCATGGCCAGCAGACGCCTGGTCTTGCGGCGCCTGATCCGGCCAGGCCGGGCTGGTACGTTCTGATCGATGGCCACTATCGCAAGCGGGCGCTGGCAGCTGCCGGCAAGGCCGAGATGGAATGCTTCATTGAAGACGGCCTATCGGACATCGATTTCTACCGCTTGTCGTTTGTGCTTAACGAGCAGCGCTCCGGACAGTCGGTACTCGACAACGCGATCGCCTGGCGCCAGTTGTTGGACGAGGGAAAAGTTAAAAAAGAAGAAGATATTTGTGAGATTACGGGTGTATCCGCTGGCACCGTCAACAAGACGTTGGCGTTGCTGAAGCTGCCGGAGTCAGTGCTCGATGTCATGAAAGAGCGGCCAGCTGGCATCGGCATCGCAACCGGCTACGAGTTGACGCTGTACTTCAAGAGTGCGGGCGAAGACCGGACGCGCGAACTGGTACATCGGGTGTTGGAAGAGGGCTTATCGAGCCGCGATGTCGAGCAGATCCGGAAAGTCGCCCAGGAAGGGCGTACTCGCAAGGTCAAGGAAGTCAGCCGCCAGTACAAGATCCGCAGCAGCGAAGGTGATCTTCTCGGCACAATCAAGGAGTGGGATTCCGGTCGAGTCATGCTGGATGTCAAGCTGGTGGATCGTGCCGCTCGGGAGTCTTTGGTCGAGGCGCTGAAAAGCCGCTTTGGTTTGGACGTTGCCTTGCTATAGCGACTTCGCCTCCCCCTACCGCTACAAACGCCCCTTTTCAGGGGCGTTTTTCTTTGCCTGGCAGCCGATGTCTGACTCACTTCGCCCTTCCCCGTACCCGTTTCTGCGCTGGCGGACCGCTGTAGGTGGGCAAAAAGGGGAGGCCGCCAATAACGTTCCGGACAGTAAATCGGTCCAAAACGCTCCTCCAACTATATCAGGTCGATAATAAAATAATGATCGTAAATATGAGTACATTGATGTTTTTAACCCTTCATGTACACTATATGGACATCATCAAGGAGCGTATTTCATGGCCCGACCGGGTCTTCAGTTCTCCACTGAGCAGCAGCAGCGGATTGTTGAGGCGGTCCGTCGGCTTGATGTCACGTTTCCGCACGACAACGCGGTCTTCCTGGATGAACTGATCGACGCAGTCCAGGCTGTGACACGCCGCGTCTATGGCGCTCGACGGTACGTGCAGTGGTTGGCAGACGCGGGTGTAGAGCGGCGGCCCAGCAATACGACAATCCAAAAGGCCGTGGATCGAGCCCGCAGGCGAGGCGAGACAGGAGCCGTGGGCACGCCGGAGGCGGTTGAGCCTTGGCCGATCCCGTGGGCGCCCGCAGAAACGGGTACGCTTCGGCCCGCGATGGACCAAGCAGCGCGCGAGGAACGGGACCGTGTGGCGTCGCGCGCGATTGGCGCACCCGGCGCCGGTGCGGAATGGATGGAGGCGCGCATCCGTGCAGAAGTGGCGGAACGCGCGCTGGAGCATGAAGCGGCGCGTAACCGACAATTGCAGGCTGCGATGGCTGATCTGGAGCGACGCCTCGGCGAAGCGCTTGCCACGGCGCCGGTCATCTCGCCCAGGCTGACGGACACTACCCTTGAGCGGATTGAACAGACGATTGAGACGGTGTCGCGCCTGGAGGGCGCTGCCAGCGCATTGGCTGGCACCGAGCGTTTTTTGCGCTTGCAGAACGACGCGGTGCGGCAGCAGACCCAAAACGAAGCTGATCAGCTGCGCCAGCGTATCCGCACGCTGGAGGCGGAAGTCACGCAATTACGCGCACAGATCGATGCCTATCGGCGCGCGCCGGAGCGCGCTGCGCCCGTGTCGCGAGGCTGGGTCAAGCCCTCGCCCTGATGCACTGTTAGCGTGCGCTTACTGGTTTGGTGTACCGCGGAGCGTCGATGGCGCACACGCAGAATTGGGTACGCTTTGCCAACTTTCGGCGCTGAAAGTTGAGGTGGCGGACTTGCAACCGGTTGTAGAAACGGCGTGATCTGCCACTTGACCGTCCCCCGCCACGCCATAGCACGGCGCCTCAACCAACGTGCTGACCCCCAGGCATATGACTTGCTCAGGACGCTACGTCTCACCGATGGAGTTGTCATGAACCAGAAGATCACCAAGGCCGTGTTTCCCGTGGCGGGGCTCGGTACACGCTTTCTCCCCGCCACCAAGGCCAGCCCGAAAGAGATGTTGCCGATCGTCGACAAACCGCTGATCCAGTATGCGGTGGAGGAAGCGGCCGCGGCGGGTATCACCGAGATGATCTTTATTACGGGTCGCGCCAAACGGGCCATCGAAGACCACTTCGATAAGGCGTACGAGCTGGAAAGCGAACTGGCCGCCAAGAACAAGCAGGCGTTGCTCGACATGGTCCAGTCGATTAAGCCACCGGGTGTTGAATGCTTTTACGTGCGCCAACCCGAGACGCTGGGCCTGGGTCACGCAGTGTTGTGTGCGCAGAAATTGGTACGCGACGAGCCGTTTGCCGTGATCCTAGCGGACGATCTGCTGGACCACGAACCGCCCGTCATGCAGCAGATGGCCGAGCTGTATGACCACTACCGTTGCTCCATCGTGGGGGTCGAGACGATTGCGCCGCAGGCGACGCGTTCTTACGGCGTGGTGGCCGGCCGCGAGTGGGATGACCGCCTGGTCAAACTCGATGGCATTGTGGAAAAGCCTGCGCCCGAGAAAGCGCCATCCAACCTGGGGGTGGTCGGACGCTACATTCTTACGCCACGCATCTTTGACCATCTGCGTAACCTGACGCCAGGCGCTGGCGGCGAGCTGCAATTGACCGACGCCATTCAGAGCTTGCTGGCCGAAGAGCAAATTCTGGCCTATCGCTATCGCGGGCAGCGGTTCGACTGCGGCAGCAAGTTTGGCTATCTGCAGGCAACCGTTGAATTTGCACTGCGCCATCCGGAAGTACGTGCTGACTTTGAGGCGTATCTGTATGACCGTCTGGGCCTGCCGGTTTCTCAGGAAACGCCAGCCGACCTGGACCGGCTCGTGCGCGACGCCATCCCGCTGGGTGTGGCTGCCTGACGTTCATTGACGATTGCACTGGATTGGCCGTGCGGGTTTTCGCACAGCGCGCCCGGCCGATTCTGGAAAACCACACACCTCCGTTGTTTCCCGCCGATTTGGCCATTCCCCGCAAAGCCTTCTGCTAAAAGCCTTTGCGGGAATTCGCCATGCCGGTCTCCCACATGGAATGCTTCTTGAGTAATAGCCGCCACCCATAAACCGGTGGACAGGCCGCACGCTGCGCGCACTGCCGCCGCAACGCTTCAAGGAGACACCATGACTCAGCCTCAGGCTGGCGCGGTCACGGGCGCGCATGTGCCCACACACTCGCCCACTCACGCCCCCGCTAAAGACACCCCGGCAGACGTTCGCCGTCGTCTGCGTTCTATCTTCTCCGGTTCGGTTGGCAACCTGGTCGAGTGGTACGACTGGTATGTGTATTCCGCCTTTGCGCTGTACTTTGCCAAGTCGTTCTTCCCCAAGGGTGACCAGACTGCACAACTGCTAAACACCGCTGCCGTGTTTGCGGTCGGCTTCCTGGCGCGACCGGTCGGCGGCTGGCTGATGGGCATCTATGCCGATCGCTATGGCCGCAAGCGCGCGTTGTTTTTCTCGGTGGTGCTGATGTGCATGGGGTCGCTCATCATCGCGCTCACGCCCAGCTACGCGACCATCGGCGTGGCGGCGCCCGTGCTGCTGGTGCTGGCGCGCCTGCTGCAAGGGCTGTCGGTCGGTGGGGAGTACGGTACGTCCGCCACCTATCTGAGCGAGGTCGCCAACAAGGAAAACCGCGGTTTCTTCTCCAGCTTCCAATACGTCACGCTCATCGCCGGGCAACTGGTGGCGCTGGCGTTGTTGATCGTGCTGCAGCAGTTCGTACTGACGCATGAGCAACTGGAAGCCTGGGGCTGGCGCATTCCGTTCTTTATCGGTGCGCTGTGTGCGCTGATTGCGATGCGCATGCGCTCGCACATGGAAGAAACGCAATCCTTTACCGCCGCGAAGGCGAACAAGAAGCGCGGCACGCTGGCTGAACTCGCCAAGCATCCGCGCGCCGTGGCCACCGTGGTGGGCCTGACGCTGGGCGGCACGGTCGCGTTCTACACGTACTCGATCTACATGCAGAAGTTCCTGGCCAACACGGTGGGCCTGTCGAAGGACCAGGCGACGCTGGTGTCGGGCGCGACGCTGCTGCTGTTCGCGATCCTGCAGCCGATCGTGGGCGGCTTGTCCGACCGCATCGGCCGTCGCCCGATCCTCATTGCGTTTGGCGTGCTGGGTACGCTGTTCACGGTGCCCATCATGACCGGTATCAGCCAGACGACCAATGTGTGGACGGCCTTCTTCCTGATCATGGCCGCGCTGGTGATCGTCTCCGGCTACACGTCGATCAACGCCGTGGTGAAGGCCGAGTTGTTCCCGGCGGAAGTGCGTGCGTTGGGCGTCGGCCTGCCGTATGCGCTCACGGTGTCGATCTTTGGCGGCACGGCGGAGTACATCGCGCTGTGGCTCAAGCAAGCCGGCCATGAATCGCTGTTCTACTGGTATGTGACGGGCACCGTCTTCATTTCTCTGATGGTGTATGTGTTCATGCGCGATACTCGCGAGCATTCCCGCATTGAACACTGACGAAACACGGATCCATGTCGCCATCCGACGGCCACGCCGACCTTGCCCCCCTCGCGCATTCGGCGCGCGGACGTGGCTGGCGCGTGGTCGTGGCGCTCGCCATGGCGGCGTGCTGTGCAGCAGCAGGATGGGGCGCCTATGCCATCGCCCTGCAGCGCTACGTTGCTACGCGCGCTGAAGAAGCCGGCCAGCGCACCACCTTCTACGCACAGAACCTACGCAGCACGCTGGCGCGGTATGAATCGCTGCCGAGGCTGGCGGCGTTGGAACATGTGCTGCACGTCGCGCTGCAAGCGAATCCCCAGGCCGGCGATGCCGTCACCCGTCGCGCGGCCAATGCCTATCTGAAAGAAGTCCAGGCAGCAACCGATCTGGCCGCCGCCCACCTGATCAATACGTCCGGCCTGACGATCGCGGCCAGCAACTGGGATCTGCCGACCTCGTTCGTCGGCCAGAACTACGCGTTCCGCCCGTACTTTGTCGAGGCCATGCGCGAAGGGCTCGGCCGTTTCTACGGCGTCGGCAATACCACGGGTGAGACGGGCTACTTCGTGGCCGCTCCGGTTCGCGAAGACAACAAGGCCATCGGCGTGGTGGTCGTGAAGGTCAACCTCGATGCGTTCGAGGCCACGCTGTCACGCAGCGGCGACACGGTGCTGCTGGTCGATCGCCATGGCGTGATCTTCCTGAGCTCGGTGCCCGCGTGGAAATACCGCACGCTCGGCACGTTGAGTCCCGAGCAGCAATCCGCCCTCGATGCGACGCGCCAATACGCCCCGCACCTCCTCACGCCGCTCGGCATGGACGATGGAAACGCCGGGAGCGTACCCTTTTCTGCGGACCACCCGCCAGAGACCGTACGCGTGGCACTGCCTGGAAAATCGGCCTCGACCCTGCGTGTGCAGTACCGTCCGGTGGGCTTGCTAGGCTGGCAAGTTGCCGTGCTGATCGACCCGCGCGACGAGCAGCGCACCGCCCTTGTGGCCGGTGCCAGCGCCGCGTTTGCGATGGCGCTGGCTTTTGCCGTGCTCGTGGCGTTGCGCCTGCGTACCCGCCGTCGCGAAGAACAACGCCGCGCTCGCGATGCGCTGCGCGAAGTTCAGCGCGATCTGGAGGCGCGCATCGCCCAGCGCACTGCTGAGTTGACCTCCGCCAACACCGCGCTCGCCGGCAAGGTGGAAGCGCTCGATGCTGCGCAACGCATCCTGCGCGAAACGCGCGACGCTGCCGTGCAGGCCGGCAAGCTTGCCGTGCTCGGCCAGATGGCCGCCGGCATCACGCACGAACTAAACCAACCGCTCACCGCGCTGACCACGCTGTCCGACAACGCCAACCAGCTCGCCGAGCGTGGCCGCATCGACGAGGTGCGCGGCAACCTCACGCACATCAGCCAACTTGCCGAGCGCATGGGCCGCATCGTCTCGCACATCAAGGCGTTCTCGCGCAAGGGCGATGCTGCACGCGCGGCCGTCTCGGTGGACGAGGCCATCCGCCAGGCGCTGATGCTGGTGGAAACGCGCCGTCGCCAAGTGGGTGTGACTGTGACAGCGCCGCCGGGGCCAGCGGATCTCGCTGTCTGGGCCAACGCCGTGCGGCTGGAGCAGGTGCTCGTCAATCTGATCCGCAATGCCATTGACGCCACCGCCGAGGCGCCAAAACGCGAATCCGCCACCGTACATGTGGATGTGGGCGTCGAGCCCATCGAGAATTGGGTACGCATCACCGTGCGCGACTTCGGCACGGGCATTCCTGCTGATGTGCTGCCGCGCTTGTTCGAGCCATTCTTCACCACCAAGGACGACGGCCTGGGGCTGGGCCTCGGGCTGGCGATTTCGTTGGCGATCATCGAGGACTTTGGTGGCCGGCTCATCGGCCGCAACGCACAGGACGGCGCTGGCGGCGCAGAATTCGTCATCGAACTGGAACGCGCCCTCAAACCGCATGCCTGAAAACGTTTCTCCCGACCTCGCCGCCCTGGATCACGCGCCGGTCTTCCTGATCGAAGACGACGACGTGGTGCGCCTGGGCTGCGAGCAAGCGCTCACGCTGGCGGATGTGCCGGTGCAGTCCTTTGCCGATGCGGAAAGCGCACTGGCTGCGCTCGCTACACAAACGCCCGCCGTGGTCGTGACCGATGTGCGCCTGCCCGGCCGCGACGGCTTGGCGGTGCTGCGCGAGATGCTGCAGCACGATCGCCAGTTGCCCGTCATCCTCATCACCGGTCATGGCGATGTGACGATGGCTGTGGCCGCCATGCGTGCCGGCGCCTACGACTTCATGGAGAAGCCGTTTCACTCCGAGCGCTTGGTCAACGTGGTGCGGCGCGCGCTGGAAAAGCGCCGGCTCACTTCCGAAAACTTGCGACTGCGAGAGGCCCTGCAAGGCCGGCAGGCGTACCCGCTGATCGGCCAGAGCGCGGGCATGCAGAACGTGCGCCGGCTCGTCGCTGCGCTGGCGCCCACCGATGCCGACATCCTCGTCATTGGCGAGACCGGCTCGGGCAAGGAGGTGCTCGCGCGGGCCATTCACGAAGGCAGCCGGCGGCGCGGGCCGTTCGTGGCACTCAATTGCGCCGCGTTGCCGGAATCCGTGTTCGAGAGCGAAATGTTTGGCCACGAGTCGGGCGCTTTCACGGGCGCCAACCGCCGCCGCATCGGCAAGATGGAATACGCCGATGGCGGCACGCTGTTCCTCGACGAGATCGAATCGATGCCGCTGGCGCTGCAGGCGAAGCTGCTGCGTGCACTGCAGGAGCGCAGTATCGAACGGTTGGGCAGCAACACGAGCGTACCGGTCAATTGCCGAATCGTGGCGGCCGCCAAGGTGGACTTGAAAGAAGCGTCCGACCATGGCCAGTTCCGCGCGGACCTGTATTACCGGCTGAACGTCGTATCGATTGCTTTGCCGCCGTTGCGCCAGCGTGCCGAAGACATCCCGCTGTTGATGGCGTACTTCCTGCAGCAGGCCGCCGTGCGCTACGAGCGTGCCGCGCCCGATTGGTCGGCGCAGGACATGATGCGCTGGCAGCACCACGACTGGCCCGGCAACGTGCGCGAGTTGAAGAACGTGGCGGAGCGCTTCTGCCTGGGCCTGGACGATGGCCTGGTCGCCTCCGAAGCGAGCCAGCACTCACTGGCCGGCCGCATGATGGCCGTCGAGCGCACCACCATTGAAGAAGCGCTGCGCGCGACCGAAGGCAACGTCGCCCGCGCGGCCGACCTGCTGGCCGTGCCGCGCAAGACGCTGTACGACAAGCTCAACCGGCACGGCATCGAGCCGGAGCGCTTCCGCGCCAATCACTAACGCAGCGAGGATTCACCGATCTTCCTGCCGCCCTGCGGCGGCCAGCACGTGGCCGCCAGCAATACCGCGATCACGGCATAGATCGCTTCGGTCACCGCCAGCGGCATCACATGCACTTGGTACAGCGCGGCGGGCAGATCGGCCAGCGCATGCAGCAGCACGGCCAGCACCACCAAGGTAAATCGCCGCTGGCGTACCGCGTGCCAGACCACCAGCGTCAGCGTGAACTGCACCAGCATCGCGGCGATGCGCTCGACCACTGCGCCGGTCGCCAGCCACGGGGACAGCTGCGCGAGCATCGCGTGGATCGTGCCAGTCATGGCTTCGGCGCCGCTGGCGGCTAGGCGTGCATCCAGTTCGCCTCGGTTGGCGGCCACGCCAAACATCACCATCTGCAGTTGCGATGTCGCGCCAATCAGCCACGCCTCGATGCCGGCGTGCCCCAGCGCGTAAGCCACTGGCGTGGCGGCATCCGCGGGCTTGCGTGTGAGAAAGCGCAAGCCCAGCCAGCGGCCCGCCTCCTCAAACAATCCCGCCATCAGCGCGCCATAGACGACGAACAGCGCGGGCGCGCGCAGCCATTGCGCTGTCACCGGATTGACCTGCAGCAGATACAGATGCAGTGCGCGTTCCAGCACCAGCGCAAACACGATGAACACCGCCGCACCCACGCCGATGTCGCGCCACGTCAGCGTAAAGCGCCGGCGCAGCCACAGCCAGGCGGCGATCGGGGTACAGGCGATCAGCAGGGCAGCAAGCGCGTGGGCGGTCAGAGCAGATACGGAAACCGTTGGCATGGGTGAGTGAGATGGTGGTCAGATCGCCCGCATGCTACCCGAGGCGCCCGGGCGCGCGTCTTGCGAACCGGTTGTTACAATGCAGCCCAGCGGCAGCAAGGTGCCGCGATTCTTGACATGGCAAGGCGGACGGTCGTGAAACGCATGATGTGGCGGTGGATCTGGGTGTGTGGCGTCAGCATGGGTGCCCTGGGTATGGCTGCACCTGCCCACGCCGCGCGCTGGCACGAATACCTCACCACCACGACGGTGTCGGCGTCCATCGATCGCACCTCGCTGCGCTCCAGCCACACCGGCCACAAGACTTTTCTCGCCCGCACTGTGCTCAAGCGCGGCGAGCGCCGTGCCCATGGTGCGCGTTATCGCCCGGGCACGACGATCCTCTCTCGCCAGGAAATCGATTGCCGCCGCCAGCGCATCCGTCTGGTCGACTACGTGGTGCGCGGCCCGGACGGCACCACCCTCGATACCGACACCGCTGCGGGCGCGCACTGGATGCGTATCCGCCCGGGGACCCTGGCGGCACGCTCGGCTGCCTACGTCTGCGCGCGTCGCTAGGCGATCACCCCGCGTGCGCCCGGCTCGACAAGGAGCGCCGGGCAGCGCACTATGGCAAGTGCTTCTAATACTGCTGGCCAGCCACGAGGGCGGCGGCGCCAGCTTACCGTTCGATGAAACTCACCCTGAAGTCGCAGGCGGCGATCATGGCGACCGTCATCAGCGTGACGCTGGTGAGTCTGTTCGGCTGGTCGCAGCGCGAGCCGATCCGCCGCGAGATGATGGCGCAGATCCAGTCGCAGCAGACTGCGCTGGTGAAGGAGTCCGCGGCCGATCTGAAGCAGCGGCTCGATACCTACCTGGGCGTGCTGGAACGCACGGCCCGGCAGATGCGCACCGTGCAGTTCGATACGCCGGAACAGGAAGCGGCGTTCTATCAGTCCATCGAGCCGACCAGTGGTCTGTTTGACGGGGTGTTCCTTGCCACCGCGCAGGGCAAGGTGACGGCCACGTCCACGCACCGCCCAGGTGTTGTGGGCGTCAACATTACGGACCGGGATTACTTCAAGGCCGTCATGGTGGTGGATCAGCCCACCATCTCCGCGCCGTTGCGTAATCGCGTGGGGGGCGAACCCATCATCATTATGGCCGCGCCGGTGCATGACAACGACGGACATCTGGTCGGATTGATCGGCGCCACGCTGCTCTTGCTCAAGCCCAACTTTCTTGGCGTGTTGCGCGATATGGGTATCGGGCATACGGGGCACTTCTATCTGGTGGCCCGTGGGGCGAACCCGGTCTTTATCGTGCACCCCGACGCCGACAAGGTGCTCGCCCCGCTGGATGCGGATTCGGCTATCGCCGCAGCGTTCCGGGCGGACCCGGCCACGCCGCCGCAACCCGGGGCCGACGTTGTCGCCACGCAGGACGTCATCGCCACGGGCTGGACGCTGGGCGCCGTGCTGCCCGGCGCCGAGGCTAATCGGCAGCTCTTTGCCATGCATCAGCGCTTTCGGTTGTCGCTGTTGGTGCTGGCTGTCTTGATCGGTGTATCGGTGTGGGCGGCGATGCTGTGGCTGCTGCGTCCGCTGGCGCGTCTGCACGCCGCCATGACGCAACTCTCCAGCACCGACCTGCGCGATGCACCGCCGCTTGCGCTGGAAGATGCCTCGGTCGAAATCGAAGCGGTGTCCACCGCATTCCATAAGCTGATGGGCGAGGTGGCGCGCCAGCGTGCCGAGCTGGAGGCCGTGAACGATGCCTCGCCGCTGGGCCTGTTCCGTGCCGACACCGTAGGCCGCATCGTCTACGCCAACGAGGCCTACCGCCGGTTGCTGGGGGTGACGCACGAAGAGACGCTGGCGCAGGCGTGGCTCGCCCGTCAGCATCCGCATGACCGCGATGCCGCCCTGGCGGGCTGGCGCGATGCCATCCTGCACGGTACCGCCTACAGCGCCGAGCAGCGCGTGGTGGTGCCCGGCATTGGCGAACGTCTGGTGGTGGTCAACACGGCACCGGTGCGCGTGAATGGCAAGGTCATGGGCCACGTTGGCGCCATCGAAGACATCACCGTGCGTGCGCGTGCGCAGCAGGCATCCCGCATGCTGACCAAGATCCTCGATTCCACCACCGACTTCGTCGCGCAGACCGACGTACACGGCAACCTCACCTACATGAACCCGGCCGGCCGCCGCTTTGCCGGCATCGCGCCGGATGCGGATATCCGTGGGATGACCGTCGCCGATTTCTATCCGCACGAAACGATGGACTGGCTGCGCGAAGTGGCCGTGCCTGCCGCCGTGCGCGACGGCGTGTGGATTGGCGAGACCACAGTACGCGGCGCGCAAGGCCAGGTGGTGCCGATCAATCACATGCTGATCGCGCACCGTGACCCGGCCGGGCGCATGGAGTACTTCTCGTCCATCATGCGCGACATCGCACTGGATCGCGCCGCCAAGGAGGCCTTGCAGCGCAGTCGCGAAACGCTGCAGACCGTGACCGACGCCATGCCTGCGCTGGTTGCCTTTATCGATACCAACGAGCGCTTCCGCTTCCTGAATGCCGCGTACGAAAAGGCCTATGGCGAACCCACTGCGGCCATGCTCGGCAAGACCGTGGGCGAGGTCGTGGGCGACGAGGATTACCACCTCGTGCGCGACGCGCTGCACCGCGCCCTGGCTGGCGAGACCGTCGTCTTCGAGCAGGAGCACCGCAACCGCGACACGTACCGCTGCGAAGAGATCAACTACCTGCCGCAGTTCGACGCGCAGGGTCATGTGGCGGGCGTGCATTCGGTCACGCTCGACATTACCGAGCGCAAGAAACAGGAGTTGCGCCTGCGCGCGCTGACCACCACGGACCATCTGACAGGCCTGCTCAATCGCGCGGGTTTTGAAGAGCGTCTGACCGCCGCCCTGAGCCAGGCGCGTGCCGAGAACGCCATCGGTGCGCTGCTCCTGATTGACCTCGACGGTTTCAAGATCGTCAACGATACGTATGGCCATGCCGTGGGCGATGTGCTGCTGCGCACGTTCGGGCAACGTCTGGCGCGCGCCGTGCGCCCGTATGACGGCGTCGCCCGTTTTGGTGGCGATGAGTTTTCCGTGATCCTGGAGCGCTTGCCGTTGCCGGACGACGCGAAGTCGGTAGCCGCCAATATTCTTCATGTGTGCAACAGGCCGTTTCGGCTGGGCGAGGCGACCGTGCAGATCGGGGCCAGCATCGGCATTGCTGGTTTCGACGCCAACACGCTGGCCCAAAGCGTGGTGTTTGAAGCCGCCGATGAGGCGTTGTATGAAGCTAAGTCGCGCGGCAAGGGTCTGTTTGTCAGCGCCGATGAGCTCTCCACCGGCTGATTCCGTGCCGTCGTCAGTCACGCAGAATTGGGTACGCTTTGCTCAAAAGCGGTACCCCCAGCACGCCGATGCTGCGACGCAATATCGGCCCCCCAGGCCGGGCGGCGGACAATTCCCTATCGCACGGTCGTACGCTTTCCGGTAAAGTCCCGCGACTGACTGCGCGCGCCGGCCACCCTGGCGCGTTGCACGAGCGCGCTGTACCCACGGCGCCTTCGCTTCACTCTCCGACGCAACTTTCCGCTGCACCAGCCTGATCCGGCATCGTGCATCGGTGGGGTTTGCCGATGTCTGCCTGTCCATGTCGACAGAGCAGTCCACGGCAAACGAGCGGCCGGACGCGATGCAGGGCGCATGGGGGAGCGACGGTGTTGGGCCAACGCACTCTTCGGAACATCGCATCGCGACGGATAACAAGGAGCAGGTTCACATGCAAAAGACGATCAAACAGCTGCTGTTGACGGCAGTGGCTGCGGGGGCGGCAATCACAACGGGCGCGTCGTTCGCGGCCCAGGACATCAAGATTGGCGTGGCCGAAGCACTGTCGGGCGGTGCAGCCCAGTACGGCGTGGCCATCCGCAATGGCTTCCAGCTGGCGGCGGACGAGATCAACGCCGCCGGCGGCATCAACGGCAGCAAGATCGCGCTGGTGATCGAAGACGAGCAAGGCAAGAAGGAAGAGGCCATCAACGTCTTCAAGAAGCTGATCTTCCAGGACAAGGTGGCGATGGTGTTCGGCCCCACGCTGTCCAACTCGGCCCAGGCGGCTGACCCGATCGCGCAAGCGGCCAAGACGGTCGCGTTCGGCACCTCCAACACGGCAGATGGCATCACCAGCATCGGCGACTACGTCTTCCGCAACTCCGTGACCGAAGCCGACGTGCTGCCGGCCACCATCCAGACCGTTGTGAAGAAGGCCGGCGTGAAGAAGGTTGCCGTGCTGTACGGCAATGACGACGTCTTCACCAAGAGCGGCTACGACAACTTCAAGAAGGCGCTCGAAGACCTGAAGATTCCGGTGACGACCACCGAAACCTTTGCCAAGGGCGATGTGGACTTCAAGGCCCAGCTCACCAAGATCAAGGCGACGAATCCGGATGCGATCGTGCTGTCGGCACTGATTGCCGAGGGCGGTCCGATCATGGTGCAGGCGCGCCAGCTTGGCTTGAACGTGCCGATCATCGGCGGCAACGGCATGAACTCGGTCAAGGTCTTCGACCTGGCCAAGGACAAGTCCGACAACCTGTGGGTGGGCAGCCCGTGGTCGATCGAGAACCACACGGCCGAGAACAGCAAGTTCATCACCGCCTACACGTCCAAGTACAAGGCGGCGCCGGACCAGTTTGCAGCGCAGGCGTATGACGCCCTGTACATCGCATCCAAGGCACTGAAGGCGGTCAAGTTCAGCGGCAACCTGGAAGCCGATCGCAAGGCCATCCGCGATGCGCTGCCGGCGGTCAAGCACACGGGTGCAACCGGTGCGTTTGCGTTCCGCCAGGTGACGGCACGCGGCAAGCCGGCTGGCTATGACGCTGTGCAGACGCCGATCGTGAGCGTGACCAAGTCGGGCAAGTACACGATCGAAAAGTAATCTTCGGTTCTCGCACAGACCGAAACGCGGGGCGTAGCTAAACCTACGCCCCATCGCTTTTTTGCGGTCGCTTTGGTGACATTGGGCCGCACTTCACTCTGACTCATCATGCTGGAACAGCAACTCGTCAATGCGCTGTCGCTCGGCTGCGTGTATGCGTTGTTCGCCCTGGGATTCACGCTGGTTTTCGGCATCCTGGGCGTAATCAACCTGTCGCACGGCGCGGTGTTCATGCTGGGTGCCTATGCGGCACTGCAGGTCGTGAACCACTTTGAATTGCCGCTCTGGGCGGCCCTGGCCGTCGGCTTCGTCGTGAGCGGCGTGGCCGGGCTCATCATCGATGTGCTGTTGCTGCGACCGCTGCGTCGTCGCAATGCGCCTCACCTGATCCCGATGATCGCCACCATCGGCGCGGGCATCGCCATCAACAACGCCATGCAAGGCGTGTTCGGTGCGGAGAACATGCGCTTTCCGTCCGGGCTCGTGTCGGATGCGTCGCTGGATCTGGGCGGCATCCACCTCACGCCGCTTGAACTCGGCATCATCGTGCTGTCGTTTGTGCTGATGGCCGGGCTCATGCTCCTGCTCAAGCGCACGCAACTCGGCCGCGCGCTGCGGGCGATTGCGGAATCGCCGAAAGCCGCCGCGCTGCTGGGCATCAACGTGGAAGGGCTGTTCTTGCTGACCTCGTTTGCCGCCGCTGCGCTGGGCGGGTTGTCTGGCGTGCTGATCGGCCTGTACTCCAACGCCGTGTTCCCGCTGATGGGCCAGCCGATGCTGCACAAGGGCATCGCGGTCATCATCCTCGGTGGGTTGGGCGATATTCGCGGGGCCATGCTGGGCGGGCTGTTCCTCGGCTTTGCCGAGGTGCTGTCGGTGGCCTACATCGGCTCGACCATGCGCGATGCGGTGGCGTTCGGTCTGCTGTTCCTGATTCTGCTGGTGCGGCCGCAAGGGCTGTTCGGCAAGGTGCTGGAACGCAAGGCATAAGGAGACCGACGACATGGAATGGTTCGACAATTTCTGGTCGGTCTACAGCAACCTGGTGCTGACACTCGGCATCAACGCGTTGTTGGCGCTGTCCATCTATCTCACGCTGTCGTGCGGTTTGCTGGCGATGGCGAATGCGGCCTTCATGGGCATCGGCGCCTATACGGCATCGCTGCTGACGATGAATGCGGAGATGCCGTTTTCGGTGGCGCTGGCAGGCGGCATGGTGGCGCCGGCGGTGGTGGCGCTCGTCATCGGCGTGCCGGTGCTGCGGCTGTCGGGCGTGTACCTCGCCATGGCCACGCTGGGATTTGGTGAAGTGGTGCGCGTGCTGATCCTGAACACCGAAGACTGGACTGGCGGCGCGCTCGGCCTGAACGGCATTCCGCAGCTCACGCAGTGGTGGCACGTGGCGCTGGCCGTGTTGCTGACACTGTTCGTGCTGGCGCGCATGCGTCGCTCGAAGGTGGGTCGCGCGTTCGAGGCCATCAAGGAAGACGAAACCGCCGCGGGCCTGATGGGCATCAATGTGGCGGGTACCAAGCTGCTGGCATTCGTGCTGGGTGCGGCCATCGCCGGCCTGGCGGGTGCATTGAACGCGCACCTGACCTTCTTCATCGGCCCGAACGAATTCGGCTTCGACCGCGGCGTGGAAATTCTCACGATGACGATCCTGGGCGGCACCAACGGCCTGACTGGTCCGGTGCTGGGCTCTTTGATCCTCTCGCTGCTGCCCGAGCTGCTGCGCGCGTTCAAGGATTTCCGCCTCGTCGTCAACGGCGTGATTCTGATGGTGATCGTGCTGTTCCTGCCCAAGGGCATCTGGGACCCGGCGCGGTTCGCGCGCTGGTTTGGCATGAAACGCGGCGGCACCATGCCGGGCGCTGCGGCTTCCAACGAATCGCACTGAGGAGGCCACCATGCTCAAACTCGCATCCATTTCCAAGCGCTTCGGCGGCCTGTCGGTCTTGCAGGACGTCAACATTGAAGTGCCGCAAGGTTCGATCTTCGGTTTGATCGGCCCGAACGGTGCCGGCAAGACGACGGTGTTCAACCTGATCACCGGCCTGCTCGCGCCCACCGGTGGCACGTTGACCTTCAACGGCGAAAACCTCGTCGGCAAGAAGCCGCACCAGATCACGCAGATGGGCATCGCCCGCACGTTCCAGAACATCCGCATCTTCAAGGAGATGACGCTGCTGGAGAACGTGGTGGTCGGCATGCACCGGCATCTCGACTACGGTGCGCCGGGGCTGCTGTTCTCCCTGCCCAAGTACCGCACTGCCGAGCGCCGCGCGCGCGACCGTGCGCTGGAGCTCCTCTCGTGGGTCAAGCTCGACCACAAGGCGCACGACCTGGCCGACAACCTCTCGTATGGCGATCAGCGCAAGCTCGAACTCGCACGCGCACTGGCCACCGAACCCAAGCTGCTGCTGCTCGACGAGCCCGTCGCCGGGATGAACACCGGCGAGAAGGTCGACCTGATGGCCGAGATCGAGAACATCAAGGCGCGCGGCTACACGATCTTCATGATCGAGCACGACATGCGTTTCGTGATGGGCCTGTGCGAGCGCATTGCCGTGCTGAACTTCGGCCGCATCATCGCCGAAGGGCCGCCCGAGGCGATCCGCAATGACCCGCAAGTTATCGAGGCGTACCTGGGCCGCGATGATGATGAAGCCGAGGAGGCCACGGCATGACCACGCTGCTGGAAGTCAAAGGGCTGGACGTGTCGTACGGGCACATCGCAGCCGTCAAGGGCATCGACTTTGCACTCAAGACCGGCGAGATCACCTCGCTGGTGGGCGCCAACGGTGCGGGCAAGTCGACCACGCTGCTGGCATTGTCGGGACTGATCCCGAAGTCACAGGGCGCGGTGCGCGGCCAGATCCTGTTCGAGGGTGAAGACGTTTCGCAGTGGTCGCCCCACAAGCGCGTGCAGCGCGGCCTCGTGCAGGTGGCGGAAGGCCGCGCCACGCTGACCACCATGACGGTGCGCGAGAACCTGGAGCTGGGCGCGTATACGCGCAAGGATCGCAGCCAGATCGCCTCCGACCTAGAGCGCGTGTTCCACCTGTTCCCGCGCCTGAAGGAGCGCATCGATGGCTTGGCGGGCAACCTGTCGGGCGGCGAGCAGCAGATGCTCGCCATCGGTCGCGCACTGATGGCCCGCCCCCGCGTGCTGCTGCTCGATGAACCGTCGATGGGCCTGGCGCCGATCATCGTGCAGGAGATCTTCCGCATCCTGCGCATGATCAACGCCGAAGGGCTGACGATCTTCCTGGTGGAGCAGAACGTGCGACAGGCGCTGAAGATTGCGCAGCACGGTTACGTGCTGGAGACCGGCCAGATCGTGCTGGCGGACAGCGGGAAAAACCTGCTCGGCAATCCGCGCGTACTCGAAGCCTATCTGGGCGGCTGAGGGCCGACGCGACTCCTCACAACCGGCGCTGCTTCCTGGCGCCGGTTTTTTATTGCCGGGCGTACCCGTTTCTGCGTGCCCAAAAACGCGAAAGCGTACCCGTTTCTGCGTGCGTTCAATGCCCTGCCAAAACGTGTCGTTGGGTGTCGAATAGCGCGATCAAGGCGTCGGCTACGGCCCGCACACGCGGTGAGCGACGCACGTCCGGATGAATGGCCAGCCAGATTTCACGGTGCAGCGCGGGGTCATCGACGGGCAATCGGCGCAAAAGCGTACCCGTTTCTGCGGGCGCGCCGAGGAAGTGCGGCAGCGCTGCCACGCCCAATCCGGCCTGCGCCGCCTGGTGCATGGCGAGCAGATCGCTGCAGCGTAAAACGATGCGGCGTTCGCCCGCGTACGCATCCAGCCAGCGCTGCTGCGGCACGTGGCGCAAGCCTTCGTCGTAGCCGATGAACTCCCACTCCGCTTCGGGCCGGGCGAGCACCTCGGCCGTGGCATACAGGCCGTACCCGAGACTGCCCAGCGGCCGGGTGGCCAGTGTGGAAGCCGTCGGCCGAGACAGGCGGATGGCCAAGTCAGCCTCGTGCGCCATCAGGTTGGCGTTGCGCTTCTCACCCAGCAAGACCACGTCGATCCCCGGCCACTGCCGACGCAGCGTTGCCAAGTTCGGCGCAATCACGTGGCTGGCCACCGTGGGCGGCGCGGAGATGCGCACTGTGCCTCGCAGGCTGCCCGCACCGGCGGCCGCGCGCGCGAAGCCGGCCGCTTCCTGCTCCATGCGTTCGGCGCGTTCTGCCAGTGCGCTGCCTTCTGCGGTCAGTCGCCAGCCGCGCGGCAGACGGTCGAACAGCCGCACGCCCAGCGATTGCTCCAGCGCATCGGCACGCCGGGCGACGGTGGTGTGCTCCACCTCCAGACGGCGGGCAGCGGCCGACAGGCTCCCCTCGCGCGCCAGTACGAGGAAGTAGCGCACGTCATCCCATTGCAAGGAAGAGGAGGGTTCGGCTGCTGCTGCACGCGCTTGCGCGCGGACGTTTTTTGGCCGATCCGGGCTTTTTTGCACAGAAAGTGGTCAGGTTTTCGGAATTCCCGGGTGATTCTGAACGGAATACGCTTGTTGCACAACGTGACGAACGTAGACCGCGTCATCCCGAAAACCGAAAAGCGTACCCATTTCTGCGAGGACATTTGCCATGCACGCCAAGATGATCCAACTCCGCGAACCCGGTCCAGCATTGGGTTTGCAGCCTGCGAGCCTGATGCTGCCGCCACCTGCACCGGGTGCGTTGACGGTGCGGCACACGGCGGTCGGCGTGAACTTTGTCGACGTGTATCACCGCACGGGCTTGTACCCGGTGCCGGCGTTTCCGGCAGTGCTCGGTGTTGAGGGCGTTGGTGTGGTGGAAGCCATGGGGTCGGACGTGCGCGGCTTTGTGCCTGGCCAGCGTGTGGCGTGGGCCGGGCTGATGGATGGCGCACCCGGTGGTTACGCCAGCCACCGCAACCTGCCCGCTGAACGCGCGATTGCCTTACCCGATGCGTTGGGTGACGAAACTGTGGCGGCGACCTTGGTACGCGGCATCACCGCGCACATGTTGCTGACACGGGTACGGCAACTGCACCCCGGCGATACGGTGCTCGTGCACGCGGCCGCAGGCGGCTTGGGCGTTCTGCTGGTGCAGTGGGCCAAGCGCCTGGGTGCGCGGGTGATTGGTACGGTCAGCAACGAAGCCAAGGCCGCAATCGCGCTGGGCCATGGTGCGGACCACGTCGTGCTGTACCGCCAGCAGGATGTGCGCGAGGCGGTCCTGCAACTCACCAGAGGCGAGGGTGTCGACTACGTCATCGACGGCATTGGCGGCGCCACGCTGCAAACGTCGCTGGCGGTGACGCGGCCGTTCGGCATGGTGGCCAGCATCGGCCAGGCTGGCGACGTCGGCAACACGCAGACCAGCACGTTGGACCTCGCCGCGCTTGGGCCGTCACGATCCATTGCGCTGGCGCGCCCGGGTGTGTTCCGCTACATGGCCGATCTAGCGAACTACCGGGCGGGCGCTCAGGCGGCATTGCAACGCATGCTCGAAGGTGTGCGCGTGCCGGTGGGTGGGTCGTATGCATTGGAAGATGCGGCCGCTGCGCACGTCGCGCTGGAAGCCGGACAAACCTCCGGAGCGCTGCTCCTACGCCCCTGAGCACCACACGCCGCGCAGGGTTTCTGCGCAAAGCGTACCCGTTTCTGCGAGACACTCGGCGAGGTGCAAGCGTCTCGTTTTTCGATCTGTCACCTCATCCACAAGGAGCCCATAGCATGCTGTACCTGATTCTTTTCACCTACACCGCGCCGCTCGAAGCACTCGATCGTGTGTTGCCTGCTCATCGCGCGCACCTGGATGCGCATTACGCGAGCGGACATTTCCTGATGTCAGGCCCGTTCTTTCCGCGCGAGGGCGGCGGCATTTTGGCGCGCGCCGGTTCGCGTGAAGAGATCGACGCTATCGTCGCGCGCGACCCGTTCGTCATCGAGAAGTTGGTACAGGTTCGCGTGATTGCCTGGGGGCCCAACAAGCGCAGCGCCGACGTGCCGCAGGCTTGGTTGCCCGATGCCGTCGTCAGCGCGTTGACTTGAGGCGAGGTAGTGCGCCGCTATCATGACGGTCTGCCGTTCACGGGACTGTCATGACCGATCTGCCGCCGCCCTCGCCCGATCAACCACCCCGCCCGGCATGGTGGCAGCGTGTGGCTGCGCGGTTGCCGTTTGGGCGCGAGCATCTGGTGTTTGTGTTTGCCGGCGTGATCGGCTGTGCGGGGGCGTTGTTGACGATCCTGTTTCGGGAGTGCCTGCGCCAAGTGCAATGGTGGCTGTCCGGTACGGATCAGGGCTTGGTGGCCACCGCGCGCGCCTTGCCGTGGTGGGCGCGCCTGCTGGTGCCCACTGTGGGTGGTCTGCTGGCCGGGCTCACGTTGCAGATCGGTTTGAAGTGGATTCCGCGCAAGGGCGCGGAAGACTATATGGAAGCGATTGCCGTGGGTGACGGTGTGCTCAGCGCGCGGCAGAGCTTGGTACGCAGTGCATCGTCACTGTGTTCGGTGGCCAGCGGTGCGTCCATCGGGCGTGAAGGGCCGATGGTGCAACTGGCGGCGATGTGCGGCTCGCTGTTGGGCCGCGTGCTTCGGCATGCGATGCCGGTTCCGGCCGAGCAACTGCGTTTGCTGGTGGCGTGCGGTGCGGCAGCGGGCATCACCTCGGCCTACAACGCGCCTATTGCAGGCGCGGTCTTCGTCTGCGAAATCGTCTTCGGTGCCATCACCACGGCCACGCTGGGGCCCTTGCTGGTGGCCGCTGTCACCGCAGACATCGTCGTGCGCCAGTTCTTCGGTTATGGCGCGGTCTACGCCATGCCGCATTTCGATTTCGTTTCCGGATGGGAAGTGCTGACGTACGTCGGCCTCGGCTTGGCCGCGGGCGTAGCGGGGCCGTTGCTGCTCGGCCTGATCGATCGCGCGCGCGATCTCTTTGTGCGGTCCCGGTTGCCGCTGGCGTTGCGGCTGGCGGTAGGTGGGTTGATTGTTGGTGCGCTGTTGACGCGTGTGCCCGAGGTCTGGGGCAACGGCTATAGCGTGGTCAACAGTTTCCTGCATGCGCCGTGGCTGTGGCAGACGGTGGCGCTGGTGCTGATCTGCAAGGTGGTGGCAACGGCAGCCAGTGCTGGCTCGGGCGCGGTGGGCGGGGTGTTTACGCCCACGCTGTTCTGCGGCGCGGCGCTGGGGCTGCTGTATGGCACCGGCATGCACGCGTTGTTGCCCGACGCCGCGCCTGTGCCGGTCAGCTATGCAGTGGTGGGTATGGGCGCACTGCTGGCGGCCACCACGCACGCGCCCCTCATGTCGATCTTGATGATCTTCGAGATGACGCTGTCCTATCAGGTGGTGCTGCCGCTCATGCTGGCGTGCATCACGGGCTATGTGACGGCACATGCGGCCGGTGCCCCGTCGGTCTATGCGCGGGCCTTGGCGCGCAATCGCGACGATGCGCAGCACGTGCCGCCTTCCTCCGGCGGCACGCAGAAATAGGTACGCTTTGTCCTCCGCGCCCCCGGAAAGCGGGGCGCATGCGTCTCTTTCCAAGCAAATCGCGGGAACTTTTCTGATAAATGGCGACCGCGTATTGCTATTGAGAATCGATCTCATTTATATTTGCGTCCGCAAATCATAGTGCGCGTTCGTGCACGGCGGCACGGGCGCAAGAGGGCGTTCCGCAGCGGCTGGCATCCAAAAAGAAGCGCGCCGCCGGAGAAACCACGTCAAATGAACCGCCCGAACCGTCTGAACCGCCGGCCTGTGGCTAGCGCGCTGCTGGCCCTGTTTGCCACGCCCACCGTTGCACTGGCTCAACAGGCCACCTCGTCGGCGCCCGCCGCAGCCACGACCACGTTGCCGGAATCCGTCGTCAAGGCCAGTGCCCCGCGTGACGACTACAACGCCGCCAAAAGCTCCCTCTCCAAGCTGCCCGAAAACCTGCGCGACGTGCCGCAATCGGTGACGGTCGTGCCCAAGGCGCTGACGGATGCGCAGGGCGGCAGCTCGCTGGCCGATGCGCTGCGTAACGTGCCGGGCATCACCATCGGCGCGGCCGAGGGCGGCCAGATCGGCAACAACATCAACCTGAACGGCTTCTCGGCGCGTACCGATATCTATTTGGATGGGTTCCGCGATCGCGGCCAGTACTACCGTGATCTCTTCGCACTCGATTCGGTGGAAGTGTTGATGGGCCCGTCGTCGATGCTGTTTGGCCGCGGCTCCACGGGCGGCGTCATCAACCAGGTCACCAAAAAGCCGAAGCTGAAGGCGGCCACGGAAGTCACGGGTTCGATCACCACCAACGGCCTGGTACGCGCCACCGCCGACGTCAACACGCCGACCTCGGACACGTCCGCCTTCCGCATCGCCGGCATGGCGCAGAACGGCAAGGCCAGCACGCGCGACGAGATGACTGTGCAGGACATCGGCATCGCGCCGTCGTGGCGCTTCGGCATCGGCACACCCACGGAGGTGACGCTGTCCGCGCTGCTGCAGCACAACCGCGACATGCCCGACTACGGCGTGCCGAACCTGAACGGCCATCCCGTCAACGTCAGCCCAAAGACGTACTACGGCTACACCGATGACCGTACCGTGCAGGACGTCGCTTCGTTCTCGGCCAACATTGACCACAAGTTTTCGCCCAACCTGCGGCTGCGCAACCAGACGCAGTTCAACTACGTGCAGACCGATGCGCGTGAGACCGCGCCCAACTCGGTGGGCACCGTCAGCGCGACGGGCGTCTTCACGCCGGTGACGAACAGTGCGCTGCCGCTGTCGAATCTTTGGGTACGCCTGCAAAGCCACGACCGCCGCATCCGCGATTACTCGCTGTTCAACCAGACCGAGCTGACGGCCAAGTTCGACACGGGTTCGGTCAAGCACACGCTGCTGGTGGGCACCGAGTTCGGCCACGACGGCTACGACAACCAGAACTACTACCGCAACGGCTCGTGCAACGGCACGCCGCTGGTGCAGTCGAACATGGCGAGTGGGTTTGTCTCGTGCGAGCCGCTGGTCAGCCCGAACTACACGACGTCGCCGTCGAATGCGCCGTCCACGCTGGGCAACCTGCAAGGCGGTTCGGCCAACACGGTGGCGGTGTACTTCAATGATTCGATCGAGTTCACCAAGCAGTGGAAGGCGGTCGCCGGCCTGCGCTATGACCGCTACAACGCCAGCATCTCCAACTCGCTGAACTCGGCCAACACGCCGGCATCGGCCAAGATCACGGCGCTGCCGTACGCGCAGCAGACGGTGAACTTCGTCAGCACGCGCCTCGGCGGTATCTGGCAGCCGACGGATTGGCAGTCGTATTACGTGTCGTATGGCACGTCGTTCAACCCATCATTGGAACAACTGGTCGGCACCACCGGCCAGCAGAACCTGGATCCAGAGAAGAACAAGTCGTATGAGGCCGGCGGTAAGTGGGACTTGCTCAACGGCGACTTGTCGGTCAGCTCGGCGCTGTTCCAGATCACGAAGGACAACGCGCGTACGCAGGTCGACAGCACGACGTACGTCTCGGCCGGCAAGATCCGCGTGCGCGGTGCACGCCTGGGTGCGACGGGCCGCCTGACCGACACGCTGCAACTCTTCGCGGGCTATACGTATCTGGATGCACAGATCGTCAACGGCATCGCCGCCGGCACGCAGGGCATGGTGCCGGCCAACACGCCCAAGCATTCCGCCACGGTGTGGACTAGCTATACCTTCCTGCCGAACTGGGAAGTGGGCGCGGGCGCGTTCTATATGTCGCAGCGCTACGCCAATAACACCAACACCGTGCAGACCGGCGGCTTCGTGCGCTGGGATGCCATGCTGGCCTACCACCAGCCCAAGTACGACGTACGCCTGAACCTGTTCAATCTGTTCAACAAGACGTATTACGATGCGCTGATTCCGTCCGATGGCGGTCGCGCTGTGCCGGGTACGGGCCGCGCGGCGATGCTGTCGGTGGTGTATCGGATGTAATGACTGGGGGATGGGCCCTCGGCTGCATCCCTGTTTCTCCCCACGCCATGCTCGTCTGCATTCCCAACGTCTTCAACGCCGCGCAGGTGGCTGCGCTGCGCGATCTGCTCGATAACGCGGGCGATGCCTGGGTGGATGGCCGCGTGTCGGCCGGCTATTCGGGGGCGCCGGTCAAGGTCAACCAGCAGATTGATGAGGGGGCAGAAGTGGCCCTGCAGTGCCAGCAGCTCATCCTGAGCGTGCTGGAGCGGCACCCGCGCTTCATCAGCGCGGCGTTGCCGAACGTGGTGTACCCGCCGATGTTCAACCGCTACGGCGAGGGCATGACCTTCGGTGCGCACGTCGATGGCAGCGTGCGCATTCACCCGCACGACGGGCGCAAACTGCGCACCGATATCTCGGCCACGCTGTTTCTGTCAGACCCCACCAGCTACGACGGCGGCGAACTGCAGATCGAAGACACCTACGGCATGCACAGCGTCAAGCTCAATGCCGGAGACCTCGTGATCTACCCGGCGACGAGCCTGCATCAAGTCACGCCCATCACACGCGGTGTGCGCGTGGCGAGTTTCTTCTGGGTCCAGAGTCTGATCCGCGATGACGCCCAACGCGCCATGCTGTTCGACCTGGACAACGCCATTCAGACGCTCAACCAGACCGGTGCGGACGAGACCGCGCGCCGCACGCTGATCGGCGTGTATCACAACCTCATGCGGCAGTGGAGCGAGACCTGAGCTGAGCCCGCAGCGTCACACCGCGGATGGTGCGACGCAATATGCCCGTGGGCAGAATGGCTGGCTTAGCGGCCCGAACGACGATACAGCTCGGCCATCATGCCGCAGCTTTCCACATGCAGCGCAACGGCACGGGCGGCTTCACGGCGCACGATTTGCCAGAAACGGGCGAAACGGGAGGCGGGGGCAGCGTTGAGAGCGACGGTGTTCATGGCGATTCCTTCTGATAACCAATTTAGGGATAACCCTAGTGGTGAATACCCGAATGTTAGTCAGAATATTGCGACGCAGCAAATCCATCGTGCCCTCGCCGAGGTTTTGTGGCCGCTTCACGACATTGGCGTGATGCTGACGTTACTCAGAGGCGGCATCGCGCTGGAACCACGCCGTCAGAAAATCGATGAAGGCCGTCACCTTGGCCGATAGGTGCGTGCGCTCCGGATACACCGCAAAGATGTCCGCCACGGGCAGTGCCCAGTCCAATAGCACGGGCACGAGGCGCCCGGCATTGAGGTGCGCGCGCACGTCCCATTCCGAGCGCATCAGGATGCCGTAGCCCGCCAGCGCCCACAGCACGCCGGTCTCGCCGTCGTTAGTGCTGAGTGGCCCGCGCACCTTGATGGTTTCCTGCTTGTTGCCGCGCGACAGGTACCACGTGCCATAGGCCGCATCGCTCTCGCGCAGCACGAGGCACGCATGCGACTGCAGGTCGCGCGGGGTTTGCGGCACGCCGGCGCGCGCGAGGTATTCGGGCGACGCGCACAACAGCCGGTGGTTGCTAACGATCTTGCGCGCCACCATGCGTGAGTCCGGCACCGTGCCGAACCAGATGCCGATGTCGAACGCTTTGTCGGCCAGGTTGACGGAGCGATCGGTCAGCTCCAGCTGCACCTCGACTTCCGGGTAGCGCCGGGCAAATTCCACGATGGCCGGCGCGATGTGCCGGCGGCCGAACCCGAACGTGGCGTTCACGCGCAGCAGACCCTTGGGCGTACCACGACTGCTGGAGACGGCCTGCTCCAGCGCTTCGAGTTCCTCCAGCAGACGCGCGCCCGTGGCGAGGTAGATCTCGCCTTCATGCGTCACGCCCAGGCGCCGCGTGGTGCGGTTGAGCAGTCGCACGCCCAGGCGCTTTTCCAACTGTGCGAGCCGCGCGGTGATGGCCGGCGGGGTTACGCCCAACTCGCGCGCCAGCGCCGCCAGCGATCCCTGCTTGACCAGCCGGGTGAAAAATTCCAGATCCGACACACGATCCATTATTCAAATGAAATGAAGAATAGATAAATAAGTAAGCTAATTATAAATAGAGCATGCATGACTAGACTCCATCTCGCATGGATGGAGAAAGCATGGCAAAGACGCTGTATCAGAAGCTGGTCGATACCCACACCGTGGCCCGGCTCGACGCGCAGAACGTGCTGCTGTACGCCGATCTGCACATCATGAATGAGTACACCAGCCCGCAGGCCTTTGCGGGTTTGCGTGAGGCGGGCCGCGCGGTGGCGGTGCCCGGCCAGCACGTGGCGGTGGTAGACCACATCATCCCCACCCACCCGGTGCGCGTGCGGGTGATTGAGGATGCAGCCTCTGCGCTGCAGGCGTCCAACCTGGCAAAGAACTGCGCCGAGCACAGCATCGTCCTCTTTGACACCAACGACGCGCTGCAGGGCATCGAGCACGTGATCGCGCCCGAGCTGGGCATGATCCGCCCCGGCATGGTCGTGCTCTGCGGCGACAGCCACACGACCACCTATGGCGCATTCGGGGCGCTGGGCTTTGGCATCGGTACGTCCGAAGTCGAACACGTGTTAGCCACGCAGACACTGGTGTACCGGCTCGCGCAGGACATGCGCATCCATGTGGATGGCGAGCTGCCGATAGGTACCACCGCCAAGGATTTGATCCTCCACATCATCAGCCGCATCGGTGCGCAGGGCGCGCGTGGCTATGTGGTCGAGTTTGCTGGGAGCGCCATGACCGCGCTCTCGATGGAAGCGCGCATGACCCTGTGCAACATGGCGGTGGAGGCCGGTGCGCGCGGTGCGCTGATCGCCGCCGATGCCAAGGCCACGCGCTATGTGCTCGAGCACGCGAGGGGCGTGGTGCACACCCGCGCAAGTGAAGCCCTGGCCGATTGGCAGCAACTCTTTAGCGATGCGGATGCGCATTTCGATGCCGAACACCGCTTCAACGCCAGTGAGATTGCGCCCTACGTGACATGGGGCACGAGTCCGGATCAGGCCATTCCCGTGACAGGCACGGTGCCGCAGGCGGACGCAGCGTCTGCGCGGGCGCTGCGTTATACGGGCCTGCAGGCCGGCAGCCCCATCGAGGGCGTACCGGTGCAGCGCGTGTTCATCGGCTCGTGCACGAATGCGCGCATAGAAGACCTGCGCGCCGTGGCCGCCATCGTGCGCGGTCGACGCGTGGCTGCCGGCGTGCGCGCGATGGTCGTGCCGGGTTCGGGCGCGGTGCGTCGCCAGGCCGAGCAGGAAGGCATTGCTGATGTGCTTATCGCCAGCGGTTTTGAATGGCGCCAGCCGGGTTGCTCGATGTGCCTGGCGATGAATGACGACTTCCTCGCCCCCGGCGAGCGCTGCGCTTCCACCACCAACCGCAACTTCGAAGGGCGCCAGGGCCGCGGCGGCATCACGCACTTGATGAGCCCCGCCATGGCCGCTGCTGCCGCCATTACCGGCTGCATCACCGATGTCCGCAAACTGCAAGCGTAGCCGCAACCTCACACGGAGACCACGCATGCCTGAGACCACGTACATCGAGGGCATCGCTGCGCCGTTGCCCACGCCCAACTTGGACACCGATCAGATCATGCCCAAGCAGTTCCTACGCGGCATCGACAAGGCGGGGCTCGACAAGGGGCTGCTCTATGACTTGCGTTACGACGCCGATCACCAACCGCGCGGCGATTGCGTCCTCAACCAACCTGCGTATCAGGGCACGTCCATCCTGGTGGGCGGCAGCAACTTCGGGTGCGGCTCCAGCCGTGAGCACGCGGTCTGGGGGCTGCAGCAGTTCGGCATTCGCGCGGTCATCGCACCGAGCTTTGGCGAGATCTTCTACAGCAATGCGATGAACAATCGCCTGCTGCTGGTGATGCTCGACCCGGCCGACGTGCAGCGCATCCTGGCCGATGTAGCGAACCCGGCCACGCACCGCGTTGCCATCGATGTGCAGACCATGACGGTGAAGAGCCGCAGCGTGGAAGCACCGTTCACGCTGTCGGTGCGGCATCGCCACATGTTCCTGCATGGTCTGGACATGATTGGCGCGACGCTCGCGCGCTGGAGCGAGATCGACGCGTTCCAGCGGGCGCACTGGCACACGCGCCCGTGGCTGCGCGACATCGCGGCGACCACGCGCACACGCTGAGCGGCAGCAGGCAACGCGCGGCAACGGCGCTACACTCAAGCACCGTTCACGCTCCCCCCGATCGCCATGACTGCCACGACTGCGCTGCGCACCCTGTATCCGCCCATCGAACCGTATGAAACCGGCATGCTCGACGTGGGCGATGGCCACACCATCTATTACGAACGCGTCGGCACACCGGGTGCCAAGCCTGCGGTGTTCCTGCACGGCGGGCCGGGCGGTGGCATCTCGGCCGACCACCGCCGCCTGTTCGACCCCGCGCGTTATGACGTGATGCTGTTCGACCAGCGCGGCTGTGGCCGCTCCACGCCGCACGCGGGGCTGGAGGCCAACACCACGTGGCACCTCGTGGCCGACATCGAACGCCTGCGTGCGATTGCCGGTGTCGAACGCTGGCTGGTCTTCGGCGGCTCGTGGGGCTCGACGTTGGCGCTCGCGTACGCGCAGAAATATCCGCAACGCGTGAGCGAACTCGTGCTGCGCGGCATCTACACCGTCACGCAGGCGGAGTTGCGCTGGTACTACCAATACGGCGTGTCGGAGATGTTTCCCGAGAAATGGGCACGCTTCCAGGCGCCCATCCCAGAAGCCGAGCGCGGCGACATGATCGCGGCCTACCGCAAAGTCCTCACCGGTACGGATACCACCAAGCAGATCGAAGCTGCCCGCGCCTGGAGCGTGTGGGAGGGCGAGACCATCACGCTGCTGCCCGACCCGAGCAACAGCGCCAAGCACGCGGATGACCATTTCGCGCTGGCCTTCGCGCGGCTCGAGAACCACTACTTCACGCATCAATGCTGGCTGGAAGAGGGCCAGTTGCTGCGGGAGGCCCACAAGCTGGCGGGCATTCCGGGCGTGATCGTGCATGGCCGCTACGACATGCCGTGCCCCGCGCGCTATGCCTATGCGCTGCACCAGGCGTGGCCCGATTCGGACTTCCACCTCATCGAAGGCGCCGGCCATGCGTGGTCCGAACCCGGCATCCTCGACCAATTGCTGGCCGCCACCGACCGCTTTGCCGGCAAGTCATCGGACTGAACGATGACCGATTCCGCCGATCTGCGCTTCCTGCTCGCCATCCAGGACAACGGCAGCCTGGTGGCGACGGCGCGGGCGCTGGGTTTGACGCCATCGGCCGTATCGCAGCGCTTGCAGCAACTGGAGAAGAAGCTGGGGACGCGGCTTGTCGACCGCACCGCGCGCAGCCTGCGCTTCACGCAAGAGGGCACGCTGCTGTGCGAGCGCGGCGCGGAACTCATCCGCCAGCTCGATGCGCTGTCGGAGGATCTGCACACGCGCCGCGGCGGCCTGGTCGGCACGCTCAAGGTCAATGCGCCGCTGGGGTTTGGGCGTCGCTATGTGGCGCCTGTCATTGCGGATTTTCAGCAGCAACATCCCGACGTTGACATCGAATTGACGCTCTCCGATGCGCCACTCACGGAAGCGGCGGAGCGCTTTGATGTGGTCGTGCATATCGGCGCGCTACAGGTATCGAGCCTCGTCGGATACGCGATTGCGCCGAATGCGCGTTGGGTGTGCGCATCGCCGGCGTTCGTGAAGCGCTTCGGTTTGCCGGAAACGCCTGACGATCTCGCCACGCTGCCGTGCATCGTGCTGCGCGAGAACAAGGAGGACGTCTCGCTCTGGCATTTCAGCAAAGGCCGCACCAGCCGCAGCGTGCGCGTGCCGAGCAAGCTAATGTGCAACGACGGCGACGTGATCCGCCGCTGGGCCTGCGAGGGGCGCGGCGTGATCCTGCGCTCGGAATGGGATGTGGCCGACGACGTGTGCGCCGGTCGGCTCGTGCGCCTGCTGCCAAGCTGGAAGGCGCCGGACGCCAACGTGATCGCGCTCACGCATGCCCGCGCCGGGTTGCCGCAGCGTACGCGCCACTTCATGCAGTTCCTGCAAAGCCGCTTCAAGCCGCAGCCCCCGTGGCGCGCATGATGAAGCCACGCTGAATCTATGAGTCAATCCGGCTTGACCGAAAGCCGGCACGCCTTGCCTACAATCCGCTGCATCGATTGACACTGTTGCGGGTGATGGTGTGGTCTCTCCTGATGCTTCTTCCGGCTATCCGAAAGCCGTTTTGTTCGACTTGCTGACGGCGCTGCTGGATTCGTGGTCTTTGTGGAACGCGGCGGCAGGTTCCGAGCAGGCGGGTCGCACGTGGCGCGCCGAGTATCTGCGGCTCACCTATGGCTGCGGTACGTATATCCCGTATGAAACGCTGGTGCGACGGGCCGCGCAGAACGTCGGCCTGCCGCAGTCGGCACCCGAAGCGCTGGAGGCCAACTGGCTCCAGCTCCAACCCTGGAGCGGCGCCATCGATGCGCTGGCGCGGCTGCGGCCGCACTGCAAACTCGCCGTCGTCACCAATTGCTCGGAGCGGTTGGGCCGGCAAGCGGCGTCGCTGCTGCCGGTGGATTGGGATGTCGTCATCACGGCTGAGCAGGCGGGCGTCTATAAGCCCGACCCGAAGCCCTACCGCATGGCGCTCGACCAGCTTGGCGTGGACGCCGCTGACGCCGCGTTCGTGGCCGGCTCCAGCTATGACATGTTTGGCACGGCCGCGGTGGGCCTGCGCACGTACTGGCACAACCGTATTGGCCTGGCGCCCGTCGAAGGCGCTGCGTTGCCGGAAATCACCTCACCGACGCTGGATGATCTGCTGCCCTGGGCCCACCGTTTTGCTGCATAAGGATGCAACCATGACCACCGACACGCTGGAAACGCTCGACACCCCCGCCGCACTGATCGACCTGCCGCGCATGCGGCACAACATCGCCCGCATGCAGCACCGCATGAACGCGCTGGGCGTGAAATTCCGCCCCCACGTGAAGACCACCAAGTGCCTCGACGTGGTGCGCGCGCAGATCGCCGCTGGCGCCCGAGGCATCACCGTATCGACGTTGAAGGAAGCGGAGGCCTTCTTCGCCGCCGGCATCCAAGACATCCTGTACGCGGTGGGCATTGTCGCGAGCAAGCTGCCGCGTGCGATGGCGCTGCGTCGCAAGGGCTGCGATCTCAAACTCGTTGTCGACAACGTGGAAGCGGCGCACGCCGTGGTCGACCATGCCCGCGCGCACGGTGAACGCTGCGAGGTCTGGATCGAAGTCGATACCGACGGCCACCGCTCTGGCATCACGCCCGAGCAGGATGCGCTGCTGGAGGTCGGGCGCATCCTGCAAGACGGCGGTATCGATGTGGGTGGCGTGATGACGCACGCCGGCTCCAGCTATGACTTGAGCGACCACGCCGCGCTGGCCGCATTGGCCGAGCAGGAGCGCGCCGGCTGCGTGCGCGCGGCGCAGCGCCTGCGCGAGGCCGGTATCCCGTGCGCGGCTGTGAGCGTGGGTTCCACCCCCACCGCATTAGCGGCCGAACACCTGGAAGGCGTGACCGAGGTGCGCGCGGGCGTCTACGTGTTCTTCGACCTGGTCATGCACAACGTGGGCGTGTGCGCGATAGACGAGATTGCGCTGAGCGTGTTGACCACCGTGATCGGCCATCAGCCCGACAAAGGCTGGGTCATTGTCGATGCCGGCTGGATGGCCATGAGCCGCGACCGCGGTACCGCCAAGCAGGCGCACGACTACGGGTATGGGCAACCCTGCGCGCTCGACGGCACACCGTTCGATGGGCTGGTGCTGATGGGCGCGAACCAGGAGCACGGCATCCTGGCGGCCAGCGATGGCTCGGTGCAGGCTGATCTGGCTGCGCGTTTCCCGGTCGGCACGAAGCTGCGGGTGCTGCCGAACCACGCGTGCGCCACGGGGGCGCAGTTTCCTGAGTACCACGCGGTGTCGTCACGGGGCGCAGTCGAGACGTGGGGGCGGTTCCACGGCTGGTGAGTCGTGCAGTTTTCCGCGCCAAAGAGAAAGGCCCGCATTGCTGCGGGCCTTTTTCGCTTGAACCGAATGTGCTTCTTGCGCGGTTGAGGACGCCGACGCCAAAGCCCTTGGTGCGCATCCGGACTAGCCGGGGAGCGGCTCGGACCCACGCCAACAACGACAAGGTGTCGGGATGGTAAGCAGATCAACCCCTCTCGGGCTGTAGCGCGTTTGTTCTACAGAAGCGCGCTGCCCCCTGTCCCTATAATCGCGCGCAACAAAACCATATCAATACGCGGGGGGAACCGTGCGATGTGCGCCCAAGGCGTCATCTGCAAGCGGCCGGCCATTGCACGCAGGTGTGCATGCCCTGATTCCACTCCGCGCACATTTAGGGCGCAGACCATGGGGATTCAACCGACACGACCGCAACAGGCGGTGGGGCGGCTTTCGGCGATCAGTTTGGCGGTGGCGGCGGTCTTGGCGGCGGTGCCGCCCACAGCCTCCCGGGCGCAGACCACGACCATTTCTGGCCCGCAGACAGGACAGTACAACTGGACGTCGGGTGATCTCACGCTGGACAACACAGCGACGCTTTCCAACCCCGGCGCCCAGGGCGTGCTTGGTATCGGAGCCTTGGGGACATTGACCAACAACGGCAGCATTACCGCCTCGTGGGGTGTCATGCTCGGTTCCGACAGCACGGCATTGAAAAACACGGGTTCGATTTTCGGAAGTACTACCGGCGTCCAGAACTACGCCAGCCTTGGTACGCTGACCAATAGCGGTGAGATCTCTGGAAGCGACGGAATCACCAACCTCATCGGCGGCAAGATAGACACGTTGACCAATAGCGGCACCATCGCGGCTTACTACCTTGGCGTATATAACGTGGGCTCGATTGGGCTACTGGAAAACACGGGGTTAATTAACTCGGGCTTTAGTTTCATCAATTTCGGTACCGGTGCCGGCAGCCATGGCACTTTAGTTGGCGCAATCGGCACCCTAAACAATGTCGGCACGATCATTGGAAGTTCCAATGGCTTCATGAACGGTGGCTCCGTCGGCACGCTGACAAACACGGGCAGCGTGCAGGGGACTGCCGGCAATGGCCTGTTCAACTATGGTTCGATCACCGGCCTGACCAACACGATCGGCGCCACAATCACTGGTACCGACTCTGGCGTGTTGAATGTCAGCGCCATCGACGCGTTGAACAACAGCGGTGTGATCCTTGGTGGTGTATCTGGCATCCGCATCGTCAGTGGGGGCACCTTCTCTACGAACTCTGTCACTTCCATTGTTGCCGCTGGCACGATCGGTACGCTGACCAATAGCGGCAGCATCATCGGCACTATTGTCGGCATTACCAACAGTGGCAGTATCGGTACGCTAGCCAACAGCGGCGTCGTGCTGGGCAGTATTGGCGATGGCCTGTCCAATACCGGTTCCCTTACCACGTTGGTCAACACCGTCGGCACGCTGGGCAATGTCGGCACCATCATCGGCGGCAACAACGGCATCACCAATAGCGGAAGCATTGGTATGCTGACCAACATCGGCACCGTGCGAGGCATCGCGGGCGATGGCTTGTCCAACACCGGTTCCATCAGCACGCTGATCAACACCATTGGCACGCTGGGCAATGTCGGGGTTATCACCGGCAGCGTTCACGGTATCAGTAACAGCGGTAGCATCGGCGCGCTGACAAGCGACGGTACGATCAGCGGCGGCAATGTCGGTATCGATAACTCGGGCACGATTACTGCCCTGACGAATAATGGCAGCATCAACGCCACTGCCGGCAACACCGCCATCCACAACAACGGCGGCTCGATCGGCTCCCTCGTCAACAACGGTACGATCAGCGCCAGCGGTTACTACGGCGTCTTGAACGACGGCACGATCAGCACGCTCAACAATAGCGGCGCGATCACGAGCAGCAACGACGGCATCCATAACAATGCCGGCCACACCATCGACGCGTTGACCAACAGCGGCACGATCACGGGCAGTGGCTTTTACGGCATCGTCAATGAGGCCGGCGGCACGATCAACACGCTAACGAACAGCGGGTCGATCGGCGGCGGGCAATACGGCGTCTACAACGCCGGTTCGATCGGTTCGTTCTCGAATAGCGGCACGCTCGCGATCAGCGGTCGCTATGCCGGCATCGACAACGACGGCATAGTTGGGGTGCTCACAAATGACGGATCGATCAGCAGCGCCCACACTAGCCTCTCGAACTTCGGCTCGATCGGTACGCTTACCAACCACGGGTCGATTGAGAGCGGCAGTACCCGCGTCGCGCTCACCAACTTCGGGACAATCGGTACGCTCACCAACAGTGGTTTGATCAACGGCGGCTTTGCCGGTGTCAGCAACTTCATTGCCATCGTTACGTTCACGAACAGTGGTTCGATCAACGGTGGCACCAACGGCATCAATAGTGTGAACGGCACGATCGGCACGCTCACCAACAGCGGTTCGATTACCGGCGGTCACGACGGCGTCTTCAACGCCACCAGAATCGGCTCGATCGCGAACGACGGTTTGATCAGCGGCGGCAATGCTGGCATCGAGAATTACCCCGCCACAGCCATCCTGACTGGATCAATCGGTACGCTCGCCAACAGCGGCACAATCAGCGGCGGTAGTGTCGGCATCAAAAACGCTGGTTCGATCGGCACCTTGACCAATGCCGACGGTGCCACCATTACCGGCGGGACCAACGGCATTGCCAACAGCGCCAGCATCGATACGCTGACCAACGTCGGCACCGTGCAGGGCACTGTCGGGAGCGGTCTGTACAACGCTGGCTCTATTACCACGCTGGATAACACCGTCGGCTCGCTGGGCACTGTCGGGGCCATCATCGGCGGCAGCAACGGCATCACCAACAGTGGCCGCATCGGCATGTTGTCCAACAGCGGTACCGTGCAGGGCAGTACTGGCAATGGCCTGTCCAATGCCGGTTCCATCACCACATTGGGCAATACCATCGGCGCGACGATCATCGGTGGCGCTGCAGGTATCTTCAATGGGGGCGCGATCGCTTCCGTAGACAACCAGGGAGCAATCCAAGGTGGTTTGGATGGCGTCACCCAATTTTCGGGCGCCGCCATCGGCACCCTGGGCAACAGCGGCAGCATTACCGGCAGCAACAACGGGATCGACAATAGCGGAGCCATCGGCACGCTGACCAACAGCGGTGTCCTTCAAGGCGTTTCGGGTATTGGCTTGTTCAACAGCGGGTCGATCAACGCTGTGAACAACGACACTGGTGGCGATATCAGCGGCGGCGCGCGCGGCATCTCCAATACCGGTCTCGGCAGCATCGGTACGTTGTCCAATGCCGGTACGGTGCGCGTGACCGGTGCGGGCACCGCAGTCGAAAACCTCGGCGCGATTGGTACGTTGCGCAATCAGGCTGGCGGGCAGATCACGGGCGGGATGAGCGGCTATGGTGTTCTCAACGCCGGCACGCTGGGTACGCTCACCAACAGCGGCACCATCAGTGGTGGCGTGGGCGGTATCTATAACGGCGGCACCACCACTTGGATCGACAACCAGGGCACGATCACCACCGGCAACGACTACGCCATCCGGAACTACGGCACGCTGGACACGCTCAGCAACAGCGGCGCCATCCTTGGGGCATCGACCGGCGTCTTCAACACCGGCACCCTTGGCACGTTGAGCAACACGGGTTCGATCAACGGCAGCACCGGCGTGATCAACACCGGCACGCTCACCATGCTCAGTAATAGCATCACGAGCACGATCAGCGGGATCACTGCGGTGCTCAACGGCCATGGCACACTCGGTACGCTCAGCAACGCTGGGGTGCTGACAGCGACCTTCGGGCCAGCGGTGCAGAACAATGCCGTCATCAATACGTTGACCAATACCGGCATGCTCACCAGCACACGGAATGCTGGCGTGCGCAACAGCGGGCGTATCGACTTCCTGTCGAACAGCGGCGACGTGAACGCGGCGTTTGGCATCTTCAACGATCTGCAGCAAAGCACGATTGGTACGTTGTCCAACAGCGGCAGCATCAACGCACAGATCGTCGGCGTGCTCAACTCTGGCGCCATCGGCACGCTCAACAACCTGGCAAACGGCAACATCCAGGCGAGCGTCGGGGTGGGCAACGTTGGCACGGTTGGCACGTTGAGCAATGCCGGCACCATCAGCGCGGGGTCGGGTGCCGTGACCAACCTCGGTGGCATCGGTACGCTCGTCAACAGCGGCCTGCTGGCCAATACAGGGTCTGGCCCGGCCGTCAACAATGCTGGCACGATCGACCGCCTGGACAACACCGGCGGCACCATCACGTCTGCCGCGGGCCGCGAGATTGACAACCAGGGGGTGATCCGCACCCTGGTCAACGGCAGCGGTGGCGCCATCTCGGGCGGGACGGTCGGGGTTTCCAACAGCGGCACCATTGGCACGTTGTCCAACAGCGGCACCATTGCCGGCCGTACAGGCATGGGCAGCAGCGGCATCATCAACCAAGGCAGCATCGACGTTCTGAACAACGCGGGCGCGATCCGGGGCGTCAATTACGGCGTCGGCAGCGAGAGCGGCACAATCGCGACGCTCACCAACAGCGGCACCATCTACGGCGGCTTCACCGGTGTCCATAACGCCAGCAGCATTGGTACGCTGACCAACAGCGGCACCATCACCGGTGGTGGCACCGGCGTTGGCAACTACAGCGGCACGATTGGCGTGCTCAACAACAGTGGTGCGATTCTGGCCGGCGTCAACGGCTGGGGCGTCTCCAACGCAGGCGTGATTGGTGTGCTCGTCAACAGTGGCACCCTCGCCAACAGCACCAGCACGGCGCTGGCGAATACCGGCGCAGGCGCCAGGATCGGCACGCTCACCAACAGCGGCACGATCCAGGGTGTGATCGCCGTCAATAACGGTGGCATGCCCTCAGGCACCAGCGCGCAGTCCGCGGCCAGCATTGGCGCGATCAACAACAGCGGGCTGATCGTCGGGCAAACGTACGCGCTTTACAGCAACGCCATCAGCACATTGGGGCCGGTCAACAATGCCGGCACGATTGCCGGCAACATCCTGCAGGCCTCCAGCCGCGACCTGACCATCAACGGCGGCACCGGGTCGACCTTCGGCACGCTGACCGGCCTTGGTGGCACGATCGGCACGCTCACCAACACCGCATCGAACGTGGTGTTCGGCACCGGTAACCAGGTGCTGAACGACAACGTTGACGTGGGCGGCCACACCGTCATGAATACGGCGGGCGTGCTGCAGGTCAACAACGCGATCAGCATCACCGGCAACTACAGCCAGGCGGCGGGCGCAACGCTGCGCATCGGGGCAAACGATGGCGCTGTTGCCACCGGTTCGCTCGCGACCGACACCGGGTACGGCCGGCTGGTGGTCTCCGGCAGCGCGACGGTGGATGCGGGATCGGCCATTGCCCTGCAGGCGTTGCATCGCTATGCCTTTGCGGTGGGCCAGCGCTTTGTCGTGATCGATGCCGCCAGCAGCGGCACGAATTACAACGCCGCCAGCCTGATCTACTCGGTCAGCGGCTTCTCCGGCACGGCAACGGGCACGACGGTGACGGACAGCGGCCGCAGCGATCTGGTCGTGACCCTCGCGAACCCCCCGGCGCCAGCACCCGCCACGGCGCCTGTGCAGAATCTTGCGACGACACCGAATGCGGTTTCCGCGCTCACCGGCTTGGCGAACTATTCAGGCCTCAGCCCGGAGTTGCTGAACCTGTTCAACGCGTCCAAGGCGCTCAGCCTGGGCAGCGTGGCGGAAGCCAACCGCGCCGGCGCGCAACTGGGTCTGGCATCGCAGGCGGCGGGTACGCGCGGGGCTATGGCGCCCACCCTCGATGTGCTCAATGCGATCTCGGATCGCGTCAACGGCCAGCGTGGTACGCAAACAGGCGTGCCAACGGGCGACGACATGCCCGCCTATGGCGCCTGGGGCCAGGCACTCGGCGGCCACGTCAGCCAGGGCGCCCGCGATCAGGTGGATGGCTACCGCGCCAACTATGGCGGTCTGCTGTTCGGCGCCGACACCGCCCTCGGCGAGCACTGGCGTGCAGGCGGCGCGTTCAGCTACACCAACGCCAGCCTCCGCAACACGGGCGACACCGATGGCGATTCAATGCGCGTCAACGCCTACGGGCTGATCGGCTACGCCACCTACTTGGGCGCGCCGTGGTACGTGAACCTGGCCGCCGGTGCAGTCCAGCAGGACTACGACACCAGCCGTGCGCTGAACTTCAGCGGCTTCTCAGGGCAGGCCAAGGGCGAGTTCACCGGCAAGCAATACGTTGCCCGTGCGGAAGCTGGCTATCCGCTGGCGGCCGGCGCCTATACGGTTACGCCGCTGGCTGGCCTGACCTACAGCCATGTGCGTCAGAACGGCTACACCGAGACGGGCGGCAACGGCGCCGCGCTGTCGGTGGGCGATACGCACCTGACCTCGGTCACCAGCGATTTCGGGGCGAAGCTCGAGCGGGCGTTTTCCACGGCGTACGGCACGGTGGTGCCATATCTGCAACTGACGTGGCGCCATGAGTACGGCAACGCGCAGCAGCGCATCCACGCCAGCTTTGCCGCCGACCCGACGGGCGAAACGGGCTTCACCACCGTGGGCGCCAGCCCGGCCGCCGACATGGGTGTGCTCACCGCCGGGGTCACGTTGCTGCGCGCGAACAACCTTTCGTTGACGGCACGCTACACATTGCAGGCGGCACCGCACTTTGTGTCGCATACCGGCGGCGTGCGGCTGAAGCTGGCGTTCTAAGCGGCGGGGAGGGCAGGCTGCCTGTGTAGCGCATTTGTGCTACAGACGCAGCCCCGTCGCCCTTCATAGACTCGCGCCAATGATCAAAACATCATAAACGGGGGAAGTTCAATGCAGCGCACAGACTGCCTGGCCGGCGATCGGCCTTTCAGCGTTTCCGGCTTCGGGTTCGAAGCTCATTACTCCAATCAATAACGAGCCGGCTCGCCAATCATGCAACGCTCCAAACATCAGCCGCCGCGCGCGGCAGGGAAACGTACGGCCATCAGTTTGGCTGCCCTTGCTGTTCTGACAACGGCGGTGCCCGTCGTCGCCCAGGCCCAGCAGACCACCATCTCCGGCACCTATACGAGCACGCAGCCCTGGTTTGGCGGCGATCTCCTCGTCGACAGCTCCGCGTCCATTCAGGCGACCAATGGAAGCGGTCTGATGTTCATCAACCCCGTCCTGGGCACATTGACGAACAACGGCACGATCAGCGGCACGGTTGGCATCCAGATCCCCGGTCCGAACATCGTGCAGGCCATCATCAACAACAACCTCATCAATGGGGGGCAGAGCTACGGCCTTTCCAATGCCGACATGCTTGGCACGCTGACCAACAACAGCGGCGGCACCATCATGGGTGGGGCCCTTGATGGCGTGATGAACTCCGGTTCGATCAACACGCTGATCAACAATGGCCTCATGAGCGGCGCACACTACGGCCTGCTCAACTACTACACCGGCATGATCGATACGCTGGTCAACGGCGGCACCATCTTAAGCCGTGGAGCCGGCTGGGCCGGCATCGACAACGCTCGCACCATCACCTCGCTCACCAACAACAGCGGCGGCTTCATCGGCACGTCCAATACCGGCACCGGCCTAGTGAACACCGGCTCGATCGGTACGTTGAGCAACAGCGGCACGATCATGGGTGGTGCCAACCCGGCCATCAGCAATACCGGCCTCAGCAATACGGGCACGATCGACGCGCTGATCAACGTTGGCACCCTCAACGGCGCGACCATCACCGGCGGCACCATCACGGGCGGCAACACCGGGATCAACAACGCGGCCGGCTTGATCGGTACGCTGAGCAACACGGGCCTGATTACCGGGCAGGTGGGCATCGGCATCAAGAACGATGCCACGATCACCCGCTTCGACAACGGCGGCATGGTTTCCGGCGGCAATACGGGGCTCGCCAACTCGAGCGGATTGATCTCCACGCTGGTCAACAGCGGCACGATCATGGGCACGAGCGACGCAGGCATCAACAATGGCGGCACAATCACTTCCCTCACCAACGCTGTCGGCGGGGACATCCACAGCGCCGGCCTAGGCGTTTTCAACACCGGCAGGATCGACACGCTCGTCAATAGCGGCACCATTGCCGGCGGTGTCAACGCAGGCATCTCGAACGGCGGCACGGTCAGCACGATTGCGTCGCTGACCAACAATGTGGGCGCCGTCATCCGCAGCAGCGCCACGGGTGTCTACAACAGCAGCACGATCGGCACGCTCACCAACAGCGGCACCATCAGCGGCACCACAGTCGCCGGCGTTGCCAACGACGGGTCCATCGGTGCGCTGACCAACCATGGCGTGATCCGCAGCGACAGCGGCTGGGGCATCTACAACACCGGCACGATCAGCGCGCTCGCGAATACGGGCACCATCACCGGCAGCCTCTACGCCATCAACAACGTTGACCCGACGAGTTCACTCGGGACCGTGACCAACAGCGGTGTGATTGCCGGCAACATCCTGCAGGCTTCCAGCCGCGACCTGACCATCAATGGCGGCACCGGGTCGACCTTCGGTACGCTCACAGGCTTTGGCGGCACGATCGGCACGCTCACGAACACGGCATCGAACGTGGTGTTCGGCACCGGCAACCAGGTCTTGAACGACAACGTAGACGTGGGCAGCCACACCGTCATGAACACGGCGGGCGTGCTGCAGGTCAACAACGCCATCAGCATCACCGGCAACTACACCCAGGCGGCAGCAGCGACGCTGCAGATCGGCGTGAGCAACGGCGCGGTGGCCGGCGGGTCGCTCGCGAGCGACAGCGGCTACGGGCGGCTTGTCGTGTCGGGCAGCGCAGTCGTTGACGCCGGGTCGGCCATCGCATTGCAAAAGCTCAGCAGCTACGCCTTTGCGGCGGGTCAGCGCTTTGTTGTGATCGACGCGGCAAGCAGCGGCACGAACTACCACGCCGGTAGCCTGAACTACTCGGCCAGCGGTTTCTCCGGCACGGTGACGGGCACGACGGTTGCCACTGGCGGCCGCAGTGATCTGGTGGTGACCCTGGTCAGTGGCTCGGCAGGAACCACGCCCGGCACTCCACCCGGAACGACGCCGGGTTCCGGCTCTACCGGCGGTGGAACGTCGCCCACGTCGCCCACCACGCAGCCGCAGCCGCAGGCGACGATGCCCAACGCGGTTTCGTCCTTGAACGGCTTGGCGAACTACTCGGGCCTGAGCCCGGAGCTGCTGAACCTGTTCAATGCCTCCAAGGCGCTCAGCCTGGGTAGCGTGGCGGAAGCCAACCGCGCCGGCGCGCAGATGGGCCCGGCATCGCAGGCGGCGGGCACGCGCGGGGCCATTGCGCCCACCCTCGATGTGCTCAATGCGATCTCGGACCGCGTGAACGGCCAACGTGGCGCACAGACGGCACAGACCGGGGTGTCGACCGGAGACGACATGCCCGCCTACGGTGCCTGGGGCCAGGCACTCGGCGGCCACGTCAGCCAGGGCACCCGCGATCAGGTGGACGGCTACCGTGCGAATTACGGCGGCCTGCTGTTCGGCGCCGACACCGCCCTCGGCGAACACTGGCGTGCAGGTGGCGCGTTCAGCTACACCAACGCCAGCCTCCACAACACCGGCGACACCGACGGCGACTCGATGCGCGTCAATGCCTACGGCCTGATCGGCTACGCCACTTACTCGGGCGCGCCGTGGTACGTGAACCTGGCCGCAGGGGCGGTGCAGCAGGACTACGACACCAGCCGTGCGCTGAACTTCAGCGGCTTCTCAGGGCAGGCCAAGGGCGAGTTCACCGGCAAGCAATACGTTGCCCGTGCGGAAGCTGGCTATCCGCTGGCGGCCGGCGCCTATACGGTTACGCCGCTGGCTGGCCTGACCTACAGCCATGTGCGTCAGAACGGCTACACCGAGACGGGCGGCAACGGCGCCGCGCTGACCGTAGGCGATACGCACCTGACCTCCGTTACCAGCGACTTTGGCGCGAAGATTGAGCGAGCCTTCACCACGGCGTACGGCACGGTGGTGCCATATCTGCAACTGACGTGGCGCCATGAGTACGGCAACGCGCAGCAGCGCATCCACGCCAGCTTTGCCGCCGACCCGACGGGCGAAACGGGCTTCACCACCGTGGGCGCCAGCCCGGCCGCCGATATGGGCGTGCTCTCGGCCGGGGTTACGCTGCTGCGCGCGAACAACCTTTCGTTGACGGCGCGCTACACATTGCAGGCGGCACCGCACTTTGTGTCGCATACCGGCGGCGTGCGGCTGAAGTTGGCGTTCTGATCCCGCATACTGCGTCGCTGCATATTTGTGAGAGATCGACATGTCCAACGCGTCTGCGCCTTCCGGCGCACTGAACCTTCCGGAAGCGCTGAGCCGAGCACATGCGCATTGGGACGCCGGCCAGGCCGACCAGGCAGAACTGCTCTGCCAACGCGTGCTGACCGCCTGGCCCGGGCAGGCCGACGCCCTGCATCTGTTGGGTTTGATGGCGCATGCCTACGGCAACCTGGATCTGGCGATCGCCCATGTGCGCCAGGCCTGTCTGGCACCGCGCGCGCCGGCTGTGTATTCGAGCAACCTGGCCGAGATGTACCGCCAGCGGGGTTTGTTGGCTGAGGCCGAAGAGGCCGCCCAGCGCGCCGTAACGATGGCCCCGACGCTGGTGTCGGCCTGGAACAACCTTGGCATCGTGCTGCAGGAATCGGGCAAGCTGGAGCAGAGCCTCGTCTGCCTGGAGCGCGTGGTGGCGCTCACGCCCGATTCGGCGCAGGCGCACAACAACCTGGCCAATACCTTCCGCCGTCTGGGTCGGCTGGACCGGGCCGAGGCGCACTATCACCGCGCGCTGTCCCTGCAGCCGACCTATGCCGAGGCACATAGCAACTACGCGTTCCTGCTCAACGCGCAGGGGCGGTTTGACCAAGCCGCTGCCGAGGCACGCCACGCCATCGACCTGAATCCGCGCCTGGCCGATGCCTACCTGAACCTCGCCGACGTGGAAGTCTCGCGCCACCGCTACCACGAAGCGCTGCGCGTGCTGGATGCGCTGCACGCTTTCGCGCCGGGGCATGTCTCCGGCCTGATCGCGCGCGCCCAGGCATTGAAGCTGGTTGAACGCGCCGACGAGGCGCTCGACATCGCCCGGCACGCCGTTGCCGCAGCGCCGCGCAGCGCAGAAGCGCACAACGTGCTCGCCCAGGTGCTGCAAGCGCTGGGCCGGTCTGACGAGGCCCTGGCCGCCTACGAGCAAGCCGCAGCGCTGCCGGGCACGGTGGCGGAAGACGCCCTGATCGGCCGTGCCACGCTGCTGATGGAAACCGGCCGCAAGGCTGACGCCATGGAAGCTTTCGACAGTGCGCTCGCCGTGTATCCGGGCTCGCTGCGTGCGCTGGCGGGCCGTGCCGACGCCAAGACCTTCCAGCCAGGCGACCCCGACATCGCGGCCATGGAAGCCGTGGTAGCCGAAGGCAACGGCAGCGCCTCGGCGGACCGTATCCTGGCGCACTTCACGCTGGGCAAGGCGTGGCTCGACATTGGCGACGGCGCACGCGCATTCCAGCATCTGGACGCGGCCAACCGCCAGAAGCGCGCGACGTTCTCCTACAACTCGGCCGCCACGCAAGACTGGCTGCTACGCATTGCCGAGACCTTCACGGCGGAGCGCATGGCGCGCACCGCGCAAAACGCCGATCCCTCCGAGCTGCCTGTGTTCGTGATCGGCATGCCGCGCTCGGGTACGACGTTGGTCGAGCAAATTCTGGCATCGCATTCGCAGGTGCATGGTGCAGGCGAGTTGTCGACGCTGCGCCTGCTGGTGGAAGGCAGTGGCGCGTTTCCCGACGCCTTCGCCTCGGCTTCGGGCGATGACCTTGCGCGCCTGGGGCAGGCCTATCTCGCCCGCGTGGCACCGTTGGCACCGGGCAAGCAGCGCCTGGTCGACAAGATGCCCGCCAACTTCCTCTACGCTGGCTTGATCCCGCTGATCCTGCCGGGGGCGCGCATCATCCATTGCCGGCGCGATCCGGTGGATACCTGCCTGTCGTGCTACACCAAGCTGTTCGCCGGCGAGCAGCAGTTCACCTACGATCAGACCGAACTGGGCGAGTTCTACCGCGCCTACGCCAAGCTGATGGCGCACTGGCGCCTGGTGCTGCCGGCCGATCGTTTGATCGAAGTGGACTACGAAGCCGTGGTCGACAATCTGGAGCACGAGGCGCGCCGTCTGGTCGACTTCGTCGGCCTGCCATGGGAAGACGCGTGCCTGCGCTTTTATGACAGCCGCCGCGTCGTGCGCACCGCCAGCGTCAACCAGGTACGCCAGCCGATCTACGCCACGTCCAAGGGGCGCTGGCACAAGCACGCCGGCCACCTCGGGCCGTTGCTGGCGGCACTCGGGATCAGCGCACCATGAACACCGTGGACGTCGCCATGGTGGAGCGTCAGGGTCGGGCACTGCTGGCCGATGGACGCTTGACCGAAGCCGAGGCACTCGTACGCCCGTGGCTGGCCTCCGGCACCGGGCCGCTGGTGCTGTGGCAGTTGCTGGCCGACGCGATTCGCCCGCAAGGGCAGATTGCCGAGACGCAGGCCATTCAAGAGATGCTGGTGGCCAACATGCCCGGCAACCTCACCGCGCGCTTCAACCTGGCCGAAACGCTGCTGCTGCAAGGCCACTTTGAGCGTGGCTGGCGCGAGTATCACCACCGCTACGGCATGCCGCACACAGCCGCCATCGAGCGCAAGGTGCAGCGCCCGCGCTGGGACGGCCAGCCCATTCCCGGCAAGACGCTGTTGATTCATGACGAGCAGGGCTATGGCGATACGTTCCAGTTCCTGCGCATGGTGCGCTGGGCGAAGGAGCGCAGCGGCGCACGCGTCATCCTGGAGGTGAACGCCGAAAGCGCATCGCTGGCCAGCCGCTACCACGGCTTCGACGCGCTCACGGTACGCGGCAACCTACCGCCCGCATTCGACCTGCATTGCGAGCTGATGAGCTTGCCGATGGTGATGGGTTTGCGGCTAGAGCATTTGCCCGGCGCAATACCGTATCTGTCGGCAGACCCGGCGCGCGTGGCGAAGTGGCAGGCACGGCTGGCCGGGCTGCCGCACCTGTTGGTGGCGCTGGTGTGGGCCGGGCGTCCCACGCACGTCAACGATGCAAACCGATCCATGAAGCTGGCGGATCTCGCGCCGCTGGGCCGGTCCGATGCCACCTTCCTCGCCATCCAGAAAGGGCCGGCGGCGCAGCAGGCCGCATCGCTGCCGCCGGGCATGTCGGTCGTGTCGCTCAGTGATGAGATTCAGGACTTTGAAGACACGGCCGCCATCCTGGCGGTGGCCGATCTGCTGATCTCGGTGGATTCGTCGCCGGTGCATCTGGCCGGTGCGCTGGGCCGCCCTGCGTGGGTGATGCTGCCGTTCGTGCCGGACTGGCGCTGGCTTCTCAACCGCAGCGACACGCCGTGGTATCCGAGCGTGCGCCTGTTCCGCCAGCCATCGCGCGGCGATTGGGGCAGCGTCATGGGTGACATGGCGCAGGCACTGGCGCAGATGACGGGCGTGCACGCATGACGGCCCTGCTGCATCGGGGGTGGACGGCGCGGCCTGCGATTGCCGCGCTGTTTCTGGTCGCGGCGTGCTGCCTGTTGTCCGATTGCACGACACTCGACCGCGATGCCCATGCCGATGCGCTGGCGGCGCCGGTTCAACTGCACCGTGAGCCGGTCAGGACGGACGCCTTCGTGCTGACCGCCTTCGCGCGCATCACGCGTGCGGACCAACCGCTGACTGTCTATATCGAGGGCGATGGCCTCGCGTGGGTTTCACGCACGGAGCCGTCGGCCGACCCGACCCCCCGCAAAGCCACGGGTCTTGCACTGGCCGCCGCGGACCCGGCACCGAACGTCGTGTATCTCGCACGCCCATGCCAGTTCACGCCCATGGCACAGAACCCGCGGTGTGCCGCACCGTACTGGACCAGCAAGCGGTTCGCCCCGGAAGTGGTGGCATCGATGAGCGAGGCCGTCAGCCGCTTCGCCGCCAAGGTGCCGGGCCAACCGATTCACCTCGTGGGCTATTCCGGCGGCGGTGCGGTGGCGGTGTTGATTGCCGCGCAGCGCGGGGACATCGCCTCCATTCGCACCGTGGCGGGCAATCTGGATACGGAGTTCGTCAACCGCCTGCACGCCGTTTCGCCGATGCCGGAATCCCTGAACCCGATCGACGCCGCAGCCCGCGTGGCAGCGGTCCCGCAGCTGCATTTCAGCGGTGCGGACGACACCGTGGTACCGCCGGAAGTGGCGCAGCGCTTTATGCGCGCATCGGGTGGCGGATGCGCACACGCCGACACCGTACCGGGTCTCGCACACGACGGCGATTGGGCCAGACAATGGCCCGCGCTGCTGACACGCGCACCCACCTGCACAACACGCTCAGGGGCATGACATGCAACAGCTTCCATCCACGCTTTGGCTGACCGGGCTGAGCGCCGCCGGCAAGACGACACTGGCGCTGGCGTTGGCTGAATCGCTCACGGCCAAGGGCGTGAGCTGCCGTGTGCTCGATGGCGATGCCGTGCGCAAGCAGCTCTGCGCCGATCTCGGGTTCTCAAGAGAAGACCGCAGCGAGAACGTCCGCCGCGTGGCGCAGTGGTGTGCGCATATGAACAACACCGGCACGTGGGCCATTGCCGCCTTGATCTCCCCCTACCGCGAAGACCGCGAACGTGCCCGCCAGATCGTCGGTGCTTCGCGCTTCTTCGAGGTGCATGTCGCGACGCCACTCTCGGTGTGCGAGGCGCGCGACCCGAAGGGCCTGTATCGGAAGGCACGGGCGGGAACGCTTGCCAACCTGACCGGCATCGACGACCCGTACGAGCCACCGCTGCATCCCGAGTTGACGCTGGATGCCGGCGCGCAATCGCCCGCGGAATGCGTTGCGGCGGTGTTGGCCCTGCTGGGTCTGAGTGCAGTGGTGCCAACTTGAGTTGAGGGGCGACCGGCCAGCCCCCCTTTTCGACTGTGGGGGCAACGCCAGTCAGCAACCTGGCCGACCTGGCACTGGGCGTGACGCTGCTGCGGGCGAACAACCTGAGCCTGTCGGCGCGTTATGCATTTCAGGTTGGCCAAGGCTTCATGTCGCACACCGGCAGCGTGAAACTTCAGCAACGGTTCTGAGCGACCGCGCGGCCGTGTAGCACATTTGTTCCACAGACGAGTCGGGGCGATCCCACTATGCTGGGCCGATTCGAAGAAAAAAAAAGCCACGGCGACGATCAAAACGGGGGAGAGCTGCGGCGCGCACTGCACAGCGGGAACACGCAGTGCGCGCCCGACAGCCACGGCGGCCGTGGCTTACGTGCTGCGCTCCAGCGGCAGCCACAGCGTAAAGCATGTGCCTGCCGGTCCCGACACCCAATCGACCGCACCGCCAAGCGCCTGGGCACGGCGCTGTTGATTTTTCAAGCCATGGCCCTTGCCAGCGTGCAGGGCATTTTCCACGTCGAATCCGCCGCCGTTGTCTTCAATGATGACGCGCACGCCATCCGGCTCTGCGGCAGTGCCGACGCGGATCTCGCTGGCGCGCGTGTGGTGGAGGATGTTGGCAATGCTCTCCTGCACGATGCGCAGGATGTGCAGCGCGCTCGACGGGTCCAGCCACGGCAGCGTCGGCAGTTTGCGCACCTCCCACAGCAGGGCGATGCCTGTGCCGTCCAGGCGGGGTTCGAGGCGAAAGCGCAGCGTGGCCAGCAAGAGCAGCAAGTCTGCCTCAACCGGTTCCATCGAATCGATGGTCAGCTTCAGGTCATCCAGGCAGCCCTTGAGGATCTGCGAGATCTGCACCTCGCTGACGGCGCCGTGCTCTACCGAGCGAATCGCGCTGATGAGCGACGCGCCCAGGCCATCGTGCATGTCCTGCATCAGGCGCTGGCGTTCCGTGCTGATCGTGCGCTGCCGTTCGGCTTCGCGCAGCTTCTGGTGGCTGAGTTCGAGTTCGGCCTCGCGCGCTTTCAAGCGCTGCGCCAGGTTGGCGTTGGCCTGCTCGACCTCGCTGATGGCGTTGACGTAGCGCCGATACATCAGCGTGCCGAAAATGCCGAAGGTGATGGCGTTGGTGTACGCGCCGAAGTACCAGCCTTCCGGGCTGCTGAAGTTGTTCTGCAGCAGCCAGTCCGTCACGCCCAGCAAGGTGCAGAGGCCCACGCCAATGGCCACCAGCACCCCTTCGTTGGAGCGGCGCCAGGCGTTGACGGCACCCACCACGCCAACCGCCGCCCCCATGAGCGCGGCAATCGGGTAGATCAGCGGGGTGACTTTCGGCGTGTTCGGCAGGACGGCCAGCATCGGCAAGGTCAGCACGCCAATCACGCTGGTCACGATAACGAACGTACGCGTGAACCACGCCACCGGCCGGCCATGCAGCTGGCAGAGGAAGAAGTGCACCACCAGCACGAGCCACAGCAGCGAGTTGACGGTCAGCCAGGCAAACCAGTCATTGGCCACCGGCTGCGCCACGTAGAAATGCAGACCCCGCAGGAACGAGGTGACGGACAGATTGAAGAAGAGCAGGTACGCGGTTTCATGGCCGCGCCGAAACCAGACAAACAACGCAAAGATGCCGATTGCCAGGAACGCGGCGCTCAGCACGGCCGGCAATTCCTGCTGCAGCCATTGGCGGATGTTGTAGCGGCTTTTCAGCGCCTTGCTGGGCCCCAGCCATAGCGACGAGACCGCGATCTGCGTGCCCTGGGTGTGCTCCAGTCGCAGCAGGATCTCGCGCACGGGTGTGCCATTGGTCGGTGCATCCAGCGCCACCCACAGCGGCGTACGCGTGCTGTTCCACAGCGGGCCCTGCTCCTGCGCGCGATGCACGAGCTGGCCGTTGACGTACACCGCGATCGTCCCGTCGGTCTTGATGCGCACACCGTACAACGCCAGGGGGCCTGAAATTGCCGGCCACGCAGGTACGGGAACCCGCAGCCACGTTGTGTGAACCATCCGGGCCCCGGCCTTGGCGCCGGCCTGGCGCAACAGCGCGATCGACGGCGCAAACGGCAGCGCGGCATGCTGCCAGCCATCGGGCAAGGCCCCGCTGTCGAGCGTGGCCGGCGGCGCCTGAAAGCCCGGTGCATCCGTGGTCTGCCAATCCATCTGGGTCAGATGCAGGCTCTGCGCCGACGATGGCTCGCTGCCGGCTTCGGAATAGAACATGCCCACAATGGCGAGCAGCGCCACCGAAAAGACGAACACCGCTTTGGCAAAGAGGGACGCAGGAGAGGTTCTCATGCAAGGCGCGTGTCGCAACGCTCGGTGGAGTGCACGGGCCAATATGAGATGCGTTTGCGCACGGCTTGGGAACCCCCGTCAAAGGGGGGGTCAGCAACATGCTTGCTGGTTCTTGAGCCGGCGCGGGCTAATCGGCCAGCAGCCCGAGGTTTCTTGCCTCGTAGATGGCTTCTGCCTTGGACGTCACCTTGAGCTTGCTGTAGATGCGCCGCACGAAGCTGCGTACCGTGAAGTGCGACAGCTCCATCAGCTTGGCGATTTCCTGCGTCGTAAAGCCCTTGGTAATGTAGTCCAGCACTTCCTTCTCGCGTGCCGACAGCAGCGGTGCGGCGGAATCGGCCATGGCCGGTTCTGGTTCAGAGCGCGGGGCGGTGCTGGCGGGGCTCTGCTGGAAGCGCGCCAGGATCTGCCGCGCAATGATCGGGCTGATCGGGCTGCCACCACTGGCCAGGCTGCGGATCTCTTCGGCCATCCGGGCGGGCGAGCTGTCTTTGAGCAGGTAGCCCGCGGCGCCGGCCTCGATCGAACACATGACGTGCGTCTCGTCGCCAAAGTTGGTGCTGACCATGATGCTGCAGCTCGGCCATTGCAGCACCGCTGCGCGGATCACATCAATGCCCGAGCCGTCGGGCAGGCCGAGGTCTACCAGCAGCACATCGGCCGGCGGGCCTTGCAGCAGGGCCAGGCCCTCGGCGCGCGACATGGCAACGCCGGCCAGCCGCATGTCGGGCGCTGCCTGAACGGCGCGGCTCAGGGCTTCGCTAAAGCCGGGGTCGTCCTCGACGATGGCGACGTGAATGAGGGGCGGCTCCGAGCTGGTGCGGACTGCTTGCATAGTGCGCCGATTGTAAAGGCGCGGGCTGGGCGCTTATGTAGCGCATTTGCACTACAAGAACAGCCGCGTGCCGATGCCTGCACAAGAGCGGATCGCCTCACTTCGGGCAAGAAAAAACCCGCGAGGCTCATCGCCACGCGGGTTTTTTGTCGCCCCAGAACAGCTTGGGACTGTGTTTGGTGCCCAGGAGAGGACTCGAACCTCCACGGAGTTACCCGCTAGTACCTGAAACTAGTGCGTCTACCAATTCCGCCACCTGGGCTAGGTGAGCGGCGCATTTTACCGATCGCCAGGAATTTTGCAAGCCCTTCTTTTTGGATTGTTCTTGCGGGCGCGTGAGCGATGACTACGCGCCAGTCAGCGCACTTTGGACTCCCCACCGGCAGGCGTTGGCGAAGCTCGCAGCAGAGGATTGCGCCCAAAGGCTCAACAATCCTCACCGCTTTGGCGATTGCGTTGACGTGCGTTCGCACGCTGACCTACGGTTGCGCCACTACAAAAACAGTCGGGTCAATCAAGATGTCCAAAAAGTCCGTTGAGCACGCCAGGCTCGAGGAGTTGCCGGATCCTGTGCGTCGCGCGTTGTCATTCGGCCTGGGGCTGTTCCCCATGCTGCCGCTGTTGCCGGGATGCAGCTGGGGTGCTGGCGATTCTGACGGCGCTACACAGGGAAGCCAGCCGCAGGAGAAGGGAGGCGGCGGAGGCCAGGCGCCGGGCGCTCCAGCACCTACGAAGCCAACCCCTGCGCCCACGCCCGTGGCCGAGCCGGCCTCGGTGAGTGGCGTCTTCCGCCACCCGGGGCTGCTGGCTACCGAAGACGACTTCACCCGCATCCGCGCGCTCATCAAGGCCGGCCAGCAGCCGTGGGCGCACTGGTGGAGCACGCTGTGCGCCGAGCCCAACGCCTCCTTGAACGCCAAGCCCAATCCGCAGCCCGCAGTCTACCGGGCCGACAGTACCAAGTACGCGTTGTACGGCGACATCTGGCACGCCTGGACCCTGGTCCTGCGCTGGAAGCTGTCCGACCCGCAGGACAACCGTTATGCCGACAAGGCGGTGGAGTTCCTGGACGCCTGGGCGAACACCCTGAAGGAGGTCGGAACGGTGCCGCCCGGCTCGACCGCTCATGACGACCACACCTTCATCATCCTGGCTGGCATACAGGGGCACCAGTTGGCGCAGATCGGCGAAGTCCTGCGCACCTACCCGGGCTGGGCACCGGCGGGCCTGAAGCGTTTCCAGGACATGCTGCTAAACGTTTTCGCCCCGGTGTCGCAGAGCTTTCTCAGCGACGGGCGCATCGGCTCGCATGCCAACTGGGACATGGCTTCGATGGTGGGCGCCATGGCCATCGGCGTGTTCTGCGACAAGCCCGACCTGTACCGCCTGGCCTACGACTGCTTCGCAGGCAACAACCGCGGCAAGCTCCGCAACTTCGGCAATGGCGCCATCGGGCATGGCGTCTACTTCATGCACCCGGGTCATTTCGGGCAGTGGGAGGAAAGCGGCCGCGACCAGGGCCACTCCACGCTGGGCATGTCGCTGGGGGGCGACCTGCTGGAGATCGCCTGGAAGCAGGGCGACGATCTCTACGGGCTGTACAACAACCGCTTCCTCGCGGCGGCGGAGTACGTGGCGCGCTCCAATCTGGTGGATGAGAACGGCGTCAACTACCCGATGCCGTATGTGCGCGAAAACAATCCGTCGCAGCCCCACCCGTCTTTCTGGACGCAGGTGAACTACGGCACGCACGGCCGTAACTGCTGGGAGCCCATCTACAACCACTACGTCAACCGCCTGGGTCTGGCGGCGCCGAACGTTTCGCGCATCGTGAAGCAGGTCGAGCCGAAGTACGGCGGCAGCAGCGACGACGTCTGGTGGCCGACGCTGATCCATCGCCTGCCGGACTATGCCGGGCCGATGAAGCCGCCGTCCGGCCTCACGGCCAATTTGCGCGGCGACAACGTCGTGCTGTCGTGGTGGGGCAGCGTCGGCGCGACCTCGTATGCGGTCAAGCGCGCAAGCCAGGCCAACGGCCCCTTCAATCTGCTGGGCACGGTGTCGGCCAGCGAGGTGCGCACCTACAGCGATACACCGCCCAACGGCGTCTGGTTCTACCAGATCACCGCCCAAGGCGATGGTGCGCCGACCGCCGGCTCCAACGTGGTCCGCATCGCCGTGCCTGGCGAGCAGCGCCTGTCGCTGCCGCTGAACGACCCGAATGGCACTGGCACGGTCGGCGCGCTGTTCACCGCCGCCGGCACCCAAACCTTGATCGAGGGCACGCTGCTGGACGGTGCGACCTGGGGCGCCGGGCGCGGCAGCAACGACAAGGCCATCGTCTTCGACGGCGTGAAGGCCGGCCTGCAACTGCCGTCGGGCATCTTTAGCGACCTCGACGACTTCAGCCTCTCTTTCTGGGCCTACGCGAACGCGTTGCACTGGGACAGTTGCGTGTTCTTCGCGGGGCTGGACGCGAACGCAGCCATGGCCATCGCACCGCAGACTGGTACAGGCACGCTGTGCTTCTCCATCTTTGGCGCGACTTTCAAAGATGCGCAGGTTGTGGCGGCGCCGTGGGCCATGCCGATTCGCCGCTGGGTCCACCTGGCGGTCACGCTGCGGGGCAACACCTGCCGCCTGTACGTTGACGGTACGGAGGCGGGGAGGTCCGACGACATCCTGCTGACGCCGCGCCATGTGGGCGACCAGGTCACCTTCCTGGGTCGCAATTGGGCACACCCATCGTTCAATGGCCGTGTCCAGGACTTCCGCGTGTACACAGGTGCATTGAGTGCTGCGGAGGTTGCAGCGCTGGCCCGCTGATATCACGCCACATCGCTCGGCCCGCCCACCCAGGGTGGGATCCAGCGAAACCGAGCGGCCGGCAACTTCGCCCGCGCCTCAGCACCAGCGTTACAGCCGTTACGCCTTGTCCGGTCCGCACGACAGCACCGTGTTGCTATGCTGCCGCGCATTCCCCCCGTACAAGGCCGACCCATGATGAAACTCCACCACGCCGCCGCTGGCACCTTGCTGGCTGCGCTTGCGACGTTCGCCCACGCCGAGCACCCCATCTGCACCATCGTGGCCGATGCGGCCACCGGCAAGGTCGTGCTGCACGAAGGCAAGTGCGATGCGCGCGCGACGCCCGCTTCCACCTTCAAGCTGGCGCTGGCCGTCATGGGCTTCGACCATGGCTTTCTCAAAGACGAACACACGCCGGTCGAGCACTTCAAGCCCGGTGACCCCGACTGGGGTGGCGAAGCGTGGCGCCAGCCCGTCGACCCGACGCTGTGGCTCAAATATTCCGTGGTCTGGTATTCGCAGCGCATCACGCATGCGATGGGCGCGCAGACGTTCGCCGCATACGTGCGCAAGTTCGACTACGGCAACATGGACGTGAGTGGCGACCCGGGCAAGAACAATGGCATGGACCGCTCGTGGATTACCTCGTCGCTGCAGATTTCGCCCGAGGAGCAGATCGGCTTTCTGCGCAAGCTCGTCAACCGGCAACTGCCGGTGTCGGCGCACACGTATGACATGGTCAACCGCACCGTGCAGACTTGGCAGTTGCCCGACGGCTGGGCCGTGCAGGGCAGGACGGGAATGGCCGGGCCCGCGCCGGGCAACACGTCGCCTGATGGCACATGGGACCAGGCGCACGCTTACGGCTGGTTTGTCGGCTGGGCGAAGAACGGGGACAAAACCTACGTGTTTGCGAACCTGATCCAGGACGATAAGGTCGAGCCCACCTCGACGGGCGTACGCTCGCGCGATGCCATCCTCGCGCGCTTGCCCAACGTGCTGGCTTCGGCGAAGCCCTGATCGGCAGCTTGATCGGCGGTTTTATGCATGACGGTGCTCGGCAGCGCTGCGCACCGTTATCGCGCTTAGGCACAGCCTCCGCCCTTGTCAACGTGGCGCGCATGCGCGGCGCCGCCTTGGGCGTAACCCAATACCCCCGGCGCTGCCGGGGATTTTTTTGTCCCGCTGCTGCTCGCCCATCTTGCCGGCAAGCCGCGCCGTGCGCCGCTTGCGCATTTTCCTCACGCATCCACCGCCAGCAATGTGCGCTGGAATTCGTGAAAACCCTAGGAAACCCGCGCCCGGCTTAGCGATTGGTTATTTGGCGCGAAAAGCCTACGCTTGCTAAGAGCCGCTAACAAAACCGTCCTGGCTAGGCGTTCCGACGCAGACAGTACTCGAGTACGGCAAGGAGGCGCAACGACGCCAGGGCGGTTTTGTTAGCGGCTCTAAGTAGGACTACGTGTGGTGCGTGGGTACAGGTGCGGATGGTCTTCCGGCAGGGGCGCGATCAGAGTGCGCCCACAACGACAAGACGGAGACCGCCCAGCGAGCCCCTCCGCGCGCCCTGTCCTGCATGGCACCTCACCGGTTCAAAACACATCCGAATAACAACTGAAGTCCCCCGAACATCAGGAGACAACCCATGAAGTTCTTACTCGCACTGCCATTCATCGGCCTGCTGTGGGTGCCGTTCTACAACCAGGAAATGCCTGCTCTCTTCGGCTTTCCGTTCTTCTACTGGTACCAGTTCCTGTGGGTGCCGATCACCTCGCTGCTGATCTGGATCGTCTTCAAGAACGGTCAGCGCAAAGGAGAAGAATGATGGACGGACAAATCAACTGGACTGCGTTGGCGGTCTTCGTCTTCTTCTTCGCGCTGGTCACGGTGCTTGGCTTCATCGCCTCGCGCTGGCAGCGTGGCACCTCTGACAAGGGCGCCCACATTGACGAATGGGGCCTGGGCGGCCGCAACTTCGGCACTTGGATCACGTGGTTCCTGGTGGGCGGCGATTTCTACACCGCCTACACCGTCATCGCCGTGCCGGCACTCGTGTATGCCGTGGGCGCGTATGGCTTCTTCGCGCTGCCGTACACGATCCTGGTGTACCCGATCGTCTTCCTGATCATGCCCAAACTGTGGAAGGTGGCGCATGCCAACGGCCACGTCACGGCGGCCGATGCCGTGTATGGCCGCTACGGCTCGCGCCCGCTGGAGTTTGCGGTGGCGCTGACCGGCGTGGTGGCGACGATGCCCTACATCGCCCTGCAGCTCATCGGCATGGAGGTCGTGATCAAGGCGCTGGGTTTGACGGGCGAGCTGCCGCTGGCCGCCGCCTTCGTCATCCTCGCGCTGTACACGTACTCCGCTGGCCTGCGGGCGCCTGCGCTCATCGCCTTCGTCAAAGACATCATGATCTACATCGTGGTGCTGGTGGCGGTGGTGCTGGTGCCGGCCAAGCTGGGCGGCTACGGTGCCGTGTTTGCGCATGCGCACGACGCGTTTGCCGTGAAGGGCGGCGCCACGGGCCTCACGCTCAAGCCCGCGCAGTTCCTGCCGTTCGCCACGCTGGCCATCGGCTCGGCACTGGCCGCGTTCATGTATCCGCACACGCTCACCGGCATCTTTGCCGCGCGCAGTGCAGACACCATCCGCAAGAACGCCGTCTTCCTGCCGGCCTACACCGTGCTGCTGGGTTTGATTGCGCTGCTGGGCTTCATGGCCTACTCCGCAGGCATTGCCGTCAAGAACAACAACGACGTCGTGCCCGCGCTGTTCAACGCGCTGTTCCCCAGCTGGTTCACGGGCTTTGCGTTCTCGGCCATCGCCATTGGTGCGCTGGTGCCCGCGGCCGTCATGTCGATTGGCGCGGCCAACCTGTTCACGCGCAACTTCTGGAAGCCGTACGTGGCACCGGACATCACCGCGGCCGGCCAGGAAAAGGTCGCCAAGGTGATCTCGCTGATCGTCAAGGCGGGCGCGCTGGTGTTCATCCTGTTCCTGCCCACCAAGTTCGCGCTGGACCTGCAACTGCTGGGCGGCGTGTGGATCGTGCAGACCTTCCCGGCGGTGGTGTTTGCGCTGTTCAAGTGGTCCAACCGGTTCAGCGCACCGGCGCTGCTGGCCGGCTGGGCGGCGGGGATGATTGGGGGGAGCTGGCTGGCGTTTTCTGATGGCATCAAGCCGGTGCACACCTTTGTGATTGGGGCGGATAAGTACACCGTTTATACGGGGCTGGCTGCGCTGGTGTTCAACATCATCGTTGCGGTGGTGGTGCAGCTGATCTTTGGCAAGCGTGGTGAGCAGACCGCTGCGGTGCGTCAGGCGGGTTGATTGATGCGCTGATGCGTTTGCTGCAAGAACAAGAAGGGCCGGTACTGAGGGTGCCGGCCCTTTTTGTTTGCCGCAAGGCTGCCAAGCCTCGGGGCGCTTGTCCTGCAACGACGAATGTGCCGATTCGCTTAAACCGCTGCACACACTCTAGGAAGCCACGTCAGCGTCTACCCGCACAAATTGCCACTCTAGTGCGACCGAATCATAGATTGCCGTATGCGTCATCTCGCTCTCGTTGGACCATGGCTTGGTCTTCGGGAAGAACTTCACCGCTTCGTCATATGCGTGCCGGCTTTCTTCCGCACTCCAGTTCCTCATCTCGTGTAGGTGGTCCGGGAACGTATGGAGCCCGCACCTATCGTACGTGCTCTGAATCTCGTCAAGAAGCCCATCGGAGAAATTGATGCCGAAGTGATCGCGAGACTCTTCGTCCAAGTAAAACTCTTCGTACGAAATGGAGGGAATCAAGCCACCGTCGTTTGGTTTGGTCCGTAACACATTGCCCGTCGCTGCAAAGCCATTACAGATGAACACTCGGAGCATCCCTTGATTGAGGCGTAAGAAGTTTTTTGCATTGACCGTTTCGAACGGCACGGGCTGGAAGCCTGGAGCTGCTCCTTGATCGCCAAAATATAACCAAGCGTCGACCGGAGACAGGAAAGTCATGATCCCGGGCGCATCCCCGAGTTTAGAGGTCACCATCACGCAACCGTCTTCCTCTCCGCCGGTGGACCTCCTGTTCGGAGCAACTAGGGCGTAGAGATATAGGTTGGAGTGAAACTCAAGTGAGCAGATTTCTTTGTGTTCTACCGGGGTCATGGATTCCTAGATGACGTTGTCAGTCCAGCGCTAGCGTTCTTGGACGGGGCATCCTTCGCTTCGCAACAATCATTCGGGCACCCGGGCGTCAATTGAACCTTCAATGTGGATGGTCTAGAACTGCTGTATGGACCGACATTCTCTGCCTTCCAAATCGAAGTTCCGCCATAAACAACAGCATCGGGTCTCTCCCCCATCTGAATCAGGAAATCTCTGACCCACTTCCCTTTGCGCTCGGCTAACGCCTCATCCGGTTTCGCTTCGTCTTGGTATGCAATCAGTAGAAAGAATGGGCGATTCGGGTATTTTCTCTGCATCTCTGCCACCCAAAACCCAAATCTCCCCGCCTCTTCTCCGCTCAGTCGATCTTCGGCTTCTGAGAATTGGACTCGAAATTGCTCCCCCGCCATACATGCAAATGAGCTATTCGCTGCCAATAAAATTGATAAAACCAGGAGGGGTCGCAGCATTGCATTCACCATGTAAATTCTATTTATCCTCGGCTCCAGAGGTTTCTTTGCTTGGATCGATGCAGCATCGGTTCGGGCAGCCAGGAACAAAATCAATGGCGATCGTCGAGGCTGTTATGTCGCTATACTTCCCGATTTTTTCCGGCTTGAAGATTTCGGCACCCCCATATACAACGCGCTTTTTTTCCTCGCCCGTGCCAATCAAGAAATCTCTAACCCATTGTGCTCGGCGCTTTGCCAGTGCTTCGTTTGGCGCCGCTTCATCCGTATACCCAACGAGAACGAAGAGCTCATGCTTTGGGTATTTTTTTAACTCGGCGGACCATGCGCCAAGCTTTCCTGCCTCTAGTCCACTCAAATAATCATTTTCCCCCGAAAATTTGGCGTTGAAATACTCTCCGGGTTTACAGGCGAATGCACTGGAATTAATCAAAAGACATGCCAAAAGCGCTAGGGAACGAGGTACGATGAACGACAATATACCCGGCAACGCTGTCCGCGATTCGAATGCATATCGGTGATTTTTCTCTCGCCAACCGAATTGATGTCCATATGCTGTAGTAATCATCGATAGTATCCATTGTGTCGTGGAAATGCGAAACCTCATGAGCTAGAGTCAATAGCTGCGAGTCTTTGATGTCATCATCTTCCGGGAATTTGCAAAATTCCAGTGCAATGGCGATGGTGTGTGTCGCTGTATCTGGCTTGCACACCGCTGCGGCAAGCGGACGGGTCTCACCTTTGGGCCGCCCTGGCGCACAGCCTACGTGGGTGAGCGAAGTCTCTGACCAACGAACGAAATTTTCGGGCTTCAAAGTCTTGAATATACTCAACATGCGACCAAGCCCATCTAGCAACGTTTGTCGCGTTTGGCTATCGGCAACGCCGAACCACAACACAACCCCGCTCTGGTCTTGCGCGTTCCAGCGCTTCAACTCGTTCAATCGGACTTGAGTGCGTCTAGCCAATTCGGCGCAACGCTTCATCACCAACTCAGCAAACTCCGCATTGGACATGTTGGGGCAGATTAGCTCTGGATGATCCTCCAGGCTGCTCCGCTGATTGGTGACCTTTTCCGAGGCGTGAGGGGCGTATTCGCTCCGCCCAACGATAGGTGGGGCGTATGTTCGTTGACCAACGCTGGACTGGGTCACTCCCTGTCTATTCACCTCAATATTCATGGTGTGCTGCGAGGGAATCACCAGTGGCTTGTTTTCGCACCGGCACATAACCTTGGCGCCTCGCACCAGGATTTGTTTCCCGCTTTGAAGCGTGAAGTGAGGATAGGCGTCGTTAAACACCGGCCCGCCTGCCTTACAGGCTGGACACGTGGCGTAGTCCCCCTCTTGCCCCACGGCGACGCCATGATGCGAACAACCGACCACTGACGAAATCAGCACGCCACCGGTGGTTGTCCGGTCCCCGTCCTTCAGTGCTGCTCGCATGTCTCTCATGCGTGTCTCCCTTCTTGATATTTGTGTGTTGCGTTGGCACTGCAATTCTCGGCAAGCCAAAACGATCGCGACCAAGGTTAGTGGTGCGAGCTTCCAACGTCTGCAAACAAGTGTTCCAGTGCAGACGCGCATGGGTCGAGCAGGAGGGTATGGGCACGAGAACAGCCGGATTACACCGAACCAGGGTGTAGGGATCTACTCCAGCGCTGCACTGAAAGGGGAGGCGGAATTAGATTTGGTTGAAAAGAAGCCAACGCGGGAGCTTTGAGAAATGGAGTTACTCCGCAGGCAGAACAGGCGCCTGACACGCGTCCTCGTCGCGGGCTGGCGAAGACTGGCTATAGGTGCACGAGGTTTCCCCGGAGGCGGGCCGGGGATATCCAATTAGCAACGAACAGGCCCCTCCGCATTTTGTGGGCGAGGCGGTTGCGATCGTTAAGGGCGTAGCGGCTGTGTGAAGCGATTGCCGAACAAGATAGCAAACGGGGTCCATGGCCGAACGCCATTCGAAGGTCGCGCGTATTAGTTTGGCAAGGACCTTGCGCAGCGCCACCAAGATGAGTTAGTCGCGGCCTCATCAGTGGAGAACTGGCTGGACGACAACTCGACCCGTCAACCCGCCCCCGAACAAGGAATCCGCACAATAAACGTCGTCCCATCTTCCGACGATTGCACATCGATCGTTCCGCGATGCGCCTGCGCAATGCAGCGGCAGATATACAGCCCAAGCCCGATGCCGGCGGCGCCCCCGCTCTGGTCGGGCCGCTTCGCGCGGGTGAGCGGATCGAACAGGGTGGGGAATGCCGAAGGCGGGATGGGGTTGCCCTCGTTGGAAACGGCAATCGTCATCTGCCCCTCGCGCCCGGCGGCTTCGATGGCGACCCCTCCCGACCCGTAGCGCACGGCGTTGACCAATAGATTGACCAGCAACTGGCCGATCCGGCTGCCGTCCCATTTGCCACGCAGTTCGCCGGCAAGGCGCAGGTCGATCTTCGCCTCGGGGTACGACGCGCAGACTTCGTCGATGGCGTCGCTGCACAGTCGCCCCATATCCTGGGTGCTGAACGTGGTGGGCAGGAAATCACCCAGGCGCGTGCGTGTGAAGATCAGCAGATCGTCGATCATCTGTTGCACGCGCATCGCGCCGCGCTGGATGAATGCAACCGCCCGTACGCTGCGCGAAGACAGGCCTTCGTCGTGCAGCAGCGTTTCTGCAGAAGCCAGGATCGCGTTGAGCGGAGAACGCAAGTCGTGGGCGAGCACGCCGGCAAACAGGTCGCGCATGCGCTCGGTTTGCTGGGCATGCTGCCGCACCGATTCTGCGAGCATCTGGTCGATGGCCTCGTTGAACCGGATCATCTCTTGCAGCGCGAGGGCGTGAGACTGCGGATCCTGCTGCCACCGGCGCAGCACGCTGGCGCGCAGGGCGCGGTATTCCGCAACCACATCGTTGATGTCGAAGCCGTGCGAGAGGCGGTCGTCTGCATGCTCGTGGGCCGCTTCATTGAAGCCCGATGCCGAGGGCGCACGATCGCCCCAGGATTTGGCGTGCTGTTGTGCGGAGGTCTGCCCTTCGCGCATATCGGCAGCGATCCGCAGGAGAAGGTCGCGTGCGGAGTTGCGCAGTTGCTGCTCGGAGAGGCGGGAGCGGCCGCCGTTGATCCTGCGCGCGTATTCCGTCCAGTCGTCGATGAGACCCGGGAGGTTTGCCTCAATGAAGTCGGATAGGTTCATGGGTTTCCTCGATGGGTTGCGAAAGCCATGTTGAGACGCGCGCTTATACGCAGCGAGGGGGGCATTCATGCCACGGCAAGGGCCAATATTTCGTTTTGTTGCTCCAAGGTATGCAAACTGCGTCCTTCTTGCTAGGGGACCCTCGAGACGATTTCCGGGTCCGCCATTCAAGACGGCGCCGCTGCACGCGGGAGGCGTCACGGGCACACTAGTTGCTGGCCAGGCCGACACCGTTTGCGGCGCTGCACTGCACGCTTACCTGCTAACGCATGAACGACGCCGCTTCTTCTTCCTCCGAATCCTCGCCCTCGGAATTTGGCTCAGGGTGGCTCCGGTTGTGGGCCGAATCCACCTCGGATTACGCCGTCTTTGCACTGTCGCCTGATGGCGTCGTCATGACGTGGAATCCGGGCGGCGAACGCATTCAGGGGTATCCGCCGGACGAGATGATCGGCCGGCCGCTCGCCCTGTTATATCCGCCGGAGGCCCGAGCGTCGGGCGCGCCGGAGGCCGCACTGCGTGCCGCCGCCGAGACAGGGCGGCATGTCGAAGAGGGGTGGCGCATGCGCAAGGACGGTACGCCGTTCTGGGCGAACGTCGCCATGACGGCCCTGCGCGACAGCAACAACGCTTTGATCGGGTTCGGCACCGTGGTCAGCGATATGAGCGACAAGAAGGCCGCTCACGACGCCGTGCTCAAAAGCGAGCGCAACTTCCGCCTGCTGGTTCAGGGCGTGACGGACTACGCCATCTTCATGCTGTCGACCGACGGGCACATCACGAGCTGGAATGCCGGGGCGCGGCGCATCAAGGGCTATACCGAGGCCGAGATCATCGGTTCGCATTTTTCGCGTTTCTATACGCCCGAGGACGTTGCGGCTGGTGTGCCGTTCCGGGGCCTGGAGACCGCCCGGCGCGATGGGCGATTCGAGGCCGAAGGCTGGCGCGTGCGGCGCGACGGGAGCCGTTTCTTCGCACACGTCATCATCGATGCCATCTACGAGGATGGCGAACTGGTCGGGTTCGCCAAGGTCACGCGTGACATTACGGAACGGCGGCGCGCAAGCGAGCAACTGGAGCAAACGCAAAGAGCGCTGCGGCAGGCCCAGAAGATGGAAGCGCTGGGCAAGCTCACGGGCGGCGTTGCGCACGATTTCAACAACGTGCTGCAGGTGCTGCGCGGCAATCTCGAACTGCTCGAAAGCCGGCATGGCCGGGATGGCTGGAGCGCTGAACGGCTGGGTAACGCCATCGATGCCGTCGACCGGGGTGCCAAGCTTGCGGCCCAGTTGCTGGCCTTCGGCCGTCAGCAACCGCTCGCGCCCGTCGTGATCAACCCTGCGCGGCACCTGCGCGCCATGGACGATCTGCTGCGGCGCGCGCTGGGCGAGGCGATCGAGATCGAATCGGCGGTCGGGGGCGGACTGTGGAATATCGCGGTCGATCCGCATCAGCTGGAAAACGTCATCCTGAATCTGGCGATCAACGCGCGGGATGCGATGCCGGACGGCGGCAAGCTCACGCTGGAACTGTCCAATGCCACGCTCGACGACGACTATGTGGTGTCGTTTCCCGATGTGTCGGCTGGGCAGTACGTCATGCTGGCCGTGACGGATACGGGCACCGGCATGGCCCCCGAAGTCATGGAGCGGGCCTTCGATCCGTTCTTCAGCACGAAGCCCGAGGGTGAGGGTACGGGGCTGGGGCTCAGCATGGCCTATGGCTTTGTCAAGCAGAGCGGCGGCCATATCCGACTGTACAGCGAGGTCGGGGAGGGCACGACGGTGCGGGTCTATCTGCCGCGCTCCACTGGCACGGCGGTCGAGCCCGCACGCGCCAAAGCCAGCGGGCTCAAGCAGGGTGACGAGACGATCCTGGTCGTGGAAGACGATGCCAAGGTCCGCGAAACCGTGGTCGATCTGCTGAGCGGCCTCGGCTATGCCGTGCTCAAGGCCAACAATGCAGAGCAGGCGCTGGCCGTGGTCGAGAGCGGCGTGCATATCGACCTGCTGTTCACCGACGTGGTCATGCCCGGTGCCCTGCGCAGTACGGAGATGGTGCGCAGGGCGGTTCAGACGCTGCCCGCGTTGAAGGTGCTGTACACCTCCGGCTACACGCAGAACGCCATCGTGCACGGCGGCCGGCTTGATCCGGGTGTCGAGTTGCTGAGCAAGCCGTACAGCCGCCAGCAGCTCGCATCCAAGATTCGCCAGGTGCTCGGAAGCGATGCGGTGGAAGCGACCGGGGCCGAGGCGGCCGAGGCGCCCGCGGCGGAACAGACGCCGTTCGATCTCAACACGGGTGCGGTGTGGGAGCCGGCGCGCTTGCGCATCCTCGTGGTGGAGGACGACGCGTCATTGCGCGGCGCGGTGTGCGAGCTGCTGATGCTGATCGGGATCACGCCTCAACAGGCGGCCAGCGGCACGCAGGCGCTCGAAGCCTTGCGGGCCGGGTCTGTTGACGTGCTGTTCACGGACGTGGTCATGCCCGACATGTCCGGCATGGAGCTCGCGCAGCGCGCGTTCGCCCTGCATCCGGCACTGCGGGTGGTCTTCGCTTCCGGAAACCCGATCCCCGACCACGACGGTTTTGCGTTCAAGTGGACGGCGCTCCGCAAGCCTTACACGCTCGATCAGTTGCAGCAGGCGCTGCAATCGATGATGGCGCGTGAGCGGCCGGCCATCGATACGTAACCGAGCGTGGAGGCTTGTGCGTCTGACGAATCAGACCTGGAATGACTAGATCAGCGTCGAATCATCATCCGAATAATCCGCACCGCCCAAGTCGCTATCGTCGATGAGCCCAAGGCTGTCATCCCGCGATGCCGTGTTGGTATTGCCGCTGTCGCCGTCGTAGTAGTTGTTGATGACCGTTTCGGTGGTGCCGCCCATCAACGGTTGCTGGCCGAAGAAACCGCCACCGCCGCTGTTGTGGTGGAACATGTTCTCGATGCCCTGGAACAGGAGCGCGCCGCCGGCCACACCGGCTGCGGTGGTGGCGATGCTGCCGAGCGTGCTGCCCATGCCGCCACCAAAGAAGCCCGAGCGCGCGGGTTGGGCCAACGGGGCTTGCGGCGGCATCTGCATGGGTGCGGCTTGCTGCGGGGCGTATGTAGGGTTGGGCGCGGCGCCGGTGGCGTGGCTGCCCCAGTTGTTGGCCGAGTCCATGAACGATGCGCTGCGGCCGGCCTGTGCGGCCTGCAACTGGCTCTGCAGCGTGTTGATTTGTGCCTGGGCCGATGCCAGCGCGTGGTCGAGCAGCATGGCGCGCTGCACGAGCAGGTAAGCGGCGTCGGGTTGGCGGGCGGCCGCTTCCAGAATGCGGGCTTCGGCCTGCGGGTCTTTTGCCCCGGCACGCGCTTGCGTCAGTTGGGCCAGGAAGGCTTCCAGGGCTTGCAGTTCTTGCGGGGACATGGCGCTGTTTCCTCTGAGGGTAAGTGCGACGTGACCAAGGTAGGGGCCAAGTCTTAAACCACAATTAAGACGGGGCGGGTTCTTGTGTAACGGCCTGTAACGCTAGCATGCGACCCGATACTGGCTGGGGTTGGTGCCGGACACCCTGCGCATCAGGCGCCGCAGCGCGGTGGCGTCTTCATAACCGACGGCTTCGGCCACGCTGTCGATGGTCATGCGGCTGGACTCGATCAGCATGCGGGCGCGGTTCAGGCGCACGCTCTGCACCAGGGCGAGGGTGCTTCTGCCGGTGGCCTCGCGCACGTGCCGTGACAGCGTGCGTTGCGACATGGCAAATTCGTCGGCCAGTGCCTGCACGCTGGGCGGGTCGGGCAGGGCGGCTTCAATGCGCGCCACCAGCCGGGCGACGAGTGCGTTGCCGTTGGCCAGCATGGCGGGCACCACAAACGGCGCTTGCGCGTGGCGGCCGTCGATCAGCAGCACACGCCCCACCGCATCGGCCAGCGCCACGCCAAAGCGCGTGCGCAGCAGGTGCAGCATCAAGTCCGTTTGCGCGAAGGCGGCGCCGGCGGTGCTGATCGGGCCGTCTGCACACACCATGCGGTCGGCATCGACCGTGCAGGCGGGTTCCAGTTGCCGCAGCGTGGCGGCCAGCCACCACGACGTTGTGACGCAGCGCCCCGGCAGCAACCCCGCTGCCCGCAGCAAGAACACCGCCGAGCACGATGCCGCCACCTGCCCACCCGCTGCCACCTGGGCGGCCAGGGCGCGCGCGGCCCGCTGGGCGTCGTCTTGCGCCAGGCGCGTGGCAATCACGCTGGCATGATCCAGGCCCAGGCCGGGCACGATCCAAGTGCTGCCGTCGGGGCGTGGGCGCTTTGGCAGCGCGGCGGCTTCCACCTGCATGCCGCTGCTCAACTGCACGCTGGGCGCGTCGGCGGACAGTACACGCCATGTCGGGCGGGCCGCCTTGACGCGGGGGGCGAGCGCCGCTGCAGCCTGCAAGACGTCCAACGTGGCCGCCACGCTGGTGGCATACGCGCCTGAGAGTACGAGGATGGTGAAATCCGCCATGACCAAAGTTGCCCGAAAGATGTCGAAATCGACACTGCCAGTCTAGCGGCTCCAGGCGTTCAATGCAGGCATGTCCACTGCACCCACGGTTGCCCGCATGCCCAACATCCTCGTCAAGATTCCCGCCAACACGTTTGATGGCGACGCACGCACGGCGCTCGCACGCCGCATGACCCATGCCGCCGCGCAGGCCGAGCAGATTGCCGATGACCCGCGCTGCCGTGCCACCACCTGGGTGCTGATTGAAGAGGTGCCCGCAGGCGCATGGTGGTGCGGCGGTGCCGATATGTCAGCGCACATCGTGCCGTGTGTGGCCATCGCCCATGTGCCGGCGGGTGTGCTGGATGCGGCTGCGCGGGCGCTGTTTGTACAGCAGATGCATGAGGCGTTTGCGCAGACGCTGCCTGCGGCCGATGGCCGGCGCGTGGTGACCTCTGTGATGTTGCACGACGTGGCTGATGGCACCTGGGGCGTGAACGGCGCGCTGTGGGCGCTGCCCGATTTCGCCAGGGCCGCCGGTTATGCGCATCTTCAACACCTAGTTGCCCAGCCCTGAGCGCCCCAACGGAGCCCGCGCATGACACGCCAAAACCCACAGGAAGATGATCGCCTGGAAGACTTCGCACGCCGCCAGATCACCCTGGATGGCACCACCAAAACCGTCTACATGGCGGGCACCGGCCCAGGCGTGATCGTCATGGCCGAGATGCCCGGCATCAGCCCGCACGTGGCGCGGTTTGCGCGCTGGGTGCGCGATGCGGGGCTGACGGTCTACATGCCGTCGTTATTCGGGCGCGATGGTGCGGTGCCCGAGGCGGACGCGGGTGCAGAGGTCTTCCGCCACGCGTGCGTGAGTGCGGAGTTCCGCGCGTTTGCGGCCAATCAGTCGAGCCCCGTCACGCAATGGCTGCGCGCGCTGGCGCGGCTGGCCCATGCGGAATGTGGCGGCCCCGGCGTGGGGGCCATCGGCATGTGCTTTACCGGCAATTTTGCGCTGACGATGATGCTGGAGCCGGCCATGTTGGCGCCGGTGCTGTGCCAGCCGTCCTTGCCGCTGAACGAGCCCGGCGGCATCGAGATCGCGCCGGACGAGGTGGCTGCCGTGCGCCAGCGACTGGAGCGCGAAGACCTGAGCGTGCTGGCCTACCGGTTTGAGGGCGACCGATTCTGTCGCGCCGAGCGCTTTGCCGCCTATGCCGAGGCGCTGGGCGATCGCTTTGTGGCGCACGTGCTGCCCGACAGCGCTGCGCACCCGAATCCACCGCCGTTCTTTGCCCAGCATGTGCCTTGCCCGCACAGCGTGGTGACCGCCCACCTGATCGACGCCGCTGGGCAGCCCACGCGGGCGGCCCGCGACGCCATTCTGGCGTTCTTCCGGCAGCGGTTGGCGTGAGCGGGGACTCACCTTTCGGTGTGCGCCCGGCGCCGCGCCGTTTGGTGTAAACCCAGGGCGGCCATCCGTGCAAATTGCTTTACAACTAAACTATTCATGACTAAGGTAATACCGCATCGAACGCGGAGCTGTTGTCATGAAGATCGTCTGTATTGGTGGTGGGCCGGCTGGCCTGTACTTTGCCCTGCTGATGAAGTTGCAGGACCCGTCACACGACATCACCGTGGTGGAGCGCAACCGGCCGTATGACACCTTCGGCTGGGGCGTGGTCTTCTCAGACCAGACGCTGGGCAACCTGCAGCGGGCGGATGCCAAGAGTGCCGCGCAGATCCTCGACGCCTTCAACCATTGGGACGACATTGAAGTCCACATCCGCGGCCAGGTGGTGCGCTCGGGCGGCCACGGCTTCTGCGGCATCGGGCGCAAGCGCCTGCTGAACATCCTGCAGGCGCGCTGCGAGGAAGCGGGCGTCAAGCTTGTCTTTGAAACCGATGTGCAGGATGACGCGGCCTATGCCGACGCCGACCTCATCATCGCCAGCGACGGCCTGAACAGCCGCATCCGCACGAAGTACGCCGCCACGTATCAACCCGATATCGACACGCGCCGCTGCCGCTTTGTCTGGCTCGGCACGCACAAGCTGTTCGAGGCGTTCACGTTTGCGTTTGAACAGACTGAGCACGGCTGGTTTCAGGCGCATGCGTACCGCTTTGATGACGAGACTTCCACCTTCATCGTCGAGGCGCCGGAAGAGGTGTGGCGCAAGGCCGGGCTGGAGACGATGGAGAAGGAAGACGCCATTGCCTACTGCGAGCGCCTGTTCGCCAAATACCTCGATGGTCATCAGCTGATCTCCAACGCCACGCACCTGCGGGGCTCGGCGCAGTGGATTCGCTTTCCGCGCGTGGTGTGCCGGCACTGGGTACATACCAACGCAAACGGCACGCCGGTGGTACTGATGGGCGACGCCGCGCATACGGCGCACTTCTCGATCGGCTCGGGCACCAAGCTGGCGCTGGAGGATTCGATTGAACTCGCGCGCAGCATTGGCCAGCACCCGGGCGACCTGAAAGGCGCGCTTGAACATTACGAAGCCGTGCGCAGCGTGGAAGTGCTGCGCATCCAGAACGCGGCGCGCAACTCGACCGAGTGGTTTGAAAACGTCGACCGCTACGCCAACCTGCCGACCGAGCAGTTTGCGTATTCGCTGCTCACGCGCAGCCAGCGCATCAGCCACGAAAACCTGCGCCAGCGCGACAAGCGCTATCTCGAACAATTCGAAGACTGGATTGCCGAGCAGGCCGGTGCCCCCCGCTCGCCCGAGCACGGCCCGGTGCCGCCGATGTTCACGCCCTTTACCGTGCGCGGCGTGACGCTCAAGAACCGCGTGGTGGTGTCGCCCATGGCGCAGTACTCGTGTGAAGATGGCCAGCCGGCGGACTACCACCTCGTGCACCTGGGCGCGCGCGCCATGGGTGGCGCCGGGCTGGTGATGGCCGAGATGACCTGCGTGTCGCCCGATGCGCGTATCACCCCGGGCTGCCCGGGTTTGTGGAACACCGACCAGCGCGACGGCTGGGCGCGCATCGTCCAGTTCGTGCACGGCAACAGCGATGCGAAGCTGGGTATCCAGCTCGGCCACGCAGGCGCCAAAGGCTCGACGCGTGTGGCGTGGGAGGGCATCGATCTGCCGCTGGACGAAGGGCAGAACTGGCCGCTCATCTCCGCATCCCCCCAGCAGTATCTGGATGGCGTGAGCCAGTGGTCGCACGCCATGACGCGTGACGACATGGACCGCGTGCGTGATGATTTCGTCCACTCGGCGCGCCTGGCGGCGGAAGCCGGCTTCGATTGGCTGGAGCTGCACTGCGCGCACGGGTATCTGCTGTCGTCGTTCATCTCGCCGCTGACGAACCAGCGCAATGATGAGTACGGCGGCTCGCTGGAAAACCGCCTGCGCTTTCCGCTGGAAGTCTTCCATGCGGTGCGCGAGGTGTGGCCGAGCACCAAACCAATGTCGGTGCGCATTTCCGCGCACGACTGGGTGGAGGGCGGCATCACGCCGGACGATGCGGTGGAAATTGCGCGCGTCTTCAAGGCAGCGGGCGCGGACATGATCGACTGCTCGTCGGGCCAGGTCAGCAAGAAAGAGCAGCCGGTGTTCGGTCGCATGTTCCAGACGCCGTTTGCCGACCGCGTGCGCAACGAAGCGGGCATCGCCACGATTGCCGTGGGCGCGATTTCCGAGGCGGACCACGTCAACAGCATCATCGCCGCCGGCCGTGCGGACCTGTGCGCCGTGGCCCGTCCGCACCTGGCCAACCCGGCCTGGACGCTGAACGAAGCCGCGCGCATCGGCTACCTCGATATGCCGTGGCCCAAGCAGTACCGCGCGGGCAAGCTGCAGCTCGAACGCAATCTCGAACGGGAACGTGCGATGGCGGCGCAGGCGGCGGGGCTGTCTCCGCTCGAACAAGCCAACCGTATGCAAGGGGTTTGAGGTGACGATGCTTGCAGGACACCACGCGGTTGTGACGGGCGCAGGCCGGGGCATTGGCGCCGCCATTGCCGCACAACTCGCCGCACAAGGCGCCACGCTCACGCTGATGGGTCGAAACGCTGCCGTGCTGGAGGCGACGGCCAAGACGCTGCCCGACAGCGCCCGCGCGCAGGTCGTCACGTGCGACGTGACGGATGCGGCGAGTGTGTCTGCTGCGTTTGAGTCGGCACGCGCTGGCCTCGGTGCCATCTCCATCCTCGTCAACAACGCTGGGCAGGCGGAGAGCGCATCGTTTGCCAAGACCACGCTCGATCAGTGGCAGCGCATGCTGGCCGTCAACCTGACGGGCACGTTCCTGTGCACGCAGGCGGCGCTGGCGGATGTGCAGGCGTCGGGCCGTGGCCGCATCGTCAACATTGCCAGCACGGCGGGGCAGCGCGGCTATGCGTATGTGTCGGCGTATGTGGCGGCCAAGCATGGGGTGATCGGCCTCACGCGGTCGCTGGCGCTGGAGTTGGCGGCACGCGGCGTCACCGTCAACGCAGTGTGCCCCGGCTATACCGAAACCGACATCGTGCGCGAGAGCATCGACCGCATCGTCGCCCGCACTGGCCGCAGCGCAGAAGAAGCGCGCGCCGAGCTGACCAAGGGCAACCCGCAAGGCCGGCTGGTGACGCCTGATGAAGTGGCCAACGCCGTGGTGTGGCTGTGCTCGGATGGCGCATCGTCGATTACCGGGCAGGCCATCTCCGTGTCCGGCGGGGAGGTCATGTGAGCAAGCCGCGCAAGACTGCACTCGCCACGCGCACGTCCGGCTATCACGCCGTGGCGCAGGCGCTGGGCGACGAGCACATCGGCCTGGAAGCCCGCGCGCATGTGGACGACCACGTGGACGTGAAGATCTGGCTGCGCCTGTTGGCGTGCAGCACGCAGATCGAACAGCAGATCCGCCAGCGCCTGCGCACGCGCTTCAACACCACGCTGCCGCGCTTCGACTATCTGGCGCAGCTTGACCGCCATCCCGATGGGCTGCGCATGAACGTGCTGTCGCGCTATCTGATGGTGACCGGCGGCAACGTCACCGGCCTGACGGATCAGCTGGAGAAGGAAGGGCTTGTCAAACGCGAGGCCGATCCGGATGATCGCCGGTCCTTTCGCGTGCTGCTGACAGACGCGGGCCGAAGCCACTTCGCCGAAATGGCAGCCGAACATGAACGCTGGCTGATCGAGATGTTCGACGGCCTGGGCATGACCAACAAAGACGCGCTCTATGCGCAGCTCGGCCACCTGCGCGTGCACCTCGCACAGCGCGAAATAGAACTGAGCGAGCTGAACGCCCGCGACGATCAACTTCAACCGAACTCGACCAAACCATGACCGACCGCATCGATCCGGCCTTGCTGGCCGGCAACCGTCGCCCGCTGGCGGGCTATCAAGCGAAGCACTTCCTGTGGAGCGTGCAAGGCGGCGTCGCCACCATCACGCTCAACCGGCCCGAGCGCAAGAACCCGCTCACGTTTGATTCGTATGCCGAGCTGCGCGACCTGTTCCACCAGCTCAAGTGGGCGGACGACGTGAAGGCCGTCGTGCTGGTGGGTGCGGGCGACAACTTCTGCTCCGGCGGCGACGTGCACGAGATCATCGGCCCGCTGGTGCAGTTGAAGGCGCCCGAGCTACTGATGTTCACGCGCATGACGGGCGAGCTGGTGAAGACGATGCGGGCGTGTCCGCAACCGATCGTCGCTGCAATCGACGGTGTATGTGCGGGTGCAGGCGCCATCCTGGCGATGGCCTCCGACCTGCGCCTGGGCACTGCGCGCAGCAAAACGGCTTTCCTCTTCAACCGCGTCGGCCTGGCCGGTTGCGACATGGGCGCGTGCGCGATCCTGCCGCGCATCATCGGCCAGGGCCGCGCCAGCGAGTTGCTCTACACCGGCCGCTCGATGAACGGCGAAGAGGGCGAGCGCTGGGGCTTCTTCAACCGCCTGTGCGACCCCGCTGAGGTGCTCACGCAAGCGCAAGCGCTGGCCGCCGACCTGGCCGCCGGCCCGACCTTCGCCAACGGCATCACCAAGACGATGCTGCACCAGGAATGGACGATGACGATCGAGCAGGCGATTGAAGCCGAGGCCCAGGCGCAGGCCATCTGCATGCTGACCGAAGACTTTTCGCGCGCGTACCACGCGTTCGTCGCCAAGCAGAAACCAGTATTCGAGGGCAACTGACATGAGCGACAAGGACTATCTGCAGTGGCCCTTCTTTGACGACAAGCACCGCCAGCTCGAAGCCGAGCTGGACGCCTGGGCGACCAAGCACATCCCGCACGATCACGGCCCCGATGTGGATGCCGAATGCCGCGCGCTGGTGAAGCTGCTCGGTCAGGGCGGCTGGCTGCGCCACGCGGTCGGCGGCACGGCGCACGGCGGCGCGGGCGAAACGATCGACACGCGCGCCATCTGCCTGATCCGCGAAACGCTGGCCCGCCATTCCGGCCTGGCCGACTTTGCTTTTGCGATGCAAGGGCTGGGCTCGGGCGCCATCTCGCTGCACGGCACGCCGGAGCAACGCGAGCGCTATCTGACGAAGGTGGCGCGCGGCGAGGCGATCTCTGCCTTCGCACTGTCCGAACCCGATGCCGGTTCCGACGTGGCTGCCATGGCCTGTGCCGCGCGCGAAGACGGCACCGACTACGTGCTGGACGGCGAGAAGACGTGGATTTCAAACGGCGGCATCGCGGACTTCTATGTCGTGTTTGCACGCACGGGGGAAGCGCCGGGTTCGCGTGGCATCAGCGCGTTCATCGTCGAGGCCGGTACGCCGGGCTTTGAGATTGCAGAGCGCATCGACGTGATTGCGCCGCACCCGCTCGCGCGCCTGCGCTTTACCAATTGCCGCATCCCGGCCAGCCAACGCGTAGGTGCAGCAGGCGAGGGCTTCAAGGTGGCCATGCGCACGCTGGATGTGTTCCGCACGTCGGTGGCCGCTGCAGCGCTTGGCTTTGCACGTCGCGCACTCGACGAAGCACTGACGCGCGCCACCACCCGCAAGATGTTCAACGGCGTGCTGGCCGACTTCCAACTCACGCAGGCCAAGCTCGCGCAGATGGCCACGGCCATCGACAGTGCCGCGTTGCTGACCTACCGCGCCGCCTGGCAGCGCGACCAGGGCCGCAACGTCACGCGCGAAGCCGCCATGGCCAAGATGACCGCCACCGAAAACGCGCAGCAGGTGATCGACGCCGCTGTGCAGATGTGGGGCGGCCTGGGCGTGGTGAGTGAACAGCCGGTCGAGCGGCTGTACCGCGAGATCCGCGCGCTGCGCATCTACGAAGGTGCGACCGAAGTGCAGCAACTCATCATCGCGCGCGAACTCCTGCGCGCGGCCAAGCCCGCAGCGCACTGATACGTTCCAGAGAGACGGAGAGCTCGCCATGCCCAGCGCCCATATCGACACCTTCGCCCGCGACCGGCTGCCGCCGGCGGAGCTGCAACCGGTGTATCGCTTCGACCTGCCTTCGCTGCAGTTTCCGGCCCAGTTGAACTGCGCCACCGAGCTGCTCGACCGCCGCGTGGCAGCAGGCGAGGGTGGCCGCCTCTGCATCCAGGCCCCCGGCATCCGCTGGACGTATGCCGACTTGCAGGAGCACGCCAACCGCATCGCCAACGTGCTGGTGAACGAGATGGGTGTGGTGCCTGGAAACCGCGTGCTGCTGCGCTCGCCCAACAGCCCGATGCTGGCGGCGTGCTGGTTTGCAGTGATGAAGGTCGGCGCGATTGCCGTGGCGACGATGCCACTGCTGCGCGCCAAGGAGCTGGGGCAGATTCTCGGCAAGGGCGAGATCGGCTTTGCGCTGTGCGATGCGCGACTGATCGGCGAGCTGAACGATGCGGTTGCGCAAGCGGCCAAGCCGGTGCAGGTGCAGAGCTTCCACGATGACACGCCGGAAGGGTTGGAGGCCGCCATGGCTCGCCAGCCGGCCACCTTCACCAACGTCGATACGGCTGCGGATGACACCTGCCTGCTTGCCTTCACCTCGGGTACGACTGGTGTGCCGAAGGCGACGATGCATTTCCATCGCGACATCCTGGCGATCTGCGCGTGCTGGCCGCCGCATGTGCTGAAAGCCCGTGCGGACGACATCTTCATCGGTAGCCCACCGATGGCGTTCACGTTCGGGCTGGGTGGCTTGTTGCTGTTTCCGATGAGCGTGGGCGCATCGACGGTGCTGCTGGAGAAGGCATCGCCGAACGATCTGGTGGATGGCATTCGCAACTTTGGTGCGACGGTGTTGTTCACCGCGCCCACCACGTACCGCAACATCGCCGCACGTGGGGATGAGCTGCGCGCTACGCCGCTCCGGCGCTGCGTATCCGCGGGGGAAGCGCTGCCCGTGGCGACGCGCACGCTATGGAAGAACGCGACCGGCATCGAGCTGATCGACGGTATCGGCGCGACCGAGATGCTGCATATCTTCATCTCCGCCGCCGATGCCGAGGTGCGCCCGGGCGCCACCGGCAAGGCGGTGCCCGGTTATGTCGCGCGCGTGGTGGACGACGCGGGCAACCCTGTGCCGCCGGGCACGGTGGGTCGCCTGGCAGTACAAGGACCGACCGGCTGCCGCTACCTGGCCGATGACCGCCAGCGCGCCTATGTCAAGAACGGCTGGAACCTCACGGGCGACGCCTACGTGATGGACGAGGAAGGTTACTTCCACTACCACTCGCGCACCGACGACATGATCATCTCGTCGGGCTACAACATTGCGGCGCCCGAGGTGGAAGACGCGCTGATGCAGCATCCAGCCGTGGCCGAGTGCGGGGTGATCGGCGCGCCGGACGAGGAACGTGGCCAGATCGTCAAAGCCTTCGTGGTGCTGCACCCCGGCCACGAACCCAGCCCGGAGATGGTCAAGACGCTGCAGGATTTCGTGAAGCAGACCGTGGCGCCGTACAAGTACCCGCGTGCGATCGAGTTCTGCGCGAGCCTGCCGCGCAGTGAAGTCGGTAAGCTGCTGCGCTATCGCCTGCGTGACACTGCCAAATCATGAGCTACCACTTCGAGCGCGCCGCGCGCATCCGCTTCGGACATTGCGACCCGGCCGGCATCGTCTACTTTCCGCAGTACCTCGTGCTGTTCAACGGCTTGGTCGAAGACTGGTTTACCGATGGCCTAGGCATTTCGTATGCGCAGATGCTGGGCCCGCGCCGCATCGGCCTGCCTATCGTGAAGCTGCACTGCGAGTTCAGCGCTATCAGCCGCATGGGCGACGACGTGCAGTTCAAGCTCAAGGTGGAACGGCTCGGCAATGCATCCATGACGCTCGGCCTGGATTGCTGGGCCGGCGAAGAACAGCGCGTGCGCTCGCAGCAGGTGCTGGTGTTTACCGATCTGAATACGCATCGCGCGATTGCGGTGCCGCAGGATGTGCGGCAGGCGATCGAGGCGAGCATCCAACAATAGAACTCGAATTCAAGGAATCACATCATGGAAGTCCTCCTCCCTCCCGGCTGGCCGCGTCCGAAGGGCTATGCCAACGGTGTGTCCGCGCGCGGGCGCATGGTCTTTGTCGCCGGCATGATCGGCTGGGACGCGCAGGGCGTGTTCCACACCGATGACCTCGCCGGTCAAGTGCGGCAGGCGCTGCAGAACATCGTCGAAGTGCTGGCCGCTGGCGATGCCAAGCCCGAGCACATCGTGCGCATGACGTGGTACGTGACGGACAAGAAGGCCTACGTGGCCGCGTACCCGGAAATCGGCAAAGCGTTCCGCGAGCTGATCGGCAGCTTCAGCATTGCGATGACGGCGGTGGAGGTGTCCGCACTCGTTGAAGACCGGGCCAAGGTTGAGATCGAGGTGACGGCCGTCGTGCCGGACTGAAAAAACACGGCACTTAACGGTGCTGAACGGCGGACAAAAAAGTCCGTTCCCACCGGGTTCAGGCGAGTGCCGTTTCCGCCAGTGGGCCCTGTGGTGCATGCCGCGTGCCAGCGGATGGTTGTACCGAAATCCGCGCGCCGTGCGTCTGTCCGACGGGCAGCGACGCTGTTGTCCCGAGTGTGCTCGATAGCGCCAGCCCCAGGACGCCTTCACCGCGGGTAGCGAGGTGGTGTTCCAGATCCACCGCGGCAGGCAGCGGACTCTCCGGTAACGGGCTGACCAGCACCACGGCTGCGTCGCCCACCGGCACCACAGCCGAGGCGATGCCCACGCCGGCCAACGCGGTCGGTGCCGACGCCTGTACCGATCCGAGCAGCGCGCGATATCGCGCCAGACTGGTCTCGATATCCCGAACCGCCACCGTGACGGAAGCGATGCCCTGTACGCCGTTGGCATGTTCGCGCACCTCGCCTTCACGCACGCGCAGGTGGCGCGGGGTCACGTCGCCACACAGGAAGGGCAGGTCGGGGGTGGCAGGGCGGCCGAGTTCCCAGACCAGCTCTGCGCCATCGGGGCGCAGACGACCGCCGGGCAACGGCCCTTCATAGTCGAGACCACGCTCGCGTGCGGCATCGACCACGGCGCCCACGTTGTGCGGCAGCAGGGCAAAGTCGACATAGCCTTCGCCATGCTGCTCGCCGAGCGACCACCAGCGGCGCTCGGGTGCGGGCTGCAGGAAGGCGATCAGTTCCAGGTAGCTGCCGTCGGCAAAGCCGACCAGCGCGTTGTGCGTGACGCCATCGGCATGCGTGCCGCCGCGCTGCACGGTAAAGCCAAGCGCCGTGTAGTCGGCGATGACGCGCTCCAGGTCATGCACGCGGATGACGATGTGGTCCAGGGTCAGGCTCATGGCGGTTCCGGTTGGAGGGGATGCGGATGGTGTCAGACGTCAGGCGTCAGGCGGCTTCACCGCCGAGGTAGGCGCTGCGGATGCGTGCATCGTGCAGCAGTTCGCGCGCCGGCCCCGACAGCACGATACGCCCGTTCTGCAGGACGTAGCCGTGGTGGGCGATGCGCAGGGCGAGGCTGGCGTTCTGTTCCACCATGAAGACTGACACGCCGGTGGCGTTGACTTGGGCGATGAGGTCCAGCACATGGTCGACATAGCGCGGCGACAGGCCCATGGTCGGCTCATCCATGCAAATCAGGCGCGGGCGGCCCATCAACGCACGGGCCATCGCCACCATCTGTTGCTCGCCGCCCGACAGCGTGCCGGCCAGCGCATGCAGGCGTTCTTTTACACGCGGGAAGAGCGTGAGCATGCGCTCGTAGTCTTCCGCGATGGCGGTGCGCTCGCGGCGTAGGTTGCGCGTGAAGGCGCCCATCAGCAGGTTCTCGCGCACCGTCATGGCGCCGAACAGCCGGCGGGCTTCGGGCACCGACGCCACGCCCAGCCGGATGATCTGCGGCGTCGAGAGCTTGAGCGTCGACACCCCGTCGATCTGCACGTCGCCGGAGGTCGGCTTGTGCAGGCCGAGGATCAGTTTCATCGAGGTGGATTTGCCGCTGGCATTGCCACCCAGCAGGCTGACAATCTGGCCGGGCCGCACCTCCAGGTTCACGTCGAAGTGCACCTGCGCGGGGCCATAGTGCGTGTTGATGCCGGAGAAGCGCAACAGCGGTTGAGAGGAGGCGAGCGTAGACATGGGTTGCTATGCGGCTAGGGCATCAGGTACGTCGCCCACGGCGCGATGACCGAGATACGCCTCGATGACGGCGGGATCGTTGCGCACGGTCTCAGGCCGGCCTTCGGCGATCTTGCGGCCGTTGTCCATGGCGATCACGCGGTCGGAGAGTTGCATCACGAGTTCAAGCTTGTGCTCGATCAACAGGATCGTCTGGCCCTGTGCCTTGAGTGCGGCAATGATCTGCTGCATCTCGGCGGTTTCGCTTTCGTTCATGCCGGCGGTGGGCTCGTCGAGCAGCAGCAGGCGCGGGCGTGCGGCAAGCGCGCGGGCAATCTCCACGCGGCGGCGGTTGGCGTAGGACAGCGTGTACGTCGGTTGATGCAGGCGCGGCAGCAGGCGCTCGTCAAAGAGGGCGAGGATGTCGCGTGCCTGTTGGTGCAGTGCGGCTTCCTCATCGCGCACGCGTGCTGACCGCCACAGCGCCAGCACCAGTTCGGCCAGCGGACCGATCACCGGCCACGGTGGTCGGACCGCGCGCAGTTGCGTGTGCGCACCGATCAGCACGTTGTCGAGCACGCTCAGGTTGCCGAACACGCGGCCGTGCTGAAACGTGCGCGCCACGCCGGCGGCGGCAAGCTGCTCGGCGCGCCAGCCGGTGGTGCCGACGCCATCCACGCGCACCGTGCCCGCATCGGGCGTGTCGACGCCGGTGATGAGGTTGAACAGCGTGGTCTTGCCCGCGCCGTTCGGGCCGATCAGGCTGACAACCTCGCCGTCGGCCACGTCCAGGTCGATGCTCTCGACCGCTATCAGCCCGCCGAAGCGGCGCGTGACGCCGCGCAGTTCAAGCCGGGACGGCATGGCTGGCCTGCGGGTCGCTCGCGCTGTCAGTCGAGCCGTCGGTGGCGCCCGTGCGCGTGTGCTGCAGCGTGGCGCGGATGGTTTGCGGGTGCTTGAGCAGGTTCAGGATCGGGCAGGTACGCTCGACCGCTTCGAACAGCGCGTCGAGCTGCTCGCGCGAGGCGGGCGAGGCGATGTGCACCGTGTAGCCGATGTCGTGCGGATACACCGGGATGTGCTCGTAGCCCGGGTGACCTGCGCGGGCGTCGATCTGGCCGGTGACTTCCACCTCCAGCGAATCGATCGGCACCTCATGCTGCGCAGCCTGGATCAGGAAGATATGCGTCACGCACGAGCCCAGCACGCCGAGTTGCTGCTCCGGAGAGCTGGCCCCCAGGTTGTAGCCGGCAAAATCAGGCGGGCTGTCGCTGAGGATCTGGTGCTCGCGAATGCGTACGCGCCGCACGCCGCTGCGGCCTTCAGCGCTGACGCTGGCGGCCAGGCGCACCGGTTCGAAGGCGCCGGACGCAATGCGTGCTTCGCGTGCCAGCACGGCTGCGCGTTTTTCGATCAGGTAATCGTTGAGCGTGCTCATTGGGGTTCTCGTGAGAGTGAAGCAGCAAGGTAGGTCAGACCGTCCCCAGCAAGCCTTGGGGCCGGAAGCGGACCAGCAGCAGAAGCGTGAGGCCGACGATCAGGATGCGGTACTCGGCCGTGACGCGAAACAGTTCAGGCAGGCCGACGAGCGCCACCGCGCCGATCACCGCCCCCGCCACGCTGCCCAGGCCGCCGAGGATCACCATGGTCAGCGCCAGGATGGAGATCGGCGAGCCGAAGGTCTCGTGGTTGATGTAGCTGTAGAGATGCGCGGTCAGGGCACCGGCAACGCCCGCCAGGAAGCCGCCCACCCCAAAGGCCAGCGCCTTGTAGCGCGCGGGCGAGACGCCGTAGGCGCGCGCCGCAACGTCGTCTTCGCGGATCGCGCGCAGGGTGCGGCCGAGGTGCGTGCCGAGGAGGCGCCGCTGCAGCAGCCCCAGTGCCACCACGGCAGCCAGGCCCACCCAGTAGAACGCCGCGGCGGAATCGAGCGCGACGTTGCCGGCGGCCAACGGCGGAATACCTGCCACGCCGATCGGCCCATGTGTGACGCTTTCCCAGTTGAGGATGACCAGCGCGATGATCTCGCCGATGCCCAGGGTGGCGATCGACACGTAGTGCCCGCGCAGCCGGAACGCCGGCAGCACCAGCAGCGTGCCGAGCGCGGCGGTTACCACGCCGGCCAGCAGCACGGCCAGCAGCACAGGCACGTGGGCATCGATGGCCAGCAGCGCCGAGGCATAGGCCCCGATGGCCAGCAAGCCCGCATGCCCAAGCGAAATCTGCCCGGCCGTGCCCGCCACCAGCGTGAGCGACAACGCCAGCAGCGCGTACAGCCATGCGTTGGTCAGCACCTGCACGACATACGACGACACGCCGGTAAGCGGCACCACGGCCAGCACGGCAATCGCCACGGGCCACACCCAACGCGGCACCTTGAGCGGCCGGCTCGGCGCGATGAAGGTGCCGGTCAGCGGTTCGGGCGGCAGCGCGGGTTTGCGCGCGAACAGTCCATTCGGTCGCCACACCAGCACGCCCACCAGCAGCAGGAAGGCGAACAGGTTGCGATACGGTGTGCCGAACAGGGCCACGCCATAGCTCTCGGTCAGGCCGAGCAGCAAGCTGCCGGCAATCGCGCCGGGCACATTGCCCACACCGCCAATCACCACCGCCACCACGCCCTTGAGCGTGGCCTGAAAGCTCATCGCGGGGCTGATGTTGTTGTAGTACATGCCGACCAGCAGCCCGCTTAGCCCACCCAGCGCGGAGGCGATGGCGAACACGGCCTGGTTGACCGCGTGTGTGCTCACACCCATCTGGCGTGCGGCGTCACGGTCCTGCGCGGTGGCGCGCACGGCCCAACCCAGCCGCGTGTAGCGCAGAAACACAAACAGGACCGCCGCACTGGCCAGGCCGAGCGCCGCGATCAGCGCGTCCAGCGCACCGATGCTGCCGCCGCCCAGCGTGAGGCGCCAGTCGGGCAGGGGGCTCGGCAGCGCGCGTGGGTCGGGCCCGGCCAGCAACTGGACGGCCTGATCGATCACGTAGCTCAAACCGATGGTCGCCAGCAGCGGTGCAATGCGCGGTGCATTGGCCAGCGGGCGCAACCCGACACGCTCGATGCCCATGCCCAGCAGCGCCGAGCCGACGATTACCAGGGCGATCGTCACCCACAGCGGCGCGTGCAGGTGCGTGATGGCAAACCAGCCGATGAACGCACCGACCGTATAGACCGAGCCATGCGCAAAGTTGATCAGATGCGAGACGCCGAAGATCAGCGCCAGCCCCACCGCCAGCAACGCATAGATGTTGCCGACGACGAGCCCGTTGACCGTGTAGTCGAGCCACGCCCCATGCAGCAGCGATTCCATCTTCGATCCATCCGCCCGGTTATTGCTTGGCGACCGTGGTCTTGCGATCGAGCAGCGTCCACTTGCCGTCCTTGACCACCACGTTGATGCTGCGCACGCCCAGCACGCGGCGCGTGGCGGGGTCGAACGTGGCGCGGCCAAACACCACGCTGGGCACGTCGCGCAGCCTGGGCAGGGCATCGCGGATGGCACGGCGGTCCGTGCCGCCCGCCTTCAGCGCTTCGGCGGCCAGGATGACGGCGTCGTAGGCGAAGGCGTTGAAGGCGTCGGGGTCGCGCTGGTACTTGGCGCGGAACTGCTTGACGAAGGTCTGCACTTCGGGCCGCGGCTCATCCGGGAAGAACGTGGTGTTGGTGGCCACGCCGTTGACGGCCGTCGCCCCCAGCTCCAGGAACTTGGGCGAATACACCGAGCTGGCCGCCACGATCGGCAACTGGATGCCCGTGGCCCGCAACTGCCCGGCGATGAGCGCCCCGTCTGCGTAGTACGAGATCAGCACGATGCCGTCGGGTTTGGCGTCGCGCACGCGTACGAGCGTGGAGCGGAAATCCTTCTCGTCGGGCTGGTAGCCTTCGGTGGCCACCACCTGCGCGCCGCGCTGTTTGGCGGCCGTCGCGAACACATCCTTGCTGGTGCGGCCCCAGTCGGTGTTCAGGTAGAGCACGGCCACGCGCTTGAAGCCTTCGGTCTTGACGGCCAGATCGGCCAGCAGCGGTTGCGCATCGGCTTGGCTGACCGACGGGCTCCAGATGAAATCGCCGCCCTTGGTGAAGTCCGGGTGCGAGTTGGTGAAGCCGAGTTGCACGAGCCCTGCGCGCTGGTAGATCGGCGAGGCCGCCATCGACGCGGGGCTGGAGAAGTCGCCCAATTCGATGAGAATGCGGCGGTCTGCCACGAACTTCTGCGCAATGGCGACGGCCTGGCGCGGGTCGCTCTGACTGTCTTCGAACACGTACTGCAGCGGTCGCCCGTGGATGCCGCCGGCAGCATTGATCTGCTCCAGCGCCAGGTCGAAGCCGGCCTTCCATTGCGCGCCGTACTGCGCGTTCTGACCGGTCAGCGGGCCGGACACGCCAAAGTACAGTGGCTCACCCGAGGCCGGCGCCGCCGTGGCCTGTCCGGCAGCACCGGCTGCCGCCACCCACATTGCGCGAACCATCCAGCGTCGCCATCCCAGCAGCACAGACATCGTTTGCTCCATCGCTCATTGCACTCGAGAAGCAATCACTATGGGCTGACGGTGCACGCGTGCCAACGAAGGATTGGGAGCATGCATATTCGCGCACTTGTGGTGCCATGGCCCCCTTGCTATTGCGGGAGAGGCCAGGCGCCAACGCGCATTGGCCAGCAGATGCGCGCTTTGCATCACGGCAAGACATTGGCTGATCAAAGACCGTCCTGAACATCATGTGCGCTGGCGATGGCGTGCCACATATCGTTATCGGCAATCCTTCGTTCCGGTCGTCCGGGGCCGGCCCGTATGCTGTGCCTTCGTCCCACAACGCAAGCCCGCACGCATGGCCATTTATCTTGACGACCGACAGCGCACAGAGCTGGCGCAGGCCGCCCGTCACTGGCTGTGGCGCACGGAGTTACCGACGTGGCTGCTGATCGCCACGGTCTATGCGACGTGGTTTGGCGTGGCCACGCATGCACGGCAACTTGGTTTGCCGCTGGCGTGTGTGCTGCTCACGCTATCCACCACGTGGTACCTGTCGTTGCAGCACGAGCTGCTGCATGGCCACCCGACGCGCCTGCCGTGGCTCAATGCCTTGCTTGGTGCCGCACCGCTGGGCATCTGGCTGCCCTATGGCCTGTATCGGCGCCTGCATCTGCAGCACCATGAGGCTGAATTGACGCACCCCGACACCGATCCGGAGAGCTACTTCCTCTACGCCGTGGATTGGCACGCCGCCAGCCCGGCGATGCGCAAGCTGTATGTCGCGCGCAATACGCTGGCGGGGCGGATGTTGCTGCAGCCCGCGTTCTCGATCCTCACCATTGCGGCGGATGCTTTCGCAAAGCTGCGCGCTGGCGACTGGCGTGACGCGCCAATGTGGACGGCCCACCTGCTTGCAGTCGCGGTGTTGCTCGTCTGGCTGCAGACCGCCTGTGGCATGCCCGCTTGGCTGATGCTGCTGGGCGTGGCGTACCCGGCGCTGTCACTGGCGGCGATCCGCTCGTTCCAGGAGCATCGCGTGGCGGATTCCCACGCAACCCGCTGTGTGATCAACGACGCCGGCCTGATGTGGCGGCTGCTGTTTCTCAACAACAACTACCACTTGGTGCACCACGACCTGCCTTCCGTACCGTGGTTTGCATTGGCGTGGGTCTACCGGCGCCGCGCCGACGACTACCTCGCGCGCAACGGCGGCTTCCATGTCCGCGGTTATCGGGAATGGCTGATCCGCTATGCGTTGCGCGCGGCGGCGCCCGTTGCGCATCCGCTGTTCCATGGTCCTTCCGATCGGCACGTGGTCGCGCCGCACGCCTATGGCGAATATGGCGAAGCGTGAGCGCTGGGTCGCAGCCCTCCCGATGTACAACGTCTCTGCGTCGTTGCGGGACGATTGGGCCACGCTGATCGAGCGGACAGCCCAGGCGCTGGGCCGTGGCAAGTCGCCCGTGATGCTGGACACCGTGGACCCTGGCGAGAGCCCCGACGCGCTGCACGCATTCTGGCGGCGCGACGACGTGTTGCTGTCGCAAACCTGCGGCTACCCGTTGATTCGCGGGTTGGCATCGCGGGTACAGTTGATCGGCACCCCTCGGTTTGTGGTGCCCGGCTGCCACCAGGAGGCCTACAGCAGTGCGATCGTGGTCCGTGCGAAAGATGGACCCGCCACCCTGGCCGCATGCCGGGGCGCGCGGGTGGCCTGCAACAGCCCCGACTCGCACAGCGGTATGAACGCGCTGCGCCACGCCGTAGCGCCGCTGGTGCGCGGCGCGCGGTTCTTCGATGCCGTCGTGCACACGGGCTCGCACCTCCGGTCGCTGGCGGCTGTTGCTGACGGCGAGGCCGACGTTGCCGCCATCGATTGCGTAACGCTGGCCTTTGCCGCCGAGCACAGGCCCGAACTGGTTGCGGGGCTACGGCAGATCGGCTCGACACGGCATGTGGCCGGCCTGCCGTTCATCGCCTCACGCCGGGCGGACGACGCGCTGGTGGAGCGAGTGAGGCAGGCGATGTGCGAAGCCTTGCACGATGACGCCGGCCTGCGCGCCAGACTCCGCCTGGAAGATATCGTGCCGACCACGCTGGCGCATTACCGGCCCATCGCCGTGATGGCGCGCGAGGCGCGCATGCGCGGGTATGGCGAACTGGGCTGACATTCCCAGAGTAGAGGAATAAAACGGCTGGCGTGGTGGATAGGAAAGTCTGGCCAACCAGACGCCCCGCTGTTGGCCAGACTTTCTGTGCGTTGTTTGTCTGTTGAGGCGCCAGCCTAGTACAGACTTTTTGGTCTACCGTTAGCTTCAGCTATCCGCCAGCCGCGTACTGTTCCTGCGGCCCGTCTGCGGCGTGCCGCTCGGCTCCAAGGCCCCGCCGCGCGACCTCATGCTCACGCTTCCGGCATAGGGTTTGAGTTTCCCATCCCAACAGCCTGCTAGCGCGCACCGCCCGCCCTGAAGGCTGCCGTGTCAGCATTCCCATCGCCGCTGCTCGCCTGCTGGCTTAAGACCCCATCTCGCCCGCCGCGCGTGGCGGTGTCGTTCCAGCCCCCTATGGCACTCACAAACCAGACGGTCCTGTCCGGCAAAGCCCGATCTCAACGAAAGCCGCACAACATGTCATGCACGTGCGAAATCAACAAGGAATCTGCTCGAACCCCACTGCAATAAAGCATCTCTCCAGAACGGGTCTCCATAAACTTGTATTCGACCTGGCAGCCACCTCTTGGAGAGCAATGCAATGGCATATCAACCGAAATTCATCAGCTTCGATTGCTATGGCACTTGGGAATGAAGGGACAACGCGCAAAGCGATTGAGACCGTTGCCATCCACGATTCGACACCTGCTGCAATGAACCGAAACTTTAAGAAAGAACGCTCGGCCAGCATTTGTTGTTCGGCTGGCAGAAAACGGAGTATTTCCATGGTGCATTCGCGCGTTGCCGGCATCGCCGGGCTCACCGCCAGTTTGTTGTACGTGTCGGCACCGCCGGTGCACGCCGCGCTGCCAGACGAAATCCAGGTGTATACGGGCGACATCAACGCACCGGGCGAGCTTGGCTTGGAGCTGCATCTGAACACGACGCCGAGCGGCATCGCAGAGCCCTCGTACCCCAAAGAAGTCACAACGCCCCACGGTTGGCGCGCAACCGCCGAGTTCTCTTACGGATTGACGCCGTCGGTAGAGCTTGGTCTGTACGTTCCGACTTCGCTCACGCGCGAGAACACGTACTACGTCACCGGTCCGAAGGTCCGCGTCAAGTGGATGCCTGTTCGACCGGAGGATGGTGTCGGCTACTTCGCCGGTCTCAACGTCGAGCTGGCTCACGTGGCGTCACGATTTGAGCAGTCCCAGCAAGCTGCCGAGTTGCGGCCAATTTATGGCTTTCAGAATGAGCGGTGGCTATGGGCGATCAACCCGGTACTTGACTGGAACCTCTCTGGCCCCGAGCGCAGCGGTGTGCCTGAGGTTGCGCCCGCATTCAAGGTGGCTCGCACTGTCGCAACCGGCGTTCGCACCGGGGTGGAGTACTACGCTGGACTGGGGCGTGTTGATCATCTTCTGCCGTTGCACGAGCAGCAGCACACGCTATTTTTCGCGTTTGATGTGGACCGTAAGCCGTTCGTTTTCAACTTTGGCATTGGACGCGGGTTGACGCGTAGTACCGACCGGTGGACGTTCAAGTGGATTTTGGAGATTCCGTTGAGTTGATCGGCAACACGGGCGGCGCTGAAAGCCTGGTGGCACATCAACTTCCGTGCTGCTCGACGGCACGGAATTCGGCGATCTACGCGCGGCACAACCGGTAGATCGCAGGGCCGTGCGAGCAGATAGGACACGCCTAGTTGTCGATCGCATCCTCAGTGAGCGCGATTGGCAGGGCAAGAGCGAGCGCAGCGATCAACTGCAGAAGCAACCGGAGCGGCGTGCTCATATGCAGTCTCGCCACGTCTTCACGTGCCTGCCAGACTTACTCGGGTTGGTGCGGCAGCACGAATGACAGCGTCGCTAGATACTCGTCGCGGTTTGTCTGCACTGGATTCGCAGGTGGCGTCGTGAGCGTTGCAGCGACGACGTTGAGGCCCTGGTTCCGCACCTTGATGGTCGCGATGCCATCGGCACTCGTCTTCAGTGGCTTGGAGTCGGGATCCGTGACGTAGTCGGGCTGTACCAGGGCGCCCTGCACGGGCTTGCCCTCGTACAACACCCGGACCACAAGCTTCTGGCCCATCTTCTCCGGCAAAGGCTTCACCATTGGCACGATCTGCAACTTGTGGGCAGGCAGGAGAGGGGGCACTACATTTAGCCGGCGCAGATGTACCGCGTACTTGAAGGTGTGTTCGCTGATCGTGGCATCAGGCACCTCGTCCTTGCCCTTGTTGTACCACTCGCCGTCGGGTGTTTTGCTCCACGGGCCATGGTCGAGCACAGCGGTCACGATCGCCGGCTCCTTCTCCGCTTTCACTACGAGCAGCGATCCATGCGGCGTGAGCTGCATCGGCTCCTCTTTGCCGTTCTCGTCATAGGCCGCGACAGCCTTGATCTTTGGCTGACGCTTCACTGCATCTAGATCATCGGCGCCCACGCCGTAGATCAGCGCCAGCTCGTTCGAGCGCGGTGCGAACCAAATGCCATGAGCCCGCGCCATGTTCACCGCGCCCAAGCTCGCAATCACGGATGCCATGACGGTAAGTTTGCCGAGAGTTCTCATTGTCTTCTCCTAACGTGGGGTAGTTGAAACTAGAAAAGCGACCACTGCTTCGTACAGGCACCGAAGCGCCGTTGGATGCCTGAGCAAGCGTCGGGTGAGCGGCATCCTGATGGCGCTCGACCGGGGCAACAGCCGAGGGATCTTGTGCAAGAAGGTCTCGGATTCTAGGCACCACGTCGCGCAGCGTCTTGGACAGAATTGCTGCGTTTGGCATGCATCTGGTTTTCACAACTTTGTGCTGTTCCACTACTTACAACGCCATGCAGTCGTTTGCGGCGCAAGGGACTTCGGAGGAATGTGCCGCATCTGGTTCCTAGAATCTCTGCCAGAGAGACCTACAAAAAAAGCGTCACTGCTGGAGGAACCAAGAATGACCATGCATCGGTGCATCGCGTGGGCGATCGCATACATAGACGAACATCTCGACGAGCGCCTGTCACTTAATGAGCTGGCCGCGATGGCTGGCCTGAGCGTGTGGCGCTTCTCTGCGGTGTTCCGCCAGCATGCGGGCCTTTCGCCGCATCGCTTCATCTGCAGACAGCGTCTTCAGTTTGTGCAATCCCTGTTGGACGACGGCGAGCCGCTCGCATCTGCGGCGCGATTGGCGGGCTTCTACGACCAGAGCCATCTCTGCAGGCATTTCAAGAGCACCTGGGGCATGACCCCTGGTCAGTACGCGAGCCGTCAGCGCAGCGTCATTGCTGCTGCGGACGACGACCGTGAACGGGAGGCCGCATGAAGTTCGCTTATCGATGGCATCGTTGGCTGGGGTGGGTGCTCGCACCGCTGCTCTTGGTGTCTGCGCTGACGGGTGTCACGCTGTTGTGGCTTCAGCCGCTGCCCTCACCTCAGGCGAGTCCGCCCACGGTACAGGAATGGGGAAGGGTGCTCGATCGAGGCATGGTTGAACTGGTGAGCCGGTATCCAACGGCAAAAGCTGATCTCGTCAACCTGCCCCGTGGCCCCGACGCACCGATCCGCGTGCACCTGCGCATGACGCAGCCCAGCCAGAGTGGTTGGGCCGATATCGATGCGACGCGCGGCACGGCAGGCCAACTGCAGCCGGACAGCCATGATTTGAAAACCCAGCTGTTCGAACTACACGAGCATCTGAGGCTCGGTGAAGTCGGGCCCTGGGTACTTCGAGCATCGGCGTTGCTCGCGCTGGTATCGATCACGATGGGTCTGCGCGTCTGGTGGCGCGTGAGGCGGTTGCCTGCGCGCTCGTCCTGGCAGCGATGGCATCGATGGATCGGTCCGGTCGCCACCCTTCCGCTCGCGATGATGCTGGCCACCGGCTTCGTACTGCGCTCGCCGGAACTGGCGAGCGGCGCGCTGTCTGCGTTTGCAGGCGGAGGTTCCGTTGCACCTCCGCCCGCCGGGCAGGCCGCAAGCGCGGGGCAACGATCTACGCTGGGCCAGGCGCTCGTCGCCGCATCCGTCGCGCTGCCGCAAGCTCGACCGATACGAATCTACGCGGCGCGCGGTGGCGTGCTCCGCGTGCGATTGCGAGTGGATGAGTGGAACCCCTTTGGCTTTCACTCGGTGTACCTGCGAGAGGCTGACGCCTCGGTTCTGCGCATCGTGCGAGCCAGCGAGCAACCGCTGACCGTCCGCTATCTGAACGTGGTGTACCCGCTGCACACCGGGTGGCTGCCCGGCAACCAGGGGATCGCGGCTGCGTTGGTCGCTCGGGGGCTGTGGACGCTATTCGCGCTCTCGCTCGCAGCGCTGTCCCTGTCGGGGGCGGTGCAGCGCTTCCGGAAAAAATCAAAACGTTAACAAGATTGAGGAGACACATCCCATGCGATCGAATTCGATCACACGGCAAGCCATTACCGTGCCCGTTGTCCTTGCGACTTCTCTGGCCGGAACCGCCTACGCACAATCCAGCGTCACCCTGTTCGGCACGGTGGACATGGCTTTGGCGCACGGCTCCGGCAGCATTTCGAACCTGAGCCAGATGGCGAGCGGCGACCTTGCCGCCTCCCGGATCGGCTTCAGAGGTCAGGAGGACCTTGGCGGTAGCCTCAAGGCCGGCTTCTGGCTGGAGAGCGGTTTCAACGCGGACACCGGCACTGGCCAAACCACCAACACCAACAACCAGTCCACCGGTATTACTGGCAATGGAGGCCTCACGTTCAACCGTCGTTCGACGATCAGCGTCGGAAGCAATTGGGGTGAAATTCGCCTTGGCCGTGAGTACGTGCCGCAGTACATGAATCTTGCCGTCTTTGATCCATTTGACCTCGGTGGCAGCGGCGGCAGCCAAGTGCTGAATTCCGCGATCACCGGCCCGACTACGGTCCGCGCCTCCAACAGCATCTCGTACCTCTACGGGCATAGCTTTAACGCCTCCTCGATTGGATACGGGCCTCAGGGATTCAGCGGCTCCGGCTTCCAGTTCAACGCCATGTATTACATGGGCGAAAACCCCAGTGGTACCCCGACCTCCAAAGACGGGAACGGCTATGGAGTTCGCGCCGGCTACTCCACTGGGCCCTTTACCGTCGCCGGCGCAGTCAGCCGGGCTCACTACGCAGCAGGCGATGTGCAGCAGAACAACGCCGGTGCGAGCTATGACTTTGGCGTGGTCTACGCCATGGGCATGTACGAGTGGGACAAGAACGGGCCGATCAGCGCCAGGGGTTGGTTGGTGGGTGCGAGGATTCCCGCCGGCGTTGGCGCCATCCGGATCGCTTACTCACGTTACAGCACGGATGCGGCAAGCAGCCCGACGGCCAAGAAGTGGGCAATTGGCTATGTCTATACGCTGTCGAAGCGAACCGCCTTCTATACGGCCCTTGCTCACGTGAGCAACGGGGGCGCGTCTGCTCAGGCCCTGGACGGCGCAGTGACCGCTCCAGGCAAATCCTCTAACGGATTCGACATCGGGATCCGGCACAACTTCTAAATTTGTCTGCCGTTATGCGGTAACAGCGCGCAAAAAATGTCCGTAGGCGCGTCCCCTTTGCCCATCCCACTCACGCAAAGAATCGCGCCTTCAACGGCACCAGCGCTGCACCGATGACGGTTGCATTGCCTGTGGCCTCACCGAGCACGAGTTTCGGTCTTGGAGGCGCAACACCGTAGCGGTGCTTCTCCCAGAACCGGGCCCGTGCGATCAGCATCTTTCCAAGTTCGGGCGGTAACTGGCCACCAAACACGATCGCTTCTGGGTCGATCAAGCCCGCCACCGAGTTGATCACCCGATCCAGCGCCGGCAGTGTTCGTTCGATCCAGCGCTCTACACCGGGCCAAGTCGGATCGAACCGGCAGCGCAGATCTTCGACCGATTCAATGTCGACACCATTCGCGCGCAGCTCCCGGATCAGGAACTGCAGCGCCGGACGGCGCTCCGCCTCTTCGTCGGTGAAGATGGTCATTTCCCCCGCATTGCCGTGCGAGCCGAAGTAGGGCTTGCCGTCGATGATGGGGCCGCCACCGAATCCGTAGTTGAAAGACAGGTAGAAGAAGTTGCGCGCCCACAGGCCGGTGCCCAGCAGGCTTTCACCAATGGCCGCGGTGGTTGCGTTGTTCTCGATCCAGACAGGCAGCTTGAAGCGGGCTTCAAAGATCGGCGCCAGATCGATCAGGGACCAATCCTGCAGTGGCTCGGGCGCGTTGACCTGACTGCCCCCGCCGACGAAGAAGCCCGTCATCGCAAAACCGATGCCGACCACGCGCGCACGTGGTGCCTTGTTGCGCTTCAGGAGTTGCGTGATCTCAGTGCTCAGCCGGGCGAGCGATGCTTCGCGCTGGGTGGGCGGCGTCGGGATCAGGACTTCTTCCAGGATGTTGCAGCCGAGGTCTGCCAGGCAGAGCGCCATCGAGTCGGTATTGATTGAGACGCCAATCGTGTAGGCGGCGTCGCGCACCAGCTCGATCTGCGGGCTGGGCTGTCCCCGGCCGTTCTTGACGGGCTCGCCGGCGCGCAGCAGGCCGCGTGCGATCAGTTGTTCGACCAGGCGATGGATCGACTGCTGCGCAAGGTCGGTTTCTGAGGCAATCGCTGCCCGGGAGATCGCTCGGTGTCGCCGAACGATGTCGAGGATCATGCGTTCGCTCGGGCTGGGAAATGTGTCGCTCGCGTGCGCTCGACTGACTGTGGAGGTGTCGTGCGCGTGGTCACGACCTCGGGATCGGGTGGTCATGTGGAATGTCGGGGAGATCGCGCAAAAATTCTAACAAACCAATGTGTCGCGTTTGTGTGCGGACGGCAGCGCTTGCTGTCGATTACCTGCGGTTCATTTGCTCGCGCCGATCACGCCTTTGACAAACCAGCGCTGCAGTAGCGCAATCACCAGTACGGGTGGGATGAGCGCCACCAGCGCCGCTGCCATGACGAGGTTCCATTCCGGCAACTGGCTCGCTTCGGTTGGGAAGAAGCTGGCCACGCCCACCGCCACGGTGCGCATGCTGCTCTGGTTGGTCGCCACGAGCGGCCACATGTATTCCTTCCACGTGGTGATGAAGGCGATGGTGCCGAGCGCGGCCAGATTCGTCTTCGAGAGCGGCAGCAAGATATCGAAGAAGAACCGGATCGCGCCGGCACCGTCGATACGAGCGGCTTCTGACAATTCCACCGGCACGGTCTGATAGAACTGTCGGAACAGGAAGGTGCCGGTGGCCGACGCCATCAGCGGCAGCGACAGGCCGGCATAGGTGTCGAGCAGGTTCAGCGAGGGCTCGACCCGCATGCCTGCCAACGAGGTGATGAGCGCGTCCAGACCCGTCGCGCGCAGAACAGCCTTCAGCGGCTCGTACAAGTCAGAAGCAACGGCATAGGTGGGGACGATGCGCACCTCCAGCGGCAAGAGCAGCGTCATGAACACGCCCCAGAAGATGAGATGCCGCAGCGGCGAGCGGAAATAGACGACGGCGTACGCCGTGACCGATGACAACGCGAGCTTGCCCAGCACAACCACGCTGGACACGACCAGGCTGTTGAACAGCATCCGACCGATATCCACGCGCCGCGAGACTTCTCGTATGTTGTCGAGCAGATGCAGGCCGGGAAGCAGCGCAACGCCGTGCGCCTGCAACTGCTGGTTCGGGACCGAGGCTGAGCAGAAGGCGACGTACGGCGGACCCAGCGCGAACAGCACGCCGAGCAGCAAGATCGCGTAGCAGCACAGATGAAACGCGCGGCGGCGGTCGACCATGATCAATGCGATGCGCCGGAGCCGCGCTCGAAGGCGCGGAATTGCACAAAGGTGAGCACGATGACGCCGATCATCAGGACGACCGACAGCGTTGACGACCCGGACAGATCGAGCCCAACAAAGCCGTCTGAAAAGATCTTGTAGGACAGGATCTCGGTCGCTTCGCCGGGGCCACCGCGTGTGAGCGTGTCGATGATCCCGAAGCTGTTGGTGAAGCTCTCCAACATGTTGACGACCAACACCAGCAGCACGAAGGGTGCGATCAGCGGCAACTGGATGTCGATGAAGCGGCGCAGCGGGCCGGCGCCGTCGATGGCGGCGGCGGCCAGAGTGTCTTCCGGCACGGATTGCAGCGCGGCGGTGAAGATCACGAAGTTGAACGGGATCTGCGTCCACGCAAAGGCCACGGTCACCATCAGCAGCGCATCGTTGCCACTGACGTGCGGCGCCCACAGCCCAGGCCAGACCTGGTTGAGCCAGCCGAGCGGCCCGGCAACTGGGCTCATGAGGTAGCGCAGGATGACACCGAGCACCGCGCCCGCCACTGCGTACGGCCAGATCAGCAAGTGGCGAAAAAGCTTGCTGCCGCGCAGGCTGAGGTTGGCGCATCCGGCCAGCACCAGTGCCGCCACGACGGCCGACCCAACGCCCCCGGCCGTAAACAGCAGCGTGGCGCGAAGCGAAACATGAAAACCGGGGTCGGTCAGCACGCGCCAATAGTTTTGCAGCCCGACAAACACCGAGCCATTACCGAAGGGGCGCTCCAGGTGGAACGACCACCAGACCGCCTTGGCCGCCGGCCAGTAGAAGAACAGCGCGGCGAGCGCCAGTTGCGGCGCCGCCAGTGCAAGCGGGAGCCATCGGTGCGGGAAGGGAGCCATCGGCTTCATGCTAGGTCTCCTAGGGCAGCGTCACGCCGGCGTAGGTGTCTTTGAATCGTTGCAGCAGTTGGTCGCCACGCACCTTGGCGCGGTCCAGCGCCTGATTCATGGTCTGGCTGCCGCCAAAGGCTTTCTGTACCTCGGCCTGCCACGCCAGGCGGAACTGCGGCATGAAGCCCAGCCGTGCGCCTTCGCTGCCTTCGGCGGGCGCTCCGCTGAGCGACGCCAGGCCTGTTGCAATCGGCGCCAGTGCGGCGGCGTGTTCACCGCCCATCGTCATGAGCGCGTTGGCAGCGCGGCGCGTGGCCGGCAGGTAGCCGGTGCGGGTGCAAAACGCGATCTGCTGGGCGGGCTGGCGAAGGTAGTCGAAAAATGCGGCGACGCCTTGATAGACCGCTGCACTTTGCCCCTTCATGACCCACAACGATGCCCCGCCGACCACGGTGTTGTGCCGTTGCGTGCCGGCATAGATTGGCACCATGCCGACCTCGGCGTCGACGCGCCCGCTGGCACGGATGCCACTCCAGGCGCTGGTCGATTCGACCGACATTGCGCATTCGCCGGTGGCAAACGCGAGCGTCTGAACACCTGCTCGTGTGGCGGCCGCGTCGATGAGCAGACCGCGTGCCCGCCAGCGCATCACGTCGTTCATCAGGCGGCGGTGGCTGCCGGCGTTGAACACGTAGTGCGCATCCAACCCCAGGCGGCCGTTGTGTTGCGTGGCGATGGGTTCGCCCTGCGCGGCGCTGGTCTGCTCCAGCAGCTTCCAGGGGTCGAAGTCCGTGACTGCCGGGCACACGCTGCCGGCAGCCTTGAGCCTTTCTGCAGCCGCTTCAAAGGCTTCCCACGTGCGCGGTGCATGGTCGATGCCCGCAACGGTCAACCATGCCTTGTTGACGTACAGGATCTGCGTCGAGACGTTGAAGGGCAGCGAGTCGGGGTGTCCGGCGGAATCTGCGTAGTACCGGCGCACCACGTCGAGATCGTCCGACCAATCGACGTCGTGCCCCGTGTCGCGCATCAGGCGGTAGACCGGGTAGATGGCGCCGCTGAGCATCATGCCGAGGGTGCCGACATCGTAGATCTCGACAATGGCCGGTTGCCTGCCGGCCCGATAGGCCGCGACCACCTTCTGCATCGTCTGCTCGTACGTCCCTTGCGATGTGCAATGGACACGATGCGCATGCTGTGCGGCATTGAAGCCCGCGCACAGCGATTCGACTGCCTCGGCAATCGGGCCGCTGTGGCCGTACCAGAAGTCGAAGTCCGCTGCCGCCGCAACCGGCGAGACCACCCCAAGGGTGGAGGCAACTGTTGCGGCGAGCAGAAAGGGCTTCATTCCATTGGGTTCAGGTGGCTGGCGGTCGGTCTGGTCGGTCTGGCGGAGCGACAGGGTTGCTGTTGCGGCCAAGTGCCGGGTCGGACTTGCTGGGTTTTCCGGTTTCCACATGGCCGGCATAGCGCCATGCAAAGTCTCCAGCGCTGCCGGCCGTGACGGTCAGGTCGTACCAGGCGTCGCTGGCGGCGAGCGCCCAGTCTGCCTCGATGCGCCCGCCGGCTGGCAGACGATAGGTACGCGTCGCGGCACCGTAAGTATTGTCCGCAATCGTGACGGTGTGAGGAACGGTGTCGCGGTTGAACAACTCCAGCCGCAGGTCGCCCGTGCCGCGCATATCGCGGGGCCGCACTTCGAGCACGCTGCTTGCCGGGGCAGTGGTTGCCACCCGGCCCGAGACGCGGCGCAGGAATCCATTCGGCCCGAGGATTTCCAGATCGTAGTGTCCGCCGGCTGCCAGCGGCCAATGACCGGCAAGCTGGCTGTTGGCATCGACGGTATAGCGCTTGGGCGCGGTATCGACGGTGTGGTCGAACACGTGGAAGACCGCGCCCACGCTGCCGCTGTTGATGAACTGCAGCTGTAGCGCCTGCTTTGCCGAATCTACCTTGGCATGGGTGTGCAGGGCGTAAGGCAAGGCACGGGCCGGCCGTTGGCCGGGTTCCTGGTGGTGCAGCGTTTGTACCTGCGGCGGGCGGGGTGCGGGCAGGCCCGGCTGCATGGCACGTGTGGAGAGGAACGCCCGCGCGTCGGGCAAGGCAGGGCGCCCTGCGTCGGGCGCGGAGAAATCGAACACCGATGTCAGGTCACCGCACACGGCGCGTCGCCACGCGCTGATGTTCGGCTCGTGCACACCAAAGCGCGCTTCCAGGAAGCGGATGACCGAGGTGTGGTCAAAGACCTGCGAACACACCGCACCGCCCTTGGACCACGGCGAGATCGCCAGCAGCGGGACGCGCGCCCCCAGGCCGAACGGCAGGCCGTCTTTCGCATGGATTTCATCGGCCACGTCGATGTTGGAGGCGCCTTGTTCCGGCGTGGCCGCCGGGGATGGCGGCAGCACGTGGTCGAAGAAGCCGTCGTTCTCGTCGTACATGACCAGAAGCACGGTCTTGCTCCAGGTTTCCGGGTTGGCGGTCAGCGCGTCGAGCACGAACGAGATGAACGTCGCCCCGTCGGCCGGCGTCCACTTGGGGTGCTCGGAGCAGTTGTGCGGGGGCATCACCCACGAGACCTGCGGGAGCGCGCCAGCCTTGGCATCGGCTGCGAAGACGCTGGGCGGCCGGTGCGTCATCGCGTTGCGGTACAGCGCAGAGTCTTCCGGTGCGTTGGCAAACTGCTTGAAGAAGCGCAGCACGTTGAAGCAACTGACTGAGGCATTCGGGTCTTCCGGACGCGGATCGTTGCGCCTCCGAATGCTGTCCTGCACGTCGATCGGGAATGGGCCGTCGGCATCAATTCCCTGGTAGATCCGCCACGAAATGCCCGCCGCCTCCAGCCGCTCCGGATAGGTCGTGTAGGACACAGGCGGGCCATTGCGCGGCTGAAAATCCGGCCCTTCCGCAGGCTGGTCTTTCATCGGGCCACCGTGCGCACCAAACGGATCGATGGTGCCGGCCATCAGGTGCGAGCGATTCGGGTTGGTGGACCCGGGCAGCGAGCAGAAATACGCATCGCACACCGTAAACGCGTCGGCCAGCGCAAAGTGATAGGGGACATCGTCGCGCGTGTAGTGCCCCATCGTCAGCGCGCCCTTGGCGGGCACCCAGTTGTCATACCGGCCGTTGGCCCAGGCGGCATGCCCGTCGACCCAACTGTGCGGCAGCGACTGGACCTGCTGAGACGCCGTGCTCTGGCTCGGCATATGGAACGGCAGGATGACGCCACCGTGCCCATCGGGCTGCTCCCAAACTGTCCGTCCGCCGCGCAATGGCGCGGTGTTCCTGTCATTGAAGCCGCGAACGCCGGCGAGCGTGCCGAAGTAGTGGTCGAACGACCGGTTCTCCTGCATCAGGATGACCACGTGCTGTACGTCGCGGATCGTTCCGGTGGGTGAGGATGCCGGCAGGGCGAGCGCACGCCGGATGGACGGAGGAAACGCCGACAGCATCGAGGCGATGCCGGCGGCCGACCCTGCTTTGAGAATGTCGCGTCGGTTCATTGTGGGTTACCAGGAAGCGATGGTGTCGTGCCCGAGCACCAGGCGCGGCACGAAGGCGTGCATATCGTTGAAGGTGCAGAACGCCGGCGGTCCGAGTTCGAAGACCGGAACCTGCCGCCGAAGCCAGCCGGCACACGCGGCTTGCCGGTCAAGCAAGGCTGCGGTGTCTTCGGGTGTCATGGCGGTCAGCGGATAGGCGAGCGTGATATGGAAGACATACGCATCGTGCGTCGGATGCCGGATCGCCAGGTGTTCAGACAGGCGGTCGCGCAATATCCGCAGCTTGCAGTGTTCCGCATCATCAACGGGAGTCAGCGCGATGACACCCGCGCGAACTTGCAAGCTGGGCTCGGCAATCGTCATGCGCAGCGGAAGTTCGCAGCCGATGTCAAAGCGCGTCAGCTTTCTCTCCAGGTGGCGTGTACAGATGCCGAGCGGAGTGTCGGGCGGGAGATCAGCCGGCCAGAAGCCCGCTGTCCGTGTATGGTCGGTCGCGCCCTCGAACACCGTCATGTGATAGCTCTCGGGCGGCAGGAAGGTCAGATGCTCTGTAGCGCCGCTGTCGCTCAGTTGATCACGTACGGCGACCAGCGCATTCCACAGCGCGCTGGGACGCGGGACATGGCAGAGGATCGTATTGCCCGGAAAGCGGCGGACCGTGCCATCGCGATGGAACTTGAGGCCGGCAGGATGAACGTCGGGCAGAACGGATGCAGGCATGCGGGTGTCTTGCATGGCGTTAGTTGCTCAGCCGGAAGCGCAGCTCGATCTCGCCGGTCAGGCCACCGTCGTTGGGCGAGAACTTCCAGCGCATGAGCGCACGGATGGCTTCCTGGTCGAACACCTTTGAAGGCTGCGCGCTGACGATGCGGACCGCCGAGACACTGCCGTCTGCCTCGATCGTGGCCTGCGCGACCACCACCCCTTCGGTGTTGTTGGCCAGGGCACGTGGCGGGTAGTCGGGCTCGATGCGTACCAGCGGCACCAGGCCGCGACGCACGCCACCTGGCTTCTCGGCCGGTTTCTCTCGCGGCGCCGGAGTGGCTGCGGGAGTGGGTGTCGGAGCCGCCGCCGGCACCTCGCTCGGCTTGGCATCTGGCGTGGGCGCCGCGTCGGCATGCGATGGGGCGGCGGCAGGCTTAGGCAAAGGGGTTGGTTTCGGCGGAGCGGACTTCGGTTTCGGTGTGGCTTGCGCTGGCGCGGGTGCGGGCGGCGTCGGCTCTGGCGCTCCGGGAACATCTGCAATCGTCACTAGGCGCGCGACCTTGACAGGCGGTGGGGGCGCCACGGGCGGATCAGCCCGCTTGCCGAGAAACGCGGCAATCAATCCAGCTTCGAGCACGAGCGCGATCGCCAGTGCTGCGGGCATGCGCAGCCCCGAGGGCAGATCGTGGGCGGGTTGTGCCAGTGGCGTTGGTGGCTTCGATTGCACAAAGGGTGCCGTTGCCGGCAAGGACGTACTCATCGCATCCCCTTAGCGCTTTGCGGCGATACCGAGGTCTTCGACGCCGGCCGAGCGCGCCACGTCCATCGCGCGGAGCAGTTCCTGCAGCGGCACGTCCTTGTCGCCCGCGATCAGGACTTCGAGCTTGGCTTCCTGCGCGCGCGCCTTGATCTTCTGCGTCAGGGCGTCCGCCTCGATCGGCTGGCCTTCGAAGTACAGGCCGCCTTCCTTCTTCACGGCGATGGTCAGCGTCGCCTTGGGCAGTGCGGCAGCGGTGGAGGCTTGCGGAACGTTGATCTTGAGCCCGCTGGTGTCGATCATCTTCAGCATCGTCACCATGAAGAAGATCAGCAGGAACATCATGATGTCGATCATCGGGACAATCTCGATGCGCGGCTCCCGCGCCTCCATGTAGCGTGTGCGGCTCATGGTCAGGCTCCCGACAGACCGGCGTTCAGCGCGCGCTTGAAGGGGGCGCGTTCGACCGAAGTTTGCGCGGCCGCATGCGTGGTGGGCTGCCCTTCCACCAGATGCAGACGCTTGACGCAGGTGAGCTTGACCAGATCGAGCTGCAGCGTCGCCAGGCGCACGCGCTTGCTGAAGTAGCTGTTGGCCGCCACACCGACGATGGCCACCGCCAGGCCACAGCCGGTTGCGATGAGCGCGTGCCCGATGCCACCCGTGACAGCGCCAACATTGGGGCCGCTGGTGCCGAGTACGTTGAACGATTCGGTAATGCCGATGATGGTGCCAAGCAGGCCGATCAGCGGGCCCAGCGTAACGGCGGCGTCCAGCAGCCACAGCGAGCGATCAAGCTGGGGCAGCGTGCGCACGATGGCTTCATCAACGTAGCGGTCCATGGCTTCGGGTTCCAGGTGCCGCGCGTCGATGGCGGCCCGCAGGGTGCCACCGAACACGGTGGTCTCATAGCGCGTGGCGATGGCGCGCAACGCTTCTGCCTGGTTGTGATCGACGCCAGCGAGCTCACGGTCCAGCGCATGGCCCGACGGAACGATGCGTGCAAAGAACGCAGCGCGCTCGATGGTCACGGCTAGCACGACCAGCAGCATGAGGGCCAGCAGAGGAATGATGCCCATCGATTGCAAGCTCAAATCAATGAATTGTTGGTAGGTGTTCATGGGACTCCTTCAGTCTTCAGGGATAGGGTATGGATTGCTCGGTCTCAGAGCTTCTTGGGCGTGTAGGTCAGCCCAAGCCAGTACGTGCGGCCAAGCGAAAACGTGTCTTTCAGCAGGTTGCGGCCCGGGCCGGTCACGCTGACCAGCGGCGAGTTGGTGACGTTGCCGATCGAGAAGAGGGCGCGCCATTCACCGCCGATGTCGTAGTGCGCCTGCAGATCGATCTGCTTGCGTGCCTTCCAATAGACGTCCTGGCTTGGCAGCGCCGAGTCGACGATGCGCAGGCTGTCGCCCGACCAGTTGTAGGCAGCGCTCACGCCGAACTTTTGGTAGTTGTAGAAGACCGTCAGGTTGCGGATCTGGTCAGGCTGGTTGACCAGGCGGTCGATGGTGCGCGTCGCGCCCGAGGTGGTGAGCGCATTCAGGCGCCCCGCCAGCAAGGTGAGGTTGCTGCTGAACCCGACGCCCTTCAGGTACGGATTCACCCAACCCAGGGTGCCCTGCACAAAGTTGAACTCCATGCCGTTGAGTTGCGAGCTGGACGCATTGAGCGGCTGCGAGATCGCTGCATTGCGGGTGGCACCGTCAAAGAAGATCTGCCCCTGGCTTTGCACCGTGTAGATCTCGTTCTTGATGCGCTTGTGGAACGCGGCCACCGAAGCGAGCCCCGCGTTCGGCAGGTACCACTCCGTGGAGACATCGAAGTTGTCCGATTTGCGCGGCTTGATCTCCGGATTGCCCTGCGAGATCGTGACCGAGCCGTCGGTGTTCTCCGAGATGGTGGTGTTCGGTGCGTAGGCGTCGTAGTTCGGCCGGCCGATGGTCTGGCTTGCCGCAAACTTCAGTTTGACTGCGGAGCTGGCGTCGAAGATGAACGAGGCGGCCGGCAGCGTGAAGTTGTAGTGCGAATCCTTGGTGGACGATTGCCAGGTCGTGTTGCCGTTGGAGACGCTGCGCACGTTGCCCGTGGTCGACAGGTCGGTGTTGTCTTGCCGCAGGCCAAAGACGGCGCTGAACCGGTCGGCCCGATAGGCGGCCATTGCATAGCCGGCGGCAGTCTGTTCGCTGTGCGAGTAGTTGCTCTGCAGGCTGCTGGCCAGGTTGCCGCTGTTGGCCGAGATGATGTTGGCGTTGGCCGCAAACTGCGCCCAGGCGCGGGCCGGGTCGACGATGATGAACGGCAGGCCGTTGGTGAACGGCATGGTCGTGCCGGACAGATAGCCTGCGCCCGCCAGCGTCATGCCGGCTGCATTGGGGTTGTACTGGTTGAAGTTGTCGCTGTAGCTGTGGCCCAGCCGGCGATAGTCGACACCGACCGCATAGCCGAGCCCGCGCGAGTCGGCATCCATGTTCTGGCGGAAATCGAGCTTGACGTTGCCGACCCGGTCATCGATCGAGATGGTCTCGTTGCGCCAGTAGTACGCCTGCCAGTTGCTCAGGTTGTCGAAGTTGCCCGGGTTGACGGACACGCCGGGCTCGAACCCCGACGTGTCGTAGTTCATCGCCAGGCCGGGCGTGCCGCTCAACGTGGGAGCGGTGCCGGGCGCGTTGTATCGGAACCTGGCGAAGATGTACTTGGCCATCTGCCGCGGCTCGCGATGCGTCGCCTGCGAGAGCGACGAGCGGAACGAGAGCACCTGGTCGTCACTGAGTTTCCAGTCCAGGCCGCCTTGCGCCGATTGCACCGTACGATCAAGCTTCGAGATCATGTTGCCCGCTTCGGCTTCGCCCAGGGCGAAGTGACCCGACGTCGGCGTCTGGTTGGAGACCGGATTCGCGCCGGTGCTGCGGCTGTCGTCGATGAAGGTCTCGTTGCGCGTCTGGCGGGTGGTCTCGTTGTTGTAGCCGAGTGCCACGAAGCCGTAGATGTCGGGGCTGAATCGCGCCTCCACCTTGGTGTCCAGGCCCTTGCGCTGGAAGTTCTTCAGGAACTGCCAGTACTTGAACTGCTGCGGCACCGGAATGCCGTTGCCCGTGTTCGGGCCGCCGGTGGTGGGGTTGTTCGCGTTGGCGCCGTTGGTGTTGTAGTAGTTGTAGAAGATGTTGTCGGTCGTCATGTGACCGATCGACGAGGTATCCAGGTTTTCGTAGTTGGCCGCGACGACAACACCCAGCGCCCCGGTGGGCCCGAAGGTGCTGCTGAACACCATGTCGGTCTTGCGCGCGAGCCCTTCGTCCGCCGACAGCACCTTGCCGGTGTCCCGCGTATGCCCGAGCTCGCCCGTGATGCTCAGATAGGGTTTGCCGCCGTTGTCGAACGCGCTGCGCGTGACGATGTTGACCGAACCGCCCACCGCGTTGGGGTCCTGATCAGGCAGCCAAGTCTTGTACACCTGCACTTGCTTGACCAACGACGACGGCAGCATGTTGGTGCGGGCGCTGCGGCTCGTCAGGTCGGTCGAGGCCATCGGCGCGCCGTCGATCGTGACGTTGTTGTAGCTGCCGTCCAACCCGCGAATGGCGATGAACTGGGCTTCGTCCCGGCCGTTGACGTTATCGGGGTTGAAGCTGACCGAGACACCTGCCACGCGCCTGACCGTATCGGTGACGGTTGCATCGGGCAGGTTCTCGATCTGGTCGCGCGTCAGCACGTCGACTACGCGCTCTTCCGTTTGTTTGGTGGCGACCGCGGCGCTGGTCTGTGCGCGCTGCCGCGTGACTTCCACGCTGCCGACGTGCTGAACCGCACCGCCAGCCTTTTCCGAGTCCTTGCTTGCCTTGGCAGTGCTCCCCGATGTGTTCTGTGCCGATGCGTTGTCATCCGCCGCCTGAGCGAGCAGCGGCAGCGCCGCACCAATGGCAAGTGCCATCACGGAAAGGCGCAGACAGTGCCTTCCCCCCTGTAGATCAAGCATGGTTTCCCCGAAAGCGTGGTTGGCGTGGTCGTGCGGGGCTCGGTGTGCTCGCGTGCTGCGCGGCCTCTTTTTTGAACCCCGTTCAGTCCGGGCTTAGTGCGCGCGGCGTCTTGTTGGCCGCGTGCCTTCTTCCGGACGGGCGAATATTAGTACTCAGTATGTGTAATATTCGTGACGACGCTGCATCGGGGGAATTTGTTGTATGAACCACGCCGGTCTAACGAGAGGCGTGGCGCACTTTGCAGGTGCCCGCTCAGCGCGCCTTCAAGGGAGGGCCGCTTAAGCTACCGCAAGGCGATGCCGGGAGTCATGAGACTTCAGAATGAAGCGATGGGAAAACGGAATGCGTTCGCGTGGTTTGGGCACCTCAAATGACCGGCAATAGGCGGACCGTGCTGCCCGACCCTACGTGCAGAACGCAGGCGAGTTAGGGTAAATGCCGGATTCAGCGGCGCTCGGGCACGCCGAATACCTAGGAGTTATCCGCTCCTAGGTCCCGCGCCTTAAGCACCACTTCTTTGCGTGGGTGCTGACCCAATCCCATGCATCGACACGCCACAAAGAATCGCGCCTATCGCCTGATATGGAGCCGCACTGCCCAATGCTGGGTTGCTGTGGCAGAACACGTGCGGGGACGCCGGGCCGGCGGCGCCATGCTGGTAGCCAGCCTGATCGCCAGTGCCCCAGCGTTAGCGGGGCCTTCCGGCGGCGTTGTGACGTCCGGTGCGGGCAGCATCGGACAGAGTGGCGCTACGACCACCATCACCCAGACGACCCCCAGGCTCGCCATCGATTGGGCGCGCTTCAGCATTCAACCGGGGGAGTCCGTCAACTTTATCCAGCCGGGTGCGGGTGCCATTGCGTTGAATCGCGTCACGGGAAGTGAGTCGAGCAGCATTCTGGGCGCCCTCAATGCCAATGGCACGGTGTTTTTGCTCAACCCGAACGGCGTGCTGTTTGGGGCGGGCGCGCACGTCAACGTTGGCGGCCTGGTGGCCAGCACGCTCAATTTGAGCAATGCGGACTTTGAAGCGGGCCGCTATGCGTTTTCGGGCAGCAGCTCGGCCGGCGTCGTCAATCAGGGCACGATCAGCGTGCCAAGCGGCGGCAAGGTGGCGCTGATCGCCAATCGGGCGGAGAACACCGGCAGCATTCAGGCCCCGGGCGGTGACGTGTTGCTGGCCGGCGTGGGGGCCATGACGCTCACGCTGGCCGACGGCAGCCCGCTGGGCTACACGATCAGTCAGGGCGCGGCCCGCACACTGGTCAACAACGGCGGCATGATCGTGGCCGACGGCGGACGCGTGGTGCTGACGGCACGCGGGCTGGACGCACTGAGCGAGTCCGTCGTCAATACAACTGGCGTGGTGCAGGCGCGCACGGTATCCAACCGGCAAGGCACCATCGAGCTGGCGGGCGACCCCGTGGTCGGTGTCACGCAGGTGAGCGGCAGGCTCGATGCAAGCGCCACGGAAGCCGGCGGTGTGGGCGGCACAGTCAAGGTCACGGGCAACAAGGTGGGCTTGTTCGATGGCGCGCAGATCAACGTACGGGGCAAGGCCGGTGGCGGTACCGCACTGATCGGCGGCAACGCGCGCGGCGAGGGCGCTGAGCCGAATGCCACGGCAACGTACGTTGCAGCCGACGCCACCATCGACGCGAGCGCCACCACGAGGGGCGACGGCGGCAAGATCATCGTCTGGGGAACCGACGTAGCCAATGTGCACGGCACGCTGGCTGCCAATGGCGGTGCACAGGGCGGGCAGGGCGGCCATATCGAGACCTCGGGCCATGCGCTGGACACCGACGGCATTGCCGTGAGCGTGACGGGTGGCCCCGGCGGCGCGGGCGGATCGTGGCTGCTGGACCCCTACAACGTGACCATTTCGACCGGCCCCCAAACTGGCGGCAGCTTTTCCAGCGGTGTGTGGACGCCGAGCGCCTCCGGCTCGCTGGTCAATATCAGCAGCATTCAGAGCCTCCTGAACAGCGGCAGCAACGTCACGATCACCACCACGGGTGCCGGCGCGCAGGAAGGCAACATCGCCATCAACAGCAGCATTGCCAAAACCGCCGGTGGTAACGCCAGCCTGACGCTGATTGCCGATGGACGCATCACCACGAACGCCAGCAGCGGTGCGCACCGGGGCATTACCAGCACCAGCGGCGCGCTCAATGTGTCGATGACCGCCAACGCCACCACGAGCGCGGCTACCACCAGCGGCATTGCCCTGCGCTATCTGGACATCAGTGCGAACGGCGGGAATATCAGCGCGACGGCCAGCGGGGCACAGTCGGCCACGGCGCCCGCGCTCAGTCTGCAAAACAACACGTGGGCCACAACCGGCACCGGCAACATCAGCCTGTCGGGCGTGTTGCCGAGCAATGCCAATAGCCAAGGTGTTTTCTTGAGCGCCAATACGCTGAGCACCGTGGGGGGCGCGATTACGGTATCGGGCACCAGTGGCGGCGTGGCCACTGTCACGGGCAACAACAGCAATGGGGCGCCGCTGTTTTCCACCAACAATATCGGGGTCGATCTGGCGGGCAGCAACACGCTGCGTAGCACGGGCGGCGGTGCAATCACGCTCAACGGCACGGCCACTGGCGCCACGGCCACCTGGGCCGGCAGCGGCGTCACGTTGAGTGCGCTCGATACGCTGTCGACCAGCGGCGCACTCACGATTGCGGGCACGGCCAGCAATCCGGCCTCCACCACGTACCGGAACCAGCTTTCCGCCGTGGACGTGGCGGGCAGCGGTGCCAACGCGGCCAGCCTGACAGGCGGCACGATCAACATCACGGGCACCAACAGCGTAGTGGGCGGCGCTAGCAGCACGAGCAACACCAATGCTGCCGTCAAGCTGGAGGGCAAAGTCAACCTCACGGCCACATCGGGGGCAATCACCATTGCGGGCTCCAACGCGGGCGGCGATGGCGTGTGGGGTTCAGGCACGGGCGCCGTCACAATGAGCGCGCCGACCGCCTCGGCCATCAATATCAACGCACAGTCGCTGGATAGCGTGAGCGGGTACAGCGGGTTTTATATCGGCAGCGGTGCGACGCTTACGTTTGCAACGGCGGCGCCCGTCACGATCTCGGCTTCAAGCCAGGCCACGGCGCGCCACGCGCTGTGGATCAAAGGCGGCCTCACGACGCCCGGCAATCTCTCTATTTCCACGACAGCCGGCTCGATTCAAGATGACGCGACGTTCGGTGGGGTCTTCCATGTCGGCGGCGGTACGACCATCGCGAGCACCGGCAACGAGAACAGCATCAGCCTGACCAATAGCGGCAACGCGTTCGGCGGCCCCGTTGCACTGAGCGCCACCAATGCCACGCTGGTCAACGGCACAGCATTGGTGCTGGGGACTTCCAACCTAAGCGGCAACCTGAGCGCGACAGCGTCGGGTATTTCGCAGACGGGTGCCGTCAACGTGTCGGGCACCAGTACGTTCAACGCGGGCACGTCGGCCATCACGCTCGCCAACACCGGCAACACCTTTGGCGGTGCAGTCTCGCTCACGGGCAGCAACGCTACGTTGGTCGACAGCGGAGCGTTGACGCTGGGCACCTCGGCGCTGACCGGTAACCTGAATGCAACGGCTGCTGGCATCAGCCAGAGCGGGGCGTTGGCGGTTGCAGGCACCACGACGCTCGACAGCGGCAGCTCTGCCATCGCATTGACCAACACGGGCAATGCGCTCACAACGCTGGCCGTCACGCAAGCGTCGGGTGTGGATGTGGTCAACGGTCGCGCGCTGACGGTAACGAACGTCGCCTCGGCCGGCGGCACAAAGTTCACCACCCTGTCGGGCGACCTGGCTGCACAGGGCAACTGGTCCATCACCGGTGGCGATCTGACGCTGTCGGCTGGTGCGGCCACCGGGCGTGGTGTCGCGGCGGGCGGTGACGTGCGCAGCAGCGCGACGCTAGCCATGGATGCCGGCCGCCACGTCACGGTGTACACCGGGGCGCTGAGTTCCACCGTGCTGGGCGGCACACTGGCCAGCCGGGCAGCGGCTGGCAGCGGCAACTTCCGCTACAACCGGCAGGACGGCGATGCCGCTGGCGCAACCGGCGTTGGCGATGGCCTGACCACCGTGATGTATCGCGAGCGGCCCACCGTCACCGTCACGCCCACGGATGCATCCAATACCAAGGTGTACGACGGTGGCAGCGCCGCCGACCCGAGCCTCGCCTACAGCGCTACAGGTTTGGTAAACGGCGATACGGCTGCACAAAGCTTGTCGGGCAGTCTGGCGCGCGCCACTGGGCAGGATGCCGGCAGCTACACCGTCAACCTCGGCACACTGGCCGACCGCCTGGGCTATCAGGTGCAGTTAGCAGCCGGGCATGCATTCACCATTACGCCCGCGTCATTGCTGATCACTGCCAACGACGCCACCCGCGTTACCGGTCAGGCCAACCCCGCATTCAGCGTCGCCTATACCGGCCTGGTGAACGGGCAGACGCCGCAGACCGCCGGCCTGCAAGGCACGCTGACGTTCGCGACGGACGCGACCACCGCCTCGCCCGCTGGGCGCTACGCCGTGCTGCCCGGCGGGCTGATCGCGAACAACTACAGCGTCCGCTACGCGGCCGGCACGTTGACGGTTACGCTGGCGCCCCCGGTGCTCGTGTCCGTGCCTGTCGTGGTGGCACCCACACCGCCGACCAGCGACGCAGCCCCGCCACCCGCGCCGATCATCGATACGCAGGTCAAGGCGCGCCTGGCGGGGTTGTCCTCTGCCCCCGCACCGGCCGAACTGCTCGAGCATGGTTGGCGCACGTCCACGGCGATCTTCGACCGCGTGCCGCTGGCGGGAGTCGATACGCCAGTCAGCCGCGAGGAGGCCGCTGAATGACCCTGCGCCTCAAACCTGTTGCTGCATGTGTACGTCGGACCTTGCCACCTGCGCTGTTGTGGCTGGCTGGCGCGCGCGCGCTGGCCGTCGAGCTGCCCCGGCCTGATGCTGGCGATGTGGCGCGCGATGCGGCACCGGCTCCTGCGCTCAGCGCACCCCCGGGCAATACATCGCTGCAAGGGCTGCCTGTTAAACAGGATGACAGCGCTGCCACCGATGACACCACGCCGATCCCCGTGCGCCAAGTCCATGTGACGGGCGCGCGGATGTACTCCACGGAGGTGCTCGAAGCGCTCGTCGCAGACCTCAACGGCGGAACGTACACGCTGGACGAACTGGTACGCGGCGCCGCGCGCATCACGCAGTTCTATCGCACGCACGGCTGGCCGCTGGCGCGCGCGTATCTGCCCGCGCAGTCCGTGCGCAATGGCGAGATCGAGATTCGCGTGGTGGAAGGCGTCGTGTCTGACGTGCGCGTGCATGTGGCCGAAGGCAGCCGCTTGCACGCCGATGTGATCGAGGCCCGTTTGGCTGCCGTCCCACGCGATGCACCGCTCGAACAGGCATCGGTCGACCGTGCCTTGCTGCTGCTGTCGGACCTGCCGGGTGCAAACCTGAGTGCCACCTTGGAGGCCGGTGCGCAGCCGGGCCAGACCGCTCTGAGGGTGGAGAACCAACCCGCACCGCTCGTCAATGGCCGGCTGGAGGCGGACAACTACGGTTCGCGCTACACGGGGCGTGAGCGTGTGGGCGGCACGATCAACCTCAATAGCCTGCTGGGCCGAGGCGAGCAGATCAGCGCCCGCGTGCTGGCCAGCGACAGCGATCTCTACTATGGCCGCCTCGCTGCGCAGGTGCCCGTGGGCAGCAGCGCCTTGACCACGGGCGCCAGCTTCACGCGCACGCGCTACGTGCTGGGCTCCACCTTTGCAGCGCTGGATGCCACCGGTCATGCCAACGTTGCCGAGTGGAACATGTCGTACCCGATCGTGCGCAGCGTTGCGGCCAACGTCTTCGCGCAACTCAGTGCGGAGCACCGCGACATCGTTGATCAAGTGGGCGCGACCGGCACCGATACTGCCAAGCGCGCGCGGCATCTCAGCGCGAATCTGCTGTTCAGCGGCCGGGATGCCTTCGGCGCCGGCGCGGACACGCAAGCCAGCCTGCGGCTCGGCACGGGCACCCTCGATATCACCTCCGCCGATGCTGCCGCCATCGATGCGCTGGGCGCGCAGACCGCGGGCCGCTACAGCACACTCAATCTGGATCTGCAGCGCAACCAGCGGCTGGGCGGCGCCTTGGGCACGCTGCTGACGTTGCGCGGTCAGATGGCCTCGCGCAATCTGGATTCGTATCAGAAGTTCGTCCTGGGCGGCGCCAGCGGCCTGCGTGCATATCCGTCCGGCGAGGCATCGGGCGACCAAGGCTGGTCCGTCAGCACCGAGCTGTACTACGTGGTGCGCACCATGTTCGTGCCCAGCGTGTTCTACGACGTGGGCAGCGTGCAGATCAACAAGCACCCGTTCATGAGCGGCAGCAACCATCGCACGCTGCATGGGCTGGGGATCGGCGTGCGGGGCAACGCGCGGGCCGTCGACTGGAGCGCCACGGTCGCGTGGCGTGGCGGGGCGCCCGCCCAGGCCGAGCCCGATCGTGGTGTACGGGTTTGGATTCGCGTTGGTTGGGCGTTTTAGGCCCTTCAGTAGAACATCGTGTTGCCAAATATTTCTGGCGGCGCGGAAAGCAATGCGCCTTCGGAATAGGGTTGTTGAAAATTAGAATAAAGACGCACCATTTCGACTCCTAAAAGCTTGGTATTGCCGTCGACTCGGTTATGCCAATTTCAAGATGCGCAAGATTGTGATTAAACCTTAATCCATATCCGAGGGATTCTTAACGCTCGCCCATAGGAAGCGAATAGATTTGCATTCATAATTAAAGATTGTGGATGCAATAGTCCAATGCAATGCGTTGTTCTCTGAGTGGAGGCGCGCGGGCAATCTGCTGTATTGAGACGATGCTGTCCTGCGACTACGGAACGACGATGGTTCGATACGGCACTTTGATTTCCTTCGCCTTGATGGCGAGCTGTTTGGCTCTGACCGCTTGCGGCGGCGGAGGCGGAGACGATAGCGGCAGCGGCAACGGCACGAGTTCCACCACCGTCACGAGTCCCGGCCCCGGCGGGAGCCCCACACCCGTCCCGAGCGGCACCGCGCCGGTCGTGCTGTTCACGGACGTTCCGAGCGGCCCGGTCAGCGGTGGCGAGAATGGCCTCGGCGCGTACCTGACGATCTTCGGTCGCAATTTCGGCGATCCGTCGGGCATCGGTTCGACAACGAAGGTCACCATTGGCGGCGTGCCCGTCGCCAACTATCGCTACCTCGGGCCGTCCAAGGTCAACGGTCGCACCGGGCTGCAGGAACTGATTGTCCAGGTCGGCCCGCTGACCGGCAATGCGCTGGGCATCGCCCAGCCGGTCGTCGTGACAGTCGGTGCGAACGCAAGCAATTCAAACGTGACGTTCACGCCGAACCCTGGCCACGTGCTGTTCGTCTCGCTGTCCGGCAGCGACAGTACCGGCGCGCTCGACGACATCAACCACCCCTACCGCTATCTGCAGAACATCACCGCCGGCACCGGCGCGTATGCCAATGCGCATGCGGGCGACCAGATCGTCGTGCGCGGCGGCACATGGTCGGACACCAACGGCCTCGATGGCACCTGGCTGCGCTTCGGCACCTTGACGGGTTCGGCACCCACCGGTGCTGCACGCACCGGCTGGATCCACATCACGTCCTATCCGGGCCCGATCAACGGCAACGCGCCCGAAGACGTGCACTACGTGACACCGGCCAACAGCACCGGCGGCATCCAGGGGCCGTGGTCGGCCATCCATGCGTACGGCAACTATCTGGCCATCTCGAACCTGCACCTGGAATCGAGCCCGACCGCGAATACCGATGCGGCGCCGATCAACATGCAGTACGCTACGGGCCCGTGGCGCATCTCGAACAACGAGCTCGGCCCTTGGGCGTCGACGCGGGCTGCGCCGAACAACGCGAAGGCGGGCGGCATCAGCGGCGAGGGCACGGGCGCTGAGATCTTCGGCAACTACATCCACGACATCGCGTGTGCCCTGGGCCAGTCCAGCAACCCCCTTGAGAACCACGGCATATACATCGACGACGACGGCTCGTACAACGTCGGCTGGAACGTTATCTCCGGCATCACAGGCGGCAATGGCTTCCAGGTCTTCACCAACGGCGGTTTCTCGACGGTGACCAACAACATCACCATCCACCACAACGTGATCGACGGCGTGGGCAAGCACGGCATCAACCTGGCTGACGGTACCGGCAACAACGTCCAGGTCTATGACAACCTGATCATGAACACGCAGTACTCCGGGCTGCGATTCAATACCACCGACCTCGCGAACGCCAAGGTCTGGTCGAACACGTTCTACAACACGGTGCTCAACGCGAATGCGAAGCAGGGCAGCAACTACGGTGTCATCTCGAACGATTGGGGCCTGCCTGCGGGCTCGGTGAGCTTCGCCAACAACATTTTCTACGCCAGCACGGGAAGCGGCTTCTTGGGCGGCTCGGTCAACTTTAACGGCAGGGAAGGCAGTTGGGCCAACAACCTCTGGTTTAACGGGACGGGCGGCGCGCCCGGGTTTGCGACGGCGGCAGTGACCCTTGATCCGCTGTTTGTGAGCGCTGGATCGGACTTCCACCTGCGCGCGGGCAGCCCGGCGATCGGTGCCGGCAGCACTACGGCGAGTGCCCTCGTTACCGACGACCTGTACGGCACGGCCCGTACCCGCACTGTCGATATGGGCGCTGTGACCTACTCAAAGTGATCGATGGCGGTATGCGATTCAACGCTCAATCGGCAGTCTTGTCGCTCGGATACTTGAACGAGTCGCGCAGCAGGAAGTTCATCGGAATGTCGAGCTTCACCCCGTGGGGCGGAATCGGCTGCAGGAACCATTTCCTGTAGAGCTTCTCGGCGTCGCGGTCGAGGATGATGTTGGTCATCGCACGATCCACCACGTGCTTGAATTCCGCATCGTCCTTGCTGAGCATGATCGCGTAGGGCTCGACCGTCAGCATGTCACCAACGACGGCGTAGTCGCCCGGGTTCCTGGCGTTGGCACGCAAGCTGTAGAGCAGCACGTCGTCCATTGCAAAGGCGTCGGCCTTGCCGCTCTCCACCATGGCAAAGGCTTCTGCGTGGTCTTTCGCTTCGAGAAGCTTCATGCCCAGCACGCGCGCATCGTTCACCTTGCGCAGTTCGGTGATGTTGGTGGTGCCTTGGGTGGACACGACGGTCTTGCCGCGCAGGTCGTCCCACTTGCGGATGCCCGACGATGTTTTCACGAGCATTCGGCTGCCCGCGATGTAGTGCGGGATGGTAAACGCCACCTTCTCGCGTCGCTCACGCGTGTTGGTGGTCGAGCCGCATTCAAGCTCGGCCTTGCCCTCGGCGATGGTCGGAATGCGCGAGGACGGCGTCACCATCACGTACTGCACCTTCAGGTCCGGCCGCTTGAGGTCGGTGCGCAGCTTGTTCGACCACACGCAGACAGAGATCCATGGCGTAGCCGACGGGTTTCTTGTCAGCGTCGTAGAACGAGAAGGGCACGGAGCTTTCGCGGTATGCGAGGCGGACGGTGCCGGTATCGCGGATACGGTCAAGCACCGGCGTGGAAGAGGCCAAGGCGAGTCCCGGCACAAAGATAGACAGCAAAACGATGACTCGCGCTGTGACGAGTCGGTCTTCAATCCATTTCAACGGCATGGTTCCCCGGGCCTCGAGCGTTGAGGGTCGTGGCCGGCTCGGCAACGATCCGATATCGGTTCCTGCAAGCCCTAGATGATGGAGCGCATTGGGTGAGAGAAGTATTCCGAATGCGCATCGGTCCAGTCCGCACCCTCATAACGAGTGGAGTGGACCGTGTTTGTCTAGGCACGCTGCAATGAGTCCTTCTGCAATTTAGCGCCAAAAAGCGACTCAAATCCGATTCAAACTCCCTCAAAAGCGGCCATTACCCCGACATTTCATTGACGTTGTCGCGCACGCAGCGTTTCATGTAAGCCAATCAGCGCTTGCATGGAGACGCATGTGCAACACGAAGACAACGCAGCCCCCCGGTATCGAAGTGGCACGGCCGCCCGCATGGCGAAGATGCCTGTCTCCACGCTACGTGTGTGGGAGCAGCGCTATGGCGTGATTTCGCCGACCAAATCGGAGTCGGGCCAACGCCTGTATTCCCGTGAAGACGTCAAGCGGCTGACGCTGCTGAGGTCGCTGGTGAATCGCGGGCATGCCATTGGCGCTATCGCGCACGTCGACAGCGCCGAGCTTGAGCAACTGCTTGAGACGTCACCGGCCGCCGAAGAGCCAAGCCCGCCCGTGTCACACGCTGCGATCTCGCTTGCCGTCTGCGGCCCGCTGCTGGCAGAGCGCGTGCGGCGCAGAAAGAGCACGCTGGCATCGCTCCGTATCGAGCCGGTCGCTGAACTGCCGGCGATTGACGCACAGGCATCCCTGGCACTGCCCTCGGGCACCGATGTGTTGGTTGTCGAAGCAGCGTCTTTGCAGCCTGAAACGGCGCAGGCGATCCTGACGGCTGCACGCAGCGCCGGCACTAGCGCCATCGGCGTGATCTACAGCTTTGGCACAGTGCGCGCCACCGACATGCTGCGCGCGGCGGGCGTGCGGCTGTATCGGGAGCCCAACGCGCACAGCGAGCTGGATCAGGTCCTGCATGAGTTGACGCAGCTGGTGCGCGTCGAGGCCGTCTACGGAAAGCTCGAACCGCTGCGGCGCAATGCACGCCGGTTTACCGATCGCCAGCTGGAGATCTTTGCCAACGCATCGCAGACGATTGCCTGCGAGTGTCCGCGCCATCTGGTGGATCTCATCCGCCAACTGGACGCGTTCGAGCGGTTCAGCGATGGCTGCGCGGTGCGCTCCACGCTGGATGAGCAACTTCACCGGCATCTCGGCGATGTCGCCAACCGCGCGCGCCTGATGCTCGAAGACGCGATGGAATTCGCCATTCGGGCCGAGACGCTGCATCCACCCGCCAGTTAGCTGCGTATACAGCGCTCAGGAACGCCCCTGAGCCGGCATGGGCGGTGAAGGCACCGCCCGCTTTCGGAGGCAACTTCAATGAAGCTCACTTTGGATCCGCCCGGGTTTGCCGGGGCGGCTGGCAGCGTGCCGCTTTCTGTCCGGGTTCGGGAGCGGTTACTGAGCGCTGGTCACCGCTTTCACGCCAACGACAACATCGCGGCCTACCTGCGCGATGGCGAACTCGACCTGCTCCAGGCCGAGGTGGAAGAGCGCCTGCAGGCCGTGCTGCGCGCGCTCGTCATCGATGTGGAGCAAGACCACAACAGCCGGGAGACGGCCCGCCGCGTCGCCAAGATGTTCGTCCGTGAGGTGTTTGCCGGGCGCTATGTCGCGGCACCCGAGGTGACGGCGTTTCCGAACGTCGAGCGCCTCAACGAGCTGATGGTGGTGGGGCCGCTGCGGGTGCGCAGCGCGTGCTCACACCATCTGTGTCCGGTCATGGGCCGGGCGTGGGTGGGCGTCATGCCCAGCAAGGATTCGCAGTTGATCGGCTTGTCCAAGTACGCGCGCCTCATCGACTGGGTCATGAGCCGCCCGCAGATCCAGGAAGAGGCCATCAAACAGATTGCCGATCTGCTGGAAGACCGGATGGCGCCCGATGGGCTGGCGGTCGTGCTGGAGGCCGAGCACTACTGCATGCACTGGCGCGGTACGAAAGACGATGGATCGCGCATGGTGAGCAGCGTCATGCGCGGAGTGTTCCTGACCGACTCGAGCTTGCGGCGCGAATTTCTTGCGCTGCTGCCGGGCCGCAAAGGCGAATGAGCGATCAACGATCCGAAGAGGCCTCGCCTTGAACACACTCCACGCTCCCGCAAAACGCATCGCAGTCGTCGGCTCCGGCATCTCGGGGCTGGCAGCGGCGCACTTCCTCGCCCAGCGCCACGCCGTGACGCTGTTCGAGGCGGCGCCACGGCTTGGCGGGCATACCAATACGGTGGATATCGAAGAGGGCGGCCAGGTCTTTGGCGTCGATACGGGCTTCCTCGTTTTCAACGCGCGTACGTATCCCAATTTGATTGCGCTGTTTGACGAGCTGGGCGTGGCGCATTGCGAGAGCGATATGTCGTTCAGCGTGTCGGTGGGCGGCGGGGCGCTGGAGTGGGCCGGCACCAGCCTGAGCACGGTATTTGCCCAGCCACGCAACCTGGTGTCGGCGCGGTTCCTGTCGATGCTGGGCGACATCCTGCGCTTCAACCGGCAGGCGCACGCGAACCTGGCGGTGGCACGCAACGGGCGCCACAGCCTCGGCGCACTGCTGGATGCTGGCGGCTACGGCGAACCGTTCTGTGCGCACTATCTGCTGCCGATGGCGGCGGCGATCTGGTCGACCCCGAGCCGCGACATCCTTTCGTTTCCGGCGGAAACGTTTCTGCGGTTTTGCCTCAACCACGGCTTGCTGCAGATCTTCAACCGCCCGCGTTGGCGCACGGTCAAAGGCGGCGCGCGCAGCTATGTGCACGCCATCGCACGCCGGCTGGCGGACGTGCGTGTCGCCACGCCGGTACGCGGCATCCGGCGCTCGGCCAGCCATGTGGATGTGCGGACCGATGCCGGCAGCGAGCGCTACGACGCCGTGGTGCTCGCCACGCACGCACCGCAGACGCTGCGCCTGCTCGACGATGCCACGGACGATGAGCGCGCCGTGCTGGGCGCGTTCCGCTACCAGCCCAACACCGCATTCCTGCACCGCGATACCCGGCTGCTGCCGCGTCGGCGCCGCGTGTGGTCGGCGTGGAATTACCTCGATGCCGCGCAAGTGGGCGCAGCCGGTGGCGCCCCGTGCGTCAGCTATCTGCTGAACCAGCTACAACCGCTGCCCGTGTCGACGCCCGTGGTGGTCACGCTGAATCCGCCGGCGCCGCCAGCGCCGGAGTTGGAGTACCAGCGCTTCGCCTATGAGCATCCCGTGTTCGATCAACCGGCCATCGACGCACAGACTCGCCTGCCGGGGCTCCAGGGCCGCAGTGGCACCTGGTTTGCCGGAGCATGGACCGGGTATGGGTTTCATGAGGACGGCCTAAAGTCGGCGCTGCGCGTGGCGGCAGACTTCGGCTGCGCCCCGCCCTGGGCACAGGTGGCGCCATGAACGACGACGCACAGCTGCTGGTCGGGCAGGTCATGCATCACCGTCTGCGGCCGGTGGCCCATCGCTTTGTCTATCCGGTGTTTGCGGTGCGCGTGAAGCTCTCGGCGCTCGGCCGGCTGACGGGTGCATGGTTTGGCGTGGATTGCCTGCGGCCGCTGTCACTGCGCACGCGTGACTACGGCCCGCGCGACGGCACCGATCTGCTTGCGTGGATACGCGGTGTACTGCGCGACGCAGGCTTGCCTGCCGATGGCGAGGTCTGGTTGCAGACGTTCCCGCGCATCGCAGGGTGGATGTTCAACCCCGTTTCGTTCTGGTACTGCCACGACGCAGCCGGCACGCTGCGCGCGGTGCTGGCCGAGGTCAACAACACCTTCGGGCAGCACCATCGCTACCTGCTCTGTGCCGAGGACGGCGGGCCCATCGGCGCCCATACCGTGCTGACGTGCCGCAAGCAGTTGCATGTCTCGCCGTTCTGCACGGTGGAGGGCGGCTATCAGTTTCGCTTTGCCGAGACCCCGGCGACCGCGCTGGTGCGTATCGATTACCTCGACTGTGATGGCCCGCTGCTGCACACCGCCATTGGCGGACGGTTGCAGCCGTTCGATGCCACCCACCTGCGCCGTGCGCTGCTGCGGCAGCCGTTGCTGGCGCTACAGGTCATCGGCCGCATTCATTTGCAGGCACTTCGCCTGTGGATCAAGGGGGTGCCGTTCTTTGGCCGCCGCCCGCACAACCCATCGTCTTCTCTGGAGCCACCTCGATGACTGCCACGCATTCTCTGGCGTGGGTGCCGCCCCACGTTCCCGCCAGTGGCCGCCTGTTCGTGGCGCTGGCCGCCCGTATGCGCCACGGCCTGCTGCACCTCATCACGCCGGATGGCGACGTGCAGATCGGCGATGCAGCCTCGCCGCTGTCTGCGGAGTTGCGCATCGTGGATTGGCGCGCCTGTGCACGCATCCTGCGCAGTGGCGACGTGGGCTTTGCCGAGGCCTATCGCGACGGATGGGTCGAGACCAGCAATCTCACCAGCCTGTTGCGTCTTGCCATCCTGAACGCGGCCACGCTGGAGCAGGCGATTTTCGGGAATGCGCTGGCGCGTTCTGTTCTGCGCCTGCGGCATCTGCTGCGTCGGAACAGCCGCAAAGGCAGTCGGCGCAATATCCATTTGCACTACGACCTGGGCAACGACTTCTATCGGCTGTGGCTGGACGAGGGCATGGCCTATTCGTCCGCGTGGTTCAACGGCCGCCTTCGGGATGGTCTGGCCGACGCGCAGGCCGCCAAGTATCGGCGCGCGTGCGATCTGCTCAGGGTCGGGCCCGGCATGGACGTGCTCGAAATCGGCTGCGGCTGGGGCGGCCTGATGGACATGGCCTGTGCTCGCGGTGCGCGGGTACACGGCATCACCCTGTCGGAAGAGCAACGCCGCTACACGGCCGAGCGCCTGGCAGGCGAGCTACGCGCCAAGGTGGAGCTGCGTGACTATCGCGACCTGGATACGGCCTACGACGCCATCGCGTCCATCGAGATGTTCGAGGCGGTGGGCGAAGCGTACTGGCCGACGTACTTCAAGACGCTGACGCGCTGCCTGCGCCATGGCGGCCGCGCGCTCGTGCAGAGCATCACCATTGACGAGGCACACTTCGAGCGCTACCGCGCCGGCACGGACTTCATCCAGCAGTTCATCTTCCCCGGCGGCATGCTGCCCAGCCGCGAGCGCTTTGTCCGCCTGGCCGAGCAACACGGCCTGCGGGTGGTGGACCGCCTCGATTTCGGCCGCGATTACGCCGAGACACTGCGCCGCTGGAGCCAGCGCTTCGAGGCCCGCCTGGATGCCGTGCGCGCCCTCGGCTTTGATGAACCGTTTATCCGCATCTGGCGCCTGTACTTCGCCTATTGCGAAGCCGGCTTCGATGAAGGTCGCATCGGCGTGTCGCAGTTTCTGCTGGAGCGGGGGTGACCATGCCGGTATGGACTGTCGCTCTGATTGCGTTGTTGGTGTTGGTCGCCGTGTTCAGTGCCGTATGGGCGTGGCAGTTGACCAATGAAAACGCCGGCATGGTCAACCCGATGTGGGCGTTTTCGCTTGGCCTGGTGGCGGTGATCTATGCGTGGTTGGGCAACGGTTCGGTCTACGCTCGCGTGCTGGCGGGCGTGGGTGGGGCCGTGTGGGGATGCCGCCTCGGCTGGCACCTGTGGCGCCGCAATGCCGGCAAGCCGGAAGATGCGCGCTACCGAAAACTGCGCCAGGAATGGGGCGCAGCGGCATCGCGCAACATGTTCGGCTTCTTCCAGTTGCAGGCGACGGTGTCGATGCTGCTGTCGATTGCATTTGCGGTACCGAGCCACCGGCCCGATGCGCCAAGTGGTGCCGCAATCGCGGTTGCCGTTGCGCTGTGGGTGGTGTCGGTAGGCGGCGAAGCACTGGCGGATCGGCAACTGCGCCAGTTTGCCGCTGACCCGGTCAACCATGGAAAGACCTGCCGAACCGGCCTCTGGCGCTATTCGCGGCATCCCAACTACTTCTTCGAATGCGTGCATTGGCTGGCGTATATACCGCTCGCGCTGGGTGCGCCGTGGGCCTGGCTCACGCTGCTGCCGCCGGTGGTGATGACGTGGCTGCTGGTGAAGGTGTCCGGCATTCCCATGCTGGAAGACCACATGCGCGCCACGCGCAACGACTACGCCGAATACGCGCGCACCACCAACGTCTTGATCCCCTGGCCGCCGCGCCACTGATCTGCACAGTTTGAGGAGACTCCACATGACTGCGTTATCCACGCCCACGATGCCCGCCACGGAGCCTGTCGCGCCGCGCGACGGTTGGCTGATTCAATGCTGCGAGCGCGGGTGGCTACCGGATGGGCTCGTCCGTGCCGGCATGCGCAGCCTCATGCGCCAGCGCCTGCGAGACGAGGGGCTCGACAACGGTGAGCTGCGCTCTCGGCGCTTCAATGCGCTGCTCGATGATTTGCGCGCCAGCCCCATCGCGATCGAGACGGACGCCGCCAATACCCAGCACTATGAATTGCCGCCGGCATTCTTCGAGGCCCATCTCGGGCCCCAACTGAAGTACTCCTGCGCGCTGTATCCCACCGGCACGGAAACACTGGCTCAGGCCGAAGAGGCCATGTTTGCCTGCTATGCCGAACGGGCCGGCCTGGCGGATGGCCAATGCATTCTCGACTTGGGCTGCGGCTGGGGTTCGCTCTCGCTGTGGATGGCCAAGCGCTATCCCCATGCACGCATCGTGGCGTTGTCCAATTCGCAGGGCCAGCGTCGCTGGATCGAAGCTCGCGCCGCCGCGCGTGGCCTGACCAACCTGAGCGTGCATACCGGAAACATTGTCGATTTCGAGTTCGCAGAGATGCCCAAGCATGGACGCTTCGACCGCGTCGTGTCGATCGAAATGTTCGAGCACATGAAGAACTACGGCGAGCTGCTCGCCAAGATTGCGCGGTGGATGCGCCCCGACGCAGTGTTGTTCGTCCACATCTTCGCGCACCGCACGCTGGCGTATCACTTCCAGGTGCAGGACGGCACCGATTGGATGTCGAAGTACTTCTTCACGGGTGGGACCATGCCTTCGGAAGCGCTGCTGCTGCACTTCCAGGACGATCTGCAGGTGACCCGGCAATGGTGGGTCAGCGGCACGCACTACGCGCGCACGGCCGACCATTGGCTGGCCAACCTTGACGCTGCGCGCAGCCGCTTGATGCCGGTGTTCGTGCAAACCTACGGCGCGCGCGAAGCCGCCGTGTGGTTTCAGCGGTGGCGCATGTTCTACCTGGCCGTGTCGACGTTGTTTGGCTATGCCAACGGCAACGAGTGGGGCGTGGCGCATTACCGGTTCGTCAAGCGCTAGCGGGTTTACGGCGCGGTGTTGACCCCATCGCTGCGCGCGCTCGTCCACACCAGCAGAGGCATCCACAGCGCCCAACCGATGCACAGCACGCCCATCGTCACCATCGGGTCCGGCATGTGGGCGGCTCCCAGTGCCGCCCCCGCCCGAAACGAGAGCGGGCCGGCCATCCCGCCCAGCATCACCGCCAACCCCCACCGACCGCGCAGCCAGCGGAAGAGGACATTCAATTGGATCGCGAACAACACCCACAGCGCGAGCAGCCACGGCGGCGCGAACCCGGGCCACAGGGCGCCATGCGGATAGGCGATCAGTCCGGCGCGGATCAGCAGCGTCTCCCACACCGCCGCAGCCGAGATGACCGCCAACACGAGGCGCCACTCCCGATACGGCTGGCGAGCCTGCCACAGATGGCAAGCCAACAGCACCGCGACGCAGACGATCCCCACCCAGGCAACATCGCGCGCCGCACTCAGCACGCACACCAACCAGCCGGCTTGTCCGGCCACTGCATACAGGAGGGCACGATGAGAACGCATGGAAGCGGGCACAGTTTGCTGGCGCTGTCACGTTGGCTGCGGTGTCTGGCAGTGGCCGGGGTGGTCGCCGCTACAGCGGCCTGCTCCGGCCCGCCGCCGAATCCCAACCCGAAGGCTGCAGTGCCCCTGCAGACGGTGCCGGTGGACCTGCCGCGCTACATGGGGCGCTGGTATGTGATCGCCAACATTCCGTACTTTGGTGAGCGTGGCAATGTCGGCAGCTACGCTGAGTGGGCGCTGCGGCCCGACGGTCGTATCGACGATGCCTACGTCTACCGGCCCGAGCGTTTCGATGCACCCTTCAAGCGGATGCAGTTTGTGGATTCCGTGGTGGCGGGCAGCGGCGGCGGGGAGTGGCGCGTGCGCTTGTTCTGGCCCATCTATGTCTCGCAACTCACGCTGTATGTCGCCCCCGATTACCGCGTGACCCTGCTCGGCTATCCGGACAAAAGCCTCGGCTGGGTGTTCGCGCGCGACCCCGATATGAGCGACGCCGACTACCGCGCAGCCCTCGGGCGTTTCGAAGCCATGGGCTACGACACCTCGCGGTTCCGGCGCGTGCCGCAGTTCCCCAGCCAGCTTGGGCAACCGGGCTTCCAGTCGCCGGGAGACGGCAACTAGCGCTGCGTGCATCAACGTGGCTCGCCCAGCAGGTGACGACGCAGTGACGGCGCCCGGGTGCCGGGTGCCAACCAGATATCAAAGAACGCGCGTGCGAAGGCGGGGTCATCCACCTCGGTTGTCAGTTGCCCATTGGCGTAAAAGCGTGCGCCACGATCGGGCAGATAGACGCCGCACAGCGTGTCGCCGGATTTGACGTCGGGAAAGGCGGGCGCCATCGCGCGTGCCCATTGCGCGAGTGTTGCATCGGAAGGCGGGGGTGCCTGTAGCCGACGTATTTCCTCAATGGCGGTCTGGATCAGGCGCGTGCGCTCCACGGAGCGTCGATACGTGACTTCCAGCGCAAAGGGGGCGTCGTAGCTGAACGGGACTTTGGCGCTCCACAACTGCGCGTCGTACAGACAGAACCCGAAGAGGCACAACGCGCCCTTGCCGGAAAGCTGCGCCGCTGTCAGCGTGTCGCGGCAGTCCGCCCAGGTGGAATGGCTGATGGCGGAGCACGCAATGAGCGCAAGGGCTTGCGCGGCACGAAGGCGTTTGGCAGGCATGGGGCCGAGCGGTAGACGGCTGACTCCCAAAGTCTACTGACGCGCCGCCGTGCAAGTAGACGCCGCCCCGGTGTTTTTCTGACGCAAATCCGACGCACGATGCGCAAAAAAAAAACCGGCGCAAACGGCGCCGGTTAGGGAGTGGTGTCACACCTGCCGCAAGTTTCGCGATGTGACCGCCACGGTGGTAGGCGAATCTGCCAGCGAGACAAACTGGCGTGTTGCCCCATCGAGCGCATCGATGCTGCCGGTTTCGATGTCATACACCCAGCCGTGCAGATTCATCCGTCCCTGTTCAAGCGCCAGCGCCACCGACGGATGCGTGCGCAGGTTCGCCAGTTGCGCGATCACGTTTTCGCGGACCAGGCCGTCGAGCTTGGCGCGGGGCGAGTCGAACTGATGCGCCGCGTTGATCACCTTTGCGGAATCGGAATGGCGCAGCCAGTTGGCCACGGCCGGCAGGTGGTCCAGACAGGTGCAGCGCGAGATGGCACCCATCGCGCCGCAGTCGGAGTGGCCGCAGATCACGATGTCCTGCACGCCCAGCACGGCCACCGCGTATTCGACCGTGGCCGACACGCCGCCGGGCTCGGGGCCGTACGACGGCACGATGTTGCCCGCGTTGCGGATCACGAACAGCTCGCCGGGTTCCCGCTGCGTCAGCAGCTCCGGGACGACACGGCTGTCCGAGCAGGTGACGAACAGCGCCTTGGGATTTTGTGATGTTGCGAGTTGCTTGAACAGCTCGACCCGTTGCGGATAGATGTCGCGTTGAAAGCGCAGAAAACCGTCGATGATGTCGCGCATGGTGATGTCCTCCTGATTCAATGCCGGACGCAGAGACGATGGCGTGAGGCGTCGCTGTGCCGCGGCCGCCATTATCGCGGCGGACACGGGGTGATGGCGCATTGCCCGGCTTGCCGGCAGGTTTTTGCACCAAGGGGGCGCCGAATTGCGTTCACAGTGGCCAGACCCGGCCTTCTGCAACGCCATAAAGCCGTTCGCCCGGTTCGGCCGGCGCGGTCCACAGGCCGGTGAACTCGCCAAAGGCAGGCAACAGCGCACGGGTGTGTCCGAACCGGAAGCACGGCAGCCTGACGCGGTCTTTGCCACGCCCGCTCAGGACCACGCCGGGATGCACATGGCCGGCAATCTCATAGCCCTCTGTTGCGGTGTTCGGTTGGTGGCATAGGGCGAAGGGGCCCTGCCTCCAGGGTTCTTCCACCACGTTGAAGTGCAGATGCGACGGCGGGTCGCCGGCGTGGCGGTCGTGATTGCCGCGCACCAGCGTGCAGACGACGTCAGCGTGTCGGGCGCGCCAGGCGCCCAGGGCATCGGCGGCGGCGATGGCTTCGCGCGCGTGGAGCAAGTCACCGAGCCAGACAATGTGTGCCACAGGCAGCCGCGCCAGCATGGCGTCGAGCCGCGCCAAGGCCTGCGCGGTGCTGCCCGCAGGCACCGGCACGCCGCGCGCGCGGAAGGTGGCTGCCTTGCCGAAATGCGCGTCGGCCACCATCAGCATGCGCTGGGCGGGCCACCATAGCGCGCGCTCGGGCAAGAGCCATACGGTGTGGCCGGCGCATTCGATGGGAAGGTGGCAAGGGGCGGTCATAGCAGCGGCAGCGGCTTGGAGGTCTTGCGCGGTCGGCGTGTGCGTCCGCTGGGCTTGCTGGCCTTGCCGACGGTATCGGGCGAATCCGCCATGCGCAGCGCGGCCTGCACATCGGCTTCAGCGGCAGACTGGCCGGCGGCGTCGGGGTCGGTGGGTTCGGGGCCGGCGGCCCGTTCGGCGTCGGCCAGCATGCGGGCGATGCGGTCAGCCAGTTTTTCGGTGGAGAGCTGCTCGCGAAAGCGTTCCACCATCAACGGAAATCCGAACGGCGAGGGACGTTTCAGGGCGCGCAGTTCCAGCCGCAGGCGGCGCATGCGGGTGAGTGCGGCTTCGATGCGGTCGATGTCCAGTTCCTGGCGCAGCACTTCGTTTTCTGCCTGGCTCAGCAGGAGGTTGCCTGGGTCGTGGCGGCGAAAGACTTCATAGAACAAGCCAGACGATGCCTGCAGTTGACGCGTGCTTTTGTGCGCGCCGGGGTAGCCCTGAAACACCAGCCCCGACACCCGCGCAATCTCGCGAAAGCGCCGTTGGGCGAGTTCACCGGCATTGAGGCTGGCGAGCACGTCGTCCATCAGCGTGTCGGTGGCAAACAGGTCGCCCGCGCTGAGCAAGGTGGGCCAATCGACGGGCGTGGCCGACAGCAGTTCGAGCCCGTAGTCGTTGAAGGCGAGGGAGAAGGTGGCCGGCGATTGCCGTGCAGCCCGCCAGGCCAATAGGCTTGCCAGGCCGAGGTGCGCGTGCCGTCCGGCAAACGGATACAGGAACACGTGCCAGCCCTCGCGCGAGTGCAGCGTCTCGACCACCAGCGTGGCGGCCGTGGGCAGCGCCGACCAGCGCGCCTGCAGTTCGAGCAGCGGGCGGGCCGCCTGCAGTTCGGGGCCGTCAAAGCGGCCCTGGGCTGCGGCATCGAGCTGTGCGACCACGGCCTGCGCCAGTTCGGTGGAGAGCGGCATGCGGCCGCCGTTCCAGCGCGGCACGGCAGCACGCTTGCCGCTGGCGCGCCGCACATAGGCGGTCATGTCCTGCACGCGCACCAGTTCCAGCAGCCGGCCCGCAAACAGGAAGTTGTCGCCGGGGCGCAGCCGGGCGATGAAGCCTTCTTCAATTGAACCCAGCGCAGCGCCACCGGCAGCACGCCACCAGCGCACGGTCATGCTGGCATCACTGACGATGGTGCCGATGCTCATGCGGTGGCGGCGGGCGAGCCGCGCGTCGGGCACGCGCCAGATGCCCTGTTCATCAGGCGCGACGCGGTGGTAGTCGGGGTAGGCAGTGAGCGTTTGGCCGCCCTGACGGACGAAGTCGAGCGCCCATTGCCATTCGTCGTCGAGCAGGTTTCGGTAGGCCCACGCGCGACGCACTTCGTGCAATAGCGCATCGGGGATGAAGCCGCCGCCCAGCGCCACCGTCACCAGATGCTGGACGAGCACATCCAGCGGCTTGTTCGGCGAGCTGCGCGCTTCCACCTGGCCCGACATGGCGGCCGTCCTTGCCGCCGCGCCTTCCACGAGTTCGAGGCTGTGCGTGGGCACCACCGTGACGCGCGAGGGCCGGCCCGGTGCATGACCCGACCGCCCGGCCCGCTGCAGCAGGCGCGCCACACCCTTGGGCGAGCCGATCTGCAGCACCCGTTCGACCGGCAGAAAGTCCACGCCCAGATCCAGACTCGACGTGCAGAACACGCCTTTGAGCGCGCCTGCCTTGAGCCCGGTCTCCACCCAGTCGCGCGTGGCCCGGTCGAGCGAGCCGTGATGCAGCGCAATCAGCCCTGCCCACTCCGGCCGCGCATTGATGACGGCCTGATACCACAGCTCCGCCTGCGAGCGCGTGTTCAGAAACACCAGCGTGGTGCGCGCCGTCTCCAGTTCTTCCAGCACGTGCGGCAGCATCGCCATGCCCAGATGCCCTGCCCACGGAAACCGCCCCACGCCGTTGGGGAGCAGGGTGTCGATCTCCATGCGCTTTGGCAGATGACCCTGCACAAGCGTGCCGCGCGCGGCTGCGCTGGCATCGCCCAGTGCGTCCATCGCCTCGGCCAGGTTGCCCAGCGTGGCCGACAGCCCCCACACAAGCAGCGCCGGCGACCAGGTGCGCAGTCGTGCCAGCGCCAACTGCACCTGCACGCCGCGTTTGTTGCCGACCAGTTCGTGCCATTCATCCACCACCACCACGCGCACCGAGCCCAGCGCTTCGCGTGCATCGGCGCGTGCGAGCAAGAGCGACAGGCTTTCCGGCGTGGTCACCAGTGCGGTGGGCAGTCGGCGCGATTGGGCGGCCCGCTCGGCGCTGCCGGTGTCGCCGGTGCGAAGGCCCAGCGTCCAGTGCGGCGCCAGCGCCTGTGCGGCTTGCGTGAGCGCGCGGACGGTGTCGGCAGCCAGCGCCCGCATGGGCGTGAGCCATAGCACCGACAACGGCGGTGCACCGCGCCCGCGCACGGGTGCGTGTGCCAACCGCTGCAGCGCGCCCAACCAGACGGCATAGGTCTTTCCCGCGCCGGTGGTGGCATGCAGCAGGCCCGATTCACCGCGCGCCATGGCGGCCCACACGGCTTGCTGGAACGGCATCGGCGTCCAGCCGCGCGCGGCAAACCAGCCGTCGAGATCGGGGTGTGTGGTGTCGCTCATGGCGCGGGTAGCAGGCTTTCCAGCGTCTGCAGGGTGTCGGCTTCGGCGACCGGCTTGTCGTGGCGCCAGCGCAGCATGCGCGGAAAGCGCACCGCAATGCCGCTCTTGTGCCGGCTGCTGCGGGCGATGCCTTCAAAGCCCAGCTCGAACACCATCGTCGGGGCCACGCTGCGCACCGGGCCGAAGGTCTCCACCGTGGTCTTGCGGATGGCCGCGTCGACCTGCCGGATCTCGGCGTCGCTCAGGCCGGAGTACGCCTTGGCAAACGGCACCAGCTTGCGCTCGGGTGCGTCGGGCGGCGCGTCCCATACGGCAAAGGTGTAATCGGTGTAAAGGCTGGCGCGGCGCCCGTGTCCACGCTGCGCATAGATGAGCACCGCATCCACCGAGAACGGATCGATCTTCCATTTCCACCACACGCCCACGTCTTTCGTGCGGCCGACGCCGTAGCGCGCGTCGCGCCGCTTGAGCATCAGCCCTTCCACGCCCAGTTCGCGCGAGGCCTCGCGCTGGCGTGCGAGGTGGTGCCAATCCTCGCCGTCCAGCAGCGGGGACAGCTCTAGCGCCGGGTGCACGTGGTCTGCAACCACGCGCTCCAGTTGCGCGCGCCGCTCGCTTTGCGGCCGCTCACGCCAGTCGTGGCCTTGCCATTCCAGCAGGTCATAGGCGAGCAGCACGGCGGGGGCGTCGCGCAGCACGCGGGCATTCAGCGTCTTGCGGCCAATGCGTTGCTGCAGCAGCGCAAACGGCTGCACGTGGCCCTCGCGCCAGACCACGATCTCGCCGTCCAGCACAGTGCCGGCGGGCAGCGTCTGCGCCATGGCCGACAGTTCGGGAAAGCGGTCGGTAATCAGCTCTTCACCGCGCGACCACAGCCAGACACCATCGCCCCGGCGCACGAGCTGGGCGCGGATGCCGTCCCATTTCCATTCGATTTGCCAATCGACCGGTGGCCCGAGCATGGCATCGAATGCCTGCACATCCGCTTGCAAGGGGTGAGCGAGAAAGAACGGGTACGGATGCCCGGTCTGGAGCGCAGGGCCATCGACGCCCGCATCGGCCAGCAGCGCGCGGTAGCGTTGCGCGGTCGGCGCCTGGGCGATGTCGGTGTACCCCATCAGGCGCTGTGCCACATGCTTCGGGTCGGTGCTACCTACCTCGGCCAGCGCACGTGTGACGAGCAGCCTGGACACCCCCACGCGAAACGCGCCCGTGATGAGCTTCATCAGCACGAGGCGCGCATGCAGCGGCAGGCCACGGCACAGCGTGGCCAACTGCGGCAGCACCACCTCGGGCGGCTGACCCCGCAGCGGCAGCAGACGGGTCTCCATCCATTCGGCCAGGCTGGCGTTGTCGGCATGATCGGCGTCGGGCAGGACCAGCGCGATGGTCTCGGCCAGGTCGCCCACGGCTTGGTAGCACTCGTCGAACAGCCATTCGGGCAAGCCGGATTCACCTTGCGCGAAGCTCGCAAGCACCCGCACCGGCACAAGCTGCCGGGGCTTGCCGCCCGCCAGAAAGTAGACCGCCCAGGCTGCGTCGGCATCCGGTGCGTTGCGCAGATAGGCCACCAACGCGCCGAGCTTGGCGTTGCTCGACGTGGTGGCGTCGAGTTGCGCATACAGGTCAGCAAAGGCTTTCATGGTGCCGAGGGTTCGGGTGCGGCCGAGGTGTCGCTGGCTTCGGCTGCGCTGGGCTCGTCCCGGTCGTCCCCGTATTCGGTGGCGAAGGCGCGCGCATCCAAGCCGCGCTCGCAGAGCCAGCGCACCACCGGCGCCACCTGCCCGTGCGTGACATAGATGCGCGTGGCGCCCGTGGCATCGATGGCCTGCAGCAGGCCCGGCCAATCGGCATGGTCGGAGAGCACGATGCCGCGGTCCACGCCGCGTCGCCGCCGCGCACCGCGAAGCTGCATCCACCCGCTGGCGAAGGCGTCGGCATAGTCGCCAAAGCGGCGCATCCACGGTGTGCGCTGCGCAGAGGGCGGCGCCAGCACCAGCGCGCGACGCAGGTCTGGCTTGGAGACATCGGTCGCCAACTGCGTTAGCGGCAGCGCGACACCGGCGTCGCGATACGCGGCATCCAGCGGCAGCATCGCTCCGTGCGACACCACGGGGCCGATGCTGGTATCCAGCCCGGCCAGGATGCGTTGCGCCTTGCCGAACGCATAACAAAAGACCACGCTGCTACGGCCCGCTTCGGCGTTGTCGCGCCACCAGGCGTTGAGCTGCGCGAAGATCTCCGCCTGCGGTCGCCAGCGGTAGATCGGCAGGCCGAAGGTCGATTCGGTGATGAAGGTGTGGCAGCGCACCGGCTCGAACGGGGCGCAGGTGCCATCGGGCTCGACTTTGTAGTCGCCGGAGACCACCCAGACGTCGCCGCCGTACTCGAGGCGCACCTGCGCGGACCCGAGGACATGCCCGGCCGGATGGAAACTCACCCGCACCCCGTGGTGGACGACGGGCTCGCCGTACGGCAGCGTTTGCAGCGAGATGTCGCCCAGCCGTGCGCGCAGCACCCCGGCGCCGGCCGCCGCCGCAAGGTAGTGCTGATGCCCGGGTCGAGCATGGTCGCTATGGGCGTGCGTGATGACGGCACGGTTGACCGGCCGCCATGGGTCCACGTAGAAATCGCCCGGCGGACAGTACAGACCGTCGGGCGTCGAAATGATCAAGTCCGAGAGGCGCATGCCTGAAAGACTCCGGAAACCGGTTGGACCAGGCCCATTGCGGGCCAGGCGCGCTGCGGTGACAGGCGTCCTTCAAAAAGCAGATGTTGTGCCTGCGCAGCGAAGACGTTCTACGTTACCGGCGAATGTCGGCGCGAGGGGCCAGCGCAGCCATGTTTTTCGGATGCAAAGCCGATTCAGTGGCGCGGGACTGTCAGGGTCTGGGAGGGGTGGCGGGGGATTGCCACGTGTTGCGCGTTTCGCGCGTGGCTTCCGCCCAGCCGACGCACGCGCATCGGCTGGCGATCCTGGGCGTGGGATTACGGCTCGTGGCGCAGATACCCTTCCTTGCTCGGATCGGGCATGAAGAAGCTCACGATGAAGGACAGGGCACACAGCGCGGTCACGTACCAGTAGAACGTCGATTCGGTACCCGCGTTCTTGAACCACAGCGCCACGTACTCGGCCGAGCCGCCAAACACCGCATTGGCAATCGCATACGACAGGCCCACGCCCATGGCGCGCACTTCCGGCGGGAACATCTCGGCTTTGATCAGGCCGCTGATGGAGGTGTAGAAGCTCACGCAAGCCAGCGCCACGATGATGAGGCCAAACGCCGCCACCGGGCTCGACACGGTGGCCAGCGCGTGCATGAGCGGCACCGTACCCAGCACCGTGGTCGCGCCGAACAGCAGCATCGAATTGCGCCGGCCGATGCGGTCGGACAGCGCACCAAACGCCGGCTGCAGCAGCATGTAGACGAACAGCGCGGCCGTCATCACGTTGGAGGCGGTCTTGGTCTCCATGTGCGCCGTGTTGACGAGGTACTTCTGCATGTACGTGGTGAACGTGTAGAAGATCAGCGAGCCGCCTGCGGTAAAGCCGATCACGCGCAGGAAGGCGCCCTTGTGCTGCCACGCGCCGCGGATCGTGCCCGCGTGCTCGGCCTTGGCCGATGCGGTGGTTTGCGTTTCCGGCAGCGCGCGGCGCAGGTACAGCGCAATCACAGCCGTCAGCGCGCCCACCACGAACGGGATGCGCCAGCCCCAGGCTTTGAGTTCCGCCGTGGTCAGCAATTGCTGGAGGATCACCAGCACCAGCAGCGCACACAACTGGCCGCCGATGAGGGTGACGTATTGGAAGGAGGCGAAGAAGCCGCGCCTGCCCTTGAGTGCGACCTCGCTCATGTAGGTGGCGCTGGTGCCGTATTCCCCGCCCACCGACAGGCCCTGGAACAGACGTGCCACCAGCAGCAGGAACGGCGCCGCCGCGCCGATCTGCGCGTAGGTCGGCACCACGGCGATGAGCAGCGAGCCGCCGCACATCATCAGCACCGAGATCATCATGGCCGTGCGGCGGCCGCGCTTGTCCGCAATGCGCCCGAACAGCCAGCCGCCAATCGGCCGCATCAGAAAGCCTGCGGCAAACACGCCGGCGGTGTTCATGAGCTGCACCGTCGGGTTGCCGCTGGGGAAGAACGCCGACGCGAAGTACAGCGAGCAGAACGCGTAGACGTAGAAGTCGAACCATTCGACAAGGTTGCCCGACGACGCGCCGACGATGGCAAAGATGCGGCGGCGTGTGTCGTGCGGGTCGACTACGTGCGAATCTGCGTGTGAAGCGGCAGTGGTGTCCATGGAGCGTCTCGGGGTGGATGTTCTTGTGAAGCAGCCTAGGCTGATCCTTTGGATTGTAGCGACATGTCCTCGAATGTCGCGCCCCGGAATTGCCCCGATGCGTGCGTGTCTGGGCACGCAGAAACGGGTACGCTCGCTGTCCTGGTCGTGGTGATTGCGCTAGCGTGCGCCTTGCCGCGCGTTGAATACCGTCCGCAGCGCCAGCGCCACCAACGACGCGGCCGCACAGAACGCCATCAGCCCCGACCACCGGCCTGCATTCCACGCCAGGCTCGCGCCATACGCGCCCACCGACATGCCGATGAACAGCGACGTCATGAACACCGCGTTGATGCGGCTGCGTGCTTCGGGCGCCAGGGCATAGATGATGGTCTGGTGCGACACCAGCGCGGCCTGCACGCCCACATCAAACACGAGCGTGCCGATCACGATGGCGACGAGCGATTGCGGCGCCAGCGCCATCGCGGCAAACGTCACGGCCATCAGCAAGGCGCCGCCAGCGGCGATGTGGCCGGGCGCGACACGCCCGGAGAGGCGGCCCGCAATGCTCGCGCCAAGCGCACCTGCCGCGCCGGCGAGGCCCAGCAGGCCGGCTTGCCCCGTTGACAAGCCGAGCGAGCTTGTCAGATGCAGGGCCACCGTCGACCAGAAGCCCGAGAACGCAATGCCGATGAATGCCTGGGTAATGGCAGACGCGCGCAGCCGCGGATGCTGCATGAAGAGCGTACCCAGCGAGCGCAGCAGCGTGAGATACGGTTGCCGCGTGGCGGGCGCCACGCCAAAGTGCGACGCGCGCACGGCAATCGCCAGCCCGACAATCGCCACGGCTGACACACCAAACGCCGCACGCCAGCCGAAGTGGTCCGCCACGATGCCGCTGAACACGCGCGAGCTGACGATGCCGATCAGCAGCCCCGTCATCACCGTGCCGATGTTGCGATTGCGGTTGGCGTCCGTGCTGATGGCGGCAGCGCTGGGCACGAAATCCTGCGCGATGGTGGCCGACAGCCCGATCGCAAAGCCTGCAGCCGCCAGCAGCGGCAGGTTCGGTGCGAGGCAGCTACCGATCAGCGCCAGCGTCAGCAGCACCGCTTTCCACAGAATGACGAGGCGGCGGTCGTAGCGATCCCCCAGCGGGCCGAAGAAAAAGATGCCGCTGGCGTAGCCCGCCGCCGTGAGCGTCGGCAACACGCCCAGCGCGTGCGGCGCGATGTTCAGGTCACGGCTGATCAGGCCGAGCAACGGATGATTCAGATAGATACACGCCACGCTGATGCCGGCACCCGCCGTGAGCAGGCGGATCAGCCCTTGGGTGTCGTGCGTGGGGGACGCGGGTGTGGCGGGGGACGAAGCAGGCGAGGCCGACATGGGAACCTCTTGGGAGGATTGTTGCATCGCAACGAAGCGGCGATGCTAGCAACTTTCCTCGGCGCTTGCAGACGGCCAATAACCTTGCCAGCGGTGGTGTCAGGCGCGTTTGCCGACGGAGGTGGTGGGCACTTCTTCCACGTCTTCGCTGTGGCCGCCTTGCACGTCGTGGCCGGCGTTGTCGATCCACAGGCGGGCGCGGTCTTCGCCCACGCGTGACAGCTCCATGCGGTATTCGTAGCGATCGGGCCGGTACAGGCCCTGCAGCAGTTGGACGGGGCGGCCACTCATCTCGCGCACGATGCGTTGCACCGACAGCAGGGGTGCGCCCACGGACACATCCAGATATTGCGCCGTGGCCACATCCGCCAGGCGTGCCGACACTACCTGCGATGCACGATCGATCCGCACGCCCGAGGCCTCGATCAGCCGCAGTAGCGACTGATTGGCCAGCCGTTCCAGCGTGAGCTTGCTGGTCACATCCAGCGGCAGCCACGTGGTGATGAGCGCCATGGGCGTGTCTTCCAGGTGCCGCACGCGCACGAGTTTCTTGATCGGCGTGCCGGGTGGCACTTCCAGGCACTTGGCCTCGTCGGGCGGCGCCTGCACGTCTTCAAACTCGACGACCACGGCAGAGGTGCGCTCGCCCACATCGATGATGTTCTGCAGCAGCGTCTGCCCACCGCCGCCCAGCGTCACCGGGTCATCAGGTTTGACGACGAAGGTACCCATGCCGCGATGGCGGCGCACCAAGCCTTCCTTGACCAGGTAGTCGAACACCCGCCGCATCGTGACGCGCGACGCACCGAACTGGCGGGCAAGCTCGATCTCGCCCGGCATGGGGCCGTCGCCGAATTTGCCTTCGAGGATCTGCTGGCGCAGGACGACGTAGATCTGGTGGTAAAGCGGTACCACGGCATCGGGCATGGCGGTCGTGGGTCCGGCGGGCGGAGCGAGCTTGAAGTCAGAAAACCTGAAAGGGCGGTCGCCAGAAGGGGGCGGCCAAGCGCGGGGTGCATTGACAGGCGGCCGCAAGCCAGCGTTCGCCCATGCATTTGCGACGATAGGGTGTTTTGTTAAATGTGTAAAGCCGTGACTTACCCGTTGGTCAGAGGTGTATTGACGGGCGTTTCGGTGCCGTCTGCGGGCCGTTGATTGCCCTGGCCATAACGTGGGTTTGGCTCGCGCATGGAGTTCTTGGGCGCCACCGGTTCGCCCAACGCGTTGACCAGCGCCACGTGGATCGGCGTGCCGCTTTCGCGGTCGCGCAATAGGATCGGGCCCTCGCCGTCGGGAGTGAGGTAGCGGTCACCCCATTGCATCAGCGCCACGACAGCGGGCAGTAGATCGACGCCCGCGCGGGTCAGCCGATAGGCATCGCGCACGCGGTCGCCCGGCTCTTGGTATGGCACGCGACGCAGGATGCCGTACGTCACCAGCGCCTTGAGCCGCGACGACAGGATCGCCGTCGAGCATCCCGTGCGGCGCAGGAACTCATCGAAGCGCGTGACGCCCGAAAATGCCTCGCGCAGCACGAGCAGCGTCCATTTCTCGCCGACGATCGATACCGCCGCGGCAATCGAGCACGGCTCGTCCATCGACGTCACCAATTCGGAAGCCGATGGCGTGGACGATGCGGTGGAGAGGGATTCAGTCGTCTTCATGTCAAAAGCATAGGCCACTAACTTTATTTGCAAAAGCCAGGGTTTCTGCTAATCTGGGTTCAAATTGAAAAGTCAGGCGGCGATCCCGTCCTGGCGGTCAGAACAAGCGATCCATCGCGTGAGGAGAACCCCCATGCTGTACACCATCCACCGTTATCCCGCCGAATGGATCGACCGCTGGACCATGCACGACGGCTCCATTGCCACCGTGCGCCCGATTCTGCCGCAAGACGCCCCGCTTGAGGCCGCCTTGGTGGAGGGGCTGTCGTCTGAGTCACGCTATGCACGCTTCCTTGTGGGCGGTGGGCGGCTCTCCGATGAAATGCTCGCCGCCTACACGCAAATCGATTACGTGAACCACATGGCGCTCGTCGTAAGCGTCGCGCGCCCCGACGGTAGTGGTGAAGACCTGATCGCCGATGGCCGCTTCGTCGTGGAAGACGGTGTGGCCGAATTTGCCATGCTGGTGGCCGATGCGTGGCAGGGTAAGGGCGTCGGCCGGCGCCTGTTCGCCACGCTGGTGCGCGCGGCGCGTGTGTCGGGCGCGCGTGAAGTCTTCGGCGAAGTGCTCTCCATTAACCGCCGCATGATCGCCCTGGCGCGCGATGCGGGATTCCGCGTGGCCAATGTGCCGGGCGATGCCACTGTCTGCACCGTGCGCCTGCCGCTGGCGCAGGCCGAGGCGGCCATATCGCCGTTCGCTTTCGCCTGACGTTTCCTCTTCGCGCGTCTGCACCCACGCCGGCGCGCCTACCGTGTGTCTCTTTCGCCGCCGCTGTGCGGCTTCTTTTTTGCCTGACTCATCGAAATTCGTGGTGCTCAGCGCAAAAAAACATCGCTTTTGTGGATGAATAGACGCGCATAGACTCGTCCGCGTGGCCCGGTGCGTAGGTGCCCCCCACCGCGTGCCGGTGCCGCCTGACTACAACGCTTTGATCGACCACCGCCCCACACCATGAGCGACATCACGCCAGTGCTTGCCCCATTCCACCTTGCCTTCCCCGTGCATGACATTGCTGCGGCGCGCGCTTTCTATGGCGACATCCTTGGCTGCCCTGAAGGGCGCAGTTCGCCGGATTGGGTCGACTTCAACTTCTACGGCCACCAGATCGTCGCGCACCTTGCGCCGGAAGAAGTCGGCCACCGCAAGACCAGCGCCGTTGATGACCACGACGTGCCGGTGCGCCACTTTGGCGTGGTGCTGTCCATGCCCGAGTGGGAAGCGGCCGCGGCCAAGCTGCGCGCTGCCGGTATCGAATTCATCATCGAGCCGTACATCCGCTTCAAGGGCGAGGTGGGCGAGCAGGCGACGATGTTCTTCCTGGACCCGTCGGGCAACGCCCTGGAGATCAAGGCGTTTGCCAACATGGCGTCGCTGTTTGCCAAGTAAGGTGGTAGACGGTGCGGCGCGTATCCTTGCGCTTTCGCTTTGATGCGCTTTGATCCGCGCCGGTATGCTCCGAGAACTCAAGACTTTCATCGCCGTTGCCCGGCACGGCACTTTCGCGGCCGCGGGCGAGCGCATTGGCCTCACGCAATCCGCCGTGAGCGCACAGATCCAGCGCTTGGAAGAATCGCTGGGCTTTCAATTGTTCGATCGCACGGGCCGGTCGGCCATGCTCAACGCTGCCGGGCGCGATACGCTGGCGCTGGCCGAACACATCGTCACGCTGTACGACCGGCTGGGTGATCAGGCTGGCGGCAACGAGCAGCGTGGCCTGGTGCGCATCGGCGCGATCGCCTCGGTGCAGACGTCGTTTCTGGTGGATGCGCTGGTGCAGTTCCGCAGCGAATTCCCGCATTGCCGCGCGCGTATCGTTCCGGGCGTGTCGCTCGATCTGCTCGGCCTGGTGGACGCCGGGGAGATCGACCTGGCTGTGCTGATCCGCCCGCCGTTTGCCGTGCCGGCCGATCTGGAGTGGCGCACGCTGGTGGCCGAGCCTTTCGTGCTGCTCGTGCCCGACAACGTGCCAGGCGACGACTGGCGCGCCTTGCTCGCGCACCAGCCATTCATCCGTTACGACCGCCGTTCATTCGGTGGGCGCCGTGTTGACCAGTTCCTGCGCGACCAGCACATCACCACGCACGACGTGATCGAACTCGATGAGCTGCAGGGCATGACGCAACTCGTGGCGCGCGGGCAGGGCGTTGCTCTCGCGCCGCAGACGGCCGCGCAAGCGGCATGGCCGCCCGGCGTTCGCGCCATCCCATTGGGCGACGAGACCTTCACGCGCGAGATCGGCCTGATCGAACGCCCGCGCCATAGCCGTCAGCCCATTGCTGGGCGCCTGGCCGATTGCATTGACGAGGCCGCACGGGCGTACGCCTGACGGTGCGTGCCCGCTGGAGCACGCAGGCGATTAGGCGCTCAGAAGCTCAGCGCTTGCTCGATCTCCTGGACTTTGCGGCGTGCCAGCGCCAGGTTCGATTTGGCCTTGTCGAGCACCACGTAGAGGAACAGCCCCGGCTTGCTCGCGACGGGGCGGATGATGTGGTACTGCTTGCTCAGCGTAATCAAGATGTCGTCGATCACGTCATCGAGCTTGAGCGCTTGCATGGTCTTGAGCTTGGCGCGCACCACCTCGGTATTGCCCGCTGCGGCGAGCTCCAGATCGATGCCGTCCCCGGCCGAGGCGAGGATCATGCCGCTCGCGCTATCCACCAGCATGGCGCACATGGCGCCATCGAACGTAGCAAGGTGGGTCATGGAACTATTGAGATTGCTCATGGTGCGACTCCCCGGATGGTTTGAGTAGGTTTGTGGTTGTGGCTGTGAAAAACAGGTGCGTACGACTAGGCGGGCTGATGCAGGAGCGACAGGGCGGGCAGCGAGGCCAACTCTTCGGCGATGCGCTTGGCCTCCCACAGGGCACGGCCGAGCACGGCGTCGTGCCCCTTCGCCATGCACACCTGCACGATCGCGGACTGGCGAACCGGCTGGAACACCATGGTCCCCATGTCGGTTTCGAGCACCAGCCGATGGCAGGTGTTGAAACGCACTTCGCGCCCCAGCGCACGGACCACCGACATGACCGTACTGGTCATGGCCGAAAGCCGGGCCGCGCTATAGCGCGCCGGGTCGAGCGCCGAGGCGATGGTGAAGCCGTCGAGCGTGCAGAGCGTCGCGGCAGACAGGTCAGGTAGCGCATGCGCGTACCGCTGGAGTACGGCCGTCGCGGCTTGCGCGAGTTCGGCCGGAACGGGCGATGCTGCAGCGTTCATGTTTGCAGGGTGTAGAGCATGATTTCGACGATATCGAGCATCTGTGCGCGCTCGCGAACATCGGCCATGACGACCGGAAGCGCGCGCCCCAGCGCCTGGCTCAGCTGGGCCGAGAACGCGTCGACCCGGGCGGGTGTAGACGGCCGCGCCACGAGCACCAGCGCGGACGGCTGCGCTGGTTCCGCCGCGATGCGTTGCAGTAGCGGAATGCAGCGCTCGCCCGCGTCGGGGGTGTTGACATCCACCATGACGATCGCACCGGCAATGACGGAGATGAGCCAGTCACGCAGGAAGTCGAAACGCTCCTGCCCTGGGCTGCCGTAGATCTGCAGCAGTTCACCGTTGCCCAGGTCGACCTCGCCAAAGTCGACGCCCACCGTTGTCGTGGCTTTGGTGGAAGTGTGTCGGTCGAGATTGGGCACGTCGCAATCGATGGTCACGTCACCGCACAGGGTGCGAATGGCCGTCGTCTTGCCGATGCCCATCGGGCCGAAGATGCCAATGCGGTGCATTTAGGGGCGCGCCTGCAACTGATGGCGAGAGCTGCGCAGCCAGCGTCCGACCAGGTCGAAGAAGCGGCTGTGCGAGACGCGCGCATGGTCGGGTGTGCTCGCCAGTGTGGTGTTGCGGTGCACGTTGATCTGCAGGGCGCCGAGCTGGTTCAACGTGCGTAGCAGCAGGCGAGCCTCTTCGTGTTCGAGCCCGCCGTCGGTCGTCAACCAGCGCAGGCTGACTGCGCGGCTGGTCATGGCGGCCATTGCGCGGCGGAAGCGCAGCGCCTGCAGATGCACCTCGAGCGTGACCCAGCGCAGCAGGCGGTAGGTGGGTTCAGGGCTGGCGGCCGTTGCGTGCGCGGGCACGGGTTCGACGGGCACGGTGCCGGGCCGCACAGCGTTGTCCATCAGCCGCAGCGCGACGCGATCGAGCGTGGCCCAGAGATCGTGCAAGGTGAACCCACGCGGCAAGTGGAATGCGTCGTCGTCGTGGCCCGCTTGGGGCGTGTCATCGAGCCAAATCTTGATGGGCGCGCCAGCAGGCGCGGCAACATGGGCCGACGTTGCCGTCAGCACCACCACATCGGCTTGATGGGGCAGGACTTCGTCCCATTGATAGAGGGCGCGACCCACAATCGCGCTGAGTCCTGCGCGCAGCCGACGCTGCGAATCGTCGTCAAGCTGCTGCAACGAGATACGGCCACGGCGGTGATCCACGCGCGCGCGGCCTGGCGCCAGAGGCTCCATGCCTGTTCCCCCAAATCAGATTCCCAACCACAGGAGGCCGCGGCGCTGGCGCGCGGTACTTCTCCGTGGAGTGCGGCATGCATGCCGGGGCTTGATCACGCCACTGGTGCAGTGCCTGCTTGTTTTTGATGCCTCGGTTCCGGTGCTGTTTTGACGCCGGTCCATCGGTGAGCGTGAGGCTAGCATCGTCATCGATGCCTTTGCGCAAGCCTGAGGAATCTTGAATTTCTTGCGAATTGCTGACGTGCCTGGTGAGGCGGCAAGGCGCCTAGGGCTCTGGCGCGCGTGATGCCGGCTATATGCGGGGCGTCGTTGACCATGCGTTATATCGACTCGTATATTACGGGCGGTCATTCATCCACGTAGCCGGGTCTCGCATGCAACGTTTCTCACTTCGCACACAGGTGCGCGCTGTTGGGCTGGTCGCCGCGCTGTCGCTCGGGTTTGCGGCCCCGGCACATGCTGCCGACCTGGTTGTGTCGGCCGCTGCGAGCCTGACCAACGCATTTAAAGCGATCGGGCAGCAATACGAAGCACTGCATCCGGACACCAAGGTCGTGCTCAACTTCGGCGCGTCCGACGTGCTGATGCAGCAGATCGTGAAAGGTGCCCCGGCGGATGTGTTTGCCTCTGCCGACCAGGAAGCGATGAACAAGGCTGTGGCCGAGAAGGTCATCAAGACCGAGACGCGCAAGGACTTTGTCGCCAACCAGCTCGTGCTGATCGTGCCGACCACCGGCGCTGTACCGGTGCATGTGCTGAGTGATCTGACCAAGCCTGAGGTGAAGCGCGTGGCGATCGGCAACCCGGCGTCAGTGCCGGTGGGCCGCTATGCCAAGCGCGCGCTGGAAGGGGCTGGGCTGTGGCAGCCGGTCGAAGCCAAGGCCGTGCTGGCGCAGAACGTGCGTCAGGCGTTGGACTATGTATCGCGCGGCGAGGTGGAAGCCGGCCTGGTGTTTTCTACCGATGCCGCCATCGCCGCCGACAAGGTGAAGGTGGCAAGCCCCGTGCCGCTGAATGTGCCGCTGACCTACCCGATTGCGGTGACATCGGGCACGAAGCAACCGCAACAGGCGGCCGACTTCGTGGCGTATGTGCTGTCGCCGGCTGGCCAGGCGGTGCTGGCCAAGTATGGCTTCCTGAAACCTTGATTACGCGGTAGCGGGCTGGCTGGCGCCTTCTGCATCGCGCTTGGGCGTGCGGTGAATGCGCAGCACCAGGAAGGCCCCCGCGATGCACAGCCCGCCTGAGATCATCGAGGCCAGCGTGTAGTTACCCAGCGACGCGCGCATCATGCCCGCACCCAGCGTGGCAAACGCTGCGCCCAGCTGGTGCCCCGCGACGATCCAGCCGAACACGATGGGCGCGGCTGCCTTGCCGAATACATCGTTGGTCAGGCGCACGGTGGGCGGCACGGTGGCAATCCAGTCCAGCCCGTAGAAGACCGCAAACACCGGCAGGCCGAAGAACTCGAAGCCGAACGCATACGGCAGATAGATCAGCGACAGCCCGCGCAGGCCGTAGTACCAGAACAGCAGCACGCGGCTGTTGTAGCGGTCGGAGAGCCAGCCCGACAGCGTGGTCCCTACCAGGTCGAAGATCCCCATCGCCGCCAGCAGGCTTGCACCCTTCACTTCAGAGAACCCGTGGTCTGCACACATGGCGATGAAGTGCGTGCCGATGTAGCCGTTGGTGCTCGCGCCGCAGATGAAGAAGCTCGCAAACAGCAGCCAGAAATCACGCTTGCGCATGGCTTGCATGAGCGTCTGCATGGCCAGGGTGATCGGGTTGGCGCGCGGGCCTTGTGCGGCTTCCGGTGCATCGGCGGGTTCACCGTAGGTGCGCAGACCGACGCTCTTGGGCGATTCCGGCAGCAGCAGCCACACGATCGGCAACAGCAGCGTGAGCGCGCCGGCCACGATCAGCACCACCGGGCGCCAGCCGTAGTGCTCGACCACCGCCGCCATCATTGGCAGGAACACGAGCTGCCCCGTGGCCGAACTGGCCGTCAGGATGCCCATCGCCAGCCCACGGTGCGAGGTGAACCAGCGGTTGACCACCGTCGCGCCCAGCGTAATGGCCGCCACGCCCGTACCGCCGCCCACCATCACGCCCCACAGCAGCACCATCTGCCAGGGCTCGTGCATCAGCGCCGAGAGTGCCGTGCCCGACACCAGCACCGCGAGCGCACCCAGCACCGTCGGGCGAATGCCGAAATACTGCATCGATGCGGCGGCAAACGGCCCCGTCAGCCCGTACAGCGCAATGCCGATCGAGATGGCCAGCGAGATCGTGCTGCGGCTCCAGCCGAATTCATGTTCGAGCGGCAGCATCATCACGCTGGGCGTGGCGCGCGTGCCGGCCGCGCACAGCAGGATTAGGAACACCACCGCCAGCGCGAGCCAGCTGTAGTGAAAACGTGGGGCGATGAGGCGGGCAAGTCGCTGCATGGGGTGTCCGATTCCTTCGATTCTTGTTGGAGCAACAATATCGCATTCGTTACCGACCGGTAACAACGTGGTTGCGATAGTAGGTACCGGTCGGTAACATGTCAAGCTGCATTCGAATGACACCGGTGTGGCTGGGGGTTTGCCTTCCGCCGCGCCTGCAGGAGCACCACCATGGCTAACGCCACCCGTCGCGGACCCCGCGCGCTTTCCGCCGTTGATCAACCCAAGCCGACCCCGCGCCGCATCAGCGGGGAGGATGCCCACGCCAGCCTGCTCGAAGCGGCTCGTCAACTGTTTTACTACGAAGGCGTGCGGGCCGTGGGTGTCGAGGCCGTGGTGGAGAAGGCTGGCGTCAACAAGATGAGCCTGTACCGGCAGTTCAAGTCGAAGGACGACCTCGTCCTCGCCTATCTGGAGCGCAGCGACGAGAGCTTCTGGGGCTACTTCAACGGCAGCATGGCCAAGCACCCGGATGACGCGCGCGCGCAACTGCTGCAGTTCTTCATTGATGTGTCGGAACGGGCATCGCGCCCGGGCTATCGGGGCTGCCCCTTCGTGAATGTGGCGGCGGAGTTTCCGGACCTGACGCATGCGGCGCGGCAGTTCGTCCAGCGCAACAAGGCACTGCTACTCGCGCGACTGCGTGACCGCGCCGAAGCCGCGGGCGCCACCGACCCCGACGCGCTGGCCGACGATCTGGCTTTCCTGATCGAAGGCGCCTATACCGCTAGCCAGACCTTCGGCACCGACGCACCGCGCCTGATCAAGAGCCTGCCGCGCACGGCACGCGTGTTGCTCGATGCGGCTATCCCCGCGCGCAAACCGGGCTGATGTTGTAGCGCGTTCACGCTAAAAAACATGGGCGCGCGAGCGCTGGGCGATGCCGCTACACTCGCTGGCATTGTTGCTTCGGCTGCACCTCAATGACGCCCAACCAAGCCCCGCTGTCCCCCATCCGCACCACGCAAACTGCGCCGGTGCAGCCACTGTCGTTGCCGGCGGCGCTGTCGCAGGCGCAGCGTGCACTCGATCGCATCGTGCTCGGCAAGCCGTTGCAGATCCGTCTGGCGTTGGCGTGCCTGCTCGCGCGCGGGCATCTGCTGCTCGAGGATCTACCGGGCGTGGGCAAAACCACGCTCGCGCACGCGCTGGCCCGCACGCTCGGGCTGCAATACCAGCGTGTGCAGTTCACGAGCGATTTGCTGCCAACCGACCTGATCGGCGTGTCGATCTACGTGAAGGAGAAGGGCGCATTCGAATTCCACCCCGGGCCACTGTTCGCGCAGGTAGTGCTGGCCGACGAGATCAACCGCGCTACGCCCAAGGCGCAGAGCGCGTTGCTCGAAGCGATGGCCGAAGGGCAGGTCACGCATGACGGTGCGACCTATCCGCTGCCCGAGCCGTTCTTCGTGATTGCGACGCAGAACCCGCTGAACCAGATCGGCACGCATCCGCTGCCGGAGTCGCAGTTGGATCGCTTCACGATGCGCTTGTCGCTCGGCTACCCCGATCAAAGCTCCGAGCGTGCGCTGTACCTCGGTGGCGGTGCGCCGCAAGATATCGACGTTGTGCTGACTGCTGCGCAGGTCGTTGCGCTGCAAACGGCCGCAGATGCCGTGCATATCGCGCCCGCGCTGGTGGACTACGTGCTCGCGCTGGTGAATGCCACGCGCACCGATGCGCAGGTGCAGATGGGCCTGTCACCACGCGCTGGTCTTGCGCTGTTGGCCGCTGCACGCGCCTGGGCGCTAATTGACGGTCGCGACGCCGTGCTGCCCGAAGACGTGCAAGCCGTGTTCAAGGCCGTGGCCGCGCACCGGTTGCTGCCGACCGGGGGCACGCTGTCGGCCACGGCGCTGGCGCAGCGGCTGCTCGATACGGTCGCCATTCCTTAAGCGCCGCGAGCGTACGGCGCCATGGCGCGTTTCACCTCACTGCTGGTCGCTCCGCTTCGTGCAGTCGGCGCGGTGCTGGCGATGCTGCCCGGCATCCGCTTTGCGCGGGCGCGTGTGCAGCGCTTTCTGCAGCGGCCACGCGCGCCGCGCGAAGGCCGCATCCGCCTAGACCGCAACCACATCTACATCCTCCCCACCGCGGCCGGCGCGGGTTTTGCGCTGCTGCTGATGGTGATGCTGCTGACCTCGCTCAACTACAACGTGAGCCTGGGTTTTTTGCTGACCTTCGTGCTGGCCGGCGTGGCGGCGTCCGCCATGTGGCAGACGCATCGCAACCTGGTCGACCTGGAAGTGCGTGGTGCGGCGGGCGATGCCGTCTTTGCCGGACACGCGCTGAATGTGAGCGTGGCGCTGGCCAATGTCACGCCGTGGGCGCGCGTAGGGGTGGATGTCAGCGCGCGCGATGCTGCTGCGGTGGAAACGTCGCTCGACCCGCAGGACGCCATCGTTGCTGCGCTGTCCTTTGCGGATCAGCCGCGTGGCTGGTTCAAGCTGCCGCGCTTGACCGTGTCGACGCGGTTTCCGTTGGGTCTGTTCCGCGCTTGGAGCTATGCGGATGCGCCGCTCACGTTGCTGATCTATCCCGCACCGGAGCCGTCTGCGCCGCCGCTGCCCGCCAGCTTCGCGCCCGACCCGGGCGAGGAGGACGACACGCGCGCCGCTCGCACCCACGTCGAAGAGGCTGCCGACCAACTCCGCACCTACCGCCCGGGCGACGCCTTGCGCAGCATCGCGTGGAAGCACAGCGCCCGGCTGGATATGTGGATGAGCCGCACCGGCCAGCAGGTGCGCCACGCGCAATGCGTGCTCGCCTGGGAAGCGCTACCGCCGTCAATGAACGTGGAGCAACGCCTGTCACGTCTATGCGCATGGGTGCTGGCCGCAGAAAACGCCCCCGCCGGTGATGAGCCCGAATACACGTTGAGCCTGCCGGGCGTATCCATCGGCCCAGCACGCGGCGCGGCGCATCGTGATGCATGCCTGCGTGCGTTGGCCCTGTGGGGCAAGCCCGCCATGCCCGAGGAGGCGGCCGCATGAGCACGGCTTCTGAAACCGCCGTCTTCGGCTCGGCCCGCGCGCTTACGCAGCGCGAACATGGCTGGCTGATCGCGCAGCTTGCCGTCGTGCTGCTGCCGCTGCTGCGTGCATTGCCGCTGGTGACATGTGCCGTGTTTGGCGTGCTGCTGCTCTGGCGCGCCCTGCTGTGGGTACGCCGCGCGCCGTTGCCGGGTAAGTGGGTGCTGGGCTTGGCGGGCGTGGCGACGCTGGTGGTCACGCTGGCGCTGGCCATGCGCACCGGCGGCAATATCGGGCGCGATTTGTCGGTGGCGCTGCTGGGGGCGTTTCTCGTGCTCAAGCTGATGGAATCGCACACGGTGCGCGCCGGCATTCTCGTCACGCAGTTGTGCTTTTTCCTGCTGCTCTCGCAGGTGCTGTTTGATCAGCCGCCGTGGCTGGCCGCCACCCTGCTGGCGACGAGTGCGCTGCTGCTACGCAATTGGCTCGTGCTGCTGCATCCGCAGGCGCTCCAGCGGGTGTCGCCGGTGCAGATGCTCGCGCGTCTAGTGTTGATGGGCTTGCCATGTGCGGCGGTGCTGTTTCTGCTCTTTCCCCGGCTGGACCACCCGCTGTGGCGCTTGCCGCAGTCGGCCGAGACCGCCACCAGCGGTATCTCCGACCGCATGTCGCCCGGCTCCATCGGCCAGTTGATCTTGTCCGATGACCTCGCCTTCCGCGCTGATTTTGCCGGCATGCCGCCGCCGCTCGATACGCTCTATTGGCGCGGCATGGTGCTGTGGCGTTTTGACGGCCAGACCTGGACGGCAGCCGCAACCCGGCAGCGCCGAACCACCGAGAGCGTACCCAATTCTGCGGACGCAAAGAGCGGCGCTTCGGGCACGGTCGATTACAACATCACGCTGGAGCCCACCCACCAGCGCTGGCTGTTTGCGCTGGATCGCGGCCTGTCGGTGGAGGCGCGCGATGGTGTTGGCCGCAGTGTCGACGGCGAGTTCGTCAGCACACAGCCGTTCGACCAGCGCGTGCGTTATCACGCCCGTTCGCGCGTGCCCGTGCGCGGCCGTGCCGACGATGCGCAACCGCTTGACCCATTCACGCAGCAGATGGCCCTGGCACTGCCACCGGGCAATCCCCAGACGCACGCCTTGGCCGCGCAGTGGGCGAGCTTGCCGCCGGCCGAGCGTGTGGCCGCCGCGCTCAAGTTGTTCGGCAGCGCCCCCTTTGCCTACACGCTGGAGCCCGAACCGCTGCAGGGTCAGCAGATCGATGACTTCCTCTTCCGCACGCACCGAGGCTTCTGCGAGCACTACGCCGGCAGCTTCGTCTTCCTGATGCGGGCGGCAGGCGTACCGGCACGCGTGGTGGTGGGCTATCTCGGGGGCGAGGTGAACGCGGTGAGCGGCGACATCATCGTGCGCCAGTCCGATGCGCATGCCTGGGCGGAGGTGTGGCTCGACGGGCGCGGCTGGGTGCGCGTGGACCCGACCGCCGCCGTGGCGCCGCAGCGTGTGGAGCGCGGTCTGGCGGCTGCCGTGCCTGCCAGCGAATTCCGCTCGCGCCGTGTGGAAGAACCTGCTTGGCTGCGTAGCGTGCGCTGGGGGCTCGATGGCCTCGTCAGCGGCTGGAACCGTTGGGTGCTCGGCTACGACCGCAACCGGCAGGCGCAGCTGTTCGCGTGGCTGGGGCTGGACGCCGCCGACCCACGCGCGGTGCTATGGGGCGTGTCGGGCATCTTCCTGCTGGCTGCGCTGCCGTTGTTATGGCAGCAGCGCAAGCCGAAGCCCGACCCGGTGCAAGCACAGTGGCAACGCCTGTGCGATCGACTGGCGCGTCACGGTTGCCCGCGCAGTCCTACCGAGGGGCCCATGGCCTATGCCGAACGGGCGGCGGCGCAATTTCCCCATGCGGCGCAGGCACTGCGTGAAGCTGCAGCCGGCTACATCGCATTGCGCTATGGCCGCGAGGGTGCCGAGGGCGGCGACGCACAAGCGCGCGCCCAGCGTTTTGCGCAATGGCGCAAGGCGCTGGCACAGGTGCCGTTGCGCGGCTGAGTTTTTCCGTTAGTGCGCGACGCAGCATTTTCCCGATAATCCAACGGTATTAAGTCTCGCCGGCTGCACTTTCTGCGATGCCCGTTTTTCGAATAATCGGGTTTCTACGTATCTGCCTGGGCAAAATTGGGTCGATATGCATGGGTAGGCGCCACGGAAGCAATGTGGTCCTAAGCAAACTCCGTATTTGCCCCATTGCAGCCCAGCATGGCAGACATTACCCAATCTCAATTATCCGAAGCCATTGCGCAACTGGTGAGTTGCGGCGTGTTTTCGGTGGACCGCGAGATGCGCATCCTCTCGTGGAACCGCTTTATGCAGTACCACAGCGGCCGCGCCAGCGACGAGGTGATCGGGCACGACATGTTTGCGCTGTTTCCGGAGCTGCCGGAAAAATGGCTGCGCAAGAAAATCGAGAGCGTATTTGTGCTGGGCGTGTCGGCCTATACGACCTGGGAGCACCGGCCGTATCTGTTTCGATTTCGGCATACGCGGCCGATTACCGACACGATTGAATGGATGCAGCAGAACTGCAGCTTCATTCCCATCGAAGATGCGAATGGCGTGGTGATTGCCGTGGGGATTACGCTGATCGACGCCACCGATGTCTGCCTAGCCTATGGTGAGCTGCAAAAGCGCGAAAAGACCGTTACCGACGCGTTGCAGGAACTCACGGTGCGCAATGCGCAACTGTCTGCACTGAATGAACAACTCGCCCAGGCGCACCAGCAGTTGCTGCAGTCGGAAAAGCTGGCCGCCATCGGCCAACTGGCCGCCGGTATTGCGCACGAGATCAATAACCCGGTGGGCTTCGTGCTGTCGAATCTGAACAGCCTGCAGCGCTATATGGGCACGCTGCTCGACTACGCGCGCGGCATGGAGCAACTGATTACGCAGTCAGCGCCGTCGCTGGACCCGCAGCTTGCGGCGCTCGCGCAGGTGGCGGATATCGACTACCTGGCCGAAGACGCGCCCGCGTTGGTGACCGAATCACGCGAAGGCCTGGCCCGTGTGCGCGACATCGTGGTGGACCTGCGCGATTTCTCGCGCGTGGACACCACGCACCAGTGGGAACAGGTGGACATCCACCGCTGCATCGAATCCACCCTGAACATCGTCCACAACGAGATCAAATACCAAGCCGACCTGGTGCGCGAATACAGCACGCTGCCGCCGGTGAACTGCATTCCGTCGCAGATCAACCAGGTGGTGCTGAACCTGGTCGTCAATGCGGCGCAGGCGTATGCCTGCAAGGGTGGAGGCAAAGGGGAAGGCGATGGCGAATGCCCCGGACGCGGCACCATCACCGTGCGCACCGGCTGCGATGCGCGCGACACGGCAGAGGCCGCCGCGATCTGGCTGGAAGTCGCCGATGCCGGTTGCGGCATCCCGCCGGAAAACCTCAAGCGCATCTTCGATCCGTTCTTCACCACCAAGCCCGTCGGCAAGGGCACGGGCCTAGGCCTTTCGCTCACCTACGGCATCGTCAAGGCGCATGGCGGGCGGATCGACGTAACAAGTACGGTGGGCCTGGGCACGACGTTTAGGGTGACCTTGCCGGTGTGCGGGCAAGCGCCTGCACCCGGCGCACCTGCCGGAGTTGCTGCAGCTGCCGGAACCGAACCACAGAAGCCAGCCGACATCGCGCTGGCCGCAACGTAGTTTCAACGCTTCACGCCGCAAAGAGGGGACACACCATGGCGCTACCCGTGCTCGTTGCCGACGACTCATCGTTGGCGCGCAAGCTTCTGATCAATGCCCTGCCCGAAGACTGGGATGTGGAGGTCACGCAGGCCTCCAACGGCGTACAGGCGCTCGAGCTGTTCCGCGCCGGCAAGGGCACGGTGGTCTTCCTGGACTTGACCATGCCCGATATGGACGGCTTCCAGGTGCTCGAACAGATCCGCCACACCGCCGAAGACGCCTTCGTGATCGTGGTGTCGGCTGATATCCAGTCGGGCGCGGTCGAGCGCGTCAAGGACCTCGGCGCCATTGGCTTCATCTCGAAGCCCGTGTCGGCTGACCGCATTGTGCCGATCCTGCGGGGGTATGGGCTCTATGAATGACCTGACCTTGAACGAGGAGCAGCGCGACGCGCTGCAGGAAATCGCCAACATCGGCATGGGCAAGGCGGGTGCCGCGCTGGCCGAACTGCTGGGGGCGTTTGTCACGCTGTCGGTGCCGGGCATCAAGCTGGTCGATGCGGCGCAGTTGCGGGCCAATTTGCTGGCCGGCGATAGTGCGGGCGATACGCCGTCGCCGGTGCGCCAGGCATTCCAATCCGACATCTCGGGCGAGGCCATCGTGCTGTTCGGCAAGGACGGCCGCGAAGAATTGGAAGAACTGATGGGCTACGACGACGTGAACCACAACGTCGAAAGCGAAGCCCTGTCCGACATTGCCAACCTGCTGGTGGGCGCGTGTGTGCGCAGCGTGTTCGAGCAGCTTGGGCGCAACCTGTCCTTCTCGCGGCCGAGCTTTGTGCCGGCTGCGGCGTTGCAGCACGCGTTGTCCGATGCGCAGCTCGGCCGCTGGGATGTGGCGCTGCTGCTGGAGGTGCGCTTCACGCTCGAGCGCGGCGGCTTTGTCGCCAAGTTGGTCATGCTGCTGCCCGAGGCCGCCATCCGCAAGATGAAGAGCGCGCTGGAGCAGTTTCTACAGGCGCTTTGACAACACACCACGGGCCCGCCATCCAACCTTTAGGAACCGCGCCATGCTTGCCACCGAAGACGACACCACGCAAACCACCACCCCTGATTCCGCGGCGGCCCCACAACCCGCCAGCGCACCTGCCGAGGCGGCGCCTACGGCAGCAACGCCGCTGATCCTCCTGGTGGACGACGAGCCGGGCGTACTGGCATCGCTGCGGCGCCTGCTGCGGCCCACGGGCTATCGCGTGATCACCGCCGAGGGTGGGGCGGCGGCGCTGGACATGCTGGGCGTGTATCCGGTCGATCTGATCATCTCTGACATGCGCATGCCCGGCATGAGCGGCGCGGATTTTCTGGCGCGGGCCCGTGAGCAGTATCCCGACGTCATGCGCATTCTGCTGACGGGCTATTCCGAGATCGATTCGGCCGTGAAGGCCATCAACGAGGGCGGGGTCTATCGCTACCTGAACAAGCCGTGGGATGACCAGGACTTGCTGCTGACCGTGCGCCATGCGATCGAGCAACGCGCGCTGGCCCGCGAGGCGAAACGCCTGACTGAACTGACCCAGCAGCAGAACGCAACGCTGCAACGCATGAACGCAGGGCTGGAGACACAGGTGCTGTCGCGCACGGAAGAAATTCGCCAGACCGTGATGTTTCTGGAAGGCGCGCAGCGTGACCTGAAGACCAACTTCACCAACATGGTCCAGGTGTGCGCCAGCATGATCGAAATGCGCTGCGGCGCCATGACACGCCAATCACTGCGCGTGGCGGACCTGGCGCGGCGCATTGCTATCGAATGCGGGCTGACGGGGCTGCAGGTGCAGGACATTTTTCACGCCGGCTTGCTGCACGGCATCGGCAAGTTGTCGCTGCCGGATGCCCTGCTGAGCACGTCGCTCGACCGGCTCTCGGCGGAGCAGGCGCAGCAGTTCTATCAGCACCCGCTGCGCGCGCAGATGGTGCTGACGCCCGTCCGCCAGCTTGAACACGTGGCGCAGATCATCCGGCACCAGTACGAGCGCTTCAACGGCCGCGGCACGCCGGACCGGCTCACGGGCACCAGTATCCCCATCGGGGCGCGCGTGCTCGCTGTGGCGCGTGATTTTGAAGGGCTGCTGGCGGGCGAGATCATCAAGGAACACGTAGGCCCTGACCAGGCGATGGAGATGATCAAGGCGCAATCCGGCCTGCGCTACGACCCCGACGTCATCGTGCGCTTCGTGGCTGTGCTCAAGCAGCAGGGCGAGGTGATGGCCGTGCGCCAGGTGTCTTCGGCCGAACTGCGCGAGGGTATGCGCCTGGCCGACGACTTGCTCACGCGGCGCGGCGTGCTGCTCATCACGCGCGACAGCACGGTCAGCGCACACCAGGTGCTGCAGATCCGGCGCTTTGAGACGCACGAAGACGTGCCATTCGCCATCCTGGTCTACGCGCAAGCGCCGGAGCCGGCTGAAGCGTCTGCTAAGGCGACACCCGACACACCCGACGCCGCAGAAGCGCCAAAACCAGCTTGAAGCACGGCCTTTGGGGAGGGTTTATGGAACGGGGACTCGGCCGGCATGTGCTGGCCTACATGATCAGCATGTTCGGGGTGGGCGTTGCCATGACGAGCGCAAAGGCCGTCATGGCGACAGAAGCCGTGCCCGACCGCGCGCACATGCAGCAGATCGTCGCGCGCGCTAGCGAGCACGGTGCACGCTGGGATGGCCCCGAGGCCGGCCCGCGTGCGCAGACCGGCATCACCCTCGCCATCGTCAGCGAGGACTTGCGCAACGGCGGCATTCTGGGCGTGGCCAAGGGCATCAAGGAGGCCGCCGGCGTGATCGGTTGGACGGTGCGCGTGTATGACGCGGGCGGCACGCCCGAAGGCCGCAAGCGGGCGGTGGCATCGGCGCTGGCGCTGCAGCCGGGTGGCGTCGTGTTGGTGGGTGGCGATGCGCGCGACATGCAGCCCGCGCTGGCGCCCTTCGCGCAACGCGGCATCCCCGTAGTCGGCTGGCATGTGGCCGCCACGGCGGGGCCCATTGCCGGCAGCCCGGTTGCCGTGAATGTGTCGACTGATCCGCTGGCCGTGGCGCGGCTGACGGCCATGGCGGCGGTGGTGGAATCCGGCGGCCACGCCAACGTGGTCATCTTTACCGACTCGAACTTCCAGATTGCGCAAGCCAAGGCGGCAGCCATGGCCGAGGTGATTCGCGCGTGCGGCGGCTGCCGCCTGCTTGCTGTGGAGGACGTGCCCATCTCTGGCAGCGCGCAGGCCATGCCGGGCGTCATGCATCGGCTGCTGGAGCAGCATGGCCGGGTGTGGACGCACGCGCTCGCCATCAACGACATCTACTTCGATTACGCCGCAGCCGAACTCACGCGTGCTGGCCGGCCCGATGGCATCCGCATGTTGTCTGCGGGGGATGGCAGTGCGGCGGCCTTCCTGCGCATCCAGGCGGGCGCGTTCCAGACCAGCACCGTGGCCGAGCCGCTGAACCTGCAAGGCTGGCAACTGGTGGACGAGCTGAACCGGCTGCTGGCGCATCAGCCCGTGAGCGGCTATGTGTCGCCGGTGCACTTGGTCACCGCCAAGAACATCGCCTTTGACGGTGGGCCGCTGGGGCAATACGATCCGGACAGCGGCTATCGCGCCGTGTATCGGCGGATCTGGGGACGCTGAATGTTCGGGCCGGCGGTCAGCCTCCACCTCATACGCGCTCGCACGCCGCTGCGCGGGCTGTGGCCGCGATCGTTGGGTCGGCAGTTCCTGTTGGCAGTGGTCGTGCTGGCATTGCTGATTTCGGCCGGTGGCATCACTGCGGTGGTGGCGCTGCGCACGTCCGCCAACGCAACGCGGGCGCTGGCCAACGAGCAGCTCACGCAGTTGCGGCAGGCGCAGGAGCTGGTGCAGCACACGCTGCTGATCGAGCGCGAATCGGCGCAGTTGCAGAAGACCGCTTCCGTGGAGGCACTGCGCCGCCACTATGCAGAGATCCTGACCAACCTGGCGGCGTTCGAGCAGTTGTCTGAACGGCTGGCAGCGGCCGATGACGACATTGACGTGCTCGACCTGCATCAGTCGAGCCAGTTGTTTCGCAACGCCGTCAACATCGCCGCGCAATGGTGGGAGAGCGAGTTGCAACGTGCCGCTGCGGGCGACGCAAACGCCATAAACGCGACAGCCGGCGCTGCCCCCAGCGCGTCTGCCATGCAGGCCGTGGCCGAGCGCACAGCCGCCGGGCGGCGTTCGGTGGATGCGCTCTACCTGCAGGCCGGTGCCATGGTGGCGGCTGCGCAGCAGTTGTCGGCGCGGCACACGCATGCGTTTCAGCAATCCATGCAAGCGCTGGCTGCGGTCTCGGAGCGTAACGAGCACTGGGTGACGGCGCTGCTGGCCGGCAGTGTGGCGTTTGCTTGCCTGGCCGCATATGGGCTGCTGGGGCGCCACGTGTTGCAGCGCCTGCTGCAGGTGAGCCGCAGCTTGCGTCACGGCCATTCAGATGGCGCACCCGGCGCCGTGCCCGTGGCGGGCGACGACGAGATCGGTCAGATGGCCCGCGCAGTCGAGCAGTTCCAGCAGGATCGATGGCAGCTCGCCCTGGCGCACGAAGCATTGCAGGCCGAGCGCGCCCGCCAGGAGCAACTGCTGCACGAACTGGCGCAGGCGCAGGGCCAACTGCTGCAATCGGAAAAGATGGCATCCATCGGCCAGTTGGCAGCGGGGGTGGCGCACGAGATCAACAACCCCGTCTCGTTCGTAAATGCCAACCTGGGCAGCCTGCAACGCTACGCGGCCGGGCTGCTGGATACGGTGTCGGCCTACGAGCAGTACGAAGCGGAGCTGGCGCCCGCCACGCGTGCCGCACTGGCGCAGGTCAAGCAGGTGGCCGACCTCGACTACGTGCGTGAAGACATGCCGGCCCTGCTGGCGGAATCCCTCGACGGGCTGCAACGCGTGAAGAGCATCGTGCAGGGCCTCAAGGAGTTCTCGCATGTGGACGAGGCGCAGGTGCAGCGCGCCAACCTGGAGACGTACCTGGAGACCACCGTCAAGATCGTCTGGAACGAGCTGAAGTACAAGGTGGAGCTGGTGCGCGAGTACGGCGGGATTCCCGAGGTCGATTGCATGCCCGCGCAGTTGAGCCAGGTGTTCATGAACCTGCTCGTCAACGCCGGCCAGGCCATCAAGGAGCAGGGGCGCATCACACTGCGCACGGGCCACGACGCACGCAACGTGTGGGTGGAAGTGGAAGACACCGGCAGCGGCATCCGCCCCGAGCACCTCAGCCGCATCTTCGATCCGTTCTTCACCACCAAGCCGGTGGGCACAGGCACGGGGCTGGGCCTGTCGATCTCGTACGGCATCGTGCGCAAGCATGGCGGCCAGATCGAAGCCCGCAGCGAGGTGGGCAGCGGCACGTGCTTTCGCGTGACGTTGCCATTGCCTGCTGAAGCCTGAGCGAGCGCGCAAGCTGTTGATCGGCTTAAAACACGAGCCCCAATGCGGGGCATGAAGGCGGTCAATTCTGCAGGGTGATTACCCGGCGGTAATGAAATATTTTCCGATTCTGGGCTTAAATATTTCGGATGAATAACACCTGGCGTGCAATAACTGCACGCACTTTCACGATCGTAAAAATACGTGCGACCGATTTACGCAGGCCCATGCGTATTTCTGGTGCACATGGCGAAAAAACCCACTGCATGGGTGGATTGGCGGGGCGGGAACCTTTCTCATACGATCCATTTCGTAACCTTTCCGCTGCACTGCAACGTTGCCGTAGAAGCCGACCCAACTTGGCTTTGCCGTCTGCAGCGGCCCAGCTGATCTTGCAGGAGCCATCCCAATGCATCGACCGAAACGCATGCTTGTCGAGAATGTCGCGTGGGCGCATGAAACCGCCACGCGTGACCCCCAATTCTTTTCACGACTGGCACAAGGCCAGCAACCCCAGGTGTTATGGATTGGTTGCGCAGATAGCCGCGTACCGGCCGAAACCATTACCCATTCCAAACCGGGTGATTTATTTGTCCACCGTAATATCGCCAATCTGGTATGCCCGGCGGATGACAACACCATGAGCGTGCTCGAATATGCCGTGCGCGTGCTCAAGGTGGCGCACGTGATCGTGTGTGGGCATGACAGCTGCGGTGGTGTGCGCGCTTCATTGCTGCCGCCGCCCGATGGGCTGCCCCACGTGGCGCGCCGTATTGCGCCGCTGTGTGCTCTGGCCGGGCACCATCGCGCAGAACTCAACGCCGTGCCCGATTTGGAGGACCGCGTGAACCGCCTGGCCGAGCTGAACGTGCTCGAACAGGTGCGCTGCCTGCGCGAGAACCCTATCGTGCGCGATGCGGAACGACCGCCGCGCGTGCATGGCTGGATCTTCGGCCTGGCCGATGGGCGCATCCGCGTGCTGGCATCCGGCGACCCCGATGTCGAGCACGACGCCCGTGGCGACATCCTGATGCCCGCCGAGGCCATCGCCTGACGCCACGGCGGTGGCGCCCGTGGCCACCGCCTTCCACACGCTTTCTCTCCTCACGCATGCCGGCGCGGGTCTCCAGCTCGCCCGCCCGCAGGCAGGCGTTCGCGCGTGCACCGTTCATACAACACCAACACACCATCATGCAGACACCAACCTCACCGGCTTTCTTCCCGCGCGACATGCTCGCCGGGGTCATCGTGTTTTTTGTCGCCCTGCCGCTGTGCCTGGGCATTGCCAATGCATCGGGTGTCGACCCGCTTGCGGGGCTGCTCTCCGGCATGATCGGCGGCCTGGTGGTGGCGCTACTCAGCGGCTCGCAGCTGAGCGTGAGCGGCCCCGCTGCTGGCCTGGTCGTGATCGTGGTGGATGGCATTGCCAAACTGGGCGGGTTCTCCGCCTTCCTGGTGGCCGTGGCGCTGGCGGGCGCGCTGCAGTTTGTGTTCGGCGTGCTGCGTGCCGGGCGCTTTGCGGCATATGTGCCGTCGTCGGTCATCAAGGGCATGCTGGCGGCGATCGGCCTGCTGCTGATCATCAAACAGGTGCCACTGGCCTTGGGGCTGGCGAGTGGGGCGGGTGCTGGGGCTGGCGCGGCCGCCCCGGGCATGCTCGCCACGCCGTTCGGCACGTTTTCGATGACGGCGATGCTGGTGACGCTGCTCTCCGCTGCCGTGCTCATCGGCTGGGATACGCCGATGCTGCGGCGCTTTGCGGTGGTGCGCGCGCTGCCGTCACCGTTGGTGGTGGTGGCGCTCGGTATTGGCGTGACCTTGCTGCTGGATGCCGTGGCACCCGGCATGGCGCCGGCCGCTGAGCACCGCGTGGAACTGCCGTCGCTGGCATCGTTCGGCGCGTTGTTTGATGCACTGGAATCGCCCGCACTCGCCGCGCTCGGCAACCCAGAGGTCTGGCGCCTCGCGATGGCGCTGGCCATTGTGGCGAGCCTGGAGACACTGCTCTGCCTCGAAGCCGTCGAGCAGATCGACCCGAAGAAGCGCACCGCGTCGCCCGATCGTGAACTCAAGGCGCAGGGCATCGGCAACATGGTCGCCGGCGCGCTGGGCGCGTTGCCCATCACCTCCGTCATCGTGCGCAGTTCGGCCAACGTGCATGCCGGCGCGCAGAGCCGCTGGTCGGCCGTGGTGCATGGCGTGCTGCTGCTGGCCAGCGTGTTTGCGCTCACCGCCATCGTCAATCGCATTCCGCTGGCGTGCCTAGCCACCATCCTGATCTTTACCGGCTACAAGCTGGCCAAGCCGTCGTTGTTCATGTCGGTAGCGAAGCAGGGGTGGGATCGCTTTGCGCCGTTCATCGCCACCATCGTGGGCGTGCTGCTGACGGACCTGCTGATCGGCATCGTGATCGGCATTGCGCTGAGCATTGCGCTGGCGATTCGCGCCAACCTGCGCCGCACCATCGTCATGGCGCGCCATCACGACCACTTCCTGCTGTCGTTCCGCAAAGACGTGTCGTTCATGGGCAAGGTGCCGCTCAAGCGCTACCTGGCGCAGGTGCCGGACGGCGCCACGCTCATCGTCGATGGGGCCCGCGCGGACTACATCGACCCCGACGTGCGCGAGATGGTCGAGCAGTTCATCGAGGCGGCGCCCGAGCGCGGCATCGTCATCGAGCGCCATCATTTTGATGCGGCCGCACCCCAGCGCCCCGCCGGTTTGCGACTGCCGCGCCTGCCATTTGCGCGCGCGGCGGCCAGATAACGCCGTGTTAACCATTAACTTATTTTGAGTAATTTAGAGCCAAGCCTCGAAACATAATCAGCCTGTGCGTCTATCTGCGAGCGTTGGGGCGGTAGGCGCAGCTTGGCTCTGTCACGGTTCTGTGCGCGTAAATCCGCATAGATAAAGGCTCTTCGGTGTTTGAAAATGTTTGCAATTGCTGCTGTTTTAGTTAATAGACTGAATTTCAACAGGGCAGCCGATTAATCGGTTGGCACGTCAACAGAGCATCGAGCGGGGCGGAACGGCACATTATCAAACGCGCATTTGGAGCGGGAGGCAGACATGAAGACATGGCAATGCGGGACCCTGGTTTCAGTCGTTTTGACCGGGCTACTTGTGCTGGGCGGTTGCGCCAGCTCCGGCTCGGGCGACATGAGCGGTACCAGCGGCGGCGATGGCAGTTCCGCCAACAACGGCTCCGGGTCGAATGGTTCGAACGGCTCGAACGGCACGACCACCACGGCATCTACCACCCCCACCGGTGACGTTGCCAACAAAAGCGGCGGCGTGGTGACGGCCACGGGCGGCGCCATCAGCAGCCTCGGCACGGCCATCGGCGGCAGCAACCTGCCGAGCGCTTCGGCGCTGGGCAACGTGGTCGACAACGTGGGCAACACGGTCTCCACGCTGGGCACGGGTGTGCAGTCGGGCCTCGGCAGCATCGGCACCAGCAAGAACCCCATCGGCACGACGGTGTCTAGCACGGGCAATGTCGTCACCGCCGCCGGCAATACCGTGACGGCCACCGGCGGCCTGGTCGACAGCCTGGGCACCGGCCCACTGCAGCCGTTGTCTCCGGTAACCACGCCGGTGGGCGGTGCGGTTCAGCAGGTTGGCCAGGCGGTGGCCAATGCGGGTGGCACGCTCGGCACTGCGCTGTCGACCGGGCCGGTGGAGCAGGTGACGCAGCAGCTCAGTTCGGCCGTGGTGCCGCTGACATCGCAAGTCACCACCGCCACGCAGACGGCGGGTAACACCACCGGCCTGGGCGCACCGGGGACCAACCTGCTGCAGACCGTTGGCGGCGGAGTGGCGGGCGTCGGTACGTCGCTCACGGCGACGAATGCGCCGGTGGTCTCCAACCTGGGCGGCGTGGTGACGGCCACCGGCAACACGGTCGCCGCGCTGGGCGGGCCGCTGTCTGGCGGCAGCGGCTCGGGCAGCAGCCCGTTGGCCCCGATTACAGGGGCGTTGGGCGGTGCGACGGGCGGCAGCAACCCGCTCGGGGCAGTCACAGGCGCCTTGGGCGGTTCCGGCTCGGCCACGGGTGCAACGGCGCCGATCGGCTCGCTGGTCACGAATGTCGGGTCGTCGGTGACATCGACGGGGGCGACCACACCGCTGGCGCCGGTCACGGGTGCCGTGGGCGGGGCGCTTGGGACCGTTGGGTCGGCACTGGGCGGGGCGCATCACTGATCACGAATTCGCCGGGGGAGGGATACCGCTCATGCCTTGCGCTGAGCGGTTTTTTTTTTGCGCTTTTGGCGTGCGGCATCATCCGTCGGTTGGTGGACACTTGAACTGTCATGGGGCACCGTTTGTAATGCTCCTCTGTCCGCGCAGACTCCCTGCACGGCATCCGGAGACCCAAGATGATCAAGCACGCACTATTTGCCCGGCTCATCGCCAAGCCCGGCAAGGAGCAGGCCGTGGCCGACTTTCTAGCGGCCGGCCTGCAAATGGCCAATCAGGAAGCCACCACCCCATCTGGTTTGCGTTGCGCATTGCGCCCAACGTGTTCGGCATCTTTGATGCGTTTGCCAGCGAGGAGGATCGCCAGGCGCACCTCGACGGCCCGATTGCCAAAGCGCTCATGGCCAATGCGGCCGAGCTGCTGGCCTCGCCGCCGGAGATTGCATCGATTGACGTGCTGGGCCTGAAGAACACCGGCGCAAACTGACTGCCAGAAGCAATAAAACCGCCGCTGCCGGTGTGTGCCCGGATGCGGCGGTTTCTGTTGGCGAAGCGTACGTACCCTTAGCCCGGCACGCGCACCCAGCCTTCCATCAGCACACGCGCGCTGCGGCTCATGATGGCTTTGGTGACGGTCCATTCATCGTCGACCAGCTTGGCCTCCGCGCCCACGCGCAGCGTGCCCGACGGATGCCCAAAGCGCACCGCGCCACGTTCGCCGCCGCCGGCTGCGAGGTTGACCAGCGTGCCCGGAATGGCCGCAGCCGTGCCGATGGCCACCGCAGCCGTCCCCATCATCGCGTGGTGCAGCTTGCCCATGGAGAGCGCGCGCACGAGCAGGTCCACATCACCCGTGCCGACCTGCTTGCCGCTTGAAGACACATAGTCCTTCGGCGGCGCAACGAACGCCACCTTGGGCGTGTGCTGCCGCGTAGCCGCTTCGTCGATGCTCTTGATGAGGCCCATGCGCACCGCGCCGTGCGCGCGGATGGTCTCGAACATCGCCAGCGCCTTCGCGTCGCCGTTGATGGCGTCCTGCAGCTCGGTGCCGGTGTAGCCGATGGCCTCGGCGTTGATGAAGATGGTCGGGATGCCAGCGTTGATCATCGTTGCCTTGAGCGTGCCCACGCCGGGCACGTCCAGATCGTCGACGAGGTTGCCGGTGGGGAACATCGCGCCGCCGTCGCCATCTTCGTCCGCTGCGGGGTCGAGGAATTCGAGCTGGACTTCTGCGGCCGGGAAGGTCACGCCGTCCAGTTCAAAATCGCCCGTCTCCTGCACCGCGCCGTTGGTGATGGGCACGTGCGCAATGATGGTCTTGCCGATGTTGGCCTGCCAGATGCGCACGATGGCGGTGCCGTTCTGCGGCACACGGCTGGCATCCACCAAGCCGTTGCTGATGGCGAACGGGCCTACGGCGGCCGACAGGTTGCCGCAGTTGCCCGACCAATCGACGAACGGCTTGTCGATGGAGACCTGGCCGAACAGGTAATCGACGTCATGGTCCGCGCGCGTGCTCTTGGCGAGGATCACCGTCTTGCTGGTGCTCGACGTTGCGCCGCCCATGCCGTCGATCTGCTTGCCGTATGGGTCGGGGCTGCCGATCACGCGCATGAGCAGCGCATCGCGTGCCGCGCCAGGCTGCTGCGCGGCGAGCGGCAGATCTTGCAGGCGGAAGAACACGCCCTTGCTGGTACCGCCGCGGATGTACGTGGCGGGGACTTTCACCTGTGCGGGATGGCTCATGCGGCCTCCTTGTTCGATTCCAGGAAGTCCTGCGCAAAGCGCTGCAGCACGCCGCCCGCTTCGTAGATTGAGACCTCCTCGTCGCTGTCCAGGCGGCACGTGACGGGCACTTCCACGCGCTCGCCGTTCTTGCGATGGATCACCAGTGTGAGGTCCGCACGCGGTTGGCGTGCGCCGATCACGTCATAGGTTTCGGTGCCGTCAATGCCCAGCGTCAGGCGCGTGGTGCCCGGCTTGAACTCCAGCGGCAGCACGCCCATGCCGATCAGGTTGGTGCGGTGGATGCGCTCGAAGCCTTCGGCCACGATGACTTCCACGCCGGCCAGGCGTACGCCCTTGGCGGCCCAGTCGCGCGAGCTGCCTTGGCCGTAGTCGGCGCCGGCGATGACGATGAGCGGTTGCTTGCGGTCCATGTAGGTCTCGATCGCTTCCCACATGCGCGTGACCTTGCCTTCGGGCTCGATGCGCGCCAGCGAACCCTTCTTCACGGTGCCATCCACCACGGCCATCTCGTTGATGAGCGTGGGGTTGGCGAATGTCGCGCGCTGCGCGGTCAAGTGGTCGCCGCGGTGGGTGGCGTACGAGTTGAAGTCCTCTTCCGGCAGGCCCATCTTGGCGAGGTATTCACCCGCGGCGCTGCTGGCCAGAATCGCGTTGGACGGCGAGAGGTGGTCGGTCGTGATGTTGTCGCCCAGAACAGCCAATGGGCGCAGACCCTTGAGCGTGCGCTCGCCGGCCAGCGCGCCTTCCCAATACGGCGGGCGGCGGATGTAGGTGCTCTGCGCGCGCCAGTCGTACAGCGGGCTCACGCTGGCCGTGGATTCGGCGCGCTGCTCGAACATCGGGATGTACACCTGGCGGAACTGCTCCGGCTTGACCGAGGCGCGCACGATGGCGTCGATCTCTTCGTCGGTCGGCCACAGGTCCTTGAGCAGGATCGGCTTGCCATTGGCATCCGTGCCGAAGCTGTCGCGCTCGATGTCAAAGCGCACCGTGCCCGCAATCGCATACGCCACCACCAGCGGCGGCGAGGCAAGGAACGCCTGCTTGGCGTACGGGTGGATGCGGCCGTCAAAGTTGCGGTTGCCCGACAGCACGGCCGTGGCGTACAGGTCGCGGTCGATGATCTCTTGCTGGATCTTCGGGTCCAGCGCGCCGCTCATGCCGTTGCAGGTGGTGCAGGCAAACGCGACGATGCCGAAGCCGAGCTTTTCCAGTTCGGCTTTCAGGCCAGCCTCTTCCAGATACAGCTCAACAGCTTTGGACCCCGGCGCCAGCGAGCTCTTGACCCACGGCTTGCGCGTCAGGCCCAGGCGGTTGGCGTTGCGGGCCAGCAGCGCGGCGGCAATCACGTTGCGCGGATTGCTGGTGTTGGTGCAGCTCGTGATGGCGGCGATGATGACCGCGCCGTCCGGCATCTGCCCTGGTGTTTCTTCCCACTTGCCGGCGATGCCCTTGGTGGCGAGGTCCGTCGTGGCCACACGTGCGTGCGGGTTCGACGGGCCGGCCATGTTGCGCACCACGCTCGACAGGTCGAAGCGCAGCACGCGTTCGTATTCCGCATGCTTGAGCGTGTCGGACCACAGGCCTGCGGTCTTGGCATACGTCTCGACCAGCTTGACCTGCTCGTCGGTGCGGCCAGTGAGGCGCAGGTAGTCGAGCGTGTTGTCGTCGATCGAGAACATGGCGGCGGTGGCGCCGTACTCGGGGGCCATGTTCGAGATGGTGGCGCGGTCGCCCAGCGTGAGCTTCGATGCGCCTTCGCCGTAGAACTCCAGGTACGCGCCCACTACCTTTTGCTTGCGCAGGAATTCGGTCAGCGCGAGCACGATGTCGGTGGCGGTGATGCCGGGCTGGCGTTGGCCCGTCAGCTCCACGCCGACGATGTCCGGCAGGCGCATCCACGAGGCGCGGCCGAGCATGACGTTTTCCGCTTCCAGACCGCCGACGCCGATGGCGATCACGCCGAGTGCATCCACGTGTGGCGTGTGGCTGTCGGTGCCGACGCAGGTGTCGGGGTAGGCCACGCCGTCGTGCGCCTGGATGACCGGCGACATCTTCTCCAGGTTGATCTGGTGCATGATGCCGTTGCCCGCCGGGATCACGTCGACGTTCTTGAACGCGAGCTTGGTCCAGTCGATGAAGTGGAAGCGGTCTTCGTTGCGGCGGTCTTCAATGGCGCGGTTTTTGGCGAAGGCGTCGGGGTCGAAGCCGCCGCATTCCACGGCGAGGGAGTGGTCGACGATCAGCTGCACCGGTACCACCGGGTTGACCTTGGCGGGGTCGCCGCCTTGGTCTGCAATCGCATCGCGCAGGCCCGCCAGGTCGACCAGGGCGGTTTGGCCCAGGATGTCGTGGCAGACCACGCGGGCGGGGAACCAGGGGAAATCGAGATCGCGTTTGCGCTCGATGAGTTGCTTGAGGGAATCGGTGAGGGTGGCTGGGTCGCAGCGGCGGACCAGATTCTCGGCTAGGACGCGGGAGGTGTAGGGGAGTTTGTCGTAGGCGCCGGGTTGGAGGGCTTCTACGGCTTCACGCGCGTCGAAGTAATCCAGCGTTGTGCCGGGGAGGGGCTTTCTGTGGGTGGTGTTCATGATGTCGGTACATCCCTTGTTTCATCCCCTGCCGGGGCTGAGTCACTTTCTTTGTCTTGCCAAAGAAAGTAACCAAAGAAAGGCGCGCCCGATGCGGCGACTTCCTCCTTGAATTTATGTCGCAAGGAGGAGAAGGGGAAAACTCGCTGCGCTCAGACAGTTCCCCATCTTTTTTCCTCCTTGCAACAGAAATTCAAGGCGCCGCATAGGGCAGGAACGTCAAAGGCCAAACCGTCTGAGTGCGTGCGCTGGCGTTTCTCTTACGCGCGCTTGCTGATCGGCACGAACTTCAGGTCTTCCGGGCCGGTGTAGTTGGCGCTCGGGCGGATGATTTTGTTGTCGATGCGTTGCTCGATGATGTGTGCGGCCCAGCCCGACGTGCGTGCGATCACGAACAGCGGCGTGAACATCGCGGTGGGCACGCCCATCATGTGGTACGACACGGCGCTGAACCAGTCGAGGTTCGGGAACATCTTCTTGACGTCCCACATCACGGTTTCCAGGCGCTCGGCAATGTCGAACATCTTGGTGTTGCTGGCTTCTTTCGACAGCTTCTTCGCCACTTCCTTGATGACCTTGTTGCGCGGGTCGGACACGGTGTACACCGGGTGGCCGAAGCCGATCACGACTTCCTTGGCTTCGACGCGGCGGCGGATGTCGGCTTCGGCTTCGTCCGGGGTGTCGTAGCGCTTCTGGATCTCGAAGGCGACTTCATTGGCGCCGCCGTGCTTCGGGCCGCGCAGCGCGCCGATGGCGCCGGTGATGGCCGAGTAGATGTCCGAGCCCGTGCCGGCAATCACGCGGCCGGTGAACGTCGAGGCGTTGAACTCGTGTTCCGCATACAGGTTGAGCGATACGTGCATCGCATCCACCCACGACTTGGACGGCTCCACGCCATGCAGCAGGTGCAGGAAGTGGCCGCCGATGGAGTCGTCATCCGTTTCGACTTCGATGCGCTTGCCGTTGTGGCTGTAGTGGTACCAGTACAGCAGCATCGAGCCGAGCGAGGCCATCAGGCGATCCGCGATGTCGCGTGCGCCGGGGGTGTTGTGGTCGTCCTTTTCGGGCAGCACGGTGCCGAGCACCGACACGCCCGTGCGCATCACGTCCATCGGGTGGGCGGAAGCGGGCACCCATTCCAGCGCGGCCTTCACGTTGGCGGGCAGGCCGCGCAGGGCCTTCAGCTTGGCTTTGTAGGCGGTCAGCTCGGCCTTGTTGGGCAGCTTGCCGTGCACCAGCAGGTGGGCGACTTCTTCAAACTCGCACGCGGCGGCCAGGTCGAGAATGTCGTAGCCGCGATAGTGCAGGTCGTTGCCGGTGCGGCCGACGGTACACAGTGCGGTGTTGCCCGCCGTCACGCCCGACAGGGCCACGGACTTCTTCGGCTTGAATGCGCCTGCGTTCGGCGTGCTGTTATCGGCTTCGCTCATGGTGATGGTCTCCTTGGATGCGTGGAATGTTGTAGGCGTTATTTCTGGGCGGCGTGTTGTGCGGAAAACAGCGCGTCCAGCTTGTCTTCGTACGCGTGGTAGCCGAGATATTGGTACAGGTCTGCGCGGGTCTGCATGGTTTCCACGGCCGCCTTCTGCGTGCCGTCGCGCATCAACACCTGATAGAAGTTGAGCGCCGCCGCGTTCATCGCGCGATACGCGCCGCAGCAGTACAGGGCGATGTCCACGTTGGCGCTGGCCAGCTCTTGCGTAGTGAACAGCGGCGTGCTGCCGAACTCGGTCAGGTTGGCCAGGATGGGCACCTTCACCGCGGCCTTGAAGCGGCGGTAGTCGTCCAGCGTCTTCATGGCTTCCGGGAAGATCATGTCCGCGCCCGCTTCCACGTAGGCCACGGCGCGCTCGATGGCGGCGTCGATGCCTTCCACGGCGGCCGCGTCGGTGCGGGCCATGATGACGAAGTCGTCATCGGTGCGGGCGTCCACGGCGGCTTTCACGCGGTCGACCATCTCGTCGGCCGGAACCACTTCCTTGCCCGGGCGATGGCCGCAGCGCTTCTGGCCGACCTGGTCTTCCAGGTGCACGGCGGCCACGCCTGCCTTGATGAACGAGCGGATCGTGCGTGCGATGTTGAAGGCGCCGCCCCAGCCGGTGTCGATGTTGACCAGCAGCGGCACCTGCACGGCGTCGGTGATGCGGCGGGCGTCGATCAGCACGTCTTCCATCGTGCTGATGCCCAGGTCCGGAATGCCCAGCGAGTTGGCGGCCACACCGCCACCCGACAGGTACACGGCCTTGAAGCCTGTCTGCTCGGCCATCTTGGCGGCGTAGGCGGTAATAGCGCCCACCACTTGCAGCGGTTGGGACTCGGCAACTGCCTGGCGGAACTTGGCACCCGCGCTGACGGGCTGACGTTTGGTTGTGCTCATGCGTGCTCCACAAAGAATGAACCCTTAGAGCAGGAAGCGGGCCACCCGAAATGCCGCCCGTAACCCCTTGATTTGTATGGAAGTGCGCTTGCCGCCCAGCGCCACGTCATTTCAGAAATGAAATTCCAATTTCAATAAGGAAATGCGAGGCGCATAATGCTTTGGATCATGAGTCCCACACCCGATCTCCCCTCCCTGGCAGACCGCCCACGCATCTGGGCGTGCGGCATCAGCCGCCTGAGCGATCTGTTCCTCGACATTGCCGCCGAGTACAACGACCGCGCTGAGCTGCGCGTCATCACGCGCGGCTTTGAAGACATCGTGCGCGAGATCGATGCGGCGGGCTCTCAGCGCCCGGACGTGGTGGTGGCGGGCGGCTCGAATGGTGCGTATTTGAAGCCGCGTCTGACGTTGCCGGTGGTCGTTATCAACCCGACCGGTTTTGACGTGATGCACGCGCTGGCGCGTGCGCGGCGTGCGTCTGCGGAGTCGAAATCCGTCGCGCTCGTCACGCACGGCGATACGCCCGACGAGGTGCGCCGCTTTGTCGCCGCGTACAACATGAACGTGGTGTTCGCCTCGTATGCATCGCGGCAGGATGCGGAAAGTTGCGTGCTGGATCTGCGCGACCGGGGCGTGGGCGCCGTCGTCGGCCCTGGCCTGGTGACGGACTTGGCCGCGCAGGCCGGCATGCAGACGGTGTTTCTGTATTCGCGCGATTCCGTGCGCGCCGCCTTCGACACTGCGCTGGAAGTTGTGCAGGCAACCCGCCGCGAAGCGCAGCGCCGCCAGCGCCTGGACAACCTGCTGCAGCATCTGCGCGACGGTGTGGTCGCGCTGGATGCGCAAGGCCGCGTTGAAGCGCTGAACGAGCGGCTTGCTACTGCCCTCGGCATCGACGCCAAGCAAGCGATCGGGCATCCGCTGCTCAGTATTGCGCCCAACTTGCTGGGCCTGCTGCCCGATGCCGATGGCGACACGCTGGGCACGGTGCGCGGCGTGAGCTACGTCATCCATCGCGGCCCGCTGGCGGGCATGGGCGCGGCAGAGGGCACCGTGTTCACCTTTCAGGAATCACGTGCGGTGGAACGGCTCGATCGCACACTGCGCTCGCGCCAGCGCCCGCAGCAGTTCAGTGCGCGTTATCGGCTGGATGACCTGGTGGGTGACTCCGCGCCCATGGCGCGCGTGCGCACGCTGGTGCGCCGCTATGCCAAGTCGGATGCCACCGTGCTGGTGTTGGGCGAATCCGGCACCGGCAAGGAGATGGTCGCGCAGAGCATGCATGAGCTGAGCGCGCGGCGTGACTTTTCGTTTGTCGCCATCAACTGCGGCGCGTTTCCCGAGGCGCTGCTGGAGAGCGAACTCTTCGGCTACGAAGAAGGCGCCTTCACCGGCGCACGCAAGGGTGGCAAGGCCGGGCTGATTGAAGCCGCGCATCGCGGCACGCTGTTCCTCGACGAGATTGGCGAGATGCCCCTGCCGCTGCAGAGCCGCCTGCTGCGCGTGCTGCAGGAGCGCGAGGTGGTGCGGCTGGGCTCGACCGAACCCACGCGCGTCGACATCCGCGTCGTCGCCGCCACGCACCGCGCGCTGACCGATGCGGTGGAGGCGGGCACTTTCCGCGCGGATTTGTACTACCGCCTCAACATCCTCAGCATTGCGCTGCCCCCGTTGCGCGAGCGCACTGACGACGTGATGCCCCTGGCCGCTGAACTACTCGTGCAAGCCGCCCGCCGCGAGCCACGCCTGCTGCTGCGCATTCCAGACACCGACGTCGCCAGCCACCTGCTGGCGGCCATTGCCGACCCGCTGCGGCACTACGCGTGGCCCGGCAACGTGCGCGAGCTGCAAAGCGTGATCGAACGCATTGCCGTGGAGCTGGCCGATATCGATGAACTCAGCGGCGAGCCCGGCGCCATCACCCAAGATGTCCTTCGCATGATCGCGCCCGAAGTGTTTGCGCAGCCGGTGCGCGGCAAGAAGGGCCCGCAGACCCTGCGCGAACGCAGCCGTGGCGTGGAAGCGGAGGAAATCCGCGCAGCGCTGGCCGCGCATGGTGGAGATCGCGATGCGGTGTGTGCCGCGTTGGGTATCAGCAAGACCACGCTCTGGCGGCGGTTGCAGGCCGGATAGTTGCGAGCAGGATGCGGAGAACGTCGCCCCTATACTGTCGGCCTCACAAACCGCCACGCCCACGCCATGTTTTCTCCGCTCCACATCGCCGACAGCTCAGTGCGTCGCGCCAGGAGACTGTGGACCAACTACGGCATCTTCTGGCTCGGGGCCGTTCTTGTGGGGTTGATGTCCGTGGCCTACGCGAAGCTCATCGACTTGGGTTTCGCGCTCTTTCGCAACATGGCCTCGCACGCGTTCTGGCTGCCACTGGTCATCACGCCGCTGGGTGCCGCGCTTGCCATCTGGCTCACGCGGCGGTTCTTTCGCGGTGCAGAGGGCAGTGGTATTCCACAGGTGATTGCAACGCTGGAAGATGGGCGCCTGGCGAGTTCGCTGCTTTCGCTGCGCATCATGGCTGGCAAGATCGTGGTCTCGTTCCTCGGCATCCTCTGCGGCTTTACGATCGGCAGAGAGGGCCCCACGGTGCAGATTGGCGCGTCGCTCATGTACGCCATGCGGCGTGGCTATCGTCGCAGCAGCCAACACATCGAACGGCAACTCGCACTTGCCGGTGCGGCAGCGGGGCTTGCGGCTGCGTTCAACACGCCGCTGGCGGGCGTGGTGTTTGCCATTGAAGAGCTCACGCGCAGCTTTGTGGCGCGAAACAGCGGCACGCTCATCACCGCCATCATTTTTTCAGGCGTGGTGGCGTTGGGCTTGCAAGGCAACTACCTGTACTTCGGGCGCATCCAGGCCATCGGGCAATTTCATCCGGCGTTGATCCCGCTTGTGATTGGCGCCAGCCTGCTCTGCGGTGTAGCGGGCGGTGCGTTTGCCTGGCTGCTGCTCAACCTGCCGCGCTGGATGCCCGCCCCACTGATGGCGCTGCGACAGGTGCGGCCCGTGTGGTTTGCCTTTCTGTGCGGCGTAGCCATTGCCGTGGTGGGGTTGGCTTCGGGCGGCACCACATTCGGCAGTGGCTATGCAGAAGCGCGCGGTTTGTTGGAGACCCATCAAGTGCTGTCGCCGTTCTACGCCGTGTTCAAGTTCGCCGCGCTCATCGCCTCTTACCTGTCCGGCATTCCTGGCGGCATATTCGCGCCGTCTTTGGCGATTGGCGCGGGGCTTGGCAACGTCATGTCGCTCGTCACATCAGCGATACCGCTACCCAGTCTCGCCGCGCTTTGCATGGTGGGCTATCTGGCGGCGGTCACGCAGTCGCCCATCACCGCCTTCGTGATCGTGATGGAGATGATCGACGGCCACGAGATGGTCTTGCCGCTGATGGCGGTGGCGTTGCTCTCCAGCCAGATATCGAAGGCGCTGACGCCGTCGTTCTATCACACGCTTGCGCATCGGTTTCGTGCATCGGTGCCGCGCCCGCTTCCGCAGTGATCCTGGGCCGGAGCATCGGCACCCGTGCGCCGATACTCGGCATTTGACGATGCCTGCGCTTACCCGCGCCGCGCCGCCTCGATCGTGGCGATATCGATCTTCGTCATCGTCATCATCGCGTCGAATGCGCGCTTGGCCGCTGCGCGGTCCGGGTCGGTAAAGGCCGCGGTGAGTGCGCGCGGCGTGATCTGCCACGATAGGCCCCATTTGTCCTTGCACCACCCGCACGCGCTTTCCTGCCCGCCGTTGCTGACGATGGCGTTCCACAGTCGATCGGTCTCGGCCTGATCGTCCGTTGCGATCTGGAACGAAAACGCTTCGCTGTGCTTGAACTGCGGGCCGCCATTCAGCCCCAGGCAGGGGATGCCCGCCACGGTGAACTCCACCGTCAGCACATCGCCCTCGTGGCCGGCGGGGTAGTCACCCGGCGCGCGATGCACGGCGGTGACTTTGCTGTCGGGAAAGGTGGCTGCGTAAAAGTTGGCCGCGTCCAGCGCATCGCGGTCGTACCACAGGCAGATCGTGTTTTTGCTGACCATGCGTGTCTCCTGAAGGGGGCGCCGGCATCTGTCACCTTCCACACCGCATCAAGCGTCCGTGTTGCATGGGCTCGGCCTGATGGGCGAGACGTTTGCCGGTTGCCGCTGTTGGGGGTTTCCACTGTCTCACACGCGAGCGGTGCATGCCATCTCGCTTGCCATCGCCCGCGCGGTGTTGGTGCGATGCGGGTCTGAAATCAGAATGCAGGCAATTGAAACTATACGCAATAAACGTATAGTTTGTGGCATCATGGAAGCCACCTTCATTGAGTTGCCGCCTTTTCAGCGGCTGCGAGAGCACTATCTTTCGGATGACGAATACCGAGCCCTTCAGTACACGCTGCTCGCCCAGCCCGACGCTGGCGATGTGATCAAAAGCACGGGCGGATTGCGCAAGATCCGGTTTTCGGACAAACGGCGCGGCAAAGGCAAACGCGGCGGCTTGCGCGTCATCTACTACTACTGGGATGCATGCGGGCAATTTTGGATGTTTGCCGTCTATGACAAGGACGAAGCGAGCGACCTTTCCAGCGACGAGCGCAAAGTGCTCGCGCAGTTGCTGGAACGCGAAGTTAAGGCGAGGAGCGGGCGATGAAACGGAATCTGTTTGCGGAACTGAAAGAGGGAATGGACGCGCTCGCCGCAGAGCGCGAAGGAAAGACCACCCTGCGCAAAATCAAAGTGCGCGCCCCTGAACCGGTGAATGTGAGTGCAGACGAGATCAAGGCCGTCCGCGCGGCGGCTCATGCTTCACAGGCCGTCATGGCGCGCCGGTTGCGCGTGAATGTGCGGACGTACCAGAACTGGGAGCAAGGCACTGCTAAACCGAATACGCAAGCGGCCGTGCTCATCAAGCTGGTGGAAAAGCATCCGGAAACACTGCAGATGCTGGAAGCGCTTTGAATGCGTTGTTCCCCCGACAAGCCGCCGCACAGGCGGTTTTTTATTTGTCGCGAGTGACTTCCCTGGCCCGCACCAAGCACCTCACATGGCCGAATCAGGCAGCTTGGCGATCACCTTGATCTCAAACTGAAAGCCGTAAAGCCACGTCACGCCGATGCCCGTCAGCGTTGGGTAGGGCGCTTCGCCCCAATGCTCGCCGACCACCTTCCAGATCGGCTCGAACTGCGTCTCGGGGTTGACGACGAAGACCGTGACATCGATCACATCCTGGAACGTGCAGCCTGCGGCGGACAGGATGGCATGCAGATTCTCAAACGCCAGCCTGACCTGCTTCTGCAGATCGGGCTCGGGCGAGCCATCGGGCCGGCTGCCCACCTGGCCTGACACAAACAGAAAACCATTGGAGCGGATGGCCGGCGAATAACGGTTCTGCTCGTACAGGGCTTGGCGCGCGGCCGGGAACACAACATCGCGTGCAGACATGAATCACTTCCTTGCAGGGGGTAGATGGGTCAATGGACGGCTGCGCAGCCACCGGCACTGTAGGCGTTCGTGCCCCAGCGATAAACCGCCCATACCTACAATCACCGTTTGGTGTTTCCAAACAATCTTTCGGGAAGAGGAGCTGACGTGGACCGTTTTGATGCGCTACAGGCGTTCACCCGCGTCGTGGAGGCGGGCAGTTTTACCAAGGCCGCCCAGACGCTACAGATCAGCAAAACCACGGTCACCCAATTGGTGCAGCAGTTGGAGGCGCATCTGCGCGTCAAGCTGCTGAACCGCACGACCCGGCAGGTCAATGTCACGCCTGATGGCGCTGCCTATTACGAGCGCGCCGTACGCCTGCTGGCTGATCTGGAAGACGCCGACACCAGCTTGTCTTCCGCGTCCGCCACGCCCCGGGGGCGCCTGCGCGTGGATGTGCCGACCCCATTCGCGCGCCTCGTCCTGGCGCCTGCGCTGCCGGCATTCCACGCGCGCTATCCCGCCATCCAGCTGCACATCGGCGTGAGCGACCGCATGGTGGATGTGATTGGCGACAACGTGGATTGCGTGCTGCGTGGCGGCGAGCTGGCGGATTCCTCGCTGCAGGCACGTCGCGTCGGGGAGCTATTGCTGGGCGCCTACGCTGCGCCGCGCTATCTGGAGCAGGCCGGTGCGCCCACGCAGCCCAGCGACCTTGAGCATACGCACCACCGCATGGTCGGTTTTCTCAGCGCCCGCAGCGGCAAGGTCATCCCGCTGAGCCTGCAGCGCGATGGCGAACGTATCGATGTGCGCGCGCGCTACATGGCCGCACTGGATGATGGCAACGCCTACCTGGCGGCCGGCTTGGCCGGAGTGGGGGTGTTTTGGCTACCGCGTTACATGGCGGACGCGCACGTGGCGCGTGGCGAACTGATCCCGCTGTTCACCGATTGGCACGTCCCGCCCATGCCGATGTATCTGGTGTATCCGCCCAACCGGCACGTCAGCGCAAAGCTGCGGGCGTTCATGGCATGGGTGGATGAACTGATGGCGAGCCTGGCGCCGTCGAGCTGACTGAGCGCGCCAGCCCCTCTTCAGTTGGCACCGCCGGTGGTGGCAGCCGGTGAAGAAGCGGGGGCGGGCTCGGAGTGGGTGGGCGGCGCCTGCACGGGCGGTGTGGCCGCCGGTGCGGACGCTGGCGCTGCAGGGGTTGCGGGCGCTGCCGGTGTCGCAACAGGTGCCGCAGCCGGCGCTGAAGCGGGGGCCGCAGCAGGGGCCGAAGCCGGTGCCACTACCGGCACAGGCGGCGCGGCCGGCGTCGGCACCACGGGCGTGGTCATCTTCATCGGCTCGCCCTGCGGCGTGGGTGCCGGTTCGGGCAGCGGTGCCACGTGTTCCTTCTCCGCCGCCTTGGCCACCTTGCGGTCCTGGCGCGCGGGGTCGATCTTCAAAAAGTGGTCGACCAGGTTGAAGTAGCGCTCGTAGAACACCCCGGCCGGAATCGTCTCGCTGGCCACCTTCACCATCGAATCGTCGCCCGAGCCGATCGGCAGCGACACCGACCCCAAGATGCTCAACCCCACGCTGGCCGATGTGCTCGTCTTCTTGAGCGAGTAGCGGTCTTGCACCGCGTTCACGTAGGCCGTGCTGGACGTGCCGTCGGTATTGGCGTCTGCGCACACGATATGGAACGAGATCACCACGTGCGTGTCGTTGCTCGGCTGGAAGTTCTTGCTGCCGTCGATGGTGTCTGCGCGCGGCGAGGTTGACACATAGCCCTGGCTGAGCAACGCCCGGCGCGCGGCTTCGCAGGTGGCATCCGACCGTGCATGGAAGGTGCGCGCGTAGGGGCTGGCCGCCGCATCGAACTGCTCTTGCTGATAGAGCGGCGTGGGCGCGGAACTGCACGCCGACAAGGCGGCAATCGCGCACGAAACGGAGAGCAGGCGGAAGCGGTAGGGCATGGTGTTGGCAAAAAGGGCTTGGCAGCGCCACTGCGTGTGCGGCGCAAGTTTTGTGCGCGGTGGCGGGCCGGGCGTCATTATAAGTTTGTCGGATGACGGGCGGCGCCAAATGCACGTGATGGTGCGCCGGTTGATGCGCGCGCACATCAGCCTGCCCACACTGCGCTCCAAAACCCGTACGCAAACGATTTGGCCCCCCGCGTTTGCTATAGCCACGGCAATCCTTGCCGATGCAATCTCCTGGCACGGCCACTCCGGCGCCGTCGCTCCAATACCAACAATATGAACGCCGGACGAACGAACGGGGGAACCACCATATGAACTTCCAACACTTGACGGTGCGCGCCAAGCTCACCATGGCCTTTGGCTTGCTCGCGGGGCTGGTTTTGCTGGTTTCGGGACTGGCCGTGCAATCACTGAGTGCGGCCAACGATCGCTTTGCCGAGTATGTGAGCGGCATCAATGCGCGCGCCGCCCTGGCCGAACAGGTGCGCACTGCCGTGGACCGCCGCGCCATCGCCGCACGCAATCTGGTGCTGGTGACCACCGCCGCTGACACCGACCTAGAAAAAGCCGCCGTCACGCAGGCGCATGAAGACGTGCAAGCGCGCCTGCGCGAGCTCAAAGACAAGGTCGCCAGCGCGCGCGACGCCACTGGTCAAGCCCGCAACCTGATCGGCGAGATCGACCGTGTGGAGACGCAATACGGCCCCGTGGCACTGGCTATCGTCAATGCCGCGCTGACGGGCAAGCGCGAAGCCTCCATCGAGATGATGAACACGCAATGCCGCCCCCTGCTTGCCGCGCTCATCAAGGCGACCAACGCCTATAGCGACTACACCCACCAGCGCGCGCATGAGATGGAGCGAGAGGCAGCGGAGCACTATGCGTTTCAACGCGCGCTGCTGATCGCCATCTGCCTGGTGACGGTGCTGGGTGCGATTGTGGCGGCGTTCTTCATCACCCGGGGCCTCACGCGCGCATTGGGTGCCGAGCCGGACGCACTGAGCGCCATCACGCGCCGCGTTGCCTCGGGCGACCTGAGCCCCGTGCCGGGCGGACAGGCTGCACCGCGCGGCAGCATTCTCGCCTCCATGGCGGACATGCAGACCAGCCTTGTGCAATTGATCGACCAGGTCCGCCAAGCGGCGCATGGCATTGCCAGCGACGTGGGGCAGATCGCTAGCGGCAATCAAGACTTGTCTTCGCGCACCGAGCAGCAGGCATCGTCGCTGCAGGAAACAGCGTCCAGCATGGAAGAGCTGACCTCCACCGTGAAGCAGAACGCCGACAACGCGCAACAGGCCTGCACGTTGGCCGCCGATGCATCCGACATCGCACAACGCGGTAGCAGCGTTGTGGGCAATGTGGTGAGCACCATGACTGACATCCGCGACAGCTCCGCCAAGGTGGCGGAGATCACCGGCATCATCGAAGGCATTGCCTTCCAGACCAACATCCTCGCCTTGAACGCCGCTGTTGAAGCGGCCCGCGCGGGCGAGCAGGGCCGGGGCTTTGCCGTGGTGGCCAGTGAAGTGCGCAGCCTGGCGCAGCGCTCGTCCAGTGCCGCCAAGGAAATCAAAGACCTGATCAGCACCTCGGTGGAGAAGATCCAGAACGGCTCCACCCTGGCCGAGAGCGCCGGCAAGACCATGGCCGAAGTCACCCGGGCGGTGAGCCGCGTGACGGACATCATGGGCGAGATTGCCGCCGCCTCCGTGGAGCAGAGCCGCGGTATTGAACAGATCAACCAGGCGGTGACGCAGATGGACCAGGTCACCCAGGAGAATGCCGCGCTGGTTGAGCAGGCTGCCGCTGCGTCGACTTCGCTGGAAGGGCAGGGCCAACAACTGAGCCGCGCGGTGGCGTTCTTCCGGTTGAGTGGCGTGCCGGCGGCTTGAGCCAGCGCGCCACCCTGATCCACTACGCAATCCGCAATGGAGGGCCGGGGCTCGATTGAGCCTTGGCCCTTTTTACGATGCCCGATGCCCCTCAGACTTTCGGCACGTGTAGCGCATCCCACGAAGCCTTGCCGGGAATCCCGTCAGCGTCCTTGCCGGAATAGCCGATCTTGCGTTGCCAAGCGGCGTAGGACGCCTGATCGCCCGTGCCCCATGTGTCTTCGTTCAAATTGCTCTTGTAGTTATTGCAGCCCACCGCGATTAAGCGAGCATGCATGGCCGCAATGATCGGGCTCTTTCTGCCGGTCTTAAAGAAATCAGCGCCGGGAAAGGGTTCGTCTTTGGCTGGAACCACGGGCGGCAGCGGTGGCTTGACCGGCTTGGTGGGCGTGCTGGCGGCATAAGCCGGCCGACCAAAGCCGACAATGTCATGCGCCGTTCGGCTGAAGCGGCCGCACATGTGGTCGTAGTTGCCCTCGATGGTGTGTACGACGTCGCCGGAGACGTCGGTGACGAGGCCCACGTGGTCGATTTTTGCGATCGATTTTCCGCCCGACCACTCGAAGAAAATGATGTCGCCGCGGCGAATGCCGGACGCCGCAACGCCGTGATCCACGGGGTGCCACTGGCCATGCGCCTGGAACGCCTGCGCGTGTGCCGGGGTGTAGGCAAACCGGCCACCAAAGCACACTGGGTCCGCATTGCCCGAGTGATACGCCGCGTAAGTGATGGTCATGTCGCACCACGGCTCGCCGTTCATGCCATACCACTGGGTGATTTTGTTGACGTCATGTCCGCCGGTATCGCGAACGCCCACCAGACCTTCCATGGCAGAAACCATGGCTTCCAATCCGCTCATTTGCTGCCTCCTACACGATGCTATCGATCAGCTTTAAAAAGTGATCGCTGAAAAAACTACACCCTATTATTTGCGCAAAGATTTAAATCAAAGGCGCGGTTTACCATAGTATTTCGAGCGATTGATTTAGATCGTTTATAGAGTGAAATTAATTCAGATCAGATGGCAAGATGTTTTGTTGCAAACGGCGTGATCAGCAATAAATACTGCGCTATGCAGTCACAACAACCAGAAGGTGCTTGGGAGGACACGTCATGTTGTTTGCACGTTTTGCTCGTTCGTATGCGCGTAAGGGCCACGCTATCAGGGGGTGCTGTTTTGCGGCCGTGTTTCTTGCGCTTGCCGTGCCTGCGGTGGGCGCCTTTGCCGATGAAGCGCAAGACTGCCAAGCGGCCGCGGGCACCTTGCTGATCGGCCATGTCACTACGCCGCCGCGCTTCAAGCACGGGATGTACCGTAACGGCGTCGAGCTGTCTCACACCCATTTGACCCTGCGCGGCGATGCCGACGGCAACGACTACGACGTCGCCATCGACAACGTCTTTGCGCAGGGCTACCGCAAGAACGCCAAGACGGTGCCCGCGCCGTTGAATACCATCGCCGTGGGCGATGCGCTGGAGGTGTGTGGCCTGCCGTTCGAGGGCGGCATCCATTGGGTCCACAACAATTGCGGCGATACGCCAACGCCGCAAGATCCGAATGGCTGGGTCAAGAAGATTGCCGAAGATGGCTCCGTCGGGCCGAACCTGGAGGGTGGTCAGGCGTACTGCTACCTGTGGCCGCACCGGTAGGCGGGCCGTTCACGTCTGTGCGACAGGGTTGTGCTGGCTTCGCCCATGCGCGCAGCATTTCGCCAAGCGTGTCCGGCGTGGGCGTGCGCATCGATAGCGTGGGAGGTCAATCACCCCCAAGTTTTTCTGAGCGCCCTGTCATGGTTCGCAGCATTGGCAAAGTCGAACAGCATTCGCCCCCGTCCTCGCCGGGCGATGGTGCGCCGCCGCCCGCGCCCCAGCGGGCGCCGACAGTGGGGCGCCAGCGGCCGGTGGATGCGCCGCTCGCGCTGGCACGGCGGGGCCCGGCGCCGGCGGGCTCCATCAGACGCACTGCCGCACCGCACTCCGCCGTGCCCAACAAGCGGCCGCGATTGGAGGTGGGCGCCTCAAGTGCGGCCGCCTCCTCCAGCGGTGCCCCGGCCCGCAAGCCAACCAAGATGAGCGCAGCGTTGATTGCAGCCGCGCTCAAGATGCTTGCGGATGATCCGATGCGCCCGCTGGTGTCGATCGGTGCCGATCTGGACTCCTCTGCGATGGCCCACTACGTTGCGCCGGGCGGCGCGCTCCGGCAGGAGGACCGCGTGCGGGCATTTCCCGACTTTGAGGCGCACGCCGATGCCATCACCGCTTCGCTACGGCGCCTGGGGCACGGTGAACAGGCTGACGCGCTGGCAGCCCTGGGCCCCGCAGTCAACACGGGCCGCGAGCGGCAGGCATTGACCGCCCAGCGCGTGCATCAACTGCTGGGCGACCGGCTGGCGGGCAAGCCGGTATCCGACAAGACTCTGGCGCGCTGGCAGTCGCCCCCCACCTGGCAACGCGAAGACCTCGCCACTCGCCTCGCCAAGCTGCCCGACTACGCCGACTGGCGTGGGCGCATTGAAACGCAGTTGCGGCAGTTGGGCGTGATCGGCCAGGATGCGCGGCTTCCCGAACCTGCAGCGGCGCGCACCGTTTTTGATGCCCACATTCTGGTTGCTTGCCTGCGCGTGATCCGCCAACGCGCGCAAGCGAAGGCGGAAGGCCGGCGCGACGACCCGTCGCTCAAAGGGGCGCTGTATGACCTTGTCGATGCGAAAAAGGACCATGTGCTGGCCTGGGTCAACGCCGATGGCCGCCTGCGCAAGCCGGCCACCAACGTGTCGCGCCTGCCCGGTTATGCGGAAGAGCGCGACGAAATCGTGCGATTGCTCAACGAACTCGGCCACACAGAAACGGCCGCCGCCATGCCGCTTGAAGCGACCCGCGCGCAGGAAATCGGGGCCGACACCATCGCCCAGTTTCTCGCCAAGATCGCCGCCGACCCGAAAGCGCAACGCGGTGCCACTGCACTCACGCTTGGCGTCGCAGCGACCTCGCTGGCAGTGCATATCGCGCCGGACAACCGGCTCAAACAGCTCCACAAGATTGCCGACATGCCAGGCTATGCCGAGCACGCTCAAGCACTAGGCAACGCACTGCGGGCGCTGGGCCATGCGGACCAGGCTGCCTTGCTACCGGCACCACCGCAGGCCCCGGCCGCGCCGGAAGACCCCACCCTGGCCAAGGTCGGCATTACGGCCGATGACTTTCTCCACCGCGTGGGCAACCACTTGCATCAAGTGGCTGAGGTGGCCCGACGGATGCGCGATGAACAGCAGCCCAACGCGGCTATGTTTGCTGTCGCGCAAGAGATTGGCGTATCGCGCGCGTGGGTCCGGGCACTGCTCGACGAGCGCGGCGCGGTGCGTGACCGGCCCGTGATCGAGCAGATGCTGGAGGGTGTCGATACCCATGCTTCCGCGCGCCTGGGCCGATTGCTGGAACGCCTGCGCGGGCAGATCGAGGGCGCCGCCGATGCGCCGTCGAGCTCAGCGGCGGCTGAGCAGTCAAACGTAAGCACAAGTGCAAGTGCACGGCCGGCCATGAAAGCGCTGCAGATAGGGGGTGCCGGGCATGCCCCCGACCGCGTGCTGATCGTCAAGCCCAACACGGTGGACCCGGGCCCGAACGTCCCCAAACGACTCGCTGAGATCTACCGGCCCAACCGCGAACTCGTGCACCCGCCGCGCAACTACGAACCCGACCGGCAGCGGCAGCCGCTGCGCTGGCTCAGCTCCATGCTGCGGCAGCGCTTTCCGAAAAGCGTGGAGGTGCAATGCTATTTCGACGCCACCCGCCGCTCGGTCGTCGTATCGTCCAACGTCTCGACCGTCAACGAAGAGATTCGCAGCTTCCTGGCGTCGGCTGAATTTGAACGGTTGCTCGCAAAGCCGGCGCCGTCACGCATCGACAACCAGGATCGGCTTGCCCGCCATCAGGCCAAGTTGTTGCGTCGCATGGACCCGGCTTCCGACCCCCACGTTGGCTCGGCGTCAGATGCTGTGCTGGCCGCGATTGCCGAGCGCCGCTTCGAGGTGCCGACGCGCACTTACCCCGTCGATCTACATGCCGAACGTCGCATCAATGACCACATGGTCAGCAAACACAGCACGCGCGTGGAGACCGAGCAGCTCGCCGGCACGATGCGGCCGTGCAGCAGTTGCGCGGATGAACTCGAAGCCAAGCCCGAGGTGCACCGCGGGCCCGCGTGGCTGTCGCGGGCCGGCCGCATGGGGTTCGATCACGACGAAAACGTCGATCGTCAGATGCAAGCCGGCATTGGCACGTCCATCACACGTTCACGCAAGAACCGGCTGACGTTTGAACACGATACGGATAGTGATTCGGATGCTTAGGGGCTGGGGGCAAAACGCGCGCCCCTAGATCTGCCGCAACCAAGACTCAACGATGGCGCGCCCGCGCAGTGTTGCCAACCAGCGTGGCAGAGTTCTGTCTTCATCATTCAGAAGCCCGCCAGACCGCCGGCAGTGCAGGCCGTCGTACCCCTGTCGTTGCCGAGCCGGCCAGCGTTCAATCCTATGGATCGATGAAGAAACTTGAGCTTAGAGATGGTTGAACAGTCAGCGTTCTTGCGGCAAACGGTTGCCTGGTCGCACAGGGTTTCTGTACAGCAGCCGATAGTGAATTTCTGAGCAAGTCAGAGTTAAGCACAACGCTATTGCGCTTCCCGTGCCGTCTTCTACGCTGTGGGTACACATCACGGGGGGCAGTTTGAAACGATGTCAGGGCGGTGTCGAAATCGTGTCGCACCGGAACCTCTGCGCGGCGGAATGGCAGTCGAGATGACACCGCGCCAGGACCTGACGGCCCTCCTTGAAATGACAAGACTGCGACGCTGCGCAGGCGGAGCGTTGTTGGCGTCGCATCAATAAATGCTGGTCGCGCCGCGCGGCCAGCCAGCGCACCGGGTGTTGCACGCACTTGACCAATTAGGCGTCAGAGCAACGGACTGAAACCCGTTGCCGACGATCCTGCGTAGGTCGCTTTTGCTGGGCGGTGCAAGGGAGTGGAGCCATGGCTATCAGCTGTGATCGGATTAACGCCCACGCGAAGCGGTCTCTTCCTCAATTCCAGTTCGCCGATGCGGGAGTCCTCCTGCCCGTGCAAGTCGAGTCCTGGATCCATCACTGACGAATCCCACGAGGAGTCAAAACATGGCTACACCGATAGGACCGCTCTTTGCCGCGGGCAACCAGGTCATCACGAAGTCGGGGCATACGATCAGCTATTGGCCCGATGCTCACAACGAAATGCTCCAGCGTGCAGGACAAGCGCCGATCTACTACTGGCTTCCCGAGCAGGTCACGCTGGCGAAAAAGGACAACGGCGACTACAAGTTCGGGATGGTGCATTTCGTTGGTATCCGCTCGCACGGCACCACCGTCGGCGAATCGAGCGACGACAACGAAGTGGCCGGTGGTCTCCTGACGTTCTCGACCGTGGCCGCACCGCCAGCGGAGGTGCTCAACGAGGCGCATCAGCAATTGACCGAGTTCGTGCGCAACAACAGCAACCCGCTCTGGGCTTATACGAGCCGGCTCACGCCGCAGTTCATCTTCGTGCCCATCGTCGACAACAACTGCGTGCTCTCGAACACGCTGCCGGGCGCGGACGGCGGCGTGCCAGCCGCGACACCAGGCAAGAGTGGCGTCGCCGGCGCCGCGCCAGTGATCGCGCAGCTACGCTCGGCGCCGCCCTCGCGCGCGATGCCCCGCAGCGTGCCCGCAAGCTACCGTGGTTCCAACATCGACCCGATGTACGTGCGGCTCGATGGGCAAGGCAAAGGCACAATCGACCCCAACGCCGACAAGCCATTCAGCGCGCTGCTCGGCAGCATTCCGGCGGCCATCGCCTACAACGGCTTCCACATGGGCACGGCCCCGATGTTCGTGACCGAGAACATGCAGGTGCGTGTCGTCAGCCCGATGATGACGATCGACATCGTCGGCGACTGGGACCGCATCCAACAGCATTTTTCCGCCGCTGCGCATGCCGGCGGTCTCATCTGGAGCGCCGACGTCAAGGTGCAGTTCGACAGCTTGCGGGAAAGCGGCGACATTGAAGTGCATACGTTCATTGACCAATCGCTGCCTGGTGCACAGCAGTTGCAGGAGTACATGGACAAGCGCAGTGACTTGATCTTCAACAAGTTCATGGACGCCGCCAAGCAAGTGATCTTCGACCCCGCGCCGTTCAACGAACAGCCCGCGGAAGCGAGCAGTGGGCTGCTCGGTGGCGTCTTCGGCGGATTCGGCGGTGCGTTGAAGATCCGGCAGCAGAAAACGCATCTGCATCTCGAGTATCACGAGACGAAGGAAATGGCGTACCTGCAGCCGTATCAGGTCAACGGCACGCTCGATGGCATTGCCGACGCGATCAAGGCCGACCCGTCGAAGGAGAAGGTCTACTTCACGAACGTCGACCTGACCGACTGGGACCGCAAGGTGTCGCGGATCGTGAAGCCTGTCGTGAACTGGCCCGACCCGGCGCAGAAGTGGATCGGCGAGCCTGTCGCATTCATCTCCGTCCAGACGGGATACCCGAATGCGCGCGGCACGCTCGAGTGGGATGGGCACGTCTTCGGCCCGGCAGACGGCCCGAACGCGCAATGGAACACGGCCGTCGCGATGAAGCAGACGACCGACGTCGCGAATCCGCCCGCCGGCTGGACGCCCGACAAGCTCTTTCTCAAGCGGCAGATCCACTTCTCCGAGCCACCCAGCGAGCTCGAAAACCCGTTCGTGCGGGTGCAGGTCGAAAAAAGCATCGTCGATCTCGACCCGACCGATGTCGGCACGCCCGACAACAACATCACCGTCGAAGTGCGCGTCGAGGAAGCCGGAACGCTGGCGGTGGGGCCGATTTGCCTTGGCACGACGCTGACCGACAACACGCAGTATGTCGAGGTCACGCTGCGCGCGCTCGGCAAACGCGACGATGGCAAGGATCGCGATCCCGTGAAGTTCACGTTTAAGTACGACGACCAGGATCAGCCCCGGTATTGGCTCGTCTACACCGGGCAGAAGGGCTTTGTGCCGAAATTCGAGTATTCAGTGCGCGTGATCGTGAAAGGCTCCCTCTTCAGCCACGGCCAGCAGTGGTCGATGCAGACGCCGATCTCGACCGGTGGCAGCGGCGGCCTGATGATCACGGTGCCCACACCGGATGATCCGAACGTGGTGACCAAGGACGTACCGCTGACGGCCTTCGCACCGACGCAAGCGCAACCGGGCGGCATGCCAGGGAGTACGCCGGCCAAGCCGCCGTCGACGCCGCTGCACGCGGTACCGCCGCCCACCTCGGTTCGGGCGGGGGCGCAGGGGCAGGGTGGTCAGTCGCGTGGATATGGTGACGTCTCAGGGTGGAGCAGTGCGCCGCCACAGACGGGTACCGCATCGCGCGCGGCCAGCGAGAGCGTCGACGACCATGTGACGTTCGACTCGTTCCTGCCAGCAAAGAGCGCCTGAGAGCGGACCCATGTTGGTTCACCGCGCGCCGCCGGCGACACCGGGCTCGAGTCTGGGCTGGAGCCGCCTGATCGGCCCATCGGGCGAGCGGCTCCTCGTGCATCCTACCGACGGGGAGCCCTGCCGCTGCATCCGCGAGAGCCTTGGCCTGGCCCGCGACGGGGCAGGCCGGCCGCGTGTGGCGCTGACGCTGGTGCTGGCTCGCGCGCCAACGCCGGCGGACGAGTCGATTGCACCGCTTGTCGTGGGCGGGTCGTTGGCGCTGGTCTGTACGCTCTGCGCCGGTGCCGATGCGCTCGCATTCGCAGAACAACGGCTGCGCGAGCCGTGCGCTGCCTTGTTCATTCGCACGGGTGAAGCGTTCCTGCGCAACGGACAGCATGTCTACCGCGCCTTCGCGCTGCTGGGTCGCGCCGATCGCGTTTCGCTTGGCACATACCTGGGCGCGCACGAGGCGTTGGACGTGCTGCACGCATTGGACGGCGCACCGTCGTCGCTGCGTGTTGGCGCGAGAGTCGAAGCACCCCACCCGGTACCGATCACCGAGATCACGCTCGACCGGCTGCTCGGCGGCGTGCTCGACGGGCTCGACCGACGGGATTACGTGTCGCTTGTCATCACGCAAGCCGACGGGACGACGCGGCCGGCGCCGTGGCTTGCCGGCAATCTGAAGACCGGCGACGGCCCGGCGTCACGCGACGCAAGGGCGGGCATGGCGATGGTCGCGATGGCGCATCAGTTCGTGGCGATCCCGCAAGTCATGGCGCCGGCCGCTGTCCACACGCCGGCTGCTGCCCTGATCCCGGGCGGTGCGTTGGCGCACGGCACACGCATTGACGACCACACGCAGTTTTGGCTTCTGGCCGATGCCCGTTTCCCCGTCACCCCGACATCCGACGACGGTGACGCCCCTAGCCAGCACCTGCCTCTGGTTGACCAGCCCGCCGGCGTCTATTGGAAGGACGCGCTCGACGCCAACCTCTACTGGTATGCGCCGACGTTCGCGCTGGTCATGCCCACGCCGCGCGACGACCCGGCCACCGCACCGTTCGCGTTTGTGTACGCGGCGACGGGCGCGACAATTGGGCCAGGAGGATTGAAGCCGGGCATCTCGGCGACGCTGCGCGTCACCCTCGCTGCGCAAGTGCCGGCCGCCACGACGGCGTCGGTCGCGTCGCTGCCGAATCTATCGCAGCAGCCGGTGCCGCTGGGCGGCCTCAGCGCGGCACTCGAACTCACCTACCGGCAGAGCGGTGCAGAGGCGCAATCGGTGCAGCGCTTTCCGGGCACCGTGGCGCAGAACGGCAATACGCTCGTCGTTTCGATCGCGCTGCTTGATGATTGGGCGCGGCTTGCCTACAGCGCGCTCGCGTATCCCGCCGGCGGTGGCGGCACCGCTGCACGGCTCGTCATCGACTACACGTTTGCGGCCTATCAGAACGTGTCCGTCGGCTTGGACGTGGAGATCGTCGGCGGCGGCAAGCTCGTCGAAACAGCGGTCGTGCCCAGCCGCATGCAGCTGCCCCGCGTCATCGACAGGCCGTACGTCGTGGCACAGGAGCTGACCGTCGTCGGGCCCACCGCGTCCGTGCAGTACCACGTCGAGGCGCCGAACCGCGACGCGCAGGAGCGCAGCGTGGCTGCGGCGTCCATCGCGGCGGCCAGCTTGCATCCCGTTGCTGCGGTGTCGCCTGCGACGAGCCATGTGCATCTCGCACCGGGCATCGTCCATTTCTTGCCGCCGGCACCGATCGTGGCGCCGCAGGTTCCCGTCCGAAGACGCTTGATGACACGTTCGATCGTGCGCGAGAACGTGGTCGATCTGGCCTTTCCCTGCGCGCAGTATGGTGCGCAATACGCGCAGCAGGGCGCGAACGGCCAGCTTACCTCTGTCGGCTGCCAGGACGCGTTTCGGCTCGGCGAGACGTCGACCAAGGCATTCGCGGAGATCGACGCATTGCGTGATCCCGCCTACCGTGTCTATCGCTCGCTGCAGCAGCCTGGGCGCTTTCTCGTGATGCCCACCACATATCGTGTCGGCAGGTACTCCGCGCTCGATGCAGACAAGGCGTACCGGCCCATGCTGATGGTGTATGGCGTGCTCGACCCCGACCCGACCAAGGACCGCTACTTCATTGCGGCGACCCTCGTTGCCGACGTGTCTGCCTACCAGATGGCGCTGCTGCGCCGCGCCCTGCGCGATCAGGTGCCGGCCACTGTCGTGCCGAGCATCGTGTTGCCAACCGATCCGTTCGTCGGCGCGTCGATCACCCACGCGTGGGCGGTGCCCGACGGCGTCGCGACGCCCGAGTGGCTGGCTGCCGTGGATGCCTTCACCGTCACGATGTCGATGACGGACGCCGCCATCCTGACGACCGCGATCGAGCGCAATGGCGTGGATGGAAGCGTCACCTTCACGCTGCCGGATGGCACGGTGCTCACCGCTGCCGCGAGCCTGTCCGGCGATGTCGTTGGGCCGGCGGACACCGGGCCGGTCGTCGCGCAGGCAGTTCAAGGCCAATGGCAGCTGACCAACCGCACGCAGCAGCCCGTCAACGTGCTGGATGCGGCGGCGATCGACGCGAACGGCAACGTTGTTGTCTCGGCCGTCAACAGCGTGCTTGCGCCCGGTGCATCGATGCCCGTCCAGGCTTCCGCGGGCACGGCCACGGTGGTTACCGACGCCCGGCTCGCATCGGCGATGACCATCGACGAAGTCGACATCTTCATCGAGAACGTCACGGTGACGGCGACGTTCATCAATCAGGTGAACTTCGCCAACCACCAACTCAGGACGCTGACCGTGCGCTCGAAGCTAAAGGCGGGCGATCAAGTGGAGGAGACCGCGTTGGCGGAAGCCGCTGTAGCGACGGTCACGTTCACGCTGCCGATCACGAACTATCTCGCGCAGCAGGCGCTGCAGTTCATGCTCGTGAAGACAACGGCGAATGGGACGACAGAAACCGCCTGGTACGACTGGAATCTGAGCCAAGGCGCGGTAATCGGCATCACAGCTGACCGCTTGTGATGTGTTGACAACGAAAGGAGCAATCCGTCATGGGACAAGGACTCTCACTGCACATCGGCCTGAATAGCGTCGATGCGTCGAAGTACAACGGCTGGGCAGGCACCCTCGCTGGCTGCGTCAACGATGCCAACGCAATGCAGGCGATTGCCGTGGCGCAAGGTTTCACGCCAACGCAGCTGATCACGGAAGCGGCCACTGCCGATGCAATCCTGACCGCGATCGGCCAGGCTGCGCGGACATTGAAATCGGGCGACACGTTCCTGATCAGTTACTCCGGACACGGCGGCCGCGTGCCAGACCCGACCGGTGATTCGCCCGACGGCATGGACGACACCTGGGTGGCCTACGACCGCATGGTGCTTGGGCACGAGCTCTATAACCTGTGGAGTCAGTTCGCCAGCGGCGTGCGCGTCGAAGTCTATTCGGACAGTTGCCATAGCGGCACGGTGATCCGCGATCTGATCGTGACGAACAACCTGCCGTTCCTGAGCGCGCCAACGTCGATGCCGCTGCGCGGCGTGGCTCGGCACGCCAACGATCCGGCGGCCCAGGCGTTCAATATCGTGTATGGCGCGGCGATCACGGAGGGGCGTGCCACGCGCAATGCCCCCGAGAACTTCGCGCCGCTGCTCGGGCGCGCGATTCCATCCGAGCTTGCGCTGCACGTCTACAACAGCAACCTGGAGGCATACCAGGCGCGGCAATGGGCGACGGCGCGCGCAGAGCCGACAGCCTCTGTCATTCTGATCTCTGGGTGTCAGGATAATCAGGTGTCGCAGGATGGGCAGAAAAACGGCCTGTTCACCGAGAAACTCTTGAACGTCTGGAACAGCGGGTCGTTCGCGGGGAACCTGCCGCAGTTCCACAAGGCGATCGTTGCGCTGATGCCCGCAACGCAGACGCCGAACTACTTCACGGTCGGGCCCGATGATCCTGTGTTTACCGCCGCGCGGCCGCTGACGATCGTGAGCACGGCAGGTACCGCCACTGGCACCACCACGAGCAACAGCACAGGAACTAGCGGCGGCGCTGGCGATACGTCGCAACAGCAAGGCACGCAGCAGGTCGCGCCGACGATCGCCGGGCCGAGTTCAGTCCAGCGTGGCGGGCAGCCGCCAACGTTTCAGATAACGACAGGATCGAATCGCTACTACGCGGTGGAGCTGGCGGCCGACCCCGCGCTGTTCGGCAATAGCAGTGCGCGTCAATCGTCGAACTTCTATGCCTCGTGGAACGACTCGAACGCGCAAGCGCGCATGACCGATCCGACGTACACGCTGTCTGCCGATGCATGGGCTGCGTTGTCGTCGAACGACAAGCTCTACTATCGCGCGCTAACAACATCGAGTGGCGATGCGCAAGCGTGGGACAACTACATGGTGTCTGTGACCGACGGCGACGCGGCAGCGGCGGCGCCCTCGTTCTCGGTCCTCGCGAGCGATACCTCGACGGCACCTGCGGAACCTAGCACCCAGGACGAGGCTGTCGCGGTCTAGGTTGGGCGTACCGTGCGGGCACCGGTGCTTGCTAAGACTCGGTGCCCGCAACGCTCCTATCCTTGCTGTATCTGATGGGGAATTGGTGACCCGAAGACGTCGAATTCAGGACAGCGTCTAACGTTTTTTTCCCCGCGAAGGTGGGACCCAGTGGCATTGACTGCGTTGGGTTTCCGCCTTCACGGGAAAGACAGCGGGTTAGGTCCGCCTTGTCATGAAATAGGACAAGGCTCGGTATGTCTGCACATCGCGCTATTCGACCGTCACACCATGGATCACCGTCTCGATCTTGCCGTACTGGTTCTCTGCCGACAGGCCCATATCGAGGTGATAGTCCGTGAGCCATACATCATGGAGCTGCGTCACTACGCCTTCCGACGAAGTTTGCTTGCAATGCAGGTCGATGGCGGAACCGGTCAGCTTGTCGAAGACCGTTGATGCGGGTCGCTCACGCCCGACCGTGCACTTACGCTCCTTCTCTCCTCTTGCATCTGGCTGGGGCATGGGAATGTGCAGCGTTGCTCCTTCCCTGAACGGCCCGTTGGCTGCGACCAGGGCGGCAGCGTCCAGAAGATTGGTTTGAGACGCGGTGATTGCCGGATCGACGAGATGTGAGCGCAGCCTCGCGGTGCCGTAGGCCAGGGAGAATATCGTCCAGTCGGCTTCCTTGTTTGGCGTTACAGGGGCGAAGATCGAAGCGACGACCCCGTTGTTGCGCCGATTGATGATCGTGCCAGTGAGGCGCTGCGAACTCGCTGGCTCCGCCTTGTTGACCCATTCCACATCGAAGACGGCACGTTTGAAAGGAAGTGGATGACTGCCGTCAGGCGGCAAGGCGCGGCGAATCGATTCAGGCAACACGCGCTCGTCAAATGCCTCGTTCAAATAGGTTTCTGGTTGGCGCAAAACCTGGCGCGGGGCGGATGGTTGATATTCCAGAATGTGAAGCAGAGCAAGCGAGGCGCGACTTTGCATTGGTTCGGCCGCTGAGCTGACGTGATCGACCAGCAGGCCAATGCGTTCGCATTGATCCAGCGGCGGTGAAGCTTTATCGCTTAAGCTCGCCTCCAGTCCAGAAAGCAGGAACTTGTGGGCTTCGAATCGCTCGGTAATCGAGCCGCCGTCACTCGTGTCGTCGTCGGACGCTTCGTGCCGGATCGCGATTTCAGTCATGTCGATCGCACTCTGAAGCGCTTGTGGCGACAGCTGCGGCAGGTACTGAGCGGCGTCTACTTGCTCCTTCTGCGAGTCGAGGAACGCCTTGCAGTCACCGGGCGTGGCTGTCACCGACGCCTTCATCAGCTGCAGGAAGCGCAACCGCTCTTCGGGAGAGAGCTTGGCTCCCCATCGGGACGGCCCGTTTTCTCCTGAGTCAAGCACGCGTTTGCTTAGTTTCGGGTCGTCAGCCAGCTTCTGGGCGAACCGCAATATGACTTGTCCTTGTGCTGAATTCGGATCGAGTCCCTTCGACACAAGCGCTTTGCGGGCAGCCGCTTCATTTTGGGAGGCGCAATCGCACTTCTTGCGCTTCTTTGATGGCTTGGTTGGCGCCGCGTTTGGTGCGGATGGTGTGGCATCCGCGGCGTAAGACACTGCGGAGACTGCGCACAGCAGTGCGAGGAGGGATTTCTTATAGAGCCTCATGTGGGTTCAGAACGTTTTGTTATGAGGTGTAGCTCTTGATACGCGCGAATGCTTTGGTGTCAGGTTGATTCTTGTACGGTGGCGACCGCCCCACTATGACGGGCAAGCAACGCACGCCGACGCAGCAGAAACACAATCGCCCCAACCGGGATGCTTGAGCTGAGAATGATCGGAGCGTACGGCCCGGCACGATAGAAGCCGGATGCCAGGAATGCGATGCTGAGCGGCCGGATGGTGAAGGTGCCGTCGGTCCAGTTGAAGAAAAACTGCACGAAGCCAAGCGCTACAAACAGCAGCCACAGCCACTTGCGTTTGGCAACCGGCGTTCGAAAGCAGACCACCAGCGCATAAATGACGAACAACGCAATCGCAATCGTCAGCCCAAGCACGGCGTAGTGCGTAAAGCCCTTGCCCGCCAACCGGAAGGCGTTGGTTTCGCCCAGCGATTGCTTTTCGGGATACGCGTGCAGGCCAATGATGCGGAGCTGCCCATCCTTACGCTGCAACATGACATTGGCAAGCAGCCATGCGTGCGGGTACGCGTATTCGTAAGTGAGGTTGTAAGTGGTGACGCCGTTGAAGGTACGCGTTTCCGCGCCCACGATGTTGACCGCTGCAGGCTGGGCGGTGGGAAACGCCTCGGCCATTTTTTCAAGCAAACCACGCGTGGCCGGTGTTCGGATGCTCGGATCAAGCTGGCTGTCCACCGCGCTGAAGTTCTTGGCAATCACATCAGACAGCACCCGCTGCGCGATGGCGGCTTCTTCTTTGGGAGTGAACTTATCCAGCATTGCTTTCTGATCGCAGCCAGCGAGCAGCGCGAGAATCCCAAGCGCGACAAGGAGTTTTTGATAGAGGCGCATATCGGGTTTGCAACTGTTGTTAGTAGGTGTGCCAGGTTTCTGTGCCGTCGAATGTGTACGTGCGACTTTCCGACGAGGGTTCTGCCCCCTCCAGCCGGGGCCAGCAGAAGCAAAAGTTGCTTATGTAGAAAGGCAGCACAAAATACCGCCTTTCCACCAGATCGAATACCGTTGTCTTCCGCTCAAACCGGATTGCCATCCAGCTCATTGCCAGAAAACGTGAGTTCGCCGTGCAGGCAAACTGGCAGCCCCACGCATGGCCGGGCGCGCGAACGCCGTCGATCCAGATGGCGTGATAGGAATCCCCATGGGGAGGCTCCCCTTCGTAAGGCAACCGTATTTGGTGGCGGCCGTCGGGCGTGGTCAATTCGATATCGCCCATTCCGGCAAACGTGGATTCACCGTGCGGCGGTAAAGCGCATGTCTGCATATCGCGCTACGCCCCCATCCGCCCCGTACGCAACGCCACCCCCCAATCCGGCCGCCCGTGCGCTTCAGCAACTGCCGCCGCCTCATCCCACGCGTAGTCCACCGCGCGAAACTCCACGGCGCACACGCCTGCCCGCTGGGTCACGATGGCATAGCGCGCATGCGGGCTGTGCATTTCAATCTGATGCGGAATCGGATGCGCATCGCGATACGCCTGCAGGCCGACGCTGCCGGGGTTGACGATCAAGCGACCGTCCGCAAGCGTCATCGCCCGCGGCACATGGGTATGGCCGCAGAGCACGAGCTTGGCGTCGGCGTGGGTGGCGCGTGATAGCACCTCGTCATGCGTGGCCGCGCGGCAACCGTGTTCGGTGATCGTCTCCAAGAAATACGTCAGGTCGCTCTCGGCCGAGCCATGGACGAGCAGCACGTCGTCTTCGATGGCCCGCTGCTCCGGCAGGCTGGCAAACCATGCAAGCTGATCCGCCCGCAATTGCCCAAACGCGTATTGATCCGACGGCCCCATGCGGGCGGGCTCGCCCTCCACGACTTGCCGCTCATGGTTGCCACGGATGGTCGGCAAGTTCAGCGCCATCAATACGTCGACGGTTTCGCGCGGCTGTAGCGGCCCCGACGCAATATCGCCGAGGTTCACGATCAAATCGACGGCTTGGGTTTGTATGTCTTCCAGTACCGCGTGGAGTGCGGCCAGGTTGCCGTGAATATCGGAGAGGGCGGCGATTCGCATAGGTAATGGTTTTAAGAGGGCAATCACGGGCTGATCGTATATCGGCGGCGATTTTTCTTCATCGAAAACGTGTTGCGCCAAATTGAGCATCGCCCGATACAGCCATACGCGCAGCCTTTACCGCTCGCTCGGTTTTGCCGATGCCTACACATACCACTACCGCGTAGCGTTCACATAATGGCTGGGCGACACGGCATTTTCGCTGAACGTGCCCATTTTTCGGCGCCACTGACGATTGCCGCCGCCATTCCGAAGAGACTGCTTCGCCCATCGCTCGTCTTTTCCAAGAAAGCGCCATCTCGATCGAGCCGCGACCTGGGTCCAACGGACTGGGGTCGAACGGACGACTTTCCACACCTCAGACGGAACGAAACGATCAATGACATCTATCTCTTCCCGTACTCCCCCGGCGGCGGCACACGTTGACACGACTGAGGGCGCAAGAAGCCCCGCGTCGTCGCCCCCTTCAAGCTCGCACTCGCCAACGCATGAGAGGAAGCGGTCCGCATCGCCCGAACTCGATTTGCAACCGCGAAAAAAGCGCCCGGCGAGCCCATCGACCGCCGAAGCCAGCCATGCGGCCGCGGCGTCAGCCGACGAGGCCATGTTCGAAGACACCAGTGGCCCCGTCGGGCCCGGAATCCCCTCCCTTCGACTGTCGATTCCCAAGCGAGAAACGTCGCCAGTACTGGCATACGATCGCACCCCCAAGGCCGACGCAAGCGCGCTGTCGTTCTTCCGATGCACGAACGACCTCGGGGGCCTACCGGCTTCCATCAACACAACGGGAATGCAGACCCTGCGCCTGTCAGGAAGTGAAGGCATCTCGTCAAAAGGCCAAGTCCAGCGAATTATGGCGGCGATGGGCACCCCAACCCTCTACTTCGTCGACCTGCGCGAGGAATCGCATGCCATTGCCAGCGGGCATCCCATCACGTTGCGCGGCCGTCGAGACTGGGCCAACGTCGGGCTATCCCATGAAGAAGTACTGCGCAGCGAGGCGGACCTGATCACGAAGCTGCAGCAGCAGGATGAGATCTCGGTGGTCAGGTCGCTTGATCTCAGAAAAGGGGTGGCACAGCCGCATCGCATCGTGCTGAAGCGGCCAGAGGTGGTCAGCGAACGCGAGTTGGTGGAAGGCGCCGGAGCCAACTATCGTCGACTGACCGTTACCGACCATAGCCGCCCCCGCCGGGAAGAGGTCGATCGCTTCCTCAAGGTTGTCCGCGAGATGCCCGAAGGCGCGGGAATCCACGTTCACTGTCTTGGCGGCCGTGGACGCACGACAACGTTCATGACGCTGTACGACATGCTGCATAACGCAACGCGGTTGCCCGCCGAAGACATCATCAAGCGCCAAGCCGTGTTCAGTTATGACTATCAGATGTCAACGATCAACGCCGACAAGCCCTACAAAATGGCTCTGCAGGAAGACCGGCTTGAATTCCTGAATGCATTCCATGAATACGCTCGGGCAAATCCGAGCGGGAAAGGGCTGTTGTGGTCGGAATGGCGGCAGCGGAGCCAGGAGGCAAGCAGCACTGCGCCGGTTGGCGGTAGCCAGCACGGTGCCGAGCACTAAGGAAACGTACCCGGCATCTGCAGGATGCTGAGTCGCCGGCCGTGCTCCTACGCGGCTGGCCGTGATGCTTCATATTAAATTCTGATTTTCATAATCAGAAGAACGCTTGACTGGCGTTTGTCTTCCACCCCATTCAAATCAAAAACCCTGTCGATACCCCACTAATTGGGGCGGGCGGAATGGGGCTCCATCACCTATGCTGTTTCCCGAAAAAGGCAGGCGCGCTGCTTATATTCACCATTATCAAAAAAAGCGCCTAGTCCAAAATATCTAAAGGGGCGGTATGGCAACACTTATCCCCAGCTTGAGTAGCTGCCTGGGGCGCATGACATCGGGCGAGAAACGCTTTGCCCGGCGGCTCGAAGCATGTCTTGAGGACGACTATCTGTGCTGGTACGACGTCACGGTCGGCATTAAGCGCAGGCGGCCAGATTTCCTGATTTTGAATCCGCACCGGGGTTTGCTGGCGCTGGAAGTCAAGGACTGGAAAATCGGCAGCATTATCCGGCTCGACCCGCAATTGGTAGAAGCCGAATTCGATGGCCGGCTCCACAAGGATGTGAACCCGCTGCTCAAATCGCGCGAGTTCATGACGGCCACGGTGGACATGCTCAAGCGCGATCCGCTGCTCGTGGAGCCCGCCACCAGCAAATACGCCGGCAAGCTGTGCATGCCCTACGGCCACGGGCTGGTGTTACCCAATATCTCGCGCCAGGAGTTCGAGACCTCCGGCATGCAAGACGTCATGCCCGGCCGCCTCGTCATCTGCAAGGACGAGATGACCGATTCGGCCGACCCGGAGGCCTTCCAGCAGCAGCTCTGGAACATGTTCACGCAGCCGTTCCGTTGCCTGCTCCAACTGCCGCAGATCGACCGCATTCGCTGGCACCTCTTCCCAGATGTGCGCATCGTCAGCCGCCAAGGCAGCCTGTTTGAGGCAGATGACGAGTCGGCTACGCAGGGCGCCCGCCCAGCTATTCCCGATCTCATCCGCGTGATGGATTTGCAGCAGGAACAACTCGCCCGAAGCCTGGGGGATGGGCATCGCGTCATCCACGGTGTGGCCGGTTCAGGCAAGACGATGATCCTTGGCTATCGCGCAGAGTTTCTTGCGCAAGCGTCTGCCAAGCCTGTGCTCGTGTTGTGCTTCAACCGCCCGCTCGCGCAAAAGCTGACGGGGTGGATGGAGCACAAGGGGCTGTCGCAAAAGGTGCATGTGCGCACGTTCCACGGCTGGTGTTCGGACATGGCGGCGACCTACCAACTCGACAAGCCGCCTGCGCCGTGGCGTGATGAAGATTTCGCGGTGCTGGCGCAGAACGTGATCGACGGCGTGAATCGAGGCCAAGTGCCCGCCGGCCAATACAGCGCCCTGCTCATCGATGAAGGCCACGATTTCGACCCCGCATGGCTGCGGCTCGTCGTGCAGATGGTGGACCCAGAAACCAACTCCGTGCTCGTCATGTACGACAGCGCGCAAGACATCTATCAAAAGTCCCGCAAGCTCAAGTTCAGCTTTTCCAGCGTCGGCATTCAGGCGCGCGGGCGCACCACCATCCTCAAGCTCAACTACCGCAACAGCGCCGAAGTGTTGGCAGTGGCCTACGCGTTTGCCAACGACCTGCTGACCGCCGAAGAGGCCGAAGAAGATGGCGCGCCGCTCATCCTGCCGGAGACGGCGGGGCGGCACGGCAAGGCGCCGGAGTTCATTCGTTTGCCGAGCTTCAAAGCTGAGTTGGATTACGTGGCCGATCGCCTGCGCGCGGCCAACGAAGCCGGCACGCCGTGGCGCGATATGGCCGTGCTCACGTATCGCAAAGCGCAGCGGGAAGAGGTGGCCCGGCATCTGGCCGCGGCCAAGGTGCCGGCGAGCGCAGGGCTGAGCAAGCACGACAACGACAGCGTGAACGTGCTCACGCTATATGGCAGCAAGGGGCTGGAGTTTCCGGTGGTGGCGATTCCTGGGCTTGGGCAGATGCCCTATGCCAGCCATGACGCGAATGAGCAGGCGCGCGTGCTGTATGTGGGGATGACGCGGGCGATGAATGAGTTGGTGATGACGGCGGATCGGGAGTCTGCATTCGCGTCTAGGGTGAAGGATGCTTGTGAGAGGTTGGTGGTGTGATAGGGCAGGCGATGGGAATTAGCGGCAAGTTAGTTATTGAGGCTTTTGGCTATTCGTCTGAGGGAGCAGTGAACTATCGGAAATGCCAAAAATATTTCTCTATCCATTTTCTGAGCGAAACTAGGACGTAATGATGGTAGACAAAAAAAAGTTGGAAGATGTGTTCAAAACCGTCGGGTTACCGCCTTATACGTACGTGAAGCCGAAACACTTTGGTGAGGTGCGTGCAGACATCTCGCAGGCTGGGAAACATCTTTTGATCGAGGGGCCTTCTGGCATAGGAAAAACCTGCGTCGTTTTTAAAGTGTTTGAAGAGTTGCATTGGATAGAAGGGCGAGAATTCAACTATGTTGGTTGTCGCGATAAAAACGCGGAACAAGTCATTGATGAATTTCTCAAAAAGGCTGCCGATGGCGACGCACCGAGTCCTAGGATTCTGGTAATAGATGACTTCCATCTTTTGGCTGCCGGAAAGAGAGCGGAAATCGGTTCATCATTGAAACGGTTAAGCGATCGAGCTTTTGAACAAGCTGAACCGGCTAAGGTGATTTTGATCGGTATTCCAACAACTGGTGTGTCACTCCTCTCAGATGCATATGATCTCGGACCACGCCTAGGATCGTATGCTTTGAATCGTGCATCCGATACGGAGATCGATAAAGTGATTAGTGAGGGGGAGCAAGCGCTTTCAGTACTTTTTGAAGATCGCGATGTTTTGCTCTCCGAGAGCGCGGGAAATTTCTGGTTGGCGCAGTATGTCTGCAATAAGGTTTGTGCGATGGAAGAGGTGTACGAGACGCAAGACGACCCGAAGATCTTGACGTTCGACATACTGGGAATCAGAGGCCGCTTGATGGCTGAATTGACGCAACGTTATCTACCTATTGCAAGAACGTTTGCTAAGGGAAAGAAGTGGCGTCCGGGTGGGAATAAGCCTTATCTCGAAATTCTGCTTGTGTTGTGCAAAATTCCAGACTCCGTCGTCACGTTCGACAAGTTGCTGCAAATCGTCTCTGAACGTCGCCGCCCGGGTCTCAAGGCGGTTCGCGCCCGCATCTCGGAGGTCATATTTGACCCTAATCGAGAAACTGATTTGCGAAAGCAAATCGCTTTTGAAGCTGATTCTGGATTTTCTATCGAGGATCCACTGTTCAGATATTTTCTCACAAACCTCGACTCAAAGTTACTGTTCCGTGATTTGGGAATCGAAGAGAGCGCCATCGAAAACGGACGATTGTACACATACGACATCGGGTTCTCATTTGCCGGTGAGGTCAGGCGACTCGTCGAGCTTGTTAATGCGGAGATGAAGGCTGAAGACCTAATTACGTTTTACGACTTCGATCAACAAGCAATTTTGCTTGCAACGGATCTGCAGAATGTGCTTGGGAAAGTGTATGGCGAGTCTTGTAGGTACTATCTTGTTTTCCTGGATGGGAATTATCGAGAGAAGGTTTGGACTCGATTTGAGAAAGATGTGATGACAGGCGGAAAGCGAAGTGATCACATAATCCCCGTTATTGTAGACGATGAGGGTGCTAGTGGCACCGTTGGAATTTCTAATACCCTCGGCCGGATCGATTTGAAGGATGTTTGGGCACAAATTAAAAAGACTGGAAAAATTTCCAATGACGATGTCAATACAATAAAGAACAGATGCGTTGCGCCAATGATCGAGAAAATAGGAGTATTTCCATGATGGTATCCATGATCTGATCTTCCAGCGTCTTTGGTGCGGAGTTTGTACGGCTGTTAGTAACTTAGGGATGTTAATGAATTTTTGAGGGGGTAAAAATGACAGATCCACGTGCTTTCATTAGTTTTGACTTCGATAACAACGCAAATGAGAAGGTGCTTTTTGCTGGACAAACTAAGAATTCAAAAACGCCGTTTTCTATTCAGGATTGGTCGTCGAAGTCGTCGTTGCCGCAATCTCAATGGGAGGCGTTGATTAAGGATAAGATAAATAAGTGCGATATGCTTATCGTTTTGGTTGGGAAAAATATGGCAACAGCGACAGGGGTTGTCAAAGAAATCAAGATGGCGACGGGGCAGAACGTTCCTGTTTTCGGTGTGTACGTTGGTGGGGCAAACAGCTCAAGTACCCTGCCCGAAGGGCTGGCACGTAGCCGCACTATTTCGTGGGATTGGAACGATATCGCATCTGCGATAGATCAAGCGATGGGCGAGGGCAAGAACAAGGCATAAGGGGGTTACATGCGGAAAGCTCTTGTGATCGGGATCAACGATTATCCGGGTTCACCACTTTCGGGATGCGTAAACGATGCGCAGACTATCGCTGGCCTGCTTGAGGTTCACGGCGACGGTTCTCCGAATTTTAGCGTTCGGTTAATAACATGTCCGTCCGTTTCTATCGATAAGCCAGCACTTAAGGAAGCGATTGAAAGCCTGTTCTCGGGTGACCCGGATATGGCTTTGCTCTTCTTCGCAGGGCATGGATACGTAAAAAGCACTGGCGGGTATCTCGTAACGACAGACGCGAGGAAATACGACGAAGGTGTGTCCATGGACGAGGTACTTGCGCTCGCTAACAACTCCCGGGCGAGAAACAAGATAGTGATCCTTGACTGTTGTCATGCAGGCGCTATGGCTGCCCCTGCGTTGCTTGGGAACGGTACGGCGCAACTATCGGAAGGGCTTTCCGTACTGACTGCGAGCCGCGAGAATGAGTCCTCTATGGAGGTAAACGGGGCCGGTGTTTTTACTTCACTGCTTTCGGACGCACTTCGTGGTGGCGCCGCAGATCTCCGCGGCAATATCACTCCAGGATCGCTTTACGCCTACGTGGACGAAGCTTTAGGTGCGTGGGATCAACGACCGATCTTCCGTACAAATGTGACGAGCTTTGCGTCGCTCCGGAAGATATCTCCTAAAGTTCCCCTCGAAGTTTTGCGACGTATCACGCTGTACTTTGCAACGCCGGACGCTGAACACAAACTTGATCCAAGTTATGAAGATACTCAACCGAGTGCAGATCCAACTCGAGTAAGAATCTTCAAAGATCTTCAAAAGATGCAAAGCGTTGGCCTCGTTGTTCCCGTCGACGAAGAGTTTATGTATTTCGCGGCTTTAAAATCAACGGGCTGCCGGCTGACGGCTCTTGGTTATCAATACTGGCGTTTGGTGAACGAAAGAAAGCTTTAATTAATTTGTAATGCGGCGCTTTGTAGGGATTCCAAGCTTGCCTGATCTGCCTAGCGCCCGCTAAACTCCCCCCGCTGCGAAAACAACCGCAGCCGAGACTGCAATCTCGATCGATCCGTCCGGAAGAAACATCAAGTTTCTACCGCTGTCGCCGTTCGCCTATATGGGCGGGCCCGACAGGGAGGGCTTAGGCCCTGCCGTCTTGATGGATCGTCGGTATTGCAGACCTTGTCGTGTGCCCGCCCACCCTCACCGGTGGGTGGCTCCCCACTCAATCAGCAGAGGGCAAGACAATGGATCAACCGACCCAAGCCGTACCCACGGCACGCCGGCATTACCCCGCAACGCCACCTCCCACTCGCATCGCTTGGCTGACACCGCGCCCATCGGGCGGAGGCGCGCGATGAACCTGCACACCAATCACTGTTATCTGCAAGGCGCGCTCGGCGGCCGCGATTTTCTGTGCCGCATGCAGGTGGCCCTGAAGCTGCATCGACAATTCCAACCCAGGGCGCTGCGCGCTGAATACCAGCGCCACCTCCAAGACAAGCCCGCCGAATATCAGGCCGGGTTTCTGGATGCGATTGGCGCGTACATGCTCATCACGCTGGAGGGCGTGCTGGTGGATGTGAACCGGTGGGAAGTCCTGCGCGTGCTGGCGTGCGCAGACCAACAGAAATAAAAGAATCGCAGTAAATGCGACCCCGAGACGGGCGGGGTGGCAATCGGGCAGGCGCTGTCAATGCGCGATCGATGCCCTTCTATCCGGCCGATCCGGCCGATTCAACCGCACGCAACTCAGGCTTCAGAACGTTTGAATGGCTTCGCATTCGCCGTTCGCTTACAGCGGCGGCCGCTGGCTGGGCCGCCGGTGTTCTACGCGGGCCTGGCATTGTCCGTGGCCGCTGGTGGGTTCTTGACCGCGCAACGCCTCGGCGTCAGTTCAGGAGTCAGAGTCCTCGTCGAGGCCAAGTTGCATGTTGCGTCTCGAGTCATGCGATATGGCTTCCTGAATCTTGCGCATGCGGGAAGCTTCGATCGACATGCTGTACGCGAGCGCATCGCGTTTGATGCGGAACGCGTTGACGCGCTCTTTCAGTGTCTCGGAGGGGCCGTTGCTGCTTGTGCTGACATTTTCTTTTGCAAGGCGCCGCTGCTGATTCAGTACCGTATCGACCGTGCCGCGTGATTCAGCATGTTTGTAGAAGACCGCCGGCAGGATCTTTGTTCCGTCGATATATTCCACTCCCTTCACATGCTGAGATTGAGCCCCAGTCTTGAAGCATGACCCGTGGTTATGCAGCCGCTTATGCAAGTCGTCAAAAAATCGAGCGTGATGAAAGGCTTGTAATGCGAAGTTAAAGCAGAATGGCTGGCAACCAATTTTTGACTTTTGCGCCTTCACATCAATCACCGCCATCATAGCGCTGGCTCCGAATTCATTATTTAGGGCATCGATGAATTCGGGGTAACCATTTTGAAGCATTGGCTGACCATGTTGATCATGCTTGAGTGCTTGGGTCGTTTCCATGACAAGTAAGGACCGACGTCCATCGTCATGTGTGCGGACGTCAATTGCGATTCGGTGCGAGCCTCGCGGGTCCAGAATGGCAATGGAACGCCAACTCGGTGCATAGGTGGCAGCCAGAGCCGCTCTGAATTCCGTCGGCGTTCTCGCACACTGCAAGTTCAGTCCCGGATACTTATCGTTATAGGTCTCTGCCAGAATCCCTAGGTTTCGTGCGTCGAGGTTGCTGATTTCTCGGGTAGTTTGGCTAGTGGTCACCGTGTCCAATACCCGTTGCGCATAGTGCGCCAGTTGGGGATTGACGTTGTTCGCATGCCTGAGCGTGTTGGCCAAGCTCTCGGCTTTTCTGCGAGCTCGGCGCGGCAACTGCGAGAAGGGCGATGCGTGCGTACTTGCCTCCGAGCTAGTGGAGGGGCTGGCGGCTGCGTTCTCGGGTTGCGCGCGGGTGATCGAGTCGTGCCGGTCTACGTAGGCGCCACTTTGCTTGGATATGCAGAGTCCCAAGGTTCGTTCTCTTTTGGGAAGGGGAGGAAGTCCCCAGCATAGTTCGACTCGGGCGCGGTACGCGATCCGAGGCGAAGCCAATGTGCGTCTTGCGAAGGCGCTGGTGGAGCACCCCCTATCTTTAGACGCCTTGCCGCCCAGAGCAGCAACGTGGCGGATGTCGAAACACCCACCACGCCGTGCATCCCTAACGGAGCGGGCGAGCCTTACACGACTTGCGTCTGCCCTTCCTCTGCGCTCTTCTCCAGGCTGTCATCGTAGACAGGGCGCCACTGCTGTGCGCTCGAGCCGTTGAACCCGTAGGTCCAGACGACGTTCCCGTCGGTCACCATGCTTGCCTTGTCGTCGACAACGAGGTTGGGTTGCGAAACACTGCGGATGTAGCTGTTGTCGTCATACATCCATTGCTGCGTTTTCGTGACGTTGTTGGGGTCATAAACGCTCACGAAAAAGTTCTGCTGGGGCACCAGCTTCGCGACGTCCAGCACCAGAACGCCGCCTCCCGCAGTCAGGAGGAAGGTGTTGTCTTCCTGCTGAATCCACTCGTACTGATCCTTGTTCGCCCTGCGTGTGTCGAGCAAAACCACTTGCGCGCCGGAGATTGCTCGCTTGACGCCAAAAGCAAAGTTCGACTGACCCATGTAAAACCGCGTTGGCTTCAGTTGCATGTCGTCCTTCGTAATCCACTCTTGGGCAGGGGAGGCGTTATAGGCGTGAACAATAATGGGATTGCCATCCTTGGTCGCCCGCCCCTTATTGTCGATCGCGACATTCGGATTGCCTTCGTTCCGATAGTGTTTTGAGCCATCATCAATCCACTTCTGCGTGGGAAGAACCTTTGATGGGTTGTAGAGGCTCAGGTAGAACTGTTGAAAATCAGCGAGCGTCGCAACATCAAGAATAAGTGTCGGGTCCGCTCGCAGTGCAATCGTGTTGTCATCCTGCAAGATCCACTGATAAAACTCCTCCTTCGTGGTTGTAGTGTCGCGCAGAACGACGGAGGCATTTACGATTCGGTCCTTTACGCCGATGGCAAATTGCTGCTTTCCGGCGAAATAAATCGTGCATGGCGTGGCTGGCATTGTCTCACCCCTCTCAAGGTCTAAGTTAATCTCGGCACTGCCTTCGTTTGGCGAGGCATCGAGAATGAGTTGCAGGTCCAACGTTGGCTGCAGGGGGAGATTATGCTGACAGGGGCGCCACGGCAAATTATGATTTTCGAATTCTGATTATGGTTAATTGGGCGGTCGAATGAATTTCGTGCGGCTTAATGGTTAATGAATTATAAACGTTAAAATATTAAAAACAAATGTAAAATAAACCTCGCGCCAAGCCTTTCCATGATGAATGAATGATCACAAAAGGGGCGTGGCTGGAGACGGCAAACGCCGCCCGCGAAGAGGCAGGAAGCCTGTTTCCCCATCAACGGCTTGGAATATCTGAAACGCCGGCGTGTCCATCTGGCCGATTCAACCGCACGCAACTCAGGCCTTAGAACGTTTGAATGGCTTCGCATTCGCCGTTCGCTCACAGTGGCGACCGCCGTTTCGGTGCGCCGATCGGCTAACAGGAAAGGGCATTTCTACGATGCCCTCGTGGTGAAAGACAGTCCGCAGCGTTGGGCGGCGCTCGCCAAGCAGGCGGCAGGGGAAGGATTGCAATGACAAGAACGCGCGTTGTTCGCTGGGTCGATGTTCTGACCGGAATCTTGGTTGCGATGAGTGCAGCCTTTACCGTCTATGTATTGCAGTTCGCCCACATCGATCTGGCGGCGGTACGTACCGGGCCGCCGGTGGCGATCGGTGGCTTGGTCATGGTCCTCGGCTCGCTGATTGTGCTGGTGGAGCTGCCTTTGGTTGTGTTCGTGCTGGTGCTCCGTCCTGGCAGGCGAGTCCGCGTTCTCGCATCGACGGCGATCGGCGTGGTGGTGTTTGTTGCCAGCATTGTCGTGACCGAGATGTACACCCAGGGTAAGCTGCCGCCCCCGGCACTCGCCTCCAGCAAGATCGGTTTATGACGCCCGAACTGAAGCAAAAGATGTTGGTGACCTGCCACGAGAAGATACGTACCAAGGGGGAAGGTGTCGGCCTATCCTTCTACGCGTTCTTCGCCAACCGTAACGACGACCCTGAGCTTCTTATGGAGGCCGCCACCTGGTGGATTCATACCCACCGGTTGGACCACTTTGAGAAGGCGACGAAGATTCTGGGGCTAGTGGAAGCGATGCCTGTAGGCAGCCATGTCGAGGCAACGCGGGACCGGCCACTGTAGTCACCGATGTTCACTTCGCCGGACAGGCGCGGTGAGCATCCGCTGAAATCTTCCGGCGGAGTTCCGTGTCCTGGGGTGTTGCGCCGTGCCCGCCGGCAACGGCTTGCATTGAGTCCGTGCTCTAGCGCTGGTGTTTCCGCATGGCCCACGCGTACTGCTGAACCAGCGCTGTTGCGGCGGCGATGGCTTGGGGTCTCCACCGCTCCTCTGCCGCTCGGATAGTGATGTCTTCGCGCGCAAGCGCTTCAGGTGCCCAGTAGTTCCGAACCTCACCGACAGGCAGGAAGCAGGTTTCCCCATCAATGACGTGGAATACCTGAAGCGCTGGCGTGTTTTCGGCTCGCGTTTGCGTTGCTAACGGCACCAGCGCGCGGGCCGCTTCAATGACGCCGATCCTGCCCTCCAGCAGGTCTTGCGCACGCGCACGAATCTTCCGGCAGTGCTTTCGCCAGAGCGCTTCGTTGGTGATCCCGGGTGGGATAGGGAGGTCTTCTTCCATAGAGAAACGGCGGAGGCGCCTTACCTAGACGCGCAGTTTCGACTAGCTGGCCGTCTGCCGGCGTTCTGACACGGCCATCAACGCAAAACCGACCATCCCGAGCAGGAGCAGCCATGGGAAGGTGTTATCCCATTGGTAGTGCCATGGGTTGTTGGGATAGGTCGCTTTCAATATCAGGTAGGTCTGAATCAGGTACGCAACCAAGAATGAAGCCAGCGCAATCAGCACCAGTGCGGCTTCGGTTGCGGCAACGGTTAGCTCACCCATGATGTTTCCTCCCGCCAGCATGACCACGGCGGCCAAGGCGATATAGGCACCGGTGTGGACTTCCACGCCCGATGAAACGGACGCTTCCGGCGGCATGAACCTGGAGGTCAGGATGACGAACAACACGAATGCCGCGGCCCAGTAGAAAGACAGCCCCACGACTTTCCTGACGCCGCGCCATCCGGGCTTTTGCTTCTTGTGCGCACGCCATGCTGTGGTGGGTGACATTGCCAGCATGATCACCGGGATGACCGCGAATGCAAGACCATACAAAAACCGGGGTGCGGCAAATTTGATCGTCAGCAGATTGCCTGCCTCCCACACAAAAAACACGGTGATGAGTGCGGTTTTGGCCCACCGCTGTTGGCGCAGGAGCCCGATCGCAATGCCGACGTTTGCCACGGTGAGCACGCCCAGCCATCGCCATTGGTTTTGGACCGACAGAGAGCAATCGGGAATGAGCGGTGCCGTACCAAAGTAGCCGGCTACGTGCATGCGATAGAAAGCCAAGAGCACCGTGGTGGCGCCCAGCAGCAGAAAGTAGGCCGCGATGGTCGGCAAGACAGGTTTGTTCATGAGGGTGGGCCGCTTCGGCACGCTTTGCCAGTTTGGGCTTGTCGCGCGTCATCCCAGGGGACGGCGCGGTTGGCAGAACGTTAAGGCGCTCGATACTAAGAGGCGGGCGCCGTGTGGGCAAGGCGTCCGAAAGAGGGGGGCGCCACGCCCAGCCGTTCGTGTGCCGAGCCCATCGCCTCTGGCGCGACGCTCCAAGGCCCAATCGCCGATCCCAAAGCTCAGACCACCGCTGTCAGAGATTCAAGATGCCGAGCGCAAAGCGCCGTGCTCCGGCCTCAAATGGCCGAACGCCGGGCCCAAACTGCGGAACACCGAGCTCAAAGGCCCAACTGTCGGGCTCCGAGGCCCAACACACCGGAGCTCAGAAGCCCAAACGCGGAGCTCAGACCTTCAACCGCCGAGCTCAGAACTCGGAACACCGAGCCCAACACCCCAAACCACCCAACGCCGCCCCCAGCGCGGCGGCGCAATTACCACCGATACCGCACGCTAACCAAGCCAGACCATCCTGAACTGGACCCAGACAGATGCTGCCAGCCGGCTTCCATCGTCACGGCCAGGCGTTTGGCGGGGCCGACGCCTACCGAGCCGCCGAGCGCGACTTGGTAGCCGCTGCGGCGGGCGGGGGCGGCATCGGCGGTGATGCTGCCGCCGTCTTTGCTGGCGGTGATGGACAGATCGCTGCCGAAGGTTTCCAGGCGCGCGACGCGGCCATAGATTTCGTGCGAGCCGACGCTGTTGGTGCCCGTGTGCTTGAGCGTGACACCGGCATTCACCATGCCGAAAGTCTTGCGGTTCAGGTCGGTCGATACGCCGGCAGACGTGACGCGCTGGTCGCCGAACATGACCCCTGCCACGGCGGCGGTGGAAGGTTCCAGGCTCACGCCATGGCCGAGGTCGAACGGCCAGCCGGCGGCGAGCGTAGTGCCGAGCGTTTTGACGTTGAATTTGCCGCTGGTGTTGGTGCCTTCCAGGTCGGTGGCGTTGTAGGTGTTGCGCAGCGTCGCGCCGTTGACGCCGGCGCTGACGTACGGGCCGCTGTTGGCCTGCAGCGTGGCGTTGACGCCGATCGAGGTCATGTCGATCGTGCCCGAGCCGCGTGTGTAGCCGACGTTGGCATTGGCCTGCGTGATGCTGGCGCCCACGCGCACTGTGCCCCTGTCGTCTTGATAGACGCGGCGGTCTGCCCCGAGCGTCGACGACGTGATGGTCTCGGTGGTCTGGCGGCCATAGGCGGTGTCGATCTTGTCGCGGCTGGCTATGGGCGTGAGCCAGACGCTGCCCTCGGCGTTGGCGCCCTGTGGGGGCGGGCTGACGCCGGTGGTGCCAGGCAAGGCGGACGTGCGCAACAGTAGATTGCGCATGGCGGCCACCGATTCGGAGGCGGTCAACACGGCTTCGGCCGGGCGAATGCCGGCAGACGTTCCCAAGCCGGTAGAAAGCGTGGGCACCGTGGGGTCCGTCGCGCCCGGGCTACCGCCGGTGCCCGTTGATGCGCCATCGCTGCCGGCAATCTGGATGCCGGTGAGCATGACTTTGTTGCCGTCGCTCGATACCGCCACCTGCGGCGCGTAGGTGAACGACACCAACGCGTTCTCATACGTACTCGTCCACGCGCCGGGCGTGCCGCTCACGGCGGCGAGCTTGGCGGCGCCGCCGGCGGCCGCGCTGGCATCCACAATGGTGATGGGCGTGGCGGCGCTGAAGGTCTTGCCGGTTTTGACGGTGTTGGCGTTCACCCAGGAGGTGTCTTGCAGCACCGGGTCGTAGGCGATTTTGATGTTCTGCGTGCCCGCTGCGGAGAAGTTGCTGATGCCCGAGCCGAACACCACTTTGTCTGCGGTGCCGTTGCGCACGTCGCTCAGCAGCGTGAAGGTGGCGCCGTCCTTGAGGTTGACGCTGGCGCCACCGGCCGCGCTGCTGTCGATGGTGACGGTGCGCAGGTTGTAGGCGGGGATGCTGCCTGGTGCAAACGTGCCCCAACTGCGCGACAGGTCGATGCCGCCACCGGAGGCCAGCGTCAAGCCGCCGGCACCGAAGTCGTTGCTGGTGTTGCCGGTGCCGGTGGGGATCCATGTGGCGCCGTTGGCGAAGCTGAGCGTCGTGGCGCCGGCCACATAGTTGGTGGTGTCGGTGGTTAGGCCGGTGTTGGCGTAGGGGACGATGTTGCCCTTGAAGTACGAGTCTGCCGTGTTCAAGACAACGTTCGTGCTGCCCGTGTTGCTGCTGGCCGCGTAGTTGGCGGTGGTGATATCGCCGTCGAGCGTGACCTTGCCGGCGCCTGCGGCGTTGATGTCGAGCGTGGCGTTCACGCCGTTGGCGGCAGCGTTGGCAATGGCAAAGGCGGCGCCCGTGCCGGTGGTAGACGCCTTGACCTGCGCGCCGCCCGCCATGGTGATGGCACCCCCGTTCTGGTTGATGCCGAACACGTTGCACGTGGTGCAGGTGGATGCCACGTTCAGGGCCACCGTGTCACTGGCGGACGAGAAATTCATCACGCCGGTGTTGTCGATGCCAAAGGCCGTGGTGACAGCGTTCACCGTGGCATTGACGCCCTTGCGGAACGTCATGCTGGAGCCGGTGCCGTAGTGGGCCTGAATGGCGGTCGGCAGCCCGAAGGGGGTGTACCCCCCGGTGTTGACGACGTGGATGTCGACGTTGCCGCCCACCGTCAGCCGGGCCGTGCGGTGCGTGTTGGCCACGCCCATTGCCGAGCGCGGGCCCGTGGCCGTAATGGACATGTCCCCGCTGACGTTGAGCACGCCCTGGTTGCGGATGCCAAACACGGTCGACCCGTTCGAGGTGGCGGACAGGTCGAGGTTGCCGTTGATGGTGAGCCGCGTGTTGATGTTGTCGTTGTAGATGCCGTGGACGTTATCGCTCGGGTGCTCGCCCAGGGAGTCGATCTTGACGTTGCCGTTGAACGTGACGTTGCCGGCGCCACCGCCGGAGTTGTAGATGCCGTCGTTGTCCGTGCCGTGGCCGCGAACGGTGATCGTGGTGTCGCCGTTGAAGGTGACGTTGCCCCGGTTGATCCACAGCCCGCGCGAATAGCCCGGCGTGCTGGTCGAGATGGTCGTGTTGCCGTTGAACGTGGCGGTGCTGTTGGTGATGTAGACGCCTTCGATCTCGCTATTGCGGTTGTCCGTGGTGGCGTTGACGTTGGTGTTGCCGTTGATGGTCAGGTGGCTGCCATTCTCAACATCGATGCCGTGCACGATGCCAAAGTCCGTCACCCCGGTGCGGGTGGCCGAGACCCCCAGCGTGCCGGTACCGTTGCTGCCCACCTGCAACACCACCGGCGTGGTGACGCCAACGAGGTTCACCGCCTGCAGGTTGGCGAGCTGGTTGGTCGATGCCGAAACGGTGTCGCCACTCTGCAGCCCATACACCAAGCTGCCGGCGGCATTGGTGGAGGTGGAATAGGCCGTATCGGCGGTGCTGCTTCCGGTGATGGGCGTTGTGTAGTCCGTCGCCAGCGCATAGCGCGCCGGGGCCGCCGTGGCGATGGCCGCGCACACCGACATGGAAATCGCCGAACGCCGCAGCCCAGGGCGCTTGGCAGACAGCCGGCGGACATCTGCGGGGCGCATGACGAGCGAGCGATTGCGCTGCTGCGTGCTGACCGGCCGGTACTGGAGCAACTGGCCGCCGAAGTGGGTGCGCAGTTTCTCGGGGTTCCGGTCAAAGAACATCATCTGGCCGTGGCGCTGCTCGTACGGGCCCGTCGGCGCGCAGCCGGGGCGGACCATCAGCCGAAACCGGTCCGCCGGCATCGGCAGCGCCGCGTACACCTCGCGCCCCTGCTTTGACACACCCACCACCTTCAAAAGCCCCCGGCCGGCGCGCCGCAATAGCCAGCGCACCGGTGCGTCGGCTGCGGGAGCATTCACGCGATAGGGGCGCAGCCGGATGGCCGACGGCGCTTGGTCGAGCGCCGCCATCAACGCCAGGCAATCGCTCAGCGCGTACCGCAACAGGATCCACCCGGCGGTCGCCTGCTTGGCATGCGCGTCGCGAGCGCGCAGCCCGATCACCAGATGCTGGATGGGCTCGCCTGCCGCTTGCCGCAAGGGTTGGGGTGACCCGGTGGAATCGGCGCGGGCGGTGCGGGTGGCTTTCGTTGCCCCCATTGCCCTCATCGCGCTGGGCCGTTGGCTGTCGCCATGCAAAGCGGGTCCTTGGCTGCCGGTGCCTGCAGCGCCTTTCGATTTCATGCCGGGATGTGGTGGAGAGAGGAACACCCCGAATGTAAGGGGCGCGTCGCACGTAATCCTGAAGAATCCTCAATTACCGCTTGTGTGGGGTATCGGTCGGGGTGGGTGTGTGCGTCGCGTTGCTGTGTATGGGCACGCTAGTTGCGCCTCGCCAACAGGGGCGATGTGGATGTCGGCACATCGCCTTTGTGCAACTCATCACCGAGCGAGGACACGCTATGCATTGGATTGATCCGGAGAGTCTTCCGGAAGTGAGCGGTACGGTCAGCCGCTTCCTGCTGAACCCGGAAGGCGATGTGGATGGTTTCGTACTCGGCGGGCGTAGGCTGCGGCAAGTTCACGTGCCGCCGCACTTGTCGCGACACATTGCCCGGCATGTCGCCCTGGGCGACAAAATCCGCGTACGCGGGGTGAAGCCCCGTGGCGCCGACATGATCGCCGCCATCTCGCTGACGACGGCGGGAGGCAAGGTCATCCTCGACGAAGGTCCGCCCGCCAAGGGCGATCAGTCTCCTAAACGTCCCACTGCGCGCCGGCCCATGGAGGCTGCGGGGGAAGTTACGCTCTCCTTGTTCGGGCCGAAGGGCGAACTGCGCGGGGCGTTGCTGGACGACGGCACCTCCTTGCGGATGCCGCCGCATGCCGCCACGGAACTGGCCGCCTACCTCGCGCCCGGGGTGCACGTGTATGCCTGGGGGCATGGGCTCAAGAACAAGTTCGGCAGGACCCTCGAAGTGGACGAGATTGCCGAACTGGTCGATGCGCCTTGATGGGCAGTGAGGGTGTCGGTCTATCGGGCGACGGGGTGCGTTCACCCGTAGCGTCACACGTCCGCCAACATGGCGTGGGCTGCTTCCACGATGCGCTGCGCCTCTGCCGTACGCTGCTGGGCCGGCACGCCGAGTTGTTCGGCGACACGCGCCGCCAACTCAACGCTCTGCGCCGGGTTCCCAAGCGCGGCGAGTTTGCCTTTCACGCGTTGGGAGAAGTCGCGGTCGATCACGTGCTGCTCGCTCCAGTGGCCCATGCCGCTGGGCAGCACAGAGTCGATGAACGCGGCAAAGCGCGCAGTCGGCGTGGCCTCGCTTTGCACGCGCCGGGCAACTTCGGCAGGGCCCGCGGACCGGGCCTCCAGCACCACGTCGTTGGCCGTAATGCGCGCGTCGCGCCCGGTTTCTGCGGTGTAGTGCAACAGGCTCTGTAGCCCGCTGCGTCGCTTGGCAAAGTGCGCATCGGCGGCGAGCACCGCGGGGCCTTTCGCCCAAGCGTCCATCACCACCGTTCGCTCTGGCTGCTCGGCTTCAGGGGCGCTGGGAATGCGGCTCTCTGCAAAGGCGTGTCCTGCGGCGGGCGCATTCACGTAGTGCACTTCTTCATTGGGGGCCAGGCGGCGGCTGTGATAGACGCTGGTCGTGCTCGTGTGTTCTCCGCAATTGCCCGCGCCAAATACCGACGCTGCCGCAGCGGAATACGGCGCCCGCTGTTCGAACGCGTTCCAGGGCACTTTCGCCTTCTGCTCGCGCTCCTGCCGGAAGGTCCGCGCGGCCTTCATGCGCCACGTACTTTCGTTGTGGGTGGCGCGCACGTTGACGTTGACGTTGCCTCGTCCGTGCTTGAGCAGTTGACGGGTTTCATTGACGCTGGCGTTCGCCAATCGCAGGCGAGCGATTTCCGGTCCAGCCACGGGGCGCCCGTCCACGGCGCGCATCAGCAGGTACGCGGCCAATGGCAGTTCCGCCTCGGTAATCTTGGTCTTGGCCGGCGCGGCGGAAACCCGCGCAGGCGCGCTGGTGCTGCTGGTGCTGCTGGTGTGTGGGGCGGGAAGATGCTCAAGCGCGGCCGAACGCGTACGCGCGGTCGGGCGGGTAGCGGTTTCTTGCGCTGTTTGCGGTGTGGGGGATGACGACGATGGCAACGCAGGGATGTTGCGCGATACGCCTGTCACGTTCTTGTGCATGCCGGACCTCCAATCGGAGGTTGGAAGGGTACCGAGCGATGGCCGGTCGGTCGTCCATTGCGGGCGAAGGGACGCGGCTGGTGGCGAAGCTGGGGTACCCAAAGGCGCCGCGCGACGGTCATGACGAATTCCGCGTCCTGAGCGAGGTGACGGGTTGCACCTGTTTGGTGCCGATCGGGTCACTTGCGCCCCTTTGAAACGGGCGATTGACGGCTGCCCCCGCCGCCGCATCGCTAGTTATAGCGATGGATGAACACAGTGTGAACGTTATGCTTTGGCAAAAGAAAAAGCGGGGTGGACATATGGATCGACCCCGCATCGTCGGGGAGCGTTGCCATGAAATTTGCCGTACTCACCACCAACCCAGCCAGTTTTACCTACGTAGCGACTTGCCTGTCCGCCCAGGACATCACCTGCGTGCGGTTCGACGAGGCATTGGCTCTGATGCGCACCGGGCAGACCGAGGTCTTTGATTTGCTGATGATCGATGCGCAGCAGTTCAGCACCGCCGGCCGACTGTTGCTCTCGGGGCGCGAGCGCAATGCCAATCTGTGCTGGCCCACCTTGGTGTTTGGCCACTTTGCCGGCCGCCAGGAGATGCTCAGCGCCTTCGACGCCGGCATTGACGACATCATCTCGGGCCACTTCACCGCCGAGGAGCTGTGCGCGCGTGTTCGCCGCATCCTGCGCGGGGTCGGCCGGTCGGCGCAGGTTGCCTGCCAGACGCAGGTGGTGGTCGGGCCGTACCGCCTATGCCGGCTGACCCGCGCAGTGACCTTGCACGACGAGCCGATCCGCTTGACCGCACGCGAATTCGCCACGGCCTGGCTGTTGTTCTCCTCGTCCGGGGCGTTTCTGTCACGCCAGCAGATCGCTTCTGCGGTATGGGGAACGGAGGCCTGCATTGCAGAGCGCTCCATCGAGCAGCACGTCTACAAGCTGCGCAAGAAGCTGGGCTTCGGACCGGCGACCGGGGTGGAGCTCAAGACGGTGTACTCGCGCGGCTATCAGTTGGCCGTTCAGCCGACGGCACACCAGTCGCCCCAGTCGCCCAGCGTTGACCCGAAGCCGAGGATGGCAGCCTGACACGTGCGCGCCGTCTTGCTGGCGCTCGGTTGCGCCGGTTACTTCAGCAAATCAATGGCGTCGAAGGCGTAACCCGGGCTGAGAAAGCCCTCCCCGGCATTACCGCTGGTGACGTTGATCGTGAGCACGTTCTCGCCAGCCACGAAGGCCGAGGCCGGAATGTCGAACGCAAAGGTGGCGTTGTTGCCGCGGTAGGAGCCCGCCGTCAGGCTGCGAGTGGTGGGCTCGACGACAGGCTGCGGCACGGCCGTGCTCCATTGGTTGACCGTGATGCTGGGTCGGGCGTGTGCGAAGGCCGTGGTGATGCCGAGGCGCAGCCGGTGGTCGCTCATGTCGCGTTGACTGAGGTGGAAGCGCACCACCAGCGCGCCGTTGACGGCTTTCCACTGGTACGCGGGGAAATCGTGCGCGGGGTTCGAGCGCCCGACGAGGTAGTCCGGCACGGTCCACGGCTGCATACGCACATCCGATGGATGCATCACCGTGACCTTGTCGCCGTTGCGGAACTCGCGCGGGCTGCCATCCCAGGTGCCGATGCGCCACAGCGCGGCATCGTGTTGCGGGTCGTGGTCGATACCACCGCATGCACAAGGGGTCGTGCGGGCGGGCTGAATGTCCACGTTGAAGCGTTTGACCTGCAGCTCGTTCCGGTAGAGCGTCGCCTGATACTGGCCGGGCAGTATGCCTTGCAGGTGGAAATGGTGGGCGTGGCCCTCTCTGCCGGAGACATCCCCCCAGTACTGCGCATGCGCGTTACTGAGCGCCAAGGTGTACGGGGCGTCTTCCGTCAGGCCAGTGAAATGGCCTTCGAATGCGCCACGCTCGCTCTCCGGCACGTAGCCGGGCAGGTCCATGTGCTTGAACCAGTGGGTGTCGACTTCACGCGGCGGTTCGCCATCGGTAAAGGCGAGCACGTAGCTGTTGAGCACGCCCATGCGGTAGGGCTCGGTCTGGTTCTCACCGTAATTGACGATATAGGTCAGTTCCTGGTCTTCCGCGCCCTGGTCGAGCAGGCTGCGGTAGAACGGGCCGCCTGAGCCGCCCTCGTTATTGTCGCGGACCATCCACATGCCGACGTGCGGGCCGGTTGCGCCAAAGTACTGCCAGTCCTTCAGGCGCATGTTGGAGTAATGCTTGGAGCGGGTTTCGCCGTTGGCCAAACCAAACACATCATGCGCTTCCACACCACGCACGGCGGTGGTGATGTCCGCGCATTGCGGCCCATCAGGCAGGCGTGCGTGCGGCACCCGGACGACAAAGCGCACGAGGTTGGGCTTGGGCTCCGCCGTGAAATACGTCGCCATATAGATGTTGGGCTGCCCCCGCCGCGCCATGTAGACGTGGGTCAACGCCCCGGCGGTAACGGTGATCTTGACGGCGTCGTTGCCCACGCGTGCCGCGTCCACATTGACGCGGTCCTGCCCGTCATACAGGCCCGAGAAGCCGGAGTTCACCTGGCTGCCTTTGCGCGGGTCCTGATATTGCACGCCATGCCAGAGCAGGGAGACGATGTCGCCCTTGCCACGATCCCCGCCGTTGGCACCGCGCGTTCGGACCTGGAAGACCAATCCGGCGCCGGTGTCAACCGTATAGGCATTGCCATCCGTGCGGATGCCGAACTGGCCCTCCTGCACGGGTTGCCAGCCAGACCGGGCATCGCGGTCCACCTCGACCGGCACGTCATCACCGAAGCGGCAGGGAATCGCGCGGTTGTGCAGCGGTTCGGCTGCAGCAAGCGGCACGCAGACCGGGTGCAGCGCAAGGATGAGCGTGCTGAGCAGTCTCAGGCTCAGGCGCTTGGTCCAGTGGGTATCGAGCACGGACTGTGTTGGGGGCATGGGCGATTCGACAGGGCAACGGCGTCAGGTTGGAGCAGGCCTTGGATTGCGGCGGCGCTTGAAACGAAGTGACAACCGCGCAGGCGAAGCAGCGGCGCCGTCACCCAATATTCCACTGCGGCGCAATCGCTAGGAGTTGCCCCCGAAGCTGTTCAACCTCGTTGGCGAAGCCCACGGCCAGCGCACTTTCCACCGTGGCCGCGCCGGGCGTTTGGGCAGCGTCAGCGCCGTCAACCGCTCGCGCTTGCGACAGGCGTGCCAGCGTGCCGAACCGCAGCGCGCGCGACATGCCGATCAGCGTGTCGCGGATGTGCCGATCGGCTGCGCCAGGCAGCACATCTGCGCGGGGTTCGCCCACCGGCCCGCGCGCGGCGTTCAGCAGCTCCAGCGTGCTGATGCAGATGCGCAGGCTGCGTTGGATGTTCTCCAGCCGGTCCAGCGGCACGTCAATCTCTTTGGACACCGACGGCATGAGCGAGCGCAGTTGCACCAGTAGCGTATTGAGCTTGCCGAGGTGCTTGCTGCGCTCACCGGCCACCTTACTACCCTGGTCGCCCTGGCCGAGGCTGGCATACGCCCGGGCGCATTCACGCAGCGCGTCGGCCAGCCGATACCGCCACGAGTACGTGGCATACAGCGGCAGCGCAAACGAGAACAGCAGCGCAATCGCAATCCCCACCAGCACGTTAAGCGTGCGCCAGGCGCCGTCGAGCAGATCGTTGTCACCATGTCCGACCACGATGACGAGCGTGATGGCGGCCAGCAGCGCGATGTATCCGCCCTTGCCGATGGCGTGATACGCGCAGATGCCGCACGCGGCGGCGACCAGCGCATAGGTGAGTGGAAGGTGGCCGAGCCAGGTCTGCTGCACGATGATCAACAGGCCGGCCGAGGCGCCGATCAACGTGCCCCAGGCGCGCTCGGCGGCGCGCTTGCGGATGTTGCCGTGGTGCTGCAGGCCCGCAATGACGATGAGCAGCGAGATGGTGGCCCATTCCCCATGCGGCCAGCCGAAGCCCACAGTGACGGCAATGGACAGCAGCACGCCCAGGCCGACGCGCGTGGCATGGATGTACCGCGCATGGCGATAACGCCGATGCGGGTCGCGCAGGAGCCGGAGTACGGAAAGCAGCAGGGCAGGTAGTTTCACAGTGCGGGGCGCACGAATGGAAATCGACATAAGCAAGATCGTTGCAGATTCTGGGGCACGCCGCACACAGCGTGCGCGCCGCCTTGGTGCCGATGCTTCATCACAGTGCAAGGACGCGACAAAACTTCGGGTTTCCCCTAGGTATTGCACGAAGCTTGCCATAGGCTGTGAGGCCTTTTTGCGCGCAAGCGCTTCAGTCGCGCAATGGTGCTGCCGTATATCAGACGTAGCCCGATAGCGGCATCCTGCGTGGATGCCCAGGATGTTGCGGACCCTAGATCGACCTTTATGACGACGCACGCGCTATCGCCATGGCCCCGGCTGTTGACCGCTGCAGAGCGGTTCGACCGCGCGCCATACTTCATTGCTATCCGGCGCGGGCTGGCGCTGGCCCTGCCGCTCATCATGGTGGGGGCGCTGTCGCTGCTGCTGCGCTATCCGCCCACGGCCGGCATCCGGCACATGCTGGTGGAGACGTTTGGCGCGCGGCTGGATGTCTTTTGCGACAGCGTGCTGGCCGGTACGTTTGGCATTGGCGCGCTGGTCGCGCTGTACGGCTTTGCGGATGTGTTGGCGCAACTGCATAACCAGCGCGTGGGACATCGCGTGGTCAACCCCACGGTGGCGGCGGTGGTGGTGGTGTCGTGCTTCTTTACGCTCGTCGCGCCGGACGCGGATGCGCCGCTGATGGCCTCGCTCTCGCTCGGGCAAGGGCTGTTTGCCGCGTTGTTGGTGGCGTCGCTGGGCGGCAGCTTGTTTCTGAAGCTGTGCGATATCCGCCGTTTGCGCATTCCGGCCAACCACCTCGGCAATGACCTGCTGGTGGGCGATGTGCTGACGGTCATGCCGGCCGGCATGCTGACGATCCTGACGTTTGCCGTGCTCAAGGTCGCCATGATCTGGGCGGGTTGGTCGCAACTCATGGCGGCAATCAACATGCTGGTGGCGGCGCCGTTTTCAGCAGTCTCCAACAGCCTGCTGTTCGGTCTCGTTTATGAAACCGCTGCGCAACTGTTGTGGCTAGTGGGCATCCATGGGCCGAATGCGCTGTACACGGTCCATCAACACATCCTGGCGCCGGCCTCGCAGGCCAATGTGGCGGCGGTGGCCAGTGGCGGCCAGCCGCAGTTCATCTTCACCTACCACTTCTTCGCGATGTTCGCGCGCATGGGTGGGTCGGGCGGCACGCTCAGCCTGATCCTGGCGCTGCTGATGTCCAGGAGCACGCAGCGCGGGCGCAAGATGGCGCTGGTGGTGATGCTGCCGGCGGTGTTCAACGTCAACGAGCCGTTGCTGTTCGGGCTGCCGCTGGTGCTCAACCCGGTGTATGCCATTCCGTTCGTGCTCGCGCCGCTGGTGCAGATTCTCATCGCCTATGCCGCCATCGTGGCCGACCTGATGCCCAAGACCGGCTATAGCGTGGCGTGGACCACCCCGGTGCTGTTCAGCGGCTACGCGGTCACGGGTTCGGTGGCGGGTGCGGTGGTGCAACTCATCGGCCTGGCGGCAGGGGCGGCCATTTATCTGCCGTTCGTGCGCATGGCGGATGTCCTCTCTGCGCGGCGCAGCCAGGACGTGCTGGCCTCGCTGCAGCAGATTGCCGAATCGCCCGAGGTCAGCCTGCAAGGCCGGCGCTGTCTGGACCTGCCCGGCGACGAGGGCCGCATGGCCGTGGCGCTGGCCAGCGACCTGGAAGACGCCATCAAGAAAGACGGCCAGATCTTTCTGGAATTCCAGCCGCAGGTGGATTGCACAACGGGCCGCGTGTTTGGCGCGGAGGCGCTGCTGCGCTGGCAGCATCCGGTGCTGGGGCGCGTGGCGCCGCCGATTGTGGTGGCGCTGGCCGACGACATTGGCCAGATCGACCAGCTGGGCCTGCGCATCCTGTCGCTCGCGTGCCACCAGCGCGCTGCCTGGCGCAATGTGTTGCCGGACGATTTCGTGATCGCCGTGAATTTGTCGCCACGGCAGTTGCTGAACCGCGCATTCCACCAGAACGTGATCGACATCCTGCAGCGTGAGGGGTTGTCGCCAACGCTGCTCGAACTAGAGATCACCGAATCCACCATGCTGCTGCCGGACGTCAACGCCATCGACAACCTGAAGCGGCTGCGCGAAGCCGGCGTGAAAGTGGCGCTGGACGATTTCGGGATGGGCCACACCTCGCTGCACTACCTGCGCGAGCTGCCGCTGGACACCGTCAAGATCGATCGCTCCCTGGCGGACGTGAGCGCGGGCAGCGTCAACGAACACATCGTGCGCAGCATTGCCAGCCTGAGCCGGACGCTGAACCTGTTGACGGTGGTGGAGGGGGTGGAAACCGAGCAGCAGCTCGCGCGCCTGTCAGCGCTGGGCTGTGATCGGTTTCAGGGGTATTTCTTTAGCCGGCCGCTGGCGGCGAACGTTTGCCAGCAGTTTGTGCTCGATGCCAACCTGCGGCCATTGGCGCATGCGGTTTGACGGCGCGGGTACTGGGTACTGGCTTACCGATACCTGCCGACAAAGTGTTCGCACTGACGGACCCGGCCAACCTTCGCGGCCCATCGATATAGCGCATCCACCAGGCCCTTGCCGACCGTGACCGGTTGACCGTTGATCTGGCCCAGTACTTCCGTTTGGTTCGGGTAGGGTTTGTCAAACAGCAGCTTCATCTCGCTGTCGCCACCCAGCGCCAAGTAGACCGCCTCCCGAGGCTCGAACTGCAGCGTGAATGAGTTGGCGCGCACGCTGGTGGCTTCCACGGCTTCGACAAAGTTGGCGATGAGCGAGGCATCTTCCGTCGTGTACTCGCAGCCGGCGTCTTTCAGGCGCGCTTCGTCCACGGCCCTGAGCGGCTGCAGGGCAGGGTCCATCAGGTACAGCGAGATCGCACGCGCCTTGCGCATCTGCACGCTCAGGCCTTCAGCGATCCAATAGCTTTGTTCGACTTTTGCGATGGGCGCCGCCTTGGGTGCGGGCTCGGGGGTGGGCGCTTCGGCTTGCTGCGGGGCTTCCTGCGCGGATGCGTCCGCCTGGGGCGCACCTGCTTGGGGTGGGCTTGCTTGAAGGACTTCAGCCTGGAGCGCTTCGGTTGGCGGCGCGTCGGTCAGCGGCGCTTCCATCGAGATTTGTCCGAAGGCCGCTTGGCTCATGCTGCACGCGCAGGCCAAGGCCAGAGAGATCATCTTGTTCGACAACGCCTACCCCTTTGGAACGTCTGTTGTTGTGTTGTGAATGCTAAACCGAGGATTTGACGGAACGCGCCGGGGGCGCCTATTGCGACGAATGCGGCTCAGTCTGCATCACACGTCATGCCATTGGTGGAAGGTCGCGGCTTGCCCGTGGTAGACGCCATCGCTGTCGATCAGATTCCACACGGTGCCGCCCTCGATCCAGAACCGCCGTCCGGAGCGCGAGATGCGCACGCCGCGATACCCGGTGGCGAACCCGCGCGTGCGTACCGCTTCAAGCAACTGCGCACGTTCTTCGCGGTTCGGTTGCTCCGCTGAAAAACGCGACCGCAGCGCCGTGATGCCGCTCCAGTCGTATTCAAAGCAGCGCTGCGCGGCCCGGTTCGCATAGATGAAGCACGGGTCGGCGTCGGTGTTGTGCGCCAGCAAGCAGAAGGGGGCGTCTTCGTAGAGCCAGCGGGCTGCATCGGCGGGCGCGACGGCGTTGTCGATCAGCTGCGCGCCGACAAGCCGCCGGTGGCTGTCGGCCAACAGGTTGAAGAACTGCGGGTCCAGGCTCAGGGATACCGTCATTGCGTTGTATCGGTCGTCTTCAAAAGGAGCGGGTGGCGATTTTATCAACCGACGATGTCGGCGCCCGCGGTGCGGTTGCGCTGAAGGCAGAGGCAGGGCGGGCTTTGGTGTTGAGTCCGTTCAACGCGTTCCTGACCGAGTTCACAGCAATGTCCGCCCCAGGAACAATGTGCCCGGCACGGGGTTGAACGTCACCGGCGGGGCGGGTGTGAAGCCGAGCGATGCATAGAGGGCCTGCGCGGCTTTGAACTCGGGCAACACGTCCAGGCACATGCGCGCATAGCCAGCGGCTTTGGCGTCTTGCAGCAGACGCTCGACCAGGCGGCGGCCGAGTTGTTCGCCGCGCGCGGTAGGGCGCACGTACACGCGCTTCATTTCGCACGTGGCGGCATCGACCTCCCGAAACGCGGCGCAGCCCACCACGGCGCCGGCTTTCCACGCCAGCAGCAGGCATCCGCGCGGCGGGGCGTATTTGCCGGGCAAGGTGGCGAATTCGGCCTCGTAGTCCTGGAAGTCGAGACTGACGCTGGGGCTGGCGACGTATTCGCGAAAGATGGCCTGCACGGCGGCCATGTCGTCGGGAAAGCGTGCGGGGCGGATGTCGATCATCGGAGGGTGTCCTGCGGGTTGTGGGGTGGGCTGGGGCAATAAAAAACCCGCCTCGGGAGGCGGGTTCTGGTTGGCTTGGCGGCCACGCACTACCGTCCCGTGGGTGGGGCGGTGCGAATAATCTGCAGGGTGGTGGCACGCGTGCGTTGCATGGCGCTATGGTGCCACCGGGGTGCGTTGCGGCACAAGCTCCGCATGGCTCAACCGACCAAATTGCCATTGCTACCGATCATCGTGACGTCGACGTAGTCGAGCCCGGCGTGGTTGTTGCGGTCGTAGTGGACGCGCACGCCGCCAAAGTCGCGGGTGCCGAAGCCTTCTAGCGCCTGGATGAAGGCGTCGCGCGTGAGGTTGCCGCCGCAGGCACGCAGGCCGTCCACGATGACGCGGGCGGTGAGGAAGCCCTCCACCGCTTCATAAGTCTGGTTGCTGCGCTCGCCAAACTTGTCGTTGGCCTCGCGAAACGCGCGCACCAGCGGCTGGGTCCGCGCGTTGGGACCGGGCATGACCTGCGTAACCGCCACGCCGTGGGCCAGCGCGCCGGCTTTCTCGAACACGGTCTTGGGCGTGGTGACGGACAGAATCCACGGCTGCGGCAGCGGCAGCGGGCCGTGCTTGGCCTGATAGCGCATCAGCGTGTCGGCCACGGAGGTGGGCGACGTGAACAGCAGCGTGGTCTGCGGGTTGGCGGCGGCAATCTTGTCGACCACCATGTCGATGTCGTCGCCCTTGGCGTTGTGCGGGATGAGCGCGACGATCTGCGCGCCGAACTTGCTGGCGGCGGCCTTGGCAGCGTCGGCATTGCCGGAGCCGAAGGGGTTGTCCTGATAGACCACGGCCACGCGCTTGAGTCCGATGGTGGTGGCGTGCTGCACCATCTTCGTGACTTCGTCGGCGTAGCTGGCGCGCGTGTGGAACAGCGGTGCGCCGGGTTTGCGCGCGGCGGTGGCGCCCGTCATGGCGCCGACCATCGGCAGGCGGTACTGCTCCAGCAGGGGCAGCGCGGCGATGGTGTTGCCGGTGCCGCCCATGCACACCAGCCCGAACACGCCTTCCTGCACCAGCGTCTTGACGTTGGCCACAGCCTTGTCGGGCAGGTAGTTGTCTTCCAGCCGTTTGACGACCAGCTTACGGCCGCCCACGCCGCCCGCAGCGTTGACCTGCTCAAAGCAGGCCAGCAGGCCGTTGGTGTAGTTCTTGTACAGCCCGCCCCACACGCTGTCGAATCCGACCGTCTGCCCAAAGACGATCTTGTCTGCATACACGCCGGCTTCTGCCGCGCGCGCCATGGGTGCCAACATCATCGCGCCACCCAGTGCCACTGAACTCCGTACGAATTGCCTCCGGTCCATACCTGTCTCCGCCCCTTGTTTTTTTGGTGGTGTGGCAAGAGTGTCGAAAAGGTGGGCGCCGACCGAAATGGCGGATAACCCTGAGGCGAGAATTTTTGAGATACCGGGATGCGCCGACCTGTCGGCAGCGGCGTCGTGTCCGTTGTGCCGGTTGCGCGTTAGCGGACCGCGACGGGCGAGCACCCGCACGGCAGCACAAACGCTGCGCCGCCGTGCCCGGCCAGCTCAAAGTACACGCTCCCAGGGGGCAGCAGATCGATGATCCGGAACGCGCCACTCGCGTTGAAGACGATGGCGTGAGACACCAGTGACACTACCACAGACCCATCGGCATGGCGCGGATTGTCGGGCTCGGACAGGGCCGGCAGCGTCCAGTTGCCCAGTCCAGCACGCGCCATGGCCGCGAGGATGTCTGCATGGGCGGCTTCTGCGCAGGCGGGCGGCGGGTCGATCTTGCTCAGCTCTTTGCGCAAGCGGTGCAGGCGCTGTCGCGTTTCCAGTGTCCGCACGGCTTTGACGCGGGTTGGGGCGGCGGGTTGGCGCGTAGCGGTGGGTTTGGGCAACTGCGTCAGGTCGGAACTGGCCACACGCGGTGCGCAGGCGCGAGAGGGTTCAGCCTTTGTCGGCAGCCGTGCGTTCCGCCCGGCAGGCGCGCTGTCATGCCGTAGCGGGATTTTGGTTGCGCTGCTGATTGTCGACATTGGGAATGGACGGCCCCGCGTAGCGGCTAGAGATGGACGGTCATGCACGCGGTGTTGCGCATGACCGCCGGGCCCGGCGTGGCCGCTTGTAGCGACTTGCCGAGAGGGCGACATCTTAGGCAAGCGCCGCGGCCGGGTCATCCGTCAGCCGGGCGATACGGCCTGGTGCATTCGTAATCGCGGACAACTTTTCGGCGGCGAAACGCAGGTTGAACCGGGATCGGATTGAATCCTCACTTTTCCTCATTAGTAGGCCAATGGGTGTGCGCCGATAGCACTTGAAACGAGGGAGCGGTCTGGTGCCGAATGCGTAGCTTGATCAGGGGCTGTAGGAAGGGCGCCAGCGGGCGCGGTAACTGCGCCGGATGATGGGTAGGCCACGATTCGCAACTTGTTATCTGTATCCTATTGGATACAATGGTGCGAATGAACACGATCCGCGAAACCGAGATATTCGCCAACTGGCTCCAAGGTCTTGTTCGACAAACTGGCACGTGCGCGGATTGCTTCGCGCATCCTGCGTGCCAAGAGCGGAAATTTTGGTGACTGGAAACCGGTCGGCGGTGGCGTATGCGAAATGCGGATCGACCATGGCCCTGGCTACCGGGTGTACTACACGCAACGTGGCGACACCGTTTACATCCTGCTTTGTGGCGGCGACAAGGGATCGCAAAGCAAGGACATTCAGAAGGCCAAGCAACTGGCCAAACAGATCAGTGGGTAAAACGATGACCATTGCAACGCGAGAGTTTGACGCGGCGGAATACCTGGACAGTGAGGCCACCATGGCCGAATTCCTGTCTGCTGCGCTCGAGACGGGCGATCCGGCTTTTATTGCCGAGTCGATCGGCGTGGTCGCACGTGCTCGGGGCATTGCGCAGATCGCCGAGGAGACGGGCCTTGGGCGTACCAGCTTGTACAAGGCGCTCCGTGCGGAAGGCAACCCGGCGTTCTCGACGGTCCTGCAGGTGATGAAAGCGCTTGGGCTGAGCTTGCAAGCCAAACCGGCCGTGCCTCAAGTGCGCGCCGAAGCTGCTAAGCGCGCCCCCAGGGCGCCAAGGCCTTCACAGAAGAGCGCCAAGGGGGTGACGCCAAGGCATGGCAAGGAGAGCGTGGCGCGCGCGAAGCCTCCGGTACGCTCAAAACGCACTGCCGCCACTCGGCATGGCAAAGGCATGGCGGTTTAGGCGCGTGCAGCTAGACCAGATGCCGCACAAAGTCGATTGTTTGCAGATCTTGGAATTGTGGGGGAGTTTGGTGGCGCTTTGCTGCCGCCACGCAGGCCCGTCGAGCGACGCAGTTCGAGACATGCCTGGCGCGAAGAACGCTACCGCTCTCGCCCGGCCACGTTGGCTGCCGCCAGGCGCTTGAGCTCGGCCCGCGCCGCCGCCAACCTGGTATGCAACACGGTGTTCTCGATCAGCAGCAACAGCAGTACGAAGCTCGCGCCCATCAGACCGAACACGCGGCCGACGTAGAAGCCCAGGTCATAGCGCCCGCCGTTGAATACGGCGCTGAGCGCGACGTCGCAGATCCACACGCACAGCACCACCATCAGCCAGATATCGAGGGTGAGATGCGGTTTGCAGCGCCAGAGCACAGCCAGCGCGGCCACGCAGAGCAGCCACGTGCTGCCGGCAATCGCCTGTTGGGCTGGCGCGTAATGATTGCCCACCATGAAGGCGGGGAGCAGATGTTCTCCGGCGGTGGCCAGCGCCACGCAGGCTGCCGATGCGCCCAGCACGGCAGCAATCATGGCCGCCATGGCCTTGCGGGTCAGCATGCGGGGGCCAAAGCGGTCGGGCTCGCGATCTTCGCGCACCTTGAGCAGCGCATACGCCATCACAAACAACGGAAAGCCTGCATGCCAGAACATGTAGATCCACGCCGTGCTTTGCGGGCCGGCACCCAGCAGGCCGCCAGGGGCAAACAGGCCCGGAAACGACAGCATGTGCCCGACGGCCGTGGCGGCGGTGAACAGGTAGCCGCTGGCCAGCGCCAGCATGGCGCGCGACCGCGTGATGGCGAACTGGCCAAACAGCAGCACCGCGGTAATCAGGTCATTGAGGATCAGCATCGATTCGTACACGGGTACGAACGATGGAAGTTGCGCCAACGGCACTCTGGCGTATGGCAGCGCCGCAACGAAGACCGCCACGCAGAGCAATACCACCGCCTGTGCCATCCGATAGGTCCGGCGCCCCGGCGACAGGCTCAGCAGCAAGCCCCGTTGCAAGTCCAACGTTTCTGACATCACGATGGCCCCCGATGCGGTGACGGTGTCACGCGCGTTTTTTTCTACTGCGCCGCAGCGCGCTGCCGCTGGGTTAGGGCCCGTCGCATATGTGAACAGGCCCTCATACACGGGTGATAGTCACCCGGCGGTCCAATGTCAACGCGACAAGCGGGGGAGCGCAGGCGCCCCGTATCTTCTGAGCGAACGGTTTCACCCTTTCCGGCCGAGGGCTGGGTCTTGTAGATTGGCGCCATGCTGATCTGCCCATTCCGACGACGGAGCCCCATATGAAGACTGTCACCCTGCCCGATGGCGAACGTGTGCCCGCGCTTGGCATGGGTACCTGGAACATGGGCGACCACCCCGCCGCCCGCGCTGAAGAAATCGCCACGCTGCGCCTGGGGCTCGACCTGGGCCTGCGCCTGATCGATACCGCCGAGATGTATGGCGAGGGCCTGTCGGAATCGCTGATCGGCGAGGCCATTGCCGGGCGGCGCGACGAGGCGTTTCTCGTCAGCAAGGTCTACCCGCACCATGCCAGCCGCGAAGGCGTGGCCGCGGCGTGTGAGCGCAGCCTGCGCCGGCTCGGCACGGACCGCATCGACCTGTACCTCCTGCACTGGCGCGGCAGCGTGCCGCTGGAAGAGACCATGCAAGGGCTGCAGGCCCTGCAGCGTAGCGGCAAGATCCGCCACTACGGCGTGAGCAACCTTGACCTGTCGGACATGGAAGAACTCTGGCGCACGCCCGGCGGCAGCCAAGTCGCGACCAACCAGCTGCTCTACAACCTGAGCCGGCGCGGCATTGAATGGGACCTGCTGCCCTGGTTGCGCGCACGCCGGGTGCCGGTGATGGCCTATTCGCCCATCGAGCAGGCGCGGCTGGTGCGCCACCCCAAACTCGCGCGCTTTGCGCAAGATGCCGGCATGGCGCCCGCCCAAGTGGCGTTGGCCTGGCTGCTGGCGCGTGACGACATCATCGCGATTCCCAAGACCAGCCACCGCGAGCGGCTGCGCGAGAACGTGGGCGCGTTGGCGCACGCCCTGTCGCCCGAGCAACTTGCCGAGCTGGATGGCCTTTTTCCGCCGCCCAAGGGGCCGCGGGCGTTGGAGATGCTTTAACGCTGGTGGCTAGGGATTGAGTACCGCTTAGCGCGACTTCGCTTGATAGCGGGTGTAGTCCACGTATCCCGTCAGGTAGACACGCGCCTTTTCACGGGTGTCTTTGGTGACGCGGTCTGCGGCTTGGCGGGCGCCGGTCTTGCCGTGCGATGACACCATCTGTGTGCCAAGGTAATCGCGGAAAGCATCGTGCATGGTGCTCAACTGGCCCTCGCACGCATCCAGCGCAGCGGTGACCACGGTCTTGGTCGGGTCGCTGCCGGCCACCCCGGCATCGGCCCGGCGCTGGACGCAATCCATGTACTGGGCGCGCTGGGCCATCCAGGGGCTGTCGGCGCTGCTCGTGCTGGCGGCGTCCGCAGCAGGCGCTTGCGAAGAAGAAGCCGACGGCGACGGCGCGTGCGAAGCACAGGCGCCAAGCAAAGTCAGCAGAACAAGGGAAGCGGCGTAGCGGGGGGTGAGGGCGGCTTTCATGGCTGGGACTGTACTGCAGCATGCCGCCGCGCGCGCCCGGCCAAGTCGACCGCACCTCACTCCATTAACAATTGGATACGACTTTGTGTCGCGCATGCCCGCAGCCGCGTGCTGCCGGTCAATGCGCCGCTTGCGAGTGGCTGCCGCCCGGCGTGGAGATGCTGCCGACGGCCTGGCCGGTCTTGTCGATGTCTCCGCAGACGGCAATGTCGCCAATGGAGACGATGCCCACCAGGCGTTTGTTGCGGTCCACCACCGGCAGGCGCCGCACCTGGATGTCGCCCATGTTGTAGGTGACGTTGTCCAGTTCATCGTCTTCAAAGCAGTACATGATGCTTTGGGACATCACGTCGCCGATGCGGGTGTCGGGGCCGCGCCCTTCCGCTACGGCGCGCACGGCGATGTCGCGGTCGGTCACCATGCCGACCAGACGGTCATGTTGGCCGACGGGCAGTGCGCCGATATCGCATTCGGCCATCATGCGCGCGGCTTCCCGGATGGTCTGGTCCGGGCTGACCAGCTTCACGTCTTCCGTCATGGCGTCTCGTACTTTCATTGCAAACCTCCTCAGGTGCGCGCTGCGTGGGTCAACGTTCCCAAGTGCCGGCGCGTCAGCACCTCGGAACACTGGGTCGGGCAGCATCGGGCGTACCTATCCGGTGCGGTGGGATGTCGCCCCGGAATGCAACGCCCGGGCGCGCGTTGGCGGCCTGGATACTGGGCTGGCGCGCACAAGGCACGGCAATTGCGTCTACGCCCGCGCTTTGACCCGCGTGCATGGCGACGCGCGCTCACATTCGGCTTCGGTTTGCCGCCTGGGGGTCGCTTTTCGGCGGCTGCACCGCACTGGATGGCAAGGCCGCCCGAGGGGCCGCAAGGCGCAGCGATGCATCAAGCGGTACGGCTTACGCGCGGCGTTGTACAAATCGCCAGACACGGGCGGGTCAAGGCAACCAACACCATAACGACACGAGCAGGAGACACGATGCTCAGCCCCCATGAAATTGCCACCCTGCTCTTGGTGCGCGGCGGATCCCGCCCGCTCGATCTGGACGACCTGGACGTCCAGGCGTTGCTCTCTCATCAGTTGATTACCCTGGAGCCCACAGATGCCGGCGCCGGCCAGCCGCGCGTCACCCTGCACGGCCAAGCCTTGCTGCAGGCGCTGGGCGTTGTGCGCACGAGCGCCATGTAACGCAGTCGCCAGGAAGAGGAAACCATCTAAGCAGACGAGTCGCCCGCCGCTGTTACCGATAGCCGATGTGCCGACGATGGGGTAGCTGGCGCATGGTGCTCAACAAGCCCGCCCTGCACGACAGAGGCTGGCAGCATGGCACCCGGCCATGTTGGTAGGCTGGCGATTCTGCATTGGAAATGCGGGGACATGTCCATGCAAATCATTATCGAAGTCCCGAACGGGACACTGGAAGTCCGTACCGAACAGCGCACCGACCGAAGGTGGGACTGCGAATATCGGCTCGTGACCGAGCACAGCGCCTCGGCGTGGGAAAGCGCGTCGATGTCGGAAGGGTTTGTGTCGTGCGATATGGCCCTCAGCGCCGGGCTGCTGCTGGGCCAGCAGTACGCACGAGATCACGCGCCTGGATGACACCAGTGCCGTCGGCGCCAAGGGCGGTTGTGGCACGCGTCGACTACTGGTTCTCGTCGGGCGGGCGTTCACGGCCGGCGGGGCTGCCGCCAGTGGAGCGGTCCTTGATGACGTTGCCGTGCTGGTCTCGGTGTGAGCTGGAACCGGAGCGCGGGACGTAGTCGCCGCTTGTGCCGGCGCTGCTGCCGCTGCTGGTGCCGGAACGGCTGCGGTTGCGTGTGGCATCGCGGCCGGTCGGGCTGTCCGTGCGGCTGGTGGTGCCGGTAGCCGTGGTGCTGCCGCTGGTGCTTGTGGCGCCGCTGGTGTCGGTGGCGCCAGCCGTGTTGTCGGTGCTGTTGGCTTGCGCGCCCGTTGCTTGTGCGAACGCGGCGTTGCCGCCAAGGCCGAACACGGCAGCCATCGACGCTGCGACGTAAGCGATGCGCGGGCGCGCGCGCCGGGTGGGGTGCGGGCGGGTCGGGATCGACATGGTGGCTCCTCTGTTGGTATCGCCTGGGGAATCCTCATCAACGCAACTCGCGCGCCTGCTTGAGTGTGGCGACGATGTCAGCGTAGGCGCGCGCACGCGCGTCTGCGTCAGGCGCGCGCAACGCATACGACGGGTGCCACGTCGCCAGCAACGTGCGCCCGGCATGCTGTGTCGCACGTCCAAAGTAGTCTTGCAGACGGACGTGTGAATCCTCCAGCAGGGCTTTCAGTGCCGTGGCCCCCAATGCCACGACCACGCTGGGCGCCACGTCGTGCAATTCCCGCTCAAGCCAGTACAGGCAGGCTTCCACTTCGCGCTGACCGGGTGTTTTATGCAGACGCCGCTTGCCGCGCAATTCCCACTTGAAATGCTTGACAGCGTTGGTGATGAAGACCGCATCACGCGGAATGCCGGCCTCTGCCAGCGCGCGATCCAGCAGTTGCCCCGCCGGCCCGACGAACGGCTTGCCCGCCAGGTCTTCGCCATCGCCGGGTTGTTCGCCCACGAGCATGATGTGCGCGCGCTTGCGCCCCTCGCCCGGCACGGCCTGGGTGGCGTGGCGCCAGAGGTCACACCTGCGGCAGGCGTCGAGCGAGGCGGGCTGCTGGTCCGGGTCGGTCCGTTCCGATCCCGATGCAGGCGACGATGGGGTGGGCGCAGAGCGGGGAGGGCGTTTGTTCAACGGTGTGCGGCGTACAGCGTGATGTGGGTTGCCGATCCTGCAGCAACTAGAGTGCCGCAGGTAGGCCACCCGCATGCCGCTGGAATGTCCATTGCGTCGGCGCAAGGGCATGTAGCCGATGCAACCCCCAAGGCACAAGGTGAGGCCCCATGCGCGAGTTGTTCGAGTGGTACCTGATGGTGTTCTTGATTCCGCTGTGGGTGCTGGCCGGCGTGGCGGATTGGTTCTGCCACCGTGCTACGCGTATCGAGCAGACGGCCGGCCCGAAGGAATCGCTGCTGCATCTGCTGATGCTGGCAGAGATGGGCGTGCCGGTGCTGGCTGCGCTGTTTTTGCGTATCAACGCGCTCGTCATGCTGTTGATGCTGGTGGCCTATGTGGTGCACGAGGCCACGGCCATGTGGGACGTCAGCTACGCGACCTCGCGCCGTAACGTCACGCCGTTCGAGCAGCACGTGCACAGTTTTCTGGAGATGATCCCGTTGATGGCGCTGTCGGTGGTGGTGTTGTTGCACTGGGAGGAGGTGCAGGGGCTGTTTGGCGTTGGCTCTACGGCGCCGGATTTCTCCGTGCATTGGAAAGACCCGCCGCTGCCCTGGGGTTACGTCGGCACCGTATTGGCGGTGTTTGTGCTGCTGGAGCTCGTGCCCTATGCGGAAGAACTGGTGCGTTGCATGCGCCAGCGCAGGCTTGGCCGTACTTCGCAATCGCAATCGCAATCGCAGTCGGGTGTGGTGGTGCGCCGTTAGTGCTACGCCAACCGTTCCAGCAGGCGGTGCGCATCAAACGGCGCCTGGACTTTCTTGTCATTGTCGAAATAGCAGTAGACGTCTCGGTGAATGTGCTGGCGAACGGGCACCCCGGCACGCTGCGCGTCGGCGGGCTCGCCGCCATCGGCCCACTGGCGGATGCGCGCGGCCCAATGGTCGAGTGCGTCGTCTGAGTACGCGCCGCTGTAGAGCGCATCCGCGCCATGCAAGCGCAGGTAGACGAAGTCGCTCGTGACGTCTTCCAGATACGGCCAATCGGCCACGGCGTGCGAGACGACCAATGCGGCGCCGTGTTGCCTGAGCAAGGCCGGAAACTCCGCTGTGCAGAAGCTTTCGTGCCGCACCTCCACCGCATGCCGTAGCGGCTGCGTGCCGCGCGTGGCAAACCACGGCGCTTTGACGCGCGCATCGTGCTGCCGGGCCAGCGCACGCGCGGCGCTGGTATCGCGCGGCAACAGCATGAGAAAGCGATCGAACCGTGCCGCGTCGAAGCGGTAGCTGGGCGGAAACTGCCACAGAAACGGCCCCAGCTTGCGGCGCAGCGCCAGCACGCCCGACGCGATGAAGTTGGCCAGCGCCGGCACCACGGTCTCGTCGCGAAAGCGGAGCATGTGCGTCAGGTAGCGCGGGCCCTTGACGGCAAATACAAAGTCGTCGGGTACGGTGTCGTGCCACGCGCGCCAATTGTCGATCGACTGCAGCGAATAGTGCGAGCCGTTGATCTCGATGGTCTCGAACTGGCGCGAGGCGTATTCGAGCTCCCGGCGTTGCGCCAGGCCCTTCGGATAGAACACGCCGCGCCAGCCTGCATAGCGCCAGCCCGAAATACCGATGCGCACGGTCATGGTTCGGTACGTCCTCCCCTGTCATTCCAATGTGACGGCTGCACAGCAACCCGTGTGCCGGGTTACTGCCAGCGCGCGCAAACGCAGGCAGGCGCGCGCATTGCGTTGTCGTGGGCTCCACTCAATCAAGGAGCCAACATGACCACCTCTGCTAATGCGCCCGTCCTGTTGCCGCAGGAGCACGCCATGAAGGCTTGGCTGGCCGAGCACCTGCCGGAAGTCACGGTGGCGTTTCTGGAGTGCTCGGCAACGCCGGGGATCGAGGCCAAGCGGTAGGCTGTGTCGCCATGGTTGGAGGCAATATCCGCTGGGTCTTCGTGGCGCTGCTGTGTGTGCTGGCACTCCTGTACGGCGTGCTCATGTAGCGCGCGGCGTGGCAGACATCTTTGCGCGCGCCGCTTCCACGGCCTCCGCCAATGTGCCCATTGCACGCACGAGCGCAGCGTGGTCCGACGTCGGCGCGGCGTAGCGCACGATATGCAGATTCAGCGCGGCTTGCAGTACCGAGGCGGTGAGGTCGGAGAACGTGTCCGCCGCGGTGACGAAGTAGTGCCGCTCGGCGCCGGGGTGCTCGGCGCCATAGGTTTCGAGCAGCGCGCGCATGTCGGAGTCGTCAATGCCGCAACCGACAAACAGGAAGGTATGCGTGCGCAGCAGGGCTTCCACCAAGTCATAGAACGTGCGATAGCGGGTGCGCGCCCGGACGTAGTCACAGCGCGAGAAAATCAGCGACGCCGGATCGCTCATCGAACCGTGTGTCTTGATGAGCAGGTTGCGTTCTTCACGCACGCGCGCGGCCACAGAGCGGTCGCTGTAGTGACAGACCCTCAACGCGCCGCCATCGGTTTCCCGCGCGCGGGTTTCATACAGCGTGTCGAAATTGGGCGTGAGGGTGATGCGGAAATTCAATGCGAGCAAGGCGTCGTGAATGGGCGCGGGGCAGAAGTTTGGGTCCACCAGCTCGCTGCGCAAGAGTGCCGTCAACCGGTGCTGCCCAAGCGCACGACGCACGATTTCCGCCGCAGTGAGCAAGTCCCCGCGCGCAATGAACTGCCGCACCTCTCGCGCCAACTGCGGGTTATCGGCATCGATGGTATGGGCGGCGCGCTCGAGCAATTCCGCCCACGTTGGCGGGTGGCGCGTGCCGTCTGTGGAGCGCGCATGGGCGGAGATGCCCGAGCCGAAGAACAGCACCGCCCGGCGCCGGGCGATGTCTTCGGCCAGCCGCGCCGGCCAGTTGACCAAAGGCTGCGACGCGCTGGCTGGCATCGTCAGGGTTGGTGGCGATCGCCCGAGAGCAACTGGCGCGCTTGCTCCATGCCGTCGCGGACGGCCTCGCCGCGCGTGCGCCAGCCGCGCCACGGTTGCGCAAGCTCACGGATCTCAAACTGCCGCGTGCCTGTGTTGACTGTCACGCGTGGTAGCCACACGCCGTGCTCGTCCTGAAAAGCCGTCACGGTAATCGTGCAGCCCGCGTGCTCAAACTGCGCGTCGGCCTCGTCTTGCGCACCTGTTAGCGGGGCGGCTCGTGATGCGGGAATCTGCATGACGTGCCTTACGGATGCGGCAACAGCGGGCGCGGCAGCTTGGCGTGCGCGGGCGCTAGTTGCAGCGCGAGTTGCGGCGTGTTAGCGGTGGCCGACTCGTCGGTCAGGTCGCGTGCGAAGGAATAGGCGGTGATCACGGCCAGCGTGACCGCCACGATGGTCAGCCATTCGTGCGTGTCCATGCGTGTCTCCTGGTGTGGCCCCCCCCCCTGGGGCATGCCACCCGCCTGTGACGCAAAGTCTGGGCCTGAAGCGGGGGCATGCCGGTGTGGAGCCGGCTACAGCAGCGAGTCGTCGTCCTTTGTTTCGCGCGCCGTCTTTTCGCCCAGTTCGGCGCCTGTACGCGGATCGCTTGCCGGGTCCGAGGCGAGGCGCTTTTTCAGCGCGTCGAGCGTCGCCAGTTCAACGTCGCTCAGCTTGACCGATGCGTTGCCGTCTCCGCCGTCGGCCGGCAGCGGCGGGTCTGCCACCAGGTGGAGGCCCGTGCCGCTGTTCCACGGTGCATGTACCACGGGGGCGCCACGCGACAGCTTGAAATACGCATCGCTGAACTCCGGCACCGGCGGCAGCTTGCCCGGTGGGAAGTTGCCCGAGATGGCATACAGCGCTTTCTCAAACGACTTCTGGTGCGAGACCTCGCGCGTCATCAGAAAGCCCAGCGCATCGCGCACACCGGGGTCGTCCGTCACGTTCATCAGGCGCTCGTAGATGATCTTGGCGCGCGCTTCCGCCGCAATGTTTGAGCGCAGGTCGGCAGTCGGCTCGCCGATCGAATCAATGTAGGCGACCGTCCACGGCACGCCGCCGGAATTGGTGAGCGCCGGCCCGCCGCCATAGAGCACTTGCGTGACGTGGCTGTCGTTGCCCGCGCCGTTGAGCTTGCGATACAGCTCGGCCTGTTCGCCCACCGCTTCAGCCAGTTCGCCCTTGGCGCCCCGGTTGAGCATGGCGACGATGGTGCCGATCACCTCCAGGTGGCTCAGCTCTTCGGTGGCGATGTCGTAGAGCATGTCCTTGCGGCCGGCATCTTCCTCGGCCACTGCCTGCGTGAAGTAACGCATGGCCGCTGCCAACTCGCCCTGTGGGCCTCCAAACTGTTCGAGCAGCAGGTTGGCCAGGCCGGGGTCGGTCTGGTTGACGCGGACGGTGTACTGCAATCGCTTGTTATGCATGAACATGGGGTTCTCCTGGGAGCGTAGTCAGGTGCCGGGTGGCGCAGCCTTGACCGCAATGGCCGTTCCATCGCGTGCCGCATGTGTGGGATAGGGATGCGGACCCGTCGCGGGAACGGTGGTTGCGTTGCCCGCTGCGGCACGCATGTTTCGGAGCGCCCATGGATGACAGCCTTGCCTTGCCGCAGGAGATGGACACGCATGTGCCTGCGGCCTCTGCCCGCGTGGCCGCACAGGTGCGCGACGTGCTGGAGGGCCGTCGGCGCGGCTGGCGTGCGTTGGCGCCGCTCATGGGGCCGGCCATCGTGGTGTCGGTGGCGTACACCGACCCCGGCAACATCGCCACCGGCATCCAGGCGGGTGCACGCCATGGGCTGCAATTGCTGTGGGTGGTGGTGGCCGCCAATGCGGTGGCGATGCTGTTTCAGGCGCTTTCTGCGCGCTTGGGCATCGTGACGGGGCGCAATCTGGCGCAGCTGTGTCGCGCCCATCTGCCCGCACCGGCCGCGCTGGCCATGTGGCTCATCAGCGAGTTGGCCGCCATGGCCACGGACCTGGCGGAATTCGTGGGCGCAGCCGTGGGCATTGCGCTGTTGACTGGCATACCGCTGCCGCACGCCATGGTGGCTGCAGGGGTGCTGACTTACCTGTTGCTGATGCTGCAGGCGCGCGGCTTCCGCTGCATTGAGCTGATGATCGGCGCGCTGGTCGGCGTGATCGGTATCTCTTACCTCCTCCAGATGTGGATCTTGCCGGTCGCATGGGGGCCGGTGCTGCGGCATGCGCTGGTGCCGTCGGCCCTGCCGCCCGATGCACTGGTGCTGGCGGCCGGCATCGTGGGCGCGACCGTGATGCCGCACGCGCTGTTTTTGCACTCCGGGTTGACCGACACCCGTGTCCGCCCGCGCGACGCGCGCGAGACAGCGCAACTGCTGCGCTTTTCCAACTGGGAGGTAGTGGCCGCGCTGGCCGTGGCGGGCGGCATCAACCTGGCGATGGTGGTAGTGGCGGCCAGCGCCTTCCACCCCGCGCATGCTGGCGTGGCGGGCCTCGAATCCGCCTACGTCACGCTGGTGCCCATGTTTGGTGGTGCTGCGGCGGCGGTGTTTCTGGTGGGGTTGATTGCATCTGGCCTGTCCAGCTCGGTGGTCGGAACGATGGCCGGGCAGGTTGTGCTGCAAGGCTTCCTGCGTGCGCGTGTGCCGGTGTGGGCGCGGCGGCTGGTGACCATGGTGCCGGCGTTTGTCGTCATCGGCGCGGGTGTTGACGTGACCCGCGCCCTGGTGATCAGCCAGGCGGTGCTGAGCATGGTGGTGCCGTTTCCCATGGCAGCGCTCATCTGGCTGACCCGCCGCGCAGACGTGATGGGGCCGCATGCGGTGGGACGGGGCCTCACGTTACTGGCCGCGCTCGGGACGGTGCTGGTGGCGGCACTGAACGCCGTGCTGGTGGTGGATCTGTTGTGATGGCCTGTGTGGAACCCTTCTACCGGGGCGGCTCTGACGGCGCCATCCGGAAGTTCCGGCTGCTAACATGCATGCCCCCAAGCCGGATACGGAACGCCCCCAGGCTCATGACAAAAACAACGCACCATCGCCCCCATCTGCTCCTGGCCAGCCTCACCCTGGCGGGCGGGCTACGGCATCCCTCGGCCATGGGGCATCTCATTCGCACGGCGTGCATCAGCTGCCGGCTGGCGGAACGCATGGGTTTGGACGACGCCATGCAGCGGCAGGTCTATCTCACCGCGCCTGTGCACGATGTCGGCAAGCTTGGTGTGCCGGACGCCGTGCTGCTCAAGCCCGGCGCCTTGACTGACGAAGAGCACCAGATCATGCGGCGCCATTCCAGCATCGGCGCGGACATCCTCTCGGGCAGTGCAGACGCGCTGCTGCAATGCGCCGCCGACGTGGCCCGCCACCACCATGAGCATTTCGACGGCACGGGCTATCCGGATGCATTGGCGGGCGAACACATTCCGCTGGCCGCACGCATCGTGGCCGTGGCCGATGCGTTTGACGCGATGACGGAGCCGCGCGTGTACCGGCAAGGCATGACGGAAGAACAGGCCTTGGCCGCGCTGGCTGAGCGCAGCGGCAGCTATTTCGACCCGCAGGTGGTGGATGCGTTCTTGCGCGATATGCCGGGCGTGCGGCGCATGCACGCGGTCGCGGGAGAGCTGCTCGCACAGCACGGTGATGTGGCGGCGGTCAGCCAGTTCTACGGTAACGAACAGCCGTCATGGACCTTCTTTGATCACGTGCGTGGCGTCGGCTGACACACGCCGCCACGTTTTCCGCGGCTAGGTCAGCGGCGGTGGTGGCGCACCGCGATAGAGCGCGAAGTCGTGCGTCTTGTCCTGTGCATCGACGCGGATCGGGTCCACGTCATCGTAGAAGAACGCCCACGGTGCCGTGCACTGCAGGTCGAATCCCGTATCCGCCAACTTGCCCGTCGCCGGTTCGGCTACGTGCGCCGCAACCTGGGTGCGTAACCACTGGCTGAGTTGCTGGCGGATGTCTTCTCGCTTCGGGTGGTTCAGGCGGCAGTAGGTGCGCGCCTCGCGTGCAGCCATGTGCAGTGTCAGGGTGCAGCGCGTGGGGTTGCCATGCGCGCCGGCAGAAGTCCATTCCGCCAGGATGTTGCAGCCACCGCAAGCGCTGCGCGTGGCGCGCACCAGCGCGGACCGCGGCAAGGCGGCGCTGGCCGTCTGTTCCAGTTCCCACAGCGTGGCATCCACCACCTCATCGGGCTGCCGCTCCAGCATGGTGCTCCCCCCTTTCTTTCTCGCGCACTGATGTGGGTGAGCCTACGCCTGCCGCCGCAGGCGAGGCTGATGTCGATCAAGGGTCGGTTTGGCTGGCGCGTCATGTCTGGAATATGAAACGTTCTAGAGGCGTTGCTCTCTTGCTGGCTTGAGGTGCGTCAAGTTGGGCGGCGTGCGGGTGGCATCTAATCAATGTGACTCCACGCAATCGTTTAACACCGCCCCCCCGCCCATGCGCGCTGCCCCCGTGCTGTCTTCCTCTGCTGCTGAACAGATCGACCCGCCGTTTCATGCCGCGCTAGCGCGCGCCACGGGTTCGCTGTCGTTTGTGTCGATGCAACTGGCATGGCTGGATTGGGCGCTGCATCTTGCGGTATCGCCGGGCAAGCGGCTGGACCTGTTCCGCCTGGCGCTGACGCAAGCGGAGCAGCTCGCCCGCTATGCGCGCGGCTGCATGGCCGCCGGACCGCAGCAGCCCTGCCTGTGTGTGCTGCCGCCCGCGTACGACCGGCGCTTTGCCGCAGACGAATGGCGCCTGTGGCCGTTCAATGTGCTGCACCAATCCTTTCTGCTGACCGAGCAATGGTGGGACGCCGCCACGCATGGCGTGTGGGGCGTCGCCAAACACCACGAAGACGTGGTGGCCTTTGCTGCGCGCCAGTGGCTCGACATGCTGTCACCCGGCAACCAGTTGGCGACCAACCCGGTCGTATTGCGCCAGACGTTTGAGCAGCGCGGCCGCAACCTCGTGCACGGCGCACTCAACGCGCTGGACGATGCGGAGCGCGCGATGAGCGGCGCCGCGGCTGCCGGCACCGAAGGCTACGTGGTGGGCGAGAACGTGGCCGTGACCCCCGGCAAGGTGGTGCTGCGCAACCGGCTGATCGAGTTGATCCAGTACGCGCCCGCCACACCCAAGGTGCAGGCCGAGCCGATCCTGATCGTGCCGGCCTGGATCATGAAGTACTACATCCTCGACCTGTCTGCGCAGAACTCGCTGATCCGCTATCTGGTGGAGCAGGGCCACACCGTGTTCTGCATCTCGTGGAAGAACCCCGACGAGGCCGACCGCGACCTCGACATGGACGACTACCTCCAGCTCGGTGTGTTCGACGCGCTCGCCGCCGTGAATGCCATCGTGCCCGGCCGGCGCGTGCACGCCACCGGCTACTGCCTGGGTGGCACGCTGCTGGCCATTGCGGCCGCCGCCATGGCGCGCGATGGCGATAGCCGGCTCGCATCAATGACGCTCTTCGCGGCGCAGACCGACTTTTGCGAGCCGGGTGAACTCGGCCTCTTCATCGACGAGGCCCAGGTCAGCCTGCTGGAAGCACAGATGGCACAGACCGGCTACCTGCGGGCCAGCCAGATGGCGGGCGCTTTCCAGATGCTGCGGTCGTATGACCTGCTGTGGTCACGCATCGTGGGCGAATACCTGCTGGGCGATCGCGCACCCATGAATGACCTGATGGCCTGGAACGCCGATGCCACGCGCATGCCCGCGCGCATGCATGGCCAATATCTGCGGCACTTGTTCCTGAACGACGACCTGAGCGAAGGCCGCTACCCGGTGGGTGGCAAGCCGGTGCTGTTGAGCGATATCGACTTGCCGATCTTCGTGGTCGGCACGCTGGCGGACCACGTGGCGCCGTGGCGCTCGGTCTACAAGTTGCATCACCTGACGGACGCGGAGCTGACGTTTGTGCTGACCAGTGGCGGGCATAACGCGGGCATCGTCAGCCCGCCGGCAAATTCGCATCGGCGCTTCCAGATGCAGACGCGCGCTGCGGGTGGCACGTCAATGGCGCAGGACGACTGGCTGGCCTCGGCACCCATGCACGAGGGCTCGTGGTGGCCGGCATGGCATGCATGGTTGCTAGCGCATGCATCCACCACCGCGCCCGTGAAGCCGCCGAAGATGGGCGCGCCCACGCTGCCACCGTTGGGCGACGCGCCCGGCACCTACGTGCTGGAGAAGTAGATGCGCGCGCCGACCCAAGCCTCCAGGCACAGCATGGCCGCGCGGATGGCGACACGCGTGGTGGTCATGGCCGTGCTTGTCACCGTGTCGGGCTGCATGTCGATGGCGCCGACGTATACCCAGCCCGCATTGCCCGTGGCCGCACACTACGACGCCGACGATGGTCGCGATGGCCTGTCGGCGGCCGCCACCGGCTGGCAGGCTTACTTCACCGACGCGAGCCTGCAAGCCTTGATTGCGCAGGCGCTGGACAACAACCGCGACCTGCGTACCGCCGTGCTGAGGGTGGAAGAGGCGCGCGCTGCGTTCGGCATTCAGCGTGCGGAGGCGTTTCCGCATCTCAACGCTCAGGCCGGCATCAACCGCCTGGGCATTCCGGCGGACCTGAGCCCACTGGGCATGCCGATGCGCGTGAGCCAGTATCAAGTGGGTGCGGGTGTTTCCAGCTGGGAGATCGACTTCTGGGGGCGCGTGCGTAACCTCAACGACGCCGCGCTGGAAAACACCATCGCTTCCGACGCCGCACGCCGTGCCACCGCGCTCAGCCTGATCGCCCAGGTGGCCGACAGCTACCTTGTGCTGCGAGAGCTGGATGAGCGCATCGCACTCGCTCAGCAAACCGTGGACAGCCGCACCGAGACGCTGCGCATCTTTTCGCGCCGGGTGGACGTGGGCGCCACGTCGCGCCTGAACCGCACGCAGGTCGAGACCCTGTTGACGCAAGCGCAGGCGCTGCTCGCGCAATTGCAGCAGGCGCGTGATGCGCAAGCGCATGGCTTGGCGCTCTTGGTGGGCAAGCCCATCGACTTGCCCGCCGTGGCCGAGCCGCTGGATGAACACCGCATGCTGGCTGACTTGCGCGCGGGGCTGCCGTCCGATCTGCTGACGCAGCGCCCGGACATCGTGGCGGCGGAGCACCAGTTGCGCGCCGCGCACGCCAACATTGGTGCGGCACGTGCGGCGTTTTTCCCGCGTGTCGCGCTCACCGGGGCATATGGCACGGCCAGCCCCGAGCTGGGCAACCTGTTTTCGCCCGGCACCCGCGTCTGGCTGTTCGCGCCCAGCATCACGCTGCCGCTGTTTGAAGGCGGCAAGCTGCGCAGCAACCTGGACTTGGCCGAAGCGCGCCGAGACCTGGCTGTCGCCGGCTACGAGAAGACGGTGCAGCGCGCCTTCCGCGATGTGTCGGACGCGTTGTCCGCGCGCAAGTGGCTGGCCGAGCAACTCGACATCGCGCAAGCCGCACTGGCCACGCAGACCGAACGCGCACGCCTGTCGCAATTGCGTTTCGATGCGGGCTCGTCGACGTATCTGGAGGTGCTCGACGCGCAGCGCGATTTGCTGGCTACCCAACAGCAGGTCGTGCAGGTGCGCCGCGCGCTGCTGTCGAGCCGCGTGGGCCTGTATGCGGCGCTCGGTGGCGGCACGCAGGCTACCGCCTCATCGTCCGCCGCTGCATTACCACCCCATCTGAGCCTGACGCCGCAGCCGCGCGCATCGGGCGGAGCCACACCATGAAGACACCTTCCCGACAACAATGGATTGCGCTGATCGTGGCCGCGCTGGTGGTCGGCGGCGTAGTGGCCTGGCAGGTGTTACGGCACGACGGTCCCGGCAAGGGCTTTGTCAGCGGCAATGGCCGCATTGAAGCCACCGACATCGACGTGGCCACCAAGCTGCCCGGCCGCGTGCAGGACATCCTGGTGGACGAAGGCGATTTCGTCACCGCCGGCCAGCCCCTTGCGCATATGCAGGTGCAGAGCCTGGAAGCGCAGCGCGACGAAGCGCTGGCGCGGCAGCAGCAATCGGTGTCTGGCGTGTCGAGTGCACAGGCCCAGGTGGCCGTGCGCGAGGCCGACCGCCAGGCGGCGCAGGCGCAGATCGCGCTGCGCGAAAGCGATCTGGATGCCGCACAACGCCGTTTGGCGCGCTCTGAAACGCTGTCGCATGAAGGCGCGTCTTCCATGCAAGAGCTGGACGACGACCGCGCCCGCGTGCGCAGCGCCAAGGCTGCGCTGGTAGCGGCGCGCGCGCAGGCTGAAGCAGCCCAGGCTGCCGTAGCGGCGGCGCGCATGCAGGTGGCGGGTGCCAATGCCACGGTCAAGGCTGCGGACGCCACCGTGCTGCGCATCAAGGCGGATCTGGATGACAGCGCACTCACCGCCCCGCGCGATGCACGCGTGCAGTACCGCATCGCACAGCCCGGCGAGGTGCTGGCCGGCGGCGGGCGGCTGCTGAACTTGGTGGATCTGTCCGACGTGTACATGACCTTCTTCGTGCCCGAAACGGATGCCGGCCGCATTGCCATGGGCAGCGAGGTGCGCATCGTGCTCGACGCCGCGCCGCAGTACGTGATCCCCGCGCGCGTGTCGTTCGTCGCCAGCACCGCGCAGTTCACGCCCAAGACGGTGGAAACCGCCAGCGAGCGGCAGAAGCTGATGTTCCGCATCAAGGCGCAGATTGACCGCGACTTGCTGCGCAAGCACCTGAAACTGGTGAAGACCGGGCTGCCCGGCGTGGCGTGGCTCAAGCTGGACCCGCAGGCCGCTTGGCCGGCCAATCTGGCGGTCAAGGTTCCGCAGTGAACACGGTAGCCGCCCAGCCGCCCGTGGTACGCCTGGCCGGCGTGCACCTGCGTTACGGCAAAACGCTGGCGCTTGATGGCATCACGCTGGACTTGCCGGCCGGCTGCATGGTCGGGCTGATCGGGCCGGATGGCGTGGGCAAGTCGAGCCTGCTGTCGCTCGTGGCCGGGGCCCGCGCGCTGCAAGGCGGCACCGTCCACGTGCTGGGCAGCGACATGGCCGACAGCCGGGCGCGCGCCGCCGTCGGCCCACGCATCGCCTACATGCCGCAGGGGCTGGGGCGCAATCTGTATCCCACGCTATCGATTGAAGAGAACCTGCAGTTCTTCGGCCGCCTGTTCGGCCACGATGCGGCCGAGCGCCGCCGCCGCATCGATGCGTTGACGGCCAGCACCGGCTTGCGCGCCTTCCTGTCGCGGCCAGCGGGCAAGCTGTCGGGCGGCATGAAGCAGAAGCTGGCGCTGTGCTGCGCGCTCATCCACGACCCTGACCTGCTGATCCTCGATGAGCCGACCACGGGCGTCAACCCGCTCTCGCGCAGCCAGTTCTGGGAGCTGATTGGCGGCATCCGCGCCGAGCGCCCCGGCATGAGCGTCGTTGTGGCCACCGCCTACATGGAAGAGGCCGAGCGCTTTGACTGGCTGGTCGCTATGGATGCGGGGCGCGTGCTGGCCACCGACACACCGGCCAGCCTGCGCAGCCGCACGGGCACGGCATCGCTTGAAGCCGCGTTCATCGCGTTGCTGCCCCCTGCGCGCAGAGCCGGGCATCAAGCCGTGGTGGTCCCACCGCTGGTGGCCGGTGCGGATGACGATGTGGCCGTGCAGGCGCGCGGGCTGACCATGCGCTTTGGCGATTTCGTTGCGGTCGACCACGTGGACTTTCGCATCCGGCGTGGCGAGATCTTCGGCTTTCTCGGCTCCAACGGCTGCGGCAAGTCGACCACCATGAAGATGCTGACCGGCTTGTTGCCCGCCAGCGAAGGACAGGCTTGGTTGTTCGGCCATCCGGTGGATTCCACGGACATCCGGAATGGCAACGACATGCGCCGGCGCGTGGGCTACATGTCGCAGGCGTTCTCGCTGTACGGCGAACTGACGGTGCGCCAGAACCTCGTGCTGCATGCGCGCCTGTTCCAGGTGCCCGAGCCCGAAGTGCAACCGCGCGTGGCGGAGATGCTCGCCCGTTTTGGTCTGCACGATGCCGCCGACAGCCTGCCCGAACGCCTGCCGCTGGGCATGCGGCAGCGCCTGTCGCTGGCCGTGGCGATGGTGCACAAGCCCGAGTTGCTGATCCTGGACGAGCCGACCTCCGGCGTGGACCCAGTCGCGCGCGACCTGTTCTGGCGCCTGATGGTCAACCTCGCGCGGCAGGACCGCGTGACCATCTTCATCTCCACGCACTTCATGAACGAGGCCGAGCGGTGCGACCGCATTTCGCTCATGCACGCCGGGCGCGTGCTGGTGAGCGATGCGCCCGGCGCGCTGGTGCAGGCGCGCGGCACGCAGACGCTGGAGCAGGCCTTCATCGCCTACTTGCGCGAGGCCTCGGAAACTGGCGACGCGGCATCGGCTACCACGCCGCCGGCCGCACGTGCCGCCGCTGTCGATGCACCTGCCACCATCGCACCCCGCCATCGCCGTTTCAGCTTGGCGCGCGCATTGAGCTATTCGCAGCGCGAGGCGCTGGAGCTGCGCCGCGACCCCGTGCGCGCCACGCTGGCGCTGCTGGGCACTGCCATCCTGATGTTCATCATCGGCTACGGCATCAGCCTGGACGTGGAGAACCTCACCTACGCCGTGCTCGACCGCGACCAGACCACGCTGTCGCGCGACTACACATTGAATCTGGCCGGCTCGCGGTATTTCATCGAAAAACCCCCGATTCGTGACTACGCTGAGTTGGACCGCCGCATGCGCAACGGCGAGCTGTCGCTGGTGATCGAGATTCCGCCCGGCTTTGCGCGCGATGTAGAGCGTGGTGCGGCGGTGCAGATCGGTGCATGGGTGGACGGCGCCATGCCCACGCGCGCAGAAACCGTGCGTGGCTACGTGCAGGCCATCCACCAGCTCTGGCTGGCCGATGCCGCCGTGCACCGGCTGGGGCTGCGGCTTGCCGAGCCCAGCACGATTGAAACGCGCTACCGCTACAACCCCGATGTCCGAAGCCTGCCTGCCATGGTGCCTGCCGTGATCCCGATGCTGCTGATGATGATTCCCGCCATGCTGGCGGCGCTGTCGGTGGTGCGCGAGAAGGAGCTGGGTTCCATCATCAACTTCTACGTGACGCCCGTGACGCGGGCGGAGTTTGTCCTGGGCAAGCAAGCGCCGTATATCGTGCTGGCCATGCTGAACTTCCTGCTGCTGGCGCTGTTGGCCGTGACAGTGTTTGGCGTGCCCATCAAGGGCAGCTTTGCGACGCTCGCGCTGGCAGCGCTGATCTTCGTGACGTGCTCGACGGGCTTCGGGTTGTTTGCGTCCACCTTCACGCAAAGCCAGATCGCGGCCATGTTCGTCACCATGATCGGCACGATCATTCCATGCGTGCAGTTTGCGGGACTGCTGAACCCAGTGTCGTCGCTGGAGGGCATGGGCGCGCTGATCGGGCGGGTGTATCCGGCCACGCATTTCCTGACCATCAGCCGGGGCGTGTTCAGCAAGGCGCTGGATGCAAGCGCGCTGGGCAGCGCGTTCTGGCCGCTGTTGGCGGCGGTGCCCGTCATTCTGGCGGCGACGCTGTTGATGCTGCGCAAGCAGGATCGGTAGGGAGCACGCGATGGCAAACCAACGGTCTGCGCGCCTCGCCAACATCTTCCGCCTCGGCGTCAAGGAGCTGTGGAGCCTCGTGCGCGATCCGATGATGCTGGTGCTGATCGCCTACACCTTCACGCTGTCGATCTACGTAGCGGCCACCGCCATGCCGGAGAGCCTGCACAACGCGTCCATCGCCATCGTGGATGAAGACGGTTCGCCGCTGTCGGCGCGCATCGTCTCGGCGTTTTACCCGCCGCATTTCCGCACGCCGGCACTTATTCCGCTCACCGAGATGGACGCCGGCATGGACAGTGGCCGGTACACCTTTGTGCTGGACATTCCGCCCAACTTCCAGCGCGACGTGCTGGCCGGGCGCGCGCCCGCCATCCAGCTCAATATCGATGCCACGCGCATGAGCCAGGCCTTTACGGGCAATGGCTACATCCAGCAGATCGTCTCGGGCGAGGTGAATGAATTCCTGCAGCGCCATCGCAGTGCGCCGAGCACGCCCGTTGATCTGGTGTTGCGCACGCGCTTCAACCCCAACCTGGAACAGACGTGGTTCGGCTCGTTGATGGAGATCATCAACAACGTGACCATGCTGTCGATCATCCTGACTGGCGCGGCGCTCATTCGCGAGCGCGAGCACGGCACGATCGAACACCTGCTGGTGATGCCCGTCACGCCGTTCGAGATCATGACCGCCAAGGTGTGGTCGATGGGGCTGGTGGTGTTGCTGGCGGCGCTGGTGGCGTTGTTGTTTGTGGTGCAGGGCGCGCTACGCGTGCCGATCGAGGGCTCGATCCTGCTGTTCATGGTGGTAGCTACGCTGCACCTGTTTGCCACCACATCCATGGGAATCTTTCTTGCGACGGTCGCGCGGTCGATGCCGCAGTTCGGCATGCTGCTGGTGTTGGTGCTGCTGCCGCTGGAGTTGCTCTCCGGGGGCAGCACGCCGCGCGAGAGCATGCCCGTGCTGGTGCGCGACATCATGCTGGCCGCACCGACCACGCATTTCGTGGCGGCATCGCAGGCGATTCTCTACCGGGGCGCGGGGTTGTCCGTCGTGTGGCCGCAGTGTCTGGCCATCGGCGGCATTGGCGCCGCGCTGTTTGTCGCGTCGTTGACGCGTTTTCGCAAGACCATCAGCCAGATGGCTTAACCGTGGTGTCAGGAGCCGATATGGAATCCGCTGCCAATCTCCCTCTCGCGCTCGCCAAGGCGCAATGTGCATTGGGTCTGCAGACGCTGGGCTTATTCAAGGCCGCGCGCCAGCGCTGGTATGAACTTGGCGCGGGCTTGCTGGCCGACGACGTTGCTCGCACAGAATCCGCATTGACGGAACTGCAAAGCGTTGATGACTGGCAGGCCCTTGCCGCGTTGCTGCCCAATGCGTTCTGGCAAGCCAACCAGCGCAGCGTCAACCTGATGCAGGGCGTGATGCAGACCGCGTTGGCCAACCAAGCCAGCTTTGCCACGGACTACCAGCGCGCTGTGCTGGCGTGGCAGCAGGCATCGGTACAGGCGCTGAGCGCGGCCGGCAACGCCATGCCGGTGCACACGACGCTGCAAGGTGTGCTGTCGGCATTTGGCGCGCCAGCCGACGTGTTTGTCCGTTCGGCGGTGGCCCCGTCCGTTGCCGCGCCTGCACGCCGCCAGGGCAACGGCCAACTGCGCGCCGCATCCTGAGGAAGACCCATGACAACCGGTCCGTTGCCCGTATCCACTGCGCCGCCGCCAGCCTCTCTGCCCCCATCTCTGCCCGGTGGTGACTTGAGCGTGGTGCGCAACCGCACCTTCGACGAGATCGCCGTGGGCGATACCGCGGCCATCCAACGCACGCTCACGGCGGAAGACATCCAGCTCTTTGCCGTGCTGTCGGGCGATGTCAACCCGCAGCACCTGGATGCGGAATTCGCGGCGTCCACGCGCTTTCATGGCGTGATCGCGCACGGCATGCTGGGCGGCGCGTTGATCTCTGCGGTGCTCGGCACACGCCTGCCGGGCCCCGGCACGATCTACCTGGGGCAGACGCTGCAGTTTCATGCGCCGGTGCGCATTGGTGACACGCTCACCATCCGCGTGACGGTGACCAGCAAGGACGACGAGCGCAAGCGCCTCAAGCTGGCCTGCACGTGCACCAACGACATGGGCACGGTCGCCGTGGCGGGCGAGGCCGAAGTCATCGCGCCCACCGAGCGCATTGAACGGCCGCGCACGACGTTGCCTGACGTGCGCATCACCATCAATGGCAATGGCATCCACCGGTTGCTTGACCACGTACGGCCGCTGGGCGCGGTCCGCACGGCGGTAGTCCACCCGTGCGATGCATTGAGCCTGTCAGCAGCGCTGGATGCGCGTGCCGAGGGCTTGATCGTGCCGTGCTTAGTGGCACCGCTTGCCAAGCTGATGCACGTTGCCGCCGAGGCCGGGCTCGACCTGAGCGGTGTCGAGATCGAAGACGTGCCGCACAGCAGCGCCGCCGCCGCTCGCGCCGTGGAGCTGGCAACGCAAGGCAAGGTGGAGGCGCTCATGAAGGGCAGCCTGCATACCGATGAGCTGATGGCCGCCGTGGTGCGTGCCGAAGCCGGGCTGCGCACCAAGCGCCGCATCAGCCATTGCTTTGTGATGCAGTCCCCGGCGTATCCGCGCCCGTTCATCGTGACGGACGCCGCCATCAACATTGCCCCGACGCTGGAGGAGAAGGCGGACATCATCCGCAATGCCATCGACCTGGCCCATGCGATTGGCGTGGAGCGGCCGCACGTGGCCATCCTGGCGGCCGTGGAGACGGTGAACCCGCGCATGCCCGCCACGCTGGATGCCGCGGCGCTGTGCAAGATGGCGGATCGCGGCCAGATAGAAGGTGGTGTGCTGGATGGGCCGTTGGCGTTTGACAACGCGGTGTCGGCGGCAGCGGCGCGCATCAAGGGCATCGTTTCGGAGGTGGCCGGGCAGGCGGATGTGCTGGTGGTGCCCGATCTGGAGAGCGGCAACATGCTGGCCAAGCAGTTGGAATACCTGGGTGGTGCGGCCAGCGCGGGCATCGTGCTGGGGGCACGCGTGCCCATTGTGCTGACCAGCCGTGCCGATTCGCGCGAATCGCGCATCGCCTCGTGTGCCATTGCCACACTGCTGGCGCACCGCTACCGCGTGCTGCCGCCATGAATACCGCCATCGTCGTTTTAAATTGCGGCTCGTCGAGCATCAAGTTCGCGCTGTTCGACGCGAACCTGGGCTCGCTACCCCGCACGCCGCTGTGGAGCGGCAAGGTGGAGGGCATCGGTACCGGTCACGCCGCAGTCTCGACCAGCGACACGCCTGCAACGTCGCTAGTGCTGGATGCCGCGCAGCCGTATCACGACGCGCTCGTGCACATCCGCCAGCGCGTTGAGCGTGCCTTGGGAGATCGTCGCCTGGTGGCCGTGGCCCACCGTGTGGTGCATGGCGGCGCCAAGTACTTCGCGCCGGTGCGGGTGGATGCGCATGTGCTGGCCGATCTGCGCAGCTACATCCCGCTGGCGCCGCTGCATCAGCCATTTGCGCTGGAGGCCATCGAGGCGTTGCTGCACGCCTTGCCCGACGTGCCGCAGGTGGCCTGCTTTGACACCGCGTTCCACCACACGCTACCGCAGGTGGAAAGCATGTTGCCGCTGCCCTATGCCGCGTGGGAGCGCGGGCTGCGGCGCTACGGTTTTCATGGGCTGTCGTACGCGTACATGTCGATTGCGCTGCCGGAGCGGCATGGCGACGTGGCGCGTGGGCGGACCGTCGTCGCGCACCTCGGCAGCGGTGCCAGCCTGTGTGCGATGCAGGGCCTCGTCAGCGTGGCTACCACGATGGGTTTCTCCGCGCTCGATGGCCTGATGATGGGCACACGCTGCGGCGCGCTTGACCCTGGCGCTGTGCTGTATCTGATGGAGACCGAGCACCTGTCCCCCGCACAGGTCGGGCACGTGCTGTATCACGAGTCGGGGCTGCTGGGTGTGTCGGGGCTGTCGTCCGACCCACGGGATCTGCTGCCACGCGAAGCGGAGGACGAACGCGCGCACGCAGCGTTGGCGCTGTATGTGCGCCGCATCGTGCGCGAGATCGGCGCGCTGGTGGCGGTGCTCGGCGGGCTGGATCTGCTGGTCTTCACAGCAGGTATTGGCGAACACAACGCCGTGCTGCGTGAACGCGTAGTGCAGGCGCTCGGCTACTTGGGTGCGGAAGTGGACAGCGCGGCCAACGATGCCAATGCCCCGGTCATCTCGACCACCGCAAGCCGCGTTTGCGTGGCCGTAGAGCCGACCAACGAGGAGTGGGTGGCCGCGCGTCACGCGGCCGAGTGTGTCTCAGCGCGCGCGTAGTGCCGTGGGCGGCATGCCCAGCAGCCGCTGAAAGGCGCGGCGCATGCGCTCGGTATCGCCAAATCCGCATTCGTTGGCGACGCGCTGCATCGATGTCGCGCCACTTTCCAGCGCGGCGCGCGCCGCTTCCACACGCAGCTTTTCCACCGCCTTGGCGGGCGTGAGCCCGGTTTCCGCTTGAAACGCGCGCGCGAAATGACGGGGGCTCATGCAGGCGTGTTCGGCCAAGTCATCCACGCGATGCGCGTCTGCCAGGTTACGGCGCACGTGGTCCAGCAATGGCTTGAAGCGGCCCCGCGCGGAGTCCATTTCGTTGAGCGCCGAGAACTGCGACTGACCACCCGGCCGCCGGTAATACACGACGAGTTGCCGGGCGACTGCACGCGCCAGGCGCTCACCCAAGTCTTCCGCAATCAAGGCCAACGCCAAATCGATGCCCGCGCTGATGCCGGCGCTGGTCCAGACGCGGCCATCGCCATCCCGAATGTAGATGCGGTCGGCCTCCAACTGCACCTGCGGAAACTTGCGCGCGAATTGATCGCTGCGGCTCCAGTGCGTGGTGGCGCGTCGGCCATCGAGCAGGCCGGTGGCGGCCAGCAACAAGCTGCCCGAGCACACACTGGCCACGCGCGCCCCGCGGGCTGCACAGCGCTGCACGAAGCGGCGCGTGCGGGCATTGGTCATGGCTGCGTCCACGCCATCACCACCGGCCACGAGCAGCGTATCGACCTGGCTCGCCGGCGGAAACGCGTCGGCTGCCCAGCATGCCCCTGCGGAACTGCGCACCAGCCCCGCTTGCGCGGCCACCGTGCGTAACGCGTAGTGTTCATCCCGATAGCGACTGGCGACCTCAAAGGCAGCCACCGGCCCCGCCGCATCGAGCAGTTGAAAGTCGGGAAAGATCAGCACGGCAATCCGGTGGGTCATGGCAGAAAAAGTGGGGTACACGACATTGCTGCCAAGACGATAGAGCGCGATGCTAGCCAGCGTCAACCACCCACCCGGAGATCGGCACCATGTCAGCTTCCCCCTTTACCGTGGTTTTTGCGCTGTATGACCGCGTCACCCATCTGGATTTCACCGGCCCGCACGAGGTGTTCTGGCGGCTGCCCGGCGCGCAATGCGTGATGGCATCTGCACGCGGCGGCGCCATCCATGCGGATGGCGGTCTCACCTTTGCCAACGTGCAGCGGCTGGCCGACGTCCCGCACGCCGACCTGATCTGCGTGCCCGGCGGCTTTGGCGTAATCGAGGCAATGGGCGATGCCGATTTCGTGCGAGAAGTGCGTCGCTTGGCGGACGGCGCGCAGTACATCACCTCGGTGTGTACCGGCTCGCTCGTGCTCGGCGCGGCGGGGTTGCTGCGTGGCAAGCGTGCGGCGTGCCACTGGGCGTGGCGTGATCTGCTGCCGGCGTTTGGTGCCACGGTGGATGAGGGCCGCGTGGTGCGCGACGGCAACCTGATCACGGGCGGTGGTGTAACGGCCGGCATCGACATGGCGCTGTCCGTCATGGCGGACATTGCCGGCGCGGAGCACGCGCAAGCGGTGCAGCTCGGTATCGAATACGCCCCCGCGCCGCCGTTTGATTGCGGGCGCCCAGAACGCGCGGCGCCGCACATCCTCGAAGCGGTGACGGAGCGGTTGAACCGGCTACGCGCCGATCGTTACGCCGCCGTGCAAGTGGCCGCCCAGCGCATCTGAAGTCCGCTCCGAAGGGGCAGGGCAGATTGCGGCGACAATGGCGGCTTCTCGCACGCTCCACCGTTCGCATGCATACCCAGCCTGCCCCATCCCACGGCCCCCTCGGCCTCCACGGTCCGATCGGCATCGTGGCCGCCCTGCACCAGGAGATCAGTGAACTGCTCACGCTGCTGTCCGACGCGCAATGCGTGCGCATCGGCAGCCGCGATTTCTGGACCGGCCATCTCGACGGCCGCGCCGTGGTGGTCGTGCTCTCACGCGTGGGCAAGGTGGCGGCTGCATCGACCACGGTGGCGCTGATCACGCATTTCAACGTGCAGGCCGTGGTCTTTGCCGGCGTGGCCGGCGGGCTCGCACCTGAGGTGGCGGTGGGAGACGTGGTGGTGTCAGCGCAACTGCTGCAGCACGATGTGGATGCCTCGCCGCTGTTCCCGCGCTGGGAAATTCCGCTGACCGGTGTGGCGCGTTTTCCTGCCGATACCGCACTCGTGCAGGCGCTGCTGGACAGCACGCACGCCGTGCTGGCGGACCCGCAAGCGCTGCTGGGCGCGGAGGTCATGGCCGCGTTTGGCATCAGCGCGCCGCGTGTGCACACCGGCCTGATCATCAGCGGAGACCGCTTCGTCTGCACCTCGGCGGAAAGCGCCATCCTGCGCCAGGCGCTGCCCGACGCGCTGGCGGTGGAAATGGAAGGCGCCGCGGTCGCGCAGGTGTGCCACGAGTGGGGCGTTCCGTTTGCCGCCATCCGAACGATTTCCGACCGCGCAGATGATGCGGCCAGCGTGGACTTCATGCAGTTCATCGCGCAGGTGGATTCGCGCTACAGCGTGGCGATTCTGCGCAGGTGGCTATCGATGACGAACGCGGTTTAAGGCGCGGGGTTATTGCGCTTTTACCGCAGCGGCATATTTCTCGAGTGCATTGGCGCGCTCGCTCAGGCGGAAGATGGTGTTTTCCTGGCGCTGCAAGTCATTCAGCGTGCCGTTGCCATAGATGCGGGATTCAAAGGCAGCCGTCTTGGTATCGAAGTCCTGCCACGTCTGTTGCGCGTTCACCAGCGCGTCTTTCGCGTTGCCATTGAGCTTGCCGAGCAGAGTCTTGTACGTGGTGTTGAGTCGCTCGTCCTGCGCGGCTTTCTCGGCAGACAAACATGCGCCGATGGCGTCTGGGCTGTCGCCCGCTTTGTCGACGCATGCATACAAGCGTGTTGTGATGCCCTGCGGCGCGCGGCGCTTGATGCCGTTGGCGAGGCTCTCCGCAGCAAAGGCCCCCGTGCTCTGCACCAGCAACGCAATGGCAACGGGCAGGGCAAGTGTCTTCAGAGTCGTCAGCGTGTTCAAGAGGTCACTCCTGATCGCGTGTCTTGCGATGTTTGAAGGACTCGTCAGTCTATCGGCTGGCCCGCGCGTGTGCGATCAGCCGGGCAGGTGAGGGCGCAGGTTGCGCAGGGCGTTTTCCACGTAGGCTTCTTTCTCGCCGACGGGGGCGACGTAGTGCAGCGCCGCTGCTGCCGCGTCGAGGCCCTCCGTGCGCGCGATGACCCACGCGGCCAGGTACGGTGAAGCAAAGCACCCGCCCGCCGTCGCCACATTGCCGCTGGCGTAGAAGGGCTGGTTCAGCACTTCCACGCCGGCCTCCTGCACCCAGGGCTTGGTGGTGAGATCGGTGCAGGCCGGCACGCCGCCGATCAAGCCGAGCTTGGCCAGCACCAACGTGCCCGAGCACTGTGCCCCAATCAGTTGACGCGACGGATCGAGCGCCAGGCGCGCCATCAACGCCGCATCGGCCACCACCTCGCGCGTGCGGATGCCGCTGCCGACGAGGACGGCATCTGCCGTGCGGGTGTCCTCCAGCATCGATTGCGCATGCACCGTCACCCCGTTCATCGACGTGACTTCCCGTTGCGGGCAGCACAGGCTCACGCGCCAGTCCGGCTTCTTAATGCGGTTGAGCACGCCCAGGGCAATGAGCGAATCGAGTTCGTTGAAGCCGTCGAAGGTGAGGATGGCGATGTGCATGGCATTCCTGGCAGGGCGCTTTGAGAACGCCAGCATGCCACGGCGCTGGGCGAGTGCGATCCACTTTCGTCCGCTGGTTTGAATACACTCACGTCCCAACAACACCAATCAATGGTTTTGCCACCGGGAGAACCTATGAAGCATTGGCTGAAGGCAATCACAGGATGGGCGATATGCGCCTGCGCAGCGCTGAGCACCACCGCCCACGCAGCTGAAATTGCCACGATCACCGTCGCCGTTGGCGGACAGGCGCGCGTGTGGACGCGGGAGGCGCTGCTGCACAACCCACGCCTGGTCGACGTGACCGTAGAGGACGAAAACCTCAAGCGCCGCCTGACCTTCAAGGCGGTGCCCGTCACCGAGTTCTTCAAGGACCAGCCGGCCAGCCCGGATGCCAGCGCCACCACGGCGGCCAGCGATGGTTATGTCTCGCACCTGCCGATGCGCATGCTGCTGGCTGATCGCCCAGACGGCCCGCGCGCCTGGTTGGCGGTGGAAGACCGGGACGCCCCGTGGCCCACGCTCAAGGGGCAGGACATTGGCCCGTTCCGGTTGATCTGGACGGTGCCGGCGGGCAAGGCGGCCTTGGTCAACGAGAGCCTGTGGACGTACAACATCGTGCGCATTGACGTGGCCGCGTTGCCGAGCGAACGCTTTGCCGCCATCCGCCCCGCGGCAGGGTTGCCCGCCGACGGGCCCGTCATGCGCGGCTTTGCCACCTTCCAGCGGGTTTGTTTCTCGTGCCACACGCTCAACCGCGCGGGCGATGCCAACCTGGGCCCCGACTTGAACGTGCCGTATAGCCCCGTTGAGTATCTGGGCGACGAGAAGCTGCGCCACCTCATCCGCGATCCGCAGTCACTGCGCTGGTGGCCCAACGCGCGCATGTCCGCCATTGATGAGAAGACGCTGTCCAACGCGCAACTCAGCGATCTGCTGGCCTACTTCCACCACATGGCGCAGCACAAGGTGGCGGCCGGGCATTGACAGCCAGTTCGGCACGGCACGTACGCGGTTGCCGGCGTCCCCCCGACCGAGGGGCAGCGATACCCCCGCCGACCGACTAGAACGAAACAAATCCACCTTGGGGGGGCGTGATGCAACGACGTGCGATGAACGTGATGCTCGGCTGCGCTCTGTTGATGGGTCAATCTGCATGGGCAGCTGAGATTCAATGGTCGGTTCTCGATCGATTCCCGCTGTTTCGGGACGCTGACGCATTTCAAAGGATTGTCGAGCATTGGCCTAGCGGTGCTTCTGCATCCTCGTTCGTTGACACTCCAGGGTTTGCGTCAACCGTAGCGCCGCTGTTGCCCGTCGGCCCCAAAGAGACCGCTTGGCGACCGGAAACTGGCACCTACGACAAAGCCATGCTTTTTCGGTCAACGCATCAGATTCAGGCTTGGTTGGTCGGCGTCCCGGGCGACATGGAATGCGCTTGGACCGTCAATGGCACACCGATTCGGAGCTCTCGTTGTGCTGCGAGCCCAAAGCTGGAGATTCAGGCCGGGGCCGCCTTCACGGTGACGGCGACCGCAGCCAATGGAGTCAGAGCCACTCTGAAGGAGCCAAAGATTGCGGAACGATTCATCGTCGCGCTGGGCGATTCGTTCGCATCCGGTGAAGGCAATCCTGATCATCCCGCCAAGTTGGCTGACCTTGTCGCGAGTCAGGGCTGGTTCACGCAGAACAATGCGAAGAAATTCGTTGTCAGCGGTGCGCAATGGTGGGACGAGGCTTGTCATCGATCCTTGCTTTCGTGGCCGGCGCTGGCTGCGTTGAAGCAAGCGATTGAGAATCCGCACGAAGTCGTTCAGTTCGCCTCATTTGCTTGCTCGGGGGCGGAAGTCTATGACGGCGTACTGAGGGCGCAGGCGGACCCGCCAGGAGTTCACGCGCCGTATCTTGTACAACGTAGCGAAGGCACTCGCGATGGCGGAGCCGGTTATCAGCTGCCTCCCGGGCTATGGAATACCGATCCAGCATCGGGGCGCCCCCAGCCACAGGACTACAAGAAGCGGCTCAAGCTGTCGCAGCAGCATGCTCTCGCGCTGCTCATGTGCGACGAGCGCGCAGTACATGAGCACAACAAGACAACGCTCCCCCCAATGCCAGGACTGTCCAAGGACCAGACCTATTTTGGTGACGTTGAGCTGTACACCTGCGATGCACCTGAGCGGCGGCCCGACCAAGTGCTGTTGTCGATTGGCGGAAACGATGTTGGTTTCGGACCGGTCGTCAAGTGGCTCCTCTTTCCGCCAAATGCTGGTGGCAATCTGGTCACGCACATCTTTCGCCAGTTTGGTCTCGATGTGGAGAAACAGGTCGGTCACGTTGTTGCGCCTCAAGACGCGCGACTCAAGATCCGCGTTGCGCTCCCATCGTTATATGGCGACCTAGCTAGTGTGTTGAGCGGACTACACATCACACCCGAATCCGTCACGCTCTTGCAGTATCCAGACCCAACGTTGGGTTCGCCAACCAATCTCGACCAATGCAACGCCCGCACCCGGGATGGCAATTCGCCGTTCCAATTATTCGTCCAACAGAAGACACATAACCCCAATCACCTTTTCGGCATCAATAAGCCGTACTACAACTCTATTCGAGCGGATTTCATCCAACCGCTACAAGAGGTCCAGGCAGAAGCCGCTCGCAGTCTGCAGTGGCAGCGCCTGGACAGCCAACTAGCGTTCGAGCGCGGCGCGACGCCTGCTGACTACTGTGCCGTGTCTACAGCCTGCACAAGGGACGGGTGCGCTTCCGGAGACCGTGTTAGGTGGTGGGCACGCCCGGCGTATTCCGACGCGCAACAGTTTGCCCGCTTGTCCGAATTCGACGCGTATGACGCCACACGTTCCCGTGGCATGCGATACGGCGTCGATGCACTCCTCACGGGGATCGGCGTTCAAGAGGGCTCGAATTTGCTCAAGGTCGACTGGATTAGCGGTTCCGCACATCCGACCGCCAATGTGCATGCGCGCATTGCAGATCGTGTCTCGCCGTTGCGTGGTGGTCCGATTCAGGCATTCACTGCACGCGAGACGCAGTAGCGCACGTCTTTCCCTGATTTACCCCATCGCCCACGCAACCAGCGTGGCGATGGTGTTCATGTTGCGTGCCGTCCCGGTTTTTGCCGCGGGAATCTTCAGCTTGGAGTCCGCCATGCCGTCGCCGTAGTGCACGAAGATCTCGCGGGTGCCCAGCGCCATCTCTTCGGTCTTGCGGCCCGTGGCGGCGGCCAATGCGTTAGCGGGCGGTGGGGCATCCAGAAAAATGGCGACGGTGCGGTTGGGTGCTGCAGTTTTGAAGGGATTCGCCTCCAGCACCGCCTCCAGCACCGCCGCCAGTTCCGCCCCCGTGCGCACCGCTACGCCGACGGGCTTGCCGGCGTAGTCCTCCAGGCAGCGCTCGAGCTTCGCCTTGACCGAGGCTTCTGACAGCCGACTCTGAAACACCACGTTGCCGCTCGCAATGTAGGTGCGCACACCCGTCAAGCCGATGGATTCACACATGGCGCGCAGGTCGGCCATCGGCAGCTTGCCGGTACCGCCAACATTCACGGCGCGCAGAAAGGCGACATAGGTCGGCATAGGGCGAAAAATCTCCTTGTTTTGTCTGTCAACTGAGCAATCGCCCAAATTTGAATACATTTTGTTACTGGTTTGACGGGAATGTATAACCCGAGACGCCATGCGCCCGGTATTCTCCGCCGCACATCCATTGAGCCAGGGTGAGCCCACCAAACGGGGCGTGCATCCGGCATTTGCGAATCAGGAGAACTCACCATGTTGAAGAAAATTGCCCCGACGTTGGTCATTGCAACGCTCGCAGGCCTGACGGCGCTGCCGGCAGCCGCCGATGATTTGCACAATGCGCTGGGAGGCGCACTGGGCGGTGCGGGTGGTGCGGCCGTGGGTGGTGCGATCGGCGGCCAGACCGGTTCCATCGTGGGTGGTGCGATTGGCGGCGGTGCCGGCGGCGCGTTGACGGCGAACGGCCGCGAGCGCAAGGGCGCGATTGTGGGCGGTGCATTGGGCGGCGGCGTGGGCGCGGCTGCGGGCAACGCCATGGGCGGTCGCGCGGGCGGCATCGTTGGCGCGGGCCTGGGCGGCGGCGCGGGTGCGGCACTGGGCGGCAACGTGCAGCGCAATTCGTACTCGGACCATGGCGATCATGGTCGCCGTCGTCACGGCAAGCATCATCGCCATTGATGTGACCTGCGCTGGGAGCCCATGTGCTCCCGGTTGCGTAGATTTGCCCTCCTTGCATCAGCCGCTCGGCTGATTGCGTGCAACGCGCACGGCTTCCTCCAGCACATCGTTGAAGCGTGGTTGTGGTTCCGCCTGCCGTTCCCGCGCAGGCGGTCTACCATGGATCGATGCTGCTACCCAGGAGGCTGCCATGACGCAACGCTTCGACGCCATCATCATCGGCACCGGCCAGGCTGGGCCACCGCTGGCCGCGCGCCTGTCCGCCGCGGGCATGAAGGTTGCGATCGTCGAGCGCGGCCGCTTTGGCGGCACGTGCGTCAACACCGGCTGCATTCCGACCAAGACGCTCGTAGCGAGCGCTTATGCGGCGCACATGGCGCGGCGTGCGGCCGACTATGGCGTGGTCATCAATGGCCCCGTCACGGTGGATATGCAACGCGTGAAGGCGCGCAAGGACGAGGTTTCCGGCCGCTCCAACCATGGCGTCGAGCAGTGGGTGCGCGGCCTCGAGCACGGCACGGTCTTCCAGGGGCACGCGCGCTTTGAGAGCGCCCGCACCATGCGCGTGGGCGATGACGTGTTGGAGGCCGAGCGCATCTTCATCAACGTCGGTGGGCGCGCGTTGGTTCCGTCCATGCCGGGGCTCGATGCAGTGCCCTATCTCACCAACTCCACCATGATGGACGTGGACGTTCTGCCCGAGCACCTGATCGTGATCGGTGGCAGCTACGTAGGGCTGGAGTTCGGGCAGATGTACCGGCGCTTTGGCGCACGCGTGACCATCATCGAGAAAGGTCCGCGCCTGATTGCGCGCGAGGATGAAGACGTCTCGCAGGCGGTGCGCGAGATTCTGGAGGCCGAAGGCATCGATGTGCAGGTTGGCGCCGATTGCCTGCACGTGCGGCGCGAGGCGGACAACGTGGTGGTCGGGCTGGATTGTGGCGGCGGCGCGCGCGAGGTCTCAGGCTCGCATCTGCTCATGGCCGTCGGGCGCGTGCCCAATACCGATGATCTCGGGCTCGACAAGGCCGGCGTCGAAACCGATGCGCGCGGATATATCCGCGTGGACGAGCAATTGCGCACGAACGTCTCGGGTATCTGGGCCATGGGCGACTGCAATGGGTGCGGTGCCTTCACGCACACGTCATATAACGATTACGAGATCGTTGCGGCCAACCTGCTCGACAACGACCCGCGCAAGGTGTCGGACCGCATTGCCGCGTATGCGATGTACATCGATCCGCCGCTGGCGCGTATCGGACTGTCGCTGGCGGAGGCCAAGCAATCCGGCCGCAAGCTGCTGGTGGGACACCGCCCGATGACGCGTGTCGGGCGCGCCGTGGAGAAGGGCGAGAGCGCGGGCTTCATGCGCGTGGTGGTCGATGCGCAGAGCCATGAGATTCTGGGGGCGTCCATCCTCGGGGTGGGCGGGGATGAAGTCGTGCATGCGCTGCTGGACGTGATGTACGCCAAGGCACCCTACACCACGATCAGCCGCGCCATGCACATCCACCCGACCGTGTCCGAGTTGGTGCCGACGCTGTTGCAGGAGATGCAGCCGGTGCCGTAGCACCAACGAAAAGGGCGCCCGCAGGCGCCCGAATGCAGGTTGCAGCCGACGTGCCGCTCAGGGCACGATCGACAGAAACAGGTACGACGCAAAGATCGCGAGGTGCACCACGCCTTGCAGAATGGTCGTGCGGCCCTTGCCCAGCGTGAGCGCAGACACGATCAACGTGAGTACGAGCAGGACCATCTCCTTGGGCCCCAGGCCAAGCTCCAACGGCCGGCCGATCCAGATGAACACAGCCGCTACGGTGGGAATCGTCAGCCCGATACTGGCAAGCGCAGAACCGAGCGCGAGGTTCAGGCTGGTCTGAATACGATCGGCATTGGCCGCACGCAGGGCCGCCAGACCTTCAGGCAACAGCACCAGCGCCGCGATGACGATACCAACCGCCGCTGCCGGTGCGCCCGCGCTCAGCAGCGCCGCCTCCACCGACGGCGACAGGATCTTGGCCAGACCCACCACGGCCACCAGGCTCACCATCAGCAGCACCGTGCTGGCCAGCGCGATGCGTGTGGGCGGCGGCGGGGCATGGACGTCTTCGTTCGAGCCTTCAGCGAGGAAGTAATCGCGGTGGCGGATGGTCTGCACGATCACGAAGCAGCCGTACAGCACCAGCGACGTCACCCCCGCAAAGCCGAGCTGCGACGACGTCAACACCGGCCCCGGTGTGGAGCTGGTGTAGTTCGGCAGCACCATGGTCAACGTCACCAGTGCAGCCAGCACGGCCAGCGCGGCGTTGGCGCCCGGTGCCTGGAACGCTTGCTCACGGTGGCGCAGGCCGCCCACGAACAGGCACAGCCCGACGATGCCGTTGCAGATGATCATGACCGCCGCGAACACCGTGTCGCGTGCCAATCCGGCCTTCTCCGGCCCGGACGACAGCATGACGGAGACGATCAGCGCCACCTCGATCACCGTCACGGCAATGGCCAGCACCAGCGTGCCGAACGGTTCGCCCACCTTGTGCGCGACCACCTCGGCATGGTGCACGGCGGCGAAAACGGCGCCGGCCAGCGCCAGCCCCATCAGCGCGATCAACCAGCCAGGCGGTGTCATAAGCGAGCCGGCCACCAGGACCGCCCACGCAAACACGGGGCCGGCGATGGTCCAGGCAGGCAGCTTGTTGGAAGTCAGGGCCACGGAGTTCTCCTTGTTGTTGTCCTCAAGGCCCGCGAGCAGCAGCGGGCGGAGGGGTGCGGATGTGGCCCCGACTATAAAGCATGCGCCGGGATTTCCTTGCCCCGGCGGCAAAACCTCACATCATTTTGCGGCGATTATTTTGCGGCAGAGACGGCCGACACTTCCTGGCTCCAATAGCCCGGCAATGCGCCATATGGGTTCGGCAGCCCCTTGGAGGTGACATACACCGAGCCGGCGCCCAGCGCGGACGCGTTCTTCACAAACGTCGGCATCTGAGTGGAAGAGGCGCTGTAGACGATGTGCGCAAAGCGGCTGACCGGGTAGTTAGCCTGCCACGCCAGCGGCGCGTACGACTTGTAGTACTTGGCGGCGTCTTCAAACACCACGAGCTGGTCGGCCACCGGCAGGCTGGCGTAGATCTCCGGCACGTTGGTGCCCGGGTTGCCCGTGACGGTGTAGGCCGTCGACAGCCCCTTGATGTAGTTGTAGACGGATTGGTAGAACTGGACGTTCGAGCTCACGCTATCGTCGGTCATCTCGTCGATGAAGAAGCCGTCGATCTGGTACAGCGCCTGATACGTGTTGATGTCTTGCACCACGGCCGACAGCGGCCGCTGCGCGTACGAGGTCGACACATAACCGATCACCTTGCCACCCGCGGCACGTACCTTGGCCACCGCCGCGACGTAGTTGGCGTCTTGCGTGGTGCCGGGGCCGCTGTTGGGGTTGAGGATGACGGTGGTCGGCACCGTCTTGGCTGTGGACGCGAGCGTGTTCCACTGCGTCGCACCGGTGCCAGACGGATAGATATACGCCGGCACCAGCAGCCCTTCGGCCTGCGCCAGCGGCGCGCCGGCAATTGCCCCGGCCACCAGGGCCATGGCGGAACATGCAATGCGCGCCAGCTTGGCCTTTGCACTGCCCCCCAGCGATGCTACGAATGCTGCGGCAAATGTGGGCGTGCGCCCACCTGTTTTCGTTGTTTTCATGGTGTGCCTCCTGATCACGCTGAATCTGCGTGTCAATTGGCCCGCCGCCATTGCAGGTCAACGGGCAACTGGCTGACTTCCCCCGATGGAAGTCCCTATAGCTTTGCGTCGCCGGATCGCTCCGGTTTTGCCAAACTGCTCCTGGGCCAAGGCCCATTGGGCAAAGACTCTACCGGGGGCGTCACTTTCCGGCAAACACAGATTGCGCAAACACACAGTCAATGATTGTGAACGTTGTCGGAAACCGACGCCGCATGCCTATCCGCTATGCCGACGATTGACGTGCGGAAAAAGACGCATGGATGTTTCGCGTTGGGGCCGGTGCCGCCCCACCCAAAACACGCTGACGCCGGCAAAGCCAACACCTATATTGTTGGATGGTCAGAAAAGCGTGCCGCAGCAACGTCCTGCCTGCGAGGGCGCTCACGGAGACACCATCCACCATGCAAACCGACGAGATCCAGCTACGCCAGGCATCCCCAGACGACTGGAGCGAGGTGGCCGCGCTCCTCCGGCGCTGCGGGCTGCCGGCGGACGACACCCAGGACAGCATCGAGGCCTTTCATGTGGCGCTGGACAAGGGCCGCATCATCGGCTGCGCAGCGGCAGAGCAGGGCGGCCGGGCCATCGTGGTGCGCTCGGCTGCAGTGGACCCGGTCTACCGGGATCGCGGCGTCGCCAGCCGGCTGATCGAAACGCTGCTGCTGCGGGCGCGTGGCCTGGGCGCGCGCGAAGCCTATCTGCTGACGACGACCGCGCCGACGTACTTTGCGCGCTGGGGTTTCTCATTGTTTCCCGCCGAGAAGGCGCCGCCGGAAGTGCGAGCCTCGGCGGTCTTCCGCAATGCAGAGCGCACGTCGGCGTTGTGCATGCGGTGTGAGTTGCGGTAGGCGGGGCGACCGGTTTAGGGCCGCAGCCTATATCGCCCCGGCAATCATGTCCCGCAGCCACTGATGGGCCGGGTCTCGATGCACGCGTTCATGCCACAGCATCGACATCTCATATCCCGGTACTTCCACGGGCGGTTCGACGGCCTGTAACGCAGTCGCCCCGTGCATGAGCCGCTCCGGCAGCATCGCCACCAAGTCGGTGCTGGCCACCGCCGTCATCACAAACAGAAAGTGCGGCACCGATAGCGCCACGCGGCGGCTGGCCCCGGCGGCCTTGAGCGCGTCGTCCGTTACGCCGAAGAAGCCGCCGCCATCGGGTGACACGATCACGTGGTCGAGCGCGCAGAACTGCGCAAGTGTGGGCTTGCGCTTGAGGCGCGGGTGCCCAGCGCGGCCGACCAGTACGTAGCGCTCCGTAAAGAGCGTGCGGCGGCGCAGGCCGGGCGGCGCGCCATCCGTGGTGTGGAAGGCCAGGTCGATCTCGCCTTGTTCTGCCTGCTTTTCGATGCGCGGCGGCACCAGTTCGAGCACGGCCAGCCGCGTGCCAGGGGCGGTCGCGCGCAGGCTATTGAGCGCGGGCAGCACGATGGTGGATTCACCGTAGTCGGTCGCTGCCACACGCCAAGTGTTGGTGGCCCGGGCGGGCTCGAACGGGCTGGCAGGCGCGACGGCCTGCTCCAGCGCTTCGAGTGCTTGCCGCAGCGGTTCGCGCAGCGCTTCGGCGCGTGCGGTGGGGCGCATGCCGCGTGGGCCAGGCAGCAGGAGCGGGTCGCCAAAGATGGCGCGCAACTTGGCCAGATGCACGCTCACCGAGGGCTGCGAGAAGTTCAGCCGCTCTGCCGCACGCGTGACGTTGTGCTCGGTCAGCAGCACATCGAGCGTGACGAGCAGGTTGAGGTCCAGTCGTCTGAGATTATTCATGGCTATGGCTGGAATATTGAACATTCATTTCCAATATACCTGCGCCGCCTGCATTCTGGGGTCATCTCATCTGGGAGTTGCCACCATGAATGTTCTGATCGTCTATGCCCATCCGGAGCCCAAATCGCTGAATGGCGCGCTCAAGGATTTTGCCGTGCAGCGCCTGGAGGCCGCGGGCCACACTGTGCAGGTGTCTGACCTGTATGCCATGCAATGGAAGGCCGTGCTGGATGCAGCCGACAGCACCGTTGCGCCGATTGGTCCGCACTTTGATCCATCGCTCGATTCCAAGTACGCCTTCGAGCATGGCCTGCAAGCCGCCGACATTGCCGTCGAGCAAGCCAAGCTGCAATGGGCCGATGCGGTGATCCTGCAGTTCCCGCTGTGGTGGTTTTCGATGCCAGCCATCCTCAAGGGGTGGGTCGAGCGCGTGTATGCCTACGGTTTCGCCTATGGCGTGGGCGAGCACTCCGACACCCACTGGGGCGACCGCTACGGCGAAGGCACGCTGGCCGGCAAGCGCGCCATGCTGGTTGTCACCACGGGCGGCTGGGAATCGCACTACAGCGCGCGCGGCATCAACGGCCCGATCGACAACCTCCTGTTCCCGATCCAGCACGGCATCCTGTACTACCCCGGCTTTGATGTGCTGCCGCCGTTCGTGGCCTACCGTACCGGCCGCATGGACGCGGCGCGCTTCGCGCAGATGACGGAAGCGCTCGGCCAGCGGCTCGATACGCTCTTCACCACCGCGCCGATTCCGTTCCGCCGGCAGAACGCTGGCGACTACGAGATTCCCGCGCTGACGCTGCGCGCAGACGTTGCCGCCAACCAATCCGGCTTCGCCGCGCACATCGCTTAATCGCAGACGCTACAATTTCCCGCTCGACCTTCCGGCGGCGCGCTGTGTTCAACATGGCGCGCCGCCGTGTTTGTTTCTCCGTCCGGGTTTCCTTCCTTGCATCGCACGCTGGCATGACGTCTCACGTGGCCCTCACCGGTCTGATCAACTTGCTGCTCGGCATGGGCCTGGGTGTGGCGGGCGGGCTGCTGGGCATTGGTGGCGGGCTCATTGCCATCCCCATCCTCGGCTATCTGTACGGCATGGATCAGCACTTGGCGCAGGGCACCGCGCTGGTGATGATTGCGCCCAACGTGCTGATCGGCTTTCTGCGGTATCACCAGCGGCATCCGGTGCATCTGCGCTCGGTGGCGCTGATCTGCGTGTTTTCGATGGCGGCGACGTATGTGGCCGCGCGCTTTGCGGCCGGCTTGGACGCGCACCATCTGCATACGGCGTTTGCGGTATTTTTGATCGCGCTGGCGTTGTACTTTGCCTCGCAACTCAAGGACAAGGCCGGTACCGCGCACGAAGCCGACGCGACGCCGCACGCCATGCCCACCGCCGCGCTGCCGCTGATGGGCATTGCCAGCGGCGCCATGTCGGGCGTCTTTACCGTGGGTGGCGGGCTGGTGGTGGTGCCGGCACTGGTGACCTTTTTCGGTATGCAGCAGACGCGCGCACAAGGCATGGCGCTCGCACTGGTGGTGCCGGGCACCTTGATCGCGCTGGCCACGTATACCCAAGCGGGGCACGTCGATTGGGGCACGGGTGTGCCGCTGGCCATTGGCGGTATCGCGAGCGTGTCTTGGGGTGTGGCGCTGGCGCACCGGTTTTCTGCGCTGCGCCTGCGGTTGGCGTTTTGTGCTGTGCTGCTGGGCATGGCGCTGGTGATGTTGCTGGTCAAACCAGCGTGACCACGCTTTCGTGAAGAGGGGGAGCGAGTGTTAACGCCCTTAACAGAAGTTGCACCGCTGCGGCGGCTTGCCTATTCTCGCGGGCATACCGGCGGCCTGATCCCACACCGCCGGTCCATCTACCTCTCGGAATTCCCATGTCTCAAGATCTCAAGACCCGTCTGGGAGGCGTGCTGACGCTCATTCTTGGCGCCGCAATCGGCTGGTTCTTCATTCTCGGCCCGCTGCATGAGGCCCAGGCCGGCGCGCCATCAGTGCGCTACTCGCTCAAGGCGATGGTGCTGGTGCCGGCTTGCCTGGTCTTCGGGCTGGCGTTTCTGGTGGGCGGCGACAAGCTGGCCTATCGCGACGCGCAGAACAAGCGCCTGACGCCCATCGGTTGGGGGCTCGTGGCGGTTTTCGGGGTGATGGCAGCGCTGTGCTACTGGTGGTTCAAGCAGCAGTTTGCGGCGCTGGGTTACGCGGGCTGACAGGAGATTGGCGTGGGTACTTTCGACGATGATCTGATGCACTTCGAAGCCCACGGCGCTACCCCGTTGCCCGCCGCTGCGCAGCAAGGCTATGTCGAGCACGATGGCGCGCGCCTCTGGTACGCAACCTTCGGTGTCGGCGCGCCGGTGATTCTGCTGCACGGCGGCCTGGGCCATAGCGGCAACTGGGGGTATCAGGTGTCGGCGCTGCTAGCCGTAGGCTATCGCACCATCGTGATCGACAGCCGCGGCCATGGCCGCAGCACGCGCGATGCGCAGCCCTACACCTACGAACGCATGGCCGCCGATGTGGGCGCCGTCATGGACGCCATCGGCATCGAGCGCGCCGCATGCATTGGCTGGAGCGATGGCGCCTGCACTGCGCTCACGCTCGCCATGCAGACACCCGAGCGGGTGAACGGCGTGTTCTTCTTTGGTTGCAACATGGACCCAAGCGGGGCCAAACCTTTCCAGCCCACGCCCGTCATCGACCGCTGCTTTCGCCGCCATCGGCAGGACTACACAGGCTTGTCTGCCACACCCGGCGATTTCGATGCCTTTGTCGCCGCCGTCACCGAGATGATGCAGACGCAGCCGAACGCCACAGCACGGGCGTTGGCGTCCCTCCGCGTGCCCGTCACCATTGTGCAGAGCGAGCACGACGAGTTCATCCGGCCCGAGCACGCGCAGTATCTTGCGGCGACCATTCCCGGCGCCCGGCTGGTGCAGTTGCCGGGGGTGAGCCACTTTGCGCCGCTACAGCGCCCGGCGTTGTTCAACGACGCGGTGCTCGCCTTTCTGCACGATTTGGGTGCCGATGGTGGCGCGGCCGGTTGAGGCGATCGTCTGCCGGGTTTACGCGTGGCTGAGGGGGTTTGCGCAAGCGCCGGGCGTTATCCACAGAAACGGTGGGTAAGCCTGTGGATAACGATGCCCGATCGCGGCGCCACGCCGTTTGGCGTTCGTTGCTGACTGCGTAGGCAGGCAACGTTGGTGCCCGTGTTTTTTAGCTGACGGTATCCGATGTACCCGGTGTGCCATAGGCGGCCTTGATGGCTTTGTGCCGCGCTTCCATTTCCTGGCGCAGGGCGCGGCGCTGCTGGGCAGCCTCAAAGCGTTCCTTTTCTTCCGCGTTGGCTGGCGTGAGCGGCGGCACATCGGCCGGTTTGCCGTCGTCGTCCACCGCCACCATGGTGAAGTAGCAGCTGTTGGTGTGGCGCACGACCTGGTTGCGGATGTTTTCCGTCACCACCTTGATCCCGATTTCCATCGACGTGCGGCCGGTGTAGTTGACCGACGCCAGGAACGTCACCAGCTCGCCCACGTGGATCGGCTGGCGGAACACCACCTGGTCTACCGATAGCGTCACCACATAGCGGCCGGCATAGCGGCTCGCACACGCATAGGCGACCTGGTCGAGCAGCTTGAGAATGTGGCCGCCGTGCACATTGCCAGAAAAATTGGCCATGTCGGGCGTCATCAGCACGGTCATGCTGAGCTGGTGGGATTGCGTATTCATGGGGGCGTTGAAACAGAAAGGATGGGGAAAAGCGGTGCGCAGAAATGGGTACGCAGTAGCGTGCCATTGTGCCGTGCCCGGCGCATCTTGTGCGGTATTGCGCGAAATTTGATGGCATCGCGCTACACCAGTGGGTTCGGTCATGCTGACCAAGGTGCGGGTCGGCAGCAAGGTGCGTTTCATTGCCGAGCAGATCAACGGCGCGCTAACCATGACTGAACTGCTGCTGGCGTGAACATCGTTTGATCCTGCGCAGGCCCGGCGGCTTTGATGTAGCACCGGGTCTGCACGTGGAGGGGCGGCGCGCTACACTCTTTGTCTTTCGCCGTCTCCGACCGACCCTTCCGCCATGACCGCGCCTGCCTCCAAGCCCCAACACGCGCATCCGCTTTCTGCTGAACAGCAAGCCTTTTTCAACGAACACGGTTACCTCGTGCTCCGTGGGCTGGCCAGCCAGCGGGAGTGCGCCGCATTGCTGTCCGCCGCGCAGGATGCGCTGGCGCATACGGTGGCGCCGGTGGAACTGGAAACGGATGTCGGTTATGCCGGTGCGCCGACTTCGCGCGAGGCCGAAGGCGGCCACACCGTGCGCCGCTTGCTGGATGCGGATTCACGCGGCACGCCGTACACCGAATGGGCACGTGATGCACGCGTGGCGGGCGCCATCGCACAACTGATCGGCGGCCCGGTGCATCTTTCGCTCGCGCACCACAACTGCGTGATGACCAAGCACCCGGCGTTTGGCACAGCCACGCATTGGCATCGGGACAGCCGCTACTGGTCGTTCGCGCGCAATGCGCTGGTGTCATCGTGGCTGGCGCTGGTCGAAGAGACCGTCGACAACGGCTGCCTGTGGGTGATCCCTGGCAGCCACACGCTCGAGCTGCCCGCCGAGCGCTTCGACGAGAAACTCTTCCTGCGCCCCGACATGCCCGAAAACCGCGAGTTGATCGACACGGCGCGTCCCGTACCGCTGCTGCCGGGCGATGTGCTGCTGTTCCACTGCAACACCTTCCACGCCGCCCGCGCCAACCAGACGGGTGCGGTCAAGTTCTCCGCCGTGTTCACTTACTACGGGCCGGACAACCATCCGTTGCCGAATACGCGATCCTCTGCGCGCCCCGATCCGCTGGTCGGCTGAGGTGACCCCCGTGGGGCTCCAACGTTTGCCTTCACCCGTTTGTAGGTGGCCGGCGGACAGATTTGTGTCACGTGCCTTTGCTAAGGTGGACGTCCAACAACGACAGACGGGGAAAACCATGGCGATTCAGGAAGTGACTCACGGGCAGAATGTGATCCTGATTGATCCGCTGCAACGTGACGACCGCCGCTGGACGGCGCGTTTCCAGGTCTGCCGGGCAGGCCATGTCGTCTGCGACTGGGAAGACATCGAGATGCCCGAGGGCTTTGTATCCGCCCAGCTTGCCCTGAGCGCCAGCGTGCTGCTGGCCGAGCATCGGTTATCCAGCTTGTCGCACTAGCGTACCGGTGACACCAGTCACGAAAACGCCCGCCATGCAGCGGGCGTTTTGCTGTGCGCGATCCGCTCACATCGTCAAAGCGGATGCGTCAGTAGGCTGTGGATCGTACGCACACCACTCACGTAGTTGCCCATGCGCAGATTTTCATTGGCGGCGTGCTGATTGTTATCGGCGTTCACCAGTGGAATGATCGCAAACGGCACTTGCAGCACGCGCACGATTTCTGCCGTGGGCACCGTGCCGCCCATCATGCGGATGCGCACTGGCGCGGGCGTGGCGCCAAAGCTGTCCGTCAGCGATTGATACGCCCATTTGCCCACGGCAGCGTCGATGGGCGAACCTGCGGCGTCTGCGCCTTCGCTCTGGTAAGAGAAGCTGGCGAGCTTGTCGTAGCGGCTGCGCTCTTCGTCGGTGGGCGCGTCTTTCACCAGGTGGTAGCCCTGGCGAACGATGTGCTGTTCGATCAGCTTGCCGAGATAGGCGGCGCTGGAGTCGGGTGTGGTGCGCAAGTCCAGCTCGGCGACGGCCTTGTCGGGCACGATGTTCGCCACTTTGTCACCCACCGCGGCGGAGGCCATGCCGCGCACGTTCAATGACGGGTACTGCATCGCCTCTTGGTAGTTCGCGCCGACCTTGTCTGCGTGCGCGATGCCGAGTCGCTTGTTAAGCGCGGCCTCGTCATCGGGCACGGCGGCCATGATCTTGCGGTCGGCCTCACTGATCTTCACGTGGTCGTAATAGCCCGGCACCGTCACGCGGCCCTGGTCATCCTTCATGCTGGCCAACAGGGTGGCCAGCCGCTGTGCAGGGTTGGGCGCGTAGTTGCCGTAGTGGCCGCTGTGCAGCGGCACCTTGCCGCCGTAGACGGTGAGCTTGGCCTCGGCGGCCCCGCGGTTGCCGAACACCAGCGTCGGCAGGTTAGTCGCATGCATGGGGCCGTCGTGGATGACGATAGCGTCGCAGCGCAGCAGGTCATGGTTGGCCTGCATGATCTTGCTGATCGACGGTGAACCTTTCTCTTCCTCGCTGTCGAGGATTACCTTGACGTTGACCGCTGGTTGGCCGCCGGTGGCCTTCAGCGCGTCGATGGCGGCCAGCATCATCATGATCGGGCCCTTGTCGTCGGCCGAAGCGCGGCCGAACACACGCCACTCGGGGTCCAGCGGCCCCTTGAAGAGCTGTGCCGAATCGATGTCTTCCCAGTTGCCCTGCGCCGTTTTGTGCTTGAGCACGGGTGTCCACGGGCTCTTCTGCGCCCACTGCGCGGGAATCACCGGCTGGCCGTCGAGGTGCATGTAGAACAGCACGGTCTTGCGCGCAGGGTCCGCATTCGGCAACTCGGCGAAGAGCATCGGCTTGCCGTCGTTTGCCAATTGCCGCGTGGTGAAGCCGCGCTTGCGGAACGCCTGTTCCAGCCACGCGACGTTCTTGCGGATGTCTTCCGGCGCGATGGCGTCATTGGGCAGGGACAGCAGTTCGAAGTAGTCGCGGTAGGTGGCCTGCGCGTAGCGTTCGGCATCCGCTGGCGAGAGATCAGCGGCGGCGGTCAGGCTCGTGGCCCCAAGCGTCAGCAGCGCGGCGATGTAGGGCAGTTTTCGGGCAGGGGCGAACGGAAGGGGCATGGGAACACTCGCGGGTGGCTGGGAACGATCGCAGTCTGCAGACATGCCATCGTTTTGCCAACCCGCATTTCCTCGGGATCGGTAGCGTTTCAATACGCGCCCGCCCGAGGCATGCCGTTCGATGTGCTGGGTTACCGGAACGCCGGCTCGTCAAAACTGCGCAGCTTGCGCGAGTGCAGCGTTTCCACGCCGTTCTCGCGCAGCAGGCGCACGGCTTCCATGCCGATATCCAAGTGCTGGCTCACACGCTGGCGATAGAACAGGTTGGCCATGCCGCGCAGCTTCAACTCGCCGTGCAGCGGCTTGTCCGATACGCACAGCAGCGTGCCGTAGGGCACGCGCAGGCGGAAGCCGTTGGCGGCAATCGTGGCGCTTTCCATGTCGATGGCAATCGCGCGCGACTGGTTGAAGCGCGTGTACAGCGCCTGGTACTTCAGCTCCCAGTTGCGGTCGTCGGTGGACACCACGGTGCCTGTGCGCATGCGCGATTTCATGTCCGCGCCCGAGAGCCCCGTGATGCGGGCCACGGCCTCTTGCAGCGCCACCTGAATCTCGGCGATGGGCGGTACGGGCACCCACGGCGGCAGATCCTGGTCGAGCACGTGGTCGTCGCGCACATAGGCGTGGGCGAGCACGTAGTCGCCGAGTTGCTGTGAGCGGCGCAGGCCACCGCAGTGGCCGATCATCATCCAGCAGTGCGGGCGCAAGACGGCCAGGTGGTCGGTGATAGTCTTGGCGTTGGACGGGCCCACGCCAATGTTCACCAGCGTCACGCCCAACTTGTCTTCGCGCACCAGGTGGTAGGCCGGCATTTGCGGCAGGCCCTTGATGCGGTGCGCGTCATCGGGTGCCGGCATGCCGAGTTCGTGTTCGGTGTCGCCGGGTTCGACAAAGCGCACGTAGCCCTCGTCGTTGCCTTCTTCCATAAGCTTGCGGCCAAGGGCGGCAAACTCATCGACATAGCGCTGGTAGTTGGTGAACAGCACGAAGCGCTGGAAGTGCTTCGGGTGCGTGGCGGTGTAGTGATACAGCCGCTGCAGGGCCAGGTCGACGCGCTCGGCGGTGAACATCGACAGCGGCTGCGGCTCGTCGCCCACCGGCCGGTAGGTGCCGTTGGCGATGGAGTCGTCAATCATCGACAGATCGGGCAGCGTGAACGCGCCGCCCAGCGCGCGTGCCTGCTCGGGCGTGATGTCGACGGTGGAGGCTTCCACCACGAAGGGCAGCGGAATCGGCCGGTTGCTCACGCCCACCACCACGGGGCTGTTGTGATAGTGCAGCAGGCGCTCGATCTGCCCGCGGTAGTACTCGCGGAAGAGATCCGGCCGCGTGAGCGTGGTGCCATACACGCCCGGATACGCCACCGTGCCCCATGCCGGCCGCGCGTCGCTCACCAGCGTTTTCGGGTCGACGGTGATGCCGAGGTAGGGGTAGCAGGCGGAGAGGTCCTCGCTGCAATCCTCCCCGCGCGCAAACGCGTGGAAGCGCTCGCGGATCGCCTGCGCAGAGCGCTCGTAGATGGCGGTGATGCGCTCGACAGCGGTGTTGGCGTCGGTGCAGATCGCCAGGTCGTGCGCGGGATAGAGATGGGTGGTGGCGCGGGTATCAGTCATGTTTTCGATGATACCGGCGTTTTGTGCCCGATAGATACCGCTATGGAGATGCCACCCCGGCTTCACACGGCCTTTTCGATTTCGCTCTGAAGGCGCCCGGTTCGCGGTGGCATGGGATGGCGTGGCGCGTGGCGTGATTAGCTTGGACGCTCTTCGAACTGGCCGGACCAATCGGCCTGCCACAGCACCTTGATGAAGGAAAGACCGCCATGGACGCAGGACGCATCCATTCGGGCCCGCTCTCGCGCGCGACGTCGCCCGACCCTGTAGCTACCCAGACCGGTGCGGGCGCCGCCACGCCGGAAAGTCAGCCCGCGAGCACGCGGCGAAGCAGGGGCCGCGCTGCCAATGCGCCGGGGCGTGCACCTGGTGCGTCAGGGCGTGCACCCGGGGCGTCGGGTTCTGGCCTGTCAAGGCGCGTCAACCTGCCCTCGCAGACGGCGGTGTCAACCTTGCCGGTGGATGACCTGAAGCAGCAATTGGACAAGGCGCTCAAGATGGGCGCTGCCACCGGCAAGGCGCTTGCCGGGGTGATGATCGGCGCGATGCAGCACCCGGGGCAGCAGAATGTGGAAAGCCATCTGCGGCAGGTGGACATCGCGGCGGGGGGCGTGAAGGCGGCCAATGAGGGGCTGGAAGCGTTTGCACAACTGAAACAGCAGGGGCATCTTGCCAACCCTCACAAGGTGGAGGCCGATCTGCTGTCCAATCGCGCCACCGCAGCGATGTCCGGCATCCAGGCGCTGGATCGCATGCGGATAGGCATCGGCAGCCAGCATGCGAAGGATGCATTGGACAGCAAGCTTGACGTGCTCAAGGCGTTTCAGGCCGTTGTGGCTGATACCGTCCAGCGCAGCAAGAGCGCCGATACGCCGCGTGCCGTTCGCGATAAGCTCCGGCCGATGCTGGGCGGGCTCAACGAAGGCCTGTGCCTGTACAACCGCTTGATGCGTGCGTCCCTGGGCGCTGCAGTCGACAAGCGTGGAGACCGGTTCTTTGATCTGGTCAACAAGACGCAGGCTTTCAATGCCGTCCTGCTGGCACGTGAATTTGTCGCAGCAACAAGCTATCGACGTGAAACCACCGGCAACGCACTGCTCGATCTGCATGACCACAGTGTTGCCATGGCGCGCACCGGACCTGCCAGCGCTGTCGGCCGCTTGCCCGCCGACAGGTTGGAAGCCTGCGTCCAGGACGTCGAGGCGTTTCGCCACAACCTGGACCAGGTCGGGACGGCACTCTGCCTGGAGGCGGCGGACCGGATCGAAATGAACGACAACGCCGGCCTATGGAAGAGCGTGCTCGACCTTGCCCACGCGATTGGCGATTACCAGGCGATCCTGAAAGATTTGTGCGACAGCGTTGCCGGCCCCAAGCCTGCGGCATCTGCACCGCTGGACGACTGGCTACCTGTGGCCGCCGCGCTCAAGGAAGCCGAGCCCCAGCCTTCGGCAAGCACAAGCCGCAAGTCGCGCAAACAGGGCAAGCGCCCGGTTGTGCAGTCCACGCCGAAGCCCACGCCCGCAGCGGCATCCGCACAGGCTGCTGCCCCCGCTGACCCGCGTATCGATGCCCAGAAGCACGCGGATACGCTGCTGAAGAAGTACCCCACAGACCGTCTGATCGGCGCGCGTAGCGTGGATGATGTCGTCGCTGCGGCACGCACAAGCGGCAAGGACACCAGCAGTATCGAGACGGCCATGCGGGACCCGCGTCGTGATGCCGTGAAAACCGTCGACTTTGTGCGCGCATCGGTGCGTAACTGGTTTGGCGAGGCGGCCGCGCTGCAGCGTGCGCGGGCATCGCTACCGGCGGGTGACACGCGCATCGCGCAATTGGCGGAACGCCTTCAGGCCTTTGGTTTGATGGAGCAACACCTGAATGCTTGGGAAGCCGACGAACTCAAGCGTGATGCCCTGCCGAGATCCAACCATCTGGACCGGCTGTTGAAGGGCGGGCAGATCGAGCATGTCGGTGCGCCGGTTCGCCTGCCGGCTGCGGGCGATGTGGGCAATCGGGGCACCGTCTTCGAGATCGGCATCCAGCCCAAGGCCTTTTCCAATCAGCGGCCTGCCGCACCGCTGTTTGTGCATGTGCATACCTCGGAACCAGTGGAGCCCGCCGCGTTGCAGGCGATGCGGTTCAACGACTTTGCCAAGGTGCACCTCAAAACGGCCAAGCAAAAGAAACTGGGGCCGCGCTGGGAGGCCGTCATGCACGCCCTGGGCCATACCGATGCGAAGGTGCACCGTGCCGCCGTGGGGCCGACGTTATTGAATGCCTTGTTTGAACGGATGCAGGCGCCTAGCTGACCGCCCCGACCGAGGGACGCGCGCGCCAGCGCAAGAAGCGTTGCCAGCGCGACGCGCGCACGGGCTGCACGTACGGTGTTCCGGCATGCAACCACCTCGGCAGTACTTCGATGGCACTGCACAGCAGGAAGTACAGCACCGCCACCGCCCCAAACACTTCGGCCGGGTAGGCCACCGTGCGGCTGTTGACCTGGCTGGCGGCAGTCGATAACTCCACCACACCCACGATGTAAGCGAGCGATGTGTCCTTGACCGTTGACACCCACTGGTTGGCCAGCGACGGCAGCATGATGCGCCAAGCCTGCGGCAACACGATCGTCAGCAGCACTTGTGCGGGCCGCATGCCCAGGGCGAGCGCGGCGTTGCGCTGGCCGGTGCCGACCGCGCGCAGCCCGGCTTCCATGCTCTGCGCGATGTAGGCAGCACCCACAGCGGCGAGCGCGGTGACAACCGTGGTGGTTTCCGGCACGGATACGCCCAGCGCCATCGGGATCAGGAAGTAGGCCCAGAACATCAGCATCAGCACGGGAATGGCGCGCAACGTGGCGAGCAGCCCGCGCAATAGACGTGACAGACCACGCAGGCGCGGTGCGCTGTCGAGCCGGTCCAGCAGCAATGCAGCCCCTACGCCGATTGCCGTGGCCGTCACGCAGGCCAGCAGTGCCATCCACAACGTGAGCGCGGCACCGGCCAGCGGCCCATTCGGATACGGCCCAACCAGGAGGTAACGCAGGTGCAGGAATACGGTGTCTGCCGTCATGCCGCCACCCATCGCCACCGCCGTAGGGCCATCGGCGCGGCCCACTGCAGCAGCAGGATCACCACGGCATACAACACCGTGGCCACGGCAAAGGCCTGGAACGCGAGCAGCGTATCGGTTTCCACCTGCCGCGCGCTGTAAGAGAGTTCCGCCAGCCCGATGCCCATGGCCAGCGAGGTGTTCTTGATGGTGTTGGCGCACTGCCCAAGCAGCGGCAGCGCCGACACGCGCAGCGCCTGCGGCAGCACCACGCGCAAAAATGCGGCGCGCGGCGTGAAGCCCAGCGACAGCGCCGCTTCACGCTGGCCACGCGGCACGGCGCGGATGCCGGCACGCAATTCCTCCGAGAAGAACGCGCTCGCATACAGGGCAATGCCAAACGCCGCCGCCAGGAATTCGAATGACGGCGCGGGCAGCTTCCAGTCACCAAGGGCAATCCCAGTCCAGCCCGTGATGGCGCCGACCACGTGTTCACCCAGCAATTGCGCCGCGCCGAAGTACCAGAAAAACAGCTGCACCAGCAGCGGTGTCTTGCGCAGGAAGGCGACCAGCGCACGTGCCGGCAGATGCAACCACGGCTGGGCGCTCGCACGCAGCGCCGTCAGCAGCAGGCCCATCGCCAGCCCACCGGCGATGGCGGCTGCCGATACCAACAGCGTCATCCCAAAGCCCTCCAGCATCCAGCCGAGATAACGCGGCGGCAAGGGCTGGAGAAGCGCAGCCAAGCTCAAGCTCACTTGGTGCTGCCGATGATGAAGTCGCGCGGCAGCGGCGCAGCGCTCTTCGGGCCGAACCAGCGGTCATAGATGCGCGCGGCGGTGCCGTCTTTCTCCAGGCCTTGCAGGATCTGGTCGACGGTGGCCGTGAGTTGCGTTTCCCCCTTGGGGATGCCGATGCCCATGTACTCGCGCGTGAGCACGAACGGCGAGATCTCCAGCTCGTTGCGATTGGGCAGCGTGGCCAGCAACGCGCCGAGCTTGGCGCCGTCCTGCGCGAACGCCTGGATGGCGCCGCTGCGCAGCGCGGTCAAGGCCAGCGGGGAATCGTCATACGCAATCACGCGCGCGTTGGGGTAGCCCTCGCGCAGGGTGGTTTCCTGCGTGGTGCCCTTGTTGACGCCCAGGCGGATGCCGTCTTTCTTCAGATCCTCCGGCTGCTTGAGGAAGCCCTTCTTGGCAATGAACTGCAGGCCGCTGGCGAAGTACGGCGTGCTGAATTCAATCTGTTTCTTGCGCTCGTCCGTAATGGTGAAGTTGGCGGCCACGATGTTGACCTTGCCCGACGTGAGCAGCGGCACGCGGTTGGCCGGGTTGGTGGCGCGCAGTTCCAGCTTCACGCCCAGCTTCTTGGCGATGGCCTGGGCGTAATCGACATCCAGGCCGACCGGCTGGCCAGTCTTCGCATCCGCGTAGCCAAAGGGCGGGTTGGCGTCGAACACGCCCACGCGCAGTACGCCGGCCTTCTTGATGTCGTCGAGGCGGTCCGCCTTGGCGGCCGGCGCATGCAGCACCGCTGCGGCCAGCGCTGCGCCAATGACCGCGCCCACCGATTGCCGTGCACCACGCGCCAGCGCCTGCAACGAGAAACGCGTCGAAAAACCTGCTTGCATACCGACCCCCAGAAGATTTTGAGGGGGCCAAGCGTAGGGCGATTGCTGCGCCGCGCAAACGAATTCGTTGGCAGATCGATATGCGCCAGGCACCATGGCAGGCTGCCTGCGGCCCCTTACGGGGCTTCAGTTTTTACAATTTGCGCCGATAGCGCTTGACGACTGGTCGAGCGCGCGCCCTGCGGTTTGTCATGACCCGCGGCGCCCGACACGGCAAAAACAACAACGAACGGGGAGTCAACGTGGATACACCGGCTGGCCACAGCCTGCGCCGGCAACGTCCTGCGCGCGGGGTGGGCGGATCATGCTGATCTTTGCACTGGCCTGCGCCGCGCTCGTTTCCATCGCGCTGATCGGCCTGTCATGGCCCCGCCGCGATGACCCGGAGGTCTCCGCGTTCATGCTGCTCGCCCTGGGCTGCGCGCTGTGGAGCGGGGCGCGGCTCATGGAGGTGGTCAGCTTTGACATGCCGGTGCGTGTGGGCTGGGCCAAGGTGGCCTATATCGGCATCATGATCGTGCCGGCTGCGTGGCTGCGCATGGTGGTGGGCCTGACACGGCCGGAGTGCAACGCGTTGCCGGCGGTGCGCCTGGGCTGGGTGGCGGCGTTGTTGCTGGCAGCTGGGTTTCTCGGCTTGGTCGCTACCAATGAACTGCATCACCTGGTCTGGCTGGACGCCCGCTTTGTCGTCATCGACGGCGTGCAGCGTGCCGTGTTCGACCACGGGCGGATCTTCTGGGTGGGCACGGCCTACAACTACCTGCTATTGGGCCTCAGCCTTGTGCTGCTGACCTTGCCGGCCAGCGAGGCCGTCACTGCGCTGTACGGCATGTCGCGCACGCGCGTGCGACTGGCGCTGCTGGCCGGGCAGTTGCTGCCGCTGGTGGCGCATCTGGCGTATCTGCAGCGCTGGACCACCGCACTGGGCGGCGACCTCACGCCCGCCACCTTCGCGCTCAGCACGCTGTTGCTGGGCTGGCTGGTGTTGCTGCCGCGCCTGCGCGATACCGCTGTCTATGCGCGCGGCAAGATCGTTGAAGCCATGCGGGATGGCTGCATCGTGCTGGCGGCCGACGGCAGCATCGCCAGCATCAATGCTGCCGCCCGCCATCTGCTGCCCACGGCGCGGCTGTATGCGGCCCCGCCCGCTGAGCTGGAGGTGGCAACCATCCTGCGCGAGTTCGAGCGCACGCGCCTGCAGAATCGGCACCAGCAGCGCCACCAGGTGTGGCTGCCGCAGACCGGGCGCACGTTGGAGATCACCCTGGAGGGCCTGACCGATGCGCGCGATCGCCATGTCGGCGTGTTCTTGCTGCTGCGCGACGTGACGGTCGAACAGCTGCAGCGTGCCGGTATGGCCAGCGCCCAGCATGCGCTGCGCGGCGAGTTGCAGCGCACGCAAGCCAAGCTCAGCCTGCTGGAAAACGACGTCAACCGCGACGCGCTGACGCATCTCTTCAACCGCCGCTTTTTCGAGACACAGGCACCGCGCCTGCTCGACCACGCACGCCGCGATGGCCGCTCCGTCACGCTGGCGCTGTTCGACATCGATTGCTTCAAGCAATACAACGACACCTACGGGCACCTGCAGGGCGACGAGTGCCTGCGCATGGTGGCCGAGACGCTGGGCGCCGCGTGCCATCACCCGGATGACTTCATCGCACGCGTGGGCGGCGAGGAATTCGCGGCCATGCTGTTCGACCTGGGGGTGGACGAGGCACACCGCGCAGTAGCGCGCATGGTGGGCGCGGTGGCGGCGCGGGCGCATCCGCATGTGGCGTCTGCTGTGGTGCCGTACATCACGCTATCGGCCGGCGCGGTGACGTTCACGCCGGGCGACGAGCGTCTCGACGCGTTGTTCGAGCGCGCGGATATGGCGTTGTATGAGGCCAAGCGCGGCGGGCGGAATACGTTCCGTTTTCATCACGGGGCGCCGGGGTTGCGCAGTGTTTCTGGTGGGGCGTGAACGGCGTACGCATTGGGCGCCAATGGATTCAAAGGGCAGTCCGGCGCGGAAAATAGAGCGAAAAGCAACTGCCTTCGCCTTCAACGGACTCGCACGTAATGCGCCCCCCAAAAGACTCCATGACGCGCCAGCAGAATGTCAGGCCTATGCCATGTCCGCTGCCGTGGGGTTTGGTGGAGAAAAACATGTCAAAGACGCGGCCTTGATGTTCTGCGGGAATGCCGCAGCCCGTGTCGCGAAACACGATCACGTAGTGCTCGCTACTCCAGGACGATGAGACTGTGATCCTGCCCCCGCCTGCGCTCTGGATCGCGCAGAGGGCATTCTTGATGAGATTGAAGATCACATAAACAAGCAGGGTATCGGAACCGATGAAGCGCCACGCGGGGTCAATGTCTTCCAGCGTCAGGCGCGTGCGTTCCCCAGCTTGGAAGGGATAGCGCTCAAGGGCCTCGGTCACGCATTCGTGAAGGCTGTGGGAGGAAAACTGGCGCGTATCAAGCCTGTCTAGCGTGATGGAAGCCAATGCCATGTCAATCACGGTGTGTGCAGTGTGCACTTCGGTGTCAATGGCATGGGCGAGTTGCGCGACGCGCCTGATGGTGGCGGGTGGCAACGCATCCGTGTACAGGCCCGTGCTGACGGCCAGTTGATATCCTTTGAAGATGGCTGGCCATGCACGCCCGATTTCACTTGCCTGCATGCGAATCGTGGCCAGTGGTGTGCGTAGTTCGTGTGCAATGCCGGCTGCCACGGCGTATGGACGCATGAGGTCAAGCTTGACCAGTGCCCATACGAGCAACAGGGGGCTGCAGGCAATGAAGAGCACGCCAGGGGGGTACGGCGCTAACCCGTAGTTCACAGCGTAGTCGGACGCAGCGAGTGAATACACCGCGACCCCCACGATGCACAGCCGCAAGCGCTTGCGCTTTTCCACAGTGGTATGTCTTTGCTCGGCATACAGCAACCAGAGGCTGCGCAGGATCAGCAGTGTGGTCTGCGCGATATGCACGGCTTCCAACGGGCCCGCCTTGGGGTAGAAGCCGAAATCAAACTGCTGCACGCCGGCGATGACCCAGTCGGTGGTGAGCAGCAGCACCATCAATATGGCGGCTAGTGTGTAAGACAACCGCAACCAGCGGCGCTCATCCAGCCGTTCAGTCACTTCGACGACAAAGTGATAGAGCGTGGTCGGTAACGGAAGAATTGCCAGCCAACCTGCTTTGGCCAGCAACTGCGCGGTTGATATGTCGCCTGCCCGGAACAGAAACGCCCACAGCCCCTGCCACAGCGCAGTGAGGGCGGCCAGGTAAAAGAACGCGAGGCTGGCGCGCGCGTGGCCGCGTGTGCCCAGCACATACACGCCGGAAAAGAGAAACAGCGACGAGACGAAAGCGGGAAGCAGGGCGTACATGGATCGTGGCTGACCGAAGGAAAGGCGAAGCTGCCAATGGAGTGCCAGCAATTTCGAAAGAGTACCGGCAATCACCACGACCCAATGCGTGCCCTGGGTATCACGTTATTTTCATCAGAATTAAATGAGGAAAAAGGGGCGAAGCTGAGCGCTTTGGGGTCTGCTGCAGTTCCTTGGGGAAAAAAACACGCTAAACCGCCTCAATCATCATCGCGTCGATGGCGAAGGAGTGGTCGGGCGCGACCGCAAAGTACGCACGTGCCTCATCTGCAGCGTGGTCGAACAGGTGGCGGATAGCATCGGCGCGGACCTGCGGCGTGCGGATGCGGGCGATCCAGCTGTCGAACGCCATCGTCAATTTCCACGTCTGTGGCGTGCCGGGTTGAAAGCCTGCCTCGGCCAACATGGCCTGCCATTCGGAAACGCGGTAGTCACGCACGTGCGACGCATCACGCAACACCTCGGCGGTTTGCAGCAGCGTGTCGAGCAGTGGTGCTTCGGGCGCGACGATATCCACGATGACCAGCTTGCCGCCGGGTTTGAGCACGCGGCGCGCTTCGGCCAGACCGGCGCGCACGTCGTACCAGTGGTGGGCGGAGAAGCGCGTGGCGACGATGCCGAAGGCAGCATCGTCAAAGGGCAGGGCTTCGGCGCGGCCTGCCTGCGTATGCAATTGCGTCAGGCCGCGCCGTGCGGCTTCCGCGTCGACCACGCCCAGCATGTCTTCGGACAGGTCATACGCCACCATGGCCGTCACGTGCGGCGCCATGGCAAAGCTCACATGCCCGCCACCGCAGCCGAGGTCGAGCACCTTGGCATGTGGCACGGACTGCGCCAGCGCGGCCAGCGCGTCGAGGTCGGCGCCCTGGGCGTGAACGGCGCTGGTCAGGTAGGCCTGGGCGACCTGGCCGAATTGCTGGTCGACGAGTCGATGCTGCTGCATGGCGGCTCCTTCTTGTAGGGATGAGGAGCGGCCAGTGTAGGAGCGCGGCCCGCGCGGCGAAATTCGTGATTGGCGAAGCCCCGTATCGCGCGTTTAGATAAAGCGGAACAACTGGGCCGGCGAATCCACTAGCACCTGCTTGCGGTCGGCTGCGTTGGGCAGCAGGACGCTGGTAAAGGCCCACGCCTTGTCATAGTTGATCTGCGACTCGAATTGCGTGTGCGGCCAGTCGCTGCCCCAAACGAGGCGGTCCAGCCCGAGCGCATCTTTCAGGCGCGGCATGGCGGCCAGGGCGATGGCTTCGCCGCGGCCGCTATCACCGTTGGTGCCGTTCCGATACGCACCCGAAATCTTCACCCACACACGGCGCGTGCGGCCGGCGGCGAGCAACCCGGCAAAGCCGGGGTCGTCCACGCCGAGCGCGGGGTCGGGCCGGCCGAAGTGGTCGACCACCACGTTGACTTGCGCTTCCAGCAGCGGCTGCAGCAGCGTGGGCAGGCGGCGTGCCTCCACGTGCAATTCCACATGCCAGCCGAGCGCATGCAGACGTGCCAGCGCGGCTTGCCACACGGGCGATGTCAACTGCGGGTCTGGCGCGCCGATCAGGTTCAGGCGGATGCCGACGATGCCCTCGGCGCTCATCTGCGCGAGCAGGGTCTCGGGTGCGGTCGGGTCGATGACGGCCACGCCGCGCAGGCGTTGCGGCGCTTGCTTGAGCGCAGCCAGCAGGTAGCTGTTGTCCACGCCGAGGAAGCTCGGCTGGACCAGCACGCCGTGCGACACGCCATGCGCATCGAGCTGCGCGAGATACGCCGAAAGCGGCGCGTCATAGCTCGGTGCATAACGGCGCGCATTGGCCAGCGGCAGGCCGCGTTCGAACACGTGGGCATGCGTGTCGATGGCGGTGATGCGCGACGTGGATTCGCGCGAGCCAGAAGCAGCGCATCCGGCAAGGGCAGTGGAACCTAGCATGGCAAGCAACCCGGTGTTGAAGGCGCGGCGAGTGGGCATGGGGTCTCCTGGTGGCGACGGAGGAAGAGCGTCGTCATGATGTTGTTGTGGGTGTGCAGGTGCTTGGGCGCTTAGACCGTGACCGCAGCCAGATCGCGGCCCTTCGTCTCGGGCAGCATCAGCACCGCCACCGCCACGATCGAATACGCGATGGCCGCATCGATACCGATGGCGGTGCCCAGCGACATCGACGCGCTCATCTTGCCCACCAGCACCGGAAACGCAGCGGACACCACGCGCCCAAAGTTGTAGCAAAAGCCCACGCCCGTGCCGCGCACGCCGTGCGGATACAGCTCGTTGAACAGCGCGCCCATGCTGGCCGGAATGCCTGCTGCAAAGAAGCCGAGCGGAAAACCCAGCACCAGCATCGCGCCATCCGACAGCGGCACCAGCAGGTACACCAGCACCGTGACCACGCAGCAGCACGAAAACAGCAGGATGTTGCCGCGACGGCCCAGCAAATCCAGCAACCACGCGCTGGCCACGCAACCGCACCAGAACGCGAAGATGATCACCGCCAGATACCCGCCCGTGCCGAGTACCGACAGGTGGCGCTCGGTCTTCAGATAGGTCGGCAGCCACGTCATCAGTGCGTAGTAACCGCCGTGTGCGCCCACGCCCAGCAGCGCGCCGATCAGCGTCATGCGCAGCACCTGCGGGCGGAAGATGTCGAGCAGCGGAAAGCGCGAGACCGGCATCGCATTGGCGCTCGCCGCCGGTTTGGCGGCAGGCACGGGCTCTTGCACTCCGCGCCGGATGTAGATGATGAGCAGTGCCGGCAGCAGCCCCGCCGCAAACATCACGCGCCACGCGAGGTCGGGCTCAATGAAGGAATACGTGAATGCATACAGCAGCACGGCGCCGCCCCAGCCCACGGCCCACGCGCTCTGGACGGTGCCCATGGCCTTGCCACGGTGGCTGGCGCGAATGCTCTCGGCCATCAGCACGGCGCCTGCTGCCCATTCGCCCCCAAAGCCGAAACCCTGGATGGCCTTGAGCACCAGGAACTGTTCAAAGTTCTGCGCAAAGGCGGACGCGAACGTCGCCAGCGAGAACCACAGCACCGTCACCTGCAAGGTGCGCACACGCCCGAAGCGGTCGGTCAGCGCGCCGGCAAGCCAGCCGCCCAGTGCCGATGCGACCAGCGTGACACCCGACACGAGCCCGGCCTCGGCCTTGCCGATGTGCCACGCCGCGATGATGGTGGGAATGACGAGGCTGAACATCTGCACGTCCAGCGCATCGAGCGCCCAGCCGCCAAAGCACGCCCAGAAGGTGCGCTTTTCCCCTTTTGAAATCTCTTTGAACCAGCCGAACATGCCGTCTCCTCCGGGTGACGTGAGCGCCATGTCGCCTTGGTGTCGGTCGACCTATTGCTCTAGTCATCTATATGAATAGAGGAATTCTAGGGCGGCACTGACAGCGATGCAGTCGGTGTTAACCCGTGCGGCGTCTTCAGATGTGCAGGAGGGCGACCGGCAGATGCGCCAACACCTGGCCGAGCGCCAGGCGTGGCGACTGCAGCGTCTGGCTGTCGAACGCGCTGTGCAGAGTGGCGTGCGCTAGGGCAGGCGGCAGGCAGACCGTGGTGTCGCGCCAAGTGCCGGCGGGGAAGGCGGGTGTGGTCGCGTGGCCTAGCAGCGCGGACACATGCAGGGGCACGATTACGACGATGGCCTGTTCGTCGTGTACGCGTGCGAACGCCAGGACGTGGTCAGCACCGCTGCCGGTGATGGTCAGCGCTTGGTAATCGCCGGATGCGAAAACCGCCGGCAAGGCAGCGCGCACAGCCAATGCGCGTGCCAGAACGGCCTGCTTGATGCGGCCATCGCTCCAATGCGCCAGCAACGAGGCGAGGCTAGGGTCCGCATGCCCGTGCGGCGCTCGCAGTGCTCGCAGGGCGCGGTGCCGCGCGGCGTAGTCGACCGGCCGACGGTTGTCGGGGTCGACGAGGCTGGTGTCCCAGAAATCGGTGCCCTGATACAGATCGGGAACGCCGGGTGCCGTGACGCGCAGCACGGCTTGCGCAAGGCTATTGACGGCGGCGGCTGGCGCCACGCTCTGCACGAATGCCGACAGTGACGGCAAGAACGTCGGCGCGGCTTCCCCGGTGAGCAGCGTGAAGACGAAATCGCGGCAGGCGGCTTCGTAGTCGGCGTCGGGCGCAAACCAGTCCGTGCGCAGCTTGGCTTCGCGCTGGGCTTTTTCCTGCCATTGCGCGGCACGCTCCGCCAGCGCGTGCACGGCATCGGTGTCCCGCCAATCGAGCCCGGCAGGCCAGATGCCGACGAGCGTTTGGTACAGCATCCACTGTTCAGCAGGCGATGGGGCCGGACCACTCGGCAGATCGCGTACCCACGTAGCGTGTTCCGAGCGCCATTGATTGGCCGCCGCTAGCCATTGCGCAGGCCGCTCCGAGAGCACCGCCAAGCGCGCGCGCACGTCTTCGCCGCGCTTGTGGTCGTGCGTGGCGGTAGTGAGCATCGCGTGGGGCCAGGTGTGGGTGCGCGCCTGCATGGCGTGGTGGAAAGCGCGTGGGCTGATGGAAAACACCCCGGGGTCCGCGCCGACTTCGTTGCGCGACAGCAGCCGCCCGTAGCGATAGCAGGCCGTGTCTTCCACCGCCTTGGCCGCCACCGGCGACGACAACTGCTGGCACCGCCGCAATGCCAGCTGATGCAGCTTGTCATTGCTGTCGTCGGGATCGCCGCCCAGCCACGCATCGAGCCACTGCAATACCGGTTGATCGACACGGCGCAGGCAGGCGGTTGCGCCTTGCAAGGCGGCTCGCAAGATCGCCGTGTCTTGGGCATCCCGGCCATTGGCACTGGCATAGGTGCGATACACGGGCAAGTGCACCACCATCTCCGCCAGGGCGCGGCGGATGGCGTGCCATGTCACGTCGTGGCTGTCTCGCGCCTGTTGCGCGACGGCATGCAGCGCTGTGGTGGCCGCATCGAGTTCCGCCGCAAAGTGCTCATGGAGGATCTGGCGACGTGCCGGTAGCGCCGTGGCCGAGAACGATGCCTGTGCCGCCGGCGCACCAACCCACGCCAGCCAGCCTTGCGTGAGTGCGTCCTCGCCATGGGCGTCATGCAGCAGCGCGCCGACCTGGTTCATGAAGTCGTAGCCGCTGGTGCCGTCGATGGCCCAGTCGGTGCGCATGGCTTCATCGTGGGCCAGGATCTTTTCGACGACGATCCATGGGCGACCGCTGCGGCGGTCGGCGGGGCGCTCTGCGTGTTCGGCTTGCAGGCGGCGGCGCAGTTGGCGGCAATACGCGGGCGGGTCGGCCAGGCCATCGACGTGATCGATGCGCACGCCGTCAATCCAGCCCTGGCGGTATAGACGGAACAGCAGCGCATGGGTGGCTTCAAAGACTTCCGCGCGCTCCATGCGCAAGCCCGCCAGCGAGCTGATGTCGAAGAAGCGGCGCCAGTTGATCTCGTCATTGGCGGTGTGCCAGTGGGCCAAGCGCCAGTGCTGGCGCGTCATCAGCGCATCGAGGCAATCGGGCTGTGCGTTGAGCGTGCGCACCACGTTGGCGATGTGCGCGGCGCCAGCGTCGGTGGCGGCAACGTGGCGGAGCGCGGCGCGTGCGGCTTCGGCGCGCTCCCGGCGCGTGCGCAGCGAGCGCGTGGTGCCGGTGGCGACAAAACCATCGGCCACGGCTTGCATGGCGATGTCTGCATCGGCGGTGCGCAGCAGCGCCGCATAGTCCGTCAGGGCGATGGGGAAGCGATGGTCGTAATACGCAACGGCCAGCCGCGCGGCGGTGGAGTCGTATTCCAGCGTGAGCCGCCCACCGGCAAGTGCGTCGGCATAGGGCTCGCCCAGAAACGGCGCGAGCACCTTGTTGCGCAACGCGGGGTTGGCAGGCTGCCAGTCGATGTCAAAGAAGCCCGCATAGGCGCTGTCGGGGCCGGCTTCCAGCACGTCGAGCCACCACGCGTTGTGCGCACCGCCCACGCCCATGTGGTTCGGCACGATATCGACGATCAGGCCCATGCCGCGTGTGTGCAGCGCTTCGACCAGCAGTTCGAGTGCAGCTTCGCCACCCAATTCAGGGTTCACGCGCGTGGGGTCGACCACGTCGTAGCCGTGCATCGACCCGGGCTGCGCCGTGGTGATGGGCGAGGTGTAGAGGTGCGAAATGCCGAGCGCCGCAAAGTCGTCGAGCAACGCACGCGCGTGGTCGAATGTGAAACCGGCGTGCAGTTGCAACCGTACCGTGGCGCGTGGCACGAGCGAGGCAGGCGTTGGCGTGTTCATGGCGCGCTGTTGCGTGTTCTGCTGCGTGTGTTGGCCAGGACAGACAGGCGTGCCTGTACCGCTGGCGCCTCGAGCAATGCATCGATGGCCCCGGGTAGGCGCCGACGCCAGTTCGGGTGCGTGTCGATCGTGCTGGGCAGGTTCGGTTGCTCTACGAGGCCCAGCAGGTCTTCCAGGGGGATGAGCGCCAACGGCGTGGGCGCCGCACCGGTGAAGATGGTGGCGGCCGTGGTGAAGTCCTCTGCGCTGGCTTGCAGCAGGGCGGTGGCCAGCTCCGGCGTTGCCGCTGCGCGAGCCTGCTCCAACGTGGCTTGCAAGGGCGCGACGCGGATCAACGGCACACCCCCTTCGGCGAGTACGCGGCGGTTGTGCTCGGCAAAGGCATCCACCATGGCGATGCGATCTGCCATGCGCCGCGCGCGTGCTTCGCTTTCGCTCATGCCGGCGGGCAACAGACCGAGCTGCGCCTGCCAGCGCAAGTCATTGCCGATCCACCAGCCGATGAGCGTGGGCAGATCGTGCGTGCTCGTCATCGCCACAGAGGCGGGTGCCCACGTGTGCGGTGCCTTGAACGGTGCATCGTCGTGCGTGTAATCGCGCTCGAACCAGAGGATGCGCATGCCGAGCAGGCCATCGTCGGCGAGCTTGTCGCGCAGGCCCGCCGGCACGGTGCCCAGGTCTTCGCCGATGACAATGCAGCGGTTGCGCCAAGACTCCAGCGCCACGAGCCGCAGCAGGTCTTGCATCGGGTAGCGCAGGTACACGCCATCGAGCGGCCGGGCGCCATCGGGAATCACCCACAGCCGCATCAGCCCGAGCACGTGGTCGATGCGCACGCCGCCCGGCACAGCCATCACCGCGCGCAGCATTTCGATGAAGGCGGCAAAGCCGTGCGTGCGCATGGCGCGCGGGCTGAAGGTGGTCAGGCCCCAGCCTTGGCCCTGCGCGTTGAACATGTCGGGTGGGGCGCCCACGGTCACGCCGATCAGCACGTCCTGCTGATGGGTCCATGCATGGCTGCCGGCGCTATCGGTGCCCACTGCCAGATCCGCGATGAGGCCGATGGCCATGCCGGCGTCTTGCGCGCTGCGCTGGGCGGCGGTCAGTTGGCGGGAGGCGGCCCATTGCAGGAAAAGGTGGAAATCCACCTCGCCTTCATGCTCGCGCGCGAAAGACTGCACGGCCAGGTAGCTGGGATCTTGGTATTGCGTGGGCCACTGCTTCCAATACGCCGAGCCCAGTTGTGCGCTGAGCGCTTCGAACTGCGCATGGTGGAGCAGGCTCGCACCGGCAGCGGCGCAATGCGCGCGGTAGTCGCTGAGCAAGGCTTGTGCGGTGCTGTCGTTCAGAGGCGCTTGCTGTAGCCGACGGTGCAGGGCGCGCAACACCGTCATACGCGCATGGCCGCTGGCCGGCCAGTCGATCAGCGGAGCCGCTTCCAGACGGGCGTAGTCATCGACGAGGTTGCAGTCGACCACCGCCCGGCGCACCGCCTCGTCGCCAAACAGTGCGGCCGGGTCGATCATCCACGCATTCAAGAACAGGCGGCTCGATGGCGAGTACGGTGAATAGCGATGTGCATCGGCGGAGAACATCGCATGCACCGGGCTCAGTGCCAGAGCGTCCGCACCGTGCTGTGCGAGTTGACGCGCCAGTGCGCCAGCGGCTGTGTAATCGCCCAGGCCTGCGCAAACTGCAGCGTGGTCAGACCCGCATCGCAGGCCGTAGAGTTGCGCCACGCTGCCCCATGGGCGCATGTCCGGGCGATTGTCAGCAGGGCGATGGTGGGCGCGTAGTGCGTCGGCCACGCCATAGCAGCGCGCCGGCGCGATGGCGAGCGTGCTCTCAATTGCCGCGCCCGCGCCGGCGTCAATGCGCAGGCGATGGTAGCCCGGCACCTGTACGGGCGCGAGCCGCAGCGTAGCGTGATGTGCGCTCGCACGGACGCCGATCTCGCCGGTGGCATGGCCCTCGTGCTCGAACTCGATCCGATACGGTTGGCCGCCGAGCAACGCAGCCTGCGGCGCCGCCGTCGTCAGTTCGATGGGCTGGCCAACCACGCCCGTGACCAGCGGTGGGATGGCGATGTGCTCGGCTTCCGCCCGCAGACGTGCCTGGCTGTCCGACACGTCAGCCGCAGTGCCGGCCGGCAGGCCGAGCGTGCCGAGCACGGCGCGCAGCACGTCGTCCGAGACGCGCATGGGCCGGCTGGCGGCGTCTTCCCAATCGACCAGCAAGCCGGCTTCCGTTGCCAGTTGCTGGAGTGCTGTGTGTGGTGTGCCGGGAGCGTTCATGGCGTTGGCAGATCAAGCCGGCGTTGGCGCGTGCAGCAGGGCAACGCACGCGAGTTCCGGCAGCTGGTGTGTGACGAGTGCCGCTGCTGCGCCCTCGCGCGATTCATGCAGCAGATCTGCCGGGCTGCCGGCCAGCGCGGTCGGCACGGCCACGGGTAGCGCACCCAGGTTGAGCGCGATCGTCAGCACACTGCCATCGCCCAGGCGCCAGCGGGCCAGTACACCGGTGGTACCCAGCGGCACGGCGTCGAGCGCGCGTGTGCCGGGCAGGCGCGGGATGATCTCCGCATGGCGCAGCGCCAGCAGCCGGTGCGTGCGGTTGAGCCACGCGATGTGCTCAGGGTTGGAGGGAGCAGCCTCGCCGGGGCAGGACGCCAGGTAGGTGCGTTCGTCGTTCGGGTCGGGAATGCGCTCGCGCTGCTGCGGGTCGGCAAACGCGGCGAACTTTGCAAACTCGCGCCGCCGCCCTTCGCGCACGGCATCAGCCAGGGCGCCATGGTGGCTGGTGAAGTACAGGAACGGGCACAGGCTGCCCCATTCCTCACCCATGAACAGCATGGGGATTTGCGGGCACAGCAGCAGCAACACCTGCGCAGCGTGCAGCGCATCGGGGTGGGCCAGGCGAGTCAGGCGATCCCCGAAGGCGCGGTTGCCGATCTGGTCGTGGTTCTGCAGAAACAGCACGAAGGCGGTGGGCGGCAGGTGCGCGCTCGGTTCGCCGCGCGGTGCGTTGTCGTGGATGGGCGAGGGCTCCCCTTGGTAGCAAAAGCCTTCTTGCAGCACGCGCGCCAGGCGCTGCGCTGGGGCGTCGGCATACGCGGCGTAGTAGGCTTCGCGCTCGCCGGTCAACAGCACATGCAGCGCGTTGTGGCCGTCGTCGTTCCATTGCGCGTTGAAGTCGCCGTGGGCGTGTGGCGCTGTGTCGCCGCCATGCAGCAACGATGCCGCGTTGTGCTCGTTCTCCAAGACGAGATGGACATGCCGGTCGGGCTCTACGGAGAGCCGCACGCGCCCGGCCAGTTCGCCCAGCCAGTCGCGCTCGGTGATGGCATGCACGGCGTCGAGCCGCAGGCCGTCCACGCGATATTCCATCAGCCACATCAGCGCGTTCTGGATGAAGAACTCGCGCACCTCGGGCACGCGAAAGTCGATGGCTACGCCCCATGGCGTGTGTACGTCATCGCGGAAGAAGCCGCGCGCATAGTGGTGCAGGTAGTTGCCGTCGGGGCCGAAGTGGTTGTAGACCACATCGAGAAACACCATGATGCCCAGGCCGTGCGCCGCGTCGATCAACGCCTTGAGCTCATCCGGCGTGCCGTAGCTGGCATCGGGCGCGAAGGGCAATACGCCGTCATAGCCCCAGTTGCGGGCGCCCGGAAACTCGCCCACCGGCATGAGTTCGATGGCCGTGATGCCAAGCCGTGCCAGTTCGTGCAAGCGCGCACGCACGCCACGGAAGCCGCCCAGGGTGCCGACGTGCAACTCGTACAGCACGGTCTCGTGCCACGGGCGGCCGCGCCAGTCCGCATGCTGCCAGCGGTAGTGCTGCGGATCGACAACGAGACTCGGGCCTGCCACGTCTTGCCACTGCGCGCGCGCGGCAGGGTCGGGCACGGACAACGTGATGCCCTCGCGATTGGTGACGCGGTATCGGTAGCTGGCGCCGCCACCGACGGGCGCGACGACGGCATACCAACCGCCGGGCTCGGCTGCCATGCGGATGGCGCTGCTGCCGTTACTGCTGCCGATACCGCTATCGATGTCCACCCACGCGTCGGTGGCATCCGGTGCCCACAGGCGAAAGCGCGTGGAGCCGTCGGGCAGGACGGTGGCGCCAAACGGCATGTCGTGCGCAAACCGGGCAGCGGATTCGGTCATGGTGTGCGGTCTCCCTCTTCGTTGCCGGCGGTGGGCTCGGATTGACTGGGGGCGGTGGGCTGCAGGCGGGTGTCTTGCTGCGCATCGCGTTGCGTGTCCGAGGCTGGGTTGACGGTCTCGCCTGTGACATCCGCATCGGGGTGGCCGGCAATGCGCGCAATGCTGGCGAGCTGCGTGGCCAACATCAGCACCACGCTGCGGCCCGCCACGTGCAGCGTGCTGCCGGTGTGCGGGCGGGCATCCTGTTCGGGGGCAGCGCTGTCGATGGCGAGCAGCCAATCCATGGCGGGCTCCGGCAGCGTGAAGGTCAGGTCGGCCGCCGCACCGTTGATGAGCAGCAATGCCACGTGCGGCCGTGCCTCTCCGTCGATGGTCTCGATGCACGCACGGCGCAGCGCGAGCGCGCGGGCCTCGCTGTCGTTCCACGCCTCGGGCGACAGCACCTGGCCGCGCTCGTCAAACCACGCGATGTCAGGCACGCCGGGCAGGATCTCGATATTGCCGTGCACGTAGTGCGGCCATCGCAGTGCAGGGCTGGCCTTGCGCAACGCGATGAGCCGCGCGGTGAACTGCATGAGCGTCTGCCCCGGGCCCGTTTGCATCAAGGACCAGTCGAGCCAGGACATGGCGTTGTCCTGGCAGTACGCGTTGTTGTTGCCGTCTTGCGTGCGGCCGAATTCATCCCCCGCCAGCAGCATCGGCGTGCCGTTGGAGAAGAACACGGTCGCCAGCAGCGCGCGCATCACGCGCTCGCGCGTGGCCTGGATCGTGGAGTCGTCGGTCGGGCCTTCAGTGCCCCAGTTGGCGCTGCAGTTGTCGTTGTGACCGTCGCGGTTGTCTTCGCCGTTGGCCTCGTTGTGCTTGTCGGCGTAGGAGACGAGATCACGCAGCGTGAAACCATCGTGCGAGGCCACGTAGTTGATGGAGGCCCACGGTCGGCGGCGCCGGCGGTCGAAGAGATCGCCGCTGCCGGTCAGGCGCGCCGCGAGATCGGGCCGCTGGCCGGAATCTCCCCGCCAGAACCGGCGGATGCCATCGCGGAAGCGGTCATTCCATTCTGCAAAGCCGGGCGGATGGTTGCCGACCTGATAGCCATCGGGGCCCACGTCCCACGGCTCGGCGATGAGCTTGACGGTGGAGAGCACCGGGTCTTGCCGGATGGCATCGAAGAAGCCCGAACCGGGATCGAAGCCGCCGCCCTCGCGCCCCAGCGTCACGCCCAGGTCAAAACGGAAGCCATCCACGTGGAACGCGTTGACCCAGTAGCGCAGCGAATCCATCACCATCTGCAGCACGCGCGGGTGCGACAGGTTGAGCGTGTTGCCGCAGCCCGTGTCGTTGATGTAGTAGCGCTCCTGGCCTGGCACGAGGCGGTAGTAGCTAGCGTTGTCCAGGCCCCGGAACGACAGCGTTGGCCCCAGTTCGCTGCCCTCGCAGGTGTGGTTGTAGACCACGTCGAGCAGCACCTCGATACCTGCCGCGTGCAACCGCCGGATCGCCACCTTCAGCTCGTGTACCGACGGGCCGGACAGGTACGTCGGCTCCGGCGAAAAAAAGCACAGCGTGTTGTAGCCCCAGTAGTTGCGCAGGCCGCGCTCGACCAGAAACTGGTCCTGCAGAAAGGCCTGCACGGGCAGCAGCTCAATTGCCGTCACGCCCAGCTTCTGCAGGTGGTCGATGAACACCGGATCGCCCAGCGCGCTGAACGTACCGCGTTCGGGCGGCAGTAGATCGTTGCGCAGCATTGATACGCCGCGCACGTGCGCTTCGTAGATGACGGTGCGGGACCACGGTGTGTTGGGGCGCACGTCGTTGCCCCAGTTGAAGGACTCGTCGGTGACGATGCCCTTTGGCATGGCGGGGGCGCTGTCGCGGCGGTCGAATGAAAGATCGCCGCGGTTGGAGTTCAGTCGATAGCCGAAGAGGGCATCGGACCAGCGTAATGCGCTGACCAGCCGGCGGGCGTAGGGGTCGAGTAGCAGTTTGTGCGGGTTGAAGCGGTGGCCATGCTGTGGTTCCCACGGGCCGTAGGCGCGGTAGCCGTAGACGAGGCCGGCTTCCACGCCGGGGAGGTAGCCGTGCCAGACCTCGTCGGTGCATTCGGGCAGGGGGAAGCGGGTCAGCTCTTTGCGGCCGGTGGGGTCGAAGATGCAGAGCTCGATCTTGCTGGCGTTGGCGGAGAAGACAGCGAAATTGATGCCTAGGCCGTCCCATTGGGCGCCTAGGGGGAAGGGTTTGCCGGGGGAGAGGGAGTTTGGGAGACGGAGCATTGGTGGTTGGTGCTTGCGATGTTTTCTTTGCCTTGGTGGTCCATCTCCGTTTCACCCCCTGCCGGGGGCGACTCACTTTCTTTGTCTTGCCAAAGAAAGTAAGCAAAGAAAGGCGCGCCCGAGATGGCGACTTCCCCTTGAATTTGTGTAACCGGGCGGAGGCCGGGAAAACTCGCTTCGCTCAAACAGTTCCCGGCCTTTTTTCCGCCCGCTTACACAAATTCAAGGCGCCATCTAGGGCAGGGTACGGCCACCCCATCTGTGAACCGCCCGTGGCGCTGCGTTTCTTGCCCCCTTCCACGGCTCAAAGCCCGATGCCGGTGTTCTGAACTCCGCTGTCGAAGCTCCGAGGTCCGTTGTCGAAGCCCAAAGGTCCGATACCGAGGCTCCAAGGTCCAATACCGCAGCTCAAAGCTCCGATGCCGAAGCAAAAAGTGCCGAGCTCGGGGCTCCAACACTCAAGCGTGGAGCACAGAGGCTCGACTTCTGAGCCAATTGCTCCGACGCCCGAGCAAAAAGGTCCGATGGGTCGGAGTTCTGAGCCCCGCGTTCGGAGCAAAAGGCTCCGGCTTCGGAGCCCCAAGCACGGCGTGCGGCGCTATTTGCTCCACGGGCGGCTCTCAAAGCTCGCCGATGCCGAGCTCAACGTGCCGACTGCGAAGATCAGCCCACCGAACTCGAGGCAAATACGGCGGAGCCTGGCAATCAGCGCGCCAAACACGAGGCTCCAAGCCCGACCAGTGCCCCAAAAACCGTGACCTCCGACGTCCTAACCCCCGCACCAGGCGCCAACATTGACCCCATGATGGTGTGGCCGTTCCTTGCCCTAGATGGCGCCTTGAATTTCTGTTGCAGGGAGGAAAAAGAGGGGAGGCCTGTTTGAGCGAAGCGAGTTTGCCTCCCCTCCCTCCCTGCGACAGAAATTCAAGGAGTCCTTCGCCATCTCGGGCGCGCCTTTCTTTGCTTACTTTCTTTGGCAAGACAAAGAAAGTGAGTCAGCCCCGGCAGGGGATGAAACAAGGGGCACACCACCAACAAAAAACTCAAACCTTAAAAACCACAACCCCAAGCGGTGGCAACCGCAACACCAACGACTGCCCCTGCCCATGCGCAGCCACATGATCCACATCCACCGCCCCACCATTCCCCAGATCACTACCGCCATACACGGCGGCGTCCGTGTTCAACACCTCACGCCATTGCACAGCGCCATCAGCAGGCGGCACCCCAATCCGATACCCTTCCCGCGGCACAGGCGTCATATTCGCCACCACCAGCATTGGCCGCCCCTCACCATCCAACCGCAGGAACGCGAACACGCTGTTCGCACGGTCATCCCCAATCACCCAGTTGAACCCTTCCGGCGCGCAATCCCGCGCATGCAATGAAGGCTCGCTCCGATACAGCGCATTGAGGTCATGCACCAGCCGCTGCACACCACGGTGCCGCGGGTCATCCAGCAGGTGCCATTCGGGGGATGCATCGTGGTTCCATTCCCCCACCTGCCCAAACTCGCTCCCCATGAACAGCAGCTTCTTGCCCGGGTGCGTCCACATGAACGCCAGGTAGGCGCGCAGGTTGGCCAAGCGCTGCCACTCATCGCCGGGCATCTTGCCGAGCAGTGAGCCCTTGCCGTGCACCACTTCATCGTGCGAGATCGGCAGGATGAAGTGCTCGGAGAACGCGTACACCAGCCCGAACGTCATGCCGTCGTGATGGTGCTGGCGGTACACCGGGTCGCGCTGCATGTAGTGCAGCGTGTCGTGCATCCAGCCCATGTTCCACTTGTAGTCGAACCCCAGGCCGTTGAATTCCACCGGCGCGGTCACGCCCGGCCATGCGGTGGATTCTTCGGCGATGGTGATGGCGCCGGGGCAGCGTTCGTGCACCACCGTGTTCATCTGCTGCAGAAAGGCGACGGCTTCGAGGTTTTCCCGGCCGCCGTATTGGTTGGGCACCCACTCGCCGGCGCGGCGGGAGTAATCGCGGTAGAGCATCGACGCCACGGCATCGACGCGCAGGCCGTCGATGTGGAAGCGCTCCAGCCATTCCAGCGCGCTGGCAATCAGGAAACCGCGCACTTCGTTGCGGCCAAAGTTGTAGATGAGCGTGTTCCAGTCCTGGTGAAAGCCTTCGCGCGGGTCCTGGTGTTCGTACAGCGACGTACCGTCGAATTGCGCCAGGCCGTGCGCGTCGGTCGGGAAATGCGCGGGGACCCAGTCGACGATGACACCCAGATTGGCCTGGTGGCAGCGATCGACAAAGCGCGCGAACGCTTCCGGCGAGCCGAATCGTGCGGAGGGTGCAAACAGCCCAAGCGGCTGATATCCCCAACTACCACCAAAGGGGTGCTCGGCCACGGGCAGCAGCTCGATGTGCGTAAAGCCCAGCGCGGTGACGTAGGGGATCAGCCGATCCGCCAGCTCATCCCACTGCAGATTGCGGCCGCCGTCTTCCACATCCCGCAGCCACGAGCCGGCGTGGACTTCGTAGATGCTGATGGGCGCGTCGGGCTTCTGGCGTTCGGCGCGGCTCTGCATCCAGGCGTCGTCGCCCCAACGTAAGGGTGCCGGGTCGGCCACGACGGATGCGGTGGCGGGTGGTGGCTCGGTCTGCCGCGCAGCCGGGTCGGCCTTGACCACCAGGCGCCCATCCGCGCCGATCAGTTCGAACTTGTAGCGGGCACCCGGGCCCACGCCAAGCCCGCTGGGCAGGAACAGCTCCCACACGCCGGCCTGATGGCGCAGTCGCATCGGGTGGCGGCGGCCGTCCCACTGGTTGAAGTCGCCCACCACGGATACGCGCTGCGCATTCGGCGCCCAGACGGCAAAGCGCACGCCGCTCATGCCATCCATCCGCACGGCCTGCGCGCCCAGGCAGCTGGCCAGCGTCCAGTGCGTGCCTTCATTGAGCAGGTGCAGATCCAGATCGCCTAGCAGCAGGCCGAAGGCGTAGGGGTCTTCAGTTTCCTGCACGGCTTCATGGCCGGTGCCGGCGGGCCAGATGATGCGCAGGCGGTAGGACTCCGGATGGCCGAAGACCTCTTGCGCATCGGCGCGCAGCGGGCCATGGAAGAGCCCCGTGCGGCCCACGGGCGTCATCTCGGTAATGATCTGGCCGCGTGCATCGATGGCCTGCACGCGGCGCGCCCCCGGGTAGAAGGCGCGCACCATCCAGCGCGGTCCGTCATCGGTGTCGACGCGATGTGGCCCCAGTACGGCAAACGGATCGCCCAGGCGGCCGTGCGTGAGCGCATCGACCTGCGTCGGATCGACGCCGGGCGGCAGCACCATCGGCGGTTCCGGGGCGGTGGTCGTTTTGGGACGGGTGGCAAAGTCGAGCGCGGTCACGGTGGGCCTCCGGTCGAGTCTTCCGCGGCGGGCGGTGGTGCTTCCGCATGCAGCAGACGGCGTGCCACGCGCGTGAAGCCCGCCAGCGGAATCGGCAGCCATGCGGGCCGGTTGGCGCATTCGTAGTTGACCTCGTACGCGGCCTTTTCCAGCAGGAAGAGGTCGAGCAGGTGTAGGTTGACCACTGGCTGGTCGAGCGCATTCAGATCGGGCCCCCCGGGTTTGCCCACAGCGGCGGCATACGCTTCCAGGAAGCGCTCGGTCGAGGCCGAGCGGAACAGCTCAAGCAAGTGGTTGCGGCGCTCTTGCGCGGGGCCGGCCACGTGTTCGGGGCCTTGCCGCATGGCGCCCACCACGTAGTCGAGCGAGCGCATCAGCCCGGCCACGTCGCGCAGCGGGCTGGTTTTGCGCCGGCGTTCTTCCACCGGGCGCGAGGGCTCGCCTTCAAAGTCGATGAGGAAGGCGTCGCCCTGCGCCACCAGCACCTGGCCGAGGTGGAAGTCGCCATGGATGCGCGAGAGCGTGGCGCCCAGGCCGTCTTTGGCATGCGTGCGCGCGGCGTCAAGCAGCGCCTGGCGCTGCGACACCAGCCATTGCACGTCGGGGTTCTGCGCGTTTTCCGGGTTTTGCTGCTGCCATGCCGTCAGGTTGTCGAGCGCGCGGGTGAGCTGTTCGCTCACGCGGGCCGTCCAGTACGCGACGTCCTCCGCGTCGGCAATGCGTGCGCCAAAGCTTGGGTCTTCAGTGGGCGCAGCCAGGGCGGCGTGCAACTCGCCCAGACGCGTGCCAATCGTGCCGATGAAGCTGACGTAACCGGCCAGCGCCTCGTCGGTGTCCACGCGCGCTTCCGATACAGCCACGGGCGACGATTCCCCATCGCCTGCGGTCACGCCTTCCATCAGCACAGCCAGCTCATCGATGGTGCGGCGCAGGTAGTCCAGCGCCCACGTCCACGCATCGCCCTGGTTGGGTACGAAGCTCTGCATGACGGCCAGCGTGGCGCGTTCACCGTCCGCGCTGTGGTGCGAGACCTCGCCAATCAGCGCGGCTGTGTTGGCATAGCCCACGCGCGTGAGGTGCCGCGTCATCTCCACTTCGGGGTGGATACCGGTGGCAATGCGGCGGATCAGTTTGACGATGACGGACTCGCCGATCACCAGCGAGCTGTTGGATTGCTCGGCCGCCAGCCATTGGATGGGCGTGTCGGGTGCGAGCGGCAACGGGGCAGGGCGTACGGCACCGGCCTCCGCACTGTCCACCGGTTCGGACAGCTCGGCGATATTCGGCTCGGGTTCGAAACGCACGGTGCCGTCGTTTGCTTCCAGCGTGGTGCCGCGCACGAGGTTGGTGAGCAGCGCGCGGGCGAAGGTCTCGGTGGTGAAGGCGTCGGTCAGGTAGCCGACATGGCGGCCGCGCCGCACACGCGCGAGTGCGAGCTGGATCGGCAGTGCGGGCAGTGTGGCCGATTCCCACGCGATGGACAGCGGCAGCAGATAGCGCTCAACGCGTTCGGTGCCATCGGTGCTACCCAGCGTCACGGCCACTTCGTTGAGGAACACCTCGGGCCGTGTGGCGCCTGCCAGCGGCCGATTGGTGGACGCGGCATCCACCGGCACGGTCGCCCCCCAGGCGAACTTCGCGCTGCGCAGCACGCTGTCCTTGGCGGCAAACCAGCGGCGCTTGGGCAGGTATGTCGGCAGGATCTCGCGTTCGATAAGCTGGCGGTGCGCTTCGCGCTGGCGCGTGTCAGACACGGCATCCAGCCCGGCACGCAGCACCAGCGTGGTGAACTCGGGCAACTGTTCGGCGGCCGGTTGCGCCCAGCTCGGGCCGGGCTCGTTCTCGCGCAGCTCCAGCCAGTAGAACGCATACGGCGGCAACGTGAGCAGATACGAGAGCTGCCCGATGGGCGGAAACGCCGTCCCGCCAATCAGCTCCACCGGCACGCGTTGCGCATATGCCGATAGGTCCAGCTCCACCGCCTGCGAAGCGCGGGAGAGGTTCGCCACGCACAGGATGGGCGCCTCACCCTCCAGCGCGCGGATATACGCCAGCACCTTGCGATTGGCGGGCTGCAGAAACTGGATGGAGCCCCGCCCGAACACGCGATGCCGCTTGCGCGTCGCCAGCAGCCGGCGGGTCCAGTTCAGCAGCGAGTGCGCATCGCGGCTTTGCGCTTCCACGTTCACCGATTCATAGCCGTACAGCGAGCCCATGATGGCGGGCAGCACCAGCTGCTCTGGATCGGCGCGCGAGAAGCCGCCGTTGCGGTCAGGCGACCATTGCATCGGTGTGCGCACGCCGTCGCGGTCGCCCAGGTGGATGTTGTCGCCCATGCCGATTTCGTCGCCGTAATACATGACGGGCGTGCCGGGCATCGAGAACAGCAGGCTGTTCATCAGCTCCACACGGCGGCGGTCGCGTTCCAGCAGCGGTGCCAAGCGTCGGCGGATGCCAAGGTTCAAGCGGGCGCGGCGGTCGCTGGCGTAGACCTCCCACAGGTAGTCGCGCTCGGCGTCGGTCACCATTTCGAGCGTCAGTTCGTCGTGGTTGCGCAGGAAGATGGCCCACTGACACGTGGGCGGCACTTCCGGCGTCTGCCGCATGATGTCGGTGATCGGGAAGCGGTCTTCCCGCGCGATCGCCATGTACATGCGCGGCATCAGCGGAAAGTGGAACGCCATGTGGCATTCGTCACCGGCGCCGAAGTATTCCTGTGTGTCTTCGGGCCACTGGTTGGCCTCGGCCAGCAGCAGGCGGTTCTTGAATTCGGCATCCATGGCCGCGCGAATCTTGCGCAGCACAGCGTGCGTTTCGGGCAGGTTCTCGTTCGAGGTGCCTTCGCGCTCCACCAGATAAGGCACGGCATCCAGCCGCAGGCCATCCACACCGAGGTTCAGCCAGAACTTCATCACGCCCAGCACCGCTTTCAGCACGCGCGGGTTGTCGAAGTTCAGGTCGGGTTGGTGCGAATAGAAGCGGTGCCAGTAGTAGGCCTTGGCCACCGGGTCCCACGTCCAGTTGGAGGGCTCGGAGTCGATGAAGATGATGCGGGTGCCGGCGTACTTCTTGTCGTGGTCGGACCACACATAGAAATCGCGCAGCGCAGACCCCGGCTTGGCGCGCCGCGCGCGCTGGAACCACGGGTGCTGATCCGACGTGTGGTTGATGACCAGTTCCGTGATCACCCGCAGGCCGCGCGCATGCGCCTCGGCAATGAAGCGGCGCGCGTCGGCCATGGTGCCGTAGTCGGGGTGCACGCCGCGGTATTCGGCGATGTCGTAGCCGTCGTCCCGGCGCGGCGACGGGTAGAACGGCAGCAGCCAGATCACATCCACACCCAGCTCGGCGATGTAGTCGAGCTTGGAGATCAGGCCGGGGAAATCCCCCACGCCATCGTTGTCCGAATCGCAGAACGACTTGACGTGGATCTGGTAGATGACGGCGTCCTTGTACCAGAGCGGGTCGTCCACCAGCAGCGCGGTCGGGTTGCGCGTCATGACGGTTGCTCCTCCGATGGCAGGGCCGGGCGGACGCGCCAGATGGCAAATGGCTGCTCGGGCTCCAGGCGGATGTGCTGCCACTTGCCGCGCCATACCGTGCGCTGGCTGGTGACGAGGTTCTCGGCCATCAGTGCGCCGTGGTCAGGCAGGCCCCATTGCCACAGCGGCAGTTCGATGTCGGACTCATGCGCGTGATGCGGGTCGAGGTTGATGGCGACGAACAGCGTGTTGTCGCCGAAGCGGTCCGGCGGCAGCGCGTCGGGCAGCTCTGCGGGATTGCCGGGTAGTACTGGCGGCGTCGATTTGCTGAAGAACAGGATGTGCTCGCCGGACGCTGGCTGGAACGTCACGCCCAGGTGCGAATGCAGCGCGGGGTTTGCCCGGCGGATGCGGTTGAGCAGGGCGATCTCTTTGACGATGTTGCCGGGGCGGTCGTGGTCCCACGCGCGCAGCTGGTACTTCTCGGAATTGAGGTACTCCTCCTTGCCAGGCACCGGTGCGCCTTCACACAGCTCGAAGCCGTTGTACACGCCCCAGAGGCCCGACAGCGTGGCGGCCAGCGCGGCACGAATCAGAAAACCCGGCCGCCCCGAGGTCTGCAGAAACACCGGGTTGATGTCCGGCGTGTTGACGAAGAAGTGCGGGCGGAAATATTCACGCACCGGCGTGCGCGTCAGCTCGTTCAGGTAGTCGATGAATTCCTGCTTGGTATGCCGCCACGTGAAGTACGTGTACGACTGCGAGAACCCCACCTTCGCCAGCCGGTACATCACCTTCGGCCGGGTAAAGGCTTCGGATAGGAACACCGCATCGGGGTAACGCGCGCGCACCTCGCCGATCATCCATTCCCAGAACGGCAGCGGCTTGGTGTGCGGGTTGTCGACGCGGAACAGGCGCACGCCTTCGTCGGCCCAGAACATCACCACGTCGCGCAGGGCAAGCCACAGTGCGGGTTTGGCGTCGCTGGCATAGAAGTTGACGTTGACGATGTCTTCGTACTTCTTGGGCGGGTTCTCGGCGTACTTGATGCTGCCGTCGGGGCGCCACGCAAACCAGCCGGGGTGCTCGCGCAGCCAGGGGTGGTCGGGCGAGCATTGAATGGCGAAGTCGAGCGCCAGCTCCAGGCCCTTATCGCGGGCGGCGTCGCGTAAGCGGCGGAAGTCCTCCAACGTGCCCAGTTGCGGGTGGATGGCGTCGTGCCCGCCTTCTGCGGCGCCAATGGCGTAGGGGCTGCCTGGGTCCTCGGGCCCGGCCTGTAGGCTGTTGTTACGGCCCTTGCGGTTGGTGCGGCCGATGGGGTGGATGGGCGGGAAATACAGCACGTCGAAGCCCATGCCACGAATGGCGCCCAGGCGGCGGATCACGTCATCGAAGGTGCCGTGCCGTTGTTCGTCGTCTGAAGCCGAGCGCGGGAAGATTTCGTACCAACTCGCGAACGCTGCACCGCCGCGTTCGACCTCCAGCGGATACGACACGCTCTCCACATAGAACGGCCGATAGTGCGAGGCCTGCGCCATCACGTGCGCAGTCACCGGGTCCAGCAGCAGTTGCAGGCGGCGGGTGTCGTCGGCATCGGCAAGCAGATGGGCGAGCTTATGCAGGGCATCGACGGGCGCGTCCTTGGGCGCATGCTCGGCGGCTTGTGAGACAAGGCGCGCGCCTTCTTCCAGCTCCAGCGTCACGTCGACACCGGCGGTGTGCTTCTTCTCCAGCTCCGAACGGTAGGTGCCGAACGCATCGCGCCAGGCGCCGATGGCGTACAGGTGGCGCCCGAGCCGTTCGGGCCGAAACGCGCCGCGCCAGCGGTCGTTGCCCAGCGGCACCATCGGCACGTGCTGCCAAGCGTCTTCATCCTGCGCGCGCCACAACAGATGCACGGCCAACTGGTCATGCCCATCCATCAACACATCGGCTTCAACGACGATGTCGTCGCCCACCAGGCGCTTCACGGCAAAGCGGCCATCGTCCACAGACGGCTGGACCTGCTCGATGCCGATGCGCGGTGATGCAATGGCTGCGTTGACCGGGTCCTTTGCGCTGCCGGCCCTGGCGCGTGTGCCCTTGGCTGGCGCTGCGCTGGCAACTCGGACCGGCGCATTGCGGAACACGCGCCACACCTGTACGTCACCGGGCAGCAGATCAATTTCGGCTAACGGCCGGGCGGTGGGGCGCAGCGTTTCGTCGTTGCTGCCCGGGGGCTCGGTCAGCAGGTCCAGCGCCACGCCGCGCGTAAAGCCGCCGGCCACGCCAGGCAGGAAATGATCCGCATGCACCGATACGCCCATGTGCAGATCCGGGTTGATGACGACCAGCGTGGCGGTATCGCTGGCGCGCAGGTCGGGGCCATCGGCGCGTAGCAGAGCGGTGGCGGGCGCGTCGGGGCCGGTCAGCATGCGCAGTTCGGCATGCGGTGCGATGGTGTTGGCCTCGCGCGCGGCCCGGATGGTAGCGTTCACGTCGCGCACGGCGTCGCTCAGGTCGAAGGCGGCGTGCGCGTCGATCCATTGCTGATCGGATGGGTCACCGCGCTCGGCCAGCATCGGCAGCAAGGCGCCGCGCTCGAAGCCCAGCGGCATCAGCCAGCCGGCATCCAGCGTGTCCGCCACGTGAAGCAGGCGGCGATAGGCGCGCTCACGCACCATCGCATCGCCGAACGCTTGTCCGTAGCGCGTGCCGAACGGGGCTTCGACGGTGGCGATGGGCGGGGCGACGGCAGCCAGGCGTGCGTGTTCCTCCACCATCCAGCCCGCACGGAAGTCCCACCAGCGCAATGACGAGAACGTGGCGTCAAAGCCCACGCCCGCCAGGGCTTCCACGGCACTGGCGTCCATGCCCGGTGTCCACGCGAGGAAGCGTGTGGCAGTGTCCTTGCGCACGTCGGCAATGAGCGTACGCCAGCGTTCCGCGGGCAGGCGCGTCGGTGCTTCGCAGCGGAAACCGCCGATGCCCAATGCGGCCCACGCGCGCAGTTGCTGCGTCCACCACGCGAGGATGGCGTCGGCGTAGCGCGGGTCGTGGTGGCGGAAGCAGGCCACTTCCAGATGCGAGGGCGGCAGGCGGGGGTCCAGCGCATCGCCGTCTTCTGCTTGGCTGCTAAACCAGTCGGGGTGGTCGGCGCGCAGGGGCGCATCGGTGGCCAGGCGATCGATCACGAGATCGAGCAGTAGGGTGAGCCCACGCTGTTGGCACGCGCTGGCCAAGGCAGCGAGTGCCGCATCCGCCGGCCCGCCGCCCAGCGCAGCATGCAGTTGCGCATGATCGCGCGTGGCGAAGACGTTCCCACCCGCGCTGACTGCAAACGGCGGGGCCATCAGCACATGGTCAAAGCCTAGGGAGGCAATGCGATCCAACACGCCGTCCCACCGGTCCAGCCGGCCGAGTTGCAGCGGGTGCACATAAACCATGGCCGGCGCGTAGGGCGCATCGGGTGGCGCGGTGGCCGGCCGCGATGCGGGTTTGGCAACCGCTTTGGCTTCGCTGCCGGGCGGCTTGGCGGCCTTGAGCGCGGCCGTGGTTTTGCGTGACGTGGTGGGTTTGGGTGTCTGGGTCGTAGGCATGCGTGACAGCCGTTGCAAACGTCAGGCGCGAATCTTCTCGGCGCTGGCAGCGCGCGCCACGGCGTGCGCGCGGACTTCGTCGGACAACGCCGTGCTGCGATGGCGGGCAGGCGTGCGCTCGGGGCGTCGCTCGTGGTGTTCCTGGCGGTGCGGGATCGCCGCAGCGTCCGGGGTGGATTCGGCCAGCGTCAATGTGGGCATCGGCGTGGCGGCCGGCACCAGCGTGCGGTACAGCGCGATGTACTCGCGCGCCGGCTGCGACCATCCGAAGTCCGTCGTCATGCCGTTGTATTGCAGGATGCGCCACGCCTGCGGCTGGGCGAAGACACGCAGCGCGCGCTCGACGGCGGCGACCATCGCCTCCGCGGTGTCGCCGTCGAACAGGAAACCCGTAGCGCCGCGCCAGGCGGCTTCAGGCGAGCCCCGATCCGTGATGGTGTCGATCAACCCGCCCACGCGGGACGCCACCGGCACGGTGCCATAGCGCATCGCATAGAGCGGCGTGAGGCCGCAGGGCTCGAAGCGGCTGCCGTGCAGGAGGAGGTCCGCGCCCGCATGCAGCAGGTGGGCGTGCGGCTCGGTGTAGCCGATCATGGCTGCCATCTGGCGTGGGTACCGGGCGGCCAGTGCTGCCATGCCGCTTTCGTATGGATGTTCTCCGCAGCCGAGCACGGCCACCTGCAAGCGCGGGTTCGCTTCCAACAACTGCGGCAACGCTTGCAGCGCCACGTCGGCCATCTTTTGATGCGTCAGGCGGCTGCCGAGCGCCAGCAGCGGGGCTTGCGCGTCTTCCGGCAAGCCGAAGCACTGCTGCAGCGCGCGCCTCGCGGCGTGCTTGCCGTTCAGGTCGGCGGCGAAGAAGGGGCGCGGCAGGAACGAGTCCTTCGCGGGGTTCCACACGTCGTTGTCGATGCCGTTGAGGATGGCGACCAAGTCTTGCTGGCGTGCGCGCAGCACGTCTTGCATGCCGCAGCCCGCCGTGTCGGTCAGGATCTCGCGCGCATACGCGTGGCTGACGGTGCTGATGCGGTCTGCCCACAACAGCCCCGCCTTCAGAAAGCTGAGCTGGCCCCAGAATTCCGCCGCCAGCGCGGCATCGGGCGGCACGCCGATCTGCGGTGCCATCTCCATCGGGAAATTGCCCTGGAAGGCCAGGTTGTGCACCGTGAAGACGGTCTTGGCCCGTGCACCCGCGCGCCGCATGAACAGCGGCACCAAGCCCGTGTGCCAGTCATGCGCCTGCACGATGTCGAAGCTGGGCGTGCCCGGTACCCCCGCAGCCACGCGCGCCGCCGCCTGGCTGAACGCGGCAAAGCGCAACGCGTTGTCGTCATATGGCGCACCGTGGTCGTCCAGATACGGGTTGCCTGGCCGATCGAACAGTGCCGGCGCGTCGAACAACAACACCGGCACCGCATGTGGCCCCATGGCGCCCTTGAGCAGACGCGCGCGCCCGCCGGGCAGGTCGGTCCACTCACAGACGGTTTGGGTGCGCTGCATCTGCGCGATGGCGCCGGGGTAGCCGGGCAGCATCACCGTCACGTGCAGGCCGGCACGCTGCAGCGCGCCCGCACATGCTCCCACCATATCTCCCAGCCCACCGGTCTTGGCCAGGGGCACCGCTTCTGAAGCGACAAAGAGGATATTCAGCGACAAGGTCATGCTCCCGGAGGAACCGCTTTCGCTGCGCCATCCATCAACCGTACGAACTGTGGATGGCGCCTGCATGCGGCGGAGGTTTGCGATCCTCCTGGGTGCGCAAGAGCTATGCCAGTCAGACAGATGCCGACACGCGTGCCACGTCGGCGCATGCGGTGCCTTGGCAGCCAGTGAGGATCACCGTGCGTGGCGGTTCACCCGAGCACGTGCGGGGTGTGCAACGTGGGAACGCGCGATGTAATTTCGCCTATGGCGAGGAGGGCACATTCGCTGGGGGATCGAGAGACTCGAGAGAACTGTCGCGGAGGCTCGATGTCAGGTGCGGGGCAGAGCGGCGACTTGAGGCTGGAGATAGTGCAATAGAAAAAAACAATCAATAAAATCAGATCAATCAACTTGTGCAATGCATCGAACGGCGATACGATCCACTCCGTTGTCAACCAAGCAACCCCAACCGAAAACCACTATGTCGCTGATCAATACTCAAGTCCAACCGTTCAAGGCCCAAGCGTTCCATAACGGCAAGTTCATCGAAGTTTCGGATGAGTCGCTCAAGGGCAAGTGGTCCGTGCTGATCTTCATGCCGGCCGCATTCACCTTCAACTGCCCGACCGAAGTGGAAGACGCAGCGGACAACTACGCTGAATTCCAGAAGGCTGGCGCAGAGGTCTACATCGTCACGACCGACACGCACTTCTCGCACAAGGTGTGGCACGAAACCTCGCCGGCCGTGGGCAAGGCACAGTTCCCGCTGGTGGGTGACCCCACGCACGCACTGACCAACGCTTTCGGCGTGCACATCCCGGAAGAAGGCCTGGCCCTGCGCGGCACGTTCGTGATCGACCCGCAAGGCGTGATCAAGACGATGGAAGTGCACGACAACGCCATCGCCCGTGACGTGAAGGAAACCCTGCGCAAGCTCAAGGCAGCACAATTTGTCGCCAACAACCCGGGCAACGTGTGCCCGGCCAAGTGGAACGAAGGCGCGAAGACCATCAAGCCGAGCCTCGACCTGGTCGGCAAGATCTAAGTAGCAAAGGCTGTTGCTGCAGAAATGCAGCGTGAAAAACGGCCGGCTCTGCCGGCCGTTTGCTTAAGGGCGACGGCATGTGCCGTGCCCTCTGATTTGTCCACACCCGGACTCAAAACGAATAAAGGAAGTCGTCATGCTGGATGCTGATGTCAAGGCCCAACTGAAGGCCTACCTCGAACGCCTCGTGCAGCCCATTGAGCTGGTCGCCAACGTCGATGACAGCGAGGGCTCCCGCGACATGATGGACCTGCTGCGTGATGTGGCCGAGCAGTCCAGCATGATCGTGCTGACCGAACAACGCGATGCCGCCGAGCGCGCACCGTCGTTCCTGATCCGCCGCACCGGCGCCGATGTGAGCGTACGTTTCGCCGCCATCCCGACGGGCCACGAGTTCACCTCGCTCGTGCTGGCGCTGCTGCAAGTGGGCGGCTATGCCCCCAAGCTTGAAGCCGACGTCATCGAGCAGATCCGCAACATCGAAGGCGATTTCCGCTTCGAGACCTACATGTCGCTCACGTGCCAGAACTGCCCGGACGTGGTCCAGGCGCTGAACGTGATGTCCGTGATCAACCCGCGCATCCAGCACGTCGCCATTGATGGCGCGCTGTATCAGGGCGAAATCGAAGCACGCCAGATCATGGCCGTGCCGACCGTGTTCCTGAACGGTGAAACGTTCGGCACGGGCCGCATGGGCGTGGAAGAGATCCTCGCCAAGATCGACACCGGCGCCGCCGCGCGTGATGCCGAGAAGCTGGCCGCCAAGGAAGCGTATGACGTGCTGATTGTCGGCGGTGGCCCCGCTGGCGCAGCGGCTGCCGTATACGCGGCACGCAAGGGCGTGCGTACCGGTGTGGTGGCCGAGCGGTTTGGCGGTCAGGTGCTCGACACGCTGGGCATCGAGAACTTCATCTCCGTGCAGGAGACCGAAGGGCCGAAGTTTGCCGCAGCGCTGGAGCAGCACGTGCGCCAGTACGACGTCGACATCATGAACACGCAGCGCGCGGTCAAGCTCACGCCGGCAGACAAGCCGGGCGGCTTTGCCGAGGTCACGCTGGCCAATGGCGCGGTGCTCAAGGGCCGTTCGATCATCCTGTCGACCGGCGCACGCTGGCGCAACGTGAACGTGCCGGGCGAGCAGGAATACAAGAACAAGGGCGTGGCGTACTGCCCGCACTGCGATGGCCCGCTGTTCAAGGGTAAGCGCGTGGCCGTGATCGGCGGCGGCAACTCGGGCGTGGAAGCGGCCATCGATCTGGCCGGCCTGGTGAACCACGTCACGCTGGTCGAATTTGCCGGCGAGCTGAAGGCCGATGCCGTGCTGGTGCGCAAGCTGCAAAGCCTGCCGAACGCGACCATCGTCACCAACGCGCAAACCACCGAGATCACCGGTGACGGCCAGAAGGTCAACGGCCTGCGCTACAAGAGCCGCGTGGACGGCGTCGAGCACGAAGTGGCGCTGGAAGGCGTGTTCGTGCAGATCGGTCTGGTGCCCAACACCGAATGGCTGGACGGTGCCCTGGAGCGCAACCGCTTCGGCGAGATCGTCGTCGATGCGCGCGGCCAGACCAGCGCGGAAGGCGTGTTCGCTGCAGGCGATGCGACCACGACGCCTTACAAGCAGATCATCATCGCGACGGGTGATGGTGCGAAGGCGGCACTGTCGGCGTTCGATCATCTGATCCGCGTGCCGCTGGCGGAAGCTGCCTGAAGCGGGAATCAAGCTGTATGAAGCCGGACCTTGCGATGAGCGGGTCCGGTTTTTTTATGGGTTCAGCGCTCGCGCCCGCGCTCCACACATGCGCGCCAGCCGGTCACTGGCGCGGCCTCAACATAAACCAACTGGCCTCCTCGAAAGACGGGGGCGAATCGACTCACTGCCCAAGCGCCTTGGAAAGCGTCGCCGCCTCGGCCACGACTAAGTCGGAGAATGCCGACACGCGGTCTTCCGTCATGCGCACCCCGGGGCCGAAAATGCAAAGCGAACCCGCGACGCGATCGGCGCCATTGAAGAACGGTGCCGCCAATGCTACGGCGCCTTCGATCAGTTCGTTGCGGCTGACGGCGTAGCCGCATTCACGAATGGCGGCCAGTTCGGTCGGGTCGATGTGGACATCGAGCGCCTCCACCGCAGCGCTGTCCATGTGCGCAAGGATCGCGCGTCCGCTGGCGCCCAGGGCCAGCTTTTCCCGATAGCCCAGACCGCGGCGGAAGCTCAGCGGCTGCACGCTTTCGACCTCGGCCACGCACACGCGGTACGCACCTTCCGGCACGAACAGCGCCACCGTTTCTCCGGTGGCTTCCCACAGGCGGCGCAACGGCGCCTGCGCGATGTCGGCAATGCGGTGGCTTGAGGCCCAGACATAGGCCAACCGCGCGACCGAACTCCCCAGCCGGAACCGCTGGGGCTCCCCGAACGACACCAGAAAGCCGTTGTGCTCCAGCGCGTTGAGCAGGCGGTACAGCGTCGGCCGGCTCAGGTCGACGCGCTTGAGCAGTTCCGCCACCGTCAACGCTTCGTCGCCTGGGCGGAAGGCCAGAAGGATGTCCAGCGCACGGTCCACGGCGCGCACGCTGTCCTGGTTTTTTTCGGCTTCCATGTGATGAGTTCCCGTCATTTCTGCTTTTTTCATCTTCGCCATTGTATTCAAAGTCGGTCTTGACCTTTCTCAAGTTGTTCGTACAATGGACTCAAATCTCATCAAGCGGACAAATCAAGGAGGATTTGGAGATGGACAAGCAGATGTCGGAAACATTGGTGCGCACGGGCCCCGGCACCGCAATGGGCGACCTGATGCGCCGGTACTGGGTACCGGCGCTGTTGGTGAGCGAGATTCCTGAGCCCGACTGCCCGCCTGTGCGCGTGCAGCTGCTGGGCGAGAAGCTGCTGGCGTTTCGCGATACCGAAGGCAAGGCGGCGCTGATCGACGAGTTCTGCTCGCACCGTGGCGTGTCGCTGTATTTCGGCCGCAATGAAGAGAACGGCATCCGCTGCGCGTATCACGGCCTCAAGTTCGACCGCGACGGCAAGTGCGTGGACGTGCCTTCGGCGCCGCAGGCCTGCAAGCACATGGGTATCAAGGCATACCCGACGATCGAGCGCGCGGGCATCGTCTGGGCCTACCTGGGCCCGAAGGACAAGCAGCCCGCGCCGCCCGACGTGGAGTGGTGCAACCTGCCCGCGAGCCATGTGTATGTCTCCAAGCGCCTCCAGGAGAGCAACTACCTGCAGGCGATGGAGGGCGGCATCGACACCAGCCACGTGTCGTACGTGCACCGCTACGAAGTCGACGATGACCCGATGCATCAGGGCACCGAGGCGCTGAAGTACATCAAGGCCGACGGCAACGTGATCTTCGATATCGAAAAGACGCCGGTAGGGCTCACGCTGTTCGGCCGTCGCAACGGCGATGCAGACACGTACTACTACCGCATCACGCAGTGGCTGTTCCCCTGGTACACGCTGATTCCGCCGTTTGGCGAGCATGCGCTGGGCGGCCATGTGTGGGTGCCCATCGATGACCACAACTGCTGGGCCTGGAGTATCAACTTCCGCCCCGATCGCCCGCTCACCGAGCAGGAACTGGTCGACATGAAGGCTGGCAAGGGCATCCACAACGAATACGAAGAAGGCTCCTGGCGCACCAAGGCCAACAAGGACAACGACTACCTGATCGACCGCCAGGCCCAGAAGGACAAGCGCGCCTATAGCGGCGTGTTCGGCTTCGCGGTGCAGGACTCGTCGCTACAGGAAAGCATGGGCCCGATTCAGAACCACGAAGCGGAGAAGCTGCTGCCCACCGACCGCGCGATCGTGATGTGCCGCCGCATGCTGTATGAAGCCGCCACGAACATGCGGAGCGATGTGGAACCGCCCGCGCTCGACGCCAGCGCCCAGCGCGTGCGCGCTGCCGGCGTGCTGCTGCCCAAGGATCAGAAGCCGCAAGAGTGGGCACGCGTGCATCTGGATGACGGCAAGGACCAGCCGGTCTATTCGGTGTAAGGCGGCGATGATGGAACTACGACAACGGCTCCAGGGCAAACGCGCCCTGATCACGGGCGGCGGAGGCGGCATCGGTGCTGCCACGGCGCGCCTGTTCTGCGCGGCGGGCGCGTCGGTCATGCTGGTTGACGCGAGCGCTGAAGCGCTGGAACGCACCGCCGCAGACATTGCTGCGCAGATTCCCGACGCTCAGGTGCAAACGCTGGCGGCCAACGTGAACGATCCGGAACAGGCCGAGCACGCCGTGCAGTTGGTGGCGGACAAGTTTGACGGCATGGACGTGCTCGTGAACAACGCGGCCATGCGCAACTACTCAGCACTCGCGGAAGTCACGCCGGACGAGTGGCACGCCATGATTGACGTGAACCTGGTCGGCACGTCGAACTACTGCAAAGCCGCGTTGCCCCTGCTGCGAGCATCCGGGCGGGGGAGCATCGTCAACGTCTCGTCCTGCTATGCGGTGACGGGCCGCAAGGGCATGGGCCTGTATGACGCCACCAAAGCCGGCATGCTGGCCATGACGCGCACGCTGGCCTTTGAAGAGGCCGCGCATGGGGTGCGAGCCAACGCCATCTGTCCGGGTTCAACGCTGACCGATTTCCATATCGGCCGCGCGCAGGCTGCCGGCAAGAGCGTCGACGTGCTCAAGACGCAGCGCCAGGACACCTCGCTGCTGGGACGCTGGGCATCGCCCGACGAAATCGCTTGGCCGATCCTTTGGCTGGCCAGCGACGAGGCTTCGTTTATCACCGGCACCACGCTGATGGTCGACGGTGGCTTGCACGTGATGTAGAGGTGGGTATGGACACATCGCAACTCACCGTGCGCGTGGTGCGCAAGCAGGTGGAAGCGGAAGGCATCTGCAGCTTTGAACTGGCTGACCCAGCTGGCGCGCCGCTGCCGGCGTTCTCCGCCGGCTCGCATATCGACGTGCAGATCCCGGGCGGTTTCACGCGTCAGTATTCGCTGTGCAACCACCCGGACGAGCGGCACCGGTATGTGATTGCCGTGCTGAGCGACGCTCAGTCGCGCGGCGGCTCGCGCGCCATGCACGAGGCCGTGGAAGAGGGCAGCACGCTGCGGATCAGCGCGCCGCGCAACCACTTCCATATTCAGGCGGACGCGCCACGGCATCTGCTGCTGGCCGGCGGCATTGGCATCACCCCGATGCTGTGTATGGCGCAATACCTGGCCAGCGATGGGCATGCGTTTGCCATGCACTACTGCGCCCGCTCGCGGGAACGCGCCGCCTTTGTCGAACAGCTTGGCAGCGCGCCCTATGCTGATCGGGTAGCGTTCCATTTCGATGATGAGGACGCAGCACAGAAGCTCGACATTCAGGCCGTGCTGGCGGAGGCCGGTGCGGATGTGCACCTGTACGTATGCGGCCCCAGGGGCTTCATGGATGCTGTGCTGGAGACAGCACGCCGGCTGTGCTGGTCAGAGGATCGCTTGCACTACGAATTCTTTGCCGCCAGCGCTGAGGCCACCGGCGATGCGTTTGAAGTGAAGCTCGCCAGCTCAGGCAAGACCGTTGCCGTGCCAGCGGGGCAGACGGTGGCGGAAGCGCTTGCCACGGCTGGCATTGATGTGCCGGTCTCTTGCGGGCAGGGCATCTGCGGGACCTGCCTGGTGCGCGTGCTCGAAGGCGAGCCCGATCATCGTGACCTGTACCTCTCCCCGGAAGAGCAGGCCAGGAACGACCAGTTCACGCCGTGCTGCTCGCGCGCAAGGTCGCGCACGCTGGTCCTCGATCTTTGAAAGAGCGGACGCAGAGCCGCCCATCAACGAACGACGCCCCGGACCCCTGGTACCGGGACACCACTGACACACGCGGAGCGCCCAGAAAGATGCCCGCGATGGAGGAGACCATGAAGACAAGCCTCTCGATGACGGAGGAGGTGGTGCAGGCCGCATCGCATGCGCAGACAGAAACATCACGTTACCGCTGGGTAGTGCTGGCGGTTGTCTGGGCAGCGTTCCTGTTGAGCTATGTGGATCGCGTGGCATGGAGCAGCGTTGCCGCACCGGTCGGGCACTCGCTTGGGTTGTCCGTGTCCATGCTGGGCGCGTTCGTCACCGCGTTCTACATCGGCTACGTGCTGGCCAATATCGCGGGCGGCATCCTGACCGATGTGCTCGGCGGTCGCACTACGCTCACTGTGGCGCTCGTGCCGCTGGGCGTGCTCACGTTCTGTTTCGGCTTTGCGCATACCTTGTGGTCGGGCATTGCCATCCAGTTTGCGATGGGTCTGGCAGCGGGGGCGGACTATTCCGCCGGCATGAAGATCATCGCTGCTTGGTTCCGCAAGGACCGTGGCCGCGCCATGGGGCTTTACACTACCGCGACGTCGTTGGCCGTGGTGCTTACCAATGCCACTGTGCCGACGATCTCGCAGTGGTATGGGTGGCAGAACGCCTTCCGCCTGCTGGGCGGCATCACGCTCGCATGTGCAGTGGTTGCCTGGTTCGTATTGCGGGATGCGCCCGAAGGCGAGCCCCCGCTCGCGCGTATCAAGGGGGCTGACATCCTCGCGCTACTCAAGAACCGCAATCTCATCCTGCTGGCTATCGCTGGTTGCGGCGGCCTGTGGGCCACCGTGGGGTTCGGTGCGTGGGGCAACGCGTTGATGACCAAGCAGTACGGCATCTCTCCGGTGACGGCGGGTTCGATTGCTGCCACCTTTGGCATCGGGGCCGTTTGCGCCAAGCCGTTGCTCGGCTGGCTCTCCGACCTGCATGGCCATGCACGCAAGCGGATCTCGATCCTGTGCCTGGCGGGCTTTGCCGTCATGCTGATGGTCTTCGGGCAGAGTTCCACGGTCACTCAGTTCTATCTGCTGGCGCCGCTGCTGGGTGCCGTGGGATTCGGCTACACGCCCGTGCTCATGGCGCAAGTGAGCGACGCCTGCGGGCGCAACTCTGCTGGTGCCGGCGCGGGCCTGACCAACGCCATCTGGCAGTCGGGCAGTGCCGTGTCACCGCTGGTGGTGGGCTACTTCTACGGGCAGACGCATTCGTTCTCGGTGGCGCTGGGGGCGCTTGCCGTTGGGCCGGTGGTGGCCGTGGCTGCGCTCATGCTCTTGCCGGGCCGGCCGCAAAAGTAGGCAGTGGCAGGATCGGTTGTTCCGCGTCGAGGTTGAGAGAGCGGGTGCCATCGGGAGACGTCTTGGTCTCGGTTTTTCATTGGGTAGGAATGACCCATTCTTATGGGTTCAACGCTCGCGCCCGCTCCCCGCACATCCGCGCCAACCGATCCCGCAACGTACGGCCTGCGCTGTCCAGTTCCGATCGTGCGTATAACGCTAACTCCAACCCATCGATGTCGGGAAAACCGTCAGCGACGCCCAACATGCGATGCCCCGGCTGCACGCTGCCGGCTGGCAGCAGGCTGACGCCCAGTCCGGCGCTGACCGCTGCGCTCAAGCTGGCCAGGCTCGCACTCGAATAGCTGATTCGCCAGGGCCGCCCCTGGGCTTCGAGCGCGTGGATCATCTCCTGCCGATACAGCGCCCCCAGTGGAAACACCACCAGCGGCAGGGCATCCGTGGCGGCGTGCTGCGCCAGCACGGGGCGTGCGGCGCTTTCCACCCAACACAGCGGTTCTGGCCAGCGCGCATGGCAATCGCTATCGGCGCCCCATTGCTTGACGAGCAGCAGGTCGAGATCGCCGTTTCGATAGAGTCGCAGCACGTGATGGCTCAAGCCGCTTTCCACCTCCAGTCGCAAGCGCGGGCGTTCCACCGCAAAGTCCGCCACCAGCGGCATCAGCGCCTCGCCGCCCAAGTCTTCCGGTACGCCCAGGCGCAGGACCCCTTCCGTGTGCTCGGGGCTGAGCGCTTCGCTGGTTTCGTTGGCAAGGCGTAGCAGCCGGCGGGCGTACCCGACCAGGCGGTCGCCTTCTTCGGTGGGCAGGACCTGGCGCTGGCTGCGGTCCAGCAAGCGACAACCGAAGTGCTGCTCCAGCCGGATCACCTGCTGGCTGACGGTCGATTGCGTCAGGTGCAGGTGTTCTGCCGCGCGCGTGAAATTGCCTGTGTCGACTACGGTGACAAAGCTACGCAGCAAGACGAGGTCAATCATTCGGAATCCCACTCATAGGCATTCAATCATTTAATTTGAACATGCCTGGGGGCGCAACCATAATCGGCCCCTTCAGGAGAACACCATGTCCGACGAGCAGTACATGCGCGAGGCCGTTGCACTCGCGCGCGACAACGTCAACGCGGGCGGCTTGCCGTTCGGCGCGGTGCTGGTGCGTGACGGCCAGATCGTGGCGCACGGCGTCAACGAGGTTTGTGCCACGCACGACCCGACCGCCCACGCCGAGATGCAGGCCATCCGTCAGGCGAGCCTCCGGCTGGCCACGCCCGATTTGAGTGGCGCCGTGATGTACGCCAGCGGCCATCCGTGCCCGATGTGCTTTGCCGCCATGGCGCGCTGCGGCATTCGCACCGCGCATTTCGCGTATTCGAACGACGACGGCGAACCCTTCGGCATGTCCACCGCTGCGATGTATGAAGCCATGCGCGGCGCCCCCGCCGCCGGCGCACTCCAGCTCAGCGCGCTGAAGCCGGCGGGCGAGCAAGGTTTGTACGAAGCCTGGCTGGAGCGCCAGTCGTGAGCGACGCGGCCATGCAGGGCGCAGCATCGGCCGCGCCATCCGCTGTTTCCGCACGTGCCGATGCGGGCTGGATTGGCGTGGCGCTGGTCGTGGCGTTGGCGCTGAACCTGCGACCGATCCTCACGACCATTGGGCCGCTGCTGGCCGAAATTCGCGCGGGCACAGGCTTGGGCTTGCAAGGCGCATCGCTGCTCACCGTGATTCCGGTGCTGTGCATGGGCAGCGTGGCGCTGTTTCTGCCGTGGCTGGCGCGTTGGCTACCGGAGCATCGCGGCGTGGCGTGCAGCCTGCTGGCGATCGCGGGGGCATGCCTGTGGCGGCTCTGGGCCGCGCAGGGCGTGGCGCTCATCGCCAGCGCGGCCCTGGCCGGGACGGGCGTGGCGATCATCCAGGCGTTGGTGCCGGGTATCGTCAAGCGCTGGTTTCCGCAGCGCGTGCCGATGGCGCTGGGTTTGTATTCCGCCGCCTTGATGGCGGGTGGTGGCATGGCTGCCACGCTCAGCCCGCGCATCGCGCATCTGGCCGATTGGCACGCGGGCCTTGGCGTGTGGGCATTGCCAGCGCTGCTGGCGCTGGTGCTGTGGATGGCTGCACGCCCGCGCGAAGCGGCGGCGCCCACGCAGCGTGGTCCGGTGCTCAACTTCTTCGGCAACCGTCGCGCATGGCTGTTGGCGATCTACTTTGGCGCGGCCAACGGCGGTTACACCAGCATGATTGCGTGGCTGCCGATGTTCTATCGCCAATTGGGGTGGAGCGCGCAAGACGCCGGTGGCCTGATTGGCGTGATGACCATCTTCCAGGTGATCGGCGCCTTCGCCGCGCCGATGCTTGCCCGCCGCCGGCCCGATCGGCGCCTGTGGTTACTGGCGATGCTGGTGTTGCAACTGATCGGGATGGCGGGCTTGTTGCTGGCGCCGCTCGCCGGAACGGCGCTGTGGGTGGCGCTGATTGGCTGCGGCTTGGGCTCGATGTTCTCGCTGTGCCTTACGCTCACGCTCGACCACTTGCCCGATGCCCGCGCCGCCGGTTATCTGGCGGCCTTTGTGCAAGGCATCGGCTTCATCATCACCGGCATCATCCCGTATGCCGTGGGCTGGCTGCGAGAGATGACGGGCGGCTTTCAGGCGTCGTGGCTGCTGTTGCTTGCCATCGTGATCGTCTCGTCGTTGACCACGCTACGCTTTGCGCCGGCCGGTTATGCGCGCGCCATCGGGCGCGTTTGACACGGCCCCAGCCCTTTGCCGCAATGGCTTTCGGCGATTTGCAAAAAACTCTTGAAATGCGAATCATTCGCATTTATAGTCTCTCCATCGACAGCGCAGCAGCCGATGGGGCAGCCCCCAAAACGCAAGGCAACGCAGCGCATCGATCCGAATTCCGCTGCGAGTGCGCGCATCTTCTGAGGATGCAGCGCCCCGGCAACCGATCTTTTGTGGGGACCGCTCTGACACACAGAGCGTTTGGCAGTAGCAAGCCGCCCGACAGTCGGGAAAGCACTTAGACCCCGCTTTCCCGACTGCGACTTTTCCGGGCCGCCAGCCATGCCGTTTTTTTTTGAATCCCTCCTGCACCATTCCGACGATAGCGACGAATGCGACGCCGTTCCTGGCTGCCGCTGATCGCCCTCGTTTTTTTACGCTCCAACCTTCACGCTCCGACCTTCCCGTCAGGCCATGCCAAACTCGACCGACCTACCCGATTTGCGTAGAGCCGGGCTCAAAGCCACGTCGCCGCGCGTCAAGATTCTGGAAATCCTCGCGACCGGCACGGACCACAGCCGCCACCTCAGCGCCGAAGATGTGTATCGGCAGTTGCTCACGTCGGAACTCGATGTCGGCATCTCGACGGTGTATCGCGTGCTCAACCAACTGGTGGATGCCGGTGTGCTGCTGCGCCATACCTTCGAGGCCGGCCATGCGGTGTATGAGATCAACGAGGGCGCGCACCACGATCACTTGATCTGCGTGTCATGTGGCCGGGTGGAAGAGTTTCATGACGAGGCCATCGAGGTGCGCCAGGAGCGCGTGGCCAACGAGCGTGGCTTTGTGCTGCGCGATCACGCCTTGGCGCTGTATGGCCTGTGCCCGACGTGCCAGCCTGCCGCAGGCACCTCACACTGAGTGAGTGCGCATGGGCTGAGCGCATGTGAGCATGTGATCTGGTAACGCCCTGAAACAGTATCGGGGCAATCATGGCGAAACTCATCGGGCGACAGCGGTTCCAACACACCGTGTTACCCAGGAGATGCCGATGCGACGCCGTTTGAAGTCCGAAGATGAACTCAAGAGCCTGCTGGCCCGCTGTGTCCAGCAGCACCCGGAATGCGCCCAGTGCGAGTTGCGCGCCATGTGCATCCACCGCCCCGATCACACTGGTTGCAATTGGAGCGCCGAGTTCGATGTCTTGACTGAAGACGATGACGCGGCCATCCGAGGTCTGTCGGTGGCCAAGCGTTTGCTGATGCGGGCGCGTACACAGTACAACGTCGCGCGCTGAACGATATTCGCGCGCTATCCCTTGGCTTGCCGCGCGATCCGCTCCAGCAGTTCACGGGCGCTTTCGCTGTGGCCTTGGTGCGCCAGCAGGCGCGCATTCAGCACCAGGTTTTCCAGCACCAGCTTGGCGATGCTCGCCGTGAGCGAGACGATCACTTCGTCCTGGCTGAAATGCGCATCTTCCATTTGCGATAGCTGGCGCGAAACCAGCTTGCAGACCAGGTCGCGCAGCATCTGCTCGTCAAAGGGCAGGTTGGCGAAATCCACCGGGTCTTCCTTCTCGACTTCCGCGATCAACTGGACCAGCAACTCTTCGGTCATGATGCGTCCCCCGTTCAGGTTTGGACCAGTCTACGCCTGCACTCGCCAAAAATGAAACGGGCCCGCATGGTTTGTCCCCATGCGGGCCCGCAGGTGTTGTGACATTGCGTCGGCCGTTATTTGCGGCGCACGAAGTGGATCGGCTGTTCAACTGCGGCAGACGAAGACGATTCGCCCGATGCGCATCCGCTGCAGCCACTGCCGCATGCGCTGCCCGACAGCGGATCGGAATGGCACGAAGGTGCCTCGCCCGGCGTGAGCAAGCGCTGCCCGAAGGCGCGCATCCAATCGGGTCGTGAAGGCCGATCGCACCAGCCCGCCACACGCGCCATCGTGCGCGCCCGCATGGCCGGCGCATAGCGGCCGGTAATCGACAGCGCGCTGAATGCCACCACGGTAGCAACAACGCCGGTTTCAACCACGTGGTACACGCTCATGTCAGCACCCGTGCGATCTGGTAGGTAGCAAAGGCGGCCAGGTAGGCCAGTGCGAAGAGGTAACCGGCCGTAGCGGCCATCACCTTCCACGAGTTGGTCTCGCGGCGGATGGTGGCCAGCGTCGAGATGCATTGCGGCGCGTACACGTACCACGCCAGGAAGGCCAGCGCGGTGGCCAGCGACCATTGCTGAGCGATCACGGGTGCCAGTTGCGCGGCCGCATCTTCATGCGTGGCCGACAGCGAATACACCGTCGCCAGCGCACCCACGGCGACCTCACGCGCGGCCATGCCCGGAATCAGCGCAATGCACATCTGCCACGTAAAACCGATCGGCGCGAACACGACTTCCAGCGCGCGGCCGATCATGCCGGCAAAGCTGTAATCGATGGCCGGCAGGGTGGCGTTGGCGGGCGGCGCCGGGAAGCTCGACAGGAACCACAGCACCACCATCATCTTGAGGATGACGGTGCCGATGCGGCGCAGGAAGATGCGCGCGCGTTCGATCAAGCCGACGGCCAGGTTGCGCACGCTGGGCAGGCGGTACGACGGCAATTCCAGAATGAGCGGGTGTTCGTTGCGGTCGCGCTTGAGGTACTTCAGCACGTAGGCCACCACCAGCGCCGACACGATGCCCGCCATATAGAGCCCAAACAGCACCAGGCCCTGCAGGTTGAACACGCCCCACACCTGCCGCATCGGAATGAACGCGCCAATCAGCAACGCATACACCGGCAGGCGCGCGGAACACGTCATCAGCGGCGCAACCAGAATCGTGACCAGCCGGTCGCGCGGGTCCTGGATCGTGCGCGTGGCCATCACGCCGGGGATCGCGCAGGCAAAGCTCGACAGCAGCGGAATGAACGAGCGCCCCGACAGCCCGGCACCGGCCATCAGCCGATCAAGTAGGAACGCTGCACGCGGCAGGTAGCCCGATTCTTCCAGCGAGAGGATGAAGAGGAACAGGATCAGGATCTGTGGCAGGAACACCAGCACGCTGCCCACGCCGGCGATGATGCCGTTGACCAGCAGGCTCTTGAGCAGGCCGTCGGGCATGACCGTGCCGACCCACACGCCCACGGCCTCCACCGCGCCCTGGATGCCCTCCATGAGCGGCTGTGCCCACGAGAACACGGCCTGGAACATGAAGAACATCAGCACGGCCAATAGCAGCAGGCCGAACACCGGGTGCAGCACGATGCGATCGAGCCGGTCGTCCAACTCGGCCGTGCTGCGCGGCATGGTCACTGCCGCGTCGAGCAGACGCTTCACCTCAACGTGCGGATCCGCGTCGGCCGGCAGCCCCGCCGGTACGGCCGGCAATTGCTCATGATCGATATGCGCGACGAGCTCGGCAGCGCCATTGCGCTTGATCGCCACGGTCTGCACCACCGGCACGCCCAGCGCGGCTTCCAGCTTGGCGCGGTCAATGCGGATGCCGCGCCGTTCGGCCGCATCCACCATGTTCAGCGCCAGCACCATCGGCAGGCCCAGGCGTTGCAGTTCCAGCACAAAGCGCAGGTGCAGCCGCAGGTTGGTGGCATCGACTACGCAGATCAGCAGATCAGGCCGCGCCTCGCCCCGGAACGTACCCAAGCAGATGTCGCGCGTGATGGCTTCGTCTGGGCTGGTGGCGATCAGGCTGTAGGCGCCGGGCAAATCCAGAATCTGTACGTGCCGACCCGACGGTGCAGTGAAGCGGCCTTCCTTGCGCTCGACCGTCACGCCCGCGTAGTTGGCGACCTTCTGGCGGCTGCCCGTCAGGAGGTTGAACAGCGCGGTCTTGCCGCAGTTGGGGTTGCCAACCAGGGCCACCCGCAGTGCGGGCGAGGAAGAGGAGGGGGAAGAAGCGTGCATCTGCATGAAGCCGGATAAGCGAGGCCGGGAAAGCGGCCGAAAGCAAAGGCGGGGCTAAGCAGCCTCGCGCACCTTGGGAGGCGGTGCCGTCTCTGTGGCGGTAATGACAGTGGCGGCAGGTTGTGCGGCGGTTTGGGCGCGCAGGCGCACACGGGCGGCCTCTTGTCGGCGCAGCGCAAAGCGCGTGAAGCCCACTTGCACCACCAGCGGGTCCCCGCCGAAGGGCCCCACGGCCACCACGCGCACCTCTTCACCCGTCACGAACCCGAGTTCGCGCAGGCGCTGGCTGATGGGATCGGCGGTCTCACGGTCTTCAACGTGATCCACCACCGCCGTGGCCCGGCGGGAAAGCTCGGAAAGCCGCATCGTGCGAGATCGTTAACGTGGTAACTGCTAGGTGGCTAAATGCGAATCGTTTTCATTATATCGCAACAGGCAGCCCGAGGGCCCACGGCACCGCGTCGCCCGGATGGATATTTTGACGGAGGGCAGAAGATGCAACTGAAGACTGCCGTGTGCGTTGTACCCAAGGCACAAAACGCGGCAGATTCCCGTAAAACCGTTGTCGGTACGGGGTTTTTGCCAAATTACCTTATCCTGGGTATTGGCTGGGCTGGGGTCCTTGCCTATCCTTCAAGTGCGCTGAACTTCCCCGTTCAAAGCGTATTCTTGAGGCCACCGGATACCGCATCCGGTGGCTTTTTTCATGGGCGCGCGGTTCAGTCGGTCGCAATGGCGCCGCGCCCGGCATGTTTCGCGCGATAGCACGCCGCGTCGGCGCGGGCCAGGAAGGCACTGGCGTCGGTATCGTCGGGGCGCAACTCCACCACACCCTGTGACAGGGCGATCTCAGCACGGGCGCCTGCGGCCTCAACCGGCTGTCGCGCCAGCGCCGCGCGAATCCGATCCGCAAACGTGACGGCCGCCTGCATGTCGCAATGGGGCAGGATCACGGCAAATTCGTCGCCGCCGAGGCGCGCTACGTGGTCTTGCGTACGGGTGTTCTGCACGATGCGCTCGGCCACGCCACGCAACACGTCGTCGCCGGCGGCATGGCCGTACCGGTCGTTGATGGCCTTGAAGCCATCCAGGTCGATCATGATGAGCGCCATGGGCGCGCGCGTGCCGGGGCTGCTGCGATGCGCGTCAAATTGCGCGCGGAATGTGGCGTCAAAGCCGCGCCGGTTCAGCAGGCCGGTCAGGACGTCGTGCGTGGCATCCCAGGCGATGCGTTGTACGGTTTCACGCGTGGCCGACACATCGCGCAGCACCAGCACGCCACTGCCCGAGGTGCCGGGCAGCGGCCCCCAAGAAAGCTCGACATCGTGGCGGCGGCCATCGGCGCGCTCCAGGCGCAAGCTGCCGAACAGTGTGCCGCCCCCGCGCAGCAGTTGCGTGGGGATGACGCGCCGGCCACCGTCATGCTCAAACAGATGCAGCAGCCGATTAATCGACTGGCCGACCGCGCGCGCCGGGTGCATGCCCACCAGCGTTTCGATGGCGCGGCTGGCGTGCGTGACGGTGCCGTCGCCATCGATGGTGAGCAGCGGTTCCTGAATGGCGTCGAGTACCAGCAGCGCGGCACGCACCTCGTGTTCGAGCGCCTCCTTGGCGCGTTGTTCGCGGGTGCTGTCAACCACGGCAACCGCCCATCCTGCCAATGGCGTGCCGGCGCCACCGACGGGTCGCGCCGTCAGCAGGACCGCACCGATGCTCTCGCCTTGCCCTGTCGCCACCACCATCGGGTGGTCGGCCAGCGCCAGCGGCGCATGTGGCAGTTGCGACAGCGCAGCGGCCACGGCCCGTGCGGCGGGGGAGGTGGCAGCGGCGTCCGTGGCTTGCAGGGCCTGGCTGATGGCATGCGCACTGGCCCCAAGCAAGCGCTCAAAACGCACGTTGGCGAACGGCACCGCCAGGGTGCGATCCAGAAAGGCCAGCCCGACCGGTGCCTGCTCGGCCAGCCCACGGAAGAAGGCGACATCCTGCTCGCTGGCGGCCAGCGTCTGTTCCCAATACTCGGCAAGGTGGCCGATGCGCGTGGCCAGCGCGCCCACTTCGGTGCCGGGGTCGAAGGCCGAGGCCTTGGCGTCAGCCAGTTCGCCCAGCCGAGTGAGCGGACCGGGTGGTGGGGCGTCGTGCAGGGCTGGCCTGCCGGACACCGGCGCCACCGGGTGAATCGGCATGCCACCCTCCACCTCGTGGCGTAGGCGTTCCAGCGGACTGACCGCGCGCTCGATCCAGAACCAGGCGAACAGCAGGCACAGCGCGCCAAACGCAATACCGGCGGCGATGAGCGTGCGTGTTGTGCGGTTGGCGCCTGCATAGGCTTCCTGTTCGGGCCACCAGACGCCCACGCTCCACGGCACGGCGTTCAGGCGGCGGTAGCCCACGATGATGGCCGGCTGCCCTGGTGGGCTGAACACCGTGCCCTGGCTCCACCCCTGCGTGGCTGCGCGCGCAGATGCCGGCATCGCGGCCAGATCGGGCGCCTGCTGCAACTGGCGCGAGCGGTCGGGCGCGACGATGTATTTGCCGGCTTCCGACACCATCACCAGCCGGCCCGTGCGCCCGAGCCGCACGGCCTCCAGGTCGGTCAGCATCGGGTTGCGCGACAGCTCGATCGAGCCGATCACCAGCCCTGCGAAGCGCCCCGCCTCGTCGTGCAACGGCATGGCGAACGATGCCACGGGCCGCTTACCTGCCGGTGCCAGGAACGGCTCGGGCATGACGAGCCGCTGGGTCGTGCGCGCAGCCAGGAAGATGGGGTGGTTGGCCATGTTGTCGCCGCGGCGCTCGGGCAATTGCGGCGCGTCGGCCAGGATGGTGCCATCGGCCCCCACCAGCAGCAGGTTGTCGAAGGCGCCGCGCAGGTCGGCATGGTCTTCCAGCCAGGCTTGGCCCTCAGCGGCTGTGCGGGGGGTGCTGGCGGTATCGGCTGCGGCGGACAGGCGGTCGATGCTATTGGCCAGGCGCGCATCGATCGGGCGCGCGGCTTGCGACAACGCCTGGTCCAACCGACTGTCGATCTCTTGCCGCGTATCGTCATAGACTGTAGAAACCGCCACGACGATTAGTGCCGCAAACGGTATCAGCGCAGCCACCACCACGCCCGGTAGCAGACGGAACAGCAGGCGACGCGGAACAATGGGCGGTGACGGGTTCGACATGGGGCCGGATTGTAGGGCCTGTTCGCGGTTCGAAACCCGCAAATGTCAAGAAAGCCAGTTTGATTGCAACAGTGGTGTACAGACTATCCACAAGTTGCGTGCGATAGGAATTGCAAGCAAAATGCTTGCGCACTGCGTCAGCCGTTGTCCGGCACGATGCCGCAACTGCATCGTGCGCTTGGGGTGCGGTTCCTGAGCCGCGCATCGTGCAGCCTCTTTCCATACCAAGGCTCTACCGGTCATCCAAGTGCCGAAGCACGCTTTCTTTCCCACCACGCTGCGCGGCCGTTTGCTCGCACTGGCTGCGGTGGCCGCCTTGCCGGCCATCATCGTGGCGGCGGCGGGCGTGGCGCTCTACCGGGATCGGCTCAATGACCACCTCGCCCAGCGCCTGACCCACGAGACCGAAGCCGCCGCCGCACGCGTCGGCATGGTGCTCTCCAACGCCAACGAACTGCTCTCCGTGCTGGTGGCCGACGACTCCGCCCTGCGCATGGACCAGCAGGAGTGCAGCCGCTTCGTCAGCCGCGTCTTCCACAATCAGAGCGAACTCGCGAACCTCGGCATCATCGATGCGCACCACAAGCTGGTCTGCACGCCCAACACGGCCAGTCTGGGCATCGATGTGTCTGACCGGGATTACGTCAACGAGGTGCTGGCCACCGGCCAGCCGGCGCTGTCGATGTTCGTAACGGGGCGCGCGTCGAACCAGGCGGTGCTGGTTTCAGCGCGGCCCATGATCGGCGGCGACGGTGCCATCCGCGGGATTGCATACGCGGCCGTGCGGCAGCAGGCCCTGATCCTGGCCGCGGCCGGCGGCATGCCCAGTGCACCGGTCTACCTGATCGACGCGGCGGGCAACGTGCTCTCCGTCAACGGCACGGTGCCCAACGCGCAGGTGCCGGCCATTGTGCAAGGGCAGTTGGTGGCCCTGGCTGGCCAGCAGCCGGGCGAGCCGGTGTTGGTAGACGACGCGGATGGTGTGCGCCGCGCCTACGCTGCCATGGTGGTGCCGCATGCGGCGGCCGGACGGCTGCGCGTGGTGCGCGGCGTGGATGCCACCGACATCATTCGCCAGCAGCGCGATATCACCTTGGCCGGCGGCGGCGCCATCCTGCTGATGATGGTGTTGCTGCTGGCACTGATCCAGCTGGCGATGCGGCGCCTGGTGTTGCCGCGCGTGGATGCGCTGGTGGATGCGGCACGCCATTACGCGGCGGGCGATTTCTCGGCCCGTGTGGTTGAGCAGGGCGCTGCGCGCGATGAGCTTTCCTTGCTCGAGCGCACCTTCAACGAGATGCGCGCGGCCATCGAACGCCATGACGCCACTGTGCATCGCCTGACCGAACGCTTCCAGCGCGTGGCGCGGGCTACCAATGACTGGATCTTCGACTGGGACATCGCTACGGGCGAATCGTGGGCCAACGCCAGCCTGCACCGTCTGCTGGGTAGCGATGCGCTGCTCGGCCCCAGCGATGGCGAAGGCGTTTCGCGTGCGCTGACGTTCCAACAGTTCGTGCATCCGGACGACGTGGAGGCCTTTGGCCAGGAACTGCGTGCCGTGCTGCATTCGGACCGCGATAGCTGGTACCACGTCTGCCGCGTGATCGACGCCAACCGCGCCACGCGTACGGTGGAGATTCGTGCCAGCGTCTATCGCGGCAAGGACGGCCGCGCCATGCGCATGGTGGGCGGCGTGACCGACATTTCGCAGCGCTCGGCCATGGAGCACGAGCTGCGCGCGAGTGAGGCCAACCTGAGCGTGGCCGAGCAGATCGCGCAACTCGGCAGTTGGCGCTGGGATGTGCTGCGCGATTCCGCCACGTGGTCGTCTGGCATGTATGTGCTGACGGGCATGCCGCCCGGCACACCGCCCACGTTTGCACAGCAGGCGCAGTTCTTTACGAGCGAGAGCTACAACCGCCTGCGCGAAGCAGCGAGTCGTGCTGTCACCGAAGGCGAGTCGTATTCGCTGGAGCTGGAGATGATCCGCCGGGATGGCGAGCACCGCTGGGTGCTCTCGCGCGGCAACATCGAGCGCAACGACCGCGGCGAGGTGATCGCCCTGTTTGGCACCATGCAGGACATCACCGAGCGGCGCGATTCCGACGAGCAACTGCGCCTGTTGCGCCGCGTGGTCGAATCGGTGCCGTCGGGCATTACCGTGGCGGACGCGCAGCAGCCCGATATGCCGGTGGTGTATGTGAACCCCGGTTTTGAACGCATGACCGGCTACCGCGCGGAAGAAGTGCTGGGCCGCAACTGCCGCTTCCTGCATTCCTCCGAGCCGGGGCAGCCGGCATTGAACGAGGTGCGCGCTGCCCTGCGCGATGCCAGCGAGATCCGCGTGCTGCTGCGCAATTTCCGCAAGGACGGTCACCCGTTCCTGAACAACTTCCTGCTCTCGCCCGTGCGCGATGCCAAGGGCGCGGTCACGCATTACGTCGGCATTCAGGACGATGTGACCGAGCAGGAGATGACGCGTACGCGCCTGGCGCAGCACGCCACCATTGATCCGCTCACCGGCCTGCCCAACCGCACGCTGCTCGCCGACCGTGTGCAGCAGTCGGTGGAAATGGCCGCGCGTCAGCGCAGCCGCTTCTATGTGGTGCTGGTGAATATCGACCGCTTCAAGGTCATCAACGACAGCCTTGGTCATCTGCTGGGCGATGAGGTGCTGCGCCGTATTGCAGAACGCCTGCGCGATGCGGCCGACACCGTCGATACCGTGGCCCGCTTCGGCGGCGATGTGTTTGCGCTGGTGGTGTCGCATGCGGGTTCGCGTGGCGTTGAATTCGGCTTTGACTTGTTTGCCGACGCGATTCGCGTGGAAGGGCATGAGGTCTTCGTCACGGCCAGCATTGGCGTGGCGGAATACCCCACGCATGGCACAGATGCCGACACCCTGATCCGCCATGCCGAAATGGCGATGTACTACGCCAAGCAGAACGGCCGCAACCGGTTGGAGTTCTTCGCGCCTGAGATGGATATCGGCGTGTCGTATCGACTGAACCTGGAGCACCAGATCCGGGCCGCGCTGGAGCAGCGCCAGTTCCGCCTGCTGTACCAGCCGCAGATCGACACCAAGACCGGCCGCATGTGCGGGCTCGAAGCGCTGATCCGCTGGATTCACCCGACGCGCGGGCTGCTGCCGCCGGCGGCGTTCATCCCGGTGGCGGAAGAGAGCGGGTTGATCGTCGACATTGGCAATTGGGTGCTGGAAGAAGCCGCACACCAGCGCGCCGAGTGGCACGCGCGCGGCTTGGCCGATGACCTCACGATTGCCGTGAATGTGTCGCCGCTGCAGTTCAAGCGCGGCACGGTGCTGCCGATGCTGCTTAAGCTGCAGCGCCAGTACGGGCTGGGCTCGGGCTTCCTGGAGCTGGAGGTGACCGAGTCGATGCTAATGGAAGGCACCGAGCGCACCATCGAAGACCTGACCGCCATCCGCCAGCTTGGCGTGCGTATCGCCATTGACGATTTTGGTACGGGCTATTCGAGCCTGGCGTACCTGAAGCGGTTGCCGATCGACCTCATCAAGATCGACCGCGCTTTCGTCAAAGATATCGACCGCGACTCCAACGACGCGGCCATCTGTACGACGGTGGTGGTGTTGGCGCACAACCTTGGCGTGGCGGTCTGCGCGGAAGGCGTAGAAGACGCGGCGCAGTCGGCCTTCCTGACCTCGCACCGGTGCGATGTGCTGCAGGGCTATTACTTCAGCGAGCCGCTATTGCCAGAGGCGGTGACGGAGCTGCTGGAGCGCGACGCGCGCTTCACCGTATAGCGCGCGCCGCCAGGCCATATCAAGACCGGAATACGGCCACTGCGCGCTTCAGGTCTTCCGATTGGCGAGCGAGCACCGAAGCGGCTGCGGCCGCCTCTTCCACCAGCGTGGCGTTCTGCTGCGTGACCCCATCGAGCTGTGAGACCGAGTCGTTGATCTGCGCGATGCCGCTGCTCTGCTCGCGCGAGCTGGCCGAGATTTCCGACATGAGATGCGTGACGGTCTGCACCGATTGCACGATCTGCGTCATCGTCGCGCCGGCCTTGTGCACCAGCTCGACGCCGTCACGCACGGACTGGTCGGACGTACGGATGATCTCCTTGCTCTGTGCGGCGGCCTGTGCGCTGCGCTGCGCGAGGCTGCGCACCTCACCTGCCACGACGGCAAAACCACGGCCTTCTTCACCCGCGCGGGCGGCCTCCACCGCGGCATTGAGCGCGAGGATGTTGGTCTGGAAGGCGATGCTTTCAATGGTGGCGATGATCTCCGTCACGCGTTGGCTATCGGTGCGGATGGCGTCCATGGTCTGCACCACGCGTTGCACGAGCTGGCCACCATCCGACGCGATGGTGGAAGCCTGTTCAGCCAGCGCGCTGGCCTCGCGGGCATGATCGGCGTTTTGCGCCACCATCGAGGTGAGCTCTTCCATGCTCGAGGCGGTTTCTTCCAGCGCTGCGGCTTGTTGCTCGGTGCGTGCCGACAGGTCATGGTTGCCGGCAGAAATCTGCAGCGTGCTGTGGGCGACGTTCGATGCGCCGTCCTGGATGTCGCGCACGATGGACGACAGGCTTGCGCGCATGGTGCCCATGGCACGCATGACCTCGCCCACTTCATCGTTGGAGCGTGCCTGCACGGTGGTGGTCAAGTCTCCAGCGGCCAGGCGCGTGGCCAGTGTGGCGGCTTCCTCCAGCGGGCCGATGAGGGTGCGTGCCAGCAGCACGCCAGAGAACGTGGCCAACGCTGCGCAGCCCACCCCGCTCAGCCAAAGCCAGTCACGGCTGAACACGAGCCACGGCGTGCCATGCAGGTCGGCTGCTTCCAGCGCAATGTGCGCCCACACGGTGCCGATGAGGATGGCTGTGGCGATGAGGCTTTGCAGCCCGATCACCTTGAAGCGCAGGCTGTCACGCTGGAACAGGTTGAGGCTACGTCGCCAGCCCGTGCGCAGGACGCGGCCCGCCCGCACTGTGTACGACGTGTCACCTTCGTTGATGGCGGTATAGGCGCGTTGGGCACGGGCGATCTGCGCGGGTGTCGCCATGGAGCGCACCGATGTGTAACCCGTCACCGCGCCGTTTTCGAACACCGGCGTCACATTGGCGAGCACCCAGTAGAAGCCGCCGTCTTTGCGGCGGTTCTTGACGAAGCCACGCCACGGTTTGCCGGCCTGCAGCGTGGCCCACAAATCTGCGAAGGCGGCCTCGGGCATGTCGGGGTGGCGCACCAGGTTGTGGGGCGCGCCCATGAGTTCTTCCTGCGCGTAACCGCTGATGCGCACGAACGCCGCGTTGGCGAAGACGATGCGGCCTTTCAGGTCGGTGCGGGAGATGAGGTAGTCCGTTGGGTTGAGGGCGGTTTCGGCTTGTGTGACCGGCAGGTTCTTGCGCATGGTGATGCCGCGCTTCGTGGGCGCGGAAGATCGGAATTGAGCGGGAGTCCCTTCTTGCAACGGCAGCCCGGCGGCCCGCTAAAGGGGCGCAATGTGACGGGATTTGATCTTGATCAACTGGGCGCTACGCCAGCGCAAATGGGCATGACCGTTGCTAGGGTCTGTTTCCATATGAAACGCACGCACGTTGGCCCCCGCTCGGGCCAACCCTCCGGGCGAGGGGCAGATGGGCCGCATGGCGTCGTTGCGGCCGGCTTGCTTAGCTGGCTAAGCGGCGCCGTCCACGCCTAGCCCTGCGGCCCATCTGCCCCTCGCGTGCGCGCGTTTCATATGGAAACAGACCCTGCTCGCAATGCGCCCATCAGGCGTTGGAAACGGAGGAACGAGGTGCACAAGATCTGTGGGGATGTCGAGATCGTCCCGCGTGTGATTCCCGCGGGTGCCCGCGGTTGGGAAGCGCGTATCGAAGTGGTGTTCCGCAGCGCGGAGGGCCAGTCGCTAACGGGCTCGCAGCCGGTGCGGCCCGGCTGTACGTTCGGCTCGCCGCGGGAGGCGATGGATGCGGCGCTGTTGCATGGACAGCGCCTGCTGCGCGATTGGGTGCGCGGCGCGGCCCCGCCCAATGCCGGGGCCGCTACATAAGCGACAGCGCGTCTGTCAGTCCATTAGCGCGCTTCGATGGCTTTGCGCTCCTCGCGCGAGAGGCCGGCTGTCCAGTAGCCCTTGGCGTCAATGGCGTCGTGCGGCACCGACCACGCGCCTTCCAGCAGCGCGCGCACATGCTTGAGCAACGAGGCTTCGCCAGCCAGGAACACCTGCGGTGTGCCGGATGGCATCGGTTGCGCGCTGAGCGCCCCGACCATCATGGCCCCTGCATGCGCGGTGTCGGTTTCCACCCAGTGGATGCCTTGGCTGCGCGGGTGCGTGGCAAAGCTGCCTTCCAGCGGCAGCCGCGCACGTGCATCGCCGATGGCAATGTAGGTTTGCACGTGCGCGTGCTCCGGCAGGCTTTCCAGAATGGCAAAGATGGCGGGCAGGGCGGTTTCGTCGCCCACGAGCAAGGTCCACGGCGCGGTGGGGTCGGCTACGAAGCCGCGCTTGGGGCCGGCAAATTCCACTTCGTCGCCGGGCGCGGCGCGTTCCAGCCAGCGCGCGGCCGGACCATGCTGCGCGGCAGGCGTTTCGTCGTGCACGACAAAATCGATTTCTAGCTCACCGCGCGCGGCGTGATACCGGCGGATCGTATAGGCACGGCCGAGCTTGCGACCGGAGCCTGCAGCATCGTGCGCAAACATCAGCTTGATGGCGGCGCCAGGTGGCGCATTGGCCAGATCGGCCAGGTCTGCCGCCGTGCCGGTAAAGACCACCCGCCGCATGCGCGGCGAGAGCGTGTGGACGGCCTGCACGCGCACGCGGCGTGTGGTGGGTTTGAGGGGGCTGAGCAGCTGCGACATGAGACCTTGTGTGCGAGTGAGGGCAAACATAGTGGCTGCGGAAAGAGGGACCGGCGAAGGCGCAGGGTCAGCGCCCTTCGGTGATTTCCTTCAAGGCACGTAGCAGGATGTCTGCCACGCGTTGTTGTTCTTCGCGCGAGGCGAAGCGCTTTTCCATCAGGGCGAACTTCAGGCGCCAGCGGGCCGCGCGAAGGGGGTCGTTGCCCGTGTCGGCCCATTCGCCGGCGTGTTCGGTTTCGCGGTCGAAGGCCATGGCTTCGTTCATGCGCTTGACGCGTTCGCCCATGGCGCGCAATTGCGCGAGGATGGCGTCGGCGCTGTTCTGGCGCTCGGCCAGCCATGCCTCGCCTTCGGGCGTGATGCCGTAGCGCTTCTTGTTGCCCTCGGCGGTGACGGAGGCGAAGCCGTGGTCTTCCAGATACGACAGCGCCGGATACACCATGCCGGGGCTCGGTGTATAGAAGCCCAGCGAATGCTCTTCCACGGCCTTGATCAACTCGTAGCCGTGGCGCGGGGCTTCTTTGAGCAGTGCAAGCAGCACGAGCTGCAAGTCGGCTGAACTGAGCCGCCGACCACGCCAGGGGCTACCGCCTTCGTCATCGCCTTCTCCATAGCCGCCCGGGCCGCCAAAGCCACCCATTCCCCCCATGCCGCGGCCGAAACCGCCTCGTCCATGGCCGTGGCGGCCCATCATCGTGAAGTGCTTCTCCATCCACAGCTTGTGGTGGTGTCCAAACCATCCGCGCATCGTCGTTCTCCTGCTGAACATCGTCAGATATATCGTAAGATACATCGGATGATAGTGGCAACGGCACGGAAATCAAGGGCCACGATCGAAAAGTTGGAAGACGGAAGTATTGGAGCCAGAAAAAAAGCCCGCAATGAGCGGGCTTCTAGAGACGATGCGCGGTCCTTTTTGCCGGACCGCTTTCCATCGGGCAACGCAGCTCCCCCGATCAGGGGAGGCGTTGCCATAGACGTGCGGCGCAATCAGATCTGAATGGCGGCGCGCCGTTGCTTCTGCATATTGTTGACGAAGAGGATGGTGAGCAGCAGCACGGCGGCAATCGTGAAGATGGTCGCCCCCAGACTTTCCGGGGCCATGCCTTGGGCCATGTTATGCGCGGCGTGTTCGTCATGGACGAACGTCGCGGCGCTCATGCCGGTGTAGTGCATGCCGCAAACGGCGATTCCCATGACCATGGCGCTGCCGAGCAATTGCACCCAGCCGCGTGTATGAAAGGCGAGCCAGAGGGCCGCAATCGACGCCGCCACTGCGATGACGAGCGACAGTGCCACGATGCCCATGTCGTACACGGTGGTTGCGGGCATCAACATCGCCGCCATGCCCATGTAATGCATGCCGCCCACGCCCAGCCCCATGACGGTACCGGCGGCAACCAGCCGGCCCCAGTTGGACGTATTGCCGCTGACAATGGCCAGGCCGACGATGCACGAGACAATCCCCACCAGGGCCGAGACCAGCGTCAGCACCACATCGTAGGAAACGGGCATCGCCATTTCGCACCCGAGCATGGCAATGAAATGCATGGCCCAGATGGCCCCGCCACCCATGGCGGCGCCGGATGCCAGCAACGCGGTCCGCCGTTGCTCCGCGGTTTTTGCCCCTGGAATATCGAGTGCCAATTGCAGTGCGGTGTAAGAGCCAAGCACCGAAATAACGTACGACAGGGCAATCAATAGACCATTTTGTGTATGGTGAATATCAGTCATGAGAAACTTGATTAATCGTGGTGAGAAATCGTGAAACAGCAGTGGTGGGCACCAAGGCTGGTGCAGGACGTCTCCTCAACCTCGATTTTCGTATTGTTCGTGGCGCCTTGAACAATCCCTTTTAGGAATCCAGAAAAGAAATGGCAAGTGTTGCCGTGGTGGTCACGGCTGAAAAATGGGCTCGACTTCGTGCGGAGATTATCGCCATCCAGTTCGACCGGAATGAGATCACGGAGCGCGGGCACGGCAATTTGCTTAAGCGACTGATTGACGTTGAGCTTGGCCCCGCGAGAGAAATCGCGACGATATACCCACGAACCCACGCGCAGTCCGATTTGCGTCAGCACAGATTCCTGCACGCTGCTCGGTAATTCACGCTGTAGCTGCACGAGCCTGGGTAATACGTTCGGATAGCTTGCCGCCAATTGCGGGAGGAGTCGCTCGATGCTTTCCTCGTCAAACCTGGGTTTGGGTGAGGGTGGGGCGAGCGGCTTTTTGTCGTGCTCCGCCGATCGAGTGGCCGTGGGCTTTTCTCCGATCTCTGAGGAGGGAACGGTCGCCGCGGCAAGCACTGCACTGGGTTGCACCGCAGATGGTGCAGGAGACTCCAAGACCTGAACGCTGCACGAGCGCACCCGGGCATGGCTGCTCAGATGGTCGGCAAGCTCAAATAGTCGTTCTTCCGGGCCGCGGACCACCAGGCTGGCGGACGCACCTTGTGCGCCCCCGAACATCGCGTGTTTCTGGAGCCGGAATCCGTAGAAGGTAATGCTTTTCCCAAGTTCGAGTAGTAGCCCTTCTTTCGCGTCCGCGACAATGCGGATCTGAGCGTCCACAGTATGGATTTCACTCACAACTTCCCCGTTGATTTGTTTTATTTTCGCTATTTTATTGATAAGTTTGATGCGGATCAATAAATGCGATGGCGTTTTTTCAATCGTTTAACATTTCGATTGGCGTGGCATTCTTTAAGTTGAGGCACTCCCCTCCAGAGGAGGGGGTTAAGCTCTTGACATGCTGCCGAAATGGAGAAAATCCGGGGTGGTTGCGGATAAATCAACGGCCTTATCTTGGGGGGATTGCGCGGACTTAGCGAAAATTGCTCAGCCTCGGAATTGCCCCGGTACCCTCCCGCTTTGAGGGTTCTTTGCGGACGCGGCTGACCGGGCGTTGCCGATGTCGCTTGTGGTCGGATTTGCCGCTGAGGAGGGCGTCTCAAGACGCTGACTTGTCGTCGCCCAGCAGAGCCACGCGCACCAGCCAACGCCGCACGACCTGCTCCTCATCGGGCGTGAAGCCCTCCAGCAGATCGCGCTCAATGCCGCCGGAGCGTTTGCGGCAAGCGGCAAGCAACGCGGCGCCCTCCGGCGTGACGTCGATGTGCTGAATGCGGCCATGCACGGCATGCGGGCGTCGCGCTATGGCGCCGTTGCGCTCCAGGTTGGCCACGATCACGCTCACCGTCTGCGGCGTGAGCAGCGTCAGGCGGGCGAGGTCCGCATTGGAGAGTCCGGGGTAGGCGCGGATCATCGTTAGCACCAGGAACTGCGGCAGCGTGACACCCACATCGGCCATGGCGCGCTCCATGCGCAGGCGGTGCGCGGCGCTGGCCTGGCGGAGCAGGTAGCCGAGGTAGCCTTCTTCGCCGCGCTTGCCTTGGCCGGGCTGGGGGATGACGGGTGCGTTCGTGTCGGTACCCGCGCTGTTGGCAGGGGTGCGCTTGCTCATGATATCAGTGCTCGAATATGATGTTCGAACTGTGATATTAACACGCAGTCCTCTCCCACCCCCTTAGGAGCCCTACATGGAACACATGGAAGATCTCTCGCCCCGCATGGACTACGCAGAATTTGTCAACATCGCCGGTGGTGTGTCGGCTGCCTTGCAGGCGCTAGGCAAGGCGGTCGACGCCTCCGGGTTGGAAAAGCCGTTGACCGAGCTCATCAAGCTGCGCGCTTCGCAAGTCAACGGTTGTGCGTTTTGCGTGCAGTTTCATCTGAACCTCTCGCGCAAACTCGGCGTGGCGCAATCCAAGCTGGACCTTGCGGCCGTGTGGCGCGATACGCCGGCCGTGTTCACCGCACGCGAGCGCGCCGCCTTGGCGTGGACGGAAGCGCTGACCACCTTGGCGCGCGCCACCGAGCATGGCGTGGAAGACGATGCTTACGACGCCGTGTGCCAGCAGTTCTCCAAGACCGAGATCGCCTTCTTGACCGCCGCCATCGCCAACATCCAGGCGTGGAACCGCATTGCCGTGGCATTGCGTTTCGCGCCGCCGGTGCCGGCAACGACTGCTGCGCAGGCCTGACCATGGACGCCATTCGCCCCATTGAGGATGAAGCCGCGCTGCGTGCGTGCTTTCCCGTCATGCACCAGCTCCGCCCGCATTTGGCGGATGCCGATGAGCTTGTCGCGCGCTGGCGCCGGCAGATGGAAGAGGGCTACCGCCTCATCGCGGTGTGGCGAGATGGCGTGCCCGTGGCGCTGGCGGGGTATCGGCTGCAAGAGAATCTTGTGTACGGCCGGTTCCTGTATGTCGACGATCTGGTGACCGATGCCAACCTGCGCAGCAGCGGCCTGGGCAACGTGCTGATGGACCACCTCAAAGCTGAAACGCAGCGCCAGGGCTGTGTGCGGCTGGTGCTCGACACACCGTTGTCCAACGTACTGGGGCACCGCTTTTACTACCGCAGTGGCCTGCTGGCGGGCGCGCTGCGTTTCGGCATCAATGTGCCGCCCGGAGGTATGTCATGACGACACTGCTACATGTGGCTGTGAGCCCGCGTGAAGATCGCTCGCACAGCCGGCGCGGCGCGCAATTGATCCTCGATCAACTGGCCGAGGCGACGTCTGGGCTGCGCATCATCGAACGGGATCTTGCGGCAGCGCCCTTGCCACATCCCGATGCCAGCTTCGTCAACGCCAGCTTGATGCCTGACGCGGATCGCGTGGGCACGCATCGCGCAGCGCTGGCGTTGTCGGAAACCTTGATCGGCGAGCTTGAGGCCGCCGACGCCGTGTTGATCTCCACGCCGGTACACAACTACACCGTGCCATCGGCGTTGAAGGCGTGGATCGATCTGGTGGTGCGCCCAGAACGCACGTTCCGCCGCACGCCGACGGGCAAGGTCGGCATGCTGGCGAATCGCTCGGTGCTGGTGGTGTCCGCATCGGGCGGGCATTTTGACGGGGCGCACGCGCAGACGGATTTTCTGATGCCCTATCTGCGCTATGTGTTTGCCACCGTAGGGATTCATCAGGTTGAGGGGATCCGCCTGCAGAACACGGCGCGTGGCGTCGAGGCGACCACCCAGGCGTTTGAGGGCTTCCGTCGCGAACTGGCTGCGCGCCTGTTGCTGATGCCGTTGGTGGCCTAAGCCGCTTGCATGCAAAAAAAAGCCGGTGCATGACCGGCCTGTTTGTGTTGCAGACGTGGCTCAACGGCATTTGCCGTGGCGTGTCTGCCCGCGCGGGCAAGGGTGGATGCGATTGCCGCCGCGGTCCCAGCCGCCTTGGCGCATCTCCCACCCCCGGGGCCCGTGCACCCACCTCGGCTGGCGCCAGTGATAACCGGGTCGGCCACGCATCCGATGGCCGAGGTGCCAGACGTAGCGGTTGCCCTGCAGTTGCCAGTACCCCGGCGCCCACACATAGCCTGGAGGCAGTGGGGGAATCCGCTCGTGGCGCGGCGCAGGCGGCGGCCCGATCCGCACATGCATGGACACTTGAGCCTGCGCGGGCAACGCGCTCGCACCCAACACGCCGGCCATGGCCAGGCAGATGCTGAGTCGCCATGCATTCTTCTTCATAGTTGGGTCTCCCCAGAGCGATCGTGGTGGGATCGTAGCATCGGGCAGGTGGTTTGCCAGTCTAGGGATCAGGGCGCAGATTCCGCCGCCTGCGCGAGCTGCTTCAGTGCCTGCACGAAATAGGCGCGATCATGCGGCGCCAGTTCCTGCATGGCTTCGGACAGGCGTTCCATGGCAGTGTGAGCTGTAGCGTGATCACCGTCGGCACGGGCGAACCACGCCAGTTCGAGCAGCAAGCCGCTGACTTGCACGCGGCCGTAGCGGTGGCGGCCGCTGTCGTGTTCGCGCAGGCGCAGCGCGGCTACGTCGGCCCAACGCGCGGGCCAGTAGCGCACATCAAACGCTTCGGCAAATGGCCCAGCCTGGTTTTGTAGATCGACCAATGTGAGCGGAGCTCGGCTTGTGTCGGCGCGCGCAATGCGCATCAGTGCGATGGCGTTCCATGCCGATTGCAGCGGTCCGCCATTGCGCAACGCTTGCCATTCGCTCATGGCGAGCCAGCGCACGGCATCGACAGTGCCATCGCTGTGGGCCGCTTCACCCAGTACGTCGCGCAGCAGCCAGCACGTCATGCCAAGGTTGGCAGCGACCTGCTGCACCGCATCGGCAGCTTGGCTTTCCAGTGCGGCGGCCAGCGCCGTTTCGAATTGCGCGACGATATGCCGGGCCGCCTGTGCGCGCACGTCGATGGCCATGTCGGTGTCATCGGCATAGAGCAGGCGCGCGCGTTCAATGAGGGCGCTGAGGTTGTTCCACTCGAAGCGGATTTGCGGGTGATAACGCAGCAGGCTGCGCCCAGGTTCGGCATCGACCAGGCGGGCGAGCAAGCCGGCGGCGAGGTCGAGGTCGCGCCGGTCATACGCGCACCAGGCGGTGACGATGCGTTCCATCGCCGCGAGGTAATCATTGCCGAGGACATGGCGCTGGCGGCGGTGCGCGCGCAGTTGCGAGAGCAGCGCGCTGGCGCGAGTGGAGTCGCCCAGACGGCGCGCGGCCATCGCCTCGCCCAGGGTGACGAGCGCGCGTTGGAAGTCGTTGTCGGCGGCGTCGCTGGCGTGGCGCAGGGCAAGCAGCGCGCCGCCGCGCTCGGTGTCCGACGCACTCGTGCTGGCGCTCAGGGCGTGGAGCAGGCGGCCCTCGCGCATGGCATGGCGCGCCGTCAGAAAGGCGTGCCAGAACGCCGGGTTGGGTGTGCCGGGGGCGGGGCCGGAGAGGGCGCTGGCGGTATCGATAGCGTGGTCCGTCGCGCTGTCCGACACGGGGATGCCGAGAAAGGCGCGCACGTCGGTATCGTCCGCGATGCGGCCTTCCACCAGGCAGACCACGCGCGCCGCATCTTCGGGCGTGAGCCAGAACGGACCCTGGCTGCGCTTGTCGGCGTTGAGAAAGCGCGGTTCGCGGTCGCGCACCTCTCCCCAGCCGGCTTGCACGCCCCAGTTCTGCCAGTCGCGAAATGCGCGGCTGATCATCATGCGCTGCGTGCTTGCATCCGACACGGCGCCACGCAAGTCAGCGAGCCGCACCACAGGCTGCTCCGGTGACAGCCGATGCGCATATGCCAGGCGGACCAGCAGCCACAAGCTCTGGAACGGCACGCGCCGGCCATCGACGGTTTGCGGCGTGGTCAGCTCAACATGCAGGGCGGGTAGGGTAGACGGCGTCATGCGAAGGGCGTGGCGAAGCAATGTGGTCGCCATTGTGCGCCAAGCCATGCGTTACAGGCGTTACGCCCGTGACGTGCCAACCGTGTTGCCAACTGGCGAGCGTGTCCCGTGCTCCCTACGATGCGCAGCGCCGGCGCTTGCCGGCGATCCCCACCACAACGTTCAAGGAGCCCTTATGTTGTTTCGTTGGTTCAAGCCCCTCGCACTGGTCGTTAGCATTGGCGCGGCTGCCCTGTGTGCGCCCGCTGCCCACGCCGAGCTGATCGTGCGCAATGACCTCAAGCGCGTGTTTGACGACGCTGGCGTCACCGGCACCTTCGTACTCATGGACATCAGCGCAGATCGCACCTACGTGGTCAACCCGGCACGCGCTGCGCGGCGTATCAACCCGGCGTCCACCTTCAAGATTCCCAACAGCCTGATCGCTTTCGACACGGGTGCGGTGCGCGACGACCAGGAGGTGCTGCCCTACGGCGGCAAGCCGCAACCCTACAAGCAATGGGAGCACGACATGGCCTTGCCCGAGGCAATTCGGCTCTCGGCCGTGCCCATCTATCAGGAGGTGGCGCGGCGCATCGGGGCACCGCGCATGCAGGCCTACGTGGATGCGTTCGACTACGGCAACCGCCAGATCGGCAGCGTGATCGACCAATTCTGGCTACGTGGTCCGCTGGAGATTTCTGCGTTTGAAGAGGCACGCTTCACCAGTCGCATGGCGCTCAAGCAATTGCCGGTGAAGCCGCGCACATGGGACATGGTCCACCGCATGCTGCTGATCGAACAGCAGGGCGACGCCGCGCTGTACGCCAAAACGGGTGTCGCGACGGAATACCAGCCGGAGATTGGCTGGTGGGTGGGCTGGGTCGAGCGTGCCGGGAATGTGTATGCCTTTGCGCTGAACATCGACATGCCGCGCGAAGGCGATATGGCCAAGCGCATTCCGCTGGGTAAGCAATTGATGCAGGCGCTAGCAGTGTGGCCGACCCCATAAGCCTCGCAGTATTGCGTACCGGGTATTCCTAGTTTCAATCAGGAATACCCGTGCTTATCGATCGGAATCAAGTTGTTAGACCATGCAATCTGCAAACAAGTGTTGCGTGAGGCTGCTACAAAATCGCCATTTACAAAACAGCCGCGCGTGGTCGTTCGAAAATGACTGATCACAGTACATCGCCCGAGGGTCGGGTATGGGGGAAGTTATGTGGAAGCCTTTTGTCAAAGTGGCGGTCGCGCTGGCGGTAGCTGCCTCGGGTGTGAGTCACGCGCAGCCGACGTCGGGTCCGCAGCGAGGTGTGATCCGCTTTATCGGGTTGGTGGTTGAAGACGGATTCGCTCTGGACGCAACGCGTGGCACGGTCGCCAAGACCCCTGCCGCGGCGGCAGATTTACGGGCACGCGCGGCCAGCAACGACGATTACGTCGTCGTGGATTTCAACGCCAAGGGCACCAAGCCGATTCCTGCCGAGGTGTCGGTACAAGCCAGCACAACATCCCGGATACCATTGCGCGTCGGGCAAGCGAGCAGCGATGCGGACGTGCGTGTCGATTACAGCGGCTTTCGGCGCAACTTGCTGATGGGGCGCAGCGGCAGGCTAACGGTGTCACGCGCAAATACTACGGTGGAGCCCGTCTTGGCCGTGGTGATGGTTGCGTATCGATAGGCGAGGAATCTTCCTCGCCTTTTTTGTTGCCGACGCTTACGACGCTACCGGCCCCACCGGCGACTGGAACGGGTGGTACTGATAGAGCCACGTCTCCGACAGCGGCTTGCCATCCACCCGCAGGAACAGGCGCATGTCCACCGGTTCCTTGCCGTCGACCGTCAGGTCGAACTGCGCACGCCAGTGGCCTGGCACACCGTTCGGCACGGCCTCTGTAAACACATACGAGAACGTGCCGCGCGAGGTGCTCAGCACGGCCTCCGGCTTCACGCCGAAGGGAATCTTCTCCAGCGGGCCGCCCTTGAACTCGACCATGAACTTGCGCACCCCGCGTGGACGCGGCTGGCCCGGCTGGCCGCCATTGCCCAGGCGCGTGGCCACGCAGCGCGCCAGTTGCGTCGGATACGGTTCATCAGCCAGCCAGTGCAGCCGATAACGCAAGCGGTATTGGCTGCCCGCGCGTGCCGGCGCCTTCGGTACCCACATGGCGACGATGTTGTCGTGGATCTCGTCGTCGGTCGGGATCTCGATGAGCTGCACGGCGCCTTCGCCCCAGCCCTCCAGCGGTTCCACCCACAGGCTCGGGCGGCGCTCGTAGTGCACGCCGTCTTGGTAGTTGTTGAAATCGCGGTCGCGCTGCAGCAGGCCGAAGCCGCGCGGGTTGTTGTCGCCAAAGGCCGAAGCCATCGTGCGCGGCGGATCGTTCAGCGGACGCCAGATGCGCTCGCCGTTGCCCGTCCATAGGGCGAGGCCGTCGGAGTCGTGCACCTCGGGGCGCCAGTCGGTGGCGGTGCCCTTGGCAGTTTCCGAGAACCAGTACATCGACGTGGCTGGGGCGATGCCGAAACGGTCCACGTCCTTGCGCAGGAAGATCGCCGTGTCGATGTCCATCACCACGCCCTTCGTGCGATGCATGGCGAAGCGGTAGGCGCCCGTGATGCTCGGGCCGTCGAGCAACGTGTAGATGGTGACCGAGTCGGCGTGGCTGTCTGCCGGCGTGTCGAACCACACGTGCGTGAAGTTGGGGAACTCTTCGGGCTTGCCAGCCTGCGCCACATCGAGCGCAATGCCGCGCGCAGACAGCCCGTACTGATACAGCTCGCCAATGGCACGGAAGTACGAAGCGCCCAGGAAGGCGACCCAGTCGTTCTTCTTCCAGTCGAGCTTTTTCTGATCGCCCAGGCGGCTCTCCTGGAAGCGGAAGCCGGCAAAGCCGCTGCCACGCGGCAGCTTGCGTGCGGGGCTGTCGGCGGGCATGTCGAAGTACGACTCGTCGTAGACGACTTCGCGTGCGGCGCCCTTGTCCACCACGTGCATGCGCACCGGCGCGCGGAAGAACGTGCCCAGGTGGAAGAACGTCACCGGAAATTGGCCGGGCCCGTCCGCAAACAGGGCATGCGCGGTGTCGAACTTGATCTTGCCGTGCGCCTCGTAGTCGATCTTGGCGAGGATGTCGGCCGGCGCGGTGGCGGGCGGCGTGTATGGCTTGCTTGCCATCGTGCGGGCGCGGTCGATCAGCGCATCGAACGAAAACGGCGATGCATCGCCAAGCTTGACGCGGCTGGCGGCTAGCGCTTCGGGCGTGATGCCGAGCGCAGCCAGCGAGGCGGAGATGGAAGCGGAGGCAAGAAGGGTGCGACGCGTGACCATAGGTGCCTGTGACGTATCGTTGAATCAGAATAGTCCGACATGGTAACGCGGGTGGGGTTCGCTCCACCATTTGGCCGAGGCCTATACTTGCCCGTCACATTTCAGGAACAAGAGCAACATGACGATCGATTCCGACAGCCGCTGGCGGCGTCAGATTTTCGTTTGCTGCATTGCCATGGTCATTTTGGGCCTCAGCTTGTTTTATCTCGGATATCAAGGGCTGAGCCGAGGCAGCGTCGAAGTCTATTTAAAAAGTAGTGGCAAGCACTTCATGGCCTACGCCAAGGGGCCGCACGCTGCATCCTTTGTGTACGAGGTTTGGTTGCACATGATTGCAGGCGGTGGCATGGCAATGTTGGGCGTGTTTGGTCTGCGGCTATGGGTGTTCGGCGGCCCGGCTCGTCGGGAGCGTGCGCGGGTCGCGGTTGAAGCAATGCGCTCGCGGCACACACGCGTGCCGGGCTGGCTGGCCTTTGTGGTCATCAGTGCGTTTGTATCTGTGTGCCTGTGGGCAGGATTCGTATATCGACGTTGACCGTTTGCGCAGACGTTCACGCCACCAAACCCGCTGTTCATCGCAACCTGCTGGATGCATCGCTCGACGGCCAACGATACTGCGTGCACCAACCTGATGTGGGGCTTTCCATGGCGCAACGACGTCGCAGTGCCGGCTGGTTGATCCGTGCGGGCATTGTTTTCGCGCTGACATACGCTGCGCACGGGGTCCTCGCCGCCCCACCATGCGATGCGCCTGCCCAGTTGAACGACGGCTGGCAAATTGAAGCGAGCCCCGCAGCGGCTGGCCTCGACGCCCGTCGCCTTTGCACCGTTCTGCGCAATCTCGCCGACGGCGAAGCCAACATTCACAGCCTGCTCATCGCGCGCCACGGCCGTCTCGTCGCGGAGGTCTACCACGCCGGCAAGGACGAACGCGTGAAGGACTTGTTCCGCACCACGCGCACGTTCGACGCCAATACGTTGCATGACATCCGCTCGATCAGCAAATCGGTGACGAGCCTGCTGTGGGGTATCGCACAGGGGCAGGGCAAGACGCCACCGCTCGATGCGCCCGTACTGTCTCTATTTCCCGAATTGGCGAATCTAAATCGAGATGGCCGCCAGGCGATTACGCTGTCCCAGATGCTGTCGATGTCCAGCGGTCTGGCCTGGAACGAATGGCGCGCGACGAGCCTGTTCAACAACGACGAATTCGGACTCTTCTGGCACACGTCGCAGGTGCATTACGTTTTCGATCGGCCAATGGCAGCACCGGCCGGCACGCAGTTCAACTACAACGGCGGCAACACGGCGGTGTTGGCGCAATTGCTGGCCGAGCGCGTCGGCATGTCGTTGCCCGAGTACGCGCGCAAGCAGCTGTTTGAACCGCTGGGCATTACCGACTGGGAATGGGTGGAGGACTACCGTGGCCGGCCGCTCGCGTTTGCCGGGCTGCGCCTGCATCCGCGCGATCTTGTGCGCATCGGCCAGCTCGTATTGCAGCGCGGTCAATGGAACGGCCGCCAAGTGGTACCCGCCGAGTGGATTGCCGATTCAACCCGTCCGCACATCGACACCGGCATGGGTCTGCAATACGGCTATCAATGGTGGCTTGGCGAGGTGGATGCCGGCGGCATGCACCAGGGCTGGATCGGCGGCATCGGCAATGGCGGCCAGCGCCTGTGGATCCTGCCCGGGCTCGACATGGTGATCGTCACCACCGCCGGCGACTACAACCAGCGCGCGAGCTGGAAGCAGGCCGCAACACTGTTCGATCAAGTGATGGCGACAGTGCAGCCGGCCCAACCGGCCGCGCGGTGATTGCCACGCTTCAGAGAAACCGATCCAGAATCTTCCGGCTGGCTTTATCCAGCGCCAATTGATCGCGGATCAGGTAGTGGATGCCGTGGCTGTCGGAAATCAGCAGCGTGGTGCCTGTCAGGCGGCGGATGTCTTCTTCGCCGCGCAGCACGAGGTCGGTCTGGCCGCGATCGGTCTCCACGGTCCACGTGCTGGGCGTGGCATAGGTCGATACGCCGACGATCTTGCGGATCTCCGGCATGAACTCGCGTGCGGCCAGTTCGGCTTCGAGCAGTGCGCGCGTGGGCGCAGGCAGCGCATCGAGCCGGGTAATCCAAGCCAGCTCGCGGCCGTCGGTGCTCATCAGGCTGAGGCCGTCGTCTGCGGCGGAGATGGGGAACGCGCGCACGGGCATCACGCCTTCGTGGGCGGTGCCGTCGGCCAAGGTTACGACGAGCTTGCCGAAGCTGTTGCGGCTCAGGGTGAAATCGGGTGTCTGCATCGCAGTGTCGTTCGATATGCGTGATTACTGCGCGTAGGTCGGTTCGGCGGCGTCCGTGCGCTCGCCGTCGCTCGTCATGTCGGTGTCGGCATCGACATTGCGCGCTTGCGCCTGATACAGCTTGTAGTACGCGCCTTCGCGTGCGAGCAGTTCGTCGTGATTGCCGACTTCGACGATCTGGCCACGGTCCATGACCACGAGGCGATCGGCCTTGCGCAGCGTTGACAGCCGGTGCGCGATGGCGATGGTGGTGCGGCCCTGCACGAGGTTGTCGAGCGCCTTCTGGATTTCCTTCTCGGTGGTCGTATCCACGGAGGAGGTGGCCTCGTCCATGATCAGGATGCGCGGGTTGATGAGCAACGCGCGGGCAATCGAAATGCGCTGGCGCTCGCCGCCTGACAGCGCTTGGCCGCGTTCACCCACCAGCGAGTCATACCCGTGCGGCAAGCGCAGGATGAACTCGTGCGCGTGCGCGGCGCGCGCGGCAGCGATGATCTCTTCGCGCGTGGCGTCGGGCTTGCCGTAAGCAATGTTGTCGGCAATCGTGCCGAAGAACAGGAAGGGCTCCTGCAGCACCAGGCCAATGTTGCGGCGGAATTCCGAGATGGGCAGCGAGCGGATGTCGGTGCCATCCAGACTGATCGCGCCTTCCGATACATCGTAGAAGCGGCAGATGAGGTTGACGAGCGTGCTCTTGCCCGAGCCGCTATGCCCCACCAGGCCGATCATCTCGCCCGGCTGGATCGACAGGTTCAGGCCGCGGATCACTGCCCGGTTGCCGTAGCGGAAACCCAGGTCGCGCAGCTCGATCGCGCCGTTGACCTTCTCGATGTGCACGGGCTTGGCCGGCTCCGGCACGCTCGATACATGATCGAGAATGTCGAAGATCCGCTTGGCGCCAGCGGCCGCCTTTTGCGTGACGGACACGATGCGGCTCATCGAATCCAGCCGCGTGTAGAAGCGGCTGATGTACGTGAGGAACGCCACCAGCACGCCCACGGTGATGGCGTCGTGGCTCACCTGCCAGATCCCGAAGATCCACACCACCAGCAACCCGATCTCGGTCAACAGCGTGACGGTGGGCGTGAACAGCGACCACACCGCGTTGACCCGGTCGTTGATCGCTAGGTTGTGCTTGTTGGCTTCGGCAAAACGCGTGACTTCGCGCTTTTCCTGCGCGAACGCCTTGACCACACGGATACCCGGGATCGTATCGGCCAGCACGTTGGTGATTTCCGACCAGATCCGGTCGATCTTCTCGAAACCATGGCGCAGGCGGTCGCGTACCAGGTGGATCATCCACGCGATAAAGGGCAGCGGCACCAGCGTGACGAGCGCCAGCCACGGGTTGATCGAGATGAGGATCACGGCCGTCATCGCGATCATCAGCACGTCGGTGGCGAAGTCGAGCAGGTGCAGCGACAGGAACACGCTGATCCGGTCGCTCTCCGAGCCGATGCGGGCCATCAGGTCACCCGTGCGCTTGCCGCCGAAGTATTCGAGCGACAGCTTGAGCAGGTGCTCGTAGGTAGTGGTGCGCAGGTCCGCGCTGATGCGCTCGGACACGCGCGCCAGCAGGTAGGTGCGCGCCCAACCCAGCGACCAGGCCACCAGCGCGGCGCCCAGCAGGCCGGACAAGTAGAGCGTGACGAGGCTGTAATCGATCGGCTTGCCGTTCTGATACGGGATCAGCACCTTGTCCATTAAGGGCATCGTAAGGTACGGCGGCACCAGGGTGGCGGCGGTGCCGAGCAGCAGCAGGGCAAAGCCGGCCAGCAATTCCCACCGATATGGCCGTGCGAAGCGCCACAGGCGCAGCAGTGCCCAGGTGGAGGGCGGTTGTTCCAGTTCGCGGCTGCATTGCGGGCAGGTGTCTTCGCCGGGCGGTAGGGGTGCCTTGCAAGTCGGGCAGATATCCGCGTCGGGCTGTACGACTTGGGTGCCGTCGGTCAACGCCTTCAGTGCTTCCAGGCGGGCGTCGAACAGGTCGGTCAGCCGCAGGGCATCGGCGTTGTGGCCCAGCGTATAGCGCCAGCCGGCCAGACGGCGTTGTCCGTCGGCCAGTTCCAGTGCGCCCACGCCGGCGTGGTCGGTGTGCGAAAGGGTCATGCCGGGGGCGATGTCCCAGCTTTGCAAATCCTTTTCACCCGGGTTCATCCCGATCAGGCGACGATTCGTAACAACCAGCCACCCGTGGGTAAAATGCAGTTTGGCGTCCAGATCCAGCTGCATTCCGGCCAGGACGGCTTCTTCTGGGGCGAGGCTTGCGCCAAGCGCGGCGCTCCAGGGATCCTGAGCACGGATAGCGGTGGGGGCGGACGATGGGGAGGACTGGGTCATGCGCGGCGCAAAGAACTCAAAAAGCGCGTCTCCGTGGCACAAAAAGCGGCCCAAAACGGATAAAGGACGAACATTAATCGGAGCAGGAGCGCGGGCTCGCACGTCTGGCGGCCCGCAAATTTTGCCCGCAAGTATACATAGCGAACCGAGCCTGACATTTGTTGCAATGCACAACGGACGTCTGGCTCAAGAGGTCAACGCCGAAGCCGTTGTAACGTTATTGAAAGGTAACGGTTCGATTTCACGGGCCAATTCACGGGTACATCGCCCCGGCTTTCCAAGCAAATTCAATGAAGAAGAAGGACATTGAGATTCTCGATGTCATGTCGCTGCGCGGCCCGAATATGTGGACATATCGGCCAGTGCTGGAGGCATGGGTTGACATCGGTGAACTGGAGGATTTCCCTTCCAACACGATTCCGGGGTTCTATGAGCGCCTGTCGACGTGGCTGCCAACGCTGATCGAACATCGCTGCAGCCCCGGCGTGCGCGGCGGCTTTCTCATGCGCTTGAAGGAAGGCACGTGGCCCGGCCACATCCTGGAACACATCACGCTTGAGCTGCAGAACCTGGCCGGCATGCCCGGCGGTTTCGGCAAGGCGCGCGAGACCCCCATCCGCGGCGTCTACAAGGTGATCGTCCGTGCCTGGCACGAAGACGTGACGCGCGCCGCACTGTTTGCCGCGCGTGACCTTGTCATGGCGGCCATCGAAGACCGTCCCTACGACGTGGACGCGACCGTCGAACGCCTGCGCGAGCTGGTGGAAGAGCACTGCCTTGGCCCCAGCACGGCATGCATCGTCGACGCCGCTACGGAGCGTGGCATTCCGTCGATTCGCCTGTCCGACGGCAACCTCGTGCAACTGGGCTACGGTGCTCGCCAGCGCCGCATCTGGACGGCCGAGACGGACCGCACCAGCGCCATTGCCGAATCGATCTCGCGCGACAAGGACCTCACCAAGAGCCTGCTGCAGTCCTGCGGCGTGCCGGTGCCTGAAGGCCGCATGGTCGATAGCGCCGAAGACGCGTGGGACGCCGCCGAAGATATCGGCGTGCCCGTGGTGGTCAAGCCGTACGACGGCAACCATGGCCGTGGCGTGTTCACCAACCTGATGACCCGCGAGGAAGTGGAAACCGCGTACGCCGTGGCCATTGAAGAAGGCAACGGTGTGATCGTCGAGCGCTTCGTCTCTGGCAACGAGCACCGCTTGCTGGTCGTGGGTGGCCGCGTGGCCGCAGCGGCCATGGGCGAGTCCGCATCGGTGGTGGGCGATGGCACGTCCACTATCGAGCAACTGATCGAATCGCAGATCAACGCCGATCCGCGCCGTGGCAACACCGAAGAACACCCGCTGAACCCCGTACGCCTGGATTCTGCCGCGCAGCTCGAACTCAAGCGTCAGGGCTATGCCGATGGCAACGCCGTGCCGCCGGCGGGCCGCAGCGTGCTGATCCAGCGTAATGGCAACGTGGCATTCGACGTGACGGATCGGGTGCACCCGAGCGTGGCTGCGCATGCCGCGTTGGCAGCGCGCGTGGTCGGCCTGGACATTGCAGGCGTGGATTTGGTGGCTGAAGACATCTCGCGCCCACTCGATGTGCAGCGCGGCGCCATCGTCGAAGTGAATGCGGGCCCTGGCCTGCTGATGCACATCCGCCCGGCGCAGGGCGAGCCGCGCCCCGTTGGCCGCGCGATTGTCGATCACCTGTTTGCCGAGAAGGGTGGCGCGCAAGGGGGGGAACAAGACAATGGCCGCATTCCCATCGTCGGTATCACAGGTACCAACGGCAAGACGGTTGTGGCCAAGCTGGTGGCGCATCTGCTGCAGCTTTCGGGCAAGCACACGGGCCTTGGTTGCAGCGACGGTCTGTACTTGGACCGCCGCCAGGTGGAGCCGGGTGCGCGCGGTGATCGCGCAGCGTGGGACGCCTGCCACCGCATCCTGATGAACCGCGCGGTGGAAGCCGCGGTGTTCGAGAACGACAGCGGCATGATGCTCTCGCAGGGCTTGCCGTATGACCGTTGCCAGGTCGGCGTGGTCACCAATTTCGGCAAGCCTGACCACCTGGGCGACTTCTACATCGAAGACGAAGACCGGATGGTCAGCGTCCTGCGCACGCAGATTGACGTTGTGCTGAAGACCGGCGTGGGCGTGCTCAATGCCGCTGATGCCCGTCTGGTTGAAATGGCCGAGCTGTGCGATGGCGACGTGATCTTCTTCGCGCTGTCGGGCGATCTGCCGGCCATCGTCGCGCACCGTTCGCAAGGCAAGCGCGCCGTGTTCGTGCGCGAAGGCAAGGTGGTGCTCGCCACTGGCCAGACAGAAGTCCCACTGGCCGATGTCTCGGCGATTCCGCTGGCTTACGCTGGGCGCGTGCCGTTCCAGGTTGAGAACGTGCTGGCTGCCGTGGCGACCGGCTGGGCGCTGGGTATCTCCAACGACTTGATGCGCGCTGGCATCGTCACGTTCGACGTGGGTCAGGTGGATGTGCCGGGCCGCTTCACGCTCATCCAGCACAACGGCGCGACGATCGTGGTGGACGACGCGCATAACGCAGCCGCGCTTGAAGCGTTGGCTGTGTCGCTGGACAACTTCCCGGCCGAGCGCCGGACCCTGGTGTTTGGCGCCGGCTTGCAGCGCCGCGATGAAGACTTGGTGGCGCAAGGCGCCGTAATCGGCAAGACGTTCGACCGCGTGCTGCTGTGCGAAGACGCCAGTGTCAAACGCACCGACGACCAGTTCAACGCCCAAGCACGCGCGCTGCTCAAGCAAGGGCTGCAAGAAGGCGGCCGTGTTGACGAAGTCGTCGTCGACGGCGGCAAGCGTCGCGAGGTGGTGGAGGCGGCGCTGTCGCAACTAAAGACCGGCGAACTACTCGTCTTGCAATGCGACGAATGCGCGATTGAGGGCACCGTCGAACAAGTCCACCAGTGGATGGGCCGCGGCCAATCCCAGACCTGACGACCTGGCCTGACGTCACAAAGAAAGCCCAAAGCACAACGGAAAGCTGATTGCATGGAAGTCTCTCGTATCCGGGCCTTGCGCGGTCCGAACCTCTGGTGTCGTCACACGGCCATTGAGGCCATCGTGGCCTGCTCGGACCAATCTCTTCTGCTGGCCGAGCTGCCCGGCTTTGAAGACCGCCTGCGCGCGCGTTTTCCGGCCATCGGCCCGCTGCGCCCGGATGACGAAGCCGATGCACCGTCGATGGCGCACGCGCTGGAAGCCGCTGCGCTAGGCTTGCAGGCCGCCGCGGGCTGCCCTGTCACCTTCAGCCATACCGAGCCGACGCTCGAACCGGGTACGTATCAGGTGGTGGTCGAATACACCGAAGAGGAAGTCGGGCGACTGGCGTTCGAGCTGGCCGGCCAACTCTGCCTGGCCGCGCGCGACGACCAGCCGTTCGATCTGGACGACGCGCTGCACCGCCTGCGCGATCTGGACGAAGACGTGCGCCTGGGACCGAGCACCGGTTCCATCGTCTACGCCGCGGTGGCGCGTGGCATTCCGTATCGCCGGCTGACGCAGGGTTCGATGGTGCAGTTTGGCTGGGGCAGCAAGCAGCGCCGCATCCAGGCCGCCGAGACCGACATGACCAGCGCCGTGGCGGAATCGATTGCGCAGGACAAGGAACTGACCAAGACGCTGCTGCACGCGGCCGGTGTGCCGGTGCCGCTAGGCCGCTCGGTGGGCAGCGCTGAAGAAGCGTGGGAAGCCGCACAGGAAATTCACGGCCCTGTGGTGGTCAAGCCGCGCGATGGCAATCAGGGCAAGGGCGTGGCCGTGCGCATCCGCACGAAAGAAGAGGTGATGACGGCCTACGAAGTGGCGGCCGACATCTCGTCGGACGTGATCGTCGAGCGCTACATCCCCGGCCATGATTTCCGTCTGCTCGTGGTGGGCAAACACCTGGTGGCCGCCGCGCGTCGCGATCCGCCCCAAGTCATTGGCGATGGCAAGCACACGGTGCGCGAGCTCGTCGACGAAGTGAACCGCGACCCGCGCCGTGGCGAAGGGCATGCCACATCGCTCACGAAGATCCGCTTTGACGATATCGCACTGGCGACGCTGGCCAAGCAGAACCTGAGCGCCGACGCCGTGCCGCCAAAGGGCACGCGCGTGGTGTTGCGCAATAACGCCAACCTGTCCACTGGCGGCAGCGCCACCGACGTGACCGACGACGTCCACCCGGCCATTGCCGCGCGCGCGGTGGCTGCCGCGCAGATGGTGGGACTCGACATCTGCGGTGTGGATGCGGTGTGCGAGACCATGCTCAAGCCGTTCGAAGAGCAGGCCGGCGGCATTGTCGAAGTCAACGCCGCGCCGGGGCTGCGCATGCACCTGCAGCCGTCGTACGGCAAGGGGCGTGCCGTGGGCGAGGCCATCATCTCGACCATGTTTGCGGACGGCGACGATGGGCGCATTCCCCTGGTGGCCGTTTCCGGCACCAACGGCAAGACGACGACCGTGCGCCTGATCACCCATCTACTGGCGACAAGTGGCCTGCGCATGGGCATGACGGGCACGGATGGCGTGTACATCCAGGGCCAGCGTATCGACACCGGCGATTGCAGCGGCCCGCGCAGCGCGCGCAATGTGCTGCTGCACCCGGACGTGGATGCGGCCGTGTTTGAAACCGCGCGCGGCGGCTTGCTGCGCGAGGGTCTGGCGTTTGATCGCTGTGATGTCGCTGTCGTCACCAACGTGGGTGAAGGCGACCACCTGGGCCTGAACTACATCAGCACGGTCGAAGACCTGGCCGTGCTCAAGAGCGTGATCGTGCAGAACGTCGCGCCGCGCGGTATGGCCGTGCTGAACGCCGCCGACCCCATGGTTGCGCGCATGGCGGAGGGCTGCCCGGGTTCGGTCACCTTCTTTGCGCAAGACGTCAGCCTGCCGACCATGGCGCTGCACCGCGCGCAGGGCAAGCGCGTGGTGTTTGTCGACGGCGCCGACATCGTGGCCACCGAAGGCTGCAACGAGGAAACGCGCGAGACACGCATTGCACTGGCCGACATTCCGCTCACGCGCAATGGCACGATCGGCTTCCAGATTGAGAACGCCATGTCGTCGATTGCCGCTGCATGGGCGCTTGGCATTGATTGGGCGATCATCCGCCGTGGGCTGGCGACGTTTGTGAACGATGCCGCCACGGCGCCGGGCCGCTTCAACGTATTCGATTACAAGGGCGCCACGCTCATCGCCGATTACGGACACAACCCCGACGCCATCCAGGCGCTGTGCAACGCCGTGGTGAGCATGCCGGCCAAGCGCCGCTCAGTGGTCATCAGCGGTGCCGGCGACCGCCGCGACGAAGACATCCGCCGGCAGACGCAGATTCTGGGCGGCGTGTTTGATGACGTGGTGCTGTATGAAGACCAGTGCCAGCGCGGGCGTGCAGACGGCGAGGTGTTGGCACTGCTGCGTGATGGGCTGCAGGGGGCTCAGCGCACGACGCACGTTGAGGAAATTCGCGGTGAGTTTCTGGCCATTGATACTGCGTTGGCGCGCCTGCAACCGGGCGACCTTTGCTTGATCTTGATTGATCAGGTGGAGGAGGCGTTGGAGCATATTGCTAAGCGCGTTGCGGAGTAAGTTAGAACCCCGGTTGAGTGATCGCCGGGGTTTTGTTTTTGTGGTGCATCGCTTGTTTTGTCCTCTGCCGGGGAGGGCCTTGGTGGTCCATCCCTGTTTCACCCCCTGCCGGGGGCGACTCACTTTCTTTGTCTTGCCAAAGAAAGTAAGCAAAGAAAGGCGCGCCCGAGATGGCGACCCATCCCTTGAATTTCTGTAACCGGGCGGAGAAGGACCGAAACTCGCTGCGCTCAGACAGCGGTCCTTCTTTTTTCCGCCCGCTTACAGAAATTCAAGGCGCCATCAAGGGCAGGAACGTCAAAGGCCAAACCGACGGGGCACTCAGGCGGGCGCTAATGCGATTGGTTGCAGCGCATAGCGGCCAGTCCCATGGAAGACGAAGTGGTGCACTGGCAATCGATGGTTTGCTTTTCCCTGCCCTATGCGGCGCCTTGAATTTCTGTTGCAAGGAGGAAAAAGGAAGGGAAACTGTTTGAGCGCAGCGAGTTTTTCCCTTCCCCTCCTTGCGACATAAATTCAAGGAGTCTTTCGCCGCATCGGGCGCGCTTTTCTTTGCTTACTTTCTTTGGCAAGACAAAGAAAGTGAGTCGCCCCCGGCAGGGGGTGAAACAGGGATGGACCACCAAGGCCCTCCCCGGCAGAGGACAAAACAAGTGATGCCCCACCACTAGCCTATGATTGCACCTCCAGTCCAAGCCCCACCATCATGCCCAACACCCCCACGCTAGTCCCGGTCGAGCTGGCCAAGTCCTACCGCCTCCTCAATCACGGGCCCACGACACTGGTGAGCAGCGCCCACAACGGGGTACGCAACGTCATGGCCGCAGCGTGGGCGATGCCGCTGGATTTTGACCCGCCGAAGGTGCTGGTGGTGGTCAACAGCCGCACGCTGACGCGTGAACTGATCGAAGCCTCCGGCGTGTTCGCCCTGAACATTCCCACCCGCGCGATTGCGCAGACGACCCTCACCGTCGGTACGCTTTCCGGTCGAGACGGCGACAAGTTTGATGCGTTGGGCCTCGCCACAGTGCCCGCCCGCACGATCGAAGTGCCGCTGGTGGCCGGTTGCGCAGCATGGCTCGAATGCCGCGTCATCCCTGAGCCGCATAACCAGAAGCGCTATGACCTCTTCATCGGCGAAGTAACGGCCGCCTGGGCCGACCCCGCACTGTTCAGTCATGGGCGGTGGCATTTTCCCGATGCTGACAGCAAGACGGTGCATTACCTCTCGGGCGGCGCCTTCTTTGAAACGGGCGATGGGTTTGAGGTGCAGGCCAGGCAACCATGATGGATGGTGCCCACGGGCGGCAGCCGGACGCCTAGTCTTTCGACCGGTAATCCGTAGGCCGCATGCCCGTCCACTTGCGGAACGCGCGGTGGAACGCGCTCGGCTCCGCAAAGCCGACTGCGGCGGCAATATCCGCAATGGTGCGGCGCGTGTCCTGCAGCGCGCTGATGGCAATGTCGCGCCGCAGGTCGTCCTTGATCGACTGATAGGTGTGGCCTTCCTGCTTGAGGCGCCGCCGCATGGTGGCTTCGGCCACGTTCAGCTTGAGCGCCATGGCGTCGGAGGCGGGCCAGCTTGCCACCGGCAGGTTGCGCAGCGTCTTGCGCACGCGCGCCGCGAATGAATCCGGGTTGCGGTATTTGACGATGAAACTGCCCGGCGCATCGCGCAGGAAGGATTTGATCGACGAAGCCGTTTGCACTACCGGCAAGTCCAGAAAGTCGGGGGAGAGATCGACGTACGACGCCTCCTGCTTGAACGCCATGTCGTCGCAGAACATCAGGCGGTATTCCTGCGCATCGGGTGGCGTTGCGCACCGAAAGCGCGCGGCAATGAGTGGAATGCGCCGGCCCACCAGCCAGCATGTCAGCCCGTACACCATGATGAGCCACGTGGCATAGGTGAACATCGGCGGGACACGTGTGCCTTTGCGATGCACGAAGACCAGGCGTACGTGCTCCGCGCCTTCTTCGATCTGCACGTGCAGGTCATCCAGCACCAGACGCAGGAAGCCCGTGGCGCGTGCCAGTGCCTGCCGGCCGGTGCGCGCGGTGAGTGCGGCCTGCGTCATCGCCACAAAGCTGCCCCAGCGCATCGGGTGCGAATCCTGCCCGAAGAACTCGTCGTCCATGGCCTGGGCGATGCCCGCCCACAGCGCACCGTATTGGCTGGATGACACGCGGCTTCTGGGCGAGGTCAGCACCTGCGGCGCGATACCAGCAGCCGCAATGATCGGCTGAACGTCCAGCCCGCCTGCCTGCGCGCGGCTGAGCGCCTCGTTGACGAGGCTGACGGAGACGGTTCCCTTTTCGTTGTTCTTCATCGTCGTAGCAAGAGATGCCATGGGCCATGGCCAGCATGGCAAATGCGCTCACACAAGTTGATCGTCGCGGGCATCGAAGCCGGGCGGCCGCGTGCCTACACTTTTTCCCCATCGAATCAACGTGCCGCAAGGCTGCAAGTGTAAAGCGCCTGCCTGCGCAGCACTCTGTGGCGTTGTGCAGCCGACAAGCCAAGGCCAAACGATGGACGACTTCTATACCGAAGAGCAGCGGATGATCCACGACGCTGCACGCGACTTTGCCACCGAGCGCCTGGCACCCCACGCCGCGCAGTGGGACCGCGATGCCGAGTTGCCGGATGACGTGGTCCGCGAGATGGGCGAGCTGGGCTTGCTCGGCATGATCGTGCCACCCGAACTGGGTGGCTCGTACACCGACTACGTGGCCTACGCGCTCGCGCTGGAAGAGGTGGCCGCCGGCTGCGCCGCCTGCGCGACGATGATGAGCGTGCATAACTCGGTGGGCTGCGGGCCGATCCTGAAGTTCGGTACCGAGGCGCAGAAGGCACGTTATCTGCCGGACCTGGCCACCGGTCGTGCGATCGGGGCGTTCTGTCTGACCGAGCCGCACGCCGGGTCGGAAGCCAACAACCTGCGCACGCGCGCCGTCTTGCGCGATGGCAAGTGGGTACTCAACGGCAACAAGCAGTTCGTCACCAATGGCTCACGCGCCGATCTCGCGATCGTCTTTGCGGTGACCGATCCCGAGGCGGGCAAGCGCGGTATCTCCGCGTTTATCGTACCGACGGATACGCCGGGCTTTCATGTCGGGCGGCCGGAGCACAAGCTGGGCATTCGCGCATCGGACACGTGCCCCATCACGCTGGAAGATTGCGCTGTGCCCGAAGAGAACCTGCTGGGCGAGCGCGGCGAGGGGTTGAAGATCGCGCTGTCGAACCTCGAAGGTGGGCGCATCGGTATCGCCGCGCAAGCGGTGGGCATTGCGCGCGCTGCATTTGACGCCGCGCGCAACTATGCCAACGAGCGTATCCAGTTCGGCAAGGCGCTGCGCGAGCATCAGACCATCGCGAACATGCTGGCCGACATGGCGACGCGCCTCAACGCGGCACGGCTGCTCGTCCACCACGCCGCGCGCCTGCGTAGTGCCGACAAGCCCTGTTTGTCCGAAGCATCGCAAGCCAAGCTCTATGCGTCGGAACTGGCAGAGGAAATCTGCTCCAACGCGATCCAGATCCACGGCGGTTACGGCTACCTGGCCGATTACGCCGTCGAGCGCCATTACCGCGACGCACGTATCACCCAGATCTACGAAGGCACCAGCGAAGTTCAGCGGATGGTGATCGCGCGGCACGTCTGACGTATCGGCGTGCCATGCATCATCGACCGAACACAAGAGAGCGCACACGCGCCGACCAGGAGACGACGATGAACGAAGTGGCATCTGCAGCAACGGGGGCAACGGGTTTTGTTGAGGCGCGCGATTTCCTGCTGCGCCATCGCACCGACTACGACCGCGCGTACCGCGAGTTTGCGTGGCCGAAGTTGGACACGTTCAACTGGGCGCTCGACTACTTCGATGTCATGGCGCGCGGCAACGACAACCCGGCGCTGTGGATCGTCGATGACCCCCAGGGCGAAGGGCTGAAGCTTTCGTTTGCGCAGATGTCTGAACGTTCGTCACGCATGGCGAATTTCCTGCACGGTCTGGGTATCGTGCGGGGGGATCGCCTGCTGCTGATGCTGCCGAATCGCGTCGAGCTGTGGGACGTGATGCTGGCGGCGATGAAGCTGGGCGCGGTGGTGCTGCCGGCCACCACGCAGCTTTCGCCCGACGATGTGCGTGATCGCGTTGAACTCGGCGGCGCAACGACGGTGGTAGTCGATGCTGCGGAACTGCACAAGTTCGACACGGTGGACGCGGGCGTGCGGCGCATCGCCGTGGGTGCGCAGCGTGATGGCTGGATTGACCTGTCGGGCGCCTACAGTGCGCCCGCAGAGTTCGTCCCCGATGGCGCGACCAAGGCGACCGACCCGCTGCTGCTGTATTTCACATCGGGCACTACGTCCAAGCCCAAGTTGGTGGAGCACACGCACCAGAGCTACCCGGTCGGGCACCTGTCGACCATGTACTGGATCGGCCTGCAACCGGGCGATATCCACTGGAACATCAGTTCTCCGGGCTGGGCCAAGCATGCGTGGAGCTGTTTCTTTGCGCCGTGGAATGCGCAGGCCTGCGTATTCGTCTACAACTACGCGCGCTTCGTGCCGAAAGACACGCTGGACGTATTGGTGCGCTTTAACGTCACCACGCTGTGCGCGCCGCCCACCGTGTGGCGCATGCTGGTGCAGGAGCCGCTGGCGTCGTATGCCGTTAAGTTGCGCGAGATCGTCGGTGCGGGCGAACCGCTGAACCCCGAGATCATCGAGCGCGTGCGCAGCGCCTGGGGCGTGACCATCCGCGACGGCTTTGGCCAGACCGAGACTACCTGCCAGATCGGCAACACGCCGGGCCAGCCGGTGGTGCCGGGCTCGGTGGGGCGCCCGCTGCCGGGCTACCGTGTGGAACTGGTGGACCACGACGACCAGCCCGCCAGCGAAGGCGAGATCGTGTTGCCGCTCACGCATCGCCCCCTCGGCCTGATGCAGGGCTACGCCAACAACGCCAAGGCCACGGCCGAAGCCATGCGCAACGGCTACTACCACACGTCCGACGTCGCCATGCGCCGCGACGACGGCTACTTCGTCTACGTGGGCCGCACCGATGACGTGTTCAAGTCGTCCGACTATCGCTTGAGCCCGTTCGAGCTGGAGAGCGTGCTGATCGAGCACGAGGCCATTGCCGAAGCCGCCGTGGTGCCGAGTTCCGACCCGCTGCGTCTGTCCGTGCCCAAGGCCTTCGTGACGGTGCGTCAGGGCTACGAAGCCGGGCCCGAACTGGCCCGCGCCGTGTTCCTCTTTTCGCGCGAAAAGCTCGCACCGTACAAGCGCATCCGCCGCCTGCAGTTCAGCGAACTGCCCAAGACCATCTCCGGAAAGATCCGCCGCGTTGAACTGCGCCGGCTCGAACTGGAGCGCACCCCCGAACCTGCCCGCATGCCGGGGGAGTTCTGGGAAGAAGACTTCGCCTGACCCATCTGCTCCCATAAAACCCCGCCATCGATTCGCCTAGGAGACCCACATGAGCGCTGTCGCCTCTCTCGCTTCCGTCCAGCCCGCTGCCAATCAAGACACCCCGCCCACCGTCAAGCTGCTGATCGGCGGCGAGTTTGTTGAATCCAAGTCGAAGGAATGGCGCGACATCGTGAACCCCGCCACGCAGGAAGTGCTGGCGCGTGTGCCGTTTGCCACAGCGGACGAAGTGGACGCGGCCATTCGCGCCGCGCACGCCGCATTTGCCACGTGGAAGAACACGCCGGTGGGCGCGCGCATGCGCATCATGCTCAAGTTCCAGGCACTGATTCGCGAGCACTCGCCGCGCATCGCCCGCACGCTCACGGCTGAGCAGGGCAAGACGCTGCCGGATGCGGAAGGCGACATTTTCCGCGGGTTGGAAGTGGTGGAACACGCCTGCTCGGTGGGCTCGCTGCAGCAGGGCGAGTTTCTGGAGAACGTGGCGGGTGCGGTCAACACCTACACGCTGCGCCAACCGATTGGCGCGTGCGCGGGCATTACGCCGTTCAACTTCCCGGCCATGATCCCGCTGTGGATGTTCCCGATGGCCATCGTGTGCGGCAACACGTTCGTGTTGAAGCCGTCGGAGCAGGACCCGCTGTCGACCATGATGTTGGTGGAGCTGGCGCTGGAGGCCGGTGTGCCGGCAGGCGTGCTCAACGTCGTGCACGGTGGCAAGGATGTCGTCGATGCGCTGTGTACGCACGAACACGTGAAGGCGATTTCGTTCGTGGGTTCAACGGCAGTGGGCACGCATGTGTACCGCCTGGGCAGCGAGCACGGCAAGCGCGTGCAATCGATGATGGGTGCCAAGAACCATGCTGTCGTGCTGCCGGATGCCAACCGCGAGCAAGCCATCAATGCGCTGGTTGGCGCTGGGTTTGGCGCGGCGGGTCAGCGCTGTATGGCGACCTCCGTCGTCGTGCTCGTGGGCGCGGCACAGCAGTGGCTGCCCGATCTGATCGAGAAGGCTAAGAAGCTGAAGGTGAACGCGGGCGTAGAGCCGGGCACGGACGTGGGCCCTGTGGTTTCGCGCGCCGCCAAGCAACGCATTCTTGGCCTCATCGAATCGGGTGTGCGGCAGGGCGCCACGCTTGCCCTCGATGGTCGCAACGTTCAAGTGAAGGGCTATGAAGACGGCAACTTCATCGGCCCGACCATCTTCACCGACGTGAAGACCGACATGGACATCTACACCAACGAAATCTTCGGCCCCGTGCTGCTGGTGCTGACTGTACCCACGTTGGACGACGCGATTGCACTGGTTAACGCCAACCCGTTCGGTAACGGCGTCGGCCTGTTCACGCAGAGCGGCGCGGCTGCCCGCAAATTCCAGAGCGAAATCGACGTTGGTCAGGTGGGCATCAACATCCCCATTCCGGTGCCGGTGCCGTACTTCAGCTTTACGGGCTCGCGCGGCTCCAAGCTGGGCGATTTGGGCCCGTACGGCAAGCAGGTCGTGCAGTTCTACACGCAGACGAAGACCGTCACCGCCCGCTGGTTTGACGATGCGGTCGATGCTGGCGGCGTGAACACCACCATCAGCCTGCGCTGAGCGGCCAAGGAGCGTTCTCATGAAAATCGCATTCATCGGTCTGGGCAACATGGGCGCCCCGATGGCGCGCAACCTGATCAAGGCCGGCCACGCACTGACCGTGTTCGACCTGAACACGCAGGCAGTCGGCGCACTCGTGGAAGCCGGCGCCGCGGCCGCGGTGTCGCCCAAGGAAGCGGTGACGGACGCTGAGACCGTCATCACCATGCTGCCTGCCGCCGCGCACGTGCGTCATGTGTTGACGGCCGCAGACGGCGTGTTGGCCAGCATCGCCAAGGGCGTGCCCATCATCGATTCGAGCACCATCGACCCCGCCAGCGCCAAGGCGTTTGCCGCACTGGCGGCTGAGCACGGCAACACCTTTGTTGATGCGCCGGTTTCTGGCGGCACGGGCGGTGCAGCAGCGGGCACGTTGACGTTCATGGTGGGCGGTAGCGCGGCCGCATTCGAGCAAGTGCGCCCCGTGCTCAGCGCCATGGGCAAAAACCTCGTGCATTGCGGCGACACCGGCGCAGGCCAGGGCGCGAAGATCTGCAACAACCTCGTGCTCGGCATCACCATGGCGGGCGTGGCCGAGGCCATGTCGCTGGGCGAAGCGTTGGGCATCGACCCGAAGGTGCTGGGCGGCATCATCAACACCTCCACGGGCCGCTGCTGGAGCTCGGACACATACAATCCGTTCCCCGGCGTGATCGAGACAGCGCCGTCCTCACGCGGCTACACCGGCGGTTTCGGTACCGACCTGATGCTCAAGGACCTGGGCCTGGCAGGCGATGCGGCCAAGTCCGTCAAGCAACCGGTCTACCTGGGGGCGCTCGCCCAGCAGCTCTATCAAACCGTGAGCGGCAAGGGCGACGGCGGGCTGGATTTCTCCGCCGTCATCAAGCTGTATCGAAAAGACGGAGCGGCGTGATGATCGAACTGGATGTTCTGCACGACAACACCATCGCGCTGCTGACACTTAAGCGCCCGCCCGCCAACGCGTTCACGCCGGAAGGCTTGGCGCAACTGCAATCCACGGTGGAACGCCTGAACGCGGACTCACGCGTGCGCGCCATCGTCATCACCGGCGACGGCCCGAAATTCTTCAGCGCCGGGGCCGACCTCAACACCTTTGCCGATGGCGATCGCGAGGTCGCTCGCGAAGCCGCTGCGCGTTTCGGTTCCGCGTTTGAAGCGCTGCAGAATGCGCGCCCCGTGGTGATTGCCGCCATTAACGGTTACGCCATGGGCGGAGGGTTGGAGTGCGCGCTGAGCTGCGATATCCGCATCGCAGAGGCCCACGCCAAACTTGCCGTGCCCGAAACCGCCGTGGGCCTGCTGTGCTGCGGTTGCGGAACGCAGACACTGCCGTGGCTCGTGGGCGAGGGCTGGGCCAAGCGCATGATCCTGACTGGCGAACGCGTGGATGCGCAGACCGCCTTGCGCATCGGCCTCGTTGAAGAGGTGGTGGAAACCGGCGCCGCACGCGAAGCCGCCATCGCCATGGCGCTGCGCGTCACGACATTGAGCCCGCAGGCCGTTACCTTCAGCAAGCAGCTGATCCATCAAGCGCGCAACGGCGTGCCGCGTAGTGCAGCGCTGGCCGTGGAACGCGAGCGCTTTGTCGATCTGTTCGACCACCCGGACCAACGCGAAGGTGTAAACGCTTTCCTGGAGAAGCGCGCACCGCGCTGGCACACCGCCCACGAATCGGAGACGCTGCAATGAGCGCAGTCCAGATGCAAGCGACGTTCCCGGAGGCGGCAGCCGCCGAGCCCGAAGTGCTGATGCGCGTGGTGAACCGCGTGGCCATCATCACGTTGAACCGGTCATCGGCATTGAATGCCCTGTCGCACAACATGGTGCGGCAACTGGCGGTGCTGCTGGAGCAATGCCGCCATGACGACGGCATCGTCGCACTCGTGCTGCGCGGCGCGGGTCAGAAGGGCTTTTGCGCAGGCGGCGACGTGCGTTCGCTCTACCACCTCGCGCAACAAGGCCGCATGGACGGCGACGATGGCTGGCTGCAATTCTTCGTTGACGAATACCGGCTCGACTACGCGCTGCATCAGTTCCCCAAGCCCATCGTCGCGTTGATGGATGGCATCACCATGGGCGGCGGCATGGGTCTTGGGCAGGCTGCACGCCTGCGTGTGGTGACCGAGCGCACGAAGATGGCGATGCCTGAGACGCGCATCGGCTTTCTGCCCGACGTGGGCGCCACGCACTTTCTGAGTGTGATGTCGCCTGAACTGGAGTTGTATGTCGGGCTGACGGGCGTGACGCTCACGGGCGCCGACGCGCTGCATTGCCGCCTGGCTGATGTGTGTGTGCCCGCCGAATGGCTCGCCTCGTTTGAAGGCCGTCTGCAGCGCATGCCGCACGATGGTGACCTGATGCAGGCCTTGCGCCGTGTGTTTGAGCCGCCATGCAACATCGTCCCGCATGCGCCGCTGGCGCAGGCCATGCCGTGGGTGCTGCGCTATTTCGATCGTCGCTCGTCGGTGGACCGCATGGTCGCCACGCTGCGCGAGAGCCTGGAGCGTGAGCCGGCACGCGAGCTGCGCCAATGGCTGCAGACGACGCTCGATGCGATGACCTCGCATTCGCCGACCATGCTGCACGTCACGCGCGAGGCACTGCTGCGCGGCCGGCAGCTGTCGCTGGCGGAGTGCTTCCAGATGGAGCTTGGCATCGTCGCGCGTGGGATTCAGGAAGGCGATTTTTGCGAAGGCGTGCGTGCGCATCTGGTGGACAAGGACCATCGCCCCGGCTGGGCGCCTGCTACGTTGCCGCAGGTGCGGCCGGAGCGGGTGCGGCATTTTCTGGCGTCGCCCTGGCGGACGGAGGGGCATCCGTTGCGGGACATGGGGCGTCCCCAGCTGCGCTGAAGTGATGTGATGCGCCATCTGCGGCTTCAGGGCCAATGCGCTTTCCGGGGCGCCTCAATTGGAGACGCGTCTACGAAACCACGCGCTCCACGCTGACCGATTCGCAGATGGTCTCCTTGCCCGAGGCAACGACGCGCAGTGTTCCCGCCTTCCACTCCAGTGCAAACTGGCCGAAGTCGAGCCCCGTGTACACGTAGTTGCTGCCGAGCGTCTGCACCAGGTGTTCCATTGGCTGATCCGTGAACCGGTTTTCATCCAGCAGTAACGCCAACAGCTTTGTCTCCTGTTCCGCTTGCTCGCGGCGCTTGCGTAAAGCCACACGCTGGCGCCAGCGCATCAGGAGCAGCAACAGCACGAGCCCCACGGCAAGTGTGGGCGTTGACATCGGGACCAAGTTTGTTCTTCCTATGCAGTGAGGTTTGCCATGCATTGGCGCAGGTATCGCGCGCATTCTAAGCCTGCGGCTCGAGAGTGAACTGGTGACGTGGTGCGCGCTTCTCGTGTATGCCGCTTATGCAGATCCGAGTGAAACGACATTGAATTCACCACCCACCAACCCGCATGGCGCCTGCAAAATACCCCGTTTGCGTCAGCGGATTGTCACGATCGCAGTGCTATAAAAAACGCATGCGCTTTGCCACTCCAGGAGGCTCCCATGGCGACATCCGTCGATTCATTCGAGGTGAAGGTGTATCAGGGCGACAGCGCGGTGCTGTTTGCCTTTGACGTGGCCGATGCAGATCGGGCCGATCTGGCCGGCTTTGCCATTCAGTGCACCCCGCAGGGCCAGGCGCCGTACTGGGTGCCCAATCGGCTGACGTTCGATACGGCCGTTCATGCCGAGGCGCCGTTGCAGGCGGGCAAGTACGCCGATTCCATCGACGCGCCGTTGCAGTCGTTCCACTGGGTTCACTTTCCGCCGCACGCGGCCGGGCAATATACCTACACGGTGCATGCGCGTTACTTTGCGTCCACCAACCCGGTGCAGTTGGAAACGCGCGCTACACGCAGCATCAACGTGACGCTGCAACAGCCGATGAGCGACTGGGCCACTGTGGGCATGGTGCGCGGCTATGTGTCGTCGCAGGCGTTCATTGACCACTACGGCGGCAACACGGCGCTGGCGCCGGACAAGCGCGCACTGAGCAAATCGCCGCTGCTGTACGACACCCAGCCGTACCAGAGCAAATATGCCTACCTGGGCGCGACGGGCCGCCAGCTCATCATCGATCTGCTCAACCAGTGCAAGGCGTCCGATGGTTATGGCATCGACGTGCTGGCCTATGACTTGGACGAGCCGGACATCATCCGTGCCATCGCATGGCTGGCGCAGAACGGTCGCAAGGTGCGCGTCATTCAGGACAACTACATCGGCACTGGTGCACACCCGACGGGCCACGGCACACCCGATGCATTCGAAACGCAAGCCACCACCTACTTCGAGCAGGCCCGCGCGGAAGTCCGCCGCACGCACCTCGCACGTTTCCAGCACCACAAGGCGATCCTGCTGCACGATGCCGCGGGCAAGCCGGTGCGCGTGCTGGCGGGTTCGGCCAACTTCTCACTGCGTGGTTTGTACGTGCAGGCCAACAGCGTGCTGGTGTTCGAGCAGCCTGCCGCGCAGCTTTACGCGCAGGTGTTCGAGCGCATGTGGAGCCTGATCGGCCAGTACGGTGAGGATTCCGCCGGTGGCCGCAAGGTGGCCACGGCTTTCCGCGCCGATCCGCTGGCCGCCAACTGGCAGCCCGTGCCGCAGGGCGGCACACCGCGTGCGCGCTTCGCGTTCTCTCCGCACCAGACCGACGCGCTGCTCTCCGAAGCGGCGGACCGCGTCAAGGGCGCGTTGTCTTCCGTGCTGTTCGCGGTGATGGCCACCGATGGCGGCGGCGAGATGGTCGACACGCTCGAGCATGTTGTTCCGCAGAAGGCCGGGCTGCTCTCACTGGGCGTGATCGACAAAGCCAATGGGGTCAGCGCCTTCGCGCCGGGCCGTGATGTGCCTTCGCAAACCGTGTCGTTCGCGTATCTGAAGGACGAGGCGCCCGCGCCGTTCAAGCAAGAGGTGGATGCGGGCACTGGTCAGCACATCCACCATAAGTTTGTCGTGTGCGATTTCAACGGGGATGAGCCGGTCGTGTTCTGCGGCTCGTCGAACCTGTCGAAGGGCGGCGAGGAGCAAAACGGCGACAGCCTGATCGCCATCTACGACCCAGTCATCGTCACGGCGTATGCGATCGAGGCTATCCGGTTGTTCGATCACTATCGCTTCCGCGCGAGCGAATCCAAAGCTACGGCGGCCAATCCGCTGGTGTTGAAGACGACAGGTGCATGGGCGGACCCGTACTACGATCCGCAGAACATCAAGTTCACGGAGCGCACGCTGTTTGCCAAATCGGGCACGACCAAGGCCGTAGCGGTGGCCTGAATTCGCGCTCGCGGTCATCCGGAAGGGGAGGCGGCGCAATGTTGCCAATCGGCAATATGCCGGCGCGACCCGTGCGCTACCATGCGGCGCCAACCTTCCGAGTGACCCATGGGCAATCGCAGCTATCTGTACGTGCGCGTCGGCGGCGAGCACCACCAAATCGCCGAAGCCAACAACAACATCCCGGTGCTATGGCAGTTGATGCTGGCCGGCGGCCGCTCGGGTGAGGCGATTCGGGACCAGCGCATCTTGCGCGTGGCCGATGAAGATCTGGACAACCTCGAGGTGCCGCTGGCCGGTGCGGTCCAGCGTGCCCAGCACGTGCTGAGGTTCATCGCGCGGCATCCGGTCAGCGCAACGCTGCCGCAAGTGCCGCGCTACGCCGAGGCGGCACAGGCCCATCTGCAGCAACTGCTGGACACGCACGGTGCTGACGCCACGCTTTCGGCCGACTTCGACGAGATGAGCTGGTTCGAATCGGATTGCGGTGAAGAGGGTTTCAACGCGCGCTATCTCGCGCGTCTGGACGAAGAATTCAGCACGCTGTGGCAAGAGATCGACAACGCCATCGCCCGGCAGGACTGGCGCGCGTTCGACCGTACACTCGCCGAGCATTTCGACCCACAGGCCATCTGGAGCCGCGATTGGAGCCAGTGGCAATGGCACGTCGGGCTGTCTTCGTTCTCGCATCGGTACTTTGGCGATTACCACCTTGTCCAGGAGGCCGACTTCGCCACGTATTGCGCCCAGGGCGGTGCGCGCGACGATGAGGTAAGTGATGAAGACGAAAATAGCGACACGGATGAACGCGCTCCGGACGGCGCAACACACCTGATCGGCAACCTGTGGTGCTTCGGTACCCATGGCGAACGCCCCGCATACGGCGTGCGGCGTGGTGCCTCCGTTGACGCGCCGGTGCTGATCGCGCCGAGCTATGACGAGATCTTCCCGCTGGACAAACCAGATGGCGAGTACGCCTACCTGCTGTGCTGCCAGCGCGATGGCAAACAGTGGCTGGTCGATACGCGCGTCACGCCGGCGCGCGTGTTGCACGACACCGGCTACGACGAGATTTGGGGCTTCGACGATGAAGGCTTCATGCCGTTCCAGCTGGGCAAGCGTTTCGGCTTCCTACGCCCGGACGGCAGCGAGTTGAGCGCGATTCCGTATGACGACGTGCATGGGTTTGCGGGCGGTATGGCGGCGGTGCTGCAGAACGGTCGCTACGGTTTCATCAACCCAGAGGGCCGACAGCTCATCGCGCCCTGCTATCTCGACGTTGAGTTGGAAACGGCGGTGGAGGGCCGCCACCTGCGCCGGGTTCGGCTCGATACCGGCTGGGGCGTGATGGAGCGCGACGGCAGCCTGCTGGTGCCGTGCCTCTATGACGAACTGACGTGGGCTCATGCCTACGATGGTTGGCTGGTCGAGCGGGCGGGACAGTGGTCGCTGCTACGCGCGGATGGCAGCCCGTGGGTTGGGCCGGCGCCGTACCGCGTGGAGAACTGGCTTGCCGATGGCGCATTCCTGCGTATTGAACAGGATGGCCGCTACGGATTGCTCGCCGCCGACGGCACGATGCGTGTGCCTTGCCGCTATACCGAACTCGAAATGATGTACGGCTGCGTGCAGCCGCTGCTCGTAGGCTGCCGAGAAGCCGACGGACTCGTTGAGCTGATCGACGAGCACGGCGTGCTGCAACTGCCCGAACCCTGCCGCCGTGTCGACATGCTGCGCAGTTTGCGTACGGATCTCGAAGACGGCGACACCTGGCGCGACCTGGTGCGCGTCGAGCGTGACGGACCGGGTGAGGCCGCCTTGGTCGGAATCTGGCGCTTGGGGGCGGCGGCGCCGCTCGTGCCATGCGTTTATACGGATATCTGCGTCGTCATGCCCGAGGCCGGGTGCATCGTGTTTCTGACCGAGCGTGCAGACGATGGCGATGCAGATGCCGTGCGCATGGGCGTGCGCACCGTGGATGGCGCGGAGCTGCACCCCGAGGTCTACCGCTGGATCGGCCGTGAAGGACGGCTGCCGGGCGAACCCTGGAGCTGGTCCGCGCTGGCGAAAGACCTTGAAGACCGCTGGCGCCAAGGCTTGCCCGCCAAAGCGTGGCACACGCCGTCGCAGCGCCTGGTGTGGATCGATGCCCAGGGTGGCAGCGAGCCGTTCGAGGCCCGACTGCGCCGTCTCGTGGCGGATGGTGATTGTGATGCGGCATTCGAACTGGCCAAGGCGCGGGTTGCCGGCCAGGAGATTACGCCCGACGTGCACGAGGCCGCGCGCCTTTACACACACATCGCCCAAGCACCGCACGCTGCGCACGCGCTGCGTGGTCAGGCGGCCTATCGGCTGGCTTTGCTTCTGTGCGACACCACATTGGATTTGGTGGATGAAGCTGCCGGCTTCCACTGGTTTCAGCAAGCCGCCGAATGGTTGGAGGATGGCGCCTCGCGTCGCCACACCTTTGCGTGGTTGATCTACCTGCACGACACGCAGCGCGGTGGCGCTCCGGACGATCCGGCAGCTGTGCTGAGCTATGCCACGCTTGCCTCCGAGAGCGGCGATGGCGAAGGCAGCCGGCGCGCCGGCGTGTGCTGGCGCTATGGCCATGGCTGCCAGGCCGATCTCGACCGCGCACGTGCGTTGTTCGAGCTGGCAATCGAGCAGCGCTGCGCACCGGCGCACGCGTGGTTGGCCGAGACGCTGAGTGAACTGGCCGCCTTGCGGGATGCGCCGTCCCACTATGGCCTGTGCGAGTACCACTTGCGCGCCGCGCTGGAAGCGGAAGACGCACCCAGTTGGACGGGCACGCTGCTGGCGCGGCTGTCGCTCGACGGCAAGCTGGCGCAGCCACTGGCGGACACCGAGGCGCTGCTGCTGAGGTCAGCTGAAGCCGGCGACGTTGACGCCATGCGTCTGCTCGCACAGCGCATCTACCCGGAAGGGGATGCCCGCCAGCGAGATTGGGTGGCGCGTTGGCGCACTGCCCGCACAAATCGCACGTAATCGAAATCGCGGCGGCTACACGCGCCGCTGCCGATCACCCCACCACGCATCGCGCAGGCGGCGCTTGGCGATCTTGCCGTTGTCGTCGCGCGGCAGCGTGGTGGTGAATTCGATCTGGCGGGGGATCTTGTAGCCGGCGATCTGGCCACGCAACCAGTCGATCACGGCTTCGGCCGGCAGTGCTTCCCGTTCAGTCTGGACCACGGCGACGAGGCGCTCGCCGTACTCGTCGCAAGGCACACCGAAGACCGCGCAGTCCACCACATCGGGATGGCGCAGCAGCGCATGTTCGATCTCGGCCGGGTAGATGTTCACACCGCCCGAGATGACCATGTCTGACGCGCGATCGCACACATACAGATAGCCGTCGGCATCGAGATACCCCATGTCGCCGAGCGTGACCAGGCCGTCGCGTTCGATCTTGCGGCGTGCTTCATCGTTGCCGCGATAGGTGAAATCGGGGTAGGCCGGCTGGCGGCTGTAGATCAGGCCGACCTCGCCGGTGGCGCAGGGTGTGCCGTCTTCGCGCAGGATGCGCACCTGCGCACCGCATACCGGGCGCCCGGCGCTGCCAGGGCGCGCTGCCGCGTCGCGTGGGTCCATGACCGTGATCATGCCGGACTCGCTGGATGCATACGTCTCGTAGATGACGGGGCCGAGCCAGTCGATCATGCGGCGCTTGATCTCCGGCGCGCACGGCGCCCCGGTGGACGCCACGAAGCGCAGCGACGAGAGGTCATAGCGGTTGCGCTCTTCCTCCGTTAGCTTGAGCAGGCGCACGTACATGATCGGCACGAGGTACACGGTGTCGATGCGGTAGCGCTCAATCTGCTCCAGCACGTGCAGCGGGTCAAAGCGCGCGTGCAGCACCAGCACTTCTGCCATCTGCGCGGCCTGCTGCGCGAACAGGCTGGGCGCGCTGTGATAGAGCGGCGCCGGCAGCAATGCACGGCAGCCCGGCACGATGCCGAAGGTGGCCGCCACCACGGCGCGCGCCTTCTGCTGATGCGCATCGAGCTGATCGAGCGGCACCGCCTTGCGTACCACGCCCTTGGGTCGGCCCGTGGTGCCCGAGGTGTAGGCCATGTGCCCGCGCGGCGATACCACCGGGCCGTCGTACGGCGTTTGCAGTGCGAGCCAGTTGGCGTAACCGTCGGCGCGGTCGGTGCCTTCGGCATCCACGCGCAGCAGTTGCACGTGGGGCGGGAGCAGCGGTTCCACGGCGTCCACCAGGTCACGATGGCCAATCAGTACCTTGGCGCCCGAATCCCGCACGAGAAACTCCACCTCGGCCGGCGTGAAGTGCCAGTTGATCGGGCAGAAGTGGCAGCCCGCGATGCGGCACGCGTGCATCACGTCAATGTACGCGGGTGCGTTGCGCAGCAGTACGCCGATCACGTCGCCTTCGTGCACGCCCATGCGGCGCAGCCCACCAGCCAGGGCGGCACCGCGTGCGAGCAGGGTGTCGGCGTCGGTGGCGTGGTCTTCAAAGATGAGGTCGGCGGGCATGCGTGTCTCCTGCGGGGTGTCGTCATTGGCGTGCGACTCAGATCAGTCTATGCAGCATGCCGGATCGGGTTGCGCAGAACAATCCGCGTGAAATTGCGCACACTGGTGAACGCCATTGGACAGCGCTGCATGGAGTCGCCCGCGCCTCAAGCGCACGTTCAGCCCGCCACAACCCCATAAAGCCGCTCACACAGCCCCGCGCTGGCGCCGAGCTTGCGAGACAGATCGGATGCCGCTTGCAACTGCTTCGTGACGCAATCGCCAGAGGTACGCGCCGCTTCAAGCCGGGACGCCGCGCCCGATAGCGTCAACGCAGCCATGAACTTGTCGCCGGAGCCGAACACGGGCGTGGCAAATGCGGCGGTGTGCTGATCGCGCGCGCCCGAAGTGAACAGCGGCAGCACTGGCGCTTCGTCATACAGCGCTTCACCCAGACCCCAGTAGCGCAGCACGTGGCTGATGGCGGTGTCGTCCAGCGGCAGCGAGGTGCCGGGCAGGCGCGTCTCGCGCAGGCCTTCTGATGGCTCGGCGCGGAACAGGCACAGCCGCCTGCCGTGGTCGATGACGTAGTAGGATGCGCTCTCCCGCGTAGCCGCCGCCAGCGCGTGCAGCACCGGTTCCACCACCGTCGATAGGTGGAAGGACTGCTCGTAGAGCTTGCCCAGATACAACAGGCGCGGCCCGAGCGAATACACGCCCGACTCCGAGCGAATGACGTAGCTCATGCGCTCCAGCGAGTTCATCAGCCGGTACACCGTGGTCTTGTGCATGCCCGAGGCTTGAGCCAGGGCCGCCAGGGTTAGCGCTTCCGCCCCCGGCTTGAAGCAGTCCAGCAAGGCCAACGCCTTTTCTACCGCGGCGACGCCGTCGTTTCCCATTCCCCACTCCCCGAACTGATGGATGGCACGATTGTACTGTGTACAACGTGGTTGTATATGGCGGACGGGTAAACGCTAGTGGATGGCTTCGATTGCTCTGGCTATAGTGGTTTCACTGAGTACACCACTGTTGTACATGGTACAACTATAAAGACTGAGGCACGATTCCCATGAGTACCCCTTCGCATTCCACTTCCACCATCGTTCGCGACATCGAGCGCGTTTCGCCCGCCTTGGTCGAGGCCGCTGCCCGCTTTCAGGCTGCCATCCTGGCCGACGTTGCCGGCCGACGCGGCACGCTGAACGGCCGCGTCAAACCGCTCGCGCCGACCATGAAAGTGGCAGGGCCGGCCGTGACGGTGGAAGTCCGCCCCGGCGACAACCTCGCCATCCACGCCGCCCTGGCCGTCGCCAAGCCCGGCGATGTGATCGTGGTGGACGGCAAGGGTGACCAGAGCTGCGCCCTGATCGGCGAAATCATGGCCACGCAGGCGCATGCCACGGGCATCGCCGGGTTTGTCATCGATGGCGCGGTGCGCGACTCGCACGAACTGGCGAACGGCACGTTCCCGGTCTTCTCTGCGGGCCTCAACCCGTGTGGTCCGACCAAGAGCGTGGCGGGGCGTGTGAACCTGCCCGTGTCCGCTGCCGGCGCAACGGTGCACCCGGGTGACCTGGTGGTGGGCGATGCGGATGGCGTGGTCGTCATCCCCCGTGAGGATGTCGAGCGCATTCTCGTGCTCGCACAGAAGAAGGTGGATGCGGAAGCCGCACGCATTGCCGCCATTCGCAAGGGCGACACGCGCGCGAGTTGGCTGGAGAAAGAACTGCGCGCCGTCGGCATGCTGGCCGAAGGCGAGGCACTGTGATGAGCGCGTCTGCAACCAAGCCCGTCGTATTGGTGACGGCCGCCGACCTGGCGCCGCAAGCGCTCGACATGCTGGGCGATTTCGACGTCGTGTTTGCCGGCAAGCAGCCCACCGAGGACGACATCGTCGCGCTCTGCACACGGCACAAACCGGTGGCCATCATCGTGCGCTACGGCAAGGTCAACGCTCGCATCATGGATGCAGCCGAGCGCTTGCAGGTGATCTCCAAGCACGGCAGCGGGATCGATGTCATCGATCAGGAAGCCGCTGCGGCGCGCGGCATTGCGGTGCGCGCTGCCGTGGGTGCCAATGCAGCGGCTGTAGCTGAGCATGCATGGGCGTTGATCCTGGCGTGCGCCAAGGCCGTTCCTCAGCTCGACGCACGCATGCGCGCCGGGCATTGGGACAAGGCGACGCACAAATCCGTGGAGCTGGACGGCCGCACGCTGGGTCTGGTCGGTCTGGGCGCGATCGGGCGTCGGGCGGCCGTCATCGGGCTGGCGTTCGGCATGAACGTCATCGCGTTCGATCCGTATGCCAAAGAGGCGCCCGCCGGTGTGAAGCTGGTCAGCCTGGGCGAGTTGTACGCACAGTCGGACGTGGTCTCGCTGCACTGCCCGCTGACCGCCGAGAACCGCAAGATGCTGAACCGCGATGCGTTCAGTTGTTTCAAGCCGGGCGCGATTCTCGTGAACACGGCACGCGGTGGGCTTATTGACGAGCCCGCGTTGGCGGAAGCGCTTGCAAGCGGCCGGTTGCGAGCGGCCGGGCTCGACAGCTTCGATGTGGAGCCGATGACGACGCCGCATCCGTTCCAGGGCATGGCCAATGTCATCCTGTCGCCGCACATCGGCGGCGTGAGCGATGCGGCTTACGTGAACATGGGCAAGGGCGCAGCGGCCAACGTGCTCGCCGTAATCGAGGAACGCGCGCGCACCGCCGCGTGATGGTTATGTTCCTGCTATCGCCACCCGTTGTGCGTGAAGCGGAAGTCTTCACGCGCATGCCGGCCAAGTTTCGCAAGCCCGATGTTCAGACGGACTGGGCACGCGCCAATCGCGGCGGGCAAGCCACCGATTCCTTCCTCGAAGGGCCCGTGTGGAGCCCGGACGGCCAAGGGCACGGCCATCTGTACGTGACCGACATTCCGCATGGCCGGATCTTCCGTATCTCGGCTGCGGGCGACTGGGAACTGGTAGCCGAGTACGACGGCGAGCCCAACGGCATGAAGCTAGTCGACGATGCGCACCTGCTCATCACCGACTACCGCAACGGGCTGATGCTGCTCGATATCCAGCGCGGCGAAGTCACGCCGTATCTGGAACGCCGCAATTCGGAACGCTTCAAGGGCGTGAACGACCTGACGTTTGATTCGCGCGGCAATCTGTATTTCACGGATCAGGGGCAGACCGGGCTGCATGACCCGACGGGGCGCGTCTATCGCCTGTCGGTGGACGGCAAGCTCGACATGCTGCTCGGCAATTGCCCCAGCCCGAACGGGCTTGTGCTGTCACCCGACGAGAAGGTGCTCTACGTCGCCATGACGCGCGGCAACTGCGTGTGGCGCGTGCCGTTGCAGGCAGATGGCTCGGTCAGCAAGGTCGGCCAGTTCTTCACCTCGTACGGCCCGAGCGGCCCCGATGGTTTGACGATCGACACGGCGGGGCGGCTGTTTGTGGCCAACCCGGGCCTTGGCCGCGCGTGGGTGCTGAACCACCGCGCCGAGCCCGAGGTGATTGTCACCAGCCCCGAAGGCGCTTCGCTCACCAACCTGTGCTTCGGCGGTCCGGAGATGAAGACGCTCTTCATGACGGAGTCGGTGTCCGGCACCGTGCTGAAAGCCGATATGGATATCGCCGGCCCGCTGCCGCATCGAGCAAAGCAGACAAAGCCCTAGCACTAGCTCACCAATACGCAACCCCTAGCGCTCAGAGAAGCGCGATGGAGGAGACCATGCTAATGTCCCAGACCTTAGGCACCTTGCGCGCCGCCAGACCCTCCGATGGCACGGACGTGCGCGCAGCTGCCACGCTGCCCGACGCGGACTACCAGGCGAGCGAACGTACGCTGGCCAAGGCGTTCCGCCGCATCCTGCCGTTCATCTTCGCCTGCTATGTGATCAGCTATCTCGATCGCACCAACGTGGGTTTTGCCGCGCTCACCATGAACAAGGACATCGGTCTGACTGCCGAGCAGTTCGGGTTCGGGGCGGGGCTGTTCTTTATCGGCTATTTCCTGTTCGAGATTCCGAGCAACCTGATCATGCAGAAGGTGGGTGCGCGCATCTGGATCGCGCGGATCATGATCACGTGGGGCATCTTCTCGATGGCCACGGCGTTTGTGGTCGGGCCCAAGAGTTTTGCCGCTGCGCGCTTTCTGCTGGGGTTGGCTGAGGCCGGCTTCACGCCGGGCATCTACTTGTATTTCACGCACTGGTTTCCCGGCAAGTGGCGCGCCAAGGTGACGGCGGCATTCCTAGTGGGCATTCCGGTGGCCAACATGATCGGCTCGCCGATTTCCGGGGCGCTGCTGGAACTCGGTGGGCTGCACGGCTTGCGCAGCTGGCAATGGCTGCTGCTGATCGAGGGGCTACCAGCCGTGCTGCTCGGCATTGCATGCCTGTTTGTGCTGGCGGACCGTCCCGAGAAGGCCAAGTGGCTGACGGACGAGGAAAAAGCTGTGCTCGCGCGCCGCCTTGCGATGGAGCAACGCGACATCGCCAGCAAGCACGGCGCCACCCTGCGCGATGCAATGACCAACTGGCGCGTATTCGTGCTGGCGTTCATCAACTTTTGCGGCATCGTTGGCTCCATCGGCGTGGGGCTGTGGATGCCGCAGATCATCAAGCAGTTTGGTGTCGAGCACGCGGTGGTCGGCTGGCTGACCGCCATTCCCTACGCGATTGGCGCCGTGGTCATGCTGTGGTGGGCGCGCATGGCGAACCGCGCGCAGAACCGCATCCCGTACGTGGCCACCGCGCTGGTGGTTGCAGCGGTAGCGCTGGCGGCCAGCACGGCCTTGGATGCACCGGCGCTCAAACTCGCGGCGCTGTGCCTGACGGTGAGCGGCATCCTCGCCTTCCAGGCCACGTACTGGGCGATCCCCTCCAACTTCCTGACTGGCCGAGCGGCGGCGGGCGGCCTCGCGCTGATTGTTTCCGTGGGCAATCTCGGCGGCTTTGTGGGTCCCTCGATGATCGGTGCCATCAAGCAGTTTTCGCATGGCTTCACGGCGCCGCTGCTGGCGGTGTCGGCTGTGCTGCTCATCGGTGCGCTGGCCATCGCCTGGTTGGGCGCCCCGGGCGCTGATGCCGGCGAAGCGGTCGCCCATTGACGGCCTGATCGCAGTACCTTGATTCCTAGATATCCAATAGCGCCGCGAAACCCACGACGGCGCGAGGAGACACACATGCAAGTGACGAGCCGTACCGGTGTCACCGATCTCGAACAGCGGACCCTGCGCAAGGTGGTCTGGCGGCTCGTGCCATTTCTCATGGTCTGCTACCTGCTGGCCTTCATTGACCGGGGCAACGTGGGCATGGCCTCGCTGCAGATGAACCATGACCTCGGGCTGACAGCCAGTGTGTTCGGATTCGGCAGCAGCCTGTTCTTCGTGTCGTACTTCTTCTTCGAGGTGCCGAGCAACCTCGCGCTGCAGCGCTATGGCGCGCGTATCTGGATCGCGCGAATCATGATCACGTGGGGGCTGGTCTCGGCCGCGACGGCGCTGGTGCGCGGCCCGGCCTCGTTCTACACATTGCGCTTCCTGCTGGGCGCGGCAGAAGCCGGGTTCTTCCCGGGTGTGCTCCTGTATCTCTCGTACTGGATTCCGGCAACGCACCGTGCGCGCATCGTGGCGACGTTCATGGTGGCGATTCCGGCGGCGAGCTTTATCGGCTCGCCCATCTCGGCGGCGCTGCTGCAGATGGATGGTTTTGCCGGACTGCGAGGCTGGCACTGGTTGTTCATCCTCGAAGGCATTCCCACTGTGCTGCTCGGAATCGCCTGCCTGGGCCTGCTGACCAATCGGCCCGAAGAAGCCAAGTGGCTGTCGCCTGAGGAGCGCAGTTGGCTGACGAACACGCTGGCCGGTGAAGCGCGCGGGCCGAAGAAGGTCGCGCAGATGCCGCTGGGCAAGCTGTTCTGCAACCGCTACGTGTTGTGCCTGGCGCTGGTGGATGTGTGCGCATCGGCCGCCGGCAGCACGCTGTCGGTGTGGCAGCCGCAATTGCTCAAATCGTTCGGGCTGACCGTCATGCAGACGGGGCTGCTCAATTCGGTGCCGTATGCCGTGGCGTCGGTGCTGATGGTGATCTGGGGCCGCCGGTCGGATCGGCTCAACGAGCGTCGCTGGCACACCGCCATTCCGATGCTGCTGATCGGTCTGGGCTTGTTCGGCACGTCGCTCAGCGGGTCGCTGGTGCCCACCATGGTGATGCTGTGTGCGGTACTGGTGGGGGCGTATTCGTTCAAGGGGCCATTCTGGGCGCTGGCGTCGGGCATGCTGTCAAACAGCGCGGCGGCAGCAGGGCTCGCAACCATCAACGCGATTGCCAACCTGATCGGCGGTGGCTTGATGGTGAACGTATACGGCTGGGTCAAGCAGGCAACCGGTAGCTACGCGCTGGCGCTCATGCCGCTGGCCGTGCTGACGCTGGTGAGCGTGGCGACGCTGCTGTTGTTGAGTCGTGGCAAGCCGGAAGGGCAACTGCTGAACAAGACGGAAACGGCTTGACCATGCGCGCATTCAACAGAAGGCGGTTCCTGCAACTCGCTGGTGCAGGAGCCGTGGCTGCCGCCATGCCGGCGTTTGCCGAAGCCGGAGAGGTGTGGTCCAGCGGCAGCGACGCGCCGACGTTCAAGCTGCCTGTCGGCGCGGTGGACTGCCATATGCACATCTACGACGATCGCTTCCCGAGCGCGCCGGGCACCACGCTTCGGCCACCCAATGCGAGCATCGAGCAGTACCGCAACGTGCAGGTGCGACTGGGCGTGCAGCACAATGTTGTTGTCACGCCATCGACGTATGGCACCGACAACCGCTGCACGCTGGAGGCGCTCAAGCGTTTCGGGCACAACGCGCGCGGCGTTGCCGTGGTCGATACGTCCGTGACCGAGGCGCAACTCACCGAAATGCATGCAGCCGGCGTGCGGGCCATCCGCTTCAACCTGAGTTACCCCGGTGCCACCACCGTCGACATGCTCGCACCGTTGGCGGCACGCATCAGCGCATTGGGGTGGCATATCGAACTGGTCGTGCAAGGCGAAAAGCTGCCTGAGTTGGAGCCGCATCTGCTTGCGCTGCCATGCCCACTCGTCATCGACCACATTGCGCATATCCCCCAACCGGGCGGCATGCAGTCCGATGCGATGCGCACCGCGCAACGGCTCGTGGACAAGGGCAACACGTGGATCACGCTCTCTGGTCCGTACGTGGATACGAAGAGCGGCGCGCCCGCCTATGCCGATGTGGAGCCCGTGGCCAAGGCCTTCATCAACATGGCGCCGGAGCGGATGCTCTGGGGCACCGACTGGCCGCATCCGACGGAGAAGGCACACAAGCCCGACGATGCGTCGCTGCTCGACACAATCGCTGCGTGGATCGGGCGGGCGGATTGGCAGGAGCGGATCTTTGTGTCCAATCCGGCGCAGCTCTACGGGTTTGTTTGAAATCCGCAGCGCGAATAAGCAAAGACAAAAACGGTCGTTCGCCGCTCAAGTGGCTCGCCCTATGCTCGCCGGATCACCACCGGAGACGCAACCATGACGCAGACCACCCTGAGCACCACACCCGCCTGGAAACTCGACACCGTGGCCGTCCACGGTGGCTATAGCGCTGACCCGACCACGCGCGCGGTGGCGGTGCCGATCTATCAGACCGTCGCCTTTGCGTTTGACGACACGCAGCACGGCGCCGATCTGTTCGACCTGAAGGTGCCGGGCAACATCTATTCGCGCATCATGAACCCGACCAACGATGTGCTGGAGAAGCGCATCGCGGCGCTGGAGGGCGGCATTGGCGCACTGGCCTTGGCATCGGGGCAGGCTGCCGTTACCTATGCCATTCAGACCATTGCCGAAGCGGGCGACAATATCGTCTCGGCCAGCACGCTGTATGGCGGCACGTACAACCTGTTCGCGCACACGCTGCCGCTGTCGGGCATCACCACGCGCTTTGCTGACCCACGTGACCCGGCATCGTTCGAGGCGCTGATCGACGATCGCACGAAAGCCATCTTTGCCGAGACGGTGGGCAACCCGCTGGGCAACATCACCGATATTGCGGCACTGGCCGAGATCGCGCATCGCCATGGCGTGCCGCTCATCGTTGACAACACGGTGCCCACGCCGTATCTGACGCGGCCCTTCGAGCATGGCGCGGACATCGTCGTGCATTCGCTGACCAAGTATCTGGGTGGACACGGCACCAGCCTGGGCGGCGCGATTGTCGATTCGGGCAAGTTTCCGTGGGCGAAGCACAAGGCGCGCTTCAAGCGCCTGAACGAACCGGATGTGAGTTACCACGGCGTGGTCTATACGGAAGCGCTGGGCGATGCGGCGTATATCGGCCGCGCGCGCGTGGTGCCGCTGCGCAATACCGGCGCGGCGCTGTCGCCGTTCAACGCGTTCCTGATCCTGCAGGGCATTGAGACACTGGGCCTGCGCATTGACCGCATCACAGAGAACGCCGCACGCATCGCGCGGCATCTGCGTGCTCACCCGAAGGTGGAATGGGTGAACCACGCCAGCCTGGACGATCACCCCGACTACGCACTCGCGCAGAAGTACCTGTCAGGCAAGGCGCCTGGGCTGCTGACGTTTGGCGTGAAGGGCGGGTTTGAGGCGGGTGCGCGTTTTCAGGATGCGCTGGCGTTGTTCACGCGGCTGGTGAACATTGGCGATGCGAAATCGCTAGCCACGCATCCGGCATCGACCACGCACCGGCAGTTGTCGGAGGCGGAACTGGCCAAGGCCGGCGTGCGGCAGGAGACGATCCGCCTGTCGATCGGCATTGAGCATATCGACGACTTGCTGGCGGATCTGGATCAGGCGTTGGCGCAGGCGTAATTTCGGGGCGCGCCGGCGGTTACCGCTGGCTGCGCAGCCACCCGAACACACCCGCCATCAGCGCCAGAAACGGCACCCCCACCACCAGCGTCATCCGGAAATCCGCCATCCAAGCCGTGCTGGCGATGATGACCACCATGGCGATGGCGCCGATGACGGTGAGTACCGGGTAGCCCCACATGCGGAATTGCAGCGTGCGGCCTTCGCGTTCCGCCGCACGCCGAAAGCGCAGATGCGTGATGAAGATGACGAGCCACGTGAACAGCGCGCCGAACATCGCCAATGCCATCATCAGCAGGAACGAATGGCCCGGCAGCACCACACTCAACACCGCCGCCAGCGCAGCGCCGGAGCTGGACACAGCCAGCGCGCGCAGCGGCACGCCGCGTTGGCTCACTACGCCCAGCGCCACTGGCGCTTGCCCGCCGCGCGCGAGGCTGAACAGCATGCGTGTGGACACATACAACTGCGCGTTCATCGACGACAGCGCCGCCGTGAGCACCACAAAGTTCATCACGCCCGCACCCCCGGCAATGCCGAGGATTTCCATCACGCGCACAAACGGGCTCTTGCCGGTGCCCGCCTGCTGCCATGGCACCACGGCCAGCATCAGCGCCACCGTGCAGAGATAGAAGAACACCAGCCGGAACAGCGTGGAGCGGAACGCGCTGGTGGCCGCGGCCTCGGGCTCGCGGGCCTCGCCAGCGGCCACGGCAATCAGTTCAATGCCGAAAAAGCTGAAGATGCTGACCACCGCGCCAAACCACACGCCAGACCACCCGTGTGGCAGGAAGCCACCCGCATCCACGTAGTTGTGAAAGCCAATCGGGCCGCCATCCGGCGCGCGATAGATGGCATAGCTGGCCACCGCCAGAAACGCCACGATGGCTACCACTTTGATCATCGAGCACCAGTACTCCGCCACGCCAAACACGTCGACGCTGCTGGCGTTGATCCACACCAGCACGGCTGAGAACCCGACAATCCATACCCACGCCGGCAAGCCCGGAAACCAGTACGCCATGTACACGGCCACAGCCGTCACTTCCGCGCCGATCACGAAGACGACCGCCGCCCAATACGCATAACGCACGAGAAACCCGGCCAGCGGGCTGACGTAATGCTCGGCATACGCGCCGAATGAGCCGGTGGTCGGGTGTGCGACGACCATCTCGGCCAGGCAGCCCATCAGCAACAGGGCGATGGTCGCGCCGATGACATAGCTGACGATGACGCCCGGGCCGGCCAACTGGATGGCTGCGCCGCTGCCCAGGAACAGGCCTGTGCCGATCGCGCTGCCGATGGCGATCATGGTGAGTTGCGCAGAAGAAAGGCGGTGCTGCAGGCCGCCTTCGCGTGCGGCCAGCGCTTCAAAGCTGCCGGTGGCCTTGTCCATGGAGCGTTCCAGACTGGGGAAAAGGCCCGGATGATACGCCGATCGTCGGGGCCGATGCGTGCTGAGTGGGGGGCCGCGCCTACACTACCGCCAGCTTCGGCCGCTCCTGCCGGGGGATGACCATGTTGCGTCCGGCGGCCTTGGCTTCATACAGGCGCCCATCGGCCAGCCGTATCAGGTCTTGCGGGGTGGCGTCGGGCGTCGTCGCGGTGCCGGAATGCACGGCCACACCAATGCTGACTGTCAGCTTGCCGTGCGTGCTGCCCGCATTCGGCTCGTCGCTGGCCAGCACGGCGGCACGGATGTTTTCGGCCACACGTATCGCGCCGGGCAGGTCGGTGTGGGGCAGCAGGGCACAGAACTCTTCGCCGCCGTAGCGGCCGGCAAAGTCGCCAGGGCGCTTGATGCTTTCGTTCACGCAGCGCGCGACATTGCGCAGTGCGGTGTCGCCGGCCGCGTGGCCGTAGCGGTCGTTGTAGTGCTTGAAGTCGTCAACATCGATCATCAGCACGGCCAGCGGCATGCGCGTGCGGTTGGCGCGCCGCCATTCCACATCCAGCGCGGCGTCCAGCGCACGGCGCGTGCCAAGGCCCGTCAGGCCATCGGTATTGGCCAGCCAGTGCAGTTGCTGCTCCATCTCCAGCCGCTTGCGCAACTGCCCGGCAAACAGGATCGACAGCACAATGAACACCACATCGAGCACCAGCACGATGCCGCCGATCACCCACGTGCGTTGCCACCATTCAGCGTAGATGTCTTGCGTGGCCAGGCCCACCGACACGATCAGCCGGTGCTGGGCAATATGGCGGAAGCTGAACAACCGCTCGACCCCGTCAACGGCCCCCAGATCGATGTACGAGCCTTCAGGCGCCAGCAGCCGCTTCTGAAAGGCGGAGCTGTCGGCCACGCTTCGGCCGATGAGCTGTTCGTCGTACGGGCGGCGCATGAGCAGCGTGCCATCAGAGCGCGCCAGCGTCACCGTGGCATGCGGCCCCAGGTTGATGCCCTCGAATAACCGGCGGAAGTAGTTCAGCCGCAGCGTACCGACCACGATGCCGTTGAACTCGCCATGCGGCCCGTTGAGACGACGGCTCAGGCCGATCGACGTATCCGCACCGTTGATGCGCGGCGAAAAGGGTTCGCTGATGTACAGGCCGACATCCGAGGCGCCCTGGTGCACCTGGAAGTAATCGCGATCGCCGATATGAATATGCCGCGCCGGTACGGAACGCGAATCGATCACCACATCGCCCTTGCTATCCACCACCAGCAGCGAGCCGACGTCGCGCGCGGTGGTGGAACGGTCGAACAGCACGAACTGGCGGATCTGCGGCGGCAGCGCGACGATGTTCGGGTCCTGCATGCCATCGGTCACGGCTTGCAGCGACAGGTCGTACAGCTCGATGTTGCGGGCGATGTCGCGCTGCAGGATCAGCGAGAGGTTGTCGGCGGCGTCGCGCGCGCGGTCCAGCGCGTCGTTGCGCATCTCCCAGAGCGACAGCGCCGTCAGCGCGGCCAGCAACACGGACAGCACCGACGCACCGACGATCAGCAGGAAGGGGTTTCGCAGGAAAGCGCCGCTGGCGCGCTGTAAGGGCATGCGCGTAATTGTGAAAAGATTGAAAAGTGCCGCCTAGACTGTGTACCGGACTCCACCTGCCCACGCAATGAAGCCGAGGGGTTTGGTCGGGTTCGCAATCGTTTGCCTGTTGGCATTTCGTCGATTTTTCCTGCCCAGCGCGGCGGCGGGCGCATGGCTTGCTGAGAACGGGCTGAGTGGCGCCTGCGTTGCACACGACGCGCAAGCCAAAGCAGCACCGGCCCGTGCCACCCTAGCGGACGCGCTTACCTATGCTGGTGCAGATCCCTGGAGATTGGAGAACGTCATGCCTGACGACCGTATTTCGCCCACCCCGGCGCCCGCCAACCCGCATCCGCCGGTGCCGGATTCGCACGACGAATCGCTGCTGGACGAGGGTTTGGAAGAAACCTTCCCGGCCAGCGACCCGGTGTCGGTGGATACCGGCAAGCCCGATGTGGCGCCAAAAGCGCCGGAGGCCGCGCCTAAACCGTAAAATGCAACAGTGTGTCAACTAAACGGCTGCCTTGGCCGTATTACGTCACACCTAAACAACGTGCCGATCCAGCACGTCAATCGTTGGGGGAAAGCCGGTGCGCCAGCCTGTGGTGTGCTGCTGCCATCGCGCGCTGGATCTTGCCTTTCTTCCGTTTGACCACGCTGGATGGTGCGCCCCGCCCAGACCAGCCGGACCTTGTTTTGCACCATGTCTGACGCAGCGTCCAACGACGCCAGTCCCGATTCCCGCCGATCACCGGCCAGCCCGGCCAGTGCCGCGCCTGCCAACCCACCACGTGCCGAATCCGGCTTCGGTCTGGGAGGCTGGTCGCTGATTGGCGTCGTGCTGATCCTGGGCGCGCTGGTGTTCGACAGCCTGTATGCGTTGCTGGACCACGTGCACTACGCCGATATGGTCGCGGCCCTGCAGGCCACGTCGCCCGTGCATGTGTGGCTGGCCATTCTGGCCACCGGGCTGAGCTATGCCGCGCTGACGGGCTACGACGCCTCCGGCCTGCGCTACGCCGGGGCACAGGTGGCCCGCGGCACGGTGGCTACCACGTCGTTCATTGCGTATGCACTGGGCAACACCGTGGGCCTTGGCGCATTCACCGCTGGCGCGGTGCGCACGCGCCTGTACGCGGCAGCCGGCGTCGATGCCGCCCGCGTGACGGAGGCCGTGACGTTTGATGCTGGTGCGCTGGGCGTGTCCACCACGGCATTCGGCGCGGTCGGCCTGCTGTGGGGCGCGCCGCATATCGCGGCCATCGCGCATTTGCCGGCTGCGCTGTTGGAAGCAATTGCGCTGCTGGTGCTGGCGGGCGTGGTCGTGCTGCTGGCGCTGTGCATGCGGCGCCAGCATGTCACGGTGCTGGGGCGTTGGGAGATTCGCCTGCCGCCGCCGGGCTTGGCTGCGCGGCAGTTTCTGATCTCCGCGGCGGACCTGAGCGCCGCAGCGGCAGCGTTGTGGGTGCTCATGCCGGCTGGCGCCGTCGATCTGCCGACCTTTGTGGCGTTCTACGCGCTGGCGGTCTCGTTGGGGGTGCTGAGTCAGAGCCCGGGTGGCCTGGGCGTGTTCGAGGCCGTCATCCTGCTCGGCTGCAGTGGCCAGGCACCGCCTGCGGAGGTGCTGGCTGCGCTGCTGCTCTACCGGGCGATCTACTTTCTGCTGCCGCTGGTGGTCGCGGCTGCCATGCTGGGTGTGTTCGAGCTGCGCTCGGGCGCCGGCGCCCCGTTCGGCCGAGCGGCGGTCAAGCTATCGCCGGGGTTGCTGGCTGCGTTGACGATGGTGGCAGGCGTGATGCTGCTGGTCTCGGGCGTGACCCCTGCCAGCGACGAGGCCGAAGACCTCCTGCGCATGCACGTGCCACTGTTCGTGGTGGAGGCCTCCCACATGATCGGCAGCGTGGCGGGGCTCATCATGCTGTTCGTCGCGCGCGGGCTGCTGCACCGGCTGGATGCCGCATGGTGGGCTGCGCTGGTGCTGTCGCTGCTGACCGGTGTGCTGGCGCTGCCCAAGGGCATTGCCGTGTCCGAGATGGTGGTGCTGGTGACGCTGGCGGTGCTGCTGGTGATCTCTCGGCGACAGTTTGATCGGCCGTCGTCGTTGTTCTCGCAGCGGCTGGAGCCGGGCTGGATGATCGCCATGGTGTGCGTGTTCGCCGCCTGCGTGTGGATCCTCTTCTTTGCGTATCGCGAGGTGGCCTACGCCAACCAGCTCTGGTGGCAGTTCACGTTTGACGGCGATGCGCCGCGCTCCATCCGCGCGCTGATGGCGGTGGCCGTCACGGGCCTCGGCTGCGGCATGTGGCAGCTCTTTCGCAAGGAGCCGGGCGCAACGACGTTCCCGAGCGACGAAGAACTCGCCCGCGCCGCGGAGATCGTCCGCAAACAGCCCGCCGCCGACGCCGTGCTCGCGCTGATGGGTGACAAGAGCCTGCTGTTTTCGCCGTCGGGCAACGCTTTCATCATGTATGCGAAGCAGGGGCGCTCGTGGGTGGCGTTGTCCGACCCGGTGGGCGCGCAGCAGGAGTGGCCCGAACTGATCTGGCGCTTTATCGAGATGGCCGATGCGCATGGCGGCCGCGCGGCGTTCTACAAGACGCGCCCGCAAACGCTGCCGCTGTATCTCGATGCCGGCCTGCGTGCCTACAAGCTGGGCGAAGAGGCCTACGTGTCGCTGCCGGAGTTCAGCCTGAAGGGATCGCGCCGGGCCAACCTGCGCCATGGTGTGACGCGCGGCGAGCGCGAGGGCTTGTCGTTCGAGATCGTGCCGCCGGAGGGCGTGCCCGCCGTGCTGGATGAACTGCGCGCCATCTCCGACGAATGGCTGCGCAACCAGAACGCGCGCGAGAAGGGGTTCTCGCTCGGCGCGTTTGAAGACCGCTATGTGCGCAGCCAGCCCGTGGCCGTGGTGCGGCGCGAGGGCAGCATCCTCGCCTTTGCCACGTTGATGTGCCCCGACGTGCTGCGTATCGAGGCGAGCGTGGACTTGATGCGCCAGCGCGCGAATGTGCCGCCGGGCACGATGGATTTCCTCTTCGGCAAGCTGATCCTCCACTTTCAGGCGGAGGGGTATCAGCGATTCGGGCTAGGCATGGCGCCGATGTCGGGCATGGTCGAGCATCAGCTTGCACCGCGCTGGCATCGGTTCGGACGGATGATGTTCCGCCACGGCGCGCGCTTCTACAATTTCAGAGGGCTGCGCAGTTTCAAGGACAAGTTCGAGCCGGTGTGGGAACCCCGCTACCTGCTCGCACGCGGCGGGTTTGCGCCGCTATTTACATTGACGGACGTTGCCGCGCTGATCGGCGGCGGGCTGAAGGGAGTGATCTCCAAATGAGTGGGCAAGCACCGCGCACGCCAGAGGCGCGGCTCAGGGGAGCGTGCAGGAACGTGCAGCGTAAGGGCTCGCGTCGGGGCTGGCTTGGGGGCTGGCATCGGGCCGCACACGCCAGTGCGATCGCGCTGGCGCTGGCTACTGCCTGGGCTGTCGCGGCAGATGCGCCCAGGCCGGCACCGGTGCAGGGGCCCGTGCTGGTGCCGCCCGTCGGCATGACCGGCGCCAGCGGTGTGGTGGCGGTGCCTGCGCAAGGCGATGCTCCGCCCCGCGTGCAGATGGGCGCCGCCGCTGTCACCGCCAACAAGGCCGCCAACGGCGGTGTGCTGTCGCTGCCCGTGGTGGCCCCGGCAACCCCTGCCGCCGCACCTGGTGCGGTGGAGTTCGTCTCGCATGGCCGTTTTCGTGATGTACCGGTCTACAAGCCCAAGGGTGAGATCCGCTCCGTCGTGCTCATGCTGTCGGGTGACCAGGGCTGGATGCCTGCTACCTCGCGCATGGCACAGGCGTTGGCAGAGCAAGGTGCGCTGGTGGCCGGGCTGTCGACCCCCGCGCTGTTCTCCAGCCTGGAAGCCGACTTTGGCGATTGCGCGTTCCCCGATGGCGACCTCGAAAACTTCAGCCGCTTCCTGCAGGCCTACGAGAAGGTGCCGGGCTACTACCCGCCCATCCTCGTGGGGGACAACGAAGGCGGTGCGCTGGCCTACGCCATGATTGCGCAGGCGCGGCCGAATATCTTTGCGGGCGCCATGTCGATGGAGTTCTGCCCCGTGCTGGAGCTGCGCAAGCCGCTGTGCAAGGGCGAAGGCATCCACTTCAGCCGCCGTCAGAGCGAGAGCCGCACCACGGCCAAGCGCACCAAGCCGCCCGAAAATGCCGGCGTGGTGCTGCTGCCGGCCACCAAGCTGTCGGCGCCGTGGGTGGCGCTGCAATCGGGCACGCTGACATCGTTTGCGCGCCGTTCGGGCCCGCTGTGCGAAGGGCGTGCCACGCAAACCTTCATCGATACGATTTCGGGGGCGCAGTCGGTGGTGTTGCCGCCGGCAGCGGGTGCCAACGCGCCGCCTGCCACAGCAAGCGAGCCGTTCAAGGCCGCCTTCGCCAAGCTGGTTGCGCAGCGCAAGCCTTTGCCGCCGCCACCGCCCGCCGCCGTGTCGGACTTGCCGATCATTGAAGTGCCTGCGCAGCCGGGCACGTCTTCCGAATTCTTTGCCGTGCTGCTGTCGGGCGATGGTGGCTGGGCGGGCCTCGACAAGGAGGTGGCGGCCGCGCTGTCCAAGTCGGGCGTGCCGGTGGTCGGCATCGATTCGCTGCGTTATTTCTGGACGGCGCGTACGCCGGCCTCCGCAGCGGCGGACATGGACCGCCTCGTGCGCTTCTACGCCGCGCGCTGGAAGAAGCCCAAGGCGCTGCTGATCGGCTATTCGCAGGGCGCGGATGTGCTGCCCTTCATCGTCAACCGTCTGCCGGCCGCATCGCGCGAGCACGTTGCCCTGGCCGTGATGATGGGCCTGGGCAAGCGCGCCGATTTTGAGTTCCACATGACCAACTGGGTGTCGAGTAGCAGCGCTGGGCTGCTGATCCTGCCCGAGATGCAGAAGCTGCCCACAGGGCTCGGCATGTGCATCTACGGCAAGGAAGAGAAAGACACCAATTGCCCGGGCCTCGACCCGAAGCAGGTCCAGCTCGTCAAGCTGCCGGGCGGCCATCACTTTGATGGCGACTACGCCAAGCTGGCGCGCATCATCCTCGACGGTGCGCGTGTGGCGGGTAACGCCGCGCGCTGACGCCCTCGTCTCCGTTGCCCGTGCCCGGTGTTACGGCAGCCTGATGTCGAGCGTGCGGTGTCGGGCGCGTGATGGCGCGGCATAATGCCTGCGCCAACAACACGGTCGGGGGATCGAATGGCTGTCTTGGGGACGTTTTTTGGGCTGGCCGCAGCCCTGGTTGCGGTGCTGATCTTGCTGACGATGCTGAGCAATCGCCAGCGCGGCCGGCGTGAAACCTATATCCAGTATTACGCTTGGCCGCCTGGACTGCTCGAACGCTTTGCCGAGAAGCACCCGACGTTGAGCTCGGCAGAGCGCGAGCAGGTCGTACGCGGGCTGCGTCAGTTCTTCCTCGTCCACTTGCGCAGCGGCTGCGATTACGTGTCGATGCCCTCGCGCGTGGTGGACGATCTGTGGCACGAGTTCATTCTCTACACGCGTGAATACCGGGCCTTCTGCGGTCGCGCGTTCGGCAAGTTTCTCGATCACCTGCCGTCGGCAGCGTTGTCGCCGGTGCGCAAGCAATCCAACATCGGGTTGCGGCGCGCGTGGTGGTGGGCTTGCAAGGATGAGTCGATCAATCCACGCAAGCCCAAGCGCCTGCCGCTGCTGTTTGCCATCGACCACCAACTCGCCATTCCCAAAGGCTTCTACTACGTGCCCGACTGCGCCACGATCCTGCCCGGCGGCGAGGTCATGCAGTGCGGCGCGGATTTCGCCAGCCGCCGCATCGATGGCAGTACCGAGGGCTTCGGCACCGCCACCAAGCGCCGCAGCAGCGGTTGCAGCAGTTGTTCAGGTGGTTCGAGTTGTTCGAGCTGCTCCAGTTGCAGCAGCTGTAGCGGTGGGGGCGGCGGCGATTAGGCAGGCTGTGCACTGTCTGCCAGCGACTGCACACATTCGTCCACGCTCAACTCATGCAGCATGGCGGGGCGCAGTGTCTCGTCGGTGGCGCGTTGCAGGGCGGAGAGCGCGCGCGGCTTGAGTCGCACGAACATCAATCGCAAACCGCGCGCCGCACATTCGGCGGCAAAGATGCGTAGCGCTTCGATGGCGGAGCCGTCCACGTCGGGCGTTTCTTCCAGGCTCAGCATGATGGTGTGCAGCGCCGGTTCAGGCTGTGCCTTCAGCAGCGCGCGCACCTGACCCAGCACGCGTTCTGTATTGGCGAAGAACAAAGGCACTTCGGGCCGCGCGATCAGCACGCCGGGTAGCGGTTTGGCTTCGGGGTGCAAGGACACATCGACAAAGTCGTGGCTGTTGCGCAGGCGGCCGAGCACGCTCACGTTGGGTTCGGACAGCTTGCGCAGCGTCAGCAACAGGCTCACGCCAATGGCGGCCAGCAAGCCATGCAGCACGCCCAGCACCAGCACGGCCAACAGCGCGGCAATCACGACCAGCCGATCACGGTGCCACGTCCAGTACGGTTTGAACACGCTCGGATGCAGCGAGTGGCTGACCGCAAAGATGACGATGGCCGCCAGTACCGGCTCGGGAATGCGCGCCAGCTGCGGCAGAAACAACCACACGATCAGCGCCACCACGGCCGCCGCGCACAGCCCGGCCAGGCGCGATTGCGCACCGGCCGCCTCATTGGCGGAGGTGGCCGAATACCCCGCGCCCACTGGCATGCCGTGCAGCAGGCCGGACAGCAGGTTGGCGCAGCCCAAGGCGACAAGGTCGCGGTTGGCGGAAATGCTGTCGCCGTGTTTAAGCGCGAAGTTGCGGATCGAGCCATACGACTCGGCGTAGAGAATCAGCATCAACGCAAAGCCGAGTTCCGCGCTCTGCATCCATTGCGCGCGGTTGAGGTCGGGCACGCCCACGCTGATGTTCTGCAGGTCGATGTGGCCGACCACGGCGATGCCGTAAGCGTGCCAGTCGCCCCAGTAGCCGCCTGCGATGGCCAGCACGATGACGACCAGCGTGCCGGGAATGCGCCCGCCCCAGCGCCCCAGGCCAAACAGCAGGGCAAGCGCCACCGCCCCCAGCGCCGTGCTGTAGCGGTTGGCATTGGCGGCGCTAGTGATCAGCTCCAGCGCAATGCGCGGCGTGTCGCTGTGGTGCACGGCCACGTCGAGGATCTTCGGGAGCTGCTTGACGACAATGGTCAACGCCAGCCCAAATGTGAAACCACGCAGCACGGGTCGGGCGATGAAGTCGGACATGCCGCCCAGCCGTGCCGCACCCGCCAGGATGAACAGCACACCCGTCGCGATGATGAGGGCGGCCGCCAGTGTGAGGGCCGTCGCGCCGTTGGTGCCGGGCTCGGAGAGCACCGTCGCAAACAGCACCGCCGCCGATGAGGACGTGGCCGAGACGATCGCAAACCGGCTCGTGCCGATCAACGAATAGACCACCAGGCCGCAGAGCAGCGCGATCAACCCGGCTTGCGGCGGCAGGCTGGCGATGCCTGCATAGGCCACCGCTTCGGGCAGCAGCAGGCCCGCAATCGAGAAACCGGCAATGACGTCGCGCAGCACGCGTTGCTGGGTCGGCAGGGGCGGGGTGCCCAGCGGTGCGAAACGATCCGGGTGTTGCAGCGCGGTGGCGGGGTGTTCGTAGCGGGGTGGCATGCAGTGCGGCGGTCGGGCAGTGGAATCGTGATACGGATAGCAGAAAAGGAAGACGCCGCGACCCAACCGGGCCGCGGCGTGCGGGCTGGCTTGCCGGCGTGGCTTACTTGGTGCAGGCCTTGCCGTGGCTCGGGCGCATGCCCTGGGCCTTGGCGTCGGCCTCGGTCAGGTATTCGCCCTGCTTGGTCTTGCCGTAGTAACGGTCGCCCGGGCAGTGGTAGACCTTGGTGGCGGCGTTGGCCCACACCTTGTCGGGGCCGCCGCCAGGGGCGACGGTGGCCGCTGCGGCTGCAGCCGGCTTGGCGGGGGCTGCGGCTGCAGGTTTGGCTGGCGTGGCAGGTGCCGGGGCCGGAGCCGCTGCTGGAGCGGCGGGCGCAGTGGCAGCCGGTGCGGCTGCGGCCGGAGCGCTGCCCGCGCTGGCTTTCTTGTCGACGCCACCATGGCCACGGCAGGCGCCTTTGAGCGTCGCGCCGCTGTACGGCGTGCCGTCCTTGCAGACGGCGTGGACGGCAGCCGGTGCCGCCGCCGGTGCGGTGGCTGGTGCGGCCGTGCCCTGTGCAAACGCCGAACCCATCATCAGCGCACCCACCGAAAACATCAACGCAGACAGTTTCATATCGAGACCCTCAACGAGGCACGGAATACGTGCGTGATCGAATAACGCCAGCCGGTCGCGCGCGTTGACCAGACCGAGGGTTTGTCTGAGGACAATGCGCTCGGCATCAGGTGTGGCGTTAACGATTGCGCAACAGTTCGGGCGTTTCTAGCCAATGCACGCGCACGGCGTGCGGCGCAAGCGTCATCCAGCATAGGCGAGATCACTCCGCAGGGCGAACCTTGGGACTCAGTGCGCTTACGGGGCTTTTACGGGTTCGGTGCGATCTTGCGAATCAGGTGATTGGCACGTTCTGCGACATACAGATTGCCGCTTGGGTCAACGGTGATGCCGGACGGCTCATTGAATGTCGCGGTGCTGCCGTCGCCGTCGTCGCTCCCGGACCAGCCCGTGCCGGCCAAGGTGGCGACCACGCCGGCAGGCGTCACCATGCGGACCATGTTGTTGCCGTCATCGGCGACGTAGAGCACGCCGTTGGTGCCGATCGTCATCTCGGCCGGCGACAGGAACGTGGCCGCTGCGCCAACACCGTCGTCACTGCCGCACGCGCCGGAGCCGGCCAGTGTGGTGACGACGCCCGCGGCGGAGATCTGCCGAACATCGCAGTTGAACCACTCTGCCACGTACAGCGTGCCCGATGGCGCGAGTGCGATGCCCGAAGGGCCGTTGAAGGTAGCGAGTGCCGCAGCGCCGTTGTCGATGCCTGCGGTGGTTGAGCCGGCCAGCGTGGTGACCACGCCGGCCGGCGTGATCTTGCGGATCATGTTGTTGCTGTAATCGGCCACATAGACGTTTTCGTTTGCATCCACCGCAATACCAAGTGGGTTGTTGAACGAAGCGCCTGCGCCGATACCGTCGGTGCTGCCGGCGGTTGCCGAACCCGCAAGCGTGGTCACGATGCCGCCGGGCGTGATTTTGCGAATGTCGTTGCCGTAAAACTCCGCCACGTAGACGTTGCCGCTGGCCGCCACGGCAACGCCGACCGGGGTCACGAACTTGGCGCTGTTCGCCATGCCGTTGACATGGCCCGGGCTGCCCGTGCCGGCCAGCGTCGTGACAACGCCACCCGGCGTGATTTTGCGAATGACGTGGTTGCCATAGTCCGCCACATACAGGTTGCCCGAGGCGTCCCGCGCGATACCGCTGGGCTGGCGGAACGAGGCGGCTGACCCTGTGCCGTTGACATTGCCCGCTGTGGTGGATCCGGCGATGGTCGACACCGTTGACGGCGCGACTGTGCACGTCACGCTGACGTTGTTGACGTTGCCATTGGCCAGCCCGCTGCCGTTTGCAACGGAGCACGACTGCCAGAGCGGTTTGGCGTTGACCGAGACCGCATACGCGCCACCCGCTGCGACGGGCGCAGAAAAGCTGAAACTGCCGTCGGCAGCTTGGACGATCGGATCGGCGCCGTTGTTGACCAACGTGAGGCTTCCGTAATCGAGCAAGCCCGCGACCGTGCCCGCAACGGTGTAACTAGACGGAGTTGTCGGCGGGGCCGTGGGGGGCGAGGTGGGCGAGGAGGGTGGCAAAGGGCCAGTCGGTGTTCCGACAGGCGTCGTGGGCTGCGCCGCGCTGGGTGGCACATCACCGGTGGTGTCGCCCCCACCACCACATGCGGCAAGGGTCAGGCAAATCGGAATCGCTTTCAGAAGCCGAGCGCAAGCGGAAATCATGGATGTGGCGGGAAGAAAATCAGAGGGAATCTCGGCTGCTCTACCCGCTGCCGCATGGCGCGGCGGTGCAACATCACTTCAAGCGATTTAAAGCAAACGTTTAATCGCTTTTGCGCGTGAATTGTTCTGCGGGAAATGCGAGACCTGGCAATCAATCGGCGCGGGCTCCCAGATCTGTAGTCTTCTCTCTGAAAGAAAACGTTTGCATGCGGGTTTCTTCCCAAGCCGCGTAGAGGGCACAGGCGAACCTTCAGGCGAAGCTGTCCAGGCCCCGCACCAAGCGGGTGGCCAGACGAGGTTGTCGCAGTTGTTCGAGCCACCATTGGAGTGCGCGGCCTTCGCCGTCTGTGCTTCGGCGCCACCCGACATAGAGCAGATTGGGCTCGCGTGGGTCCGTGGTGCGCTTTTCCACCAGCTCACCACGGGCCAGTAGCGACGCCACGCGATGCCTCGGCAGCCAACCCACGCCAAGCCCGTCGCGCTGGGCGAGCGTCTTGGCGCGCATGCTGGGCACGGCCATCGTCGGCTGCCCGCTGAGCATGCCGTAGGCGCGGCCTGCTGTGGCCCGTGCCGAATCGGCGACCACCACGGCGCGATGCCGGGCAATGTCCTCGCGCGTGAGCGGCGCCTGAATGGCTGCCAGCGGATGCCGTGGCGACACCGCAAACACCCACTCCACCACGCCCAACTCGAACCACCCAAGGTTGGGGATGGAAGGCGGCTCATTGGTGGCCCCGATGACGAGATCGGCGCGCCCATCGCGCAGCGCCTCCCACGTGCCAGCGAGCACTTCGTGCGTCACGCGCAGCGTCACGCCGGATTGCAGCGCATCGAACGCGTGCATCACAGGCATGAGCGATTCGAATTCCAGCAGTTCATCCGTCACGATCCACAGCCGGTCTTCCCAGCCGTTGGCCACCTGCCGCACGCGCTGTGTGATGCGCGACACGTCCTGCGCCAGCCGTGCGGCTTCTTCGGTGAGGAGCACCCCTGCACGCGTGAGCTGCAGCCGATAGCGGCGCCGATCAAACAGCAGGGCATCGAAGCGTTGCTCTAGCTGTCGCGCCGCGTACGACACGGTCGATGGCGCCTTGCCAAGTTGCGCGGCTGCGCGCGACAGGCTGCCCGTCTGCCGGATGGCTTCCAGCAGGGCCAATTCTTCGTCCGTCAACATGTGCAATTCCTTCGAACGTGTTCATCGGCTGGATCGTATGGCAAACCGCTTGGCCGCGTCCACACTGCAGTCACGCGATTGTTCAAGTTCAATTTTCCCGAATTTTCCAACCCCGGAGGACATCATGAATCGCTTCGAAGGCAAGACCGTTCTGGTCACTGGCGGCAACAGCGGTATTGGCCTGGCAGCCGCCCAGGCATTTGCAAAGGAAGGCGCCCGCGTGGTCATCACTGGGCGCGATGCAGCGGCGCTGGAAACGGCACGTGCCACGCTCGGCGCCAGCGCTATCGCCATCCGTAATGAAACCGGCACCGTGGCCGCGGCGCGCGAGCTGACACGTCAATTGCAAGAGGCCGACGTGCGCCTGGACGCTGTGTTCATCAACGCCGGCATGGCCAAGCTCGCGCCGTTCCCGGAGATCGACGAGGCGCTGTGGGATGCCACGTTCAACGCCAACGTGAAGGGCGCGTACTTCCAGATCCAGGCGCTGCTGCCCCTGCTCAACAAGGGCACGTCGATCGTGCTGAACGGCTCCATCAACGCACACATCGGCATGCCGAATTCGTCGGTGTATGCAGCGAGCAAGGCGGCGCTGATCTCGCTGGCGAAGACGCTGTCGGCGGAGCTGCTCAGCTCGGGCATCCGCGTGAATGTGGTGAGTCCCGGCCCCGTGACGACGCCGCTGTACGGCAAGCTGGGCATGGATGCCGACACGCTGGCCGCCACGGCCGCGCAGATCCAAAGCCAGGTGCCGCTGGGCCGCTTTGGCCGCTCGGAAGAGATTGCCTCGACGGTCCTGCATCTGTCGGCGCCGGAATCGGCGTTCATCGTCGGCACGGAAATCATTGCCGATGGCGGCATGAGCCAGCTTTAAGCTGAGCCGTGGGCCACGGCATGGCCTGAGCAGCTGAAATCAGAAGCTGCGTGTGACGCGCAAGGCCAGCGTGCGGCCCGCCTGAACGGGGATGAAATTGCCGGATTGCGCGTTGCCGTACGCGTGGATGTTGAAGAGGTTGCGCGCAAAGAGATCGACGCTCCAGGCCTTCTGATGCCAGAAGAGGCTGGCGTCGACGCGTACGAAGCCTGGCATGTGGAACGGGGTGTCGCCATAGCATGGGGCGCTGCGTTGCCCCGTTACGCCAAGGCCAACGCCTGTGCCTTTCCATTGGCCGGCCTGCGTGGTGTAGGTCGCCCAAAGCGACCCGCTCAGGAAAGGCGTCTGCGGCAGGAACCCTGTGCGCAGCGTGCCGGATACGCGAGACAGGGTCACCCACATCGACGTGTCCCAGCCCGGCATCACGGTGCCCTGCATCGAGGCTTCCAGCCCTTCGCTGCTCTGTTGCGCGATTTGTGTGTCGAAGCCTGGGGGCGCGACATCTACCAGCCTCACGTTGTGCGCATCGATGCGATAGAGCGCTGCCTGCATCGTCAGCGCGCGGTTGGCATCTGCCCAGCGCAGTCCGGTCTCCAGCTGGCGACTCCGCTCGGGTTGCAGGGCCTCGCCCGTGTCAAAGTAGCCAGTGTTGATGTGGAAACCGCGTGAGTAGTCGGCAAACCATGCGGTGTGCGGCGTCAGCTTGTAGAGCAGGCCCAGCGATGGCGTCCACGCGGAACCCTGAAGTTGCGCGCGCGGCAGTTTGGCGACGTAGTCATTCACGTACAGAGCGCCGGACAGTTCCCAGCGGGCGCCAATGGCAATCTGGTCGCGCACGCGAAACACGGATTGCCGCACCGATTGCGACGCCTGAATCCCGGGCACAAACGTGGCCGGTGGCAGTGGGACAGGCGCGAACGGGTTCTGAGGCATCACGACAGGGGGCGCTGCAAAGGCCATGTCCTGCCGCTCGTGGAACTCATCCCAACCGAGCGTCAACGCGTGCTCGAACGGCCCATGCATGAACTTGCCCGTCAGTTCGTTGGAGATGGCCCACGCGGTGTTGTCGGTGCGGTCGCCCATATTGAACGTTGCCATGGGCGCCGTGTTGTTGATCACCGGCGCCAAATGCCACAGCGCTGTCTGTTCGGTGAGCGTTTCGTACATGCCACGAGCGTGCAGGGCCCAATCGTCGGTCAGATCACGCGATACCTTGTAGTAGGTGCGGCTCGCGCGGGCGCGCACGTTGTCGTCGGCGTTGCCCAGCGGGCTTTGCATGGGCAGGCGGACGGGCGCGCCATCGAGTGCGAACGTGGCCGGCGGCATGGGCTGGCGGCTCTCGGCGGATTCCAGTCCGACCGTGACTTCGGTGGCGGCATCGTGCCACCCGAGCGCCGCAAGCCCGTAGCGCCTGCGACGACCGGCGTATCCGGAATCACTGTTGGCGGTGGTGTCCTCCAGCGCCACCGCTCTGTAAGAGAGGTCGGTCGAACCGATGGGCCCGGCCAGATCCACCACGGCTTTGCGCTCGGCATGCGATCCGATCTCCACAGACACGGTGCGCTGTGGCGTGGTCATCGGTGCCCGCAGATTGGCATTGATGGCGCCCACGGCGGTCGGCACGCCGCCAATGTCAGCATGCGTGCCCTTGATCACCGAAACATCTTCCACTGCCTCGACTGGCCGTAGCGACGCTATCTTGTCCGGCTGGCCATCGACCGAGGTCTGTCCTGTCATGAAACCCCGTGTCGCGTACCTTGGGTGGGCCGTGGGGTCGAGCGACATGGACGAGACGCCGGCCAACGACAGCGCATCGCTGAGTGAGGGCGCGTTCTGACTGACGAGCAAGTCTCTGGGGAGTGTGCTGACGGCGTGGGGCACCGTCGTAATGGGCATCTCGACGTGCTTGATGGAGGCCGTTGTGAAGACGGCAAAATCGCCATTCGCCCGTGCGTGCACCTCGGCTGGCGGGAGGGTGCCGAGGTCGTGCGGCGCGTCGGTTGTGCGCACGACGGTGAGCGTGTTGTCGGGCAACGTGGCGAGTTGTAGGCCGCTGCCCTTGAGTGCCAGTTGCGCCGCCTGTGGGGCCGACATGGTGCCCTCGATCGGACCCGCCACCAACCCGTTCGCGAGGCCGGAAGGAAACGACACGTGTTGGCCGGTCACGCGGGTGATCTCCATCAAGACGTGCTCGAGCGGTGCACGTTCGATGGAGAAATCCCAGGTGTCCGGCGGTGCAGCGTGGACGGATTGCACCGCGAACAGAGCGGCAAGACCGAGCAGCCGCACCCGATGCAATACACGGTGTGTGCGTGGACGCGAGCCGGCCGGCGCTGCACGGCATGCGATGGCTTTGGGCAACCGCATGTTGGCAATGCAAGCGAAGACTTGGCCAATGCTGCAAGCGATGCAGCGGCACTGCGTACCCATCCCGCCCAACCGCTTAGAGAGCCGGGTTTGCGGTCGCCCTGGCGTGCTGGGCTCCGTGTCCGTTGTGAGCGCGGACAACGCAGTCCCGTTGGTTGCCGCGCGGCGTTGTGTCCATTGCCGCGCACATGCTTCTTGCTGGGCGGATTGCCCCTACGTACTGCCCCTTCATCACACGAGCTCCCCGATCTTCTTGTTGGTACGTCGCATGGCTTGACGACGCGCCCATCCTGTCAGGCATCGCGGCAAACTTCAATGAACGGGGCGGGTTTGATGAGCTTTATTCAGGATGCTGGTTGGTCGTCACATCGGATGCGTGACCCGTCATGAGCTTTGTTGAGTTTTGGCCTGCGCGTGCGTGCAGGCCAGTGCGCATTAGGCGAGCCCGAACGCTTTACGCAGGTTTGCATCGACGGGGCCAGCAGGCATGAAACGGCGCAGCTTGCTCAGAAGCGAAGCTTCGCCCTTTGGCGTGCGGCGCATCTTCCACGCACCCAGGGCGGCATCGACGATCGTGCTGGCAACGCCATCCGGGTCCGGTGCCTTTTGGATGCTCTTTTGAATGGCCTGCGAAACGACACCACGCTCCGCGTCGTAGGCCGACACCTTGGAGGCTGCGTGGGGCGCATTGGCATCCAGGCTGGTCTTGGTGAATGAGGGCTCGACCAGCGACACGCGGATGCCGAACTTGCGCACTTCGTGATCCAACGTTTCCGACATGCCCTCCACCGCATGCTTGGATGCGGAATACAGACCCATATACGGCGCCGGCAGAAAACCGAGCACCGAGCTGATGTTGACGATGCGCCCCGAGCGTTGCGCGCGCATGTGCGGCAATACGGCCTGCGTGGTGCGTAGGATGCCGAACACGTTGGTGTCGAACAGCGTCTGTGCTTCGGCAATCGACGTTTCTTCAATCGCGCCGAGCAGCCCGACGCCGGCGCTGTTGACCAGCACATCGATGCGTTGGGCTCGCGCGATGATGGTCTCGATTCCCTGCTGAACCGAGGCTTCATCGCGGATATCCATCTGGACCAGTTCCACACCGGCGATCGGCTGCGTGCGTGCGAGGTTGCGCACGGTACCAAAGACGCGGCAGCCTTGCACGGCAAACTTTGCAGCGGTGGCACGACCGATGCCCGAGGACACGCCGGTAATCACGACAACTTTGGAATTCGACATGGCAGCTTCTTTCTGTATGGGTGAGCGGGACTTGCGGTAAATGGGTGCTTCAGTGCGCGCTATTGGCTATTGACTGGCAATGGCGGTCGAAGACTCGGGCTGCCAGCCACCGCCCAGCGCCTTGAAGGCGGCCACGGCAGCGCGCGCCGATTCTGTTTGGGCTTGTGCGCGTGCATCCGATGCACGCAACAGGCTTTCGTCGGCTTGCAGCACTTCGATCAGGCTGACGACGCCTTTTTGGTATGCGGCAAACGAAGCATTCCGCGCGCGGCTGAGCGAATCGACACCTTGCGTGAGCACGGCCGCTTGTTCCTCGCGTTTGACCAGCGCAGAGAACGCGTCTTCCACGTCTTCCGTGGCACGCAGCACGGCGAGCCGGTAGGCGGCCAGCATCTCCGCCTCTTGTCCCTTGGCCTGATCGATCTGCGCGTTGATGCGGCCGAAATCGAACAGGCGCCAGCGCAGGCCGAGCACGCCAGCAAACTGACTGGCGCCACTGCCGAACAGGCTGCCGGCGCCCACCGACGTGGCACTCCCCAGCAGGCCGCTGAGCGAGAACTTCGGGTAGTACTCCGCAATGGCAACGCCAATGCGCGCATTGGAGGCCGCCAGGCGACGTTCGGCAACGATGAGATCCGGCCGGCGCCTCAGCAACTCGCCAGGCGATCCGTTAATGACGATTTGCGGCGCGGCCGGAATGTCGGCGTCTTGCGCAAGCTCCACCCGATGCGTGCCCGGCAATGCGCCGAGCATCACGTCCAGCGCGTTCATCGCCGCATCAAGGCCGGTCTCAAGCTGCGGGATGGAGGCGCGCACCTGCGCGAGCGCGCCTTCGGCCTGCCGGACCTGAAGCTCAGCCGCCAGTCCCTTGCCATACAGCAGGTTGATGGTGGAGAGCAGTTCCTGCTGCGTCTGGACCTGATGGCGGGCCACTTTCAGACGCGTTTGCAGGCCGCGGATGGTGATGTAGATATCGGCCGTCTGTGCGGCCACGGCCAGCCGTGTGGCCACTGCGCCCGCCTGCGAGGCCTGGTAGTCGGCGAGTGCCGCTTCTCGGCCACGGCGCAGTCCGCCGAATACGTCCAGCTCCCAGCTGGCGTTGGCGTCGGCCTCAAACGCGTTGCCGTAGCGATCGAAGCCGGGCCTTGCATTCAACACGCGGCCTAAAGGCGTTTCAACGGACTGGTATGCACGCGCCGCTTGGCCTGTGACATTGCCCGAGGGCAGCAACGCGGCATTGGCCGCACCCAGGCCGGCGCGCGCTTGCGTGACGCGGGCGAAGGCTTGGGCGAGATCCAGGTTCTGTTCCAGCGCGAGTTGGACGAAGCGTGTGAGCTGCGGATCGCCAAAGCCGGCCCACCACGTGGACAGATCCGCTGCGGCATGGGTGGGCCGCTGCTCGATCGACGTCTGACCCAGGAATCGAGCGGGAACCGGTGCATCGGGCTTCACATAGTCCGTGCCGACGGCGCACCCGGTCGCTAGGCTGGCAGCGAGAAGGGCCGTAAGGGAGTGTTTTGGCAACATGGTGACGTCCATCGAAAGACCATTGAAGTTTTGAGTGACTATAGTACAAATTGGTCACAAGTTGTTCAACTATCTCGACTGGCGTAAGCTGGAGCCCATGAAAACCACTCCCTACCCCGTTTCCGCCCGCGGCCCAGCGGACCATGACGTGCGAGACCAGATCGTCGCCGCCGCTACCGAGCACTTCAGCCGCTACGGCTACGAGAAGACCGCGGTGTCCGATCTGGCCAAGGCCATTGGTTTTTCCAAGGCCTACATCTACAAGTTCTTCGAGTCCAAACAGGCCATTGGCGAGATGATTTGCGCCAACTGTCTGCGCGAGATCGAGGCCGATGTGAATGCCGCCCTGGCCGAGGCCGGGTCCCCGCCGGAGAAGCTCCGTCGCATGTTCAAAGCCTTGACGGAAGCCAGTCTTCGGCTGTTTTCCCATGACCGGAAGTTGTACGAAATTGCCGCCTCGGCAGCGACCGAACGGTGGCAGTCGGTGATCGCCTATGAAGGCCGCATCCAGCAACTGCTGCGCGATGTGCTGCAGGAGGGCCGCGAGACCGGAGACTTTGAGCGCAAGACGCCGTTGGACGAAGCCACGGCGGCCATCTACCTGGTCATGCGCCCATACATGAACCCGTTGCTTTTGCAGTACAGCTTCGACTACACGGAGGTGGCGCCGGGGCTACTTTCCAGTCTCGTGCTTCGAAGCCTGTCCCCCTGACGCGCAGGATTTTTATTTGTGACCATTGACTAAATTGGTCACATGAACAAGAATGAAAGCCCAGATCATCCTGTCGATGGGGCTTTCATGCTTTCGCGTCGCTTTATTACCTCTACCGCTGTCCTTGCGTTGCCGCTGGCGTTGATCGCTTGCGGCGAAAAGGCCCCTGCCGACCCGCGCACCGAGGCCCCCTTGGTGCGCGCTGCATTCGTCCAGCCCGTGGCGTTGGCATCCCGGTCGTTCACGGGTGTCGTGGCTGCCCGGGTGCAGAGCGACCTCGGTTTCCGTGTGCCTGGCAAGGTGCTGGAGCGGTTGGTGGACGCCGGGCAGACCGTCAAGCGCGGGCAGCCGCTCATGCGCATCGACCCGGTCGATCTGAAGCTCGCCGCGCATGCGCAGCAGGAAGCCGTAGCGGCTGCCCGTGCACGCGCGCAGCAGACGGCGGAAGATGAAGCCCGCTACCGCGATCTGCGCGGGACCGGCGCGATTTCTGCCTCCGCCTACGACCAGGCCAAGGCCGCGGCGGACGCGGCCAAAGCGCAACTGAGCGCCGCTGAAGCGCAAGCGGATGTCGCGCGCAATGCCAGCCGTTACGCGGAACTCGTTGCCGATGGCGACGGCGTGGTCATGGAAACGCTGGCCGAGCCGGGCCAGGTCGTCAACGCGGGGCAGGCGGTGGTGCGCCTGGCGCATGCCGGCCGCCGTGAAGCGGTGGTCCAGTTGCCAGAAACGTTGCGACCCGCCATCGGCTCGGTTGCGCAGGCCACGTTGTTCGGCAAGGAAAGCGACGGCACGCCAGCCAAACTGCGGCAGTTGTCGGATGCCGCCGATCGGCTGACCCGCACGTATGAAGCGCGCTATGTGCTCGATGGCGATCTGGCCAATGCGCCGCTGGGCGCTACCGTCACGATTCAGATTCCCGATCGGTTGGCCGCTGCGCCGGGCGATCTGCAGGTACCCCTCGGTGCAGTGTTCGATGCGGGCAAGGGCCCCGGCGTGTGGGTCATCCAAGGGGAGCCGGCCAAAGTGTCGTGGCGCTCCATCAACATCGTGCGCTTGGGTGACGAAGGTGCCCGCATTGCCGGCCAGGTGAAGCAAGGCGACCGCATTGTCGCGCTGGGTGCCCAACTGCTGCGCGAGGGCCAGCAAGTCCGCGTGGCGGGGCAGGGCGCCAGCACAGCCATCGCGGGGGTGCGACTGTGAGCCAAGGCCGTTTCAACCTATCGGCGCTCGCCGTGCGCGAGCGCGCCGTCACGCTGTTCCTCATCTGCCTGATCTCGCTGGCGGGCCTCATCGCTTTCTTCAAGCTGGGGCGCGCGGAAGACCCGGCGTTTACGGTCAAGGTGATGAACATCATCACCGTATGGCCTGGCGCCACCGCGCAGGAAATGCAGGACCAGGTGGCCGAGAAGATCGAAAAGCGTATGCAGGAGCTGCGCTGGTATGACCGCACGGAAACGTACACGCGACCGGGCCTCGCATTCACCACGTTGACCTTGCTCGACAGCACGCCGCCGTCGGAAGTGCAGGAGGAGTTTTATCAAGCGCGGAAGAAGGTCGGCGATGAGGTGGGCAACCTGCCGGCCGGCGTCATCGGGCCGATCGTCAATGACGAATATTCGGACGTGACCTTTGCCCTGTTTGCACTCAAGGCGCAGGGCGAACCGCAACGTGCGCTGGTGCGCGATGCGGAGACGCTGCGCCAGCGCCTGCTGCACGTGGCCGGCGTGAAGAAGGTCAACATCATCGGCGAGCAAGCGGAGCGCATCTACGTCGAGTTTTCACATGATCGGCTGGCGACGCTGGGGGTGAGCCCGCAAGACGTGTTTGCCGCGCTCAACAGCCAGAATGCGTTGACGGCTGCCGGTTCGGTAGAAACGAAAGGGCCGCAGGTGTTCATCCGCCTGGACGGCGCATTCGACGAGCTGCAGAAGATTCGCGATACGCCCGTGGTATCGCAGGGCCGTACGTTGAAGCTGTCGGACATCGCTACCGTCAAGCGCGGCTATGAAGATCCGGCCACGTTCATGGTACGCAATGGTGGGCAACCTGCCTTGCTGCTGGGCATCGTGATGCGCGAGGGCTGGAACGGGCTCGACCTCGGCAAGGCACTCGACAAGGAAGTCGGTGCCATCAATGCGGACATGCCGCTCGGCGTGAGCCTGACCAAGGTGACGGACCAGGCGGTCAACATCGCCGCGTCTGTTGACGAGTTCATGCTCAAGTTTTTTGCCGCGCTGCTGGTGGTGATGCTGGTGAGCTTCGTCAGCATGGGGTGGCGCGCTGGCCTAGTGGTGGCCGCTGCTGTGCCGCTTACGCTTGCCGTTGTGTTTGTGGTGATGGCCGCGACAGGCAAGAACTTCGACCGCATCACGTTGGGCTCTTTGATTCTGGCGCTGGGCCTGCTGGTCGATGACGCCATCATCGCCATCGAAATGATGGTGGTGAAGATGGAAGAGGGCTACAGCCGCGTGGCCGCTTCAGCCTATGCGTGGAGCCACACGGCGGCGCCCATGCTCTCGGGCACGCTGGTGACGGCCGTCGGCTTCATGCCCAACGGCTTCGCGCGCTCTACTGCGGGTGAATACACCAGCAACATGTTCTGGATCGTCGGCATCGCGCTGATTGCATCGTGGGTGGTGGCGGTGGTGTTCACGCCGTACCTGGGCGTGAAGATGCTGCCCGACTTCAAAAAGGTCGAAGGCGGCCACGATGCGATTTACAACACGCCGCGCTACAACCGCTTCCGCCAACTGCTCGGTCGTGTGATTGCGCGCAAATGGCTGGTTGCGGGGGCGGTGGTGGGCCTCTTCGCATTGGCGATCGCGGGCATGGCGGTGGTCAAGAAACAGTTCTTCCCGATCTCGGATCGCCCTGAAGTGCTGGTCGAGGTGCAGATGCCCTATGGCACGTCGATCAACCAGACCGACGCAGCCACTGCCAAGCTCGAAGCCTGGCTCGCCAAGCAGAAGGAAGCCAAGATCGTGACGGCCTACATCGGCCAGGGTGCGCCGCGCTTCTATCTGGCGATGGGGCCGGAGTTGCCCGACCCGTCGTTCGCCAAGATCGTGATCCGCACCGACAGCCAGGAAGAGCGCGACGCGTTGAAGCTGCGCCTGCGCCACGCGGTGGCCGATGGTCTTGTCCCCGAGGCGCGCGTGCGCGTGACACAACTCGTGTTCGGTCCGTATTCGCCATTCCCGGTGGCCTATCGCGTGTCCGGCCCTGACGCGGAGACCTTGCGTCGCATCGCAGCTGATGTCCGGCAAGTCATGGACGCCAGCACGATGATGCGCACCGTCAACACCGACTGGGGCACGCGCGTCCCCACGCTGCACTTCACCTTGCAGCAAGACCGCCTACAAGCCGTGGGGCTGACCTCCAGCGCTGTCGCGCAGCAACTGCAATTCCTGCTGAGCGGCATTCCGGTGACGGCGGTGCGCGAAGACATTCGCACCGTGCAGGTGACCGCGCGTTCCGCCGGCGACGTTCGGCTCGATCCTGCCAAGATCGGCGATTTCACGCTGGCCGGCGCCAACGGGCAACGCATTCCGCTCTCGCAGGTGGGCAAGATCGACGTGCGCATGGAAGAGCCCATCATCCGCCGGCGCGACCGCATGCCCACCATCACGGTGCGCGGCGACATTGCCGACGGTCTGCAACCGCCTGACGTGTCGACGGCGATCAGCAAGCAGCTTGCCCCCATCATCGAGAAGTTGCCTGCCGGATACCGCATCGACCAAGCAGGTTCCATCGAAGAATCCGGCAAGGCGACCAAGGCCATGCTGCCGCTGTTCCCGATCATGCTGGCCGTCACGCTGGTGATCCTCATCTTCCAGGTGCGGTCGATTCCGGCGATGGTCATGGTGTTCCTGACCAGCCCGCTCGGCCTGATTGGCGTGGTGCCCACGTTGATCCTGTTCGGGCAGCCGTTCGGCATCAACGCGCTGGTCGGGCTGATTGCGCTGTCGGGCATCCTGATGCGCAACACGCTCATCCTGATCGGGCAGATTCAGCACAACAAGGACGAAGGGCTGGATCCGTTCCGGGCCGTGGTGGAAGCGACTGTCCAGCGTGCGCGACCGGTGATCCTCACCGCGCTGGCCGCCATCCTGGCCTTCATCCCGCTGACGCATTCGGTGTTCTGGGGTGCGCTCGCCTACACGCTCATCGGCGGCACGTTTGCCGGGACGATCCTGACCCTGGTGTTCCTGCCGGCCATGTATTCCATCTGGTTCCGGATCCGCCCGGTCAGCGTGAGCGATACACGGCGCGATCAACACGAGACCGCGCAGCCTGCCGGGCAGCTGCTGCCTGAGTGAGTTTTCACCCGCCTGCCCACGTTACCTCCGTTCTCTCTCGACCTTTGGGCAGGCGTTTTTCTTTCTGACTGGGCGTTGCACGCGGCAGTGATGTCCACGCACATGATGTTGACGAAATGTCAGTAATTGACGTATCGTCAGCATCATGAAGCCTGCCGAAGAAAATCACCTCCTGCTGCGCGAAGGTCGCAAGATCGTCGAAGCGCTGGGCAAGACGTTGGCGCCGCTGGTGGAAGTCGTTTTGCACGACCTGACTGATGCGGACCATTCCGTCGTCGCCATCGCCAACAATCTGTCGGGCCGACAAGTGGGTGATGCCGCCACCGAGATGGGCCTTGCACGCATGGCCGACCCGGATTTCCCGGAAGTCATCGAAAACTACGCCAATCGCTTCCCCGATGGACGGCCCGCCAAAAGCACGTCGATCGGCCTGAAGAACAGCCGTGGCGACTACGTGGCCGCCATCTGCCTGAACATGGACGTCTCCATGCTGAGCGCCGTGACCACCGGCCTCACGCAACTGATGCGCGTGGATGTGGCTGCGCCGCCGGTGCCCGAATCCCTTGCGCCACGCCGTGTGGAGGACGTGCGCACCGCGCTCGAACACTTTGCCGCCGCACGCAATACCACCCCCATGGCGATGACGCTCGACCAGCGCCGCGAAGCCATGCGCGAGCTGGCCACCAGTGGCCTGCTGAACCTGCGCCGTGCACTGTCTGAAGTCGCGCAAACGCTGGGCGTGGCGCGCTCCACCGTCTACACCTACCTCCCCGAAAACACCCCAACCTGAGTCCTGCCATGAGCTTGCCGATTTCCTACGACGACGTTGTTGCCGCTCACGCACGCCTGGAAGGCGCGGCCCACAAGACGCCGGTGCTGACGTTGACCACCGCCAACGCCATGACTGGCGCCGAGCTGTTCTTCAAGGCCGAGAGCTTCCAGCGCACAGGCGCGTTCAAGTTTCGCGGCGCGTACAACGCGCTGTCGCAGTTCACGCCGGCGCAGCGCAAGGCGGGTGTGATCACGTTCTCGTCGGGCAACCATGCGCAGGCGATTGCGCTGTCGGCCAAGTTGCTGGGTATGCGCGCCGTCATCGTCATGCCCAAGGACGCGCCGGTCATCAAGGTGGAAGCCACGCGCGGCTATGGTGGCGAGGTGGTGTTCTACGACCGCTACACCGAAGACCGCGAAGCCATCGGCCGCAAGTTGGCCGAAGAGCACGGCCTGACGCTGATCCCGCCGTACGACCATCCGCACGTGATGGCCGGGCAAGGCACGGCTGCCAAAGAGTTGATTGAAGAGGTCGGTCAACTCGACGTGGTGCTAGCACCGCTGGGCGGCGGCGGGCTGCTGTCGGGCACCGCCACGGCAGTGCGTGGGCTGAATCCGGCGTGCAAGATCATCGGTGTGGAACCCGAGGCCGGCAACGATGGCCAGCAAAGCTTCCGCAAGGGCGAGATCGTCCACATCGACACGCCCAAGACGCTGGCCGACGGTGCGCAGGTCCAGCACCTGGGCAACTACACGTTCGCCGTGATCCGTGATCTGGTCGACGACATCGTCACCGTGAGCGACGCAGAACTGGTGAGCACGATGCAGTTTTTCGCTGGCCGCATGAAGGCGGTGGTCGAGCCTACGGGTTGCCTGGGGGCGGCTGCCGCGATGAATGGCAAGGTGGATGTGCGCGGCAAGCGCGTCGGCGTGATTCTGTCGGGCGGCAACGTGGATCTGCAGCGCTTCGCCAAGCTGGTATTGGGTGACGCATGAGCGAAGCACGCTACTTGAACGCGCCCGACCTGCGCCCGCCTGCAGGGCACTACTCGCACGCGGTCTGCGCCAATGGCTTCGTGTTCGTGGCGGGGCAGATCCCCGTGACGCCGTCGGGCGAGAAGCTCGTCGACGCGCCGTTCGAAACGCAGGTGCGGCAGGTGCTGGCCAATGTCGACGCTGTGCTCGCCGCGGCCGGCACCGACCGTTCGCGCTTGGTGCAGGTGCGCGTGTACGTGACCGACATGGAAACCCACTGGCCTGCATTCGATGCGCTCTACCGCGCCTGGATCGGTGAACTGCGCCCCGCGCGCGCCGTGGTGCCCGTGCCGACGTTGCACTACGGCCTGGCGGTCGAGATCGAGGCGACAGCGCTCGCAGGCTGACGCAAACGCTTGGGGTTGATGCGTGTCAGACAAGGGGCCGCGCGGGTGCATGCGCGGCTACCGGTCGGATGGTCGGTGTTGCAGAATGGATGCAGTTCCCTGCCAGGGCATGCGCCCGGCTTCCAACAACACGACATCGCGCGCCCATGAGCCAACCCTCGCGGCAACTTACGCAGGAAGACGTACCCATTGGACAGCCGCTGCCCTTTGCATTGGCCGACGGCGTGGGCCGCCTGCTGTTGCCAGCCGGCACCGTTGTGCCGGTGGCGGAAGACGCCCGACTGCTGTTTCACCACGGCCCTGTGCTGGCTGCCGACCCTTCCGGTGACGCGGCGGCTGGTCCCGCCCCCGTGCCGCCGGAAGGCAAACCGCGCCTGGGCGCAACCGGTCTGTCGATCGGTACGGTCCTGCAGGTACAGGAGAAATCGGCGCCGCAGCGTGCCGCGCTGCCTTGCCGCCTGATCGGCTATATCGAAGGCGAGGCGATTTTCATCACGCAACCTACCGATGCCAAGCGCACGCTGCGGCCAGAAGCGCGTGATGTGCTGTTGCTGCGCGGCTTCTCTGGGCGTGCGGTGGTCAGCATGCTGTGCAGCGTGGTGTCGACCGGTCAGTTTCCTGCGCCGTATGTCGTGCTGGCCATGCCCACCAAGGTGCACAAGGTGCAACTGCGCAAGGCGAAGCGCGTGCAGGTGCGCATCGGCGCCACGATGCGCGCGGAAGGCGAAACGTCGTCGAGCGCCAATCGCGTCGCTGTCATCCGTGACATCTGCCTGAACGGCGCGCTGGTGCAGAGTGTCAACGCGTCGTTCCATCCCGGGGACCGCCTCTGCCTGGATTTCAGCGCCTATGTCGACGGGCAGCAGGAAGACTTCTCCATCACCGGGCGGGTCGCCAGCGGCTCGCCCGCGCTGGGGACGGCGACCTCGGCGTTTCCGTCGTTCGGGGTGGAGTTTTCGCTGTCGAAAGAGCAGACCGCGCGGCTGTCGCGCTTGATCATCGAGCGGCTGGACGAGTAGCGCGTAAGAGCCGCTAACAAAACCGCCCTGGCGTCGTTGCGCCTCCTTGCCGTACCTTTGTACTGTCTGCGTCGGCACGCCTAGCCAGGACAGTTTTGTTAGCGGCTCTAAGCGTGGCCTATGCCTCGCTCGCCAGCATGGTTTCGAGCAGCCATGCGCCCGCCTGGCCGAGCGTGCGTTTGCGTGACCACACCGCGTCCACCAGCACGTGGCGCGGCCAGCCGCATGCACGCACCTCGTGCAGCCGATCTGCGGCGAAGTGGTCAACCAGCCAGCGCGGCAGTTCCGTCCAGCCAAAACCCAGCACGGCCATTTCCAGCAGCATCAGATAGCTCGGCGCGGACCACCGGCGCAAGCCGCACGCAGGCGTCCCATCCGTTCGTGGCCCAGCCGGGTCGACGAAGGTATTCAGCTTCAGTTCGCGCGCCTCGCGCAGTACCGCATGCGGGACTTCCTTGCTGCCGTATTGCGCCAGCGGATGCTGCCGCCCGACGAACAGGCCGATCTCCGAGCGCTCGGCGATGGTTGCCGCCCCAATGTCGGGCGGATACGCCGACTGCGCTGCCACCAGACCTAACTGCGCGCGGCCCTGCTGGATGATGTCGACCACGTCTTCGTGCTCCGCGATCAGGCATTCGAGTTCCAGATCGGGATACCGCTGCTCCAGTGCCGCAAGCGTCTGTTCATAGCGATCGGACTGGTAGGTGTCGGACACCACTAGTGTCAGGCGTGCTTCCAGGCCGCCGGCCATTTGCGCGGCTAGGCGGTCCATGTGTTCGCTGGCATCGAGCACCCGGCGCACTTGCGTGAGCATGGCGCGGCCGGCTTCGGTCACGGTCGGCTGGCGGCTGCTGCGGTTGAACAGCGTCAGGCCGAGGTCGATTTCCAGGTTGCCGATGGCCTCGCTGATGGTCGATTGCCGCTTGCCCAGCTTGCGGGCTGCTGCAGAAAACGAACCCAGTGTGGCGGCCTCGGCAAAGGCCAGCAACGCTTCGGGAGAGTGGCGCATTCGTCGCTCCATGCCTCAGAAGAAGTATCCAATATATCGGAAAAACCGATGCTATCGAACTGGATAAGCGTGCCTGCACCGATGAAAATGCCACGCACTCATCGGAGTCTTGCCATGCAAATCCCACCCAAAACCCCTATCGAGCGCGTCTTTCACGCGCTGAGCTTTGAGTTGCTCGCCACCATTCTTTGCGCCCCGCTGTTCAGCTGGATCATGGGTGTGTCGCTCGCGCACATGGGCGCGCTCACGCTCATGTTTGCCGGCGTGGCGATGGTGTGGAACATGATCTTCAATGCGCTTTTCGAGCGCGTGGAGCATCGCTATCAGCTGTCGCGCACGCTGATCGTGCGGGCGGTGCACGCCTGCCTGTTCGAAGGCGGCCTGGTGGTGATGCTGGTGCCGCTCGGCGCATGGTGGCTGGACGTGGGCTTGTGGGAAGCCTTCGTGCTGGACATCGGCATCATGCTGTTCTTCCTGCCATACACGTTCTTTTTCAACCTGGCGTATGACACGCTGCGCGCGCGCTGGATGGCACGCCGCGCGCTGGCTTGATCCGGAGATCGGCTTAGGGCGAAAGGACCAGCGCGCGGGCGAGCGCGCTTTCTATAATTCAAATCCCTTTTTTACGTCATGACGGGCGCACTGGCCACGAGCCGCTGCGCCCGTATGCCTTCATGTCGCCTCTTGCCGCCGTGCCTTCGCCCCGGGCACCCGTGCTGCGCCAGTGTTATGTGGCCGCCTGCGCGGGCGATGCCGTGGGTGTCATGGATGTGCTGCGCGATGTCTCGGGCGCCGATCATGCCGCGGCGATGGTCCGCTGGCGTGTCGATGAGCGTTGGCATTGGGCAGCGTCTCGCGGCGCATGCATGCTCGACATCCTGTGGCGTGGGGTGCGTGGTAACGGCGTGGCCGCCTGGCCCGTGGCCGATCCGGAAGTGCGTGGCTCAGTGTGGTTGGATTACCGCAGGCGGGGCGTGCCGCTGTCGTCGCAGCGGCAGGCAGCGACGCTGGCGCTGTTACCGCATCTTGCCCAGGCATTGCCGCTGTGCTGGCAACGCATGGCCGCCCATGTGGGCATGGCGCCCTTGCAGCCGCCCAGCCTCTGGCTGACAGACGCATTCCACCTGACCCCGCGCGAGGCCGATGTGGCCGAACTCCTGGCGCGCGGGTCCGATCCCGCCTGTATTGCCCGCACGCTGGGCATCTCGCTCGACACGGTGCGCACGCACCTCAAGCATGTGTATCGCAAGACGAACACGCACAGCCAGTGCGACGTGGTGCGGTTGATGCTGGCGCTCTCTGCGCGCCGCTGATTTACGCCGTCGCCATCTTTGGCGGCTCAACGGTGGGCGTGCCTTCCTTGAAGAGGGTTCGCAGTTGCGCGCGCAATTCGGGTGAATCGGTGTGCTTGTGCACGGACACAGCATGCTGCACGGCGGCTTCGAGCAACTCGGCATCGCTGTCGGCGCTGATGGCGACGGAACAGTTGGTGTCGCTGGGGAAGGCGCGGCAATCGATATAGCGGCGGCCCATGGCGGTACTCCCGGAGTGTGGGGCGCGCGGCGGAAGAATCCCTGCTGCGCGTACCGTCGTTATAGGCCTGTGGGGCTGCGATGGCGTCACCCAGATGGGGTAGGACGCTGGGGAGTGCGGGCGCGGTTTCAGTCGAGAAAAACGTACTGCGCCAGATACGGGCTGCGGCCTTCCTGGCCCTCTACCGTGCAAGGCTGCGTGGGCGCGATGCCGCCGTGGGTCTGCAGCCGTTGCACGTAGCGCACGCTGCTGAGCAAGCCGGTACCGCCTGCGCTGGTGGCTTGCAGCAACAGCAGCGGAATGGCGCCGCCTTCTGCGGTGTTGGCGCTTTGCTGCAGAACCTTTCCGGTGATGCGGCTGCCGTCTGCCGCCTCCCAGCTTGGGCCGGCACCATGCTTGATCACGAGCTTGCCGGCTGCGTCATACAGATCTGCCTGCGGTGCCTTGAAAGCCCACGCCAGCGGCTTGTCGCCATCGCGCTTGCACACGTAAATCTGCACGCCGGTGGCGGACAGTGCTGCGACAGTGTGGTGGGCGTCTGCGGGCTGCAGGGTGTCGGGCACGGTTTGCGCGAAGGCGGCCTGCGTTGCTGTCCAGACCAATGCAACCATGGCGGCGGAAATGATCGGGCGATGCCACAAGCGTGGGCGGCGATGCATGGAGGGCTCCTTGAGGGGAGTAGGTCGGCGGGATGCGACGTGCGCGAACGCGTTTAGCCGACGACTTTAGCACCACGCTCCTTCAACAATTCGCGCAGCACTGAGCGATGGCAATGCGCCTCGTCTTCGCAATAGCAGCCGACCGAGAGATTGGTCTGGTGCGATAGCGCAGCCAGCATGTCGAGCAGGCGCGCCGCATCGCCATCGCGCATCTCGGTGCGGAAGTGGCGCACGAAGGTTTGCCAGCCTTTCTCGTTGTGCTCGGCTTGCGCGGTCTGCGCCTGCTTGACGAGTTCGGGCGTGGGCGAGAGCAGCGGCATCCACACGTCGTAGAAATCGCGGCTCGCGAATTCTTCCTTGGGCACGCCGCGCGGCGGGCGTCGAACGGTGCCGATGCGCAAGCCTTCAGCAGCGGAACGCGGCTCGCCGAGCCGGACAATGCGCAGTGCCATGAGGTGCCTCCGTGTGGATGCTGCTCGTTGTACTTCGGCCTTACGAACCCTGCCGGCTTTGCACCGTCGGGAAGAAGAGGTCTTTCCACGAGGCCGGCTTGTTCTTGAGCGTGCCCACGCGCTGCATGAAGTCAGCATAGTTAGCGACGCCCACCGGCGTGGTCGTGAAGCGCGAGTCCGGATCGTCCAGGATCTTCTTCACCTCGTCTGGCGAGCTCTTCACCTTCGATTGCGCGATGTAGATCTGCGCGGCCTTCGTCTTGTCCTTGGCGATGAGCGCATTCGCTTCATCCAGCGCGGCCACGAATGCCGCCGAAAGCTTCGGGTTGGCTTCGTAGAACTTCTTGCTGGTGTAGGTCATGTCCAGCGTGATGTTGCCGAGCACGTCTACCGTGTTGAACACGCGGTGCAGGGCGGGTGCGGCGGCCTCGGTGTAGGAGAACGGCGGGGATGCCATGTGGCTGTTGATCTGGCTGCCGCCGGCCAGCATGACGGCGGTGGCGTCCGGGTGCGGCAGCGGCACGGTGATCGGGTCGAGCTTGTTGAACTGCTTGTCGCCGAAGGTTTTGGCGGCGGCCATTTGCAGCACGACTGCGGGCAGCGAGGTCTTGATGCCGGGGACGGCGATGCGGTCTTTGTCGGAGAAATCGGCCAGCGTCTTCACGTTCGGGTTGCGCGTCATCAGGTACATCGAGGATGAGCTGAGCGATGACAGGCCGCGGACTTCCATGGCGCTGCCGCGGGTTTTGTCCCACAGCGTGAGGAAGCCTGGGACGCCGAGGGAGGCGATGTCCAAGGCGCCCGAGAGCATGGCGTCGTTGATGACGTTGCCGCCGTCGAGGATGCGGTAGCTGGCCTTCACGTCGCCGAGGCCTGCCGTCTTGGCTTGCTTCTCTAGCAGGTGCTCGCTGGCCATCACCATGATGGGCAAGTAGAGGATGCCGTAGCCGTGGGAGATGCGGACTTCTTTGGCTTCTGCGTGGGCAGTGCTGATGGTGCCTGCGCAGAGGGAGGCTGCCAGCGTGGCGGCCATGGTGAGGCGAAGGACGGTGCGGCGGGTTTGCTGCATCTGTTGTCTCCTTGTTGTTTGTTGGTGGTGCATTCGGGGTTTCGTCCCCTGCCGGGGCCGACTCACTTTCTCTGTCTTGCCAGAGAAAGTAAGCAAAGAGAGGCGCGCCCGAGATGGCGAAAGCCTCCTTGAATTTCCGCAACCGGGCGGGGAAGGGAAAAACTCGCTTCGCTCAAACAGTTTCCCTTCCTTTTTCCGCCCGCTTGCAAAAATTCAAGGCGCCATCTAGGGCAGGGTACGGCCACACCGTCTGGGTGCAGGTGTGGTCGCCAAAGTCTTTTCTACGGGCTTAGTTCTGCATGCCCCAGCGTTTGATGGTGCGGGCTTCCAGCGTGCGGAACACCAGGTTCTCTACCAGCAGGCCGATGATGATGACGGTCAGCAGGCCGGCGAACACTTCGGGGATTTGCAGCTGGTTTTTATTTTCGTAGATGTACCAGCCGAGGCCGCCTTGGCCGGAGCTCACGCCAAACACCAGTTCCGACGCAATCAACGTGCGCCATGCAAATGCCCAGCCGATCTTCAGGCCGGTGAGGATGGACGGGAATGCTGCGGGAATCAGGATCTTGGTCAGGTACCCCATGCCCGAGAGGCCGTAGTTGCGGCCGACCATGCGCAGCGTGTTCGAGACCGACAGGAAGCCCGCATGCGTGTTGAGCGATACGGCCCACACCACCGAGTGCACGATCACGAAGATCAGGCTGCCGTTGCCGAGGCCAAACCACACCAGTGCAATCGGCAGCAGGGCGATGGCGGGCAGGGGGTTGAACATGGCGGTGAGTGTTTCCAGGAAGTCCTGGCCGAGCCGGTTGCTGATGCCGAGCACCACCAGCGCGCACGACAGCGCTAGGCCCAATGCATAGCCGGCGAGCAATGTCTCCATGGAGGTGCCGATGCGTGCGAACAGCGTGCCGCTGGCGAGGCCTGCCCACAGCGCTTGCACGGTGTCGGAGAAGGTCGGCAGCAGCAGCGGGTTGTCGAGCCAGCGTGCGCCACCTTCCCAGATGAGGGCGAGCACGACGAGGATGACCAGCTTGCGCAGCCATACCTGTTCGTACAAACGCTCGGCAATCGACAGCGGTTTTTCCACCACGCCGATGCGCTCGAACGCGACGGGCGTGTTGTAGACGGGCGCGCGTTCGCTGACGTTGGCGGTGCGCATGGAAAGGGTCTCAGTCTGCATGGGTTTCCTCCACTGCGCGGGCGAACAGCATGTCGTGGATTTCGGCTTCGAGGGCCTTGAAGCGCTCCGGGTCTTCGTCACCGCGTGTGAGGCTCGGCAGTTCGGCGCGGACCTGGCCGGGGTGCGGCGAGAGGATCAGGATTCGGCTGCCGCAGCGGATCGCTTCCGGAATCGAGTGCGTGACGAACAGGACAGTGAATCGCGTCTCGTCCCACAGCTGCAGCAGTTCGTCCTGCATCTTGCGGCGCGTGAGGGCATCCAGCGCGGCAAAGGGCTCGTCCATCAGCAGCACGTCGGGCTCCATCGCCATGCCGCGTGCGATGGCCACACGCTGCTTCATCCCACCCGACAGCATGTGCGGGTGGTGGTCGGCAAACTTGGTGAGGTTGACCTTGTGGATGTAGTGCAGGGCGCGTTCTTCCGCCTCGCGCGCGCCCAGCTTGCCGGTGGCGAGTAGCGGGAACAGCACGTTCTCTTTCACCGTCTTCCACGGCAGGAGCTGGTCGAACTCCTGGAACACCATCATGCGATCCGGCCCCGGCTTGGTGACCGGTTGGCCTTTCAGGCGGATCTCGCCTTCAGTGGGCGTGAGGTAGCCGCCGATGGCCTTGAGCAAGGTCGATTTACCGCAGCCCGATGGGCCGAGCAGGATATAGCGCTCGCCAGGATAGACCTGGAAGTCGACGCGGTAGGTGGCTGTGACCAGATGCTGGCGCGTCTTGTACTGCAGCGTCACGCCGCGTACGTCCAGCAACGGCGGTGAGGTTGCCTGCATGGTGTTGTCTCCTGTGTGTCTTGTAGGTATGGGTGTGCAGAGCCGAGGGGCGCTAGCGGATGTCGACGTGGTACCGGAAATGCGCCGCCGCGCCGCGTGAGCGCCGCCATTCGAGCGGCACGCGGTCGTACCCGCGCGCGATGCGTTCAATGACCATCACTGGGTCACCGGGCTGGATGCGCAGCAGGCGCGCATAGGTGGCGTTGACGGCTTCGGCCGTGAGCGTTTCTTCAGCGCTGGCGATGATCTGGCCGCAATGCGATTCGTACAGCGGATAGAGCAGGTCGCCAAATTCGCTCAGGTCCAGCGTGGTCAGGTCGGCAAAGCGGTCGTGCGGCAGCCAGATTTCTTCGGCCAGCATGGGCTCGCCATCCAGCAGACGCAGACGCGTGAGGCGAATGACCGGCGCACCGGTTTCGATCTGCAGACCGGCAGCGGGCGCGGACGGCGCATCGAGCACATCGCGCTTGAGGATGCGGCTCTCTGGGATGCGGCGCTCGCCGCTTTCCGTCTGGAAGCGGAAGAAGCGGAACAGCGAACTCGCAAAGCTGGCGCGCCGCACAAAGGTGCCACGCCCCTGAAAGCGCTCCAGCAGGCCTTCGGCCACGAGGACGTCCACGGCCTTACGGACGGTGCCAACGGCCACGTTGTACGTCTTGGCCAGCTCGGCTTCGGTGGGGATGGCGTCGCCGGGGCGCCAGTGCTGCTGGGCGATCTGCGTAGCCAGGTCGTCACGCAGTTGCTGGTAGCGGGGCAGGCGGAGATCGGCGGGCATGGTGTGCAGGGTGGTCAACTATTCATCTATATGACTGACCATTGTAGGGAGCTTGGGGGCAGCGGGCATTAGAGGAAAACCCGTGCCCAGAGCTCAGACCGCGAACGTGCAACCGATATGGATGCGCGAAAAGCTTCGTTGTGGTGTGGGAAGGCCTATCCAATACTAGGCTCCGCCCATGCTTTGGGCGCTTGCTGACTGTCCACCTTTGCGGAACGCCTGATGCCATCCAACGCCCTTTCTCCCAAATCGCGCCGACAGGCGTTGAAACAGCTTGCAGCGCTTGCCGCAATGGGCAGCACGGGCCTCGGTCTGGTGGGCTGCTCGCGTAGCGACGGGCCGCAGGATGCCAAGGTTGCCGGCGGCCCCGCCGTCATCAAGAAGGCGGGCGACAAGGTCACGTTCAAGTATCCCGATAACCCGGCTTTCGACCTGATCTACCTGGCCGACCAGCTCGGCTATTTCGATGGCACCAACACGCGGCCCAACTACATCGGCAAGGTGGCGGCGCCGCAAATCATTCCACTGGTGGGTACGGGCGAGATCGACTTCGGCTCGCGCATGGTGCCGCTGGTCATCTCCGCCTATGCCAGCGGCGCCGATATCAAGGTGGTGGCCGCCGGCGGCAAGACGCTGGAAGAGGCGCCGCACATGAAGTACTTCGTGCGCAAGGATTCGGGCATCCGCCAGCCCAAGGACCTGGAAGGCAAGACCATCGGTTTCAACAGCTTTGGCGCGTGCGCGGAGTTTGTGACCAAGACGTTTCTGCGACAGAAGGGCGTGGACGTCAACAAGATCAACTTCGTGGTCATTCCCGATGACCAGGCGGAGCAGACGCTGGTGTCGGGCAATACGGATCTGGCAATCATCCACGCGCCGTTTTCCGGCCGTGCCGATCACGCCAACAGCCTCGTGCGGTTGTGGAGCGATTACGACCTCGATGGTGGCCTGGGTGGCATGGCGCCGTACAGCGCGCACGGCAAGTTCATCCGCGAACAACCGGAAGCGGTGCGCGACGTGGTGACGGCGCTGGCCAAGGCGGGCAACTGGGTCAACGCCAACCCGGAAGACGCACGCAAGCTGGTCTCGCAGCGCATCAAGCTGGAGCTGCCGTTCGTCGATCGCTTTGCCTATGTGGATGACCTGGTCATCACCGAGCCGCCCATTCAGTACTACATCGACGTGCTGGAGCGCGAGGGCAAACTTGCCAAGGGCAAGGTGGCCGCACGCGACATCTACACCAACCAGTTCAATCCGTACGCCAAGGCCTGAAGGACACGACGATGAGCAGCAAGATCGTGGCCCGCGGCGTGCGCATGGATTACACCGTGCGCAACGATGCGGGACAGACAGAAGACGTGGCCGTCCTGCGGGATTTCGACCTGGATATTCGCGAGGGCGAGTTCTTGTCGGTGCTCGGGCCCTCCGGCTGCGGCAAGTCGACCTTCCTGAGCATCCTCGCGGGACTCACGGAGCGCACCGGCGGCAGCATCCGCATTGATGGCCAGGCGCTCACGGGCATCAACCCGCACCAAGGCGTGGTGTTCCAGGGGTATGCGCTGTTTCCGTGGCGCACGGTGCTGGAGAACATCGAAGTCGGTCTGGAGATTCGTGGCGTGTCCAAGGCGGAGCGCCGCCGCATTGCTCAGGAGCATCTGGAGCTGGTGGGCCTGACGGGTGCGAGCGCACGCTATCCGCATGAGATTTCGGGCGGGATGAAGCAGCGTGTGGCGATTGCGCGCTCGCTGGCCTACAAGCCCGACGTGCTGCTGATGGACGAACCGTTTGCCGCGCTGGATGCGCAGACGCGCGAGATCCTGCAGGGCGAGCTGCTGCGCATCTGGGAGCAGTATCGCAAGACCATCGTCTTCATCACGCACAGCCTGGACGAGGCCATCTTCCTGTCAGACCGCATTGCGGTGATGACGCGCCGCCCCGGCACCGTCAAGCAGATCCTGGAGGTGCCGCTGCCCCGTCCGCGCCTGCCGGAGCTGCGCAACTCCGAGGCCTTCGTCGCCTTGCGCCAGCAGGCGTGGGACATCCTCAAGGACGAAGTGCAGTTCGCCAATGCGAGTGCAGCACCCCGGCCACTGGGCGCCACCGCAGACCCGCGCGAGCGTGCCGAAGGTGAAGCTGTACACCGCACCACGCATCACGATGCTGCGGGGCTGGACGCCGTTGCGGAGGCCGCACGATGAGCACGCGCAAGCTTGCTGTCCGGCTGGGCGACCACGCATGGGGTTTGGCCGGTGTGGTGGGGTTCCTGCTGCTGTGGGAACTCGTGCCGCGCCTGGGCATTGTGAGTGATGCGTACCTGAGCCCGCCGTCGCAGGTGGCCGAGGCCATCTGGCAACTGGCGCATAGCGGAGCGCTGCTCAAGCATGTCGCCGCGAGCCTGCAGCGCTCACTGTGGGGGCTGCTGCTGGCCATCGGGCTCGGTGTGACGCTTGGCTTGCTGATGGGCTGGTTCACGCGCTTCGAGGCGATTGTCGATCCGATCCTCCAACTGTTCCGACAGACCTCGGCGTTTGCGCTGTTTCCGGTGTTCATTCTTTTTCTGGGCATTGGCGAACTGTCGAAGGTGGCGATCATCTTCTGGGCGTCGTTCTGGCCTGTGCTGCTGAGCACGCTCGGCGGCGTGCGTCAGATCGACAAGCTGCTGATCCACTCGGCCCGCTCGATGGGCGCATCGAACCTGTTCGTGTTCCGCAAGGTGGTGTTGCCTGCGGCTACGCCGTCGATCTTCACCGGCATCCGCCTCGCAGGCACGTATTGCGTGACCGCATTGGTGGCGGCAGAGATGATTGGTGCGCATTCCGGGCTGGGGTTCCTGACGCTGAATTCACAGGAGGTGTTCCAGATCCCGACGATGTATGCGGGCATCCTGCTGCTTGCCCTCCTGGGGCTGGCGTTGAACACCATCCTGGCGACGATCGAACGGCGCCTGACCCGCTGGCGCAAGGGGCTGACGCTCAATGCCTGAAGACGTACAGGCATTGCGGCGCCCCCTGTCGCCGCTCGCGCCGGTATGGCGCAAGCCACTGGCGGGGGCGCTGGGGATTGCCGTGGCGGGCGCGCTGGCATGGTTCGGTGCGTCTCACCTGGCCGCTTACGCACCGCACTGGCTCGAGCGTTGGCCGATCCCTGTACAGGCCTGGTTGGCCCACCATCAGCTGGAACCCGACTGGACGGCGTTGCCGCTCGGCCCCGTGTTGCGTGAAGCCCAACGTACCGGTGAACTGGCGGTGGCTGTGCGCGCCTATGCACGGCCCGCCCCACCGGGGGTACCGACCCCGCTTGAGCCCGACAACTTTGACGCCGAACTCGCGCGCACGCTGGCACAGCATCTGCAACTCAAGCTGCGGCTGGTCAACCTGTCGGCGGATGGCCACCTTCCCCGCGGTGCACGTGTCGACCTGATCCTGGCCGGAGCACAAGCGGAACCGGCAGGGTGGCAGACCGTGCCGACGGCGTACACCGGTGGACAGGGCGCGCTGGTGGTATTGCGCAATACCCCGTATCGCGCTGCCACAGATCTGCGCGCGCACACGGTCTGCGTTGCGCAGGGTAGCCCCTATGCGAACGGGTTGGTCGCGCGTTATGGGGCCGAGCCTCTCCTCTATCCCTCGGCGATTCGCGCCATCTGGGGGTTCCTCTCGGGCGATTGCCAGGCACTGGCTGACGATGCCCAGGTATTGCAGCGGCTCATGCAATTGCCCGAATGGCGCTTCTACCGCACGCTCGATAACGACATCGCGCCGGACAATGCCACCGCGCAGATCGCCTTGCGCGGCGATGATCCCGTCTCTGCAGATTACGTGGACCGTGCGGTGCGTTTCTGGAAGACCGGCGGTGCGCTGACGCATGCGCGTGAGCAGCGCGCCGGAGACATCGCCTTCGAGGTGGGCCAACTGCAGGATGGACTGGTCTGCCACAACTAGGGCGGCGGGGTCATCCGCAGCGCCAGTCAGTGGCGGTGATCAAACCGGCGCGCCAGCCGTTCGCCGCCCAGTTGCACGACCGTTACCAGTGCGATGAGGATCGCGATCACGTTGAACATGACCGCGGTTTCGTAGCGCTCGTAGCCATAGCGGATGGCCAAGTCGCCCAGGCCGCCGGCACCCACGGCACCGGCCATGGCCGATGCGCCAATCATGGCGATGACCGTGACGGTGGCCCCGCCGATGAGCGCAGGTAGCGCCTCCGGCAACAGCACGTGGCGCACGATGTGCCAGCGGCGGCAGCCCATGGCGCGTGCCGCTTCCACCAGACCGCGATCCACCTCATTGAGCCCGACCTGCGAGACGCGCGCAAAGAAAGGGATCAGGTGCGCGCTCAACGGCACCACGGCGGCCCAGGTGCCCATGGTTGTGCCGACAATGAGGCGGGTGACGGGCAGCATCGCCACCAGCAGGATGATGAAGGGGATTGAGCGGAAGGTATTGACCAGCACCGATAGCACGCGGTGCAGGCGCGGCCGGGGCCGCAGGCCGCCCGGCGCTGACGTGGTGAGTACGATGGCCAGCGCCAGCCCGACGATGAACACCACCAGGCATGCGCTGCTGACCATCAACAGCGTTTCGCCGAATGCGCGTGTGTATTTTTCAAGCATGGGCGTAAGCGCGATCCAACGGATCGGCCAGGTCGGCCAAATAGGCGGCAGTGGGTTTGGCGGGCGTAATGCTCGAACGCTGGCCCGAGCGCTGGCGCAGCGGACGCAGCAGCGCCAGCGTGGCTTCCGCATGCGGATCGGCAAACACCTGGCCGACCGTGCCGTGCTCCACCACGCGGCCGTGATCGAGCACCAGCACACGATCGCACGCATCGCGGATCACCGCCATGTCATGCGTGACCAGCACCACGGTCAGCCCCAGGCGACGGTTGATGTCGCCCAGCAGCGCGAGAATCTGTTCGGTGGTTTCGGGGTCCAGCGCGGAGGTGGCCTCGTCACACAGCAGGATCTCTGGCCGATGCACCAGCGCACGGGCAATGCCGACGCGCTGCTTTTGCCCGCCCGACAGCTTGGCCGGATACACGTGTGCCTTCTCCGACAGGCCGACCAGTTCGAGCAGCTCCGTCACGCGCGATGCGATGGCTTCTCGCGGCACACCTGCCACGCGAAGGGGCAGCGCAACGTTCTCGAACACGGTCTTGGCCGACAGCAGGTTGAAGTGCTGGAAGATCATGCCGACCCGGCGGCGCAGTGCGACCAGGCCATCTTCGTCCAGCAAGCCGACATCCACGTCATCGATGCGGACCGTGCCCGCATCGGGGCGCTCCAGCATGTTGATCGTGCGCAGCAGCGTGGACTTGCCCGCGCCGCTGCGGCCGATGATGCCGAACACCTCGCCGCGCGCGATGCTGAATGAGATGGCGTCCAGCGCCAGCGCGCTTGCGCCGGGGTACGTCTTGCTGACGCGCTCGAAAGTGATATGGGGCGCAGGGCTTGGTATGGCGCTGAGGTGGGACACGATCGGTTGCCTCAGAACGCGGGGATCACCGAGCCCTGGTACTTGCTCAGGATGAACTGGCGCACCTCTTCAGACTGATACGCCTTCACCAGTGGCGCCACCCACGGCGCGCTCTTGTCCTGCTCGCGCACCACGATGACGTTGACGTACGGGTTGCGTTCCTTCTTCTCCACCGCAATGCCATCGCGTGTGGCAATCAGCCCGGCCTGGTAGGCGAATGTGTTGACGATGGCCGCTGTGTCCACATCAGGCAGCGAGCGCGCCAGCACCACCGAGGCACTCTCCACCCACTCCAGTTTTTTCGGATTGGCCGTCACGTCAGCCAGCGTGGCGGTGCCCGTAAAGGGATCGAAGCCATCACGCAGTTTGATCAGACCGTGGTCACGCAGGATGACGAGTGCGCGCGTCTGGTTGCTCGGGTCGTTGGGCAGGCCGATGCGGGCACCGGCGGGCAAGGCTTCGAGCGACTTGTATTTGCGCGAATAGAAGGCGATGGGCGAGATGAGCGTGTTGCCCACCGTCACCAGCTTGTAGCCACGCTGCTTGATCTGGTCGCGCAGGAAGGGAATGTGCTGGAACGCGTTGGCGTCGAGATCGCCGTTATTGAGTGCCTCGTTCGGGCTGGCGGTGCCGGTGATGACAATGGGCTGGACCTTCAGGCCCTGCTTTTCGGCCACGCGGGTCACCACCTCCCAGATTTCCTCATCAACGCCGCCGCGCACGCCCACCTTGATCGGTTTGTCGGCGGCGAATACCGAGCCAGTGCACACGGTCAGGGCCGTCGTGGCAGCCAACAGGGCACGGAAGAAGGGGCGTCGTTTCATCGGTATAGGCTCGCATGTTGTGAAGGCGTTGCGCCAGTCTAGAAGCGGCGTACCTTGCTGGTCCACGAACAAAACCGAAGTAGCAAATTCGCAGCGCATGCGCCGGCGCTGCTGTCTTGATTCCGCATATCGAAGCAACGATTGCTTCGTTGGAGCAGCATGGCGTGGCCGGTATGGTGAGCGCTTGTCCAAAAAGCGGAGACCCCTCGTGAGCGACACGCAGGTACCGCGGCAACTGCACCTGAACGTCAACATCCTGCACTCGGGGTTTGTGCCATCCGCCTGGCGATTGGCAGAGAGCGACCCACACGCCTTCGTTGACGTGCAGCACTACGTGAACGTCGCGCGAATTGCCGAGTCTGCCAAGTTAGATGCGGTGTTCCTGGCCGACAACGCAGCCATCGTGGACCAGATTCACTTTCGGCCGATTACGGCGCTGGAACCGACGGTGCTGCTTGCCAGCATTGCGGCGGCCACCACGCATATCGGCCTGATCGGCACCGCCTCCACCAGCTACAACGAGCCGTACAACATCGCCCGGCGCTTTGCCACGCTTGATCATGTGAGCGGTGGCCGCGCGGGGTGGAATGTCGTCACCACGGCCGATTTGCCGTCGGCGCGCAACTTTGGCCGCGATGCGGTGCCCGAGCACGCCGAGCGCTACGCGCGTGCCGATGAGTTCACCAGCGTGGTCAAGGCGCTCTGGAACAGTTGGGAAGACGACGCGTTTATCGGCGACAAGGCCAGCGGAAGTTTTGTTGATACGAACAAGGTGCAGCCCATTGCGCATCGCGGCGAGTTCTTCCGCGTGCAGGGGCCGCTGAATCTGCCGCGCTCGCCGCAAGGGCACGCCGTGCTCGTGCAGGCGGGTGGCTCTGCCGATGGCCGCGAGCTGGCCGCACGCCATGCCGAGGCGGTGTTCTCGGCATCGCAAGGGTTTGAAGAAGCGTTGGCCTATGCACGCGGGCTCAAGGTACGTGCGCAGGCGCTGGGGCGCGGGCCCGAGGCCATCCGCGTGTTGCCGGGCCTGACGACCATCATCGGGGCCACGCAAGCGCAGGCGCGTGCCCGGCGCGATGAACTGGTCGACCTGATCCCATGGGATTACAGCCTGACGCGGCTGGCCGGCACGCTCGGTGTGCCGGTCGAGCGCTTGCAGCTCGATGCGCGTCTGCCGGACGACTTGCCGTTGCCCAACAACGGCAATGGCAATCACACGTTCTTCAACGCCACGCTGGCGTTGGCGCGCAAACAGCAACTGACGGTGCGCGCGCTGATCCGCGAGCTGGCCGGTGGCGGCGGGCACCGGGTGCTGGTGGGCACGCCCGAACAGATTGCCGACGACATCGAGCACTGGTTCCGCCATGGCGCGGCCGACGGCTTCAACCTCATGCCCGATGTGTTGCCCGGCGGGCTGCAGGACTTTGTCGACGGCGTTGTGCCCATCCTGCAGCGGCGCGGACTGTTCCGTACCGAATACGCGGGCCACACCTTGCGGGAGCATTTCGGTTTGGCGCGGCCTGCTCTCGACGCTACCAATCGCGCGGCTGCATAGCCGCTTTCATCGTATTGATCTTCATGAACAAGCCACGCGATCTTCATTTCCCCAACCGGTTGCAGGATGCCCTGGCCGCGTTGCCCGCCCTGGCCGAACGCATCGGGGCGGATGCCGCCGCGCGCGAAGCCCGGCGTGTGCTGCCGTACGAGGGCTTTGCACACTTTCGCGCGTCCGGTCTGGGGCTGCTGCGCATTCCTGTGGAGTGGGGCGGCCTGGGTGGCTCGCTGGTCGACCTGTTTGAGACCATCAGCACGCTGGCCGCCCATGAGTCGAATGTCGCGCACGCGCTGCGCATTCACTACGACCTGACCGAGGTGATCCGTCTGTCGCCGCTCGATGCGTTTCACCAGACGCAGTTGGATCGGCTGCTGGAAGGAGCGCTCTTCGGCGGCGGCTCCACCGAGCGCGGCACATCGCGCCCGGGTGAAGTTACCACCACGCTGCAACGCGATGGCGCCGACTATCGCCTGACCGGCCGCAAGTACTACACCACCGGCACGGCGTTCGCCGACTACGGCCGCTTCAACGTCAACGATGAGACGGGCGACAACGTGCAGATCATCATTCCGGTCGCGCGCGAGGGCGTGCAGGTGATCGACGACTGGGACGGCATGGGACAGCGCATGACGGCCAGCGGCAGCATCGTGTTCGAGCACGTGCAGGTGCGCGCCGACGAAGTGGCGTCACGCGTCAGCAGCTCGCTGGTGGGGCGCCATACGGGTGCACTGCGCCAGTTGCATCTGGTGGCCGTGGCGGCAGGCATCGTGCGTAATGTGGCGGCCGATGCGCGGCGATACGTGGTCAACCATGGGCGGCCGGTGTTGCACAGCCCGGCGCCTTCCGCGCGGGAGGACCACTTCATCCAGCAGGTGGTGGGCGACATCGCCGCGCACGGCCATGCCATCGATGCTCTGGTGCGTGAAAACGCGCGCGTGCTGGATCGATCTGCGGACGCCATCCGCGATCAGAGGGCTGATGCCGACGACCTCGTGCTGGAAGGCGCCCTCGCGACTGCACAAACACAACTGGTGGTAAGCAAGCTGGCGTTGCATGCCGCGCAGCAGTTGTTTGAAGCGGGCGGGGCTTCCATGACGGCGCGCACGCACAACTTTGACCGCCACTGGCGCAACCTGCGCACGATCTTCAGCCACAACCCGCTGCTGCATAAGGCGCGCGTGGTGGGGGCGTATCACCTGAACGGCGAAACGCAGCACCTGAAGGAAGGTCGCGTTTTCTGACACCCATATCGACGGCGGGGCAGCGGCGGGTGGCGTCAGTACGCGCCAGTCAGGCAGCCGGCCGCTCGCCCATCGCGCGCAGAAAGGATTGCTGCGCGGCCAACAGTTCTGAATAACTGAGCACACGGTAGTCCAGCGCATGGGCGCGGGCGATTTCCGCCACGCGCGCGGCCAGCGCCGGATAGTGCCGGTGGCTGTAGGTCGGAAAGAGGTGGTGTGTCAGGTGCCAATTCAGGCCGCCGAGCCAGTAGCCGATCCATGCGGAACGCGGCTGCCAGTCGCACGCCGTGTGAAACGCGTGCTCGTGCCACGTATGCGGCAACTGGCCGGATTCGGGCGGCAGGTAGAACGTCACGTCTGCCCAGTGCGTGCCCAGAATCAGCGCCACCAGCACGCACGACGCCAGCATCTGTCCGACAAAGTAGCCGAACGCGACCCAGCCCCACCCAAGGCCAAGCCGGTGTGCTACCCACGCCGGCACCGCGACCGCAAGGGCAAAGTGGGCCGACTTGGCGGCCAGGAAGGTCAGCCAGCCGCGCACACCGGGCAGCACGCGATCTGCCTTGAGCGGCGTGATGCCGAATCGATCTGACCAGTCGTAGACCCAGTTGATATACGGCAACGACAGCGCGGCGATCAGCGGCCAGTAGCGATGCTGGTAGCGGAACTGCGGATACCACGGCTGAAACGGCGTCTGCCGCAGAAAGCGGTTGGCCGCGGTGTCCAGGTCGTAGTGCTCCACGTTGGCGTGGGCGTGGTGGTAGTGCACGTGGCGCACCGCCCAGTACGTCGGCTCGATACCGAGCGGGATGGCGGCCACGCGGGTCATGAGGCTGTCCAGCCACGACCACGGGGAGAGCGCCCGATGCGCGCCGTCATGCAACACGTTCACCGCGATCAGCATCGCGATGAATGGGAACGCCAGATACGCGAGCACAAACACCACTGCATTCGTAGCCGTCACCATGGCGGCATACAGCAGCGCCGTCGCTGCAACGAGACACGCGCCCTTCGCGATGAGGCCAACGTCTGCAAAGCGATGATCGCCTTGCGCCTGCAGATGGTCATACGCGGCACGGCGCAAGTCATCTGCCAACGACGACGACCGCGGCGAGGCGTAGCGCAGCTTAGGGAGCTTAGGGAGATTCGGCATGTGTCGACGAAGAGAATGGCGACCCGGCACGCAGCGCATGCCACAGCCCGCAGACCACGCCATGCAGCCCCAGTGCAGCGGCCAGTGTGTCGGACAGCGCGTCGCCCGCGCCGCATGCACCGATCATCAGCACCGGCAACGCAAGCGCCAGCAGCGGCCAGAGCCACCGGCCCCAGGCACGCCCATCCGACAACCCGCCGAGCGCCAGCGTCAGCAGCAGGATCAGTGCGAACCACAGCGTCTGCCAATGCCCCGGCCACAGGCCATCAGTGCGCACGTAGTCGATCACCACGCCAAACAGCAGCACGCCGCCGGTTGCGATCCAGCCAGCCGGCGTTGCATGGGTATCGCGTTGCAGTTGCGGTGTGCGCAAGCCCAGCCATTGCAGTGCGGGCACGACGTTGGCCCAGAAGGGGTTGTCGCTGTGCGTGGGTTGGTGCACGCCGTAGCGGATGGGCACGTCAGGCAGCGCACGCTGATACGTGCCGAACAGCTTGTCCCATAGCAGCAGCGTGCCGCCGAAGTTGCGGTCGATGTATTCCGGATTGCAGCCGTGGTGCACGCGGTGGTTGGCAGGCGTGACCATGAAACGGTCCAGCACGCCCGAGCGGCCAACCAAGCCACAGTGGTTGTAGAACTGCACCGAGTAATGCAGGCCGGACACGGCCACGAACATCTCCGGTGTCACGCCCAGCAGTGCCAGCGGCACGAAGAACGGCAGCGACGTCAGCGACGACAGCCACGCGTTGCGGACACCGAGCGACAGGTTGAAATGCTCGCCTTCGTGATGCACCGCGTGGATCGCCCACAGAAAGCCCAGCTTGTGGTGCGTGCGGTGCAGCCAGTAGAAGCCCAGATCCCACGCCAAAAACGCGAAGGCCCAGCCCGCAGCCGGGTGCCAGCTGTCCACCCAATGCAGGCTGGCATGGGTGGCCAGCCACGTGAAGCCCGCCACCTCAACACCGCGGCACAGCCACATCAGCACGTGGCCCGAGTTCAGGTTGAGGATGACGTCGCGCCACGGCAGCGGCTGGCCGCGCCACCATTTGAGCGCGGCAAGTTCGAGCAGCACGCAGCCCAGCATCAGGGCGAGCGGCAAGGCAAATGCATTCATGTCGATACCGGTTGAATCGAGAGCGTTGACGCGCGTCGCGCCAACCAAAGACGAACGGCCACGCCGCACAGCACACCCACCGCGACACCCGCAGACAGGTCCAGCGCGACATGGCGGCGCGTCTGGATCGTGGCGTACAAGATGCCAAGCCCCCATGCCGCCATGACGAACGTGCGAATGGGCTTGCGTGCCTCGGCCAGCGCCCACACCGAGAGCAGCGTGAGCGCCCCATGCAGCGAGGGTAGGCAGTTCTGGCTGGAGTCGAAGGTGATGAGCATGCGCTGCACGCTGGCCGGCAAGGACGCATCGGTCAGTGGCGGATAGTGCAGCGTGGTGGGCCACAGCAGGAACACCGCGCCGCTCACCAGTGCGCTTGTCTGCATGGCGCGTTCCAGCCAGCGCAGGCGCGACGCGTCCGCCAGCAGATACGCCAGCGGAATCAGCGCGAAGAACGACACGTATAGCCAGATGCCCGATGTGCTGAACGGAATGGCGCGGTCCAGTGCGGTCTCCGGCACGACCGTGCCTGCACCCTGCAGCACGCCGCAAGTGCCATAGACGAGGCCGACCGAGCACCAGCCCAACGCCAGATGACGCAGTCGCATGGCGAGCGGGCTCATCGTGCCGCTCCCGCTGCAGCGAGCCGAACGATGCGGCGGCGCTTGGTGGTGAAATCGGTAGCGATGCGTGCGGGCGCTGCGTGCCAGGTCACGCGCGATGTATCGACGCCCTGGCGAGCAAAGACATCGGCCAGATGCGCCTGGCATGCGCTCGCAATGTTGGCGTCGACCGGTTGGATGGAGAGCGCCAGCGTGTGCGCATCGGTCTGCACGAGGCGGTAGTCGGCATGCAGCGGTAGTGCTTGGGCCAGCGCGCGCGAGCACACGTCGGCAAACAGCGTGACCGTGCCACCGCCCAGCGCGGGCAGGACGAGCGTGTCGTCGCAGCGGCCCTCGATGCGGTCGATGGCCATGGCCGGGTTGCCGCAGGGGCAGGGTCCGAGCGCGGGGTCGCGGCGGATGAGAATGTCGTCCAGCCGGTAGCGCACGATGGGCTGCGTGCTGCGCGTGAAATCCGTGACGAGCGGAACGAAGCGGCGTGCATCCAGCCATTGCGGCTCGATGTGCACGTGCGCCTCGTTCAGATGCAGCGTGCCGTGCGGGCAGGTCGCGCCCAGAAAGCCTTCGGTGGCCTGGTAGACCTCGCCGACATGGCCGAAGGCTTGCACGAGCAACGCGCGATCCATCGACTCCAGCACTTCGGCGCCGGAGAGCACCTGCACCGGCGCAATGTCGAGCCGGCCGGCCAGCTTTTCCATCGCCAGCGCGCGCAACACCTGCGCGGGCCCCACGATGATGGTCGGCTGCAAGGCCTCAAGCGGCGCGCGGTGCGAGTCGAACGGCGCGAATAGATCGAAGAACGAGAACGTCAGCCACGGATTGCGCACCGCCGTGTACAGGTTGCTGTTCGCACGCAGGAACAGCGCGACGCGCTCGCCATGCAGCAGGCCGCGCGGCAGCAGCTTGGCGAGCAGGATGCCGGCCCATTGCGCGCGTTCAGCGGGGCTGACAACGAACACGCCACGCCCGCCCGATGTGCCGGACGACAGGCCCACCGAGTACGCCCCGACCATCGGCCGGAAATCGCGCGATTGTTCCGCGCGCTGCGCGCAGGCGAGTACGTCGTCCAAGCGCAGGCCGGCGGTGTTCATGGCATCGAAGTTGGCCATCATCGTGGCCTTGTCCATCAATGGCCATTCGTGCATCGGCTTGGATGCAAACGGACGGAAGTACGGGCTGCGCGTGAGCACGCGCTGCGTGAAGTGCGCGATCTGACGCTGCTGATGCGCTTCCAATGCGGCACGGTTGGGCAGCCGCAACCGGCGCGTGTGCCAGTACGACCACAGCAGGCGATGCGGGGCCGTCACAGCGCCCCCTCATGCGTGAGCAGGATGCGCACGTGGCCGCCTGCATCCAGCGCGTGCAGCTTGCGCAGCGTGTCGAAGTATGCGTGGCGATCTTCCATGATGGAGTACGCCAGTACCGACGGCCCACGCAGTTCGCGATAGCTCAGTGGTGACCATGCGGCATCGGCAGCCAGCAGTACCCAGCCTTCGTGGGTGCGCACGAAGGCGCCCAGGTGGCCGGCGGCATGGCCGGGCAGCGGCACCAGCAACACATCGCCCTTGCTGTCGGGCAGTGCCCATGCGGACGTGAACGGCGCGAGCTCGGGCGGCAATGCCACCTGCTCGAACTGTTCGACAAAGCGCGTGCGCGTCTCAAAATCTTCGGGAATCAGCCCCGGCACGAAGGCGCGCCGCAACGCCGACACGCCACGCAGTGCGCGCAGGTGCCTCCATCCCTCACCTGAGCAGATGACCGGCACATCGGGGAAGTCGCGCAGACCGGCCACGTGGTCACCGTGGAAGTGCGAAACGATCAGCCCATCCAGATCGGCCGGTCGCACGCCCTGCTGCGCAAGCTGTGCGGCCACGGACTCCGATGTATCGAAGTACACCGGCGTGACCTTGCGGTAGATCGCAAACAGCCCACTGCGTGTGTGGTCATGAAAGTGCGAGGCGTAACCCGTGTCCCACAACCAGCGGCGGCCGGCGGCTTCGATCAGCCATGCGCGTGCAGGAAACGCACAGGTGCGCAGGCCCGCGCCTCGCAGCGCCACGCATGCCGTGTGCGTGCAATAGCCGGCTTCAAAGACGGTCAACGTTGCCATGTTCGCGTAACCAATGGGCTGTGCGGCGGATGCCCTCAGCCATGTCGATGGGCGGCACGTAGCCGAGTTCGATGCGCGCGCGGTCGTTGGCGAGCGTCATGTCGTAGTGCAGGGCGGCGGCGCTGTAGCGCGTGAGCAGTGGCTCGCGGTGCGTGATGGCACTGGCGGCTTCCATTGCGCGCGCCGCCAGTGCCATGGCCGGATAGGGCACGGCGCGGATGCGGTAACGCAGTCCGAGCTGCTTGCCCAGCAGCTGGTCGAGCAGGTCGCGCAGCGTGGCGGGCGCGTGGTTGGTGATGTTGTAGGCGGCACCGGAGGGCACGTCTGCCGTGGTGGCGCACTGCATGGCATGCACGACGTTTTCCAGATACGTGAGGTCCATGCGCGCCGCGCCGCCACGGGGCAACGGCAGGACGCCGCCGCGCAGCTTCAGCAGATGCAGGATGCGAGGCAGCACCACGCGGTCATGGGGCCCAAACAACCCGCGCGGGCGCAGGATGACGAAGCGTGTGGCGTGCTGGTGCCGTACCTGCCGCTGGATGGCGTCTTCGGCCAGCATCTTGGTCGCCGCGTAGTGGTTCGCAAAGCGCGCGGGGCGATGGGCCTCGGGCAGGTCGGCGTGATGCTGGTAGTCGAAATAGATCGACGGCGTGGAGATATGCACGAAGCGCCGGACACCACGTTTGACGGCACCTTCGGCCAGCACGGCGGTGGCTTGCACATTGGCCGTATAGAAGCGGTCATAGGCGCCCCATGGCGATGACAACGCGGCGCAATGCCACACCGTATCGACGCCATCGAGCAGCGCACCGAGCGTGGCCGGCGTCAGGTGTGAGAGATCCGCCGGCACATAGTCCGCGCCACGGGCGATGAAGGCCTCGCGTTGCGAGGCATCGCGCCCGGTAGCACGCACGCGCGCGCCTTGTGCCAGCAGTGCATCGACGGCGTTGCGGCCCAGGCCACCCGTCGCGCCGGTCACTAGCGTTGTCATAGTGTCAGCACCATGCCGCCAAGCGTCAGGCCCGCCGCCGTGCCCACCAGCAAGACCGGTTTGCCCGGCTCGATGCGGTGATTCACCACCGCTTCATGCAGCGCGGTCGGAATCGATGCGGCCACCTGGTTGCCATGCTGCGCGTAGATGTCGACCAAGCTGGCTTCGGGCACGCCCAACCGTTTGCGCAGATGCTGCATGCCAAGGTGGCTTGCTTGGTGCGGCACGACGACGTGCATGTCGCGGAGCGTGTAGCGGCTGTCCGCAAACAGGCGATTGAGAAACCCGTCCATCAATTGCGACGCGAGCTTGAACACACGCTTGCCGTCCATGTGGAACAGGTAGTCGGTCGGCTGTGCACCGGTGCGCGGGTTGCGGCGCGTGCCACCGGCGCGGATTTCGCAGAAAGTTTTGCCCGCGGGATACGTCTCCATGCGGTAGGCGTGAATGCCCGCGCCAGATACCGCCGGCGCCGCTTCCACGATGACCGCGGCCGCACCGTCGCCGAAGATCAACGCGGTCTCGGCATCATCCCAGTTGATGCCGCGCGAGGCGAGGTCGGATGCCACCACCGCAATGCGCTTGTATGCGCCCGTGGTGAGCAGGCTGGCGGCCACATGCAGCGCAGTCAGAAAGCTCAGGCAACTGGCGTTGACGTCAAACGCGGGCGTGCCAGCAGGCAGCCCGGCATGCTCCAGGATGCGCGTGGCCGTATTGGGTAGCGCCTGTTCCTGCACGCCCGAAGCGGAGATCAGCAAATCGATGGACGCAGCGGGCACATCGGCACGGCGCAGCGCATCGCGCACGGCGGCACCGGCGAGTTCCGATTGGTGCTCGGTCAGCGTGGCATGGTGGCGGACGTCGATACCGGATTTCTTGCGCACGTAGCCTGCGGCATGACCGAGGCGGGTGTCGAGTTCCGCAGACGTGATCCGTTGCTCCGGCAGCGCCTTGCCGGTGGAAAGCAGATGAATCGGCAGCATAGATGCAGGCACACACGGCGTGCGTTGCCCAGTTCCCTCTTCCGGCTGCAGGCGGCGCGGTGCGCACGCCGCAGCGTAATGATCTTGTCTTGTTGTGCCGCGATTCTAGCGGGTACGGTCGGTTGCGCCGGATGAAGATTCCGTAACAAACGCGGCGCCTGTCAGGCGCCGTAGCTGCGCAGCCGATCCAGGTCGACGACCGTGACGCCGCCGTATTCCAGCCGCACCACGCCGTCCTTCTCCAGCGCCTTGAGCGATTGGTTGGCCACCTGCCGCGTCATGCCGGAGAGCAGGCCGAGTTCTTCCTGTGTGATCTCAAGATGGTCGCCCGCGCCGGGGTAGAGCACCGGGTTGAACAGCGACGCAATGCAGCGCGCCAGACGCGGCGTCACGTCAAGCAGGCGATCGTATTCCAGCAGCGCCATGAAGTGCCCGAGCCGCTCGTTGAGTTGCTTCACCAGGAAGCGGTTGAAGGCGACGCTGTTTTCCACCAGCCACATGAAGGTGGCGCGGTCCATGAAGGCCATGCGCGTATCGCGCAGCGCGACGATGTCGTAGCGGCGCGGCTCATTCTTGAGCACCGTGCCTTCGCCAAACCAGCCGCCGGCCGGCACGCCCGTGAACGTGACGCTGCGGCCTTCGGGCGAGACCGTGCCGATCTTGATGAGGCCAGTGACTACGCCGGTCCAGCTTTCCAGCAGCGTGTTCTTCGGGCAGATGCAGGCGCCACGCGCGTAGGTCTTCTCGACAATGCCGGCGCAGGCGCGGTCCGCCTCGTCGGCGGGCAACTCGATCGACCATGCGGCGATGTGCGCCAGCCGTGCGCGCGTAATGCCGGGGCGGGCGTTTGTGTCTGGATCAGCCACGCTGGATGCCCACCGGCAAGGTGCTCACGCGCTGCACCTCTGGCGTAGCGAGCCAGCCGTGGTGCAGGCTTTGCAGGAACATCTCGGTGGCGTCTTCGCCCCAGAACAGCTCGCCGTTGTGCACCAGCGTAGGCACGCCAAACACGCCCAGCGCGATGGCCGCATCGGTGTGCGCACGCAGGGCATCTTTCACCGCCGGCTGTTCGACAGCGGCCGCGCCCTCGGGATAGCCCACCGCCTTGCACAACGCTGTAAAGCCTTCGGGCGATGCGACATCGTTGCCATCGCGCCAGATGTGCCGGAAGACGGCGCGCACTGCATCGAGCGAACCGCCCATCGCAATGGTCAGCCGCAGCGCCTTGATGGGGTTGAACGGATGCGCGGGCGGCATGCGGAACGGAATGCCCAGCTGCTGCGCGCGAAACAGCGCATGCCGATAGGTGAAGACGCGCTTGGGGCTGATCTCGGCCGGGCCCCGCTGCCCCCAGTGATGCAGGATCGCGCCCAGCACTACCGGACGCGGGCGGATGACGATGTCGTTGGCCGCTTGCAGCGCGTCGAACTGCTCGAGCTGCAGGTAAGCGAACGGCGAGATGACATCGAAGAACCAATCAACGGTGGTGGGCATGGATGTTCCTCAGGCCACTCAGGCCTCAAGCGGTGCGCGCATCTGCAGCAGCGGCGCCAGCGTGAAGGGCGCGGCTGTCATGGCGCGAATGTCGTCGAGTGTCGCATGCGAGAGGATTTCACGCAGCACGAGCCCGGCGTCGGTCACATCAAACACCGCATGCTCGGTCACGATGACCTTCACGCAGCCCTTGCCTGTGAGCGGCAGCGTGCAGCGCGGCAGGATCTTGGAATTGCCATGCTTGTCAGTGTGCGCCAGCGCGGCAATGACCTTGCGCGTGCCGTAGCAGAGGTCCATGGCCCCGCCGATGCCCGGCCACCACTTGCCGTTGCGATCGCACGCCCAGTTGGCGAGGTTGCCCTGCGCGTCCACTTGCAACGCGCCGAGGATGGTCACGTCGATATAGCCATTGCGCATTGCGCCCAGCGACGTGGCGAGATCCATGATGGCCGCGCCTGGCGGCAGCGTGATCGGCTCGCAGCCGGCGTTGGTGATGTCGCTGTCGATGGCATCGAGCGTGGGGCGCCCGCCAAAGCCGAAGGCGCCGTTCTCGGTGTGGAAGATGACGCCGGCATCGGCATCCAGATAGTTGGCCGTGAGCGTGGGAATGCCCAGGCCGAGGTTGACGACTTCCCCTGCGTGCAATTCCTGCGCGCAGCGGGCGGCGATGCGTTGCTTCGGGTGGTCGGGCAGCGGGTGCATGGCGGTCTCCTTGTTCGTGTTGTCGGGCGATCAGGCTTGCGCGGCGGCCGGCAGGCGGCCGAGCTTGGTCCAGTGCTGCTTGTACAGCGCGTGCTGGTCTTCCAACGTCAGTCCTTGCACCACCGCATTGACGAACACGCCAGGGCAGCCCACGCGCTCGGGCGGAATCGTGCCAACCTCCACGATCTCATTCACCTCGACGATGGTGTAGTCGCCCGCCATGGCGATGTCGCGCTGGTTCTGCAGCGCCGTGCCGCGAAACTCCACGTTGCCGAAGGTATCGGCGCGCCAGCCCTTGATGATCGACACGTCTGCGCGCAGCGGCGGCTCCACGAAGCAGGTCATGCCCTCTACGGTCAGCGTCGCCTTCGGCGAACCCCGCGCTGGAAACATCCCCGGCTGGTCGAGGATGCCCACGCCCACCGGCACGAGCGCGCCGCCCAGGCCCAGCGCACCCGCGCGCACCTTCTCTGCCCAGGTGCCCATCGGGAAGAACTCGGCCACGCGCACGGCGTCGGTCAGGTACGCCTGTGTCGATTCGTCTGTCGTGCCGACGTGGGTGCCGATGAACTCGGCCAACTGGCCCGAAGCGAACAACTTGGCCTTGAGAAAGCCGCCGCGCAGACCTGGCGTGTTGGTGATGAGCGTGAGTTGGTCGACGCTGCTGGCGAGCAGCGCCTCAATGCAGCAGGCCGGCTCGCCCGCGCCCACGAATTCGCCCAGCATCAGGCGGCTGCCGCTGCGGACATGGGCGATGGCGTCGTCCACGGAAAGGACCTTGTTGGCGTAGCGCATGGTGTCTCCTGTCATGGCCGGTCATACGGGTGGGGTCCCGGATCGGTCTGCGGCGCAGTGTAGAAGCGGTGCGCTTGCGGCGATGTCTTTTGCATGACATTTGGGGCAGACGGCCCTCGTGTGATCAGGGCCGCGCATCAGACACATGGGCAGCACCGGATTTGTGCGGTCGCACAAAAGCGAGCCGGACTGCCATCTAAATGGGCTCGGTGACACCAAAATGAAATCATCTCTCTTTTATCAAGGCTTAATAAAATCACTCCAATGGTGCGGCCTACGGGTTTAGGTAAATAAGATGAGGAACGTCGATTTGATGCCCGATGTCAAAAAAATTCTTTTTATATAGGCATTCAAAAGATTTAGTTCGTTCTGCTTGGAAGTCGAGGCAGGGCATGCTTATACTGGCCTTACCTTGCACTGCATCAAGAATGGCATTCGAGATGCGTGGTGCGGGCTCTTGTGGTGTTCAGCATGGATATTCCCGTTTAGATATTGTGCGATTCGCGCGATAGGGATCACTCTTTTCTGCGGTTTTGCGGAGGCGGCATGTCCGTTGAGAAAATCGTTGTTCGTGTGTTTGACACACTGAATGTTCATGTTGAAAGGCACCTGTTCCATGAAGACGCGGACAGCGTCATCTTGGTCAATGGCGCATTGGCCACGACGGCCTCGTTCGGGCAGACCATCAAGTACCTGAGCGAGCGCTACAACGTGGTGTGCTTCGATTTGCCGTACGCGGGGCAGTCGCGGCAGTACAACCCAGGCCAGTTTCTCCTGACGAAGGATGACGAGGTCGCCATTCTGCTGGAGCTGATTCACCGGTTCCGGCCGAAGTTTCTCTATTCCGTCTCGTGGGGTGGGCTGGCGGCATTGCTGGCGCTGGCACGCGGCGCGAGCAGTGTGCAACGCGCCGTCATTGGCTCGTTCTCGCCGTATCTGAATGCAGAAATGATGGATTATGTGAGCAAGGCCCGAGATTATCTCAGTCGGGATGATAAAGACGCCGCTGCTCAGTTGCTCAACAACACGGTCGGGCAAAACCTGCCGGGTGTGTTGAAGTCCATGAATTATCGATACCTGATTAATTTGCCGGAAGAGGAAAGGGCGCAAATCAAATTTCATATTGATCAGATATTGGCGCTGCGCCCGGATGACTATTTGTCGACGCTTTCCAATATTCGGTGCGGTATCAAGTTTATTAATGGAGCGCTGGACCAGCACACCCCCGTTGGCGATATTCTAAAAATGACCCACTATATCAACAATGCGCAATTTTCTGCGATTGCGGATACCGGCCATTTTCTGGAATTGGAAGGCCGCGCCCAAAAGGCGGCCGTACGCGGCGAGATCATGGCGTTTTTCGAGACGGCAGAGACGCCTGCAGCACATTCGCTGCCCGCGCAGTCGTTTCTTGCTGCGTTGCAAGCGCCAACGTTTGCAGGGGCAAACTGAATGGGCGCGCTGGAAATGGAGGGTGAGGTGGTCTCGGCTCTGGTTCGGACGGCGGCCATTGTGGTGCCTTGGCTGGCGTGGCTCGCATACTGGATTCACGCCGCGCCTGGTACCAAGGACACCGTCCGGATGGAGCGTCGGCTGTCGCGCACGTTGCAGTCCATCCCGCTGATCGTGGGCAGCGCGTTGATCGTGTTGCCGCTTTCGCTGTTTGGGCTCGCGCGTGGCACGTCAGCCGAACCCGTGTTCGGGGTGTTGCAGTGGAGCGGGCTGGCCGTGGTGGTGGCGGGGCTGCTGTTTTCCGTCTGGGGGCGTGTGCACCTTGGCACGAACTGGAGCGTTTCCGTCACGCTCAAGGACGACCATGAGCTTGTGCGCAGCGGCCCCTATGCGCTGGTGCGACACCCCATCTATTCCGGTTGCCTTGCGGCCCTGGCAGGCGCGGCGATGATCCGGGGCGAGTGGTTTGCCGGCCTGGGCCTTGTGCTGATCTTCCTGTCGCTCGCCTACAAGGTACGGCTGGAAGAGCGCTGGCTGTCCGAACATTTCGGCGAACCCTACCGCGCCTATCGCCGCCAGGTTCGCGCGCTGGTGCCCGGTCTTTACTGACGGCCGCCATGGCGCAGATCGTCATCACGGCCATTGGGTCCACCGGAGACGTCCATCCCTTTATCGGTATCGGACGTGCGCTGGCAGAGCGCGGCCATCGTGTCGTCGTGTGCACGCACGCGCCGTTTGCGGCGCTGGTGGAGCGCCATGGTTTTGGCTTTGTGCCGATCGGGTCGGCGCAGGAGTATGCGGCCGCGCTCGCAAGCCCCGCGCTGTGGAATCCACGCACGTCGTTCAAGACCCTGTGGGGATTGATCGCGCCGACCATCCGCCCGCATTTCGATGCACTGGAAAGACTCACCACCAGCGATACGGTATTGGTCGGGTCACTCTGGGCCCTGGCGGCGCGGCTGATGCAGGAGCGTCATGGCACGCCCTACGTGTCGGTGCAGGTGTCGCCATCCACGCTGCTGTCAGCGCACGCACCGCCCACGCACAAGCGGCTGACCGTGCCCCGCTGGCTTCCGCTGCGCTGGCGTATCGCACTGATGCATGCCATCGAAGACCGGGTACTCGACCCAGCCGTGGGTCCCACGCTCAACGCCGTGCGCGCGGGCCTGGGCTTGCCCCCGGTGGGGCGCATCCTCGGCACGTGGCTGCATTCACCCGATGGCGTGCTGTGCCTGTTTCCGGAATGGTTCGCGCCACCGCAGCCCGATTGGCCGGCGCCTCTTCAACTATGCGGCTTCCCCTTGCTAGGTGAGGTGCTAGACGATGAGGCGCCCCACGATGCGGCGTTGGAAGATTTTCTGACAGCGGGTCCAGCGCCTGTGGTGTTCACTGCCGGGTCGACGCGGATCGACGACGCAGCGTATGCACGCGTGGTGGCAGAAACGCTGCGGCGAACCGGTCATCGGGCCATCGTGCTGGGCAAGGCTGCGTCCGCGTCGTTCATGGCGTTGCAGAGCGGGCGTGTGCTGCAGCGCCCATTCCTGCCCATGGGTACGTTGTTGCCGCGTTGTGCGGCCATCGTCCACCACGGTGGCATCGGCACGGCGGCGCTGGCGTATGCCGCCGGCATTCCGCAAGTGGTGACGCCGTTTGCGCATGACCAGTTCGATAACGCTGCGCGCGTGGCACGCTCGGGCTGTGGCGTGCGGATTGATGGCCCGGCCAACGGTCGCGCCGTTGCAGCCGCGCTCGACAAGCTGATCGCGAACCCCGCCGTGGCCACCCAGTGCGCCCGCATCAAGCGGCAAATGGCAGACGCGCCCGACGCTAACGCTGACGCCGCCCGCTACATCGAGCGCTTGGCACCACCCGCCCGTGCGCGCGTGGAGGCCGACCGGCACGCGATGCCCGCATGACGGCCGCGAACCCGCTTTCCGCCAACGCCGCTGCCGGCACCACCATTGAGTCGCCGCCATTGCGCGGCGTGTGGCTGGCGGTGCTGACCGGCGCGCTGTTGCTGGCGACGTTTATCGAAGTGCTCGATTCCACCGTCACCAACGTGGCGGTGCCGTCGCTCGCGGGCAACCTCGGCGTGTCACATGCGCAGGCCACGTGGGTGATCAGCTCTTACGCGGTTTCCGCTGCCATTGCGGTGCCGCTCACGGGCTGGCTGGCGGGGCGCCTTGGCGAGGCGCGCCTGTTCATGGCGGCCATCTGCCTGTTTACGCTCACGTCGATGCTGTGCGGCCTGTCGCGCCACATTGAAAGCCTGGTGGGCTTCCGCGCGCTGCAGGGTTTTTTCTCCGGGCCGATGGTGCCGCTGTCGCAGACCATCCTGCTGCGTGTCTTTGCGGCGCGGCACCGCACGCTTGCGCTGTCGCTGTGGGGCATGACGGTGCTGCTGGCCTCCATCTTCGGGCCGGTGTTTGGCGGTTGGATCGTCGATCAGTTTGCGTGGCCGTGGATCTTCTTCATCAACCTGCCGATCGGCGTGTTCGCCTTTCTGACGTGTGCGGCACTGCTCCCGCGCGATCGCCCGTCTGCTGCCGGCACGCCCATCGATGCGCTCGGCATTGCCCTGCTGGTGGTGGGCGTGGGCGCGATGCAGGCGATGTTCGACCTGGGGCGCGATCGCGGCTGGTTCGATTCCCACCTGATCGTCACGCTGGCAATCGTTGCGGTGCTGGCGCTGTCGGCACTGCTGATCTGGGAATCGGCCGAGCGGCATCCGGTGGTCGATCTCACGCTGTTTCAAGACCGCACCTTCACCTTCGGTGTGGTGATCGTGTCGGCCGGCATGATCGTCTTCGCCATGATCGGCGTGATCTTTCCGCTCTGGATGCAGGCCGTGATGGGCTACACCGCGCTGCATACCGGCATGGTCACGGCATCGCTGGGGATTCTCGCGTTGGTGTTCTCGGTGCTGGTCAGCCTGTATCTGGAGCGGCTGGATGCGCGGCTCGTGGCCTCGTTCGGCTTCCTGGTGTTTGGCGCCGTGATGGCGTGGGATGCGCGCTTTACGTTGACGATGGCGTTTTGGCAGATCGTCACGCCCACCTTCATCCAGGGCATCGGCTTGCCCTGTTTCTTTATTCCGCTCACGACGATCATCCTGGCCAACGTACCGGACCACAAGCTGGCCGCGGCGGCCGGGCTGTCGAACTTTCTGCGCACGATGTTCGCGGCGGTCGGCACGGCGTTGAGCGTGACGTGGTGGGACAACCGCGCCGGGCACCACTACGGCACGCTCGTCCAATCCGTCACGCCCGCATCTGACGGCACGCGGCATTTCCTACATGCACTGGGCGAGGTGGGGCTGCAGGGCAGTGGTGGGCTGGGCGCCATCGAGCGCACCGTGCGGCAGCAGGCCTACATGATGGCCACCAATGACCTGTTCTACATGGCCAGCCTGGTATGCCTGGGGCTGGCCGCCGCCATGTGGCTAACGTGTCCGCGCAAGGGTGTTGCCGTACAGGCCGCGCACTGAATCCACGAGGGATGACGACCATGTCTGCCACTGAACTGACCACCGAGCCCATCGAACTCGCGGAACACGTCGGCATACCCGCAGCGCTGGTCGTGCTGTACCGGCCGTCCGATGACGACGTCGCGCATCTCGTCCGCCTGCGCGCACGCACGCCGCGCTTGCTGGCGATCGATAACTCTCCGCAGGCGGACCCGGAGCGCGCGCGGTGGTTGACCGAGCAGGGCGTCATCTATCTGTTCAATGGCAACGAAGGGGGGATTGCCGGGGCATTTAACCGGGGCCTGCGCGCGCTGTTTACCGAAGGGGCGGCCGCCGTCGCGCTGTTCGATCAGGATTCACGCGCCAGCGACGATTACTTCCCCACCATGCGCGAGGCCTGTGCTGCGCTTGGCGACAGCGCGTTCGTGGTCGGCCCGCGCATCTACGACGAGGGCGCGCAGCGCTTCCTGCCCGAAATCGTCAGCAACGGCTTTACGATCCGGCGCGTCAAGATCGACCCGTCGGCCGCATTGCAGCGATGCTCGTTTCTGTTGTCTTCGGGCTCGGTGATCTCGCGGCAGGCATTCGAACGGCTGGGCACGTTTTCAGAGGCACTGTTCATCGACCACGTAGATACGGAATACGCGCTGCGGGCGCTGGCGCGAGGTGTGCCGTTCTATGTGGTGCCACGGCTCATGCTGTCGCACCAGATCGGCAACAAGCGCGAACACCGGCTTGGCTTTTTGCACATGACATCGATGAACCATCCGGCATTCCGGCGCTACTACATTGCGCGCAACGGCATGCACCTGGCGCTGCAGTACGGGCTGGGTTTGCCGCTTGCCATCACGCCTAACCTGATCACGCTGTGGCAGGTGGTGCAGATCGCGCTGTTCGAACGCGACAAGCGCGCCAAGCTCCTGGGCATCGGCTGCGGCATCGTGGATGCCCTGCGTGGGCGGCTGGGTCCGATTGAACTGGCGCGGCCACGGCTGGCAGCCCGCTTCTTCGGCCGTTGACATGTCGCCGCCATCGAGGTGGAGAGGGACACGGCGTGCGCCGATGTTGGCGGCCGTGTTTGCTGTGCTGGCAGTGGTGGCATTGGCCGGGTGCGTTGGCCCTGATCAGCGCGCGGTATCGATGCGCACACCGGCACCCGATGCGCTCGCCCACACGCTGGCCAGCGCCGAGCCAGGGCCGCCGGGCAACACGGTCTGGCCCACGGCGCACTGGGTCGATGTGTTTGCCGATCCGCAATTGAGCGCCTTGGTGGACGAGGCCTGTGCCAACAGCCCCGACCTTGACGTGGCGCGTGCCCGCATGGCGGCGGCGCAGGCGCAGCTGGATGCGTTCGGCTCGGTGAGCGGCCTGGCGGGTACGGCCACGGCCAGCGTCATGAAGGCGCGCGCGCCACAGGTGGATGGCGTGGCCAACGTCAATGTGGCCGGCACGAACTTCCCCATCGAATTGTTCAGTGAGCCGTGGGCTTCGCCGAGCAGCGTGATTGGCGCGGCGCGATACGACCTCGACCTGTGGGGCCACAACCGCGCGATTGGCCGTGCGCTGTTGTCGGACCGTGCCGCTGCAGCTGTCGATGCTCAGCAGGCGCGGCTTGCGCTGGTGAGCGCGCTGGTCACGCTCTACAGCCAATTCGACTACGCGTTTGCCCGGCGCGACCTTCTTGAACACAAGGTGCGCGATGCAGGCCGCCGCCATGCCATCAGCGGCGAGCGCGCCCGGCGCGGCCTGGACAATGGCTACGATGCCGAAGCCACCCGTGCCGCCGATGCTGCCTTGCAGGCGCAACTGCAGCATGCCGATGACGCCATCACGCAGTTGCGGTTGCAGATGGGCGTGCTGGCGGGCAGCGGCCCCGAGCGTGGTCTAGCGCTCGCCCGGCCCAAGATGGCCGAACCGGCTGGCGCAACGCTACCGCCGACGTTGCCGTTGGACCTGCTCGGCCGGCGGCCAGACATCGTGGCCGCGCGTCTGCGGGTGGATGCAGCCGGCGGGCGGATCGATGCAGCGCGGGCGCAGTTCTATCCGAACATCAACCTGCTTGCCGTCACCGGTTTTTCATCGCTCAACGTGAACACGCTGTTTTCGCGTTCGTCGATCACGCTGGCGGCGGGGCCGGCGCTGTCGTTGCCGCTGTTCGAGCGCCCGCGCCTGCAAGCGCAACTGCGCGCCGAAGAGGCCAACGCCGACACGATGGTGGCGCTCTACAACAAGACGCTGGACGAGGCGCTGGGCGAGGTGGCCCGTTCCATCCTCGCGCTCAATAGCGCAGAGGGGCTGGCGCGTCGTCAGGCGCAGGTGGTGGCCGCGCGTGAGCGCATGGCGCAGATTGCCGACGAGCGCCATCGGCGCGGTCTGCTGACGCGCGCGGAGCAACTGGCGGCGCAAGCGGCGCTGCTGGATGAGCAACTGCGGATGGCTGCCTTGCAAGCGCAGCGGCGCGATGCCTGGATCGCCCTCATCCGGGCGCTGGGCGGGGGATTCGACATCAACGTCAACGGGCGCAACACGCATGCATAGGGAGCCACTCATCGATCAGGCGGCGGCTGTGCCCGTGCGCGACCCGCGCAAGGTACGGCGGCGCAACGCCATGTTTGCCGCGCTGCTGGGCGTGGTGCTGGCCATTGCCGCAGTCGCCGTCACCTATTGGCTGCTGCGCGGCCGCTATCTGGAAGACACCGACAATGCCTACGTGGCCGGTAACGTGGTGCAGATTGCCGCGCAGACAGCTGGGATCGTGCGCGACGTGGGCGTGGGCAACACCGAGTGCGTGAAGGCCGGCCAGTTGCTGGTCAGGCTGGACCCGGCCGACGCGCAGATCGCGCTGGAGCGTGCCAAGGCGCAATTGACGCTGGCCGTGCGGCGCACCCGCGAAGGCAGCCTGACTTCGGCCATGTATGAAGATGCCGTCCGCGCACGGGCCGCAGAGCTGACCTTGGCCGAGCGCGCATTGGCGGCACGCTCGGGCGCATCAGCGGAGGTGGTGTCGGAAGAGGAACTGGCGCGATCGCGCATGTCGGTCGAGCAGGCCCGCGCCAACCTGGCGGCGGCGCGCAACCAGGTGGCGGCAAGCCGCGCCGTGGTGGGCGATGTGCGTGCAGAAGACAACCCCGCCGTCGCCGATGCGGCCCAGCAGGTGCGGGCCGCCTATCTGCAACTGGCGCGCATGACCATCGTCGCCCCTGTCGATGGCTGCGTGGTTCAGCGCTCGGTGCAGGTTGGGCAACCGATCGGCGCGGGCGCGCAGTTGATGGCGATCGTGCCGCTATCCCAGTTGTGGGTGGAGGCCAACCTGAAGGAGGGGCAGATCCGCAATGTGCGCATCGGGCAACCCGTCGAGGTCGTGTCCGACCTGTATGGGGCCGATGTGGTGTTTCGCGGCCACATCGCCGGGTTGTCGCCCGGCACGGGCGGCGCATTTTCGATGCTGCCGCCACAGAATGCTGCGGGCAATTGGGTCAAGGTCGTCCAGCGCGTGCCGGTGATGGTGGCGCTCGATCCGGCGGAAATGGCCGCGCGCCCGCTGCCGATTGGCGTGTCGATGACGGTGTCGATTGATACGCACGAGCGCCAGGGCCGGCTGCTTGGGGCGGTGCCCACGGCGCCGCGGCCCGTTTCCCTTGCCACCGCCGACCCCGCCATGGCACAGGCCGATACCCTGGTGCGAACGCTTCTTGCTGCGGCGCAGGCGGGTGGCCGACCATCGGGCAGCGTCGCCGCAACATCACGCTAAGCTCGTCTGCGCATACTGTGTGTGCAGCGGGAGAGGATTGCCCAGGCTCGCCGCACCAATCGGCGTGGCGGGTGTCACATTTGGGTGGCGCGTTTGCTTCGCTACCTCATTGCGCCTTTCCCTCCTCCCGCACCAACCTCACAGGACCGCATGCACGTCGACACCCCGCTTATCTCCACCATCATCGGCGGCCTGGTGCTGGCCTTCATCTTCGGCACGCTTGCGCAGCGCCTGCGGCTGCCGCCCCTCGTGGGTTATCTGGTGGCGGGCGTAGTCGCGGGGCCATTTACGCCGGGCTTTGTGGCCGACCTGAGCCTCGCGCCGCAACTGGCCGAACTGGGGGTGATCCTGCTGATGTTTGGCGTCGGGCTGCACTTTTCGATGAAGGAGCTGCTGGCTGTCAAGGCCATCGCCATTCCGGGCGCCATCGGGCAGATTGCGCTGGCCACGCTCATGGGCATGGGCTTGGCGTGGCTGCTCGGCTGGGATTGGGGGCCGGGCCTGGTATTCGGCTTGGCGCTGTCGGTGGCGAGCACGGTGGTGCTGCTCAAGGCACTTGAAGACCGCGGCATCGACAATTCCCACGAAGGCCACATCGCCGTCGGGTGGCTGATCGTGGAAGACCTCGTGATGGTGGTGACGCTGGTGCTATTGCCGGCGCTGGCCGGTGCGCTGGGTGGCGCTGGCAGCACGGCCATCAGCGCGTGGGACATCATCAAAGTGCTGGCAATCACGCTCTCGAAGGTGGTGGCCTTTGCCGCACTGATGCTGATGGTGGGCCGCCGCGTGATCCCCTGGATGCTGGAGCGCATTGTCATGACCGGCAGCCGCGAGCTGTTCCGCCTGGGCGTGCTGGCGACTGCGCTGGGCGTCACCTACGGTGCGACGGTGCTGTTTGGCGTTTCGTTCGCGCTGGGTGCGTTCTTTGCGGGCATGGTGCTGGCCGAATCCGAATTCAGCCAGCGCGCGGCCGAAGAATCGCTGCCGTTGCGCGATGCGTTTGCGGTGCTGTTTTTCGTGTCGGTGGGCATGCTGTTCGACCCGCGCGTGCTGATCGATGACACCTGGGCGGTACTGGGCACGGTGTTGATCGTGGTGGTGGGCAAGTCGCTGGCGGCCTTTGCGGTGGTGCGTGCATTTGGCCACGGCAACCGGACGGCGCTCACGATTTCCGCCAGCCTCGCGCAGATCGGCGAGTTTTCGTTCATCCTGATCGGTCTGGGCATTGGGTTGGAGATTCTGCCGACGCGCGCCCGCGGCCTGTTGCTGGCGGCGGCGATCTTGTCGATTCTGCTCAACCCGCTGATGTTTGCCCTGATCAACCGCATCAAACGCGAAGTGGCGCCCGAACCGGCGACGGCCGAATGACGTCACCGATTGACGTCAATCACGCAACCCCAACCCCCAACTTTTCGAGCGAGGAACGTTCATGAGCAACCTGACTATCGGTGTGATCGTCGGCAGCCTGCGCAAGGCATCGTTCAACCGCCAGCTGGCGCAGGCGCTGGTGCGGCTGCTGCCTTCAAGCGCGCAGGCCCAGTTCATCGAGATTGGCGAGCTGCCGCTGTACAACCAGGATCTGGATGGCAGCCTGCCCGAGCCCGTACAGCGTTTCAAGGCAGCGGTGGCGGGCGTCAACGCTTTGCTGTTCGTCACGCCGGAATACAACCGAGGCATTCCGGGTGTGCTGAAAAACGCCATCGACTGGGGCTCGCGGCCGTATGGCCAGAGCGTGTGGGGTGGCAAGCCGGCGGGTATTGCGGGCGCATCACCCGGTGCGATCGGGACGGCGCTGTCGCAGGCGCAACTGCGCAATGTGCTCGCGGCGGTCGGCGTGAAGGCGCTGCCGTTACCGGAGGTGTTCTTCCACTTTGCGGGGGAGCCCTTCGATGCGCAGGGCGAGGTGGTGGACGCGCGTACGCGCCAGTTCCTGCAGGGGTTTGCCGACCGATTCGTCCAGTGGGCGAGCGAGGTGCGCGCCTGACGAATCGATCAACGGGGAAATTCAGGGCCGGGCAGGGAGGGGCGCTTCCCGCTCGGCCGTTTTGTTTCTGGCGAGGTCAGGCCAGAAAAGCGGCGGCGCTGATGAGCCAGCCTGCTGCGACGCAGCTTGCGATCCAGGCGGCCATAACGGCGCCAATATCCAACCATTTCATGATTGTTCTCCTTACAACACTTGCAATGCTTGTTCAGGCAATCGATGTCTGAACAACTGTCACGAAGTTTAGGTGTTGCAATGCGGAAGAACAATACGGTTCGGGGTGAACAGACTGTTCCAAAGGTAACAACAAATTTCAGCGCTTGCGTGGCGCGGGCTGCGCCTCTTCGTGCTCCGAGTGGCGTATGGAAGGCCGTTGGTGCGACGCAACAAAACCAGGTGCCTTGCGAGTCACTATCGCGTTCGGAAGGTGGTCGCTACGGTATCGGCAAAGCGCGCTTCGTCCGCAAAGGCCGGTTGGTCGTGCCGGGCGGTGCCAAATACGCGTAGCAAGTAGACCGCGCCGTTCCCAAAAAAGGCGTACCCCCGGACCATGGCCGTGCGATCGCCGTCGGTGTTCCATTCGCCTTCCCAGTAGATCACCCGGCGGCCCCCCAAGGACCGCAGCGCTGGCGGCTTACTGCGGACCAGGCGCACGGCCCAGCTCGGGCGACCGCCGTGCACACGTGTTTCCATGTGGTTGAGGAGGATCGCCAGATGCCGCTCGCGCACGGTCTCGAGGTATTGCGGGGTACCTTGCGCGAAGTCGGATCTGCGCACCGTCACCAGCGCAAAGCCCTCCGATGGCGGTGCTTGTTGGGCAAATACCAGCCGGGACGGGCCGAAGGGGGACTGGATGGTCGGCGGGACGCTCGGGATGGGGGTGTCGCTGCCCAGCCGCAAGGGGCCCCAGCCACGGGGCAGCGCCACGGACGCGCCCTCGTCAACACGCAGGGTGACAGGGTTCACGAGCCGGGGTGCGGCGGGTAGGGGTGGCGCCCACGCCAGCGCGACCAGCACGAGCCACGCTGCAGCGCATCCACTGCCGATGCGCTGGCGAACCCTCCCCTTGGTCGATAGCGCCACGTGCGGCTCCTGGTCAGGAAAACAATGCGATATCACAACGGTGGGCGAGCCCCTGTCTTGCTTGCGGATGTGCTCCGCACAGCAAAGCCAATGCCCGCGCCGTCGGCCGGCGCTGTCTTCCCCCCGCCCGCACCATAACGGCTTGGGTGGCGCTGCACCATCGGTGGTTGGCCGGGCATCAAAATGGACTAATCCGCGGTGGCCGGGAAGGACTGGCTCCAGCAGGTCGTGCATCTGTGGCTCTTTTCACGGAGCCACGGTGTTCGATAGGGTGAGTGCATTCACGCTTCCTTCATCGACATTTCGCCGTTTTCGCATGACTGCCACCACGCTCAACCCGTACGAACAACCCATCGGCATGCCGCTACCAGACTGGAGCGCTCGCCCGCTCCCGCCGCATACACCGCTGCTCGGCCGATATTGCAAGCTCGAGCCACTGGACCCGGCGCGCCACGCAGAGGCCTTGTTCGAGGCCTTCCGCCACGCGCAGGATGGCCGTGATTGGACGTATCTAATGGACGGCCCATTTACGGAGGCCGCCGCGCATCGCGCCTACTTGGAGCGCATTGCGGCGCGGCGCGATCCATTGCAGTACGCCGTGATTGATGCGCGTACTGATCGTGCGGTCGGCACGCTGGCCCTCATGCGGATCACGCCGGAACACGGCGTGGTGGAGGTGGGGGCGGTGACGTTCTCGCCGCTGTTGCAACGCACGCCGGCTTCCACCGAGGCGCAGTTCCTGTTGATGAAGCACGTGTTTGATGACCTCGGCTACCGCCGCTACGAGTGGAAGTGCGACAGCCTGAACGCGCCGTCGCGGCAGGCAGCACTGCGGATGGGCTTTCAGTTTGAGGGCATCTTCCGCCAGGCGATCGTCTACAAAGGGCGCAGCCGCGATACCGCGTGGTTTTCCATCATCGACGCCGAATGGCCGCCATTGCGGGCGGCGTTTGAGCGATGGCTCGCGCCGGAGAATTTTGATGCGCAGGGGCGCCAGCGTGCATCGCTCGGTGCGCTGCGGGGGGCAGCGTAGGTTTCAGCGACGTTCGATCTACGCGCTGCTAAGCGTCTGGCGCCGAGGTGTCGGCATACATCCCGCGCAGCGCAAGTGCGCGTTCGGCCTCGGGCAGCGCCAGGATTGCCTGTGCGAAGCCGATCAATGCCTGGCAGCGCATCGCTGCTGGGGCCGCATGGCGTAGCGCGGGCAGGGTCAGCACGCGCTGCTGATTGAGCGGAAGTGCTGCCACGGCCAGTTGCAGCACGGGCAGGGTTTGCGCCCGGGTGACAACAGGGGCATGGTCCGGGTCGGCCACGTGCATCAGCTCGGCAAACAGGTTTTGCTCGCGGGCGGCCAGGGCGCGCGGCAGGTGCGCGGTGGCGGCACTCGCATCGGCTGTGCCGTCGAGGTAGGCGACGCAGGCTTCGGGGCTCACGCGCTGCAAGGCCTGCGCGGCGTCCAGCGTCAGTTGCGCGTTGGCAAAGAGCAGCGCGTCGGGCGCGGTCGGAATCAAGGCGCGATACAGCTTGGTGGATTGCGCACGCAGCAACGCCGTGACCTGGGCATCGTTGGCGTTCTGCTGCAAGGCTTGCCAGACGGTGTCGAGCAGTTGGCCAAAGTGCGCGGGATATTTGCGCTCCAGCGTGGCGTAGAGCGGCGTGTTGCGCAGTTCTGCGGCCAGCGCGTCGCGGCTGTGCAGCTGCGTGGCCATGGTGGCGTATTCCCCGCCGGCAGAGGCGCGCGTGACCACGTGGTTGGTCTGCAATTCCTCTGCGCTTGGAAACCACATCTCATCAAACGGGGTGTTCTGCACGCGGTGCACGAATGCATCAGGCAGGCCGGCGGCGCTGTAGGCATCCCAGAGTTCATTGCCGGTGGCACCGGGCGTTTGATCGTGTTCGGCGCCGACCGCGCGGGGGCGGTGGAATCCGATGCGTGCGCCAGGTGCGGCAGCACGGTCCTCACCCGCCAGGAAGGCGATGGTGCAGGCCGATGCGCAGGCGCGCTCGACATAGGTGCGCAGATGGTGCTGGCGGATGATGTCGGCCACCAGCGCACCTTCGCGCAGCCAGCCGCCTTCGGAGCGCAGCACCACGGCGGTGGCTCGCGGCGCCTTGCGCAGCGCCGCTTCCAGCGCATCGGCGGCGCCGTCGTTCATGCCACCGGTGAACAGGATGGCGCGCCCGTCGTGCTGCGGCACCACCGTAAATGGCGAGGCGGCTTGTTCCCCCAGCGCCGTGCGCAGATGCGCGCCTAGGCGCGGCAGGTCGTTCACGACGCGCGAACTTGTCGCCAGGGCGCCCAGCACGATCATGACCTTGGCCACCACCGGCCATACGTTCGACAAGCGGGCGCGCTCGCGCTCTGCGGCACGCCAGGTGCCGACGATCGCCCAGATCCACAGCGCCAGCCCCATCCCATAAATGACCAGCAAGGCCGACGACGAAGTGCGTGCCGGCGCGTTGTGCGCCAGTGCGTGCGTCACCCCGGCACTGAGCGCGACCACGCCAAACTGCATGAGCGCGGTGTGTAGCCAGTACGAGCGGGCGAGGCTGTAATCACCGCGCCAATGGCGGGCGAAGAAATTGCGGGAGGGTGTGCGCACCGCGGGCGGAGCGACGGGGGTGGTCGGAGGCAAGGCGTCGCTGGCGGCGGAGGTCATGCGGAGTCTCGGTGCCGCGCGGGTGCAAGCGGTGTGGCGATTGTCGCCGTTGGTGGCAAGAGCTGACGTCCCCCCAGTGGTAGGGGGTGGCCGATGTGTGGGGCGGGGACTGGGTCTAGCGCCATGGCAGCAGGACAGCCGCGAGCGCGCCGCCTCTTAGGTTCTCAGGCCGTCAGACCTTGACCGAAACCAGCGGTGGCTCTGCCGGCTCGATGGCTTCGGCGCTGGCCGGATGCGCGGGCTGTGCCGCCTGCGCCTGACGTGCCTGCAAGCGGGCATCGGCGGCGGTGGACGAACCGGTGACCTTGTCGGTCGTGCGGGCTCGGGCGGTCGCGCTGGTGTTGCTGGTGCTGGAAGTGTCCGATGCCTTGTGGCGGTTCTCGACTTGCGTTTCCGCCTGCTCCAGGCCTTTGCGTGCCTGCAGCCGTTCAATCTGCGCCTGCACGATCTGGATCTGCATGCTCAAGACCTGGGCTTGCGTCTTGGCTTGATCGGGTGGCAACCCCAGGCTCGGAAGCTCCGCCATCGACTTCTGCAGGTGCTTGAGCTGGCGCTGCAGCTGCTCGATTTCATTGATCGAACTGCTCCCGCCGCCGGGGACGCCGGCTGCCGCAGTGCTGGGAATGGAAGAGGAGGAGAGTTGCATCGCCATCTCGCTGATCAGTACGCCTGTGATCGGATGGCGCGCAGAAAACTTTAGGGGCCGGCGCAGAAATTTTTTCGATGGATCGATTTCTGCGCGGCCCCCCAGGTGCGCTTATTCAAATACGCGGACCTTGGCCGCAGTCGCTGCCCCGGCTGCCTCGGCAGGCTCGCGTGCTTCGCCGCCGGCCTCGCGCGGTGCCGGGAAGCCCCGCACCTGCTCGGACAACTGCGTCGACACTTCTGCCGCCAACGAGCGGGACACGGCCTGCATCACCCGCGCCTTGTTGGGCGTCAGGCGGGCGCCGCCACTCCAGATCTTGTTGTCGTTGCCTTCGCCCACCACCGAGAACGCCGCCTTCACTTCATGCGTGCGCGTGTTGATGAGGCTGAAGTCGACGCCAAGCTCCAGGCTGTAGAGCAGCATCGCGTTGCGCGTGCCTTGCAGCGGCTGCACATCGTCGCGCCATTCCACGCTGGTGACGGTGCCGAACAGCACGTAGTCAGCGCCCGGGAAGGCGCCTTGCTTGATGCGGCTGATCACGTCGAACAGTTGCTCGGTCGGCTTGGCCGTGTACGGTCGTGCCTGCACCACGCGGAAGGCGCCCGATTTGATCAGGTCGCCCTTGATGTCGGCGGTGAACTTGCGCAGCTCGCCGATCTCGATGCGGGTGACGGTGCCTTCGGCCTTCACATACGCGGCTTCATTCGAACCCGAATAGCTGGCGCGGCCGCGCGAGCCGGAGTCGCTCTCGCTGTACGAGCCCGACAGGCGCTCGCTCGACTTGGCATAGCCGGCTTCGTACGAGAAGTACTCCTGCACGGTGTCCTTGTACGACAGGTCGGCGACTGCCACCTTGGCTTGCGCGTGCGCGCCGCCCGAGGCGACGAGGGCCGCCAGCCCGAGCGCGGCACCCACGACACGCATGGCGCGTGCGGCTTGGTTGAACGCTCGCATGGCTTACCTCGCGCTCGTCTTGCGGATTTCCTTGTCGTCTGCCCACTCCAGCATGCCCGACTCGTTGTTGATCAGGCTCAGGTTGAAGATGTAGTAGACGTCCTTCACGTTCGACGAGCGCTTGACGATCGACGAGATGTTGCCTTCCAGGCGGTACTTTGCGCCTTGCATCTGGCCCATCTTGGCCTTGCCGGCGTTCTTGTACAGGCCCGACTGGTTCTGGCGGCTCAGCTCATCTACCTGCGATTGCATCTCGTTGGTGCTCACGGCAAATCGCACCGCGCCGCTCTTGACGAGCTGCGTGCGGATCTTCTCGGTGATCGAGCGGGTGTCGATGTACTCGCTGGTCTTGTTCTTCACTTCCGCCAGCGTGACGATCGGCGCCTCGCGCGGGGCGGTGATCGGGCGCGATTGCAGCAGCGAGCGCGTCATCGACTCCGCAATGGTCTGCAGGTCGGTCGAGCCGAATTCGTTGGTGACGGTCTCAACGGCCTTGGCGTCGCCGTACTGCACGTTGCCGCCCACGTTCGGGCCGGAAACGTTGGCGCAGCCGACCATGGCGGAAGCGGCCAGGCCCATGGCGGCAAGCTTGAGGGCATTGCGGGAAACAGCTTGGAACATGTCGGTCCTCTTATCGAAAGGAAAGGGAGTGGGGTGGGCGCGTGCCGATCAACGCGGGGCGTTGGTCATCGGCATGCTGTTGTCGATGGCGTGCACTTCCACGCGGAAATCGGTGGCCTGCGTGGTGGGCGCGAGCGATTGCACATCGACCGACTGCGCACCGTGGATCAGCAGCGGCTTCCAGGGCTCGTCTTCCCACACGCTGAACTGGTCCTTGTCGAGCCACTTGAAGCGGTACGACATGGTGCGGTCGCGGTTGTCCTGGTTGGTGAAGCGCACCTGGACGAGCATGCGGCCGCCGCGCTCGGTGGCGCGCAGGGCGGCGACCTTGATGTAGGTCATCTCGCCCAAGCCTTCGACGCGTGAGGCAATGGTGTCGGCAAGGGCGGGCGTGCCGGCGGCAAACGCGAGTGCGCACACGGCAGCGCGGGCAGCGTGGCGCAGACCACGCGGAAACTGCGGGAGAAACGGAACGGACATCGCTCGTGACTCGGTTGGGGTGAACAAGCAAAAACCGCCCGCGCTCCAGCGGAGCAGCGGGCGAGGGGAACGGTGCGCGGCTTATTGCGCCGAGACGCCGGAGCTGGTGGCAGCGGCTGCCGACTTGCGCGCGGGGGCGTGGGCCGCCTTGCGCTTGGTCGGTGCCGGTGCGGCCGGGGCGGCTTCCGCCACCATGACGGGCTCGTTGGCCGGCGCCACGGAAGCCAGTGCGCTCACGGTCGGGCCCAGCGGACGCAGCACCAGCACGGCGTAGCGGCCGGTGATGTTGACGTCAGCGGTGATCGGACCGCGCGGCGTGGCAAGCGTGACGTGTTGCGGGCCGCTCGGCACGCTCAGGCGCGCCAGCGACACGTGCGCCGGCAGCGATTGCCACTCGCGCGTGTCGGCATCTGCCGTAACGGCGCTGCCGATGCCCACAGCCAGGCTGATCAGCGAAGCCGCCGTGTTGTTCTGGCGGTCCAGCACTTCTTGCGCGGCGGCAGACACCACCATGCGCGTGACGCTGCGCGCGATCATGGTCGGCATGTCGTCGCGCAGGGCACGGCGGGCCATGGCGTCGAGGTTGGTCACCATGGCGGTGTTGGCCGTGTCGGTGCCGACCGTCACGCTGGTGGGCACGAGGTCATCGGGCTGCGGGCGCAGCGTCGGGTAGGCGGCCGACAGAATCTTGATCTTGCCGTTGATGGGCACCGGCAGCGAGATCTTGAGCGACTCGCGGCGCGGGATGAAGCCGGTTTCCACCAGCACCAGCACATCGGTCTTGCCCGGCTGCGGCTTCTTGCTGTCCAGGCCGGCCAAGCCGTCGCGCAGCGAGGTCACGTCGGGGCGCAGCTCGATGGCCTTGCGGTAGCCGGCGGCGGCCAGGCTCTTGTCACCCGAGGCCTCGAACAGGAAGGCGGCCAGGTAGTGCGACACGGCGCTTTGATACGCGTTGCGCAGGTTGGTCACTTCCGGGTCGTTGAAGATCTCGACCGGGTAGCCCTTGATGTCGGCCGTCTTGACGGCGGTGGCATCGGCCTTCTTTTCCTTGGCGGCGTCCTTGATGGCCTCGACTTGCTTGTCGCGCAGGTCTTCGATCAGGGTTTCGCGCTCGTACATGCGGCGCACTTCGACGCGGGCCTTGTCCCAATCGCCGGTGGCCAGGTGGTTTTCAGCCAGGCGGGTGCTCAGCCAGACCTTTTCGTAGTCCTGGCCGTCATAGCGGGCCAGGCCGTCGGAGAGCAACCAGGCGCCGAGCTGGCCGGCACCCTTCTGCAGCTTGCCGCGGGCCTCGTCTTCCCAGCCGCGCACGCGTTCGTCGGCGGTCAGCCAGGCTTGCGTGCTTTCGCCGATGTCCTTGTTGCCGGTGCGCAGCAGTTCGCCGCGTTCCATGAAGTAGAGCAGGTCGCGGTCGGCAACGGCGGTGTCCTTGTAGGCCGCTTCGTGCGCCGCAATGGCGTTGTCCACCGCGCCGGTCTTCAGGGCGTCGGTGGTTGAGCTGATCTTGTGTGTGTAGTTCTGGGCACAGGCGCCCAGCAGTGCAGTGCAGGCAAGCGCGAGCGTGCCCCGCGTAAGCAAACGCGATGCGTTCATGGAATGACCCCCCGGTCAGTTGTGCTTTTTGTTTGTGTGCTTCTTCGCGCACTGATTTAGTGCGCGCGAGCAGCGGGAGTGTATGCGGGGTGATCTGTATGCCGCATCCACACTTGGGGGGATTGCAATTTTTACAAAGCCGTGAGGATTGCTCGGCGCAAATACCAAGGTGGTTGGGAGTCCGCTCGTTCTATCAAGAAGAACATAGTTTCTTTGGAAAGAATAAATCGATGGGAAGTAGATGGAAATGCTGTCATACGCCTGGAAGTCTCATGGCGGTTTGCGGGTTAACGCCCGTTAACTGCGCCAACCTGTGCATATAAAATAGAACTATATTCCATCGAACAGAACGCATCGAATCAGACGCGTTCAAGGAGACGCCCATGCTTTCTTCTTCTCAAGCCGCGAGTGGCCGGCTGCATGCCGGTTTGCCAGCGGTGCAGCTCAATCAGGTGTCGGTGCGGTTTGGCAGTTTTACGGCCGTACAGGGCGTGGATCTGTCGATCGGCGAGGGGGAATTCGTGGCGGTGGTCGGCCCCACCGGCTGCGGCAAGAGCACGCTGCTCAACGCCGTGACTGGGCTGCTCAAGCCGGCCGGCGGCACCGTTACCGTGTTCGGCGAGCCGCTGACCGGGCTCAATGGCAACGCTGGTTTCATGATGCAGCAGGACTCGCTGCTGCCCTGGAAGACGGCGCTCGACAACGTCGCGCTGGGCTTGGTGTTTCAGGGCATGTCCGTGGATGAAGCCCGCGAACGCGCTCGCCCTTGGATGAAGAAGGTCGGCCTGGCCGGCTTTGAGGCGCGCTATCCACACCAGCTCTCGGGCGGCCAGAAGAAGCGCATCAGCATGGCGCAGACGCTGATCCTCTCGCCCAAGATCGTGCTGATGGACGAGCCGTTCTCCGCGCTCGACGTACACACGCGCCACCTCATGCAGAGCGAACTGCTGCGCCTGTGGCAGGAAGATCGCAAATCGCTGCTGTTCATCACGCACGACTTGGAAGAAGCCATTGCCCTGGCCGACCGCGTGGTCGTCATGTCCGCCGGGCCGGCCAGCCGCCCGGTCGGCGATGTGGAAATCACGCTGCCGCGCCCGCGCAACGTGTCTGAAATCAACATGTCCGACGCGTTCATCCGCCTGTATCGCGAGATCTGGTCGATCCTCGGCACCGAAGTGGAGAAGAGCCATGCCGTCCAGCACTAACGTCGCGCCTGCCATGAGCGCGCCGCGCGCGGGTCTCGCGCACAAGACCAAGATTCGCCTGTTCCAGCTTGCCGTGGTGGTAGTGCTGTTCGGCTCGTGGGAGGGCTTTGGCCGTGCGGGCGTGATCGATCCGTTCTACTTCTCGATGCCGTCGTCCATCGTCGCGCGCGTCTGGGAATGGTTCACCGGCGGCGACATCTACACGCACCTGGCCATCACGCTGGCTGAGACCATCCTCTCGTTCGGCATCGGTACGCTGATGGGGATCAGCCTTGGGCTGTGGCTGGGTTTGTCCAAGCTGGCGGCCGAGGTGCTCGACCCGTTCATCAAGATCGTCAACGCAATCCCGCGGATTCTGCTCGCGCCCATCTTCGTGATGTGGTTCGGGCTGGGGCTCACCTCCAAGGTGGCGCTGGGCGCGACGATGGTGCTGTTCATCACCTTCTTCAATACGTACCAGGGCGTGCGCGAGGTGAACCCGGTCATCCTGGCCAATGCGCGCCTGCTCAAGGCCAGCCGCATGAGCCTGCTGCGCCATGTGTATGTGCCGTCCGCCACGAGCTGGATTCTCTCCAGCCTGCGCGCCTCCGTCGGCATGGCGGTGATGGGCGCGATCGTGGCCGAGTATCTCGGCTCCTCTGCTGGCCTGGGCCACCTGATTGCGCAGGCCGAGGGTGTGTTCGATGCCACCGGCGTGTTCTCGGGGATCGTCGTGCTGTCGGCGTTCGTGATCGCGCTGGACCGCAGCGTCGATGCGCTCGAAGGCAAGTTGCTGGTGTGGCGCCCGAAGGCTGATCTGGAAACCGGCGCTTGACCCAATACAACATTGATGGAGACAACCATGAAACGATGGATTTCGACCCTGCTGTGCGCTGCCGCCGTCTGCACGATGGCGGGCGCCAACGCGGCCGAGCCGGAAAAGAAGAACGTGAGCCTGTCGGTCGGCTCGATGATCCTGAACTACATGCCGGTGCCGCTCACACAGTCGCTGGGCAACTTCCAGAAGGAGGGGCTCAATGTGAAGGTGGAGAACTTCCAGGCCGGCGGCAGCAAGGCGCTGCAGGCGCTGATTGCCGGTTCGACCGATGCGGTGGTGGGTTTCTATGACCACACCATTCACATCCAGGCGCAGGGCAAGGACATTGTGTCGGTGGCACTGCTCAACACCACGCCGGGCATCGTGCTGGCGGTGCGGCCTGATCTTGATATCAAAAGCGGCAAGGATTTGAAGGGCAAGAAGATCGGCATTACGGCGCCGGGTTCGTCCACCGATTTGTTTGCGCGCTACTACGCCATCAAGAACGGCCTGCAGGTGAATGACGTGTCGTACATCGCCGTGGGTTCGGGCGCGCCGGGCATGGTGGCGCTGGATCGCAAGGAGATCGACGCGCTGGTCAACTTCGACCCGGTGGCGAGCCTGCTGGAGAAGCGCCGCGCCGCCAAGTTCCTCGTCGATACGCGCACCGATGCCGGCTCCAACGCCGTGTTCGGCGGCCGCTACCCGACGGCCACGCTCTACGTCACGCGCGATTTCATGACGAAGAACCCGGAGACGGTGCAGCGCTTGGTGAATGCCTTTATCCGTACCCTCAAGTGGATCGACGCCAGCACGCCCGAGGCCATTGCCGACAAGATGCCCAAGGAGCAGCAGGTGGGCGGCCGCGATGTGTTTGTCGACGCGCTGCGCCACTCCAAGCCGATCTTCTCCAAGGACGGCCTGATGACCGATGCCGATGCCAAGGTGGCCCTGACGGTGCTCTCCAGCTACGACGAGAAGATCCGCAACGCCAAGATCGATCTGAGTAAAACGTACACTAACCGCTTCGTCGACCAAGCCTTGAAGACGGTCCAGTGAACCGTCTCATCCAGCACGCCATGACCGCAGAGCGCCAAACCACGCAGAACGAGACCACGCCGGCCGCCAATGAAGGCGATGTCGCTACGCCCGGGCAGTCAGGCGTGGCTGCGCTGGACCGGGCGTTCTCGATCCTGTTCGCGTTCCGCCCGGGCGATTACGCGCTCACGCTGGCCGAGCTGGCCGCGCGCACGGGGCTCTACAAGAGCACGATCCTGCGGCTTGCTGGCTCGCTCATCCAACACCGCATGCTGTACCGGCTGGAAGAAGGCCGCTACCAGATTGGTGCTGCACCGCTGATGCTCGGCGCGCTCTATCAGCGCAGCATGCGCTTGGGCGACGTCGTGCTGCCGCACATGCGTGCGCTGGCCGAGGCGACGGGCGAGGCGGTGTCGTTCTACATCCGCGAGCGCGACGTGCGTGTCTGCCTGCACCGCGTGGATTCGAGCCATGCGATCCGCGACCACGTGCGCGAGGGCGACGTGCTGCCGCTGGAGCGCGGTTCGGGCGGGCGCGTGCTGTGCGCGTTCTCGGGCATGCAGGGCCCTACGTATGACGCGATCCGGCGCGACCACTACTACGTATCGGTTGGCGAGCGCGACCGGGAAACGGTGGGCCTGTCGGTGCCGGTGTTCGGTGCCCAGCAAGCGCTGCGCGGGGCGTTGTGCCTGGCGGGCCCGGCTTCGCGCATCGACGGGGCGCTGCTGCAATCGTGGCGCGTGCCGGTGCTGGAGCACGCCGCGCAAATCACTTCCACGCTGGGTGGCGACCCTGCGCCGTTGCGCAACGCCGCTCAGCTCATCCAAAAAACCTAGGTTCCGCCAATACGCCCCAGACGGCGAGGGGCGGAGCCGTTGTAGCAGGAGTTGTTTCCATGGCTTTGCCTCTCGCGGGTTTGCGCGTGCTCGACTTGTCGAACGTGCTGGCCGGGCCGTTTTGCGCCTATCAGTTGGGCTTGCTCGGTGCGGAAGTCATCAAGGTCGAGGTGCCTGGCAATGGCGATCTCGCCCGCCGCCTGGGTGCCGACCCCGAACAAGCGCGCCGCAAGATGGGCGCCTCGTTCGTCGCCGTCAATGCGGGCAAGCAGTCCGTCACCGTCAACCTGAAGCACCCGGAAGGGCGGGCCATCCTGCTCAAGCTGGTGGCGCAGGCCGATGCGCTCATCGAGAACTACCGCCCCGGCGTGATGGACCGCCTGGAGCTCGGCTACGACGTGCTGCGCGAGGTCAACCCGCGCCTCGTCTACTGCGCCATCTCCGGCTTCGGCAAGGACGGTCCGCTGAGCGGAAGGCCCGCCTACGACCAGATCATCCAGGGCATTTCCGGCGTGATGAGCGTCACCGGCGACGATGAATCGGCTCCGTTGCGTGTCGGGTACCCGATCAGCGACACGGTGGGCGGCATCACGGCGGCGCTGGCCGTGACTGCGTGCTTGCTCGGCGCGCAACGCACCGGCGTGGGCCAGATGGTCGATGTGTCGATGCTGGAATCGACGCTCGCCACGATGGGCTGGGTGGTATCGAACTACCTGAATGCCGGCGTGAGCCCGCGCCCGATGGGCAACCAGAACTTCACCGCCGCCCCGTCGGGCACGTTCAAAACGGGCGACGGGCTGATCAACATTGCCGCCAACGAAGATAAGCAGTTTGCCGCGCTGTGCCGCGTGATCGGCCAGCCCAGCCTGGTCACTGACTCACGTTTCGCTGAACGCCAGGCGCGCAAGGAACATCGTCAGGCGCTGAACGATGTGCTGGAAGCTGCGCTGGCCGCGCGCCCGGCCGCTGAATGGGAACCGCTGCTGATCGATGCCGGTGTGCCGGCCGGCTTGGTGCTGGACGTGCCCGGCGTGCTTGCGCATGAGCAGGTGACGGGCCGCGGTTTTGTCACCTCGTTCCCTGAGGAAGGCCAGCACGTTACGCGCGCCGGTTTCCGCTTGTCAGGCGAAGACCCTTGCCCGCAGACACCTGCACCAGCGCTGTCCGCCCACACCGACGATTGGCTCGCCAAGCTTGGCTACCGCCCCGATCAAATCGAAGCCCTCCGCGCTGAAGGCGCTATCTGATATGACATCGACGCTTCCTCAAGACGCCGCCGGCCTCGCCGCCGACTACTGGCGCACCGACATCATCGACATCGAACCCGGCCGCATCCACGTGCGCGGCTACCCGATCCAGGAGTTGATCGGCAACATCGGTTTTGCCGAGATGATCTGGCTGATGCTACGCGGTGAGCTGCCGACCAAGCGCCAGGCCGCATTGCTGGAAGCAGCGCTGGTGGCGTCCGTCGATCATGGCCCGCACGCACCGTCCATCGCCATTGCCAAGATGGCAACGAGCTGCGGATTGCCGCTCAACGGCGCGATGGCGTCTGCGCTCAACGCGCTGGACGACGTGCACGGCGGGGCGGGGCAGCAGGCGGTCGAGTTGTTCCATGACATCGAGGCGCGCATGTTGGACGGTGCCTCATTGGAGGTGGCTACGGCGGCAGGCGTCGATGCCTTCATCGCCGCGCACGGCAAGTACCTGCCTGGCTTCGGGCACCGCTTTCACCCGATCGACCCGCGTGCAGGCCGATTGCTCGCATTGGTGGACGAGGCCGCGCAAGACAGCGTAGTTGGCGGTCGCTACGCCGCCATTGGCCGAGCCATCGAAGCACTGCTGTCTGCACGCAAGGGCAAGCCGATCCCGATGAACATCGACGGCGCCACCGCCGTCATTTATGCCGAACTCGGGTTTGCTGCACCGCTGGCGCGCGGTGTGTTCTGCCTGTCGCGCGCGGTGGGCATCCTGGCGCATGCGTGGGAGCAAAGCGGCCGCGGCGAGCGCAACAAAGGCCCGATGCCGCGCCAGTTGCCATACCGCTATACCGGCGCCGCCACGCGGCATCTGGCGGAAACTGAATCGGCCGTTGCGCCATGACTTACTTCAACTGGCCCACTATCGAAACCACCGTCTACGCGGAGATGCCCGCCGCGCTGCGCCGCCCAGTGCCGACCGAATGGTCACGCGCCAACAAGGGCGGGGCACCGGTCGATTGTTTTCTTGAAGGCCCGTGCTGGGATGCGGACAGCAATCTCTGGCTGGTCGATATTCCGCACGGCCGCATCCTGCGCGTCTCGCCGCAAGGGGAGTGGACCGTCGTTGCCGAATACGACGGCGAGCCCAACGGCCTCGCGCTGCGCAGCGACGGCACGCTCTTGATCGCTGATTACAAGAATGGCCTGCTGTCGCTTGACCCGGCGACAGGCGCAGTCAGCCCGTTTCTCACCCGCCGCAACAGCGAACGCTTCAAAGGCCCGAACGATCTGGTCGTCGCCCGCAACGGCGATGTCTATTTCACCGACCAAGGCCAGACCGGCCTGCACGACCCGACTGGCCGCGTGTACCGCCTACGCTCCGACGGCCGGCTCGATTGCCTGTTGTCAAGCGGCCCCAGCCCCAATGGCCTGGCACTCACGCCAGACGAATCGGCGCTCTTCGTTGCGATGACGCGCGACAACGCTGTCTGGCGCTTGCCACTCTTGGCCGACGGTAGCACGAGCAAGGTCGGCCGCTTTGCGCAGTTCTACGGCACCAGCGGCCCCGACGGCATGGCGATGGACGTGGCGGGCAATCTGTTTGTCGCGCACGCATCGCTGGGAGCGGTGTTCGTGCTCTCGCCGCATGGCGAGCCGCTCGCGCGCATCGCTTCGTGCCGGGGCCGGACCACCACCAACGTCGCACTGGCACCGGACGGGCAATCCGTCGTCATCACAGAGTCCGCCACGGGCACCGTGTTGCGCGCACGCTGCACGCTACCCAATCCCACCTGACCGAGGCCGCGGATGCCGTTGTCCTACAACGGCGTTCGGTCCTGCCGCTGTTTCCCTTCTAATTGAGCGCTGCCGTTGTCGATGGCGCTGCACTTTTTGCTGCGCCGCCGCAACCAAAGTGCGGCGATCGCTTCTTTTCTTCGCATTGTGCGTGTCTTGGCATCGATTTTTGTCACGATTAAAAAGACGCGTCTTTATTTGTGTGACAAAACGGTAGGAGCTGTCCTACAAAATTGCCTTCAGACTGTAGGATCACTCCTACAAATGGGTCCAAAAACCGGCCGGCACTGTCCTACACGACGTGTAGGACGGGGTAAGAAGTATCCTACAAGCTGTTAACCCGGCATCCGATGCTCAGAGTCGTAGAAGTGCGACGCTTCCACAATCGATTTCTGGCTTCTTTAGGCAATAAGATTGCTATCTTTTGCCAAAGCGTAGGGTAAATACGTGTCAAACGGCCGCTTTAGCGCAGGGTCCACCCAGGGCCGATGCGGCGGCAAACGCTTCATTGACAACGTTTCTTAATGGTTTTGTACGAAAATGGCTTACAAAAAGTCCGCCCGCCCCACCCCTCCGACGTAGGGGTCCCACCTTCTTTACTTACCCCGGTCGCCAAACCACAATGTGTTCAACAGAAAACAACTTCGCCATGTCTTTAGCGACGTGAGTAAGAAGGAGGCAGGAAGTGCCGGTAACGGCACCGAATGCCAGGAACATCCGATCTGTGGGGAATTGGTGAGGGTCCGGACGAGGGCGGCGCGAGATAACAGCGTCACCGGACACCACCATGTGAGATTGGATGCAGGTTGCACTTTTACTGCACACGACGACGGGACGTACATGGACACGCAAGACATTGTTTCCGAGATCAGCGAGCTGAATCTCACCTATTTGATGCTTGCCCAGCAAATGCTGGTCAAGGATCGCGATGCCGCACTGTTTCGCCTCGGCATCTCGGAAGAACTGGCAGACATCCTCCTGACGATGTCGCCCGCGCAGATCGTCAAGCTGGCCAGCACCAACATGCTGCTGTGCCGTTTCCGCTTCGACGATCACGCCATCCTGGGTCTGGTGACCCAGCCGCACCGTGACAAGGGCCTGCAGCAATCGCAAATGTCGATCCTGCTGGCACGTCAGGCGGTTGAGCAGATCAACTGAGCCAATTGCGGCGGATCTTCCGCCGGGTTCAGCGGGTATCGGATGGGTAGCAGAAGCGAAGCGGGAGCAGTGCCATGCGTCAGACCAGCGTCATGAATGAAGTGCAGCAGATCCACCTCGCAGCGGAATTGATTTCGCTCGGTGCGCGTCTGCAATTGCTGGAACAAGAAACCACGCTCAGCCGTGAGCGTCTGGTCAAGCTGTACAAGGAAATCCGCGGGGAATCGCCGCCCAAGGGCATGCTGCCTTTCTCGGCAGACTGGTTCCTGACGTGGTCGCCGAACATCCATTCGTCGATTTTCCTGAACATCTACCGTTTTCTGGGTGAGAACAGCCGCAGCACGGGTGTGCGTCGCCTGATCTCGGCCTACAAGCTGTACCAAGAACACATTCACGTCCACGAACAAGAAGAGGTGCTCTCGATCACCCGCGCGTGGATGATGCTGAAGTTCTTCGAGGGGAAGATGCTGCACACCGTGAAGTGCAAGCGCTGCACCGGCCATTTCGTGGCCCACGCAGACGACCTGCACCACGACTTTGTGTGCGGCGTATGCCAGCCGCCGTCACGCGCAGGCAAGAAAAAGCGCGTTGCTGGCCAGGTCGATGCGGTCGCAGAGAAGACGATCGACGCCTGAGCGGCGCTTGACGGGAACACGGGACGTACGGGAATTACGGGAACCGCCGCTCAGACCGGCACATCACAAAAACAAAGCAAGACAGAACACAGAGCAGGACAGCACAGGGGCTCAGACAGCACAAAAGGGGAAGGGGGTAGGCCGGTCGCGGGAAACCGCGGACCGGCATTTTTTTTTTGCCGCCGCGCGTAGAAGAAGGTCGAAAAACAGGGACGGAAAGCGATTTCCGTCCCTTTTTCTTTGGTTTCGCCTAGGTAGAACGCCTCTTCGGGCAGGGTGGCGCTCAAGCCGCCCGTTTTGTTGCCGTTTTTGGTGGAGAGGGGCGCGGTGGCGGGGAATTCCGGCCTGCCGCGCGGCAGCAAAACCGTTGCTCAAGCCTTCAGTTAACGGGGCGGATGCCGTTATTCCTCCTTGTATTGATCGCACGAGTTGATCGCGCGGTTGCCTGCATCGTCCCATCTAGGAGTTTGCCCCGTGCTAGTCGCCATCGGTTACATCGTGATTCTCGCCTCGGTGTTCGGCGGCTACATGCTGGCCGGTGGCCACCTGGGGCCGCTGTTCCAGCCGACCGAACTGCTGATCATCTTCGGTGCCGGCATTGGCGCCTTCGTGGTCGGCAACGACAAGAAGGCCATCAACGCCACGGTCAAGGCGCTCCCGGGCCTGTTCAAGGGCTCGAAGTACACCAAGGCCCTCTATATGGAAGTGATGGCGCTGCTGTATGTGGTGCTGTCCAAGATCCGCCGCGAAGGGATGATGTCGATTGAAGCCGACATCGAATCCCCGCACGAAAGCGCGCTGTTCGCCAACTACCCCGCCATCCAGGCCGATCACCACGCGCTGGATTTCATCTGCGACTACCTGCGCCTGATGGTCGGCGGCAACCTGAATCCGTTTCAGATCGAAGCGCTGATGGATCAGGAAATCGACACCCACCACCACGAAGCCGAACAACCGGCCCGCATCATCACCAAGGTGGGCGACGCCATGCCGGCCTTCGGCATCGTGGCCGCCGTGATGGGCGTGGTGCACACCATGGGCTCGGTCGGCCTGCCGCCGGCAGAGCTGGGCAAGCTGATCGCGTCCGCGCTGGTCGGTACGTTCCTCGGCATTTTGCTGGCGTACGGCTTCATCGGGCCGCTGGGTTCGCTGCTGGAGCAGCGCGCCGAAGAATCGACCAAGTTGTTCCAGTGCATCAAGGTGACGCTGCTGGCCAGCATGAACGGCTACGCCCCGGCGATTGCCGTGGAGTTTGGCCGCAAGGTGCTGTTCTCGACCGAGCGTCCGTCCTTCGCCGAGCTGGAAGACCACGTGCGCGGCGCCAAGACAGCGTAGCGCTGACCCCCCCTATGACACAGAGCGTGGCCAACGAGCCACGCCATTAACGACGCAGCACACACCGACGGGAACGGACCATGAGCAAGTCCAGCACGCCGACCTTCATTGTGATTCGGCGCAACAAGAAAGGCGGACACGGCCACCACGGTGGCGCGTGGAAGATCGCCTACGCCGACTTCGTGACGGCCATGATGGCGTTCTTCCTGCTGATGTGGCTGCTCAGCTCGGTCACCAAGGCTGAGCTGTCGTCGGTGGAAACGTATTTCCGCACGCCGCTGAAGGTGGCGCTGTTTGGTGGCGCCGGTTCTGGCGACCAGTCGAGCATCCTGCAGGGCAGCCCGTCCGTTAAGCAGAGCATGCCGCAGCCGAACCCGAGCCCCAGCCCCACGGTGCAGCGCCAGCGCAATATCCGCGATGAATCGGATGACGCAGCGCTGAACAAGCTTAAGCAGAAGATTGCCGAGATGGTCGAGACGAACCCGGTGATGAGCCAGTTCAAGCACCAGTTGCTGATCGACATGACCACCGAGGGCCTGCGCATCCAGATCGTGGATCAGCAGAACCGGCCGATGTTCGGCAACGCCAGTGCCGAGGTGCAACCGTATATGCGCACCATCCTGCGCGAGCTGGGCGCGGCGCTGAACGACGTGCCCAACCCGATCAGCCTGTCGGGCCACACCGATGCCACGCAGTACGCCACGCAGCACGGCTACAGCAACTGGGAGCTTTCGGCGGACCGCGCCAACGCTTCGCGCCGCGAGCTGATTGCCGGCGGCATGAAGCCCGAGAAGGTCAGCCGTGTGGTGGGCCTGGAAGCCTCGGTGCCGCTGGACAAGACGAATGTGTACAACCCGATCAACCGCCGTATCAGCATCGTCGTGCTCAACGCACGCGCCGCTGAAGCCGTGCGCTCGGGTGGGGTCGAGCCGGTGGCCGATCTACGCAATGACGGTAAGGACACGCTGACCGACGCCGCCGTCCGTGCCACTGCGCCTGTTGCAGGTGCCGCCGATGCCGCTGCGCCGGCCAAGCCATAAGCGCCGAGGGGAGAAACAGCCAATGAGCGAAAAACACATCCTGGTGGTGGACGATTCCACTTCCATCCGCCGCATGATCGCCGCATGCCTGCGCGAATGCGGCTTTGCCGTGACGGAAGCCGCCGACGGCACCGCCGCGCTGGAAGTGGTGCGTGACCCCAACGGCGGCAGCCACGATCTGGTGATCACCGATCAGGTGATGCCGTCGATGGATGGCCTGACCCTCATTCGCGCGCTGCGCGCGCTGCCGGCCTATGCCGACACGCCGATTTTGATGTTGACCACCGAAGCCGACGGCACCATCCGCGACCAGGCGCGCGCTGCCGGGGCCACGGGTTTCCTGCCCAAGCCGTTCGACCCGGAAGGCCTGACGGATTCGGTGATGCAGTTGTTCGAATGGCATGCGCAGACCCACGGGTCTGCGTCCACGCATTAAACGACCCGAGACAAACGACATGAACCTCGATCTCAGCCAGTTTTTCGGCGCCTTCTTTGAGGAAGCGGAAGAGCTGCTCGTTGACATGGAGCGGCTGCTGCTCAATCTCGATGTCGCCAACCCTTCTTCTGATGATCTGAACGCCATCTTCCGTTGCGCGCACTCCATCAAGGGCGGTGCCGCAACCTTCGGCTTCACGCACATGACGGAACTCACGCATGTGGCGGAATCGATTCTGGACCGCGCCCGCACCGGTACGCTGCAGTTGCGCGAGAACATGGTGGATGCCTTCTTGGAAACGAAAGACGTGTTGAAAAGCCAACTTGATGCCTATCGGCAAGAGCACCCGATTGATACGGCTACGCTCGAATACATGGTGGCCAAGCTCAACAGCCTTGCTGCCGAGGATGGTGGCGCCGCACAGCCTGCGCCTGCTGCACCTGCAGCGCCCGCTGTTGCTGCGGCTGCTGCTGCGGCCCCGGTGGCCGCGCCCGAACCCGAACCGGTGGTTGTTGAGGCGCCAGCGCCCGAGCCGATCGGCGCCATCGAGGGTGGCCTGGACATCAAGCTCATCAACGTCTCGAACGAAGACTGCGAGCTGATCGTCACCGAGCTCAAGCATCTGGGTACCGTGCTGCGTCACGTGCGCTCCGGCCGCAACAGCGACATCGTGCTGCAGAGCACCTGCACGGCTGACGACATCATCGCGGTGAGCTGCTTCATCATCGATGCAGACCAGATCGTCATCGCGCCGCATACGGGCGAGTCGGCTGCCGCCGCCCCCGTGGTGGAAGCTGCTGCAACGGCTGCCGAGACCGCTGCTGTGACGGCACCCGCGCCGGCTGCCGCGCAGACCGAAGCCCATGCACCGGCCGCCAACGAGGCACCGCGTGCTGCGGCCGCCGCCGCCCCGCCGCGCCCGGCCGCTTCCGACAAGCCGGCCGTGGCCGCAGAAACGACCATCCGCGTGGGCGTGGAAAAGGTCGATCAGCTCATCAACCTGGTGGGCGAGCTGGTGATTACGCAAGCGATGCTGGCGCAGACCGCATCGGCGTTCGACCCGGTGTTGAACGAGCGCCTGTTCTCTGGCCTGTCGCAACTCACGCGCAACGCGCGTGACCTGCAAGAGGCCGCCATGTCCATCCGCATGATGCCGATGGACTACGTGTTCAATCGCTTCCCGCGCCTGGTGCGCGACCTGGCCGCCAAGCTGGGCAAGCAGGTCGAGCTGTCGACGTTCGGCAAATCGACCGAGCTGGACAAGGGCCTGATCGAACGCATCATCGACCCGCTCACCCACTTGGTGCGCAACAGCCTGGACCACGGTATCGAACTGCCCGAAGCCCGCGTGGCTGCCGGCAAGGACGCGGTCGGCCAACTGCTGCTGTCTGCTGCCCACCAGGGCGGCAATATCGTCATCGAAGTGAGCGACGATGGCCAGGGCCTGAACCGCGACAAGATTCTCAAGAAGGCGCGCGAGCGTGGCCTGCCTGTGTCGGACAACATGACCGACGACGAGATCAACCAGCTCATCTTCGCGCCGGGCTTCTCCACGGCCGATCAGGTGACGGATGTGTCCGGCCGCGGGGTGGGCATGGACGTGGTCAAGCAGAACATCCAGTCGATGGGCGGCTACGTCGAGATCCAATCGCAGAAGGGCAAGGGCACGACCATGCGCATCGTGTTGCCGCTCACGCTGGCGATTCTCGATGGCATGTCGGTCAAGACCGGCGAAGAAGTGTTCATCCTGCCGCTGTCGTGCGTGGCCGAATCGCTGCAACCGCGTCCGGAAGACATCAAGGCTGTGCCGGGTGGCGGCCGACTGCTCAAGGTGCGCAACGAATACCTGACGCTGGTGCCCATGTACGAGCGCTTCCGCATCACGCCGTCGCTGCCCGATCCGTCGGAAGGCATCGTCGTGATCCTGGATTCGGAAGGCAAGAAGATCGCGCTGCAGGTCGACGAACTGGTCGGCCAGCAGCAGGTGGTGGTCAAGAACCTGGAGACCAACTACCGCCGGGTGCCGGGCATTTCGGGCGCGACCATCCTGGGCGATGGCAGCGTGGCGCTGATCGTTGACGTGTCGGCGCTGATGCGCGAGACCCGCGCTGGCCATTCAGAAAACGCGCTGCGTGCCGTTAGTGCCGAGAAGCAGGACATGGGCGAAGCGCACGGTGGTCGATTCTCGACCCAAGCCATGGCTGCAGCATAAGCGGCCACGCGAACCGCCCAACAACGCATTCAATCTAGTGGCCCGACGCGGGCCGAGGGGAGCCGCAATGGAAGTCAAGGAACGTTCGATCGGTGAGGAAACCGGCGGGGAGGAGTACCTGGCCTTCACCCTGGGGCAGGAAGAGTACGGCATCGACATCCTGAAGGTGCAGGAGATCCGCGGCTACGAAACCGTTACCCGCATTGCCAATGCACCCGACTTCATCAAGGGCGTGATCAACCTGCGCGGCATCATCGTACCGATCGTCGACTTGCGCATCAAGTTCCAGCTCGACCGCGTGGAGTACAACCAGTACACCGTCGTGATCATCCTGAACCTGATGGACCGCGTGGTCGGCATCGTGGTGGATGGCGTGTCGGACGTGCTGACGCTGCAAAGCCAGCAGATCAAGCCGGCGCCGGAGTTTTCGGGCGCGCTGGATACGGAATACATCCGTGGCCTGGGCTCGATCGATGAACGCATGCTGATCCTGGTGGACATCGAGCGCTTGCTGCTGTCGGCCGATATGGCGTTGTGCGACGAGGCCGAGGCGGCCTGATCGTAGGGGAAGTAGGGAAACCGGCCGGGGCACGGTGTGCGTGCCCACGGTCAATGTGTCCGGGCTGACATGCCCGGCTGGCGACGAGACACCGTCAGAAGGGGTGCGGCGCCGCATGGGGAGGGAAGCATGTTCAGCAGGATGACCATCCGGCTCCGACTGGGGCTGATGATGGCGGGCGTGGGTGCGCTCGCCGTGATCGTGGGCGTGACGGGCCTGATTGGCATGCGGCACGCCAACACACGTGTGCAGGACACGTATGCCGTGCAAATGGCCGGCACCGTGGCATTGGCTGAATCCGATTCCAACCTGCTGAGTTTCCGTATCGTGCTCGACCGTGCAGCCATGGCGCCGAATGCGCCGGGCATGGACAAGACGATCGAGCGCGCCAAGATGTTCCTCGACAAGTCCGACGCCGCCTGGAAGCGCTACCGCGCGTTGCCCACCACGGCGGAGGAGCGCAAGCTTGCCGAAGAGGCCGATGCGATGCGCAGTGCCTTTTTGCGTGACGGCGCACAGGTGCTGATGCAGGCCGTGCAGGCGCATGACGAGGCCCGCATCAACAAGATGGTCATGGACGTCATGCCTGCGCTGTATCGCCCGCTGGGTGACAAGGTGACGGCGCTGAACCGCTTGCAGCTGGACGCGGCCAAAGACAGCTACGAGGCCGGCCAGCACGAACACACCGCGCTGAGCACGCTCACCTGCGGTTTGCTGGTGGGCGGGATCGTGGTGGGCGGCCTGCTGACGTGGGCGCTGCGCCGCTCCATCACCGTGCCGCTGATGCAAGCCATCGAACAAGCCGAGCACATTACGCAAGGCGATCTCACGCACACCATCCGCGTGGACCGCACCGATGAAACCGGCCGCATGCTGGCAGCGCTGCAACGCATGCAGGAGAGCCTGCTGAAGATGGTCGGGCAGGTACGTGCAGGCTCCGATTCGATTGCCAGTGCCACGCAGCAGATTGCGACAGGGAATGCAGACCTGTCGCAGCGCACCGAACAACAAGCCTCGTCGCTGGAGCAGACGGCGTCGAGCATGGAACAGCTCACCAGCATCGTGCGCCAGAACGCCGACAACGCGCGTCAGGCCAGTACGCTCGCGGGCAATGCCTCGGACATCGCCGTCAAGGGCGGCGAAGTGGTGGGCCGCGTGGTGGACACCATGGCGGGCATCAACACCAGCAGCAAGAAGATCGCCGACATCATCGGCGTGATTGAAGGCATCGCCTTTCAGACCAACATCCTCGCGTTGAATGCTGCGGTGGAAGCCGCACGCGCAGGCGAACAGGGCCGCGGCTTTGCGGTGGTGGCCGGTGAAGTGCGTAGCCTGGCGCAGCGCAGCGCCACGGCGGCCAAAGAGATTAAAGAGCTCATTAGCGATTCGGTGGGCCGGGTGGAAAACGGCTCCACGCTGGTGGCCGAAGCTGGTCACGTGATCGACGAGGTCGTGGTTGCCGTCAAACGCGTGACGGACATCATGGGCGAGATCAGTTCGGCGTCTGAGGAGCAGAGCGCCGGTATCGAGCTGGTCAACCAGGCGGTGAACCAGATGGACGAAGGCACGCAGCAGAATGCCGCGCTGGTGGAGCAGGCCGCTGCCGCTGCAATGTCGTTGCAGGAACAAGCGACAGGGCTGCGCCAAGCGGTGGCTGTATTCCGCACACAGGGTGCGGCCGAGCCGTTGGCCGTCGCGCCGCGCGTGGTGGCCGCAGCGTCAGCCAAGCCCGCGCTGAAAGCCAAAGCTGAAACCAGGGCAAAGATCAAAATCGAACGCCGCGCTGCCAAGCCGAAGGCCATTGCGGCTGTCACAACCCAAACGGAAACCGCTGCCGCGCCTGCTGCACCGGTTGTCGCAACAGAACAACCACGTGGGCGTACCGCGGCCGCTGCCGTACCGAAAGCAGCCGCGTCAGCGCCCAAGTTGCAAACACCCAAGCTCGTTGCCGCAGGCGGTGACGATGGCGACTGGGAGACCTTTTAACCATGTATGCACGGGATCTTCGCTGCTCGCGAAAGCTCTCTCGTGTGTGTTTGTGGTGTGCAGCCTGCCCCTCGGGGCAGGTTTTTTTTTGCCTGGGCGGGGACAGGTCCTGCATGCACCAAAGAAGGGGTGACCCCCCTCTGAAGTGGCATACGCCCTAGGCGGTTCTAAAGAGCCGTCCCCATGAACCGATAGCGGTTAGGGGCATATAAGAAAGAGAGGTAGACAGATGATGGGTTGGATCAAGCGGTTACCGGTGTCGACGGTGCTGACTGGCGGTTTCCTGATCGTGGCCGCTGTGGGCGCGGCTATCGGCGGGTTGGGTGTGTACACCATCACGCAGTTGACCAAGGCCGGCGAGGAGCTCGCGCAAAAGCAGATGCGCGCCATCACGCAGATGGGCAGCGCGGCCAATAGCCTGGCGCATGCCAGCCGGGCGCAGACGGCTCTGCTGATTGCCACCACGCTGTCTGAGCGCAAAGCGCTCAGCGGGCAGATCAACGACAGCATGCAGCGCCTGAAGGATGGCGTGGAGAACGTGCGCCCGCAGTTCGCATCGGATGAAGGCAAGAAGATGATCCGCGAGGTGGACGCCGTCTACCCCGTCTGGAGCAAGCGCATGAACGACTTCGTTGCGCTGATGGACAAGCAGGGCCTGGACCCGACCCAATTCGACAGCCGCGTCACAGCCGAGAACGTCGGCCTGCTGGACGACACCGCTGCCTTTGAAAAGACGCTCGACAAGATGGTCAAACGGGTGGAGGAGGTCTCCGCTGCGTCCACTGCCCGTGCCCGCGATGATGCGCAGCGCTCGCGCCTGGTAATGATCGTCATGGCGTGCGTGGGGGCGTTGCTCGGCATCGTGCTGGGCATCGTCATCGCGCGGCGGTTGTCACGCCAATTGGGCGGCGAGCCTGCGTATGCGGCCGAGGTGGCGCGCCGCATTGCTGCCGGGGACCTGGCCGTACAGGTGCGCACGCGCCCGGGCGATCACGACAGCATGCTGTTCGCCATGGCGCAGATGCAGCAACAACTGACCGGCACCATCAGCAACATCAAGAGCTCGGCCGATTCCATTGCCAGCGCCACCAAGCAGATCGCGGCCGGCAATGCGGACTTGTCGCAGCGCACGGAAGAGCAGGCCAGCTCGCTGGAGGAAACCGCTTCCAGCATGGAAGAGCTGACCAGCATCGTGAAGCAGAACGCCGACAACGCACGCCAGGCCAGCCAGCTTGCCGGCAGCGCGTCGGACATTGCCGTCAAGGGCGGGCAAGTGGTGGGCCGCGTGGTGGAAACCATGGCCGGCATCAACGCCAGCAGCAAGAAGATTGCCGACATCATCGGCGTGATTGAAGGGATTGCCTTCCAGACCAACATCCTCGCCCTGAACGCGGCGGTGGAAGCCGCACGCGCAGGCGAGCAAGGCCGTGGCTTTGCCGTGGTGGCGGGGGAGGTGCGCAGCCTGGCGCAGCGCAGTGCCACGGCAGCCAAGGAGATCAAGGAGCTGATTGGCGATTCCGTGGGCCGCGTGCGCAATGGGTCTGCGTTGGTGGCGGAAGCGGGCGAGGTGATCGGCGAGGTGGTGACCGCCGTCAAGCGCGTGACCGACATCATGGGCGAGATCTCCGCCGCGTCGGACGAGCAGAGCTCCGGCATCGAGCAGGTCAACCAGGCTGTAAACCAGATGGACGAGGTGACGCAGCAGAACGCCGCATTGGTGGAGCAGGCCGCTGCCGCAGCGCTCTCGCTGGAGGAACAAGCCCAGCTGCTGCGCAATGCCGTGGCGGCTTTCCGTACGGATGAACACGCCGAGCACATGCACCATGCCACGCCCGTGGTGGCCCATGTGCAGCAGGCCCCGGTAGCACCGGCTGCCCCCGCTGTGCGCAGTGAAGTCCGGCCGGCGAAGGCCACCGAAGTCGTGCCTTCCATTGCGCGCGCCATTGCCGCACGCAAGTCGGCAAAGGCTGCCCCGGTGGCGCCCGTCGCCGCGGACGACACCCCGGCGATTGCCCCCGAGCACGTCGAGTCCCACGAGCACGTCGAAAAAGCGCGCGACGAAGCACATCCATCTGCCGCGCCGGTTGCTGCGGTGGCCGTTTCAGCGGCTGTTTCGGTGGCTGCGGCGGCGCCAGCCCTCAAGCTGGCAGGGTCTTCTGCCGATGATGAGGATTGGAGCACCTTCTGACGCCAGCCTCGCCAACATCCAACTTGGCGCGGCGCTGAGGTTGTGGTGCCCGCCAACGATTGAAAGCGGGCGCCAAGACTCGCCAAACACGGGGTTAGTTATCCATGGCAGCACAAAATTTGGCGCCTGTTTCGCCGACGCTCGCATCGCGTGAGTTTTCCTTCACCGCGCAAGATTTCGCCCGCATTCGCGACCTGATCTACCGTCGCGTCGGTATTTCGCTGTCCGATCGCAAAAGCGAGATGGTCTACAGCCGCCTGGCCCGCCGTCTGCGCGTGGTCAACCTCGGCTCGTTCCGCGATTACCTGGACGCGCTGGAGCACGGCCACCTGCCCGACGAGTGGGAAGCCTTTACCAACGCGCTCACCACCAACCTGACCGCGTTCTTCCGCGAGCAGCATCACTTCCCGATCCTGGCCGAGCACGCCAAGGCCAAGCGCACGCCGTTCACGGTGTGGTGCTCGGCGTCGTCCACCGGCGAAGAGCCATACTCGATCGCCATTACGCTGGCCGAGGCCTTTGGTTCGATGAACCCCGGGCAGGTGAGCGTGATTGCTTCCGACGTGGATACCAACGCGCTGGCCCGCGGTCGCGCCGGTATTTATCCGATGGAGCGCGTGGCAGCCCTGTCGCCAGAGCGCCTGAAGAAGTATTTCCTGCGCGGCACCGGCAAGCAGGAGGGCTACGCCCGCGTGCGGCCCGAGCTGCAGGCCATGATCGAGTTCCGGCAGATCAACCTGCTCGACCGCGATTGGCCGTTGCAGCAGAAGTTTGATGTGATCTTCTGCCGCAACGTGATGATCTATTTCGATAAGCCCACGCAGGCCAAGATCCTCGAGCACTTCATCGACGTGATGAAGCCCGATGGCCTGCTCTTTGCCGGCCATTCGGAGAGCTTCCTGCAGGTGACCAAGGCGTGGTCGTTGCGCGGCAAGACAGTGTACGAAATCGCGCCCGAGCTGCGCGCCAAGATGGGGGCCCGATGATCGAATTCGGCAAGAGAGCCGTCCCCCGTGCTGCCATGACCGACACCGTGCGCAACGACAGCGGCATGACGGCGGGCGCCATGGCCACGCTCGCCCAATCGGCTGCCAGCACGCACGCCTATTACGACACCACCTTCAGCCGCCGCGCCATGAAGGTGCTGCCCGGCGAGTACTACGTCACCACCGAAGACCTGATGCTCGTGACGGTGCTCGGTTCGTGCGTATCCGCCTGCGTGCGCGACAAGATCCTCGGCATTGGCGGCATGAACCACTTCATGCTGCCCTCGCGCAACGAGGGGGAATCGATCCTGTCGCCCTCCATGCGCTACGGCACGCACGCCATGGAAGTGCTGCTCAACCAGCTCTACCGGGCCGGCGCCCGGCGCGAGCACCTGGAGATCAAGGTGTTTGGCGGCGCCGCCGTGCTGGCCGGCATGAGCACGCTGGATGTGGGTGAGCGCAATGGCAAGTTCGTCCTGGAATTCCTGCGCAACGAAGGGCTGACGGTCGCCGCCAAAGACCTCTTTGATGTGCACCCGCGCAAGGTGTATTTCGTCCCATCCACCGGCCAGATCATGGTGCGCAAGCTGCGCTCGCAAAACTCGGCCGCCGATCTGGACAGCGAAGCGCAATACGCCAGCAAGCTGTCGAAGTCCATCACGACGAAGCCTGCCTCGCGCCTGCAACTGTTCACGTAATTTCGTTTTTTTCCTGACCTTGCCCCCCTAAAACAGCATGAACGACAAACGCAAGATTCAGGTGCTGTGCATCGACGATTCCGCACTGATCCGCAGCATCCTGAAGGAAATCATCAACGCGCAACCTGACATGGAAGTGGTGGGGGTCGCGCCGGACCCGATCATCGCGCGCGACCTCATCAAGCAGACCAATCCGGATGTGCTCACGCTGGACGTCGAAATGCCGAAGATGGACGGCCTCGACTTCCTGGAAAAGCTCATGCGCCTGCGCCCGACGCCGGTCGTCATGATCTCGTCCCTGACCGAGCGCGGTTCGGAAGCCACGCTACGTGCGCTGGAACTGGGCGCGGTGGATTTTGTCGCCAAGCCCAAGCTGGGCATGCGCGACGGCATGAACGAATACGCCGACCAGATTGCCGACAAGATCCGTGCGGCGGCGCGCGCAAAGCTGCGTCCGCGTACTGCGACGCCAGCGGCGCCTGCCACCGCATCCGCATCGGCCGTTGCACCGGCACATGGCGCACACGTTCGCGCGGACCACGCACCGGCCGCAGCGGGACCGGCGCGTACCCATTTCTCGTCGACGGAAAAGCTCATCATCGTGGGCGCCTCCACCGGTGGCACCGAGGCGATCAAGGATTTCCTGCTGGAAATGCCGCCCGACTGCCCCGGCATCCTGATCGTGCAGCACATGCCGGCGGGCTTCACCACGTCGTTTGCCAAGCGGCTGGACGGCCTGTGCCGTATCCGCGTCAAAGAGGCCGTGCATGGCGAGCGTGTGCTGCCCGGCCACGCCTACATTGCCCCAGGCGACATGCACCTGTCGCTGGGCCGCAGCGGCGCCAACTACGTCACCGAGCTGGATCAGGGGCCGCCCGTGAATCGGCATCGCCCGGCGGTGGACGTGCTGTTCCGCTCTGCCGCGCGCAACGCCGGGGCCAACGCCCTGGGCGTGATCCTGACCGGCATGGGCAAGGACGGCGCGGTCGGCATGCTGGAAATGCGCAACGCCGGCGCCTATAACGTGGCCCAGGACGAGGCCTCCTGCGTGGTCTACGGCATGCCCAAGGAAGCCGTGGCCCATGGTGGCGTGCACGAGGTGCTGCCCCTGTCGCAGATCGGCCCCCATGTGCTCGCTAAGCTGTCTGCGCATGGCCGTGTGACGCGCGTGTAACGCCTATTTTTCCGGGACCATTGGTTGCGGGGCGCAGCAGTCAGGCGCCCCGAATCTTTCCAGACGCATGCCGACACTCAAGAATCGGCTCCAGGCGCCGATAAGATTGCCAAGGTAGCCCCGAAAACCCCCCAATTCAGTTAGTTTGCGGAGATTGTGTCCATGGACAAGAGCCAGTACCGATTCCTCGTCGTCGACGACTTCCCGACGATGCGCCGGATCGTGCGTAACCTGCTCAAGGAACTCGGCTTTGGCAACGTCGAGGAGGCCGAAGACGGCGCCGCCGGCCTGGCCCGAGTCAAGGAAGGCCGGTTCGATTTCGTCGTCTCCGACTGGAACATGCCGAACATGGATGGCCTGCAGATGCTGCAAGCCATTCGCGCCGACGCCAACCCGAGCATCAGCAAGCTGCCGGTGCTGATGGTGACGGCAGAGGCCAAGAAGGAAAACATCATTGCCGCTGCCCAGGCAGGTGCCAACGGCTACGTGGTCAAGCCCTTTACGGCGGCCACGCTGGACGAAAAGCTGAGCAAGATTTTCGAAAAGCTCGAAAAGGGGGCGTGATGAGCGAAATGCACGATGGCGCCCAGGCGCCGGTCGCAGAAGGTGCGGAAGGCGTAGACCACGGTGACATGCCGGAAATGCTCCAGCGCATCGGCCACCTCACGCGCATGCTGCGCGAGAGCATGCGTGAGCTGGGCCTGGACAAGGGCGTGGAAAAGGCCGCATCGGCCATACCCGACGCGCGCGACCGCCTGAACTACATCGCCAACATGACCGAGCAGGCGGCCACCCGCGTGCTCAACGCCATCGACGCGGCCCGCCCAGTGCAAGACGCGCTGGAGAGCGACGCCGAGGCGCTGGTCAACCGCTGGCAATCGTGGATGGACCGCCAGCTTGGCGACGCAGAGATCCGTGATCTGGTCGGCCAGACCAACGGCTTCCTGCGCAGCGTGCCGGAAAAGACGCGCGACACGAACCAGCAGCTCATGGAAATCCTGATGGCCCAGGACTTCCAGGATTTGACCGGCCAGGTGATCAAGAAGGTGTTGGATGTCGTGCAACTGATCGAAAGTCAGTTGGTTGGCATCCTGCTGGAGAACGCACCTGAGCATCTGCGCACGGAAGCCTCGTCGTCGTCATTGCTGAACGGCCCGCAGATCAATCCGGACCACCCGGACGTGGTCGGCAGCCAGGAACAGGTTGACGATCTGCTGGAAAGCCTCGGCTTCTAACGCCGGTCTGCCCGGCCTTCGCCTGCGCGAGGGCCGGCGCTTCTCTCGTCTTCAGGGCCCGTCCCGGGCCCCTAGTTCTTCACCGCAGCTTGCGCCAGCATGGCGTCGATCTGCGCGTCCTTCTCTTCCCACAGTTGTGCCAGCCAGCGGTGAAACTCGCTGCGGAACGCCGCATCGGCGGTGTAGTCGCCTGCGCAGAGGCCAGCCGGAATCGGCAGCTCGCGGATGTGCACCATCACGCGGCCCGCCTTGCCGCTAGCCAGTTCCCAAAAGCTTGGGGTGCCGTCCGGGTAGGCAATGCTCACGTCCAGCAGCGCCTGGAACTGGTCGCCCATGGCGTTGAGCGCCAGCGCCATCGCACCGGCCTTAGGCTTGAGCAGATGGCGATACGGCGAGGATTGCGCACGATGCTTGGCCGCCGTGTAGCGGGTGCCTTCGGCAAAGTTCATGACGCTGGTCGGTACCTTGGCGAACTTGGCGCAGGCGCGCCGCGCGGTCTCCCGGTCTTGGTTGCGCAGTTCCGGGTGCTTGCGCAACGCCGCCTTGGTATGCCGCCGCATGAACGGAAAATCCAGCGCCCACCAGGCCAGGCCGATCACCGGTACATAGATCAACTGCTGCTTGAGGAAGAACTTCAGCAGCGGAATGCGCCGGTTCAGCACCCGCTGCAGCACGAAGATATCGACCCACGAACGGTGGTTGCAGTTGACCATATACCACCCCGCGTAGCGCAGGTTGGAGGCGCCTTCCACGCTCCACGGCGCGCGCTGCAGCAGGCCGATCCAGAAGTTGTTGCAGCCGATCCAGCGGGTGGCGATCCAGTTCAGCACCGGGTCGATCCACTGTCGTACAGCCGTGACCGGAATCAGCAGCTTGATGGCGGAGAACGTAAACAGCGGCACGGCCCAGAACAGCGTGTTCAGTGCCAGCAGGATCAGGCTGAGCGTACCCAATACAAAGGGCGGCAAAACGCGTATCAACGGCAACTCCAAAAAAGTACCCGCCGACAGCTTCGCGGCGGGCATGGATTGTGATGATGAGGATACGCGAGGGTAGCGCCGATCGCCTGCCAAGACCATGCGCCGCGTCAGACTTTACGTCTGGCGGCCCCGGAGTCCGTTGCCCCCTCAGTTGCGCGCCTGCTGCGATACCTGCGTCAGGATCTGCCCCGCCGCGCTGTAGCTCGCGTTCATGTAGATCTTCGAAAACGAATGCCCCAGCGCGTCCGACAGCGGGTGCCAGCCGAGCGAGTAGTTGGCGGGCAGCACCGTCTGCACCAGGCTCAGCGCGCCGATCACCGTGTCGGCATGCGACGTCAGGTAGCTGGACCCCGGCAGCTGATAGCGGGTGGCGTTGCCCACGTTAACCGCGCTGATCTTGCCTTGTGCCTGATCCGGCCCGGTCACCAGCAGGTTGATCTCGAAGTTGGTGTACAGCGTGCCCTGTGAGTGGCCGACCAGCACCACCTTGCGCTGCGCCTTCAGGTAGTTGCGGTACTGGTTCAGGTGGTCAGGCAGCTCCGGGATGTCGTTCTTCGTGAGCAGGTCGATGTACTTCTGCTGCAGCGCTGCGTTCATGCCGCCGGCCGGCAGGCTGTTGCCGTCGATGGCGCGCCAGAAGTCGGCCGGGCTCGTGCCTTCCACACCCTTTTGCTTGAACACCTGATAGACGTCGCTCAGGGCGCCTTGCGTGGCGTTGTAGGCGTTGCCGTAGACGTAGGTGTTGTTCTTGTCGCGCGCGTTGAGCTGGGTCTTCAGCACCTGCAGGCTGGCCACCGCATCGTCAAACGTGTTGTTGATGCCGTTGACGAACACAATGGCCGACCCGGGCGCAGCCGAAATCGCGCTGAGCGGCACGGCGAGCAGTGAACCGGCGAGCACGATGGTGGCAAGTTTCTTCATCTTCATGCAGCAGTCTCCTTGGTGGTGGGGTGAGAGCGTGGGTGAAGTCGGGCGGGACACTCCGGTTTCAGTTCGGTAGCGTGGCCGGGTCAAAACCGCACGAGGCGGCACCGGGGTCGTCAAAGTACTGGCCGCCGGCCAGCGCCTGGAAGCGCAGGTAGGCCGTCGTGTCGCTGTCGTTGTCGAGCATGACGGCGCGCGCGGCCTTGATGCGGTCGAGCATCGTCTGTTGGTCAACGCCGGTGGTGGCGAGTACGCCCGGGCCCAACGCACAGGCGATACCCCGGGCGATGGCATCGCCGGCCAGCTTGGCGTCCTGCGGGCCGCGCACGTTGTGGACGGCCTGGCTCCAGCCGTAGGCGATCTGCGTGAGAGCCTGGCGTGTGGCGGCGGAATTGGGGTACTCGCGGGCGAGGTACTCGGTAAAGCGAGGTGGCAGCGGTGGGTTTGCCTGCGCGGACTGGGCCGGCGGCGCGCTGGCAGGCGCGGGAACGGGCGAGGGCGGTGTGGCCGCAGTGGCCCGTTTTGGCGGATCGGGCGGTGGTGCGTCATGCGCGTCTGCGGCACCGGCCGAAAACACCCGCACCCCTGCAAATACCAGTACCGCCGTCGCCAGGATGGCCCCAGCCTTGACCTGCCACCGCATACCCCCTCCTCCCTGATGAGGTTGGACTGCCCGATGCACGTATCGCAAGCGTCACAGTGCATGTGACTGCGACGCATGGTAGTTGCCGGCGGAGGGTGTTTTGTTAACCCAGTGTTATCAAGTGGCTGTTTTGAGACTGTGGGGCGGGTGGGCGCGCACCCCGGGGCCATTCCACGGAAAAAGGCGTCCCGAGGCGGTTTTCTCCCCGCTTTAGCCGGCGTGCGGTGCGGGAATAATGCGAGCGTCTAGTCATCCACCCCTCGCATCCTCCCGGCATGTCCGAAGAAAGCGATCTCGAAAAAACCGAAGCCGCCTCACCCCGGCGCCTGGAACAGGCGCGCGAGGAAGGCGACGTTCCCAGATCACGGGAACTGGGTTCGTTCGCCCTGCTGGCGGCGGGCGCAGGTGGGATGTGGGTGATGGGCGAGTCGATCGTGCGGGGTGCGTCGTCGTTTCTGGCGCGCTGCCTGGAGTTTCACCGCTACGACATCACCCGTGGGCAAGACCAATGGACGTACGTGGCGGCGCAGTTCACGCCGCTGGGCATCGCGCTGGGCGGGTTGCTGCTATTGCTTATCCTGGCCGCGTTGACGCCGCTGGCGCTGACGCGCGGCGCCATCTCGTTCAAGCCGCTGGAACCCGATATCACGCGGCTGTTCAAGCTGCAGGGCCTGAAGCGCATGTTCTCTGTTGAAGGCCTGCTGGAGTTGCCGCGCCTGCTGATCAAGCTGGCGTTGGTGGCTGGCGTGGGCTGGTGGCTGATCCGGCACTACCGCGCGGATTTCATCGAACTGCCACAGCAAGACCTGCGCGCAGCCATGGGTGACACCATGCACGTGGCCGGCGTGGCGTTCCTTTGCATGGCGGCCGTCATGCTGCTGGTGGTGGCGGTGGACGTGCCGCTGGCGCTGTGGCAATACGCCCGCAAGCACCGCATGACCAAGGAAGAGGTGCGCAAGGAGCACCGCGAATCCGAAGGTGACCCGCACGTCAAGGGCCGCATCCGCTCCATGCAGCGCCAGGCAGCCCAGCGCCGCATGATGGCCGACGTGCCCAAGGCCGACGTGATCGTCACCAACCCGACGCACTACGCCGTGGCGCTGCGCTATTCCGAGCAGGAGGGCGGCGCACCGCGCGTGCTCGCCAAGGGTGCCGACCTGGTCGCCGCCAAGATCCGCGAGCTGGGCACCGAGCACAAGATTCCCATTCTGGAAGCGCCGCCGCTGGCGCGTGCGCTATACCGGCACACGGAGATCGGCCACCAGATTCCGGAGGCCCTGTATGCCGCCGTGGCCGAGGTGCTGGCGTATGTGTATCAGCTGCGCCGCATGCATCAGGTGGGTGGGCGGGCGCCGAAACGCCCGACCGAACTGCCGGTGCCGGCGGATATGGACCCCGGCCCTCAGGCCGGCCCCGAAGACGCCAACGACGACGCCTGAGGGAATCGGCAAGCCCAACGTTGATGCTGCGGCCGGTGAGGCCGCGACTGGCGCTACCGCACCACGACGTTATATCGACCCGGGCGGTGCCACGCGATCACCATCGCGCTCATGGCCACCGCGCTCACAGCCGACCACCCAGCGCGGCCAGGCGCGATCACCAGGATCGATGTCAGCAGAATCGTCGAATCGATGGCCACCTGCACGATCCCCGCATTGATCCCACGCGTGCGTTGCAGCCAGAGCGTCAGAACGCCCGTGCCGCCAACGCCCGAGCCGTGTCGCGCGAGCGCCAACACCCCCATGCCGTTGAGCGTACCGCCCACCAGCGCCGCAAATAGCGGGCTTTCGAAATCGATGTGCAAGGCCCGCGGCGTCAACGCAAGCAGGAAGGTGATGCCACAACTGGCCAGCGTCGACTTGATGGCAAAACGCGGGCCCATCACGAAATAGGCGAACACGAAAAACGGCACGTTGACCAACGTGAAAATGGTGCCAACCGATAACGGCGCGACATACGACACCAACAACGCGATTCCGGCAATGCCACCGGTCACGAGTCCGGCCGCGCTCAGCAGTACTACCCCCGTCACGATGAACATCATGCCGACGGCCATGCCATAGATGTCCTCAAGCATCGTGTGTCCGGCTTCGTGGGGGCGGCTTGCCGCAACGGTGCCGGTTGCGTGATGAAGCTGATGGTCCATGGTGCCGCTCATCGCGTGAACGGCCAGTCTGGCAAACAACCGTGTATGTCGAGTAATCCAGCTGCGGGGTGTTTCATTGAACGTTGCCTATGCTCGGGTTGGTGCATCCACGCACCGGCCAATGCACCGCCTTTGTGCGGCGTGACTGGATCCGGGTCTGGTGGGGGTGCTGGTGGGCGCGCGTTTTGTCGCTGCGGGGATGACTTGCAATTCCCATACCTAGCGCCCACGACAGAGCTGCCGGTGCCTGCGGATATGGGCCCGGCGCCTGGCGTGGGTCCAGATGGCGATCGGATGACGACGCGGATTCTATCCCGGGCGGCTAGACCGGCCGCCACGCCGGCAAGCGTTTTTCCAACTGAGCGGCGACTGCCAGCAGTTCGTGTTCATCCCAATGACGCCCGACCAGTTGGAGGCCGATCGGCAGCTGGGTCTGCGGGCAGCGGCCAGCAGGGATCACCACCGCTGGCGAGCCAGTGAGGCTGAATGGGAATACGTAGCGATAGGTACCTGGTTCGCGCAGCGATTCGCCGTGCCGGAAGGCCACATCCGGGTAGACCGGGCTGATCAGCACATCGATGTCTCGGAACAGCGCGGCCAGCTGGTAGCGCACCGTATCGCGCATGACCAATGCGCTGCGCAATTCGTCGACGCTCATTTCCAGCTTGGTGCTTGAGGACAGCATCTGCGCGATCGGAGCGGAGAACGCGTGCTTGTTCATGTCTGCGAACAGGTGTTGCCAGTGGCGGCCGCTGTCACCACCCAGCACCAACACTTTCCACAGCACGTCACAGGCCTCGTCCACCATCGGCGGCGTGGTCTCTGCGACGGACGCCACGGCGTCGTCAAGCAGCGCTGCCGCCTGCTGCAGCAGCGCCTGGGTCGCCTCTGAAGGTCGGGCCGGTCCGCTGCTCTCCTGCCAGATGCCGATGCGCAACCCAGCCAGTTCCTGTGCTCGGTAATCCAGGAATGGCGCGGGGACGGTGTCCGGGTCGTGGCCGTCCGGGCCGCTGATCAACTGGCCGAGCAAGGCGACGTCATCCACACAGCGGCCCATCACCCCGAACGATGAACTGAGATGGAACAAGCCGGAGCGGTCGTGCGGGAACTGGCCGGTCAGCGGCGCACGCCATTGCGTCAGCTTCAGGCCGCACACGCCGTTGAAGTGCGCGGGCACACGCACGCTGCCGCAAGCATCGGAAGCCAACCCTCCAGGGCTCATGCCCGATGCAATGGCGGCGGCCTCGCCACCGCTGCTGCCGCCGGCCGAATGATCGGGATGGTGCGGATTGAGCGTGCGTCCGTAGAGCAGGTTGTCGGTATCGAAGGCCATGCACATCTCGGGCACGTTGCTCAGCCCCAGTGCGATGGCTCCGGCGTCGAACAGCCGCTGGGCAACCGTGGCGCTGGTCTCACTGGGCTTGCCGTGCAGCTCGCGCACGCCACGGCTCGGGTGGAAGCCGCGCACATGGCAGGCGTCCTTGAAGCTCAGTGGTACGCCGTGCAGGGGCCCCTGCAACTGCCCGCGCCGTAGCGCAGCGTCGGCGGCGTCGGCTTCTGCAAGCACGCGCTCGGGCGCCGCCTGCTCGATGATGGCATTCACCTCCGGGTTGCGGCGGGCGATGCGGGCCACGTAGTGTTCGGCCAGCGCGCGGCTGGTCAGCCGGCCGCGTCGTTGCAGGCCGACCATGTCTCTCAAGGGTAGGGTGTCGATATCGTCGATAGGGTCGATGCGGGTCATGGGTCCCCTTAGAGCTTGCGCAACAGCGCGTTGGGCAGCCGATACATGGAACGCGTCACCCGGCGCATGACGGCCACTTTCCAGGCGGGCAGGGCGGCCACGGCTTCCAGCGCTTCGCGGCTGCGAGCGAGCACATCGTCGATCGTCTCGGCGCTCACGGTCAGCGGCGGGTAGTAGCGCAATACCGGGCGCTCGGCGCGCTCGTTCATGGAGTGGCCGGTATGGACGTTCCGTTTGCCCAACTCCATCGAGAGCAGCGATTCGTACACCGCGCCCTTGAGCCGCAACCCCGTCATCAAGCCGATGCCGGGTACGTCTTCGATGATGTCGGGAAAGCGTCTTGCGAGCGCCATCAGGCCCTGGCGCAACTGGTGGCCGCGCTCGACGGAAGCTTGTAGCAGCCGTTCTTCTTCGATGACGTCAATCGCTGCCAAGGCGGCCGCACAGGCAAACGGGTGGCCACCGCAACTGCCGCGATCATCCTGCGGCGCGGGCAGCCGCTCCAGTGTCTGCTGGCGGTACATCACACACGCGATGGATGCGTATCCCCCGGTCAGCCCCTTGGACAGGATCAGGATGTCAGGCTCGATGCCGGCGTATTCCACCGCGAACATCTTGCCGCAGCGGCCGAAGGCGGTCTGGATTTCATCTGCGACGAACAGCGTGCCCGTGCGGTCGCACAACGCGCGGATGTCTTGCAGATAGCCCAGTGGCGGCATGCGCAGGTGGGCACCGCCCAGGATCGGCTCCAGGTACACGGCGCAGGCGCCGTCGCCAACGGCCTCGCGCATGGCCGCCATGTCGCCGTAGGGCACGATGACCACGTCGGTGGCGAGCTTGCCGAAGCTGGCTTCGTGCTGCCGCTGGCCCAGGATGCTCATCGCGGCCAGCGTCTTGCCGTGATAGGCGCCTGCGGTAATGACAATGCGGCGGCGTGGCGCGTTGGCGGCAAGCACGTAGCGCAGCGAATGCTCCACCGCCTCGGCACCCGACAGCATGTAATGGACGTCGCCCCACTGGCCGGGTGCCAAGGCTTTCAGGCGCTCTGTCAGCGCTTGCTGTGCGGGGTGGGTGGTGCCGTGCGGAAGCCAGGCCAGTTGCGCCAGTTGCGCATCGACGCGGCGCTGCACGGCCGGGTGGCGATGGCCAACAATGAAGACGCCGTAGCTGCACGCGAAATCGAGATAGCGGCGGCCCGTGTGGTCGCGCACCTCACAATCGGAGGCTTCTGCTTCGACCTGGCTGCCGGCAATCCGGTACAGCTTGGCGGCCGACGCACCCCAGTGTTTTTCACAGGTGTCCAGCAGTTGCTGGCGATCAATGGTTGTGGTCGTCATGGAATGCTCTCCTGATGGCAACGAGGGCTTCGTCAAGCGCGAGCGCCTGAGTGGCGGCCGACGGGTGCAGAGTCAACGTCCTGCCGCGCGGCGGTCGCACCAGCACGCCCTCTGCCAACAAGCGTTCGGGCAGGCTGGAGACATCCACGTGGTCTGGCACGCGCAGGTTGACGATGCCGCCGACCACACTGCGGACATGCTCCGGCAGCGCGTCGGCGATGGTGTTGCCGAGCGCTTGAAACTGGCTGGGTGTCTTGCGTCGCGTCGCGTAGTCCAGTGCGGCGAGCGCTGCGGTGCAGGACAGCGGGTTGCCGCCAGTCGTGCTGCCGTGTTTGGCGGGCGAGCTGCTGCCGTACACCTTGTAGGCACGCTCGGCCGAGGTGAGGTAGCAGCCGATGGGCACCGCCCCGCCGCCGAGCGCACCGCCCAGTACCAGAATATCGGGTGCCACGGCGGCCAGCTCGTGGCCGAACATCACGCCCGCGGCGCCAAGGCAGACTTCGCTGGCCTGGCAGATCAGCGGCACCTTCGCGGCACGGGCGAGGCTGGCAATCTCACGCAGACGTTCAGCCGGGAGTGGCACCAGTGAACCATCGTCCTGACGGATCAGTGGCGAGTAGCACAGCGCATAGCACTGGGCCAGATCGCTGGCCGATGGCAGTGCGCCGTGGCGCTCGATCGTCAGGGTTTCCAGGCCGAGGAAGCTGCGCAGTTCGCCATAGCCTTCCGGCTTTTCCAGGCAGCGGCCGAAACTGAGCGAGCCGAATTCACTGCCGCGCACGTGGGCCAGGCGCCGCAGCTGGGGCTGCAGACCTTTGCAGAGCTTGAGCGCGCCTTCGAAGGCTTCGTCGCCCGAGCTGCACACATAGGCGTTGGACAGGGTGGGCGGCAGCATGGCGGCTAGCTCGCGGCAGAGACGCAGCAGCGGTTCGGACATCATCACCCGGTTGGACAGGCCCATGACAGCGGCCTGTGCACGTACCTTGTCGATGATCTCCGGAAGGCTGAAGCCCAAGTGGCCGCTGGCCAAGTCGACAATGCGGCGGCCGTTGACGTCGATCAGCGTTTCGCCTTCCCCGCTCAGGATTTGCCCAGCCAGGGCAGGCAGGGCATCGCGTGCGGTCATGGTGCCCTCCTCACAGGTAGCTGAGCGCGTTGAAGATCTTGCGCCGGGTGTCGACGATGGCGCGCCGGCCATGCATGACGCGGCGGTTGTCGATCATCACGAAGTCGTTGTCGTTCCAGTCGACGGGGATGGTGTTGGCGTCGGTCACGCGAATCAGCTCTTCCATCATGGCCGCCGGAATCGGTTCGCCGCTGGCCGCGATCGTGATGCGGGGCTTCTCGTAGTTGTACGAGGGGCCGAGAATGCTGTTGGCAAAGGCCGGCTGACGACCGATGGACGAGGACAAGACCGCCGATACCGTGAAGTCGTAACCGATGGATTCATCGGCGGGGTTGTAGGTGATCTGGGTATTCGGGTCGTCGCCGATGATGCGCTGCAGATCCTCGAACTTCACCTGCTCCGGATTGTTCAGCGTGGGGGTGTAGTGCACCACCAGCCGTTTCCATTTGTCGGCCTGCACATTGCGCGAATAGCGGATCTCGTTCTGCACGAAGAAGTCGCGGGTGCTGTCGGAGAACTGGTCCAGCACGGCCACGCCGTCGCAGACGGTGGTTTGCGAGCCTACGCGCGGCGCTTCCTTGCAATAGAACCAGGTCAGGTCTGGCCAGAACGGCGAGTTGCCGTTCTCGCAGTGCAGGCCCACCGCGTCGGTTCCGGCATCCACCAGTTGGGCGGCCCCGCCTTCCATGGTGCGTGCCGGGTCGAGGCTGAGCCGGGAGCTGTGGCGTTTGACGAAGCTGCAGAATTCATCGACGGTTTCCGCGCCGTGCGGGAACAGCAGCACACCGGTCTCCGCCAGCTCGGAGAGCAGCTCTTCGGTTTTGAGCGCGCGCATCTCTTCACGCCCGATACGCTTGATGGTGGTTTCGGACTGCGACGATTCAGACTGCAACAAGACGGCCGTGTTCATGGTTGTGTTCCTCATTGGTGGAGAAGTTGCCCCGGCGGGAGGCATATGCCTGCGCAATGTCGCCGCGCTGCGGGCGCCCCGTGACGGTGTAGAGGCGGGAGAGCATTTCGCTGCCGCGCGGCAGCAGCCACAGCCTGGAGGGGCGCTCGATGTCGGACAGGTTGTCGGCCATCCAGCCGAGCCAAGGGGTGGTGTCGGTGGCTTCGCCGGTATGCAGCAAGGCGACCAGGCCGTCCTCGTCGTCGAGGAAGACCACCGCGTCGTGGATGCCATCCAGCTGGCGCAGTTCCAGTTCCACTTGCTCGGGGCTGACGTTGCGACCGTTCGGCAAGCAAATGACGTTCTTCTTGCGCCCGCTGATAAACAGGTAGCCATCCTCGTCCAGGGTGCCCAGGTCACCCGTATCGAGCCAGCCATCGGCCGTATGCGCGCAGGCGCTCGGGTCTTCGCCGGAGTAATGGCTGAATTGCGACGCGCTGCGGATGTGGATGCCGCCGTCGTCCGCAATGCGAATCTGGACGTGAGGCAGTGCGCGGCCCACGCTGCCGTGGCGATTGGCCGTGCGCGTGTTGACGCTGACCACCGAGGCGTTCTCGCTCAGGCCGTAGCCCTGGAAGATCGCAATGCCCAGCTCCGCCAGTCGGGCCAGCACTTCGGCACTCACAGCAGCGCCGCCACACGTGATGTGCGGGGCGTCATCAGCGCGCAGATAGCGGGCCAGTTCTGCGTCGCCCTGTTCCAGGCGCGCCAGCAGGCGGTTGATGATCATCGGGGGCACGGTGCAGGCACCGGGGCGCACTTGCATCAGCCAGTCGATCATCCGGTCGGCACTGCCGCCGGGCTCACCCAGCAACGGTACGGTTTCCGGCAGGAAATGCACCGTGCCGCCCGCCAGCAACGGCATGTACAGCGCGGTGATCTGCTCAAGCAACAGGCTCAGCGGCACCAGCGACAGATAGCGGTGGTGACACTCGGCCGGCAGGGCTTCATGCAGGCTCTTCAGCGTGGCGGCCAGGGCGTTCTCGCTCAGGCAGACGCCCTTGGGGCGGCTTGTGGTGCCCGACGTATGGATGATCTTGCAGATCCAGCTGCCATCCGGCGCGAGTTGCGGCGATGCCGGCATCGCGCTGGGTGCCGGGGCCAACTGGTCCACCCGGAGTTTGCGCACGGCAGACGCTTGCAGCCCCCAACGCTGTTCCAGAATGGCTTCGCCAGGTTCATCGACCAGGAAGAAATCGCACTTGGCGGCCAAGTGTTCTGCTTGCGCGCGGGTGAAGGCTTGCGGCAGCGGCAAACTGGTGAGATTGGCGAACAGGCAGGCCAGATCGGCGACGAGCCAGTTGATGCTGTTACGGATGACGATGCCAACCACAGGGCGTTGTTTGACGAGGTCGGGCCGCAGTTCGGCCTGCAGGGTGTCCGCCAGCACGTGCGCGGCGTTGGCGAGCTCGCGCCGGTTCAACTGGCGTTGGATGCCACCGTCGGCATCGTGGTCGATACAGGCGACTTGCTCTGGGTTGTTCAGAAATTGCTGGCACAGCTGATGGCTCAGGCTCACGATACGGCCTCCTCCAGTTGTGCAGGCTGCTTGCTGCGGATGAAATCCATGGAGGTCGTCAGTCGCTGGAACAGCTCGCGGTGGTTGGCGACGTGGATGAGCCCGGTGGTCGGCTTGTTGGCGTAGTAGCTTCCCCACCCCTCTCCGCCGCCATCGACCTTGGCCGGGTCGGCTTCGCAGATCGGTTCAAAGCGGATGTCGCAGGCGTTCAGCAGCCCAGCGACCTTGGGCGTGATGGTGCACAGCAGGGCCTTGGCCCCCATGCACCACGCGAGCAGCGGCACAAGTTTGATGACACTGAGTGATGCGCGCTTGTCGAAGGAAATCAGATTGCCGACCTCCGCAATTTCGTTTCGGCTGTATTGGCATCGCCAAATCTCTTGAATGGCGGTTTCAATTGGCGTGTCCAGATACTGTTCGGAAAATAGCTTTCCGGTTGTGGCGAACGTAATTCCTGCACAAGCCAGAATCGTTCGGTCGCCTTCTACCGCGACGACAAAGTTTTCCGGGTTGGGTTCGATTTGCGCCTCGTAAGCGCTGCGGTATTTGTTCTGTACGGCGGTGACTGCAAGATGCCATAACGCAGTCCCTTGTTTGACAACTCGGATATTCATCACATCACCCTGGTGGTTTGTCGACATTCGATGTCGTCATCATGGGTGGTGAGCCGCGATGCTGCACTGCAGAAAATGGATTTGCGAATTTAAATAATAGGATTGGCCTGTTTTGAATCACATTAATCTGTTATAAGCGGAATTTAATACATCGATTTGTAAAAGTGGGCATGAAAAAACCGGCGCGAGGCCGGTCTTTTCTTTTCTTGAGGGAGGAGGCGCCGATCAGGCCCCGCCATATTGAAGGCGCAACGCCTTCTTGTCGGTCTTGCCGACGCTGGTGCGAGGCAGTGCGCTGGTGAGGTGAATCGCATCGGGTAGCGCGTAGGACGGCAGCCGGCCTTGATGCGCCTGCATGTGCAGTGCTTTGCGCAGCGCGTCGGCCAACGCCGGGTCGTTGTCTTTCTCGGGGACGATCACGGCAACAGGGCGTTCTCCCCAGCGTGCGTCCGGAATGCCGATGACTGCGGCGTCTGCCACGCCGGTGCAATCCAGCAGCAGAGCTTCGAGTTCCAGCGACGAGACCCATTCCCCACCGGTCTTGATCATGTCTGTCGCCCGGTCGGTCAATCGCAGGGAGCCGTCTGCGTCCAGCACGCCGATGTCGCGCGTATGAAGAAAGCCGTTGCGCCACAGTCCTGCGCTGGCCTCGGGCTCGTTCAGGTAGTCGGCCGTCAGCCACGGCGCGCGAGCGGTCACCTCGCCGGCCTGGCGGTTGTCACGGGCCACCGGCTGTCCGTCCTTATCCAGCACGCGCAGCCGGACCAGCGGGATGGGCGAGCCGGCGCGCAGCCGGGCGGCCAGATCCTGCGCTTCGTTGCGCGCATGGTCCGGGTGAAACTGGGCCAGCGTCAGCACGGGCCCCGTCTCGGACATGCCGTACCCCGCCCAGATGTCGATGCCGAGCGCCAATGCGCGACGTGCCAGGGATTCCGATAGCGCCGCGCCACCGATGATGACTTTCCAGCGTGACAAGTCGCGCTGCGGCTGGCTGGGGTCATCCAGCATCATTTGCAGCAGCGTCGGCACGCAGTGGGAGATGGTGACGCCTTCACGTTCAATCAGGTCGAGCAACGTTGCCGGCCGGTACCGGCCCGGATACACCTGCTTGAGGCCCAGCATCGTGGCCAGATAGGGCATGCCCCAGGCATGCACGTGGAACATCGGCGTGATCGGCATGTAGACATCACGGCGATGCACTCTGAGGCCGTCCGCCGAACAGCCCAGCGCGCCCGCGAGCGCCAGCGTGTGCAACACCAGCTGCCGATGGCTGAACGAGACGCCTTTGGGCGCCCCGGTGGTGCCCGTCGTATAGAACAGGGTGGCGCGCCGATTCTCGTCGGGGGCGGGCAGCACCGGATCGGACGTTTCCGCGGCCAGGCAAGCCTCGTACTCCCCGTGCCAGGGCAGGTCCGGATGCGCGGTCGCATCGGGTTCGTCGGTCAGTCGCAGCCAGGCGGTCGCTGCCGGCAGGGCCTCGCGAAGCTCGGCCAGTTGCGGCGCAAAGTCGTCGTTGACCAGCAGCACGCTCGCACGGGAATGGCCCAGCGTGTAGGCCAGTTGTTCGGGCGACAGCCGGATATTGGCCGTCATCAGCGTGGCGCCCGTCATGGGCACGGCAAAGTACGCTTCCAGATAGCGATGGCTGTCCCAGTCGGCCACGGCGACGGTCACGCCCGGACCCGCCCCCAGGCGCTGCAACAGCGCGCACAGCCGCAGCACGCGCTCATGGAGGTCCCGATAACGCAAGCGCACGGTGTCGCGGTAGATGATTTCGCGGTCGGGGTACTGCTCAACCGTGGGCACCAGTAATTGGTCCAGTGTCAACTGGAAACCCTGCGCGCAGACAGGCGATTCGAAAGCAGTCATGGCTCCAAGGCGGGGTGGTGAGTCGGACGGGTAGTGTAGGTAGCGGGCAAAGCGGGCGATTGCGAATTCCCCGATAGCCGATTTGAAACTTTGAATTGCCCGCAACGGCTTGTTGTCATGACAATGACCCAGTCGTTCCTACACGCATGGAGTCAGAACGTGACGCAATCTTCCCGCGCGGCAAGTCGTGTGCCGTTGATCCTTGCGCTGGTGCTGGTCGGCCTGAACCTGCGCCCATCGATGGCCGCGATCGGGCCGCTGCTGACGTCGATCCGAAGCAGCATTCCGTTGAGCTACACGATGGTCTCCCTGCTGACCATGCTGCCGGTGCTGGCCATGGGCCTCGCGATGTTCCGCGGTGCCAAGCTGGCCGCCCGTTGGGGGGAGCACCGCGCCATTGCGGGGGCGTTGCTCGTGATCGGGCTGGCCAGCCTGGCGCGGCTGCACGCTTCCTCCGCTTTGGATCTGATCCTGACGGCTGTGGTGGCCGGTGCCGGCATCGCTGTCATCCAGTCGGTCATGCCGGGCATCATCAAGAGCCGCTTTCCGAACGCCATCGCGTTGCTGATGGGGGTGTACGTGACCGCCATCATGGGCGGGGCCGCCTTGTCCGCCTCGGTTTCGCCGTTCATCAGTGGTTGGTTCGGAAGCTGGCAGCCCGCCCTGGCGGCGTGGTCGGCACTGGCCGCGGTGGCGCTGGCGGCGTGGTACGCCATCCGTGGGGACATCGTGTCGTTCGTCGCGCCCCAGCAAAGCGCGGCAGGTAACGACAAGCCGTTTGCGACCCGCCCGCGTGCTTGGCTGTTGGGCATCTTCTTTGGCCTGGGCACCGCCTCCTACACCTGCGTACTGGCCTGGTTGCCTCCGTTCTATGTCGAGCAGGGGTGGGCAGATACGAATGCCGGCCTGTTGCTGGCCTACCTGACCAGCATGGAGGTGCTGTCCGGTCTGGTGGTGCCCGCGCTGGCCAGCCGCAGCCTGGACCGCCGTCCGGTGTTGCTGCTGGTGTTGGTTTCGGTGATCGCCGGGTTTGCCGGCCTGATCCTGGCGCCGACGGCTTATCCGATCGTCTGGGCCGGTCTGCTGGGTTTTGGCATCGGCGGCCTGTTCCCGATGAGCCTGATTGTGGCCATGGACCACATGGACGCCCCGCGTCGTGCCGGCGAACTGACGGCATTTGTTCAGGGCGTGGGTTACCTCATTGCCGCGCTGTCGCCGCTGATTGCCGGCTTCATCAAGGATGTGTCCTCCAGCTTTACGCAGGCTTGGCTGCTGCTGGCGCTGGTGTCCACCGGGATGATCTTCATGGTGGGGCGATTCCGCCCGGCCGACTATCCGAAGCACTTCGCCATCCAGCCGAGCCGCGGCTGAGCGCCGCTAACACAACCCTCCTGGCGTCGTTGTGCCCTCCCGCGGTGACGAACATTCCAGGACCGCTGCGCTGGGTTGTGTTCGGGGCGCTAAGCGCGGAGCCCTTCCGTTCAGATGTTGACGCACGCGCGGATCAATTGCTGACGCAGCCAGGTATTGGCCTGGTTGTTCGTCAGCGCAGCGCTCCACACCATATCCAGCGTGAAGTCCGGCATCCCGTCGGGCATGGGGCGCGCGCCGACATTGGGCAGCTTGCGTCTGACTTTGTCATGGATGCGCCGGGGAAGCATCAATAAGAGATCGGTGCCGAACAGTAGCTCGATGGCCGAAAAGTAGCTGTTGGCCCGCGCCGCGATCGTGCGGCGATGGCCTTGTGACTGCAGCCAGCTGTCGACCATATTGCTGTCGGAAACCCAGGGCGTTGGAAAGACGTGACGGCGTTCCAGCAGCTCATCCAATGGCAGGGGGGCCGTATTGTCGGGGCCATCCTGCACGGCAAGCAACTGGTCGCGGAACAGCGTCTGGGTCGAAAGACCCGGGTAGTTGCGGTAAAAGCCCGGGCCGAAAAAAACGCCCAGATCGATTTGCCCTCCAACGATCTCGCAGTACGGCAAATCCTTTTCGGGTTTTGTAATGTTGATCGAAACCTTGTGGCCGGCCTCCAGAATGTTCTTCATCAGCACCGGCATGATGATGATTTCGAAATATTCCGGCGCGTAGATCGTAAATGAAGTGGATTTGACGGCGGGGTTGAAGCTGGCATCATCCTGCACGCACTCGGCCATCTGGGTGAGGATGCCTTGGACGCGTGACGTGAGCGCCGTCGCCCGCTGGGTTGGGCTCATGCCAAAGCGGGAATTGGTGAACAGCTCATCATCAAAACAGTCGCGCAGGCGTTTCAGGCAGTAGCTCACAGTCGATTGGCTGACGCTGAGCAGTTCCGCCACCTCGGTGACGCTCCTGAGCTCATATATCAGGTGAAAAATCACCAGATCCTGAAAGTCCAGCTTGCGGACGCGATTATTCAGTAACAGCATGGTTGTTTTGTCCTAGATCGATGCTCGCGTGCTGATGGCATGCACGAGATTCGATTTCTCATTCGGCAGAAGGTTGCGGCCTTCTGCGCGGGGGGCGCAATTGTGGCATTACTGGCGCCCATTTAGATGACAACCAAATTGATCAATGCGGAAGCGCGCGGAAAATGGTAGGCATTCGGTTTTGTAGAGGGCTGCCGCATCCCGGTTAAGCCGTGTTCTTAATATTTTGATCTGCGAAAAGTGCTGTTTGTTACCAATGGGAAATATAAAAGCGCCCATTTGGCGCAAATGGTTTGGGCGGAGCAGGGTCGTGGCTGACACGCGCTGTTAAAAAGCCAGCGAAGCGGCCCTGATGAGGCGCGCCGAGTTCTGCGCTTGCGCGGCCAAGAAAAAAGCTCCGCCCTCAGCACTTTTTGCCCGGCGTGTGGCTGTTCTAGCCTCATCGACGGGGCTTGGCGGTGCGCAATGGCCGGCAGGCGGCACCGTTCGCCGCTTCCACACCCCCCATGGGGAGGGTATTTCAAAGAAAAGCCGCCTTTTGGGCAGCTTTCTCCCGTCTTCGATTTGAGGGCCCGGGCGGCAACATGGCATCCATCGAAATGCCCCCCGCTGCACGCCCCCAACGATGAACGCCGCACTGCTCCGAGTTACCGACATCCTGCGCAAGGGCGACTACCGCTCTGCCGCCGGCCCGGTGCTCATCATCCTGATCCTGGCGATGATGGTGCTGCCATTGCCGCCGTTCATCCTCGACCTGCTGTTCACGTTCAACATCGCGCTGTCGATCATCGTGCTGCTGATCAGCATGCACACGCTCAAGCCGCTGGATTTCTCGTCGTTTCCGAGCATCCTGCTGATCACGACGCTGATGCGGCTGTCGCTGAATGTGGCCTCGACGCGCGTGGTGTTGATGGAAGGCCACACCGGCCCCGATGCGGCTGGCAAGGTGATCGAGGCGTTCGGCCACTTCCTGGTGGGCGGCAATTACACCGTCGGCATCGTGCTGTTCGTCATCCTGGTGATCATCAACTTCATGGTGATCAGCAAGGGCGCGGGCCGGATTGCCGAGGTCAGCGCGCGCTTCACGTTGGACGCGATGCCCGGCAAGCAGATGGCCATCGACGCCGACCTGAACGCCGGCCTGATCCGCGAAGACGAAGCCCGCAAGCGCCGCACGGCCATCGCGCAGGAAGCCGAGTTCTTCGGCTCCATGGACGGCGCCAGCAAGTTTGTGCGCGGGGATTCGGTGGCGGGTATCGCCATTCTGCTGATCAACATCATCGGTGGCCTGGCCGTGGGTGTGATCCAGCACGGCATGGATGTGGGCCACGCGGCCACCAACTACACGCTGCTCACCATCGGTGACGGTCTGGTTGCGCAGATTCCGGCGCTGGTGATCTCCACCGCGGCGGGCATCATGGTCAGCCGCGTTTCCACCGACAAGGACGTCGGCCAGCAACTGTCGAGCGAGCTGTTTGCCATGCCGATGGTGCTGATGACCACCGCCGGCGTGCTGGGCCTGCTGGGCCTGGTGCCGGGCATGCCGCACATCCCGTTCATCCTGTTTGGCGGCGGTCTGGGCTATCTGGGCTGGTACCTCAAGAAGAAGCGCGAGACGCCCGAAGTCGAACCCGTGCTGCAGGCCATTGCCCCGGTGGATACGCCGGAAGCCAGCTGGGACGATGTGTCGTGGGTCGACGTGCTGGGCCTGGAGATCGGCTACCGCCTGATCCCGCTGGTCGACAAGAGCCAGGACGGCGAGCTGCTGCGCCGCATCAAGGGCATCCGCAAGAAGTTCACGCAGGACATGGGCTTCCTGGCGCCGGTGGTGCACATCCGCGACAACCTGGAGCTGGGCCCGTCGTCGTACCGCATCACGCTCAAGGGCGTGGAGATCGGCCACGGCGAGGTGCAGCAGGGCAAGTTCCTCGCCATCAACCCCGGTGGCCAGGATGGCCTGGGTGGTGCCCATGGCGGACGCTTAGGCACGCAGCTGCCCGGCACGCCCACCGTGGACCCGACCTTCGGCTTGCCGGCCATGTGGATCACCGCCGATGTGCGCGACCGCGCGCAGGCCGAGGGCTATACCGTGGTCGATTGCAGCACCGTCATCGCCACCCACGTCAATCAGTTGATTTACACCCATAGCACCGAGCTTCTCGGCCGTTTGGAAGTGCAACAGTTGCTTGATCATTTGGGCAAGGAAGCACCGAAGCTGGTCGAAGACGTTGTGCCCAAGCTGTTGCCCGTCGCGACCGTGCAGAAGGTGCTGCAGAACCTGCTGGACGAAGGCCTGCATATCCGCGACATCCGCACCATCGTCGAGACGCTGGCGGAGCACGGAGGCAGGACGCAAGACCCCGCCGAACTCACCGCCGCTGTGCGTGTGGCGCTGGGCCGGGCGATTGCCCAGCAGCTCTTTCCGAACAAGACCGAAATGCAGGTCGTCACGCTTGACCCGAATCTGGAGAACATCTTGCTGCAAAGCGTCGTTGGCTCGAATGCTGGCCCGATTGAACCGCAACTCGCGGACTCGCTCATGCAAGCGGCAGCGGACTCGTCCCGCCAGCACGAACAGATGGGTCAGACAGGCGTCCTGCTCGTACCGCCCGCACTGCGCCCGATGCTTGCCCGCTTGTTCAAGCGCGCAGCACCGAGCCTGCGCGTGCTGTCGCACGCAGAAATTCCAGATCACCGAACGATTAAGGTTGTCGCCATGCTTGGAGGCCGCGCATGAAAATGCATCGATTTACCGGACTGACGTCGCGTGACGTCTTGCGCAAAGTCCGCGACCAGTTGGGCGACGACGCGCTGATTCTCTCGAATCGCGCCGTGCCGGGCGGCATTGAAGTCATCGCCGCTTCCGACACGCATGTGGATGCGCTGGTTGATACCCATTCGACGGCACCCAAGGGCGCCCAGCGTCGCCCGATGGCACCGGCACCGATTCCCGAGCCGGCACCCGCAGCCGAATCTGTGGCCCAGGCCGCTGCCGAAGTGCCGGCCCAGGCTGAGGCTGCCGCGCAAGGCGCCGCCCCCAATGCGCTGGCCCGCCTGCGTAACCGCTTCATTGCCTCGCGCCGCACCGCCACGCAGGAAGAGGCACCGGCCGCTGCCGAGACCGCCGCTGCAGCCCTGGCCAAGCCGGCCGGCCGTACGCTGCAAACGCGCGTGGATGACGACGTCGCGCTCAATGCGTCGGCAGATACGCCGGCCGACGATCCGCTGACGGCTTCCACCCGCGTGCTGGCGAGCCTGTCGCTGGACCGCGCCAACAAGGACGCCGCCGACACGTTGGCCAGCACCGCCCAGTTCATCGCCCGCCGCACCGTGGTGCAGGAAGACGAAGCTGCCGAGCCGATCAAGCGTCCGGCCGCCCGCCGTGAACTCCCGCGTGAACCGTCGCGCCAGTTTGCTCGCGAACAAGACGCGCAACCGACCACGCTGCGCGGCTTTGCCGAACGTGTGGAAGCGCAGTCGCGCAAGTCGGCCGAGCACTTCGTCCGCATGGAGGACACGATGGCCAAGCAGCCCGAGGCCCCGCGCGAAGACGTCAGCCCGCAACGCGCGCCCATCGACCTGAAGGCCGACCTGCGTGCCGACCTGAAGGCCGATTTGAAGGCGGAGAGCGACGCCATGACCCGCCGCATGGTCAGCGAGATCGACGTGCTCAAGAGCACGCTCACCGATGCCATGTCGAGCCTCGCCTCTCTGGGCGTGAAGCTGGGCGACCCGGTGCGTACGCGCCTGTTCCAGACCATGCTGAATGCAGGGTTCTCGGCGCAGCTCACGCGCTACGTGCTGGAGAACATGCCGCAGCACGATACGTATGAAGGCGCGCTGGATTTCGTGCAGCGCGCGATTGAAAAGAACCTGGCCACTGTGTCGGACGAAAACAGCCTGCTCGACCAGGGCGGCGTGTTTGCCCTGATGGGCCCGACGGGCGTGGGCAAGACCACCACGACTGCCAAGCTGGCTGCGCGCTTCGTGTTGCGCCATGGCGCATCGCGCGTGGCGCTGCTCTCGACCGACAGCTACCGGATCGGCGGCCACGAACAACTGCGCATCTACGGCAAGATCCTGGGCGTCTCGGTGCATGCCGTGAAAGACGCGCAAGACCTGAGCCTGGCGCTGAACGATCTGCGCGAGAAGCACGTCGTGCTGATCGACACCATCGGCATGAGCCAGCGCGATCGCGCCGTGTCCGAACAGATGGCGATGCTGCACGCCGTGGGGCCGTCGATCAAGCGCCTGCTACTGCTGAACGCCGCGAGCAACGGCAAGACGCTCGACGAGGTGGTGAGCGCCTACCGTGACGCCAACCTCGCGGGCTGCATCCTCACCAAGATCGACGAGGCCGCATCCGTGGGCCACGCGATGGACGTGATGATCCGTCGCCGCCTGCCGCTGCACTACGTGTCGTACGGCCAGCGCGTGCCGGAAGACATTGCGGTGCCCAACAAGAAGCTGTTGGTGCATCGCACGTTCCGCGCAGGCGCCGAGCAATCGTCGTTCGCGCTGGATTCGGACGAGTCGCTGCTGGTGGCGCAAGGCGCCACACGTATCCGCGAACCCGGCCTGGCCGCTTTCGATTTCGCCTGAACAAGGGGGCGAGCATGACCACACCTTTCGCCAAGGATCAAGCCGCCGGGCTGCGCCGCATGCTCGGTCAGGCAGCCAGCCGCCGCGTGCTGGTGATCGGCGAGCAAGAGCAGGTGGATGACTTTGTCGACAACCTGCGCATTGCGCTGTCCGCCATGGGCCGCGACGCCGCCGTGGTGAGCGCGCAGACCATGCTGGCGGTGACGGGCATGCTCGAACAGTACGACGACACGGCAGACGTGACGCTGGTGGCCGCGCATTTCGGTATCCGCGCGCTCGCCACAGTGGCTGAGGCTTGCGACGACGTGCTGCTGACCTTTACCGATGGCCCGGAAGGCATCAAGAGCGCGTACACGCTGCTCAAGAAAACCGCCGTGCTGCAAGGTAGCGGCGCCGGCATCCGCACCGTGGTGTGCGGCGCGCATTCGGTGGATTCCGCCCTGCGCGTGTTCAGCAACCTGGCCAACACCGTGGGCCAGTACCTGAACACCCGAATTGATTTCGCTGGTTACCTCCCAGAGGACCGGCACGTAGAACTGGCGCTCTCGCTCGGCAAGCCCGTGGCGAGCGCGTTTCCCGCATCGCCTTCGGCCATGGCGTTCCGCCAGCTTGCCGAAGAGATGCTGAGCTGGGCCAGCAGTATTGACGCAGGGGCCCAAGCCGCTGACAGCACGGGTAACACCGAGCCGTCGCGGGTGATGGTGTCGGCGCAGACACAGGCAACGTCAGAATCAGCACCGACAACAACGCCCCACGCCACCGCGCGTGCGGCCGAGATGGTTTATTGAGGCGCAGCATGAACGAAGCGCCAAAGGCAGGCATGGATATGTACACCGCAACCGGTCGCAAGACCAAGTCCGATGAAATGGCCGCATACGCACCGCTGGTGCGCCGCATCGCCAACCAGATGATGGTGAAGCTGCCGGCCAGCGTGGAACTGGATGACCTCATCCAGGCCGGCATGATGGGCTTGCTCGATGCGCTGTCGCGCTACGAAGAAACGCAGGGCGTGCAGTTCGAGTTCTACGCAGCCCAGCGGATTCGCGGCGCGATCCTCGACGAGCTGCGCGGCTCCGACTGGCTGCCGCGCGGGCTGCGCCGCAATGCCCGCACGATCGAGCAGGCAATCCAGAAGCTGCAGCAGCAGAAGGGCCGTGCGCCCACCGAAACCGAGATTGCTGCGGCGCTGGGCATGTCGCTGGCCGAGTACCAGAAGCAACTGGTCGACCTGCAAGGCAGCCAACTGCTGTATTACGAAGACTTCGACCGCGAAGACGCCGACGCCTTCATCGAAAACCGCGCCGCCGAGAACGACGCCACGCCGCTGGACCAACTGCTGGACCACGACCTGCGCGAATCGGTGGTGGCCGCCATCGAAGGCCTGCCCGAGCGCGAAAAGCTCATGATGAGCCTCTACTACGAGCAGGATCTGAACCTGCGCGAAATCGGCGCCGTGATGGGCGTCTCGGAATCGCGCGTGTGCCAGATCCACAGCCAGGCCATCGCCCGCATCCGCGCCAAGCTGCGGGATCGCGCGTGGCTGCCGACGCCGACCTGATATCGGCGCAGTTTTACGCTGCCAGAGTTTTATTGCGCGGCCAGCGAGTCATCTCGCGGCCGCGTTTTTTCTTTGTGCAACTCGGTGACAAGGCGCGCGGCCTCGGCATCCCACACGCGCGTTTCACCGTGGCGGAAGAGGGTGAAGCGCTCGGCCGGCACGTTGGCCGCCTTCAACGCGTTCGCCAGGTCGGTGATGGGCTGGTCGAGTGCTTCGTCCGTCAGCGGGAACGTGCCCCAGTGGATGCCCACGGCCTGTCGCGCGCCAATGTCGTGCATCACCTGCACGGCTTCGGTCGGATCAATGTGCTGGGACTTCATGAACCAGCGCGGCTCGTAAGCGCCCACGGCAATCGCCGCCACATCAAAGTGACCAAAGCGCGCGCCAATGTCGCGCGTGTCTTGCGAATACCCCAAGTCCCCCGAGAACCAGAAGCGCAACTGCGGATGCAGCAGTGCCCAACTGCCCCATAGCGTGTGGTTGCGGTCGTACAGGCCGCGTGCGGACCAGTGCTGCACGGCGCAGAAGTGCACGGTGAAAGGGCCCGAGCGGCCCACAAGCGTCGCCTCGTCATCCCAATCGAATGCGCGCACGTTGGCGTTGCTACCCGACAAGCGCGTGCCGCGTACGTTGCGCGCAAACCAGTGGTCGATCCCCAGCGGTACGAAGAACATCGGTGCGCCACCGGGCTGGCGCATGAGCGCGCGCACGCTGGCCTTGTCGAGATGGTCGTAGTGGTTGTGCGAGATCAGCACCAGATCGATATGCGGCAATTGCTTGAGCGATAGCCCTGGCGGCTGGTGCCGGCGCGGCCCGGCAAATGGCAGGGGTGATGCGCGTTTGGAGAACACCGGGTCGGTGAGCACGTTCAGGCCGTCGATCTGCAGCAGCAGCGTTTCATGGCCGATCCAGGTGAGTTGCGGCACGTTGGGCGGCCGGTGCACGGCGGCCAGATTGGGCGCGACGCAGGACAGGTCTTGCGTGGGCGGCTTGGGCAGATTGAGGCGGCGGCGTTCCTGCTGCCATTTCCAGAAATCGCCGTCCGTGCGGGGGTGCGGGTAGCGGTTGCGGAATCCGTCGGGGGTGTGGTGGGGTTTGGAGGGATCGTAGTGCGGGTTGGCCATGGCGTCGCAGGGGGTGGACGAGCCACCCAGGTGAGGGAAGCGGCTCGAATATCAAGAAGTATCAACTTCTGTTGGTTTTTGAATTTCGGATGCGCCACTGCCTAGGCTGAAACGGCCTCGCTGAGGCGCGCTCCGCGGCACATTTCAAGCGGGGCGCGGCAGTCAACCCTTCCTCATAGAACCCGCATGCATTCAGATTCTTACTTGGCCGGTCAACTTGATGTTTCGGATGCGCAGGCCGCGCATCAAAAAGGGGGGCCGTTTGTGGCTTGACAGGTTGTCAGGAACCCGGGCAGGGCGGACAGATCATCCGCTTGGCCGATGCCCGGGTTGCCACGTTTTCTACCCGGCCATCGCTTGCGCACCTGAGTGCACCGCCCCGGTTTGTGCTGGGCGGGCCGGCGCGACAGACCAGCGGCAGCGTCGCGCGGCTGGCGCAACTTCCCTCAGGTGCCATCGTCGGCATCAACGACTATCAGCTGATCGGCGACGCCGCCGAGCTGGCTGACGTTCACCATCTAAGCGGTTATATGCACGGGCGCTGGACACATGGCCAGGCGCGCTTGGGCGGACATGTGCGGCACATCGGCGGCGATGCCGGCGAATGCCACTACGCCGTGGTCGAACAGAGCACCGCGCTGCTGCGCCGACATACCGCACTCGGGTGTCCGGGCATTTTCACATCGCCCACCGTAGCGGGCGGCAGCGGCCCTGTCGGGCAGGCGCAAGGCACGCTCGATATGGTCTGGCAGAACGGCGTCTTGCGCTTGATCGGCAGCGTGGAAGTGCGTGCAAACGGCGCGCAAGCCACTCTGCTAATCCGCCACTACCAGCCTGGCTTGGGAACGGCTTGCCAAGGCGGCAGCCCGTTTGGGGGCAACACCTACACCCTCACGCCCGTGGTGGCGGACAGCGGCCTGCTGCGGTGCGTCATCCTCTACAAGGTGCGGCTGGATTCCGGTGTGTTCTACCAGGGCGTGGGGATGTTCGAAGCGCATACGCGCACATGAACCCAAAATATGTACACAAAAAACGGTACATATTGTTGACAGATGCAAACTCGGTCTCCAAGATTGCCGGCAAATGTGCGGCATCACGCCATACACATGTCGGTAGACGATGCGCCTTGCGCGGCCTGCCCAAGCACGCTCCCCGGCACGCACACGGGGGCGGCATCCGGAGACAAAAAATGCGCCAATCCCCCGGCCACCCTTCGCCCGCGTCCTCCACTTGCGTGGACCCTGTCAACGAGCGCTTGCCGCTGCCACGCCTGTTCGCGCTCGGCCTGCAGCATCTGCTGGTGATGTATGCCGGCGCGATTGCCGTGCCGCTGATTGTCGGCAATGCGCTCGGCCTGTCGAAGAGCGATCTCTCCTACCTCGTCAATTGCGATCTGTTTGCGGCCGGTATCGGCACGCTCATCCAGTCGCTTGGTTTCCTGATCTTCGGGATCCGCTTGCCGGTGATGATGGGGGTGACGTTTGCCGCGGTGGCACCCATGATCGCCATCGGTGTGGAGCCCGGCATGGGGCTGCCGGGCATCTTCGGGGCGTCCATCGTTTCGGGCGTGTTCGGTATCGCCATTGCGCCGCTGATGGGCAGGTTGCTGGGGCTGTTCCCGCGTGTGGTGACGGGCACGGTGATCATGCTGATCGGCTTTTCGCTGCTGAGCGTGGGCATCAACTGGGCGGCCGGCGGCCAGCAGATGATTCCGCAGGTGGTGGACGGCGTGCGCCACATGGTGCCGAACCCGGCCTTTGGTGATCCGTTTGGCCTGGCCATTGCCGCGCTGGTGCTGGTGACGATTCTGCTGCTGACCAAGTTCGGCAACGCGCTGCTATGCAATATCGCCGTGCTGCTGGGCATCGTCGCGGGCACGTTGGTGGCCGCGGCTTTCGGCAAGGTGTCATTGGCGGATGCAAGTGCCGCGCCGCTGATGACGCTAGTCACGCCGTTCCACTTTGGCATGCCGAAGTTCGAGCTGTCGGCCATCATTTCGATGTGCATCGTGATTGTGATCACGCTGGTGGAATCGACCGGCATGTTCCTCGCACTGTCGCACGTGGTGGGCAAGCCGATCTCGCGCAATGAGCTGACGAATGGCCTGCGCGCCGACGGTCTGGCGACGGTCGTGGCCGGTGTGTTCAACACCTTCCCGCATACGTCGTTCTCGCAGAACATCGGGCTGGTGTCGATCACGGGCGTGCGTTCACGCTATGTGGCGGCGGCCGGTGGTGTGCTGCTGATCGTGCTGGGGTTGTTTCCGAAGCTGTCGTACGTGGTGGCTTCGGTGCCGCAATACGTGCTGGGCGGCGCGGGCATCGTGATGTTCGGCATGGTGGCCGCGGCCGGCATTCGCATGCTGGGCATGGTGGACTTCCAGCAGCAGCGCCATAACCTGCTGATCATTGCTGTATCGGTCGGCTTTGGCATGGTGCCGACGCTGGCGCCGGCGTTCTTCCACCACTTCCCCGACTGGATGCGCCCCATCACCCACAGCGGCATCGTGATGGGCACGCTGGTGGCGGTGGTGCTCAATGCGTGGTTCAACGGCGTTCGCGGTGTGCACGAGGTCATGCATGGCGCCGCCGCAGCGCACTGAGATTCAGCCCACGCGCCTCACGTTTCGCGGGCAATCGACACGCGATATTGCGTGCGCTGCCGATACACCGCGCCGGGCCGGAGCATGACCGTTTCCGCATCCGGCATGTTGACGTGGTTCGGATACGCGCTCGCTTCCAGGCACAAGCCGCTGCGTGGCGCGTGGGTGCCCGAGAGCTTTTGGCCTGAGTAGAACTGCAACCCGCGCTGATCCGTGAGCACCGTCAACTCGCGGCCGCTGCCGGGGTCATATAGCCGCGCGACCGGGCGCACCTGTGCTGCATCGTCCAACGCTGCGTTGCGCAGCACGAAGCAGTGGTCGAACCCACCGGCCTGCGCGAGTTGGGCGTGGGGCCAATCCAATCGCACCCCGATCGGCGCCCCCTGGCGGAAATCAAATGCCGTACCGGCAACGCTGGACAGCCGCGTGGGAATCAGCTTGGCATCGACTTCCCAATACGCGTCGGCATCAATCGAGAGGATGTGGCCCTTGATGTCGGTGCCGGGCTTGCCGCTCAGGTTGAAGTAGCCGTGGCTCGTCAGGTTGATCGGCGTGGGCGCATCGGCGCGCGCTTCGTAATCGATCGATAGCGTACCGTCGTCATCCAATGCATAGCGAACCTGCACAGCTACATTGCCCGGGAATCCGGCATCGCCCTCGGGGGAGGTGAGCCGCATGACGAGTGCGCCGTCTTGCTCGTCGGCGTCCCACAGCGCGCGATGAAAGCCGCTTGCGCCGCCGTGGAGCAGATTGCCGCCCTCGTTGCGGTCGAGCGCGTAGTCGATGCCATCGAGCGTAAAACGCGCGCCGGCAATGCGGTTGGCCCAGCGTCCGATCAAGCCCCCCAGGTAGCCCGCCGACTCAAGATAAGCGGCGGGCGATTCATGGTTGAGAAGGATCTCACCCAGGCGCCCGCCACGATCTGGCGCTTGCCATGAGACGAGCGTCGCCCCGAGGTCGCTGATCGAAACGCGCATGCCCAGCGTATTGCGCAGCGTAAACAGCCGAGCCGCTTCACCGCCGGCGCCGGGTAATGGCCCCCATGTTGTCGACGAGATGGCGCCATCGACCGGCGCGTAGGTGGAAAGCGCTGGCGCGATGCTCATGATTGGCCCTGTGCGATGGTGCGTTCCTGGTATTCACGTGGCGTGCAATCCAGCTCACGACGGAATACGGCGTGCATGTATTGCGGAGAGGTAAAGCCGCAGCGCACCGCCACCTCGGCGGTGGCGACATCGCGGCTGGCCAGCATGTGCTTGGCGGCGTCGAGTTTATGGCGAAGGATTTCCTGGTGCACGGTGCAATGCAATTCACGACGAAAGTGTTCTTCGAGCGAGGAGCGCGAGATACCGACGTAGTCCGCGACTTGCTCGGTCTTGATTCCCTGGCAGGCGTACTGCCGGATGAAGTGCCGCGCGCGCATGACGTACGGGCTGGCCAGCGGTTGATGCCTGGACGATGCCAGTACGTTGATCCCAACCGGCGGCACGAGAATCTGCCGGCCCGCCAATTCTCCCAAACGGGCGCCGCCCAGCATCTGGTGCAGCAGGTGTGCGGCGGTGCGGCCCATCTCCATGGTGCCCTGAATGACCGACGACAGCGGGATGCGGCTCAGCGTGCGCGTGAGCGGGTCGTTATCGATGCCGATGATGGCAATCTCCTCCGGCACCGCGAACCCCACTGACACGCACGCCTGCAGCAGATGCCGCGCCCGCGCATCCGTCACGGCGATGATGCCGATGGGCTTGGGCAAGCCGCGCAGCCATGCGATCAACTGGCTAATCGCCTGATGCCACGTGGGCGCGCTGGTTGAGAGGCCGCGGTAGATTTCTTGCTCGGTCGGTGCGGCGGGATCATCGAGACGGCGCAAGCGGGTAAAAACCAGCTCGCGCTGCTGCGCCCAGCGGTTCTCGGCCGCCTGGGGCAGGCTGTACAGCGCGAAGTGCTGCAGGCCAGCCTCGATCAGGTGCCGGTAGGCCAGCGAGACCAGCTTGCCGTTGTCCGTGGCGACATAGGGCACGTTGGCCGGGTAGTGCGCGGCGTCTTCATATGACGAGCCAACGGCCACCACCGGCAGTGGGCAGTCGCGCAGCGCTTCGGCCACGGTGGGGTCGTCGAAATCCGCGATGATGCCGTCGCCGTCAAAGCGCTCGATGCCGGGCAGTCGGCAGCGGAAATCCTCTTCCAGGAACACGTCCCACGTCACGCGGGTGGAGCGCATGTAGTCGCCAATGCCCGTGATGATCTCGCGGTCATACACCTTGTTGGCGTTGAACAGCAGCGCAATGCGATGAATCCGCGCGTGCTGCGATGGATCGGGCAGTTGACGATGCATGGTGGCTGAGGGGCGCTCGCGTTGGCAGTGGGTTTGCCAACGGCTGCCACATTCTAGGGGCTGCCTGCGGCGCTGTCAGACGATCGCAGTGGGGTGGCAAGAAATGTTAGGGCGGTTGGGCAATTTCGTAATTGCCGGTGCCGAGCGGGCGCATGCACCATGCCGTTGCCGTCGAGCGGCCGAATCGGTATTGCGGCGCAGCATGCGCCCCGGCACCCCAAGGTGTACCCACCAACACAAGAAGATGGAGTGAGACATGAAATCGAACCAACGCCGTTGTGTTCTGAGGGCCGCGTTTTGCGGTGCAGTGCTCGCCAGCCTGTCGATGGCGGCGCCGCTGGCGCACGCAAGCAAGGCGCATCCGGAAATCGGCTTCTGTATTGATGACCTGCGTGTCGAGCGCTGGTCGCGTGATCGCGATTACTTTGTCGCGGCTGCAGAAAAACTCGGCGCGAAGGTATCGGTGCAATCGGCCGATGCCAGCGAGCAACGCCAGATCTCGCAGATCGAGAACCTGATCTCGCGCGGTGTCGACGTGATCGTCATCGTGCCGTTCAATTCCAAGGCACTGACCAATGTGGTGGCAGAAGCCAAGAAGGCCGGCATCAAGGTGGTGTCGTATGACCGCCTGATTCTCGATGCCGATGTTGATGCCTACATCTCGTTCGACAACGAGAAGGTGGGCGAGCTGCAAGCACAGGGCGTCTTCAACGTGCGCCCGAAGGGCAACTACTTCCTGCTGGGTGGTGCCCCCACCGACAACAACGCCAAGATGCTGCGTGAGGGCCAGTTGAAGGTGTTGAAACCGGCCATCGACCGGGGGGACATCAAGGTCGTCGGCTCGCAATGGGTGCCGGAGTGGAGCGCGTCGGCAGCGCTGGGGATCGTTGAGAACGCGCTGACGGCGAACAACAACAAGATCGATGCCGTGGTGGCATCCAACGATGGCACGGCGGGCGGCGCGATCCAGGCGCTGGCCGCGCAGAAGCTGGCCGGCAAGGTGCCCGTGTCGGGGCAGGATGCGGATCTTGCCGCCGTCAAGCGCGTGATTGCCGGCACGCAGACGATGACGGTCTACAAGCCGCTCAAGCTGATTGCCAGCGAGGCTGCGCAGCTTTCGGTGGCCCTGGCCAAGGGCGACAAACCGAAATTCAATGCCCAGTACGACAACGGCAAAAAGAAGGTCGACACCGTGTTGCTGCAACCGACCCAGCTCACCAAGGACAACGTCAACCTGGTGGTGAAAGACGGCTTCTACACGCAGGCGCAGATCGGCGGCCAGTAAGGCAGCGGCAGTACGTGCCGGCGATGGGGCATGAGGTATAGGAGCACCGCTTCATCGCTGGCCACGTTCGACTCCAAAGGACGGGGCATGTCTGAACCTCTGCTGCAGATGCGCGGCATCGTCAAGACGTTCGACGGTGTGAAGGCGCTCGACGGTATCAACCTGGTCGTGAGGCCGGGCGAGTGTGTTGGCCTGTGCGGTGAGAACGGCGCAGGAAAATCGACGCTCATGAAGGTGCTCTCGGGCGTCTACCCGAGTGGCACTTGGGACGGCGAAATCCTTTGGGAGGGCCAGCCGCTCCACGCCAGCGGCATTCGCGACACGGAGCGCGCGGGCATCGTCATCATCCATCAGGAACTGATGCTGGTGCCGGAGCTGTCGGTGGCCGAGAACATCTATCTGGGCAACGAGATCACGCTGCCGGGTGGGCGCATGACGGGTTGTCGTATGAATTACGCGGCCATGTACCAGGGCGCAGACAAGCTGCTGCGCGATCTGAACATCCAGGGCATCAACGTGGCGCTGCCGGTGATGCACTACGGCGGCGGCCATCAGCAACTGATTGAAATCGCCAAGGCGCTCAACAAGCGCGCCAAGCTGCTGATTCTGGATGAGCCTTCGTCATCGCTCACAGCGGCAGAGACACGCATCCTGCTCGACATCGTGCGCGACCTGAAGGCGCGCGGCATTGCGTGCGTCTACATCTCGCACAAGCTCGACGAGGTGGAAGCGGTGTGCGATACGGTCACCGTCATCCGTGATGGCCGCCATGTGTCCACAGCGCCGATGGCTGAGCTGACGACCGATCGCATCATCGCGCAGATGGTGGGGCGCGAGATTACGCAGCTGTTCCCGCGCGAGCCGCACGCCATCGGCGAGGTGGTGTTCGAGGCGCGCAACGTGACGTGCTACGACGTGAACAACCCGGCGCGCAAGCGGGTCGATGACGTGTCGTTTTCGGTGCGGCGCGGCGAAATCCTCGGCATAGCCGGGCTGGTTGGCGCGGGGCGCACCGAGTTGATGCAGGCGGTGTTTGGGGCGTACGAGGGCGCCAGTGAAGTGGAACTTGTGCTGGACGGAAAACCGTTGAAGGTCCGGGCACCGCTCGACGCCATTCGTGCAGGTATTGCGATGGTGCCGGAAGACCGCAAGCGTCACGGCATCGTCTCGTTGATGAGCGTGGGGCACAACATCACGCTCGCCGTCCTCCAGCGTTTCGCAAACTTCGGGCGGATTGACGGGGCGGCGGAGCTCGACACGATCCGCAAGGAGATGCGCCGGCTTGCGGTGCGTGCTGCGCATCCGATGTTGCCCATCGCCAGCCTGTCTGGCGGCAATCAGCAAAAGGCCGTGCTCACGCGCATGTTGCTGACCGAGCCGCGCGTGCTGATTCTGGACGAGCCGACCCGCGGCGTGGACGTGGGCGCCAAGTACGAGATCTACAAGCTGATTGGCGACCTCGCCAAGCGCGGCATGGCCATCATCGTGATCTCGTCGGAGCTCCCCGAGGTGCTTGGCATTTCGGATCGCGTGCTCGTGATCGGCGAGGGTGAACTGCGTGGCGACTTCGTCAACGACGGGCTGACGCAGGAACACATTCTGACCGCCGCCATTCAGCCAGTCCGGCACACACCCAGGCACGCACCCACTTTCCATCAGGCAGGTCACGCATGACTTCTCAAACCAGCCCACAAGCCGCCGGCAAGGTGGACCATTCGGACCCCGCGCGCAGCACGTTCAAGGCAAGCCAGCGCCTGAGGCAACTCTTCGCACGCTACAAGATCCTGGCGTTGCTGATCGCCGTGGCCGCCATCTGGTTGTTCTTTTCGATGCTGACCAACGGTGCGTTTACCTCGCCGCGCAATCTCTCCAACCTGCTGCGCCAGATGTCGATTACGGGGATGCTGGCCTGCGGGATGGTGTTCGTCATCATCGCGGGCGAGATTGATCTCTCAGTTGGTTCCATGTTGGGCTTGCTTGGCGGCGTGGCGGCCATCCTCGACCAGGGGCTGGGTTGGCCGATCACGGCGACGGTGCCGGTGGTGTTGCTGCTCGGCGTGGCCATGGGGCTGTTTAACGGATGGTGGTCCACCTACCGGGGCGTTCCGTCCTTCATCGTCGGCCTAGGCGGCATGCTGGCGTATCGCGGCATTCTGCTGGGGCTGACGCACGGCTCGACCATTGCGCCGGTGTCCGACAACTTCGTGCTGATCGGCCAGGGCTACCTGCCGCGCCACGTGGGCGATCTGATGGCGGTGTTGATCTTCTGTCTGTTGATCTTCGTGGTCGTCCGGCAGCGGCGCGAACACCGTCGCTATGAACTCGATGTCGCGCCGCTATGGCAAGACGTTGCCAAGCTGATCGTTGCGGGCGCGGTCATCGTCGCATTTGTTGCCACGCTCAACAGCTATGGCGGTATCCCGGTGCCGGTGCTGCTCGTCCTGGCGCTTCTCGGCATTTTTTCTTGGATCGCCAGCCAGACCGTATTCGGTCGCCGCATCTACTCCGTGGGCTCAAATCTTGAAGCCACACGTCTGTCGGGCATCAATACCGATCGCGTGAAGCTCGCCATCTTTGGCCTCATGGGCCTGATGTGTGCGTTTGCCGGCATCGTCAATACCGCGCGCCTGGCTGCAGGTTCGCCATCGGCCGGCACCATGGGCGAGCTGGATGCCATTGCGGCCTGCTTCATCGGCGGCACGTCGATGCGAGGCGGCGCGGGCACGGTCTACGGCGCGCTGGTCGGTGCGCTGGTCATGGCCAGTCTGGACAACGGCATGTCCATGCTCGACGTCGACGCGTACTGGCAGATGATCGTCAAGGGCGGCATCCTCGTGTTGGCTGTCTGGGTGGATGTGATCTCGCGCTCCGGCCGCCGCTGAATCTGCGCTACTGGCTTTATCCCTTTGCAGTAACTGGAATCTTCTATGTCTTACGCAATTTATCCGAGCCTCGCTAACAAGAACGTTGTGATTACCGGCGGCGGCAGCGGCATTGGCGCCGCCATCGTTGAAGGCTTTGCCAAACAGGGGGCGCGCGTTACGTTTCTGGATATCGCGCGTGCGGACTCAGAAGCGCTGGCGGCGTCGCTGGGTGAGTGCGCGCATCCGCCCGTCTTCCTTCACTGCGATCTGCGCGATATCGATGCGTTGAACGCCACGTTCGCGGAGATTCAATCGGCGTCCGGCCCCGTCGAAGTCCTGATCAACAACGCCGCGAATGATGATCGCCATCAGATAGGAGACGTGTCGCGGGCGTATTGGGACAACCGCATCGAAGTGAACCTGCGCCACCAGTACTTTTGTGCGCAAGCGGTGCTGCCGGGCATGAAGACGCTGGGGCGCGGCGTGATCTTGAACCTCGGGTCCATCTCGTGGCACCTGGCCCAGCCGGACCTCGCCATTTACATGACAGCCAAGGCGGGCATTGAAGGCCTGACGCGTGGCTTGGCGCGTGATCTTGGCGGGTTCGGCATCCGGGTCAATTGCATTGTGCCGGGCGCGGTCCGCACACCCCGGCAGATGGCGCTCTGGCAATCGCCCGAAAGCGAAGCGAAGCTGCTGCGCGAGCAATGCCTGCACGAACGTGTCGAGCCGGAACACGTGGCACGCATGGCGCTGTTTCTTGCATCGGACGACGCCGCGCGTTGCACGGCGCGCGAGTACTTTGTCGATGCCGGGTGGTATGGCGGATGATGGCTCCGGCAGGTACGTGGCCACCGGGGCCGCCGTGGCGTGGTGCGCTCAGTTCTGACGGACCAACCCGCGTGCCGCCAGGTTGCGATACAGGGCGCGGACACCGAACGTCCACGGTGCGATCTCCGTCGACAGGCGCACCGTGTTGACCAGCGCGCCCAGCGGCGGCGCGCTGATCGTCACGCGGTCGCCCAGGTGATGCGTGAAGCCGGCACCCGGCGCATCGCGGTCCTTGATCGGCGAGAACATTGTGCCGAGGAACAGCATGAAGCCGTCTGGGTATTGATGGTGCTTGCCCCATGTCTGCGCGACGAGGTCGAGTGGGTCACGGCTGATCTCGCTCATGTGGCTCACGCCGTCGAGCACGAAGCCGTCGTCGGTGCCCTCAACGCGCAGCGACACCTGCGTCGTGCGGATGGTGTCGATGGTGAAGTGTTCGTCAAACAGGCGCACGAACGGGCCGATGGCACACGAGCCGTTGTTGTCTTTGCATTTGCCCAGCAGCAATGCGGAGCGCCCCTCGATGTCGCGCAGATTCACGTCGTTGCCGAGCGCCGCTCCAACGACATGCCCGGCGCTATTGACCGCCAGCACGATCTCCGGCTCGGGGTTGTTCCAGCGCGAGGCGGGGTGCAGCCCCACGTCGGCGCCGAACCCGACAGCGGACATCGGCTGCGATTTGGAAAACACTTCCGCATCGGGCCCGATGCCGACTTCCATGTATTGCGACCACGCGCCCCGGCGCTGCAATTCCGCCTTGAGCCGAAGGGCGGCGTCGGAGCCGGGCTTGATCTTGGAGAGATCGGAGCCCACCACCCCGACGATGGATTCGCGCACATCGCGGGCTTTGGCCGGGTCGCCGCCAGCCTGTTCTTCGATCACGCGTTCGATCAGGCTGACGGCGAACGTCACACCGCAGGCTTTGATGGCCTGCAGATCGTTCGAGGCGAGTAGGGTGGGTGCGTTGCTGGAGCGATCGGCAGCCAACGAGCGCTCGACCAGCGCTTCGACGCGGCCCAATTCTTCGCCCGGTACCTGCCGGGCGATGGCCAGCGCGTCAGGATGCTCGAACAGGTCCGCCACCGTTGGCATGGCCTGCGTGATATCGAACACCACGCCATTGCGTACCACCACCACAGACGGCCCCTCGCCATTGGCGGTTGTTCGCCAGACCCGGCCGACGAGCGTTGCGCGCTCCAGATCGTGTGGCAGGTAATCGGCAATAGCGGTCATGTGCGCTCCATCAGTTGGACCAGGGACCCGCGTGATCGTAGAGATGGCAATGCAGGGTGTCCAACGCGATGACGGAATTTCCAACCTGTTGGACAATCAGCCTCATCACAAACCGGGCGTGTTTGCAGTGAAGACCGACTACGAAGTCCCAGCGCTCAAGCGCATTCACGAAGTGCTGGAGATACTCTGCGCGGCGACGTCGCCCGTCCGCCCGGCTGCTTTGGCGCAGGCCACGGGCATGTCCAGAAGTACGCTGTACCTATTGCTGGAGTCGCTCGAAAAACGCCGCTGGATCGAGAAGCGGGCCGACGGTTATCTGATCGGCTTGACCTTGTTTGAGCTGGGCAATGCCTATTTCCGCCACGACCGGCTGCTAGCAGCGTTCCGGCGCGAATCCGCCGCGTTTGTGGCGACACACAACGAAGTTGTGCAGCTTGCCGTGCTCGACGGCACGGAAGTCGTGTACATCGCGCGGGAAGATGCACCCAGGCCGGTCCGCCTCGTTTCCGATGTCGGCTTGCGCCTGCCGGCCCATTGCTGCGCACTGGGCAAGGCGCTGCTTGCAAGCCTTGATGACGAAGCGGTATGCGCGCTCCTGCCGGCCCGCCTTGCTGCGATGACAGAGCGCACCACCACGCGCCGTGTCGACCTGCTGCACGAGCTTGCGAACATTCGCACGCGAGGGCTCGCGACGGAGCGTGAGGAGGTGGTCGCGGGGCTGGCCTGCTTTGCCGCGTTCGTGGGCGTGACGCCGCTGGGCAAGCGCGTTGCAGTGAGTTCCAGCGTGCCCATCAGCCGGCTGGACCCGCGGCGGGAGAAGCGGCTCGTTGTGGGCGTTGCCGGCATGGCAGACCGCATCGGCCGCGCGCTGGCGCAAGCGTAGTACGCGGGCTGCACCATGGCCGGTGTGGCCGGTTCCGCTATGATCGCAACTCCTCTTTTGCCTTGCCGCCATGAGCCAAGACACCGCCAACGCAACGCCCCCTCGCATGGCCGATGTGGCCCGTCTTGCCGGCGTGTCGAAGATGACGGTGTCGCGGGTGCTGACGGGCGGCAGCGTGTCACCCGCCACCCGGGCGCGCGTGCAGCAGGCCATTGACGCACTCGGCTACGTTGCAACCGCCGCAGCTGGGATGCTCTCCAGCGGACGTTCCGAGTTCGTTGCCGCCTTGGTCCCCTCGCTGGCCAGTTCCAACTTTGCCGATACGGTGCGCGGCCTGACGGATGCCCTCGCCCCGCACGGTCTGCAACTGCTGCTGGGCGACACCGACTACCACCTGGATCAGGAAGAGGCGCTGGTGAAGTCGCTGCTGCGCCATCAGCCACGTGGCATTGCATTGACGGGGCGCCACCACAGCGCAGGCACACGCGCACTGCTGGAGCGCGCCGGCATCCCGATCGTCGAGATGTGGGATCTGCCCGAGCGCCCGATCGACAGGGCGGTTGGGTTTTCCAACGCCGATGCCTCGCGCGTGATGGTGCGTCACCTGCACCAGCGGGGCTACCGACGCATCGGGTTCCTGTGTGGTGCAAGCGAGTTGGACCGGCGCGGCACCGACCGCATGCGCGGATACATGAGTGGCATCAAGGCGCTGGGCCTTGGCGAGCCGCGTGTGATTCGCATGGGCGAATCCCCCATCACCATGAGCCACGGCGGCCCGGCCATGGCCGCCCTGCTGGAAGCCTGGCCCGATACCGACGCCGTGATGTGCGTGAGCGACATGTCGGCCTTCGGCGCCATCATGGAATGCCATCGGCGTGGCTTGTCCGTGCCGGGCGACATCGCGGTCGCGGGCTTCGGCAATTTTGAAATCGCGTGGTGTTGCCACCCGACCATCACGACGATTTCCGTTGACGCCTATGGCATCGGCCTGCGGGCTGGCGAAGTGCTACTCGATGCGCTCGGGATTGCCGAAGCCACGGGCGTGCGCAAGCTCTCGCGCATCGACTTCAGCGTGGTCGAGCGCGAGAGCGCATAGCCGGCACATCCGCCGCCGGCCGCTTCCTGCGTCAATGTGAGTGCCGTGGGTTGCCGCGCGTTTCAATGACGTTCAGATACAGCGTCGCCGGCTCCAGGCATCCGCCTGTGGAAAGCTGCCCGACGAACTGCCGATAGAGCTCCTGCCAAGGCGTTTGCGACTGCGGCACGCTGAACGTTGCGGTTTCACGCCGGCGCGCAAGCTCCTCCGCATCCACCAGCACATCGACTTTGCGCGCATTGAGGTCAACCCGAATGCGGTCACCGGTGCGCAATAGCGCGAGTCCGCCACCAGCGGCCGCCTCGGGGGACATGTTCAGGATCGATGGGCTTGCCGAGGTGCCGCTCTGCCGACCATCGCCCATGCACGGCAACGATTCGATCCCTTGCTTGACCAGCGCTGCCGGCGGCGCCATGTTGACGACCTCCGCGCTGCCCGGATAGCCGACCGTTCCGCAACCCCGGATGACGAGAATGCAGCGCTCGTCGATCTCTAGCGCTGGATCGTTGATGCGGGCGTGATAGTCCTCCGGCCCATCGAAGACGATGGCGCGCGTCTCGAACACGTTTTCCGCGCCGGGTTCGCTCAGGTAGGTCTGGCGGAAGGCCTCGCCCACCACCGACATCTTCATGATGGCGCTGTCAAAGAAATTGCCCGACAGCACGATGAACCCCGCGCGATGCTTGAGCGGTGCGTTCGCCGGGAAGATGACTTCGCGGTCGGCATCGGGGGCGGCATCGGCAATCGCGCCAATCGTGCGGCCGGATACGGTGGGGCACTCGCGCCGCAGCAGCGCCGCCGCGTTGAGCTGGCGCAACACGGCGGGCACGCCGCCCGAGCGGTGAAAGCTCTCACCCAGGTATTCGCCGGCCGGCATGCAGTTCACGAGCAGCGGCACCGATTCTCCATGGCGCTGCCAGTCTTCCAGGCTCAGCTCCACGCCCATGTGGCGCGCAATCGCGATGAGGTGCGGCGGGCAGTTGGTCGATGCGCCAAGCGCCGAGGCCACCATGATGGCGTTCTCGAATGCCGCGCGCGTCATGATCTGCGAGGGGCGGATGTCTTCGCGTACCAGGTCGACGATGCGCTTGCCGGTGGCATAGGCCATCTGCCCGCGCTCCCGATACGCTGCGGGGATGCTGGCACACCCGGGCAGCGACATGCCCAGCGCTTCGGCCAGGCTGTTCATCGACAGCGCGGTGCCCATCGTGTTGCAGTGCCCGATCGATGGGGACGACGCGGTGGTCAGCTCCATGAAGCCTTCGTAGTCGATGTCGCCCGTGGCCAGCCGGTTGCGCGCATGCCAGATGACGGTGCCGGAGCCGACCCGTTTGCCTTCGTGCCAGCCGTCCAGCATCGGCCCGCCAGATAAGACGATGGCGGGTAGATCGACTGTGGCGGCAGCCATCAGGCAGGCGGGTGTGGTCTTGTCACAACCGGTGGTCAGCACCACGCCGTCCAGCGGAAAGCCATGCAGGATCTCTACCAGGCCGAGATACGCAAGATTGCGATCGAGCGCAGCAGTCGGGCGGCGGCTTTGCTCCGCCATTGGGTGAACCGGAAACTCCATCGGGATGCCGCCCGCGTCGCGGATGCCGGCCTTTACACGCTGTGCCAGCTCCAAATGGTGGCGGTTGCAGGGCGCCAGATCACTCCCCGTTTGCGCAATGCCGATGATCGGACGGCCCGACTGCAGCTCTTCCCGCGTCAGGCCGTAGTTCATGAAACGTTCGACGTAGAGGGCGGTCATGTCGGCGTGGCTCGGGTCGTCGAACCACAGCTGGCTGCGCAGTCTGCGGGGAGGCTGGGTGGGCATGGTGTCTCGGTTGTTATGTGGAACAGGCTCCCTCTGTGGGGAATCGGCGTGGCGCTTTCCGGCGGATTGTGATTCTTTTGGTACCGGTAACAAATAATAGTCGCCGGAAGACGGCTCAGGCAATAGCTGGTGGCTGACGAACCCGTGTTGGCCACATGGGCACGTGCCGCATCAACGATGTGCGGTTGTCAGCCCCACGTTGGGGGAGGGTGTTTTGATTTGGAGACATCCAGCTGAGCGCAAGCGTTTGCCGGGCGACGGCAGGAGGCAAGGGCGCCGGTTTCACGATTCTGCAAACAAGCCGCCCTACGGTGTGCCCATCTTTTGGGGGCGGAGGGGCTGCCATGCAGATGTTGTCTGGGCGATTCGAAAAAACCGAGGCCGGGCGGTTGGAAATCGCCGCGCGCAACGGCACGTTGAACCGGTCCAACCGTGCGCTGCTGATCATGGTGGATGGCCAAACCACGGGCGAGGAGCTGGCGGCGAGAGCGCATCAAATCGGTCTAGGCGAACAGGCCATCGCCGAGTTGCTGCACGCGGGCTTTATCCGCCGGCAGGAGCGTGCCAGCAATGCGCCGGTGGCCGAGCCAGAAGCCGCCGCGCCTAAGCCTGCTACGCCCAGTCGCAAGCGCTCGCTGGCGGCGGCACGTATGTACCTGATGGACATTGCGGCGCGCACGTTCAGCTCGGCTGAGCATCCGATCCGCCAGCGCCTGGTCGCGGCCACCGACCGCGCCTCTGTGGAAGGCGCGTTCGATGCGTTGATGACGGCCCTGCGCGAGGCCACATCAGCGTCAATGGTGGAGCAGGTGGAGGTGGCGTTCCGTGGGTTCTTGCCGGCCGAAGAGGCGGTGGCCGGCTGAACCATTACGCATTGCGCATTACGCTGCCTGCTGCGCCATCTGATCCTTCAGCAGACCCCGCGCCCGCTGATTCGATTTGTAGATGTTGTCGCGCACCGGCACCGCGCCGGTCTTCACGCTGTCCACCCAGTCCTGGGTCAACATCACCGCCGCAAAGCGCGATTGCAAGACCACGCTAAAGACGCGGTGGATCTCTTCCGCCGTCGCAAAGCCCGCCTGGTTTTGATATGGCACCGAGCCTGACGCATCGTGCAGAAATTCGACGGCCGTGCCGTTGTGCAGTGCGTGGTTGATGGTCAACGCATCGCAGTTGTGCGTCATGTAGCCGACCACCGTGAGCGTGTCGATGCCACGCGTTTCCAGCCATTGCGCGAGGTCCGTTTCCGGATAGGCGCTGGGCAATAGCTTGCGCAGGTAGTGGTCATGCGGGCGCGACGCTACCACGGGGTGCAGTTGCCAGCCATCGGTGTCGATCGCGAACAGCGGCGAGCTGGCGGGCGATGTCTGCTGCACGACGATCACCGGAATGCCCGCTTCGCGCGCGGTGTCCATGGCAACGCCGATATTGGCGACGGTCTGCTGCGGGTCCGGATACTCAATCGGCAGGCCGCCGGTGAAGTATTCGTTCTGCACATCGATGACGATCAGGGCGCGCTTGGGTTGTGTGGCTGCGGTCATGGCGAGACTCCTTGAGCGGGTTGCGGGGTTGTGACTGGCGGGCATTTGCGTGAGCCCATGGACAGCATCTTCGGGCATCGCTATCCTTCCCGACAGTGGCCCGAAAGACATTCATCGAAAGAATCGGGCCAAACGAATGGAATCAAACCAGCGGACACGCCATGCCCCCGAAGGAAATCGCCGTTCTGGCGTTCAATGACATCAGTCCGTTTCACCTGTCCGTGCCGTGCCTGGTGTTTGAAGACCGTGTTTGGGCCGGGCTGCCGGCGTATCAGTTAAGCATTTGCGCGGGCGAACCCGTGAAGCGGGGCGGTTTGCGTACCACCGCCGGATTTGCGGTGCAGACGGACTTGACGCTGGAAGATGCCGCGCGTGCCGATGTGCTGATCGTGCCCTCGTGGCGCGACACGGAGGAGCCGCCGCCTGCGTCCATGGTCAATGCCGTACGAGACGCGTACGACCGTGGTGCGACCGTGGTGGGCCTGTGCCTGGGTGCTTTCGTGCTGGCGGAAGCCGGTGTGTTGGATGGCTTGGAGGCGACCACCCACTGGAGCGCAGTCGATGCCTTTTCACAGCGCTACCCGCGTGTGAAGCTCGTGCCCGATGTGCTGTATGTGGATGCGGATGACGGACGGCTGGTCACCTCCGCCGGCACCGCCGCTGGGCTGGACTGCTGCCTGCATCTGGTGCGCCGTTGGCATGGCGCGGAGGTGGCCAATCGCATTGCGCGGCGCTTGGTGGTGGCGCCGCACCGGCAGGGCGGTCAAGCGCAATACATCGAGCAACCGCTGCACGACGCGCCGGGCGGCGATCGGCTATCCGACTTGTTGAACTGGACGGTCGCAAACCTGACTGAGCCGCACACGCTGGACTCATTGGCAGCGCGCGCGGCGATGAGCCGACGCAATTTCACGCGGCGGTTTCGTGAGCTGACCGGCACAACGGTCGGACAGTGGCTGCTGGGTCAGCGGCTCGCCTATGCGCAGCGCCTGCTGGAGACCACGCACCAGCCAGTCGAGGCGATTGCGCAACTGGCGGGTTTTGGCAGTGCGGTGTCGCTGCGCCAGCATTTCAGCCGGACGTATCACACGTCGCCCAGCGCGTATCGCTCGCAATTCGGCGCGTTGTTTGCGCAGATGTAGTACCCGAGGTTACTTATCCAACTCGTGGCCGATGACTGCACCGGCCGCCGCACCGCCGATCGTGCCGGCCGTGCTGTGCGTGAGTTCATGCCCCGCCACACCGCCCGCCACTGCGCCGCCCGCTGTACACGCTGCCAGGGTGGGTGCCAGGGCGGCAATCGCACACACCAGTGCCGTTTTCCATCTGTTCATGATGCCCTCCTGAGTTGCCGCCCAGAACCGGGCCGGCATACCTCAGCCGAGCAAAGTGCATGCCGAACTCACATGAACAACGGGGAAAGCGCCAAATGCGACAGCGCAATCACGATCACTTGCGCAATCACCAGCAGGATCAGTGGCGACAGGTCAAAACCACCCAGCGGGGGAACCACGCGGCGGATGGGGCGCAGCAGCGGATCGACCAGCGTATTGGGCACCGCGCCCATGGGCGAATGTGGCCCCACCCACGACAGCACGGCCGATGCAATGGTCACCCACACCAGCGTGTTGAAGGCCCACTTGAGCACTGTGAGCAGCGCCGCCACAAAGCCCATCGGCAGGAACGCCAGCGGGCTGATACCCACCGTGGCCAGGAGCAAGAGCAGATACACCAGCGCCGTCACATAGGCCGCGATCAGGCACGACCAGTCGATATAACCCGTGGCCGGAATCACCCGGCGCAGCGGATGCACCAGCCAGCCCGTCAGCTGAAAAATCGCCTGCGACAGCGGATTGCGCGGTGACAGCCGCACCGCCTGTGTCCAGGCACGCAGCAGCAGCGCCGCGCCGAAGAGCGTGAAGATCGTGTCGAGCAGGAAACGCGTGATATCGCCGAACATGCGTCCGGTTCTCCTATGGTCAGGTCAGGCAACAAGCACGAGGCAGCGGGGCGCCCCAGGGCGGGCTATTGTCGCACGGGACTCTGAGGGCAATCTGTGCGGTGACGTGGCCGCCACGGCGTGTTTTGGCGCTTCTGACGAGGGCGAGCCGGTACCCCGCGCTCACTGCGCGCTTACTGTGATGCCGCCGGCTCCATGCCTTTGCGCTTGAGCACGGCGGCGGCCTCCTTGCTGCGCAGCGCATCCAGCAGCGCCTGCGCGCCTTCCACGCTTTTTGCATGGGCGCTGATGCCGGCGGCATAGACGGTGTCGTTCTGAATGGCAGCGGGCAGCGGCCCGACGTATTGGATATGCGGCACCGCGAGCAACTCGCTCACCTGATGGATCGCCAGCGCAGCCTGGCCGTCGACTAGCCGGGTGCCGACCAGTCCGCCATGCACGAGCACCGCCTTGGGTGCGATCGCCTGCGCAATGCCCAGCGTCTGAAACAGCTTTGACAGATAGATGCCCGACGACCCGCCCGCCGCTGGGTCGAGATACGCCACCGATGGCGCCGCCAGCAGCGCTTGCTTGAACTGTTCGACCGTGGAGATATCGGGTTTCGGCGCGCCTTCTGGCACCGCCACGCCAATGCCGACGCGCGCAACAGGGCTGACGGTGGGCGCCAGGTTGCCCGCATCCGCGAGTGTTCTTGCCAGCGGCTCGGGCAGGATGGCCACATCAAACACCGCTCCCGCGCGGATGCGCTTGGCCAGCTCGCCCGCTGTGTCGTTGGTGATGATCAGGTGGAGATGGTTCTCGTGTTCCAGCGAGGGCGCCAGCGCATCCAGCACGGGCCGAAACGCGCCGGCCGTGAGGACGGTGACCTCTGCTGCGCAGGCCGGCGCGCCATGGCCGGCCATGCACACAGCAAAGAGCGTTGCCAGAAGCGGGGTTCTTGGGATCACGATGCGGCTCCGTTGCGTACGGTGGTGCCGCACCTTAGCACTGCTTACAACCCTGCTATGGGAAAGCTCGCCTGCCAGACCGCGCTTTGCACGTTCACGGCTTTCGGAATCAGCTTCTGCTGCAGGAACAGGTCGGCAATCTGCTGTTGCGACGCCACGATTTCCGGCGTGATGGGCGTTACGCCGTAAGGCACGCGCCGCAGCCAAGTTTCCACCACGGGTTGTTCAATACCGAGCTTGGGCGCCAGCAGCGCCGCTGTCTCCTGCGGATGCTGATTCACCCACAGGCCGGAGGTGCGCAACTGCGCCAGGATGCTATTCACCGCGCGCGGATGCGCTTTCACAAACTCCGGCGTGGCCTCGTAGAAGTTGGAGGTCGGCACCGCGCTGAAATCGCCCAGCGTGCGCGTCTTCAGCGCTTTCTGCGCCAGCGCGTAGTACGGGTCCCACACGACCCACGCATCGACGGCTCCGCTCTCGAAGGCGGCACGTGCCTCGGCGGGCGGCAGGTAGATCGGCTGCACATCCTGCACCGTCAGGTTGGCGCGCTTGAGCAACTGCACCAGCAGGTAGTGCGAGCTGGAACCCTTCTGCAGCGCAATGCGCTTGCCCTTCAGGTCGGCCACGCTGTGCGGGGGCGAGCCGTCGAGTACGAACAGCGCCTCGTTGGTCTTGCCGCCCGGCTCTGCACCCACATAGACGAGGCGTGCGCCTGCCGCCTGCGCAAACACGGCCGGCGGCGCACCGGTATAGCCGAAGTCGATGCTGCCCGTGTTCAGTGCCTCCAGCAGTTGCGGCCCGGCGGGGAATTCCTTCCACTCGACCTTGTAGCCGAGTTCCCCCAGCGGCTTGTCGAGCGAGCCCTGCGCTTTGAGCACGGCCAGCAGCCCCGCCTTCTGAAAGCCGATGCGCACCGTGCCGGCCGGGTCGGCGGCTTGGGTGAGGCCTGCGCTCAGCGCAAGGCCGGCACCCAGCAGCGCGGCAAGCCAGCGTCGTCGGCCAGATGATGTGGCGGTATGGGGCGATTGGGTTTGCATGATTCCTCCAGCGAATTGGGTTTTGTGCGGTCGATGCTACGGACCGCACGTGCGCGAAGGAACGAACAAGATTGCATGTGCATAGACGCAGCTGCGTCAGCCTGTTGCTGTGGCAGCCAACTCGGCCAAGTAGGCCCATGGATAGATGCCGCGCGCATGCTCATCGCTGAATACGAGTTGCACGCCATAGCCAGCGGGCGCAATGGCGGTGACGCGCACGTCGGCTGGCGCGCTGATCGGCGTGCCGTGATGACGCTTGAACTGGCATTCGGCACATCGGCAGGCTGCGCGCAACGCAACGTGGTCAAGCGTGATGGCTGCCTCTTTCCAATGCAGCCGCAATGCGCCCTTTGCGATGTCGTTGTCGATGCGCTCAGGTGGTTGCACGGGCGGTCCCGATCTGTGCCAGCGCAATCCGCACGGCTTTGACGACTTCGGGGTCGCCATCGCTTTCCGCATTGCGCAGGGCGGGCAGGGCGGTGGCTTGGCCGATTTCACCCAGCGCCAGCGCCGCTTCCTTGCGCAGATTGCTGATGGGGTGTGCGAACAGCGCGGCGAGTGCATCAACCGCATGCGCAGCACGCCAGCGGCCGAGTGCGCGGGCGGCTTGCAGACGGACTTGCCAGTAGGCATCTGCCAGTGCATCGACCAAGGCTTGCGTCACGTGTGCGTCGGGAGCCAGCGCGCGCAACTTGCCAAGCGTGCTGGCGCTTTCCTCGCGTACGCGCCAGGCGGTGTCGCGCAGTGCGTCGAGCAACGCAGGCAACATAGAGGCATCCGTCGCAAGGCCGAGCGAACCCACAGCCGCGCGCCGCACTTCCGCATCGTCATCATGGCGGGCGCGTTCTGCCAGCGCTGGTAGTGCGGCCACATGCTTGCGCCAGCCGAGCACGGCCACGGCCTCGCGGCGGACAGTGGCATCGGCGTCTTGCAAGGCATGCAGTGCGGGCGCTTCGCTCTCAGGCACGCGCAGTTCTCGCAAGCCACGCAGGGCGGCGGCGCGCACGAAGGCGCTGGCATGGTCGGCATAAGGCAACAGGGCGTGCGCGGAGTCGGGCGATTTCAATTCACCAAGGCCGAGCGCTGCCGCATCACGCACGGCAGCATCAACGTCTTCTAACGCGCGGGCGAGTGCGGCCACCGTATCAGGCTGTTCCCAGGTCGCCAGGATGCGCGCGGCTTCTAGCCGAACCTCGGGCGCCGGGTCGTGCGTGAGCAGCGCAATCACGTCGGGCAACGCTTCGGCGTCTTCCTCATCGGCGAGCTGCAGGAGCGCGACGCGGCGCGTGGCGGCATCGTCATCGTGTAATCGTTGCAGGTAGCTCGTCATCGCACACTCAACGCAACAGGTAGGGGATGTTGACCTTCACCGCGCCGGTCGGGCAATCCTGCTCGCAGGGCATGCAGTACCAGCATTCGTCGAACTGCATGAAGGCCTTGCCCTTGGTGAGGTCAATGGCGAGCAGATCGAGCGGGCACACGTTGACGCACACGGTGCAACCCTTGTCGGCAATGCACTTGGCTTCGTCGATGGTGACGGGCGCGCTGCTGCGCGAGGTGATGTCGTGGGGCGTATGAAACGAGAGTGGGGCGTGAGACATGATCAGGCTGCCTTGGGGATGCGCATGTGTGCGTAGGAATTGGTGCCGCGCACATCGACGGGAATGACGTAGGGTTCGACCGCCTGCTTGCGGCTGGCCATGGCGCCGCGCGCGTCCTTGTACAGGCGCGTGTGGCAGAACCAGTTGGCGTCATCGCGCTCGGGGTAGTCCACGCGGTGGTGGTACAGGCCCCAGCGGCTTTCCGTGCGGAAGAGCGAGGCGCGCGCCGCCATCTCTGCACAGTCGCGGATGAAGCTGACTTCCATGGCGCGCATCAGCTCGTGCGGGTTGCGTGCGTGCAGGTGGGTGATGTCGTCGGCAATTTCGTCGAAGCGGCGCAGGCCGATTTCCATCTTGCGCGTGACCTTGGGCGGCTGCAGGTAGTCGTTGACCATGCGGCGCAGCTTGTATTCCACCTGCGCGGGGGCGAGGCCGTGGTCGCGTTGCAGCGGCGCGAAGATGCGCGCGCGCTCGCGTTCGATCTGTTCGCTGTCGATCCGTGCATCACCTTGCTTGCCGGCGATGTAATCCGCTGCGTTCTGCCCGGCAAACCAGCCATAGGTGAACGCGCCGAGCATGTAGTTGTGCGGCACGGCGGCCATGTCGCCGGCGGAGTAGAGGCCCGGCACGGTCGTCTCCGCACGCGCATTCACATACACACCCGATGCGCTGTGCCCGCTGCAGAAGCCGATTTCCGAGATGTGCATCTCCACCATCTGCGTGCGGTAGTCCGTACCGCGCCCGGCGTGGAAGCGGCCACGGCTCGGCCGTTCGTTGGTGTGCAGGATCGTTTCGATGGTCTGGATGGTTTCTTCGGCCAAGTGGTCGAGCTTGAGGAACACCGGGCCCTTGCCGCCCTGCAGCTCCTGATAGAACTCCCACATCATCTGGCCGCTCCAGTAGTCGCACTGGATGAAGCGCTCACCGCGCGCGTTGGCGGTGTAGCCGCCCAGCGGGCCGGTGACGTAGGCGCAGGCGGGGCCGTTGTAATCCTTGATGAGTGGGTTGATCTGGAAGCATTCCAGATTGGCGAGTTCCGCACCGGCGTGATACGCCATCGCATAGCCGTCGCCTGCGTTGGTGGGGTTCTCGTACGTGCCCATCAGGTAGCCCGATGCCGGCAAGCCGAGTCGCCCGGCCGCACCGCAGCTCAACACCACGGCCTTCGCGCGCACCACCAGGAAATCCGCCGTACGGCAATCGAAGCCGAGCACACCGCACGCTGCGCCATCGGCATCGGTCAGCACGCGCGTAACGACGATGCGGTTGGTGATCTCCACCCGCGCGCGCTTGAGTTGTCGATACAGGACTTTCTTGATGTCATGCCCTTCCGGCATCGGCAGCACGTAGCTGCCCATGTGATGCACTTTCTTGACGGCGTAGTCGCCCGTCTCGTCCTTCTCGAACTTCACGCCCCAGCGGTCGAGCTGTTCGATGGTGGCAAAGCTGTGCTGCGCATACGCATATACGGCCGATTGATCGACGATGCCGTCGTTGGCCAGTGTGATCTCGCGCGTGTATTGCTCCGGCGTGGCATGGCCGGGAATGACCGCGTTGTTCAGCCCGTCCATGCCCATCGAGATGGCGCCGCTGCGCTTCACGTGCGCCTTGTCGATCAGCAGCACGCGCAGCGCGGGGTTGCGTTCCTTTGCCTTGATGGCCGCCATGGGGCCGGCGGTGCCGCCGCCCACGACGACGAGGTCGTACTCCAGTTCCAACGTGTTCATACGGTGCCTTGCAGAGGGAAGATGGATTGCGCCGATGCGGCCACCTGCCGGTCCAGCCGCAGCCGGTACTGGAAGGCGTCGCCGCGGAAATAGAGGCGTTCAAAGTCGATGGGTGTGCCGTGCGCATCGTGTGTGAGGCGCTCCACGCGCAGCAGCGGCGCACCGGCGCCCGTGTCGAGCGCGGCGGCGGTGGCGTGGTCTGCCAGTGCGGCATCGATGGCCAGCGTGGCATGGCCTAGCGCCACACCGGCGTCCTGCTCCAGCACGAGAAACACATCGCGCGTGGCAAGGTCTGCGCGGGCCACGATGCTGCCGAGCGCTTCCGGCAGCCACGTCTGCTCCAGTGAAATGGGCGATTGATCCAGCAAGCGCACGCGATGCAGTTCCGTGACGGGTGAGCCGGGCACCAGTTGCAATGCCTGCGCCACGTCTGCCGGCGCGGGCACCGTTTGCAGCTTCAGCACGCGGTTGCGGATCGCATGGCCCTGCGCCGACATCGCCTCCGCAAAGCCTTGCAGCGCGGTCACGTTCTGGAACGCCTTGGGCTGGCTTACAAACGTGCCCTTGCCATGGCGGCGGTAGATCAACCCCTCGTTCTGCAAGTCGGCCAAGGCCTGACGCACGGTGATGCGGCTGGCGCCAAATTGCGCACCCAGCGCCGCCTCCGAAGGCAGCAGGGATGCCGGCGCGTACAGGCCGCTGACAATGCCCTCGCGCAGCGCACCCTTGATCTGCTCATAGAGCGGCGGGGCCGGCAAGCGAGGTGAGGGTGGGGACGTCGTCATCTGGGTGCGAACTCGTCATAACAAGTGAGTGCGCCCAGTCTAAAAAACCGGCAATGCCAGGGGAACGAAGCTTTTTCGATATGGTTCTGCGGTTTTTGCGGGCGAAAGCATGGGGCGTTTTGTGCGCTGCACGATGCTGCAGCCTAGCGCGCGATATCAGAATCGATATCCATGTCGCCAGAAAAAAGCATTAGACGGTTATGTCTCACTGTCCATAACATGGCTCAGCACGAACGGCTGGCCACGAGGGCATGGTTGCCGGCTGAAAAAGAAACGTGCGCAGCCGCAAGGGCAGTGACGGGCTGCTTCCACCATAAGAGGAGATACGCAATGACAACAACGCGCGCTGACCGCGCCAGACGTACCGTATTGACCTTTCTCGCCACGGCCAGCGTGCTGTTGGCTACCGGGGCGGGGTCCGCTGCCTACGCGGCGGACAAGGCCTTCACCATGGGCTTTGCCCAGGTGGGTGCCGAAAGCGAGTGGCGCACCGCCAACTCCGAGTCGATCAAATCCGCCGCCAAGGCGGACGGCGTGAACCTGAAATTCTCCGACGCTCAGCAGAAGCAGGAAAACCAGATCAAGGCGATCCGCTCGTACATCGCCCAGAAGGTCGACGTGATTGCCTTCTCGCCGGTGGTGGAATCCGGTTGGGACACGGTGCTGCAAGAGGCCAAGGCGGCCAAGATTCCGGTCATCCTCACCGACCGTGGGGTCGACAGTAAGGACACTTCGCTCTACACCACCTTCATCGGTTCGGACTTCGTGGAGGAAGGCCGCAAGGCAGGCCGCTGGCTGCTGGACAACATGAAGCCCAAGGGCGGCGATGTGAACATCGTTGAGTTGCAGGGCACCGTCGGCTCCGCCCCGGCCATCGACCGCAAGCGCGGCTTTGAAGAGATCATCAAGGCCGATCCGCACTACAAGATCATCCGTTCACAAACGGGTGATTTCACCCGCGCCAAGGGCAAGGAGGTGATGGAAGCCTTCCTTAAGGCCGAAGGCAAGAAGATCAACGTGCTGTTCGCGCATAACGACGACATGGCGATCGGCGCCATCCAGGCCATTGAAGAAGCGGGCCTGAAGCCGGGCAAGGACATCACCATCATCTCCATCGACGGCGTGAAGGGCGCGTTTGAAGCCATGATGGCCGGCAAGCTGAACGTGACGGTGGAATGCAGCCCGCTGCTCGGGCCGCAACTGATGGATACCGCGCGCGCCGTGCTGGCGGGCAAGCCTGTGCCCAAGCGCATCGTCACCAAGGAAGGCATCTTCCCGATGGATGTGGCCGCCAAGGAGTTTCCGAACCGCAAGTACTGAGTATTTGCGAACGTTCGCTAGCTCTTAGCTGAACAGGTGCAAGCCGGACGGCGAATGATTCCGCCGTACCGGCTGCGCCACGTTAACAGGTGACACCCATGTCGGATCACGTTGAACTCGCCGCGCACGATGCACGCGGCGCGCTGCTGCACATGCGCGGCATCTCCAAAAACTTCCCTGGCGTGCAGGCGCTGGCCGGGGTGGATTTCCGCTTGTTTCCCGGTGAAGTGCATGCCCTGATGGGGCAGAACGGCGCCGGCAAATCGACGCTCATCAAGGTGCTGACCGGCGTGGAGGCCCCCGACGCGGGCGAGATCCTGCTGGGTGGTCAACCCATTGCCCCAGGCTCGCCGCTGGAGGCGCAAAAGCTCGGCATCAGCACGGTGTATCAAGAGGTGAATCTCTGCCCGAACCTGACGGTGGCGGAGAACATCCATATCGGCCGCTTCCCCATGCGCATGGGCAGTATCGACTGGCGCGCTACCAACCGCGCGGCCCAGGCGCTGCTGGCCGATCTGAACATCCACATCGACGTCACGCTGCCGCTGTCGCTGTATCCGGTGGCCATTCAGCAGATGGTGGCGATTGCGCGGGCGCTTTCCACCGAAGCGCGCATTCTCATCCTGGACGAACCCACCTCCAGCCTGGACGACGACGAGGTTGCGCGCCTGTTTGCCGCCATTCGCACGCTCAAGGCGCGCGGCATGGCCGTGCTGTTCGTCACGCATTTTCTTGAGCAGACCTACGCCATTTCCGACCGCATTACCGTGCTGCGCAATGGTCGGCTGGAAGGCGAATACGCCGCGCGTGATCTGCCGCAACTGCAATTGATCAACAAGATGGTCGGGCGCGACATCGATGCCAGCCGCTTCGAGCGGACCGAAGTGCCGCCGGTGGATGACACCGCACCCGCGTTTCTCAGTGCGCGCGGCATGGGCCGCCGTGGCGTGGTGCAGCCGCTCGATCTGGACGTGCGCCCGGGCCAGGTGCTGGGCCTGGGCGGGTTGCTGGGCTCCGGCCGCACCGAGACCGCGCGCCTGCTCTTCGGCGTGGACCGCAATGACGCGGGCGCCATCAACGTGCAGGGCCAAGCGCACCAGTTCAGCTCCCCGAGGGATGCCATCCGCCAGGGCATCGGATTCTGCCCCGAAGACCGCAAGACCGAAGGCATCATCGCCGAGTTGTCGATTCGGGAGAACATCATCCTCGCGCTGCAGGCCAAGCGCGGCCTGTTCCGTTACCTGCCCAAGAAGCGCCAGCGCGAGATTGCCGACCAGTACATCGTCCAACTCGGCATCAAGACGCCCGATGCAGAAAAGCCCATCGGCCAGCTCTCGGGCGGTAATCAGCAGAAGGCAGTGCTGGCGCGCTGGCTGGCAACGGACCCGGCCATGCTGATCCTGGATGAGCCCACGCGCGGCATCGACATTGCCGCCAAGCTCGACATCATGGACTTGGTGACCGCGCAGTGCCGCAAGGGCATGGCGATCTTGTTCATTTCCAGCGAGCTGCCCGAGGTGCTGCGCGTGAGCCACCGGCTGGCCATCCTGCGTGATCGCAAGAAGGTCGGCGAGCTGGCTGGCGAAGACGTCACCGAAGACAACCTGTACGACGTGATTGCCGGCGGGGAATTGCCGGCTAAACCACCGATCAACCAGTCCGCCACCGGAGGTACAGCATGACGCAACCTTCTCGCATGCGTACGCTTGCTGGCCACCGGCTGTTCTGGCCCTGCGTGACGCTGATCCTGCTCTGCATACTCAACACGTGGTTCAACCCGCATTTCTTTCACCTGGAAATCCGCAGCGGGCACCTGTACGGCAGCGTGATCGACATCCTCAACCGCGCAGCACCACTGATGCTCGTGTCGCTGGGCATGACGCTGGTGATTGCGGTGGGCGGCATCGACATTTCCGTCGGTGCGGTGGTGGCCATCTCCGGCGCCATTGCGGCATCGCTTATCGGCGGCACGCTGGTCGTGCAGAACGGTTTGCCGGTGTATGTGACCAAGGTGCCGCTGGTGCTCGCGCTGCTGGCTGCCGTGGGCGCCGCGCTGGTGTGCGGCCTGTGGAACGGCATGCTGGTGGCGGGCGCTGGCATGCAGCCCATCATCGCCACGCTGATCCTGATGGTGGCCGGGCGCGGCGTGGCGCAGCTCATAACCGGCGGGCAGATCATCACCGTCTACTACGAGCCGTTCTTCTTTGTCGGCAATGGCTATCTGTTCGGGCTGCCGTTTGGCCTGTACATCGCCGCCGCAGTGCTGGGCCTGCTACTGCTGTTGATGCATCGCACGGCACTCGGATTGTTTATCGAAGCGGTTGGCATCAACCCCGTGGCGGCGCGGCTTGCGGGGCTGAACACCAAAGCGCTGCTGTTCGGCATCTATGGCTTCTGCGGTGCCATGGCCGGCGTGGCGGGGCTCATTATCTGCTCCAACGTGAAGAGCGCGGACGGTAACAACGCGGGCCTGCTGCTGGAGCTGGACGCCATTCTGGCTGTCACGCTGGGTGGCACCTCCCTGGCGGGCGGCAAGTTCAGCCTGTGGGGCAGCGTGATTGGCGCGCTCATCATCCAGACGCTCACGTATGCGATCTACTCGATGGGCGTGCCGCCTGAAATCAACCTCGTAGTGAAAGCCGTGGTGGTGTTTGCCGTGTGTCTGGCGCAGTCGGAATCGTTCCGCGCCATGCTCTTTCAACGCCAAGGCCGTGCAGGGGCGCAGTCATGAAAATCAATCCACGGCGCTTGCCGTTCTACGTCACGCTGTTTTTGTTTGTGCTGTTGTTCGGCTTCGGGTCCGTCACTTACACGGGCTTCTTCAGTGTGCAGGTGTTCCTGAACCTGTTGATCGACAACGCATTCCTGATCGTCGTTGCCATTGGCATGACCTTCGTCATCCTGTCGGGCGGGATCGATTTGTCGGTGGGGGCGGTGGTTGCGCTCACCACCATGATCTCGGCCGCGTTGGTCGAGCACCATGGTTGGTCGATCGGCGCCGTGGTGCCGCTGGTGCTGGCCGTGGGCGCGTTGTTCGGCTTGATGATGGGCGTGCTGATCCAGACGTTCCGCATTCAGCCCTTCATCGTCACGCTGGGCGGCATGTTCCTGGCGCGAGGGCTGTGCTACCTCATCAGCATTGATTCGATCAGCATTACAGACCCCACGTACACGGCGCTCTCGCAGCACAAGATTTTTGTGGGCGGTGGCAACTATGTGTCGCCCAGCGTGGTGATTGCGCTGGTGGTGTTTGCGGCAGCCGCATGGCTGGCGCATTGCAGCCGCTTTGGCCGCACGGTGTATGCGCTGGGCGGCAACGAGCGGTCGGCCTTGCTGATGGGGCTGCCGGTGGCGCGCACGCGCATCCTCGTCTATGTGCTGAGCGGGTTGTGCTCGGCGCTGGGCGGCGTGCTGGTCACGTTCTACATGCTCTCGGGCTACGGGCTGCATGCGCAGGGTATGGAGTTGGACGCCATTGCCGCCACGGTGGTGGGCGGCACGTTGCTCACCGGCGGCGTGGGGCTCATCAGCGGCAGTGTGGTGGGCGTGCTGCTGCTGGGCGTCATCCAATCGTTGATCACGTTCGATGGCACGCTCAGCTCGTGGTGGGCGCGCATTGCCATTGGTGTGCTGTTGTGCGTGTTCTGCCTCATGCAGCGCGCGCTTGGACGCGCACAGCGTGGTGCGTCGGTGCCGCCATCGGGCGGGAATCGCTCTGCACGGCAGGCACCCAAGCCGGCCAACGATGCCGCGGCGCCGGCTGCCATCGTGCATGCCCATCATGCAACGGTATCGCCGAGCTGAGGTATCGCGGGAACGCCGTACCGGTGCCTCCAGTTGCACGGTGGGTGGGGGCATTGCCGACACCCCATTTCAACCTGGTAGTCGACTGCAAAGCACTGCGCATCAGCGTCATGTGAACTGCAGTCGTCTGCCGGCGCTTTCATTCCTCAACAAAGCGCAAAACCCCTTCAGCTGCTTGTTCTTCGGTCGATATGCAGCCTATGCAAGACTCAATTTCGACAGATTGAGTGCGGCGCAACGGACGGGGAAAAAATGAGCTCAATGGTGCATTCGGTACGGTTCAAACTTTTGGCAGCCTTTGGCATTTGCCTGGTGCTGCTGATGGCGACGGGCGTGTTTGGCGTGACGGGTTTGATGCGCCTGAACGGCAACATGAATGACGCCTACACCGGCAACACACTGCCGATTGCACGCTTGTCGGAAATGCGTGCAGCGCAACTCGATGTGCGCTTGCAACTGCGGCGAATCCAAGTCTTCAAGGACGACGCTGCCAAGGCTGCGCAGTCCATCCAGACGATTCGTGCCGACATGGAGCAGATCAACGGCACATGGAAGCAATATTTCCCCGACAGCATCACGAGCGATGAAGAGCGCCAGGTCGCCAACCAGATCAACGAGGCGATGCAGACGTTCAATACAGCGACAACTGATGTGATCAACGCGCTGCAAGCCGGTCACGTGGATGCTGCGTCAGAGCACATCAACCGGCACGCCGTTGCGGGGGAGGCCATTAGCACGTTGCTGACCAAAGACATCGCCATCAATCTCTCGCAAGCCAAGGCGTTCGTGACCGATAGCGAAGCCACATACCACCGCATTCTCGTTGTGGCCATCGTGCTGGTGTGCGCAGGGTTTGTGGTGGGTGTTGGCATGTGCTGGTACTTGCTGCGTGCGATCTCGCGCCCGCTCAGCCGTGCTGTGAACGTGGCCAACGACATTGCCGGTGGCAAGCTGGAGAACGGCATCGTTGTTGACACGCAGGGCGAGTTTGGCGAACTGCTGGTCGCGCTGCGGACGATGGATCAGCAACTGACCCAAACGGTGCGCGGTATCAAGGTGTCGGCCGAATCGGTGACGGTGGCGTCCAAGGAAATTGCCGCCGGCAATATCGACTTGTCTGCACGCACGGAACAGCAGGCCGCATCACTGGAAGAAACCGCGTCGAGCATGACGCAGTTGACCGAGACCGTGAAGCAGAACGCAGAGAACGCCGCTCAGGCCGATGCGCTGGCCTCCAACGCCAGCACCATTGCACAGGCTGGCAACGTGGCCGTGCAGGCGATGGTCGGCACGATCGACCAGATCAGCACCAGCTCGGGCAAGATTTCCGAGATCACCGGGTTGATTGAAGGCATTGCTTTCCAGACCAACATCCTGGCGCTCAACGCCGCCGTGGAAGCCGCACGAGCCGGCGAACAGGGCCGCGGCTTTGCCGTGGTCGCCAGCGAAGTGCGCACGCTCGCACAGCGCTCCGCTTCTGCTGCCAAGGAGATCAAGGGACTGATCGGCGCTTCTGTTGCCGTGGTGCAGGCGGGCTCGCAACAAGCCGCTGAAGTGGGCGAGACCATGGCTGAAGTAAAGGAGGCTATCCGCCGCGTGTCGGAGATCGTGGCCGAGATTGCCGCGGCGTCTGCCGAGCAAAGCCGAGGCATCGAGCAAGTCAACCAGGCCGTCGTGCAGATGGACGAAGTGACGCAGCAGAACGCCGCGCTGGTGGAGCAGGCGGCAGCGGCAGCCCAGTCCCTCGAAGAGCAGGCAACGACCTTGCGACGCGCGGTATCGGTGTTCCAAATGGGAAATGGCACCGGGGGCACCGCAGGCCCGGCCTTTGCCTGACCACCCGTAGAGAAGCGGGGCAAAAGCGGGTGGCTTGAACAGGTTGCTCCATGCAACTATATTGGTTGTTCTACGCAACCAATCGAGGCTGTCATGGATTTCATCGAAGCCCCCGCCCAGCCCCGCGAGCAAACCATCAGCGAGCTGCGCGAGGTCTCGCGCAGGCTGGTGCGTGAACTCGGTTTCATGCGCAGCACGCTGGCGCAGAGCGATCTACCGCCTTCCGCTGTGCACGCCATCCTGGAGATTGCCGGCACGCCCGGCATCCAGGCGCGCGATCTGGCCGAACGCTTGCGGCTGGACAAATCCAGCACCAGTCGCCAGGTCACCCGCCTGGAATCCGCCGGGCTGGTCGAGCGCCGCGCCTGTGATGACGATGGCCGATCTTCCGAGCTCTACCTGACGCGCGCCGGCCAGCAGTTGCGCCGCAAGATCGACGCTTATGCGTCTGACCAGGTATCGAACGCGCTGCGCCACCTCGCCCCGCTGGACCAACAGCGGTTGCTTGCGTCGATGTCGCAGTACGTCAGCGCGCTGGCTGACGACAACGACCACAAAGCACCAATCACCGCCAACGAGCCCGGCATCCAGATCGTGCAGGGCTACGTGCCCGGCTGCATTGGCGACATTGCCAGCCTGCACGGCCGCTTCTACGCCCAGCACTGGGGGTTTGGCGTGTTCTTCGAGCGCCGCGTCGCCCAGGAACTGGCCGACTTTGCGCAATCCCTGCCGGACGACAACAAGGCGCTCTGGCTCTGCGTAGAAAACGGCCGTAGCCTGGCCTCGCTCGCCATCGACGGCAACCCGCACTATCGCGCCGCACACCTGCGCTGGTTCATCGTGGACGATGCATTGCGCGGCACCGGCATTGGCCGCGAGCTGATGTCGCGCGCCATGCGCTTTGTTGACGCGCGCTTTGACGAGACCTACCTCAACACCTTCAAGGGCCTGGACGCCGCCCGCCACCTCTACGAATCATTCGGCTTTACGCTTACGCACGAAGAAACCGGCACACAGTGGGGCAGCCCCGTGACCGAACAGCAGTTCCGCCGCCGCGTAAAAGACTGATAAGATCCGCGCCCCCGCGCACAAGGAGACCGCACGTGACATCGCCCATCAACCTGGACGCCTACTTCAACCGCATCCGGTGGGGCGGCGACACCCGCCCGACCTACGACACGCTGGCGCAACTCGTGCATGCGCATATGCGGCACATCCCGTTCGAGAACCTCGACGTGCTGCTCGGACGCGGCATCCGCATTGATCTGGAAAGCATCCAGAACAAGCTCGTCCACGGGCGCCGGGGTGGGTACTGCTTCGAGCACGCCACCTTGTTTGCGGCCGTGTTGGAGCAACTCGGTTTTCAGCCCACGCGCCACCCATCGCGTGTGGTGCTGCTCGCCCCGCGCACCGAAGCGCCGCGCACGCACATGTTCCTGACGGTGCCGCTGCCCGAAGGCACCTTCGTCGTCGACCCGGGTTTTGGCTCGCTGGCGCCGCGTGTGCCGGTACCGCTCGACGGCACGCAGGCCAGCATCGATGGCGAACTGCACTGGATGGCGCGCGATGGCGACCACTGGGTGCTGCGTGCACAGGTGCGCAGCGACACACCCGTCGACGCCTGGGTCACTACGCTAGAGCAGGACTACCCGGTCGACTTTGAGATGGCGAACCACTACACGAGCACGCATCCGACGTCGCCGTTCAAACACCGCATCCTGATGCGCGCACTGACGGACGAGGGGCGGGTGACGGTGATGAATCGGGATGCGACGATTTGGCGGGGGGATACGCCGCATCGGTTTGAGCTGGAGGATCGGCGGGCGCTGCGGGGGCTGCTTGTCGAGTATTTCGGTATCGACCTGCCGGAGGTCGAGCAGATGCGGGTGCCTGGGGTGGAGCTGACGCGGACTTGAGCAGCAAACGAACGGGGCGAGATCAATGATGGTGACAGCGATAATGTTGTTGGAATTCCGCCCCTAGTCGCTCTCGATAAAGTAGGGCTGTATAAGTTCAAGCCGCTTGGTACCCGCCTCTATATAAGCTTGTCCCCAGCATTTGATCCTTTCCTTTTCTTGACCGAAAATCTCAGCTACCGGAATTTCTCCCGGGAGAGGCTGCTGAAGCCATTTCTTCAACGCGGCAACATGATGCTCAGCATAGTCGATGCTGCCGTTGCTATGCAGTAGAAAACAGGAATGCAGCTTGATTCCTTTGATTTTTTCCAATTCCTCGAACTGCTCATCTGATACTTCAAAAAAGCCTGCTGATTTGGTTATTCTGGAGAGCTGTACTCTATCGATGTCAGCGCTAAAATGCAGTTGACTATGGTTTCGGAAGCAGTCCAGGAAATCTTTTGCAATGATGCCGAAATCGATAAAAGCCCAATACGTCAGCATTAGGGCAATTTTACTTACTATTATTCCAACTCTGCCGAAGTCAGTTTCTACAAGGTCTGGCGCGTTTCCGTGGGCAACTGCATCCCTGATGCTTTTTATCTGGTTGAAATCATCATGGGTTAGGTTGATTATGGACCTGACGTCGCTATCCATGGTGTCTAGGACAAATCGATATTTTTCGCCAAACGTCAGGTTGCCGTTGTTAAGGAAAATTCCAGAAATTATCGAAAATATGGCATTTTCCTGCGTTTCGGTCAGTGCTGGGCGAACTTCTTTCAATTTGGTGTGCAGTTTTGTTTCTTTTAGCTCTTGCCCCTTAGATGGTTGACGCTTTTGGCCCTTCGTGCGGTGGTCCACATATTTATCCAAGAGGCTGACGTAACCGAGGGCTTTGTATTCCCAGAAACTATCATATCGCTGCATCCCCGCCAGTCGAACCCATGATATATTTCGATATGGGGAGCGATAATAGTTATCGAAAATAGTTTGCCACCGTCCGTCGAGGAACGCTTTTCTAGTGAGGTAGTCTGCCCAGCTTCGGCTCTTTGATTCGCTTGGCTGTTTTTTGAACGACGGGAAAAACACGTAGTGAAATTTGTCTTCTCTGCTTTTGACAAGCACGTGGACCAAGGCCAGTGGGATAGCGGTCAGTATCGAAAGCAGTGTAGATAATTCATGTGATTTCTCCTTTATGTCGTTGGTGGAGAAGAATCCATCCAGGCAATCAAAATTAAAAATAACGTGTTCATGAACTATGTGGTCTTCTCCATGACGCTTGATTCTAGCGACTGTCTCAGCGGAGAATTTAAAATATTGCGTATCGCTTTTAACGGTGGCAGCTATTTCCTTTAGGTGGTTAGTTTCTTTGGTGGTGGATTCAATTGTTTCTTCAACCCTTCGGAAGGGTAGCAACCATTCGTTCACGTCATCAAAGCGAATGGAGATGGTTTTGAAGGCACCAGTCACATCCCCTGCGATAACATAGTTCACAGCCACGGCATATCCCGCGACCGAGCAGTCAAACAAGGTGAAGATTTCACCGCTGTCGGCGGTGGCTCGAAGATGCTCAAACTTCGTCCCTTCGCCCAAGCGGTCACACGTTAGCCAATCGACGAAGCGAAGATGCGGCCAGTGGCTTGCGCCGAACTGAAGTGTGGCCTCGCCCAGGTCGCCCATCTTTTCATGATGTACTAGTACGGTAAAACTGTACTTTCCAGAGAAATCGATCTCGTTCGACATACGTGATGGGCAAGAAGGTTAATTGTGGGGCGATGCGCGAAGGTGCGGAATTTCACCAGCACACCACGGGGTCGGCGAGCAGCGCTCTCACCGGAAGCGGACGTGCATGGCACAAGTTCTTTCCGTATCTATGAACTGCCTTTTATACCTTCCCCGCCCGTCATCGGGGAAGTGGTTAATCCCTCTTATCTATCCCGCTCCAGTTCCTTCAGCAGTTCCCACCGATACAACTCCACCAACACCCCCTCCAGCGTGGTGAGCACATAAACACCGATACCGTCGAGAAACCCCGCCTGATACTCCGCAGATTTCTCGCTGGCGTGCATCTGCAACTCCCACCGCAGCACCCTCGGCTCAAACTGCCGATGCAGCTTCAACCCCGCCTGCGTGCGCCGCAGAAACTCCCGCGCAGACAGCGCGCCGTTCAGATAGTCCCGGTTGTGTTCAAGCGTCATCGCGCACCTCCGCACACGGCGTGGCGATCAATGCAGGGCGGGGCGGGGAAATGTGCGGAGCAGCGTCCGCAAATGGTGGGGACAGCGTGAATCAGTAATGCCATCGTCTTGCCCTCTAACTTTGAGTAAGGGGAGCCGCCCACCGAGAGGGGTGGGCGGGCACACGGCAAGGTCTGCAATACCGATCAAGTTCACCAACAACCGGCAGGGCCGTGAGGCCCTCCCTGCCGGGCCCGCCCATATAGGCGAACGACGGCACGCAAGGGCCATAACGGCACTCACGGGCGAACTTGAATTCGGGATTGCAGTCCCGGCTGCGCTTGTTTGCGCGAGCGGGGGAGAGTTTACGGGCGGCCAGCGGTGGCGGCAAGCTGGGGTTTGTGGCGGTAACCGGCTCAGAGCACGCGCATCGAACCGAAAATGCCCCGTGATAACAGCGTTCAGATCAGAAGGGCAACCCACATCCCCCAAGTGAACCCAAAACCCCACGAACCTTGACGATCCGTGGGGCGCCGCCAACACTGCACAGTGCACGCACCACGGTCATCGCCAAGCCAACGCAGCCGCCGTCTGCCGTGTCCCACCGAGGGAGGGCCCCATGCAACCGCGCAGGAGTTACCCGCTTTATGTTCACCTGTGGGTGCTGTTTGGCTCGCTGACGCTGGCGTTGGGCGCGCTGATCTGCGGCATCCATTTCTACCAAGCCAAAGCTGCGCAGGAGAAGGCGGCGGCTGAAGCCACGCGCCGCATCAGCCTGGAAACGCTGAACGAGGTTGAGGACCTGATGACGCCCGCGCTGATGGCGGTCAAGCTCATCAGCCACAGCTCACTGGCCGATGCGCAGTCGGTCGACGCGCGGATGGCGCGCCTGGCGCTCGTGCGCGACGCATTGGAGACCTCACCGGTGCTGCAGTCGCTGTACGTGGGTTATGCGGATGGCAGCTTCTTTTACGTGCGGCCGCTGCGTGCGGCGGCGGATCGCACGGTATTCAACGCCCCCGAGCGTGCCGCCTATGTGGTGCGCACTGTCGAACACACGGGCGGCGTGTCCCGAGGGCAACTGCATTTTCTGGATGCCACTCTGACGGTCATCCAGACCGCCGATGCCTCGGATTTTGCGGCGAAGTTCGATCCGCGGGACCGGCCGTGGTTCATGTCGGCCATGTCAGCGGGCGGGCTGATCCGCACTGAGCCGTACATGTTCTTCTCAGACCGGCAGGCGGGCGCCACGCTGGCGCTGCCGACGGTGTCTCGCCATGCGGTGGTGGGTGGCGACTTCCGGCTGGATCTGCTTGGCCAAACACTGGAGCGCAAGGAAACCGTCGCGCGGTCTGTGCTTGCGCTGCTGGATGCCAGCGGCCAGGTCGTCGCCATTGATCGAGACGCACCGGCATCCGCCTCGGCGCCAGACACGATCCAGTCGGGCCTGCTCGCGGCCGCAGCCGACTACGGCTTGCCCGTCCTCACACAGCTTGCCGCTGGCGTGCGTGATCTGGATGCATCGGGGACGCGGCAAGCGGTACTCTCCGCCGGCGGCGAGCCGTGGTACACGCGCATCGACCGCCTGACCCCCACCGGCGGCAAGGCGCTGTACCTCGTCTCAGCCATCCCGCAGGACGAGTTGCTGAAGGGGGCGCGGCGCGAGGCTTGGGTGGGCATCGGTGTCACAGGGCTGATCATCGTGTTGTCCTTGCCGCTGATCGGGTGGGCGGCGCGCCGGATCGCGCGGCCCATGCATGCCTTGGCCGATGGCATGGAGGCCATCCGGCGGTTCGACTTCCAGCAGCCCATTGCCGCAACGTCGCGCATCAACGAGGTGAGGGCGCTTGGCGAAACGTCCGAGCAGATGCGAGAGACCATCCAGCGCTTCCTGATCATCATGCAGGCCGTTGCCGCGGAAAGCCGGCTCGAGCAACTCTTGCCGCTGCTGCTGCGCAAGATGCTCGATGCTTCCGGAGGCAGCGCGGGTGTGCTGTACCTGGCGGACGAGGCATCGCTGACCCCGGCCGTGGCGTTCGACCGCAGCGGTGCGGACGTGGCACCCGCGATCGGGCAGACGCCACTACAAGCGGCGCCGCCCTTGATCCGCAGCGCCGTGGGCGCGATGGAGCCGCAGGCCAGCGCACTCGCAGACGACGTCATCCGCACGGCGAAACTCGAACCGCTGACCATGGGCGCGTCATGCCATGCGGCAGCCATTCCCTTGGCGACGCGGGCGCATGAACTGCAAGGCGTCATTCTCATCCTGCGCGATACACCCATCGAAGCAGCCCAGTTGGCTTTCGTGGGGACGCTGGCGAGCCTGTGCGCTGGTGCGCTGGAAGTGCACGCATTGACCGATGCCCAGCGCAAGCTATTCGACGCCTTCATCCAAGTGATCGCCGGTGCGATCGATGCGAAGAGCCCCCACACTGGCGGCCACTGCGGGCGCGTGCCCGAGCTTGCCAAGATGCTGGCCCAGGCCGCGTGCGATGCCACGGACGGCCCCTACCAGTCGTTCCAGATGACCGATGCACAACGCGAGACCCTGCACGTGGCCGCGTGGCTGCACGACTGCGGCAAGGTCACCACCCCCGAGTACGTCATCGACAAGGCGACCAAGCTGGAAACGTTGCACGACCGCATCCACGAGGTGCGCATGCGCTTCGAAGTGCTCAAGCGCGACGCGGAAATCGACTACCTGCGCGCTGTTGCGATGGGCGAAGACGCCGAGGTTGCGCAGCGCCGCCGCGACGCCGAGTGGGCATCACTGGATGAGGACTTTGCGTTTGTCGCCAAGTGCAACCAAGGCAGCGAGTTCATGGATGCCTCGCAGAAGGAACGGCTGCAACGCATTGCCGCCCGCACGTGGACACGCACATTGGACGACCGCCTTGGCGTTTCACAAGAGGAGCTTGCGCGCCAGCAGCGCCAGCCCGCAGCGCCACTGCCGGCGCAGGAACCTCTGCTCGCCGACAAGCCCGAGCACGTGATTGCGCGTACCGAACACGACACCATTCCGCCCGACAATCCGTGGAGATTCAAGCTGAACACGCCCAAGCATCTGTACGACCGGGGCGAGCTGCACAACCTGCTCGTGAGCCGCGGCACGCTCTCGGAAGAAGAGCGTTTCAAGATCGAAGACCACATCGTGCAGACGCAGATCATGCTCTCGCGCGTGCCGTTTCCAAAGGCGCTGCGCGAGGTGCCGGAGATTGCGGGCAACCACCACGAGAAGATGGACGGCACCGGGTATCCGAGGCGGTTGCGCCGCGAACAGATGAGCCCGCTGGCCCGCATGATGGCGATTGCCGATGTGTTTGAAGCGCTCACCGCCGCAGACCGGCCCTACAAGAAGGCGAAGACGCTGTCGGAGTCCGTACGCATCATGGCCATCGCCAAGGCGCAGCAACACATTGACCCGGAGCTGTTCGACCTGTTCCTGAGCAGTGGCGTGTACCTGCGCTATGCCGCCCGCTTCATGCGGCCGGAACAGATCGATGCGGTCGATATCACGCAGTACATCGGTGGGGCGTCGCCGAGTGCCATGGAGCCGGCGTAACCCTTCTAGGCCAACCCGCGTCGTACCGGCGAAGCGTCATCGGCCGAGCTTGAGACTGCGAACCCGGTCCGCCTGCCACGCGCTCACCGCAGCGCTCGCTTGGGCTTCTTCCTCTTGAGACGCCTTCCGATGTTTGTACGGCGACGTGCTCGCAGACAGAATCGGGACGGAGTTGTGGATGTCCTGCGCCAGCCGGCTCAAGTAACCGCGACCTTCGTCGCGATAGCGTTTAGCCTCAGCTGCTGTCAGGCAAATCATGAAGCTGTAGCCAAACGCACCGTGGTCGCAATTGGCGTCGAGATAGAGCGCATCGTCCGCTTCAAATAGGAACCAGCTGTACGGTTCGTGATCCAGCACCTGCATTGAGGTCTCCATGTGCGTAGGTGGCCTACACCTGGATGGCGCTGACGAACAGCTCCATCACGCGCAGGCTTTCGTCGAGAGCCTGGTCTGGGTTTTGTCCCCAGCTCGCGAATTGGCCGTCGATGTGCATTCGCGCCAGGCCATATGCCAGCGCGCGCAGGCCGAGCACGTACTGGTCGATATCGCCGGAGCGCAAGCGCCCTTGCTGTGCCGCGGCTTCCATCAACTGCCGCATGGTTGTACGCAGGCGGTCGTTGCGGTCGCGTAGGCCGGGGCTGTCGAAATCAATCACCGCACGCGTCGAGATAACGTGGAAATGTCCGGGGTTCTCAAACGCCCACCGCAGGAAGCCCTCGCCGATCGCGCGGAAGGCGGCCAGTGGGTCGTCGGCTTGTTCATGGCGGCGCGCTTCGGTGACCCCCGTGAGCAGCCGCTCCTGCGCCTCTTCGGCCACTGCCGTTAGCAAGGCCGTGCGGCTCTTGAAATGACGGAAGGGTGCGCCCGGCGAAACGCCGACGCGTCGCGCCACCTCGCGCACGCTGACTGCCTCCAGGCCCTGTTCTTCGACCAACTCCACTGCGGCGGCAATCAAGGCGCGTCGCAGGTCGCCGTGGTGGTAGTCGCGATCGTCGACGGTTTCAGGAGTGGGCATGGCATGAATTTCGGGAAGAGGGGGGTTATGTAATCAGCGATCACATGTTACATTGCGCAAATGTAATCGCCGATTACATTGGGGTGTTCCAAACCACTACAAGGAGTGCATATGCCTACGTTTACGGTCTCATTGCGCCGGGGCGCGCGCGTCGTTGCCGCGCTGTTGGCGCTTGCCGCCTGCCATGCCGCCAGTGGCGCCACAGAGGCGGGCGCCGGCCCGACGGCTGCGCCGGTTGGGGCGCCGGCAGATGCTTCTGCTCGGCTCGAGGTCTCCGCGCCGCTGGCCGGGCCCCTCGCGCGCGGCGTCGTGGTCGTGCCGTTTCACGCCGAGCATTTGCAGCTTGCGCCGGTCTACGGGGCGGCCGCCGCCAACGTCTCGCCACGCATCGGCCACGTGCACCTGACGCTCGACAACGCCCATTGGCATTGGGTGCAGGCGAGCCCTGATCTCATCGTCCTTCAAGGCCTTGAGGCCGGGTCGCATACGTTGCGGGTAGACCTGGCTGACGCCAAGCATCAGGTGCTCGACAGCCGTACCGTGACATTCACGGTTCCGCAGCGGTGAAGCGATCCACTACGCTTGCCACACCGCATACCCGTCTTCGCGCAATCCGATCGCCAGTTCCACTTCCATCTCGCGTGCGGCCTCGTAGGGCATCGGGTTGAAGCACTCGTACAGCTCCGGCATCAGCCGCAAACCGTACTCCCGCACAAACCGGTTCGATTTCAGCCCCGCCTTGTGCTTGTCAAAACGCACGTCCGGCGACTGCCCGGTCATGCCGACATACACGCAAGGCTTGTCACCGAGGTAATCGGGATTGGCTTTCTTGAAGCGCGCTTCGGTCAGCACTTGCCGCGAGAGTTCGATGACGTAGACGTGGTGGTGGTGGCGGGGCATGGAAGGAACATCGACTTCAAGTTGCTGGGGTACTGGGTAAGCCACTCATCGCACAACCGTCGTCATTGCCGCCTTGGGCGTGAGCATGGCTTCAGCGCGCAGGGCGCCAAGCCTCGAACTCGACCGGCTTCGCGCGGTTCGCGCGTGTCACGGTCGACTTATCCGGTGAGCTGCTGAGTGGATCAGAAAGCGTCACGATCTTGCTGTCGAAGAGCCATGCGCGCCGCCCGCGGTCGTAGCGGAACGTGATGAAGTCGGTCCAGTGCGAACCGCAAGCGACGCCGTTCTGCACGGTAAAGTAGCTGCCCTTGACTGCCAGCCCCTCGTAGCCGTCCTCGAACGGATCGCATTGGCCGCCTTCGTTGGCACGTAGCACGACCGTATCGTTGCGCGCCGAGAGCCGGTACTCTCCGCTTGCCTGTTCCTCGAAAATCAGCAGCGGGCGCGGCGACGGTTTCTCCGCCGAGTCGTCACGCCGGTGGGCGACGACAAGCACGCTGTGCCGACCGCCTTCGATCGCCGGCCCCGCGCGGAATGTCATTGGCCCGTAGCCTGGTGGCAACTGCGCTGCAATGGCCGCAGGCAGGTCGGCCGCGTGCAGCGCGGTGGATGCGGCGAAGAGGGCCGCCGGCAGTAGAAAGCGTTTCATCGGAAGAAGGGCAGGTGCCGCCTAGGTATCGATCGGGCGCATTTTACGCGCCAGCGGTTTAACAGCGATGGCCTATGGCAGAGCCAGGGCCATTGGCAGAAAATCAAGCTAAACGCCGTCACCTCAACGACTCGGCAGCGACGCGGAGGCGCGTCCGTTTGTGGCCGGCAGCAGTGAGTGGTTGTGCTGGCTGCGAGCGGCGGCTTCCGAGCCGAAGGCGACCTGCCTATGGCAGCGGTTGCAAGATAGAGGCTTCGACGGATCCGCTCAGCAGCGGCTTCAGCACACTCAGAAAACGTTGTGACTCCGGCAACTGTTCGAAGGCGACGAACGCATCCTTGTTTCGGAAGCTTTCAATCGCCACAAAGACGTTGGGATCAGGCGTGGCGAGGACTCGGAAATCCACGACTTCTGGACGCTGACGGCTCGCCGAGATGCGCTCCTTGATGAGTCGCAGGAAGTCACTGCGGCTTTCCTGCTTGATGGGAAGTTTGACGACGAGGCCATAGCTGGCCGCATCGCGGGCGTTGGAAGCTTCTGCGGGCGATTGGGCGTGAGCGGCGGAAAAGAAGCCGAGGACCGCCATGGCTGCCACGGGCAGAGCGTAGCGAAGAGGATTCTTCATTTGGTGGGCCTCATTGCAGGAAACCTGCGTTACGCAAGGCTTCCTCGGCGGCCTCGTGGTCCTGGGCAGAGCTGCCCCCGGAGATACCGATGCCGCCCACCAGACGCCCTTCGTGAAAGATCGCCACACCGCCGCCGACAGGCATCAGGCGCGGATGGTGCGCCAGCGGGGCAACGGCGGGTTCGGCCATGTACTGATTCCATTGGTGTGTGGACATGCCGAACGAGGCTGCCGTCCATGCCTTGTTGATGGCGACGTCAGCGGTCAGGAAAGGTGCGGCGTCCGCGCGCTCGAACGCGCGCAGGTGGCCGCCTGCATCGGTAATGGCAATGGTCGCGGCGAACCCGCGCGCAGCGCAGGCGCGACGTGCCTCCGCGAGCAAGGTTTGCGCGGCTTCCAGGCTGATCGTTGCGGTGGTGATGATGGGGGATGTCATGGTGAGGCTCCTTGTCAGAAGGGTTCAGGCGTTCGCGACGACAACTTTGCCGATCATGTTTCCGGCTTCGACCAGCGCATGCGCCTTGATCAAGTTCGCGGCGTTGATGCCATCAATGCGTTGGGTCAGGGTGTGCTTGATGTCTCCGCGATCGACCAGTTCGGCCACGCGACGCAGCAAGGCGTGTTGTCGGGCGAGGGTGTCGGTGGTGAACATGGCGCGCGTGAACATCAGTTCCCAGTGAATCGAAATGGACTTCCCCTTGAACGGCCCGATGTCCAGATCCACCGGATCGTCGATGAGGGCGAATTGCCCCTCGGGACGCAGCACAGCGGCGATCTGCGGCACGTGGGTGGCGCTCTGGTTCAGCCCGGCCACATGGGTGACGTGCTTGATGCCAAGCTCTGCCAATTGAGGTGCCCAGGGTTGACGGTGATCGATGACGTGGTGCGCGCCATGCGCCAACGCCCACTCACGCGTTTCCGGCCGCGAAGCGGTGCCGATCACGGTCATCCCCGTCAGCGTGCGCGCGAGTTGGGTCAGGATGGAGCCCACGCCACCGGCCGCTCCGGTGACCAGCAGTACGTTGTTGTCGGTCGGGTCGGCCGCCTGAACACGTAGGCGGTCAAACAGCAGTTCCCAGGCGGTGATCGCTGTTAGCGGCAGCGATGCGGCCTCCGCGAAATCCAGCGATGCCGGCATGGGGCCGACGATGCGCTCGTCCACTGCATGCAGTTCGCTGTTGCTCCCGGGCCGCGTAATGTCGCCGGCATACCAGACGCGGTCACCGGGCTTGAAGCGCGTCGCGCGCGGTCCGGTCGCGCGGACGATGCCCGCTGCGTCCCAGCCCGCGATACGCGCCTGGCCCTCCGGAATGTCTCCGCCCCGCCGGATCTTGGTATCGACGGGGTTGACGGACACCGCTTTGACTTCCACCAGCAGGTCGTGGTCGCGCAGCTCAGGCGTCGGCAGCTCGATGTCTTGCAGCGCCTGCGGGTGGCTGATGGGGTGGTTCTGATAGAAACCGATGGCTTTCATACACGTTCTCCAGAGAGTGAATGAGGGCCATGCTATCTTTCAGCGATATGCGGATAAACGGGCGATATGCCCAAACACTTTCGGCGTTTCAATGAAAATCATCCGCCTCGATGACGTGCAAATCTTCGTGCACACGGCCGACGCCGGCAGCTTCTCGGAGGCGGCACGCCAACTGAATATCGCGCCTGGGCAGGCAAGTGCGTCCGTGCAGCGGCTGGAAAAGGCGCTGGACGCGCGCCTGTTCACGCGGTCCACGCGCAGCATGCAACTGTCAGAGGCCGGGGAGCGCTACCTGCCGCATGCGCGGATCATGGTTGGCGCCAGGGAGCAAGGCGAGCAGGCGCTGGCCGGCGGTCGGGAGGCACTGTCCGGCCCGCTGCGGCTATCGGCGCCGTCCGATTTCGGCAGAAATCTGCTACTGCCGTGGCTCGACGATTTTCAGCACCAGCACCCCGGTTTATCGGTGCACCTGAAGTTGAGCGACCGGGCGGCCGATCTCATCCGTCAGCCGCTGGATTTCGCCGTGCGCTACGGGGCGCTGCCGGATTCATCCCTTCTGGCCATCAAATTGCTCGACGACAACCGGCGCGCGTTGTGCGCAGCGCCGTCGTACATCGAACAACATGGCGCACCGGCCAAAGTCGATGACCTGCGTCGACACAACTGCCTTCGGTATATCTGGAGCGAGCAGGTCCATGAACGCTGGCGCTTTACGGTGCCCGGCGGCGAGCGCACTGTGGCAGTCACGGGAAACCGCGTGAGCGACGACGCCGATGCGGTGCGACGCTGGGCGATCGCCGGCGAAGGCCTGATCTATAAATCGCGCCTGGATCTCATCAACGACCTGAAGGCCGGACGATTGGTCGAGATCTTTCCGCAGGAGTACGGCGAGCCCGCGCCGCTGCATTTGATTTGCGCGCACCGTGCGCAACTAACGCCCGCCATCAAAGCGCTGAGTGCCTTCCTGCGGGAACGCTGTGTGGCTCTGCTCGCAAGCTACGCCTCGGAAGCCGAGCCAACCGAATAGCACACCGCCGACTCACGCGCACTGAATCGTAACTGACCCGCCGCCTGAGCCGCGCAGGGCATGGGTACTAAAAACCGCTTTTGGCCCGGAAGCAGCCTTCATGATTGCGTTTCGACCACAAACATCCGCGCCTGCTGTGCCTCCTGGCGTGCGGCCTTAATGGGTGCATACCTCTCAGAGTTGTAGAAGGCGAGCGCCTGGGCGAGCGTCGGAAATTCGAACACGCCGGCCATGGGCAGCGGCTCGTCATCTCCCTCCAGGGTCTGCACAACAGGGCCGAAATGTACGATTCGCCCTCCCGCTTCTTGTAGCGCTGTTTGAAAGCGTGGAGCGAGCGCAGCCTGTTTGGCAGAGTCAATGACGCGTAGGTTGACGTGTACGTATGCTGGCATTGGGTGGTCCCGTAAATAATGCATATACAGTATTATCGGGTAGAGCGGTTGTCAAACGAGGTCGATGTGAAGGGTTTTGATCCAGAATCTTTGAAGAGCGTCGCAACGGAGTGTCCGGGCTTCCAGGCACGCGCAACGGCGCGGTCGCTCACCCGCTACTACAACGCCTGCTTTCGGCCACTCGGGATCACGGCGGAGCAATTCAGCCTCTTGGTCGGCATCGGTGAGGCGGACGGTACGTCGCTGGTCGAGCTTGCGGACAAGGCTGGGGTGGATCCGACGACCCTGAGCCGATCGGTTCAGAATCTTGAGGGCCAGGATCTGGTTTGCGCCACAGGTGGACGCGGCCGCGCTGGAAAGCGGCTAACCCTGACGACGTCGGGGCGTCGGCTCGTGTTGAAGGCGCTCCCCATATGGACTGTAGCGAAGGCGACGCTCGCCGCTCGAATGGGCGATGAAGCGCTGGAGATAGCAAGGCAAGCAATGGCGGAGCTTGCGAAGGCTGCGGAATCGGCCGAGGTCTAGGGCCTTGGTGGACAGGGGGCGAGCGTCTTGCGGGCATGTTCGCTCGCCAGTCTTCCGCGCTCGATCCGTCCGACAGCGTTTGGTTTGACTAGCGCGCCGACACGCTCAACGCTCCGACCGCTCAACCACGACCTCGCTGACCTGGACCACCGGCACGATGTCGGTGTAGTTGGCGATGTCGCCCAGGATCTCCGCGCGGTGCGGTTGGATGGCGGCCTCGTAGCCTTCGATCGAATCACAGATGAACGCGCACATCGCCACGAAGGCAGGCGGTTGGCCCGGCGCTCCGCCGGCCAGGCCCTTGTCAATGGTGTAGTACGCGCAGGCACTGCCCAGCCGTGCCTTCACCAGCGGCATGTGGCGGTCGCGGTAGTAGGCGTGGTCGAAGCGCGCGCCTTCGGTGTACGGGTACATCACGGTGACCTTGATCATGCGGTTCTCCTTGCCGTCGTTGGCGTGGGTGTCGCCGAGGGATGCTCGTGACTGCTGTCGATCATAACCGTCTTGCGTGCCCCAAACCTCCCGCTAGCGCGCTCCGCCAAACAATTGACTGACCACGCCGCGCAGCCAGCGGTTGCCCGCTTCATGGTGATACCGGGCATGCCAGTGCTGCCGTACGGCAAAGCCTTCCACCGGGAACGGGCACGCGCGCACGGCCAGGTCATTCGCCTGGGCGAGCGTTTCACCGATGTGGCGGGGCAGTGTGGTAATCAGGTCGGTCGTTTGGATAATCGCGCCGAGCCCTAAGAACCCCGGTAGTTCCAGCACGATCTGACGCTCGATGCGCTCGCGCGTCAGGGCCTGTTGGAGCAGCTGCGCCCCGGTGCCCGCCGTGACGGCGACGTGTCCCTCCGCGCTGTATTGCTTCACGCCAAACCGCGTGCGGATTCTCGGGTGGTGCCGGTTGGCGAGGCAGACCCAATCCTGCTCGTACAGCTGCTGCTGATAGATGCTGCCGCTCAGCCATGGCACGTAGCCGATCGCGAGGTCGGCTTCACCGGATTCCAGCGTGCGTTCCGTATTGCCATCGATTCTGGCGGCCTCCAAGCGGACACCAGGCGCCTGGGCGCGAACATGCGCCAGAAGACGTGGCAGCAGCGTGATATGGCTCGCGTCGGTCATGCAGATACGAAACCGCCGCTGCGCTGTCGCGGGGTCGAACGCAATCTCCCAGGCAGCAAAACGCCTGAGCGATTCGAGGATCTCCCGGCACGGCCCGATCAGTGCATCCGCCTGCGGCGTGGGGGCCATGCCGCCGGGCGTGCGGATGAAGAGTGGATCCCGTATGTAGTCCCGCAGTTGCCCGAGCCAGATGCTGACCGTCGGCTGACTTTGCCCGAGCTGCTCGGCAACACGGCTGACGTTGCGAACGTCGTACAGCAGGTCGAACAGTTGAAGCAGCTTCAGGTCAGGCAGGTCAGCAAGCGCTGCAGCATTATTGTCCATGGCAATAACGGTATTGTGATCATTGTATTGCCAGTATAAGGGCCGCCTCCTATCGTGCAACCACACGAGAAGGAGACGCCATTGAAGATTGCGATTCTGGGTGCCGGCGCACTGGGCTGCGCCATAGGGGCCACCCTCACTGAAGCCGGCCACGAGACCTGGCTGATTGTCCGCTCACCGGACCGCGTCAACGCCATGCGAAGCGAAGGCCTGCGGGTGGACGATGCCCAGGGCACACGACGCATCCAGGTGCGTGCGGCGACGCGTGCGGCAGAGGTTGGGGTCGCGGAGCTGGTGATCGTGCTGGTCAAATCATTCGAGACCGATGCCGCCATGCGCGGTGCGGTGGATCTGGTCGGCCCCGACACGCTGGTGCTGTCGCTGCAGAACGGCCTCGGGCACGAAGAGATCCTCGCCGACATCGTGGGCCGTGAACGCGTGCTGGCAGGCAAGACCTATGTTGGCGGGGTGATGCGGGGCCCCGCGCATATTCAATCGGGTGTGGTTGGCAAGGCCACCTACATCGGCGAACTGGATGGCCGTCTGACGCCGCGCGTGCAGGCTGTGGCGGAAGCCTTCAATGCCGCCGGGCTGGCGACCACGGTCACCGACAACATCGTCGGCACGATGTGGGACAAGCTGCTCGTCAACGTGGCCACCGGCGCGCTCACGGGCATCACGCGCTTGACCTACGGCCAGCTCTACGACGAGCCGTTGCTCAAGGCGACCTCGCTTGCGGCCGTGGCCGAGGCCATCGCAGCGGCACAGGCCGCGGGCGTGAAGCTCTCGATGACGGACCCCGAGCAGGCATGGACCCTGGCCGCCGAAGGCCTGCCAGCCGCTTTCAAGACCTCGATGCTGCAAAGCCTGGAGAAAGGGACGATCACCGAGGTCGATTTCATCAACGGTTCGGTTGTGCGTTGCGGACAGCGGTACGGTGTGCCGACGCCCGTCAATGCCACGCTGGTCGCTTGCATCAAGGGGATCGAGCGCAGCATGGCCGACCAACTGGCCGACCAACAACGACAGCACAAGGAGACCACCGCATGAGCACACCCAAGGCCTATGTGGAACACGTCGCCATCTGGGTGAAGGACATCCACTGGCACATTCGCTTCTTCGAAGACGTGCTCGGCATGACCCTGCGCGAGATCGACGGCATGCATGAAGCGCCCCGGCAGTACTGGACGCTCGGTGGCCTGCAGTTCATCCATGCCCCCGAGTTCGAAGGCCCCGAAGGCCGACTCGCCCACCTGGGTGTGATGTGCGAAGACCTCGAAGCAGCGCTGGCCTTGGCGCAAGACTTTGGCGTGACCGAAATGCCGCAGGGCCGCAACTGGCTGCGCTTGCCAGACGGTCTGGCGGTCGAACTCATCCAGGCCAAGCCTGCGTCGTGCGTGACGCAGGCCTTGGCAATCAACCCCCGTGCGCAGGCATGAACATGACCATCGTTGAGAAATACTGGGATGACGCCAGCGAGGGCGACACGTGCGTGAGCCCGAGCTACACGGTCACGAAGGAACGCATCCTCGCTTACGCCGACCTCACCGGCGACCACACACCCGTGCATGTCGACGAGGCCTACGCTAATGCCAGCCACTTCGGCTGCATCGTCGCGCATGGCTTGTTCGGCCTGTCGATTGCGGATGGCTTGAAGACACAGAGCGACTATCGCTTCCTGCCCGGCATGTCGCTCGGTTGGACGTGGGATTTCCTGCTGCCGATCAAGGTCAACGACGTCTTGCACGTGAAGTTCCGGGTGGGGGAGATGCGGGCGAGCAAGAGCCGGCCGGGTTGGGGCATCGTCGTGCTGCCCTCGGAGCTGATCAATCAAGATGGCCAGGTCGTGCAACGCGGTGAACACCGCCTGATGGTGCCGCGTCGGCCGGGAGCGTTCTGATGCAGGCGCGCCCACTCGAAGGTATTCGCGTTGTCGATTACAGCCACTTTCTCGCCGGCCCCTATGTCGGTCGATGCCTGGCTGCGCTCGGCGCCGAAGTGATCAAGGTCGAACGCCCCGGCACCGGCGATGCCGGCCGCCAGCACGCCACTGTGCTCGACGACGAGCAAAGCGGCTATTTCCTGCAGCTCAACATGGGCAAGCGCGGCGTGAGCGTCAACATGAAGGACCCGCGCGGCAAGGCGTTCATGCAGCGGCTGTGCGATTCCGCCGACGTGTTCATTGAGAACTACCGACCGGGTGCACTGGACAAGCTTGGGCTGGGCTACGCCGAGCTGTCGGCGCGCAATCCGGGCCTGGTCTATTGCTCCATCTCGGCCTACGGACATACCGGGCCGGATGCACATCGCGCTGGTTTCGGGCTGATTGCCGAAGCCAAGAGCGGCATCATGCAGATGGTCGGCACGCCGGGTGAACGGCCGCCGCTGCTGCGCATCTCGCTCGGTGACATGTACACGGGTATCCACGCCGTGGCCGCCATCAACGCCGCGCTGCTGGGGCGGGTGAAGAGCCAGCGAGGGCAGCACATCGACATGGCGTTGTACGACACGCTGGTGTCGATGCACGAATACGCGGTGCAGTGCTACACCCTGCAGGGCGTGCTGCCCGAGCAGACCGGGCACGACATGCCCACCTCGACCCTCTATGGTGTGTTCCGCGCGGCGGATGCGGATCTGGTGATTGCCGCGCAGGTCGACGATGCATGGAAGCGCTTCGCTGCGCTGGTCGAAGCGCATGGCGGGCCAGCGGGCTTCGGCGCCGACAAGCGGTTCCATGACAGCGTCGGCCGCAACGCGCACCGGGCGGAGATTCTGTCCGTGGTCGAGCCCTGGGTAGCAGCACGCCCCGTGGCATTGGTGCTGGAACTGCTGGATGGCATCGATGTGCCGTGCGCCAAGGTCCAGCGCATCGACGAGGTGCTGGCCGATCCGCAAATTCAAGCCCGCGGCATGGTGGTCGAGCAGCAGCATCCGCGCTATGGAACGTTGCGCCTGCCCAACCTGCCGTTCAAGTTTTCCGATTGCGATACGACCATCCGCGACGTCGCCCCTGATCTGGGCGAGCACAACGTTGAAGTCGCGCGCACGCTGGGTTTCGACCCTGACGAGATTCAGGCGATGCAGGCCGATGGCGTTCTTTACTCGAAGCGAGCCTCATGATGACTGACCACTATGCGGTGATCGGCAACCCGATCTCACACACCAAATCTCCGCTTATTCACGGTCTCTTTGCGCAGGCGGCGCAACAAGACATGCAGTACACGGCCATCGAAGGGCCGGTCGAGCCGGACACGGCGTTCGCCGATGTCGTGCGTACGTTCGCTGCCGGCGGCGGCAAGGGCATGAACGTCACGGCGCCGTTCAAGCTCAAGGCGTTTGCGATGGCCGACGAGCGCAGCGAGCGCGCCACGTTGGCGGGTGCCGCGAACGCACTGAAGTTCGAGGGTGGCCGCATCCTGGCCGAGAACTTCGACGGCATTGGGCTGGTGCGTGACATCGAGATCAACCTGGGGCTGCCGATGGCTGGCAAGCGCGTGCTGCTGCTGGGTGCCGGTGGTGCGGCGCGTGGCGCCTTGCTGCCGTTCCTGGCGGCGGGGCCGGCGCAGTTGGTCATCGCGAACCGCGACGTCGCCAAGGCGCAGGCACTGGCCGCGCAGGTTGCCGGGCGCGGCCCGATCGTCGCTTGCGGGTACGCCGACCTAGAGGCGATGGCGCGCTTTGACTTGGTCGTCAATGCCACGTCCGCCAGCCTCACAGGCGATCTGCCGCCCGTTCCACCGAGCATCTTCAGCCCCGAAGGGATGGCCTACGAACTGGCGTATGGCAAACGGCTGACGCCGTTTCTGCGGCTCGCGCGCAACGCGGGTGTGCGTAACATCGCAGACGGCGTCGGCATGCTGGTCGAACAGGCTGCGGAAGCGTTTGTCTGGTGGCGTGGCGTGCGTCCGGATACCCGCCCCGTGATCGATCGACTCACCGTTCCCCTCGACTGATCTGAACGGATCTGAACCCACCACAGAGGTTTGCATGAAGCGCATCCTGATGCTGCACGGCATCAATCACAACATGTTCGGTAAGCGTGACCCCGCGCAGTACGGGACCATCACGCTAGCCGAGATCGACAGCAAGTTGCAGGCCCTGGGCGGCGAGCTGGGCGTGCAAGTGGAATCGTTCCAGACCAACAGCGAAGGCGCGATGTGCGAACGCATTCATCGCGCCTTCGAGGAGGGCAAGGATGCTGTGCTGATCAATGCGGGAGCTTGGACGCACTACAGCTACGGCATCCGCGATGCGCTGGCGATTCTGACGTGCCCCGTCGTCGAACTGCATATGTCCAACATTCACGCGCGCGAACCGTTTCGGCATCACTCGGTGTTTGCCGACCTCGTCAGCGGGCAGATCTGCGGGTTCGGCGTGCAGAGCTACCTGCTGGCCTTGCGGGCGGCGGTTTCCGCGCTTGAGTCTGCGTAGCGAAGGCCCCAACATAAGACGGTCACCGGTAACGCAGCGCCCCTGGCACGCTCGCTGCTACCCACTCCCTGTGCGCAAGTGCGCATTTTCAAAGGACCAGACCATGAACAAGGATCAAGTGAAGGGTACTGTCGAGAAAATGAAGGGCAAGGCCAACGAGGCCCTAGGCAAAGTGACGAACAATCCCGCACGCGAGCTGAAGGGTGACCTTCAGCAGGCCGGCGGCCAAGCGCGCAAGGACGCGGGTGACGTCAAGGAAGCCGCGAAGGACATCGCGAAGAAGTCCCGCTAGCGGGGGTACCCACGGCAAGGAAAAGGGCGACCGAGTGGTCGCCCTTTTTTGTTTGTCCGCTCATGCGCGTGGGGTGTTCGGCAGCGTGGCAGACGGTCTCGCAAAACAGCAGCGGCGAGTGACGCGAGCCAGACGCTTACTGTTCCAGCGTCCACCCTGCGTTGGGCACGTTTTTCCCTTCGCGATAGGTCCAGTGCGCGCCGCAGGTGGTGCAAGTGAACGTGCTCACCGTGACGGCCGCAGTCTTGGAGGCTTTGATGCGCTGTGTGTCGGTGATTCTCAGGAGGGCATGGCCTGACGCACCAAGTCGACCGACTTCAATGGCAAGGCAGGGGCGGCAGAGTGTCATGCGAATTCCTCTCTTAAATAACGTGGACCCAATGTAACGCACGGGCATGCGTCCGTTGCATCTTTTGCCTCAGACGCCAAAGACGGGCGCGCCATATTTCAACAGCAATTGCTCGATCTGGCTCATGTCATGGGTGCGCGGTGTTCTGTCTTCCGTCACGCGTGACGGGCCGCCATACACGGCAGCCACATGCCTGCGCACCGTGAGCACATCGTCGGCCGGCGGTACGACGATGACAGCATCCCCCGGCTCATGCCGGTAGCTGCCATCTTTCCAGCCGTCGGGCGTGAGATGCAACTCTTCCCATTCATCGCTCACAGACATGGTGATTTCCTTCTCATTAACGTTGGGTTGGCCTGCTGCAGCAAGCGGAAAAGCCGCCACGGGCGGCCTGCGTGGTTCAGTTCTTGTGTTGGGTTGCCAGACGTGCGACGGCGGCGCTTCCTGCGCGCCTGGCTGCATGTCTTGCGCGTGCTTCCGTGCCGTGGACGTTGTGGCGCATCGAGACGTTGGCGAGGATGCGTTCCACGCCATCGCTGTACTCACTGATGAGGTAGGTGGCAAACCAGACGCCTGGTTCTTGCTCGATCGGGTACACGGACACCGTGTAGGGGGATGGGACTTGGACTGGGTTCAATCGACTGCTTGGTTTCGGGCGACGGCCAATGGCAGGCGTGGTGCGACTGGGCAAACCACTGCGTGCTGAGACGTACGCCACGATGGGTAAGGCCAATGCTGTTGTGCCATCCACATCGATGTGAGGCGCAAGCCATTGGCGGCGAGGTGACCGTACTTGCGTACGCAGGCGCGCCTAGTACATGCGCGTCGGATACGGAGCGGATAACCCGCCGGTCTGGTGGTGATGGGCTGCGTGGCCCAGGACGATTCGGGTGTACGCCCGACGGGGCCGGCGTTGTGTTGTCTTGTCTGGCTCGGCACCCGGCCCGATCCATTCGAGAAACGGGCAGAAGGTGGAGCATGGTAACAGCTTCTCGCAACCCCTGCGGCGAGGCACGCGCAACGTGAAGCGGGCAAGCAAAGCGCGGGCGCAACCACATTTGTGCGTTATTTCGAGGTGGACTGCTTTTTTTCGTTGACAAAACCTTGGGATGCCGGTAAAAAATGCGCCGCAGGCTTTTCAAGCAGTTACTCCGATGTTTTGGGCTGTCACACCAAGCGACACCTTTTTCTCTTTGTTCCTTCCTTGATTGTCATGCCTGGAGAGCATGGGCTCATCCAGAACATTTAAGGAATCCAACATGGAAACCGGTATCGTCAAGTGGTTCAACGACTCCAAGGGCTTCGGCTTCATCACCCCGGATGCAGGCGGCAACGATCTGTTCGCGCATTTCTCCGAGGTTCAAGGCAACGGCTTCAAGTCGCTTCAAGAAGGGCAGAAGGTTAGCTTTGTGTCCGGCGTAGGCCAAAAGGGCCCGGTCGCGACCAAGATTGCAGCAATCTGATCGCGCTCGCCCGCAGTAAAAAAAACCCCGCCACGCGGGGTTTTTTTTTGTCCCCCACATATGGGCCCGCGCCCGACATGGCGCAAACATCGTGTTTGGGGCTCCCGAAAGATAGTGACGTCGCCGTGCAGTTATAGGAGTACAGTGGGGCACCAACAATGGCGCGCCAAGTCTTGCATTTGTTGGTACGAAGCACGGTTATCCGCACTTGAGATCACAGCGCTCGGTGGCGCCTCCTCCGCTGGATCAAGCTCTGCACGCTGTCATCTTCGCCCGTTCCGCACACGAACGCCTGTCCGTTGATGCTTCGACTCGCGATGTAGGTCATGGAGATCCGTGATGCTCGACCTTGTCGCGTTCACCAAGCCGGTGCTCGATGAAATTACCGGGCAGGATGTGCGGACCTGGAGCGCCGGTCCGCATACGCTGGCAGCCAACTGGCAGGTACCCGAACTCGATAGCCGCATCTGGCGTGTGAGAACGCTCACGATTGCATTCACGCACGATGTCATGAATCAGTTGCTGCACGCGGATCAGCAAGACCTGTGTCAGCTGCAATGCATGCTGGACCGCGTTCTACGGGCGCGCCTGGGTATGCATGCTCAGACAGACCTGGGAGATCGGGCGCTCATGATTACCGTCGATGATCTGGGTGTGGATTCGTAACCACCCGCGCACCATCGATGCGTTGGGCTTCGATTGTGCCCCTACGAGTTGGAGTCATTCATGAATGCAAGCCCGTCAGCCACGTACAAGGGGTTCGACCTGTATCCGTCGGTGTATAGGACGGAGACGGTCCAGTCATGGCCGCGAAAGCGCCCCGACCGCACATTCAACGCGTCCGTAGTGATCTGCCGCGAAGGTCATCCACCTGGAACGGAGCATTCGCGCGTGTTCCGCGTGACGCTTGCCGCGTGGGAGAACGTCGGCACGGCGAGGCGGGGAGCGCTGAAGTTTGGCGAAGACGTCATCAATGGTCTGGTGGTGGGCGAATCGGTCGTGTCGCTGTAACGGGCGCGATGTTTCGCTGGCCCACAGCCCTTTTGGATATTGCGTTGGAGAGGAGTGTTGCATGCGTGACCAGCCCGAAGACAAGACGACCCATGCGTCCGACAAGAGGAGCTTTCTCTGTACGCTTCCGGGCGAGAAGAAAGGCATGGCGTATTCCATCACCGTTGGCTTTTGCAACGACGGGCACCCGAACTGTGCGCAATTCACCAGTTTCGTGGGGGAAGGAAGGCGGTCCTTCCGGGTGTTGGCGAGCGCCTCGGATGTCTTATCTGCCGCCACGCGTAACGTTGAGACCTTTTGCCGTTTGGCAGTGGGACAAGTCATTCGAGACAGCCTCTACGCAAATACGGTGCAGGGCGACCATACCCTGGATGCCTGCGTGCAGGCTTGGCAAGGGGATCTCAGACTTGCGGGATCACGTGGCGTATAACGGCCGCTTCGTTCGCACTTGGTGATCCGAGGGTAGTTCAATCGAGCAAGCGGGAAGACCGGACATTGAGGCCAACAGGCGGCTTGGCTGATTGCTCCTCGAATGCTAGGGGTGAAGCTTTTCACCCTTGTTCAGCATGTCAATGAACTGAGCGATCTTCCTTGCGCGTGTTTCGGCTTTCTTGACGTTCTGGATTCTGAAGAGAATGGCGTACCGGTTTTGGCTATTCAGGGTCGCGAAGCACTGCTTGGCCTTCGGGTTGGCGTTGAGAGCCTGCTGCAGATCATCGGGTACGGTCGATGTACTCGCAGAGGAATAGGCCGCCTCCCACCGCCCGTCGCGCTTGGCTTGGTCGATCGCACGAAGCCCTGTGGGGCGCATCCTTCCGGCGGAGATCAACGCTTCGGCTTTTGCCTTGTTGATCTTGGACCAGATACTTTTTGCGGTTCGCGGCGTAAATCGCTGCAGCCAGTAGTGCGCGTTCTCCGCCTGCTTTTGCCCGTCAATCCACCCGTAACATAGGGCGCTCTCCAGTGCCTGTGCGTATGAAAGCGTGGGTTGTTCGGCTGATCGCTTGGCAATGCGCAGCCAAACACCCGGCACGTCCTCTGCGTGGGCTTCGAGCCAGGCTTCCCAGGCTTCCTGGTCGGTGAACGTGAGGGTTGGGCTGTGCATGATGGTGGGCCGGAATGACGTGTTCGCGAACTGGGGTTTGCCGGGAACGCTACTCACGCTGGAAGCTCAGGACGCCTCTGCCTATCGGACTCCCCGCAACCAGCGGATTCGGCATCCACGCGGTACGGATTTCGAGCGCGTCCCTATCCAGCGTGTAGAAGCGCTCCTGCTCGGTGCCGTTCCAGGCTTCATTCCAGGAGGCGTCGATCGTGGTGATGAACCGATCGCCATCGATCCGATACCGCCCCGTATAGGCCATCACCGTGCGGAAAAGGGCGGCCAGTTTCTCGTCGGTGTTCCCGGGCTCCCGCGCGTTTGCGGTGACGAGCACCATCATTCGCCCGTCCTCGCCAAACATGAGCGCCCCCTTGGGATCCGCGCCCCACGGTTGCGTACGTTCCTTTGCGTTCTGAAGCTCGGTCTCAAAAGAGACCAGTCGCCAGCTTCCGTGGAGTTTTGTGTCGCGCTCAGACATCGTCAGCCCTCGTCATGGTGGATGCTGCGGTCGTGCCAGCCGCTGCTTGGCCCGCAAAGCCACTGTTCGCATGGTAGTCGGCCCGGATTGCTGCTGCATGCAGCCTTGTCGATCGCAAGTTCCGCTCAGAGAACGGAACAATGCGTTCCGTTTTTGTGCATTGCAATATCGAGTGGCGCCTCGTACCTTGAAGTGACCGTCACTTTGCTGACGACCCCAAGAAGGTATGCCATGAATACAACGCCTGATACAGCGCTCCCATCCGTCGATTCCAAGACCAATAACACCGTCTCCGCCCTCCAGCATGGGGATATCGTTGCTGCGTTTACCGCGCAGTCATCCCAGCGCATCGCGGTGCTGCACATGCTGTATCCGCACACCGACGCCCGCACGCACCGCAGTCTGGATAGCCTGGTTGAAGCGCTGCATCGCCATGGACTTCACGGCGTGGCCACGCTGGTGGAAAGCGAGGCCCGTTACCTCGTGTTCCAAGACCCTACCGAGGCCTGGCGCGCGCTGCACGAGATTCGCCATGACTCGCTGGCCGTTGGCGTGCATCTCTACTACCGCGGCCTGATGGGCGGCGCTGCGGAAGCTGCGTTGGATGTGGATGCGCATCTGTTGCAGTGAACGCCTAACAGCCGCAGTCCGGCTGAGCAAAGCGCGACAAAACGCTCGGCGCGCCGGGAAAAATGCCCCAAACGCCGAGCAGCATCTCCACCATTGGGAGGAGGGCGCCGCGATCCTTTAGAATCGCGCTCTTTGCCCGTACTCCCATGTGGTTCAAGAATCTTCAGGTTCATCGTCTTCCGGCACCGTGGGCCGTTACCCCTGATCAGCTTGAAAAATGGCTGGCGCCCCACGCGTTTCAACCGGGCAACAGCGTCGAAAAGCAGACCGCCGGATGGGCATCGCCGCGTGACGATGGCGCGCTGGTGTATTCCACCAATCGGCAGATGTTGCTCACGTTCCGCGCTGAAAAGAAGCTCTTGCCGGCATCGGTCATCAACCAGGTGACCAAAGCCCGCGCGCAGGAGCTGGAGGAGCAGCAAGGCTTCAAGCCCGGGCGCAAACAGCTGCGCGAACTCAAGGAGCAGGTGACCGACGAGTTGCTGCCGCGCGCGTTCAGTATTCGCCGTGACACCCGGGTGTGGATCGACCCCGTCAACGGCTGGCTCGTCATCGACGCCGCTTCGCAGACGCTGGCGGACGACGTTCGTGGCCTGCTCGTCAAATCGGTCGACCAGTTGCCGCTCGTCAGCGTGCGCGTGGCGCATTCGCCGGTGGCCGCGATGACGGAGTGGCTGCTCTCCGGAGAGGCGCCGGGCGGGTTCACTGTCGACCAGGACGCCGAGCTGCGTTCAACCGGTGAAGGCGGCGCCACGGTGCGATACGTCGGCCACGCTTTGGAGGCGGAAGACATGCGCCGGCATATCGAAGCCGGCAAGCAATGCATGCGCCTGGCGATGACGTGGGATGACCGCGTCTCCTTCGTGCTGACGCCGTCGCTCACGATCAAGCGCATCACGCCGCTCGACGTGATCAAGGAAGCCGAAGACCCCACCGCGCAAAACGACGACGAACGCTTCGAGTCCGATTTCGCCTTGATGACGGGGGAATTGGGGCGGATGCTGGCGGATCTGGTCGAGATTCTGGGCGGCGATCAGCAAGACGCGGTGCTTCAGGCCGCGGCCTGAACGCGGTTGGCCGGGCCCTGACAAAGGGCGTCAGTTTCCTGGAGCGGGCCGGCTGTAGGCGGAATTCAATCGCATTGTTTTTCGCCTAGCCTTGTGACGTCGCCGGCCATTCACGCACACCGCCATGCACATCCCTAGCATCCTCCCGTCCAAAACCGCGCTTTTGGTCATGCATTATCAGACCGACATCACGGGGTTGTTTCCGTCGGTCACCCCGGCGTTGCTGGCCAATACGCGCCAGTTGTGTGATGCGGCGCGGGCCAAGGGGGTGCACGTGTATTTCGCGCAGTTTCACTTCAGCCCCGGCTATCCCGAAGTCAGCCCGTTGAACAAGAACGGGCAGGGCGTGAAGCAACTGGGTTTGTTCGTGCACGACCGCATTTCCCCGGAACTCGAGCGGCGGCCGGATGAGCCGCTCATCCTCGCGCATCGCGCCAGCGTGTTCTTCGGGACGGATCTTGGCGTGCGGCTGTCCGCCCAGGGTGTCGACACGCTCATCATGGTGGGCATTGCGTCGACGGGCGTGATGCTGTCCTCCGTTGCGCATGCGAGCGATGCGGACTACCGCATCTTTACCGTCAAGGATTGCTGCTACGACCCCGACGAGGTCGTGCACGCGCATCTGTTTGCCACGGCGTTTGAATCTCGCACGACGGTGCTGTCACTGGATGCCGCGCTGACGTTGCTGGCGTAGCGCCGGCCGCATCGGCGATCAGGGCTGCGCTTCCACCGGAGCGCACGCCACGCGGTTTCTACCGCTGCGCTTGGCTTCGTACAGCGCGACATCCGCGGCTTTGGTCAAGGCCTCGAGTGATGGGAAGCTCGACCGCCGCGCCGTGGCGCAACCCACGCTCACCGTGAACGGTGCCAAGGGTTGATGGCCGTCTGTTGGGCAGGAGCCTTCGACTTCTGCGCGGATGCCTTCGGCGATCTGCATGGCGCCCGCTTCGTCGGTGTCGGGCAGCACGAGCACAAACTCTTCTCCGCCGTATCGCGCTGCCAAGTCACCACGCCGGCGCACGTGCTTGTTGATGCAGTTGGCGAGATGCTGGAGCGCGGTGTCGCCCAGTGCATGGCCGTACGCGTCGTTGTACCGCTTGAAGTTGTCGGCATCCACAAACAGCACGGAAAGACAACTGCCGTTGCGCTGCAGGCGGTCCCACTCGTTGTCGAGCGCGGTGTCGAGGGCGCGGCGGTTCTTCAGCCCGGTAAGCGCGTCGATCTGGGTGAGCTCTCGCAGATGGTGCTCCGCCTTGACACGCCCACGCAGGGCAAACGCGAGGAGCCACACGCCGCCGCAGAAGGCCAGGCTCACCAGCAGTGACGACAGCCCGACCACCCACGCCAGCCGCGTCCACGAGGCCAGCGCATCGGACATGGCAGGCGCCACCACGGCGATGAACGGCGTGCCCGGCACGCGCTGGAACGTGTACTGCCGCAGCAGGCCGTCGCTGGCAGACGGCGCGACATAGACGCCGGACTCCTGATTCACCATGCGCGGAAACGTCAGCGATTTGCTGTAGTTCAACGAGCGCGCTTTATTCGACGGTGGGTTTCGGGCGACGAGCGAGCCGTCGGTACGGACAATGGCCGTTACGCCGTGCGGGCCCACATCCAGCTTCGACAGCAGTTGCTGGAAGTACTCCAGGTCGATCGCGACCAGCGCAGTGCCGCCGAAAGAGCCATCCGGCCGGTTGATCCGTCGGCTGAGCGCAATGGCTTCGATGCCGCCGCGTGATCGCGCACGATAGACGTTAGATACGTACAAGCCAACGTTTGCGGAGTCGCGCTGGGCGATGAAATAGTCGCGGTCGCTGAAATCCCAGTGGTGTGTGGCGGAGCAGCAGCCGTCGATGAGCATGCCTTTGTCGTCGGTCACACCCATGCCGGTCAGGTACTGGGTGGAGGTTCGGTTAAACAACAGGTCATGTCGCACGTCGGGGGGCAGAGCGCGGATGCTGGGCCTGTCCAGCGCGGCAACCAGTGTGAGCAGGGACTGGTCGGCCGACTCCACCGTGCGGGAGATGTGGCTCGACAGAACCGCGGCCACGTTCTTCGACATGCCGTGGGCGTGTTCGATGGCGGTTTCGCGATCGGCCCACAGGGTCAGCGCGCTGATGGACAGCACCACCAGCGTCAGTAGCGTGCCCAGCGCACCGACGATAAAAGGGTGATGACCGGCCAGCGTTGTGAGCCTTTGGGCGAAGGGGCGAAGGGGCATGTTGGGGCGGCAGGTCGGCAGATGCCGTGCGTCTATCTTTTGGGGCTGAGTGCGGGCCGATTCGAAGCATTATTCGCCCAGGCAGCGAGCGCACAGCCCTTCTGCCGGAAAGCGACAGTACGGTTATCGGCAGGATTTGAAAAAACTACAGCCCGGCTGGACGCCCGGTGGGGGCTGTGATGGCGGGCTGTTGACGGGAGGCGACGACGCGAAGGTCAGCCGCGCATGCGTAGCAGATCTGCGTACGAGACGAGTTTGCGTTTGCCCTTCTGCAGCGTTTTTCGTTGGGAGGGGGGGCGGGCGGTTTTGCCGCGCTCGAATTTGGCAGCAGCGCGCGCATTTTCCTTGGCGTGGATATCCGCGGCCTTGGCTTCGGCCTTCTGGCGGTCGGCTTCCAGCTTGGCGGCCACGCGTTCCTCCCGGGCAACGTCCTGTGCGGCCGACAGGATTTCAGCTTTGAGGCGATCGCGCCGCTGTTTGGCGGCAGCGCGGGCGGCCTGCAATTGCTCTTTGCGCTGCCGCAGCCAGTCTTGCCGGCTCACCGGGGCAGGGCGCGCCTCCGGGGGCACGCTCAGGCGCAGTGCCCGGCTGGTGGCAACCTTGTCTGTCCGAAGCGTGCGTCGCGCGTTCTGTTTCGCATCACTCACGGGGCGTTGTTCTCCTCAAGCGCACATCAATGTGGTCCGCATGCCGAGCTTGGACTTGGCCGCGAGCCTGATGCTGTCAACCGTACCACAGGAGTTCCAAGTCGTGCCCGACGGACTGCCGTGTGCCTAGTCGTACCGATCCGGTTGGCTACGGAAGTGTCTTCCGAGCCCTCTACAGAGAGGGTGCCGTGTTGCGACGTAGGGCGGCTAGGGGCGCCATCGGGCTCATCCCGAATATGTGGCCCCCTCATACCCCCTCATCAAAATACGTCGCTTCCCCGCGCCAATTGGGCGCCGACACAATGCGCGAGTCCAACTCATCGACGAGACTCCGCAATGACCACCACCCAGAAGCAGCTCTATATCGGCGAAGGCTTTGAAGGCCCCGGCGTCAACCTCGCGCACATCAACGTGCTGATCGGCCCGCGCAACGGTCCGGCAGGCCAGGCGTTCTCGACCGCGTTGGCGACGCCGTCCGCTGGGCATGCCCCATTCGTGGTGATCGCGCAGCCGGGCGTGCCGACCAAGCCGCTCACGCTGTATGTGAACAAGGCGCAGATCGTGAACGATTTCCACGGCAACGCCACGTGGGGCGCTTCGCAAGCCGGTATCGCCAAGGCTGTGGCCGAAGCGCTGGAAAACGGCACGCTGCCGCCGGAAGCCGAAAACGACTGGGTGCTCGTGACGGCCAACTGGGTGAACCCGGGAACCGACAACCTCGACGCCGTGTTCGAGAACAACTACAACGCCTGCCGCAACGCCATCATCGCGGCCATGGAAGGCCTGCCGCGCAAGGAGGCCGTGTTTGCCGCCGCGCGGGCAGTGTCGAACCCGTTCTACACGCCCAAGCAAGCCTGAGGAGACCCAGATGGAATACGTTCGCCTGGGCCAATCCGGCCTGCGGGTCTCCCGCCTGTGCCTCGGCACCATGAACATGGGCACGCCGCAATGGAAGCCCTGGATTTTCGATGAGGCGCAAAGCGAGCCAATCGTGCGCCACGCGCTCGAAGCCGGTGTCAACTTCATCGACCTGGCCGACTTCTATTCGACCGGCGTGGGCGAAGAAGTGGTCGGCCGCATCCTGAAGCGGCTGGCCCGCCGCGAAGAGATTGTCGTCACCACCAAGGTCGGTTACGACATGGGCGATTACCCCAACGCGGGTGGCCATTCGCGCAAGCACATTCTCGATGGCATCGATGCGTCGCTCCGGCGTCTCGACATGGATTACGTCGACCTGTACATGCTGCATTTCTTTGACGTGCACACGCCCGTGGAAGAAACCATGAGCGCGATGAACGACATCGTGCGCGCGGGCAAGGCGCGTTACATCGGGGTGTCGACCATGTACACGTGGCAGTTCGCCAAGATCATGCAGGTGTGCGAGCGCAATGGTTGGCACAAGCCGATCAACATGCAGCTGCAGCTCAACCTGGCGTATCGCGAGGAAGAGCGCGAAATGATTCCGTACTGCATCGACCAGGGCGTCGGCGTGTCGGTGTTCAGCCCGCTCGCGCGCGGCCTGCTGAGCTGCGAAGCGCAATCGACGCGCAACCAGACCGACTTCTTCACTGCGCAGATGTATGGCGATGCCGCATCGCTGGCGATTGCCGAATCGCTGGCACGGGTGGCCAAGCGCCGCGGCGTGCCGCCGGCACAGATCGCGCAGGCTTGGGTGCTGAGCCGTCCGGGCATCGCCAGCATGCTGGTGGGGGCTGACTCAGTCGCGCAGTTCGACAGTGCACTCGGCGCGCTTGAAACCAAACTGACCCAAGACGAGTTCCACGAGCTGGAGCGCAATTACACGCCTTGCGACCTCATCAACGACTACACGGCCGGCCAGCGTATTGCGCGTGAGCCGCGTCCGGCGCAAAGCAGCTTCGCTGCACAGTAAGGAACTGACGATGAGCGAATTTCTCAAGACTGGCCATTACATCGGCGGCGAGTGGTATGCGCCGCAGACGGGTGCAGCCACCTACCCAGTGCTCAACCCGGCGACGGGCGAGACGATCGCGCAAGTTGCCAAGGGCGGCGCCGCCGAAACCCAACAGGCCATCGATGCCGCCGAGCGCGCCCTGCCGGCTTGGCGCTCACTCACCGCCAGGGAGCGCGGTGCACGCGTCAAGCGCTGGGGCGAGCTGATGCTGGAAAACCGTGACGCGCTGGCCGAGTTGCTGACGCGCGAGCAGGGCAAGCCGCTGGCCGAAGCCAAGGGCGAGGTCGCCTATGCGGCAAGCTTCCTGGAGTGGTTTGCCGAAGAAGCCAAGCGCATGTACGGCGACGTCATTCCCAGCCCGAAACCGAACGCGCAGATCGTGGTCACGCGCGAACCGATCGGCGTGGTGGCAGCCATCACGCCGTGGAATTTCCCGCTGGCGATGATCACGCGCAAGGCGGGCCCCGCCCTGGCGGCCGGCTGCACGATGGTGCTCAAGCCATCGGAAGAAACACCGCTGTCTGCGTTTGCGCTGGCCGTGCTGGCCGAACGCGCAGGCGTGCCGGCGGGGGTGTTCAACGTCGTCTCGGGCGACGCAGTGGCCATCGGCACGGTGATGACGGAATCGCCCGTGGTGCGCAAGCTGTCGTTTACGGGCTCGACGCGCGTGGGCAAGTTGCTGGCCAAGCAGTCGGCCGACACGCTGAAGAAGCTGTCGCTGGAGCTGGGTGGCAACGCGCCGTTCATCGTGTTTGACGATGCTGACCTCGATGCCGCGGTGGAAGGCGCCATGGCTTCGAAGTTCCGCAACACCGGGCAGACCTGCGTGTGTGTGAACCGCTTCCTGGTGCAGGACGGCGTGTACGACGCCTTCACGCACAAGCTGGCCGACGCCGTGCGCAAACTGCGGGTCGGCAATGCGCTGGCGGGGGAAGTCGATCAAGGTCCGCTCATCAACGCCGCCGCACTGGCCAAGGTGGAATCGCACGTGGCCGATGCCACCACCAAGGGCGCGACGATCGCGACGGGTGGCAGGCGCCATCCGCTGGGCGGCACGTTCTATGAGCCGACCGTGCTGACCGGAATGACACCCGAGATGCTGGTCGCTCAGGAAGAAACCTTCGGCCCGGTTGCCGGTTGCTTCCGCTTCCAGACCGAGGAAGAGGCGATCGCCGTTGCCAACGACACGCCGTTCGGTCTGTCCGCGTATTTCTACACGCGCGATCTGGGTCGCGCCTGGCGTGTGTCCGGGGCGCTGGAAAGCGGCATGGTCGGCGTCAACGACGGAATCATCTCAACCGAAGTCGCCCCGTTCGGCGGCGTGAAGCAATCGGGCCTCGGCCGCGAAGGCTCGAAGTACGGCATCGACGAATACGTCGAGCTGAAGTACACGCTGATGGCGGGGCTCGGCCGATAAGTCGGGCCGGCACACGCTGTACCGACGACCGCGCCGCACGCCCTCTGGGGGTTGCGCGGCGCCACCCCTCTCTCGCAGCGGCGCCTGTACCCGCATGTTTCCCGCACGTTTCCCATAACAACGAACAACACAGGAGGAGCCATGACCCAATCCCATGTCCACTATGCCGATGGCGCGATGCCGCCGTCGCGCGCTGCCGAACACGTGGAGCGACAGGGCCGCATCGGCCTGGACGATGTTCCGCTCAACCGTTTCCATATCAAGATGGCGGGCCTGACGTTCGGTGCGCATCTGACCGAGGGTTTTACGCTGGGCACCGTGGGCTATGCCCTGGCGGGGCTCAACAAACAGATGCCGCTCGATGCGTTCTGGATGGGCATGCTTGGCAGTTCGGCGCTGCTGGGCATCTTCTTTGGGAGTCTGGTGTTCGGTTGGCTGTCCGACCGAGTGGGCCAGCAGAAGATCTTCCTCACCAGCTTCGTCATCATCTCGGTGGCGGCGTTTGCGCAGTTCTTCGTCACGTCGCCGCTGGAACTGCTGATGCTGCGCCTGCTCATCGGCTTTGGTATGGGTGGTGATTTTGCCGTTGGTCACGCGATCCTGGCGGAGTTCTCGCCGCGCAAGCATCGCGGCACGCTGCTGGGCTCTTTCAGCGTGATCTGGACGATCGGTTACGTGGCGGCGAACGTGCTCGGCATGATGTATGCCGAATCGTCGCCCGATGCATGGCGCTGGCTGTTGGCCTCGGCTGCGGTGCCTGCAGTCATCGTGCTCATCCTGCGCATGGGCACGCCAGAATCGCCGCGCTGGCTGGTGGGGCAGGGGCGTGTGCAGGAGGCGCGCGCCATCATCACTAAGCACTTCGGTCCCAACGTCGTGCTGGATGGTTCCACCGATCGGCATGAGCACGCCAGCTTCTCGCGTCTGTTCCAGAAGGACTTGATCCGCCGCACGATTTTCAATTGCGCGTTCTTTGTTTGCTTGGTGATTCCGTATTTCGCCATCTACACGTTCCTGCCGACGATTCTGAATGTCATTGGCCTGTCGCAGGGTTTCGGCACGGATTTGCTGCTGAATGGTTTCCTCGTGCTGGGCGCGTTGATCGGTGTCTGGCTGACGATCAAGCTGTCACGCCGCGGGTTCCTGATCGGCTCATTTGCGGTGTGCTGCGCGGCGTTGGTGGCGCTGGCCATCCTGCCGGAGTCGGCGTCGCTGGCGATGATCGTGGCGTTTGGCGTGTTCACGCTCACGATGTCGGCATTCAGCAACCTGGTGGGGGTGTTTCCGCCGGAATGCTTCCCGACGGATGTGCGTGCCACCGGGGTGGGCCTTGCCGTGGCAGTCAGCCGGTTGGGCTCGGCGGTCGGTACATTCCTGCTGCCTGTGAGCATTGCCACGCTGGGCTTTCACGCGACGATGTTTGTGCTGGCCGGCGTTCTGCTGCTGGGCATGATTGTCTCGATTGCGTGGGCGCCCGAAACCAAGCACCTCACGCTCAACCAGGCTGCGGGGCACTGACCTCCGCGACCTGATCACGCAGCCACGTGCCGAACACACGTACATGTTCGGCCGTGGCGCTGGTCGGGGTAATGTCCAGCCAATAGCCGAACGGGCCGACCACGCGTACTGGCGATAACTGCACGAGGCTGCCAGCGGCTATCTCTTCTTCAATCATGTTGAGATCGACCACCGCCAGGCCCACCCCCTTGCGTGCCGCATGGATAGCCTGTTCCAGCGTGGAAAACTCAATGTCATCGTTTGCGTGCAGAACGGGCAAGCCAGCCTGGGCGCGCCAGTCGGCCCACAGCGTCAGCCGCTTGCCTTCGTGCAGCACGTGTAGCGGCGGCAGCTTGGCCAGCAATACGTCCAGCGGCTCGGTGGCAAACTGCTGCGCTCCCACCAGCGCATGCTGCTCCACCATCAGCCGTTCGGAATGCATGCCGGGCTGCGCGGCACGGCCAAAGCGGATGTGGCAATCGCAATCCTCATCGGCGCTGGTGCGGATCGACAGTTCGACTTCTGACTGCACCTCTGCCAGCGCCCGAAGCCGCGGCGAGAACCATTGCGTTGCCAATGTCGGCGGCATCGACACGGTGAGCCGACGCCGCGTGCCTGCCGGCGTGGAGGCGATTTCGCCAATGCCGCACTCGATGGCATTGAAGGCCTGTTCGACAAACGGCAGCAGCCGCTGTCCGGCATCGGTCAGGCAGATGCCTTTGTGATCGCGCTCGAAAAGCCGCACGTCCAGCGCATCTTCCAGCAGGCGGATCTGGCGGCTCACCGCGCCCTGTGTCACACACAGTGACGTGGCAGCACGGCTGAAACTCAGGTGGTGCGCGGTCTCTTCAAAAAATCGCAGGGCGATCAGCGAGGGCAGGCGTCGCATGGGGCATGTTCTCTCGTTGTGATGTGCGGGGCCTGACGCGGCCGGCGCGCGCCACCTTAGCTGCGTGCTCCGCGGAGGGCATTCGGAATCGTCGGAAAAGTGAGTGGGCGCCGTTGGCATCAGATTTTGCCGATGTTGCCGCATTCCCTTGCGTGGCAGCGCCTGGCGCGCGCGATGGCGGTATGGCATTAGTTTTCCGCATACCCGCTGTCACAATAAGTCGTTTGTCGCATGCGGAGCGCGTGAACAGAATGCCCTCCTGCTCTGTGGGTGGCGGTCCCCAATCGAAGGGACTCACCCACGTTTCTGGAGGAGCCCCGCATGCGTACCGAACGCAACTACGTGAACGGCCGTTTTGTCGATGCACAAGGCGACGCATTCATCGTTGTTTACAACCCCGCCACCGAGGCACCCATCGCTCGCGTACCGAGCGCCACGACGGCCGAAGCGATCGCCGCTGTGGATGCCGCTGCCGCCGCCCAGAAGGCGTGGCGCAAGCTGCCCGGCGCCGAGCGTGCCGGCTATCTGCACAAGCTTGCCGATGCGTTGACCACCCGGGCGCCGCTGATTGGCGCGGTACTTGCGCAGGAATCGGGCAAGAGCGTGGAGGACGCCACGAACGAGGCCATCTACGCTGGCCAGATCACCCGATACCACGCAGAGTGGGCACGTCGCATCGAAGGCGAGATCATCCCCAGCGACACGCCCGATGAAAACCTGCTGCTGCAACGCGAGCCGATTGGCGTTGTCGCTTGCCTGATTCCGTTCAACTTTCCCGTCTACACGCTGCTACGTAAGGTCGCGCCTGCGCTCATCACCGGCAACACGGTTGTCGTGCGGCCCAGCAACAACACGCCGGTCTCGGCATTCGAGATTGCCAAAGCAGTGGAAGACGCCGGTTTCCCGGCGGGCGTGGTCAACATCCTGGCGATGGACCACGCCACGGCTGAGGTGCTGTGCACGCAGCCGGCTGTCGGCATGATCACGCTCACGGGGAGCGTGAACGCGGGCCGCAAGGTGCTCGACTACTGCAAGGCGAACATCGCCAAGCCGTCACTCGAGCTCGGCGGAAAGACGCCCGCCATCATCGAGCCGGATACCGATCTCGAACGTGCCGCTGCCGCGTTGGTGGCGTCCAAGACCACACATTGCGGCCAGCTCTGCACCGCCATCGAGCGCGTGTACGTGCACGACAGCGTGCATGACCGCTTTGTCGCCTTACTGAAAGACAAGATGGCCGCTGTGCGCATCGGCGATCGTGCCGTGGACGCGTCGCGCATGGGGCCGCAGATCGGCGCATCGGCGCGGGCGAACATCCACGCCATGGTGCAGCGTGCCGTTGCTGACGGTGCGACGCTGGAGACAGGCGGCGTGATGCCCGAGGGCGCTGGCTTCTTCTATCCGGCCACGCTGCTCAGCAACTGCCGGCAAGACATGGAGATCGTGCAGGAGGAAACCTTCGGCCCGATCCTGCCCGTGCTGCGCTATTCGACCATCGCCGAGGCCATTGCCATGGCGAACGACCATCAGTTCGGCTTGTCGTCGGTGCTCTACACCGAGAACTACCGCACCGCGATGAAGGTGGCCAACACCATCGAAGCGGGCGAGCTGTATGTCAATCGCACGCCAGCTGACCCATACCAGGGCTATCACGCCGGTTGGAAACGTTCAGGCCTGGGCGGCGATGACGGTAAACACGGGATGCTGGAGTTCACGCAGACCCGTCTGGTCGTCATGAAGTACTGACGCGGTCATCGTTTCCGCACCTTCCCACACAAGAAAACCGGAACCGCGCAGCACGCGTTCCAAGGAGACACGTTCATGACGACATCCTCGTTGACGCCACAAGCCGCGCCGATTCCTGGCGCCAGCGCGCAGCAGTCCGCGCGCGCAAAACGCTATATCCAGTTGGCACTCGTGGTGCTTGCAGCCGGCACGATCTACCCGATGCTGTATCTGCGGCAGATCTACGGCCCGACCATGCAGGCGTTCTTCAGTATCAACGACGTGCAGCTTGGCATGCTGTACTCGACGCTCGGCACCGTCTTCGTGGCCTGCTACGTGCCGAGTGGCTGGCTGGCCGATCGCGTGGCGCCGCGCATTCTGATCAGCTTCTCGTTGCTCATGACGGGTGGACTGGGCTTTTTGTATTCGACTGCCCCCGCTTTCCCGGCGCTGCTGTTGATCTTTGGCTGCTGGGGCATGTCGACTGGCCTGACGTTCTGGTCGGCAGTCATCAAGCGCGTGAATTCCATTGCGGCCCCGGAAGAGCGGGGGCGCTTCTTTGGCATGCTCGACGGCGGCCGCGGTCTGATCGAGGCATCGCTCGCAACCATCGCTATCAGCTTCTTTGCCTACTTCACGCACACCCATTCGGATGCTGCGGGGTTCCGCGTCGTGCTGTTGATGTACTCCACGCTGTGCGTAACCCTTGGCGTGGTCCTCGCGCTGATTCGCGACAAGAAGACCGAAGCGGCGCCGCATGAAGCCAAACGCAGCAGCGTCATTGCCGATCTCAAAACGCTGGCCCGGTTGCCCGAACTGTGGATGCTCGCGGCCGTCGTCTTCTGCGGGTATCAGCTGTTCTGGTTGACCTACAACTTCGCGGCCTATCTGCGCGTGGAGGAGTTTGGCCTGGGTGCCACGGTGGCGGGTGTCATCACCACGGCCAAGATGTGGATGCGCCCAATTGGCGGGATCGGCAGTGGCTTCCTCGCCGACAAGCTCGGCCGGGAACGCGTGCTGGCGGGCGTGCTCATCTGTGGCGCGACGGCGGTATTCGGCTTGGTGATGGTGCCGGCAAGTGCGCCGCGCGTTGCGCTGATCGGCCTTGTGCTCTTCATCGGATTGATGGCCTATGCGGTGCGCGGCCTCTACTGGTCGCTGCTGGGCAAGTGCGGTGTGCCCGAGCACTGCATGGGGCTGGCCATCGGCGTGGTTTCGATGATCGGCTATTCGCCGGACATGGTGCTGCCGTTGTTCAGCGGCTATGTCACGCAGAACTATCCCGGCGCCACCGGCTATCGGATCTTCTACAGCTACATCGTCTTCATCGCACTGTGCGGCGCCTTCATGGCGCTCATGCTGAACCGCCGTCTGACCCGTAAGGATCGCCAGGCGAGTGGCCGGCAAGGTCTCGCATCTTCCCAATCGTAAGCAGCGTCCGACGCTTAAGGAACCGTCATGAAAATCGTCTCACTTGAAACGCACGTCGTCGCAGTTCCGCCGCCGCACGTGGGCGGCATGTACTGGCTGTTCGTCAAGCTCAAGACCGACGACGGCATTGAAGGCGTGGGCGAAATCTACGCGGCCACGTTCCACCCCAAGGCGATGGTGCCGATCATCGAAGACGTATTCGAGCGCTATCTGTTGAACCACGATCCGCATCACACCGAGCGCCTGTTCCGCCAGTGCTATTCGAGCGGCTTCACGCAGCGCCCGGACCTGACGATGATGGGCGTCGTCAGCGGTCTGGAAATGGCGTGCTGGGACATCATCGGCAAGGCTGCCAACAAGCCGGTGTATGAGCTGCTGGGCGGCAAGGTGCACGAACGCCTGCGCTCGTACACGTACCTGTACCCCAAGAATGCGCAGGGCGAATACGACTACGACGATCCGGACCTCGCGGCCGAATGCGCGCTGGAAAACGTCAAGCTGGGCTTCACTGCGGTGAAGTTCGACCCAGCGGGCCCGTACACGGCGTACTCGGGGCATCAGCTGTCTTTGGAAGTGCTCGACCGCTGCGAGCTGTTTTGCCGCCGCGTGCGCGAGGCCGTTGGCAGCAAGGCGGACCTGCTGTTCGGCACGCACGGGCAGATGGTGCCGTCCTCAGCCATTCGCTTGGCTAAGCGCCTGGAGAAGTACGACCCGCTGTGGTTTGAAGAGCCGGTGCCGCCGGGCCAGGAAGAGGCCATGGCCACCATTGCGCAGCACACCTCCATCCCTATCGCCACGGGGGAGCGTCTGACCACGAAGTACGAATTCCACAAGCTGCTGCAGGCGGCCGGCGCATCGATCCTGCAATTGAACGTCGCGCGTGTGGGTGGTCTGCTGGAAGCCAAGAAGATCGCCACGCTGGCCGAGGTGCATTACGCGCAGATCGCGCCGCATCTCTACAACGGCCCGGTGGGCGCGGCCGCCAGCATTCAGTTAGCAGCCTGCACGCCCAACTTCCTGATCCAGGAAAGCATCATGACGTGGGGCGGTTTTCATGCGGAAGTGATGAAGACGCCGATCCGTTGGGAAGACGGCTACATCATCCCGTCCAACGAGCCGGGCTTGGGCATCGAGTTGAACATGGACGTGGTGCGCAAGCACTCGCCGTACACCGGCCAGCGCCTGCACCTGCAGATGGGCGAGAAGCCCGTTGACGTGAAGGACCTCGCGCCCGCCAAGGGCTGAGGTGCAGGGGGCAGATGTGAGTTACGACTACATCATCGTCGGCGCCGGGTCGGCCGGTTGCATTCTGGCCAATCGGCTGAGCGAATCGGGCAAGTACACCGTCCTGCTGCTGGAAGCAGGCGAGCGCGATGACTCATTCTGGTTCAAGGTGCCGGTCGGCTTTACCAAGACGTACTACAACCGACGCTACAACTGGATGTACTACAGCGAGCCCGAGGCGCAGCTCGCCGACCGCAAGCTGTACTGCCCGCGCGGCAAGGTGGTGGGCGGTTCTGGCTCGATCAACGCCATGGTGTACGTGCGCGGCCAGCGCAGCGACTTTGACGATTGGGCGAAGGGCGGCAACCCGGGCTGGGGCTACGACGACGTGCTGCCGTATTTTCGCAAGCTGGAAACGCATGCGGCGGCCGCGACCGACCCGCAACATCATGGTGCCGCCGGACCGATCCACATCACGTCGATGAAGGATGACGTGCACCCGATCGTGCACGAGTTCCTCAAGGGCTGCGAGCAGCTCGGGCTGCCGCGCACCGACGATTTCAACGGTGCGCAGTTTGAAGGCGCCGGCATCTATGACCTGAACACCAAGCGCGGCGAGCGCAGCTCGAGCAGCGTCGCCTATCTGCGCCCCGCGCAATCGCGCCCGAACCTCACGGTTCGCTCCAGTACGCTGGTGCGGCGCGTGAAGTTTGATGGTAAGCGCGCAGTGGGGGTCGTTGTGGTGGGCGAGGGCGGAGACGAAACGATCGATGCCAAGCGCGACGTGATTCTTGCAGCTGGCGCGGTGGATACGCCCAAGCTGCTCCAGCTCTCGGGCGTAGGCGACCCAACGCTGCTGGCGCGCCACCAGGTGCCGCTCGTACACGCGTTGCCGGCAGTTGGCCGCAACCTGCAAGACCACCTGTGCGTGAGTTTCTACTTCAAGGCCAACCGTCCGACGCTGAACGACGAGATGGGCAAGCTGGTTGGCAAGATGAAGATTGGCCTGCGGTATCTGCTGACCAAACGCGGCCCGCTGGGCATGAGCGTGAACCAGGCCGGCGGCTTCTTCAAAGGTGCTCCGGGCGAGGATGCGCCGAACATCCAGATCTATTTCAACCCACTGTCGTACCGGATTCCAAAGAGCGAGCACGCGAACATCGAGCCCGAGCCGTATTCGGGTTTCCTGATTGCATTTAATCCGTGCCGGCCCAGCAGCCGTGGGTCGATCGAGATCGCGTCGAGCCGCGTGGAAGACGCCGCCAAGATCCACATCAACGCGCTGACCACCCAGAAGGATCTCGACGAGGCGGTGCAAGGCAGCAAGGTGATTCGCTCGCTGATGTGCTCGCCTGCGCTGAAGGCCATGACGGTGGAAGAGGTTTCACCCGGGCCGCAGGTGGCATCGGACGAGGCACTGCTGGCGTACTTCCGCGAGCAATCCGGCTCGATCTACCACCTGTGTGGCTCGTGCGCGATGGGCCCAGACGCTGCCAACTCGGTCGTCGATGCCTCACTGCGTGTGCACGGGCTGCAGGGCTTGCGCGTGGTGGATGCGTCGGTGTTCCCGAACATCACGTCCGGCAACATCAATGCGCCGACGATGATGGTGGCTGAAAAAGGCGCAGACCTGATCCTCGCCGCTGCAGCCGACGCCGGCACCGCCGTGCGCGCAGGGCAATCCCACGGCGCCACTGAGGCAGTCGCGGCCGTCAGCTAATCCATCCATGGGGGACGTTGCGGCGGGATGCGTCGCACGTTGCTGCGCCCCCGGATTCAACCAAGAAAAAACCACTTGAACAGGGAGCGAGAGTGATGAAACGGTATGTTGCGGCGTTGGCCGCATCCACGGCCTGGGCCGGTGCCGCCGCTGCACAGAGCAGCGTCACGCTGTACGGCGTCATTGACACAGGCCTGAACTACACCAACAACGTAGGCGGCCATTCGCTGACGGAACTCGCCAGCGGCCACGTGAACGGCAGCCGCTGGGGCATGCGCGGCGCGGAAGATCTGGGTGGTGGCAACAAGGCCATCTTCCAGTTGGAAAACGGCTTTGCCGGCGATACGGGCCGTTTTGGCCAGGGTGGCCGCATGTTTGGTCGGCAAGCGTATGTTGGCCTGGAGAGCCGCCAGTACGGCCGCCTCACGCTGGGCCGCCAGTATGACTCGGTGGTCGATTACTTTGCCCCGACCACGGCCAACGGCAACTGGGCAGGCTGGCAGTTTGCCCACCCGCTGGACAACGACAACAGCGACAACTCGTTCCGACTGGACAACACCATCAAGTACGCCAGCCCGAGCCTGGGTGGATTCCGCTTTGGCGGTGCGTATGCGTTCAGTGAAGACGCGTCGTTCTCCAACAACCGTACGTTCAGCCTCGGTGCGAGCTACGCCGTGGGCGGCTTGAACTTTGGGGTGGGCTATCTGCAGGCCGACCACGCCGGCAACACGCAAAAGGGCGCGCTCGCAAGGGATGATGCCAATTTCACGGCGGACCTCACGCGTATCGTGGGCGCAGGTGTCAACTACACGGCTGGCCCAGCCATTGTCGGCTTCGCCTATTCGACTTCGTACTTCAGCAAGCCGACGAACAGTACCTATCTGGGCGCGCTGACGAATTCGGCAGGCGGCCCGATCGACTCGTTGCGCTATCACAACTTTGAAATCAACGGCAAATACCAGATCACGCCGGCCGTCTTCGTGGGCGGGCAATACGTGCTGTCGCTCGTGAAGTACGACGCCGCCACGGGCAATGCCAAACCGTTGGTGCATACCGTTGGGCTGATGGCGAATTACGCGTTCTCCAAGCGCACCGATGTCTATGTCCAAACCTCGTATCAGACGGTGAAGGGCGGTAAGACCGGTACCGCGTTGGACGATGGTTATATCCCCAGCGCACAGGGTGCCTCGTCGACCAACAGTCAAATGACGGCCCGCGTGGCGCTGCGCCACCGGTTCTGACCGGAAACCGCCGCTGGCTCTTTGAAAGCGCGATGCCCTGCCCCCGGTGCTACTCGGCCCCGGGGGCGTTTTCTATACCGCCACCGAAACCGGGTCTTCGTGAATACGCAACCCAATTGCGCGCCCGTTGGCGCAAAATAGCGGTTTGGGCATTTTTTGTGCCCCTCGAAACACCTTGGAGACGGTATGAACAACGTTGCCGAATCGGCCCCCCTCGCCCTGTCGATCGAAAAGAACCCCAATGCTGTTGCGGCGGATGAGCGCGCGCGCCTGCTGGAAAGCCCGGCTTTCGGCCGTGTCTTCACCGACCACATGGCCACCATCCGCTACACCGAGGGCAAGGGTTGGCACGACGCCAAGATCAGTGCGCGCGGCGTCGTCCCGATGGATCCGGCCACCCAGGTGCTGCACTACGCGCAAGAGATCTTTGAAGGGATGAAGGCCTACCGCCTGCCGGACGGCGGCGGTGCACTGTTCCGCCCCGATGCCAATGCACGCCGCTTCCAGAACTCGGCCAAGCGCTTGGCAATGCCTGCACTGCCCGAAGACCTGTTCTTGCAGTCCGTGCGCGAACTGGTGAAGCTGGACCGCGAATGGATTCCGTCGGGCGAAGGCTCGGCGCTGTATTTGCGCCCGTTCATGATTGCCACCGAGGTTGCACTGGGCGTCAAGCCGGCGGCGGAATACCTCTACTGCGTGATCGCTTGCCCGGTGGGCGCGTACTTCAAGGGTGGCGCTTCGGCGGCCGTCACGATCTGGGTGTCCGATACGTACACGCGCGCCGCACCCGGCGGTACGGGCGACGCCAAGTGCGGCGGCAACTATGCCGCCAGCCTGCTCGCCCAGGCCGAGGCTACGCGCGAGGGTTGCGACCAGGTGGTCTTCCTCGACGCCGTGGAGCGCAAGTGGATTGAAGAACTCGGCGGCATGAACGTGTTCTTCGTCTTCGACGACGGCTCGCTGCAGACCCCCCCGCTCACCGGCACGATCCTGCCGGGCATCACGCGCGATTCGCTGATCACCCTGGCGCGCGGCACGGGCCTGACCGTGCGCGAAGAACCGTACTCCATCGACCAATGGCAGGCCGACGCCCAAAGCGGCCGCCTGCGTGAAGCGTTCGCCTGCGGCACCGCCGCCGTTGTCACGCCCATTGGCAAGGTCAAGGGCCACAAGCACAACTTCACCATCGGCGACGGTGGTGCGGGCGAACTGACGACCAAGCTGAAGACCGCGCTGGTCGACCTGCAGAACGGCCGCGCCCCGGACCCGCACGGCTGGATGGACCGCGTGTTCTGAGCCCAGGATGGCCGCGTCGCTTTCCCCACTTTCCGTTGATGGCACCGAGGCGTGGATCACCACACCGGACGGCTGTCTTTGCGCCAAGCAATGGGGCGGCCCGGTGGACGATGCGGCCAAGCCGCCCATCGTGCTGCTGCACGATTCGCTCGGCTGCGTGGAACTGTGGCGCGACTTTCCGCAGCGCCTGGCGCAGTCGACCGGCCATGCGGTGGTCGCCTATGACCGGCTCGGTTTCGGCAAGTCCGATGCTTTCCCGGGGCAGCTCGATCCCGAGTTCATACAGCAGGAAGCGTACGGCGGCTTTGCAGCGCTGACCGAGCAGCTTGGCGTGGATCGCTTCATCGTGTTCGGTCACAGCGTGGGCGGCGGGATGGCCGTGTCGATTGCGGCCGCCTACCCTGACCGTTGTGCGGGCTTGATCACCGAGTCTGCGCAAGCGTTTGTGGAAGAGCAGACGCGTGAAGGCATTCGCATTGCCCAGGCGCAGTTTGCCGAGTCGGGTCAGATGGGCCGGCTTGAGCGGTATCACGGCGACAAGGCGCAATGGGTGCTGGATGCGTGGGTCAACACGTGGTTGTCGCCCGCCTTTGCGCAGTGGTGCTTAGACGATGCATTGCTGGCCGCGCGCAGCCCCGTGCTGGCGCTGCACGGCACCGAAGACGAATACGGCTCCACCGCGCAGCCCGAGCGTATCGTCACGCTGGCTGGTGCGCCCGCCACGCTCAAGCTCGTGCAGCGTTGCGGGCATGTGCCGCACCGGGAGCAGGAATCGGCCGTGCTCGACGCGGTCAACGCGTTCCTGCCGACATTGGCCTGATCGCTGTTGGGCGTACGCCCGGCCAGGAGACTGGCGGCCGGGCACGCAGGCGCATCAGCCGTGCGTCTTCTCTTTTTCTGTCTCCCGCTCGGGCATCGCCGACGAGTGGTGGTGCGCAATCAGCCACTGGCCGTTCTGCCACTCATACACGTACGTGTAGCGCGCATGCACCGTCTTGCCGTCGGCAAACTTGAACGTGTACGTGCCGACATCCTGCGCCACATTGCAGCCGATCTTGATGATGCGGTTGTCGATCGTGCCCTGCGGGCCGCTCTTGAGGAACTTCACGAAGTAGGCGCGAATCTCGCCAGGGTTCGTGCGCGGCTGGTTCGACACGGTCGGTAGCAGCACGCCGTCGGCGGCATAGTTGGCGACAACATGGTCCGGATCACCCGTGCGCAGCGAGGCGTTCCAGCGGTCGAACAGGCCAGCGATCTGTTGCGGGGTCGCGGCGGCACAGGTGGGCGCCGCAGTCTGCGCGCTGGCCGGCATCGACGCGACAAAGGTGACGGCGACAGCGGCGATCAGGGGCACGACGCGAAGGTGTTTCATCGAAGTTTCCTCTCAGGGTCTGGTTCAAGCGTCGTTGTCCGACGCTGCACCGCTCAAGCGGCACAGATCCATTCTTTGGCGGCGAGATGAACGCCAGCCGGAGGGTTCGATGAAGTGTTTCTGAGTCGAAGATGAACGCAGGATGAATACGGACGCGGGCGGGCGCATCCGCCAAAGTCACTGAGGTTCGCTATCGAGCCGATACCCGAGCCCGCGCACGGTCTTGAGCAGCGGCAGCGCGTGGCCCTCGTCGATCTTGCTGCGCAGGCGGCGGATGTAGACGTCGACGATGTTGGTCAACGGATCTTCGTTGGCACCCCAGACGTTGGCAAGGATGCGCTCGCGGCTATAGAGGCGGCCTGGCGCGCTCATCAGCAGTTCGAGAAAGGCCAATTCCTTCGCTGTCAGAGCGATGGGCTTGCCGGCACGCGTGACCTGCATGCGCTCGCGGTCAAGCACCAGATCGGCAGCCTGGAGGACGGTCGCTTTGGGGCGTTGTTCGCGGCCCCGGCGCAGCAGGGCTTCAATGCGCGCGAGCAGTTCTTCAAAGGCGAACGGCTTGGTGAGGTAGTCGTCGGCACCCAGACGCAGGCCGGCGACCCGGTCTTCGACCTCGCTCAGCGAGGTGAGCATCAGGATGGGCACGTGGTTGCACTCGGCGCGCAGCGTCTGGCACAGCTCCAACCCGTTCATGCCGGGCAGCATCACGTCGAGCAGCAGCAGCGCGGGTTCGCCATCGCGCGCCAGTTGCAGGCCTTCCGGACCGGTGCGGGCGAGTTGCACCCGATACCCTTCGGCGCGCAGCCCGCGCGAGAGGAAATCCGCCACACGGGCATCGTCTTCAATGACCAGGATGTTCATGGTGAGGCTCGGCGTTTGCGACGGCCGCGTGCGTTGCGTGGCGCGGAAGTTCGATGCACACGCGGGTACCTTGTTCGGGCGCGCTCTCCAGCGTGATATCGCCATGGTGCGCCTGGATGATGGCCCGCGCGATCGACAGTCCGATGCCGGTGCCATCCGCCCGATGCGCCCGCGCGCGCCGGCCACGCACGAAGCGCTCGAACACCTGCGGTAGTTCATCGGCGTCGATGCCGATGCCTTCGTCTTGGATGTCGATGTGCACGGTATCCGCTTGCACGTTGCACTGCATGCGTACGGTGCTGCCGCGCGGCGAATAGCGGATGGCGTTGTCCAGCACGATCACGATCGCCTGGCGCAGGCGGTCGGCATCGGCCTGCAGCGTGAGCGCATCGGCCTGTTCCGGCAGGGCTAGTTGCACGGTCACGTCGTGCTCGGCGCCCAGGGCTTCGGCAAAGTCGGCGGCATCGTGCAAGAGCGCAGGCAGGTTCACAGGGTGCGACTGCATGACGAGCTGGTCGGCTTCGGCCTTGGCAATCAGCAGCAGATCGTTGATGCGACCGGTGAGGTGCTTGGTGTCGTCGACGATGCGCTGCAGTGCCAGACGGTATTCGTGCGCGGGCTTGTCGGCGCCGCGCAATGCGATCTCTGCTTCGCCGCGGATGGCGGTGGTGGGCGTGCGCAGTTCGTGGCCAAGATCGGCGAAGAGCTGCCGGCGCCGCTGGTCGATGCGCTGCAAGGTGTCGTGGGCGGAGCGCAGCTCGCTGGTGCGTGCCTGCACGGCGTCTTCAAGGCGGCGGCGTGCGGCATCTGCATCGGCGCGGTGTTGTTGCAGTTCTGCCGCCATGGCGTTGAAGCCCTCCGCCACGCGGTCAAACTCATCCCCGGAGCCGAGCGGCACACGGTGGTCCAGCGCGCCGGCCCGCAGCGCCCGCACGCCGTCGAGCAGGCGATCGAGCGGGCGTTGCAGTCGGCGGCCCAGGTGCAGCGCCAGCACGATGGCCGCCAGCAACGTCAGGCCCGCCATGGTGATGGCCTGCGTGCGTACGCGGTCCAGGCCGCGCTCGGTGGCGGCGCGGGCAATCGGCACGGCCCTGCGCTGGCGTTCGATGGCGCCGTTGATGAGTTCACGCAAATCCCGCCCGCGTGCCATGTCGAACACTTGGTTCAGCTCACGCCACACGCCGGCGAAATCCGCATCGCGCTGCAGCGGTACCAAACCGAGGAGGCGCGTCTGCACGGCGGCGATGTTGTCACCCAACAGTTCCGCCATGGAGGCAAGCTGCTCGACTTCTGGCGGGATCGGCACGCCGTCGCGCGCGGAGATTTCGTTCCACAACGTGATGTCGCGTGCGGCAAGCTGCTTGAGCGTGGCAGCACTGATCTGCATGCGCGTCAGCAGCCGGTCACGCACCTCAGGCGACGCATCGGCGTTCATCAGGCGCTGCGACGCCCAGACGCGCAGCCGCTGCTTGTTGGCCGACAACTCCAGCAGTTCGGACTGGATGTCGCTGGCGAGCCGGCTGTGCTGCGCGTAGTCGTTGACGCGATTGGCGCCCCAGTAGACGAAGCCCGCCTGCACGCAGACGAGCGCCACCAGCAAACCGAATGCAAGGGAGAGCCTGAGACGGAACATGGGCAAAGGCGGTGGAGGGGTGGGCGCCAATACTAGCGTATTGACCGGTGTGGCCGAACTGCGGCGGTTGCGGCACTTGTCGCACGCTGTTCGCGTGTGCATCGCGCCAAAATCGAACGGCCGTTTTTAAATCAGCCGTTTCAAGCGGCATCGTCTTTCCCGCGCCCAGAGGGCTGGTCCGCAGCCCCTTTGTTTGGAAGATCTCGCCTACTTTCTCGCGTTGGCCTCTGCGTTTGCGGCGCCTATAAAACAGGCGTCGGGCAAGACCCCGGCGGCGCACGCATGCGCACAAAGCCAAGCCACCCAGCGGGGCAAAACAGGAGGAAGACAATGGCAACACCCGGCATGGTCGCGTCCGTGGAGTGGACCGACGGAAAGCGCTATCTCTGGATGCTCGGCGCGTTGACCATCACGCTGCCCATCATTGCGGCCGTTTCAGCGCTCGCCACGGGCTGGCATCCGCTGTGGTGGGCGGGGCCGTTCATCGTGTTTACGATCATCCCACTGCTCGATTTCCTGATTGGCGACGACCGCGACAACCCGCCTGAAGACGCCGTCCCCGTGCTGGAAAAGCAGCGCTATTACCGCCGCATCGTCTATCTGGCGACCACGGTGCTCTACGTGAGCTTTGCTGTGGCGATGTGGGTGCTGCGTACGCATGACCTCGCCTGGTACGACTACATCGCATTCGCCTTCTCAGTGGGCGTGGTGACGGGCATCTCGATCAATACCGCGCACGAGCTGGGACACAAGACCGACGGTTTCGAGCGCTGGTTGGCCAAGATCACGCTCGCGCCGGTCGCTTACGGCCATTTCTTTGTGGAGCACAACCGTGGCCACCACGTGCGCGTGGCTACGCCGGCCGACCCGGCAAGCGCGCGCTATGGCGAGTCGTTCTGGGCGTTCCTGCCGCGTACGGTGGTGGGCAGCGTGAAATCGGCGTGGGCATTGGAGAAGCGTCGTCTAGAACAGCAAGGCCGCTCGGTCTGGTCCTGGCGCAACGATGTGCTTAACGCCTGGGCGATGACGGTGGTGTTGTGGGGCGTGTGCATCGCGTTCATCGGCCTCAAGGCGGTGCCGTTCCTGATCATCCAGGCCATTTACGGCGCTTCGCTGCTGGAGGTGGTGAACTACCTAGAGCACTACGGCCTGTGCCGCCAGCAATTGCCCAGCGGCCGCTACGAGCGCTGCACGCCGCAGCATTCGTGGAACAGCAACCACGTCGTGACGAACCTGTTCCTGTATCAACTGCAGCGGCATGCCGACCACCACGCCAACCCGACGCGCTCATTCCAGGCGCTGCGACATTTCGAGCACTCGCCGCAATTGCCTGCGGGTTATGCCGCGATGATCCTGATCGCCTATGTGCCGCCGTTGTGGTTCCGCGTGATGAACCCGCGCGTGGTGGCGCATTACAACGGCGACATGTCGCTGGCGAACATCAAGCCCTCGATTCGCGACAAGGTGCTGGCGCAGTATCCGGCGCGGGCTTGATCTTCTCCATGGCAATGCCGGGGCGCAGCGTTGGTAGCAGAATATCGGCGCGATCACTGTCCACGCACCGCCATGAACGCCGCCACGCCCGCCGCCTTGCTTGAACCCGCTCCCGTCAGCCTGCGCTCCAGCGAGGGCCTTGGCTGGGACGGCTTTGCCGCCACGCTGCTCGGCATCCGCCCGGGCACATACCGGGTGCCGGCGACGGAGTGCCACCGCATTAACGTGCATGTGGGTGCGCCGGTGCGCGCGAACTGTGTGTGCGATGGCCGCCGCTATTCGCGCATCCAGGCACACGGCGATGCGGACGTGATTCCCGCCGGCTTGCCCGGCATGTGGACGGACGATGCGGATTGCCGGATTCTCCGCATCGCCATCAGCGATGGCGTTGTGCGGAGCATCGGCGAGCAGATTGGCTTGCGCCACGCTCAGATCACGCCTCGTCTGCAATGGCGCGACACGCGCGTGCAGCACCTGGCCGCCGCGCTTGGCGCCGAACTGGAAGCGGAAGACAGGTCTGACGCGCTCTACGCGGAAAGCCTGCGCGCCGCGCTCGTGGTCCGCCTGCTGAGCAGTAGTCGGGATGTCGCCGCTGGCGGAGTGAACAGCGCACGGACGCTGGCACCCCGCGTGGCTGCACGCGTGATCGACTACATCGAGGCGCATCTGCACCGGCGGCTGACGTTGGCCGAGTTGGCTGCACAAGCCGGCCTGAGCGTGCCGCACTTCAACGTGCTGTTTCGCGCCACGCTGGGCGTGCCTGTCCATCGCTACGTCGTGCAGCGTCGCGTGGAACGCGCAAAGGCGCTGTTGCTGGAGGGCCGGCGCAGCGCCTCGCAGATCGCACTGGACGTCGGCTTTGCGCACCAGAGCCATATGACGCAGTGGATGCAGCGGCTGCTTGGCGTGACGCCGCGCGATATCACCCAGGCAGCCAGGGCAGGGGCGGTGTCCGCATAGTCGATCCTCTGAATCTGCCAGATTCCTCCGTTCCTGCAAGTTCGCTTTGCGAGGGCGACCTAAGCTCGCGTCTCACCTCTGATAGGAGCGCGAGCATGTTTGTCATCTTTGGAGCATCCGGCAAGGTCGGTCACGCTACCGCCACGGCATTGCGTAACGCGGGGTGCCCCGTGCGTGCGGTGGTGCGTCATGGTCGGCAAGGTGAGGCGCTGGCCAAGATCGGCTGCGACATTGCCATCGCTGAGCTGACCGATTCAGCCTCCGTCGCGTCGGCCATCGAGGGCGCTACGGCGGTGCAGATACTGTGCCCGGTGCCGGTGGGCGATACAGATCCAGCGTCGACCATGGAGCGCATGATCGACGTGGCCGCCGATGCGCTGCGTGCCAACCCGCCGCCCGCAGTGCTGGCCCTGTCGGACTACGGCGCGGAGCTGAACTACGGGACGGGCCTCACGCGGCTGTTCCATCTGCTGGAAGAACGGCTCAAACCGTTGGCCACGCACCTCACGCTGCTGCGTTCGGCCGAGCACGCGCAGAACTGGGCGGCGATGCTGCCGGTCATGCTGGCGACGGGGCGGTTGCCGAGCTTGCACCAACCACTGGATCGCGCCTTTGCAACAGTTGCAACGCAGGACGTCGGCGCGCTGGCCGCGGAACTCCTGCAGGAAGGCCTGGCGGGGAAGGCAACGCGCATCGTCAGTGTGGAAGGCCCACGCCGGGTGAGCCTGATCGAAGTGGCGCGCGCTTTCAGCGCCGTCATCGGCCGCGAGATCATCGCTGAAGCCGTGCCGCGCGCGGCCTGGGCACCGATGCTGCAGCGCGCGGGCTTGAGCGCGAACCACGTGCAGCTCATCACCGAACTGTACGACGCAGTAAATGCCGGGCAGATCGATGTCGAAAAGGGCGTTTCCGAACAGCGCTTCGGCGAGACCGAGTTGCACGATGTGTTTGCCGCGATGCTCGCGGCACACGGCAAGTCGAGGTAGCAGGGCGACGCCGAGGGCGGCAAATACGAATGCCTCTTATGCAGATTTGTATCTGCGCCTCCCGGTTATTCCGCACGGCACACTATGACCTCACTATGATCTCGGGATTGCTTCGGAGGTCATCATGTTGTCTGCACAGGCTGCGCGCGCGATGGGAACGGCGGTTGTGTTATCGGCATTGGCGCTGCCGGCGCAAGCGGTGCTGCCTGATGAGATCCAGGTCTACACCGGCGATATCAACGCACCGGGCGAGTTCGGGTTGGAGTTGCACGTCAATACCACGCCCAGCGGCATTGACGCGCCGAGCTATCCGAACGAAGTCACGACGCCCCACGGCTGGCGTGCCACGGCAGAGTTCTCCTACAGCCTGACGCCGTCTTTGGAGTTGGGGCTGTATGTGCCGACCACGCTCACGCGCGAGAACACGTACTACGTGACCGGTCCCAAGGTTCGGGTGAAATGGATGCCCGTTCGGCCCGTTGATGGCGTTGGGCAATTTGCAGGCATCAACGTGGAACTTGCCCACGTGGCTGGGCGTTTCGAGGCGTCGCAGAACGCGATGGAACTCCGGCCCATCTATGGGTATCAGGATGACCGGTGGCTATGGGCGGTCAATCCGGTGCTGGATTGGAATCTCTCGGGGGATGGGCGCAGCGGCGTGCCGGAAGCCGCGCCCAGTTTCAAGATTGCGCGGACGGTTGCCACGGGCGTGCGTGCCGGCATGGAGTATTACGCCGGGCTTGGCCCCATCAACCATATCGCGCCACTGCACGAACAGCAGCACACGGCATTTCTGGCATTCGATGTGGACCTCAAGCCGTTTGTTTTCAATTTCGGCATTGGGCGTGGCCTGACACGCGCAACCGACCGCTGGACGCTGAAGTGGATCTTCGAGATTCCGCTGAGCTGATCCCTGGCCGCTGTGCCACGTAGCACCTATGCTTTGCAGCACACGATTGCGCTAGTCCGCTGAATCATTGAAATGGGAGGGGCAGGACATGCCAGGCGGGATGCCGCGCTAGGCGCAGAGCGCAGCAATAGCTGGCTATTGCGAGCATTTGCAACGACGCGATGTGCCCGCATGGCGTGGCAGGCACCGACCAATTTCAGTGATTCAGTGGACCCAGTCCGCCAGGAGGCCGCCATGACGATCGACTTACGCTGCATTGCACTGGCACTGCTGTTGGCAGCGTCTCCCACGCATGCCGAAGACGACCTGCAGAACCGCGGTCACGACCCGTTCTTCCAGATATCGTCGGGCGTGGCCAACTGCCCCGAGCCTGCCGGTCCGCGCATCAGCGAGGCCGAGTGGAAACGTGATTCCCACCATCGCATCGAGCACGGCAACCATTGCTGGGTCGAAGGTCGCTGTCGTTTACCCAACGCCTTTGCATACGACGACGAGATTGCCGAGACGGCTCAGCGGCGCCTGCAGTGGATGGCCATCCACGTGCCGGGCTGGAAGCAAAACACGACGCTGTGGGTGACGGTGTGGCAGCGCTGGATGCTTGTGCAGGGTTGCGTGGCGCCGGGCTACACGTTCGAGCCGTTCATGACTGCGCTGCACGACGTGCCCGATGTGGAGCGCTTCATCAACGAGACGACGGCACACCCGGAGCGCGGCGTGCCGTATGCGCTGTTCCGCAAGGGTGCAGTCGCCAAACCTTGAGTTGCTCAGAGGCGGGGCTCAGGGCTTGTGCTTCTGGTAGGTGCCGATGAGTTCGGCTTCTGCCATCACATGACCGCGCATGGCGCGTTCCAGTTCGGCCTTGGTGGGTGCGCCCAGCTCCGGCAGTTCCACGTTCAGCGCGTAAAGCTTGTGGTAGTAGCGATGCCGCCCGGTGGGCGGGCATGGGCCGCCGTAAGCGGTGCGCTGCCAGTCGTTGTTGCCGGGGCGCGCGCCGGCCGGTAGACCCTTGCGCGCGGCATCTTCGGCCAGCGACGTGGTGCCGGGCGGGATGTTATAGAGCACCCAGTGGACCCACGTCATCTGCGGTGCTGCCGGATCGGGGGCGTCCGGGTCATCGACGATCAATGCCAAGCTGCGTGCGCCTGCCGGTACACCCGTCCACGCGAGCGGTGGCGATGTATCCGAGCCTTCGCATGTGAGACGGCTGGGGATCTCGCCGCCGGGGGCAAAGGCCGGAGAGGTCAAGGTGAGCGTCATGGCGTTCCTCACTTGAGCGGAGACGGGCGTGCCGCATACGGCCACCACCAGCAGCGTCAGGACGCATGTTTGGCGGCAACGCTGCGGCATGTGTGAAATCCCGTTGGGAGGGCGCCTCCGGTGCGGTGCGGCCCTCTGACTCCTTTCAAGCTAGTGCGCGACAGCGGTGCAGGCAAGCATCGCCGCCGTCGCCTGAGCGCACACCGCCGTCAGGCAAACAATGGCAGCACCAGCGCTGCCACCGCAGGCACGGTCTGCACATACAGAATCCGCCGGCTGACAGTGATGGCGCCCCAGATGCCGGCCACCGCCACGCAGATCAGCCCGAACAACGCAAACGCGGCGTTGATGGCCGGGTCCGGCGCGACCAGCCCGATCACCAGCGCCGCTACCAGAAAGCCGTTGTACAGGCCCTGGTTGGACGCCATGGCTGCGGTTTCGGCAGCTTTCTCGGGCGTCATGCGGAACACCTTCGGGCCGCGCGACTTCCACAACACCATCTCCAGCACGACGATGTAGACGTGGATCAGCAGTACCAGCAGGTAGACGATCAGGGCAAGGGTTTTGATCATGGCGTTTGTCATGTCAGGAATGAGCGTGCCGCCATGATAGAGATTTTGCGCCGCCTGCCTGCTCCCAGAAGGAGGGGTATCAGAGCGCTGTCAGCACGCGGGCCTTGGCAAAGGTGTGCAGCGACACTTCCGCCGAGGCGATGGATGCCGGCTCGATTGCCGTCAGCGCCTCGCCGCAGAGCCTGTCGATGGTCTCGCGTGCGTTGTGCGCGAGCGTCTTGCCTGCGGGGCGAATGGCAATCTGGCGGCCCGCGTGCGTGCTTTGGCGCTCGACCAGGCCGATCTTCTCCAACGCCAGCACGCGCTGAAGCACGGCAGGGCGAGGCAGCCCGAGCGGCTGCGCGCACTCTGCGAGGCTGGCGTGGCTGTCTGCATGTGAGGCCAGCCAATCCAGCAGCACGAAATCAGCGAAATCGATGCCGTAGTGCGTGCCGAGCTTGTCGTCGAGTTTGCGCTGCAGGCTGGCCTGTGCGCGCTGCACTGCCATGCAGAACGTGAATCCCGGGGTACTCATGCTGCGCGCTCCTCGTTTTCATAGCCACATGCGCCTTGGCAGGGGACTTCCTGGCGCCAGAGCGTGACCAGCGTTTCCAGTTCGTGCGCCGCATCAAAGTCCGGCGCCTCACGGTGCTTGACCAGATCGAGCACTTCAAACACGAAGCTCGATTCGCCGTGGTCTGCCCAGTCCTTGCGGAGCAACGCGTTGGCATGGGTGCCGTGCTTCAGCTCGAAGTGATGGCGGTTGAGCGTGCCCTGCACGTTCGTGCTGCCTTTGACCAGCGCCCGGCCGGTGATGAGGTTGCGGATGGCATAAACACCCCAGCCTGCGCCCGCGCGGCTTCGGGTCTCCAGGTACTGGCGTTTCAGTTCTCGTCGGTTGGTCATGGTGGGTCCTTGTGCGATGGATGTGTGGTCAAGCCTGCGTTGATTCGCAGGCGTCGTTCGCTAATTATTACCCGGGTAATAAAGGTTGGTCAATAATACCCGGGTTAAATTTGTTGGGGAAGGCTTTAGCTCACTTGGATCATCGCGAGGGGCGGCTGCAAATTTCACGGCCCGCGGCTATGCTGTGCGCTTTCGTTTCAGGCAAAGGAGCCACGCATGACTGCGCCGCAAGGATCCATGATCTCGTTCAAGCGCCCGGACGGGCGTGAACTCCAGGGCTGTCTGGCCAAGCCGGCCAAGGCGGAGGGCGCCCCCGGGGTGGTCGTCATCCAGGAGTGGTGGGGCCTGAATGACCAGATCAAGGGCGTGGCGGATCGCCTCGCGCGCGCCGGCTATGTGGCGCTGGTGCCCGATCTCTATCGAGGCTCGATGACGGTGGAAGAGGAAGAGGCTCACCACCTGATGAGCAACCTGAACTTTGGCGATGCGGCCACGCAAGACGTGCGCGGCGCCGTGCAGTACCTCAAGCAGACCTGCGACCGCGTGGGCGTGACGGGCTACTGCATGGGTGGCGCACTGACGCTGCTGGCGCTGTGCAATGTGCCCGAAGCCGCTGCCGGTGTGGTCTGGTACGGCTGCCCGCCGCTGGAGTACATCGATGCCTCGAAGATCAAGGTGCCGGTGCAGGGCCACTGGGCCACGCAAGATGGCTTCTTCAAGATCGAAACGGTTGACGAACTGGAAAAGAAGCTGACCGGCGCCGGTGTCGATGTCGACTTCCACCGCTACCTTGCACACCACGCCTTCGCCAACGAAACCGCCGTCGGCCCCAACCGCATTGCCGCCACGCAATACGACCCGGTGTGGGCGCAGCATGCGTGGGACCGCGCGCTGACGTTCTTTGGTCGTACGCTCTGGAGCAAGGGCTAACCGGCCAGAATCACCCGCGCCGCGCGGTCACCCCACCACGCGGCTTCTTCGAAGACCGAATAGCCGGACAGGTCCGCATGTGCATAGTGGATCGGTCCGGCGCTCTTACGCAGGCGCGCAATGCCCGGCCGCGAGAGAAAGCCCGGCGTGGGAATGGCCATCGCATGGCCACGTAGCGTCAGGTCGGCACGGCGGATCTGTGTGCGCAGGCGGATGCCGTACACCGTATCGAGATCGGCCAGCGCGCGATCCAGCAGCGCCTGTGGCGGTGCCTTCAGCAGCCATTCGCGCGCGGCCTTGGGCGTCATGTCCGACAGCGCCACATAGGCCGTGAACACGCTTTGCGCAGGTGGCCCGACGCGAATGTCCTGGTGATTGGCCACCACATAGCCCAACCCCGTACCGCGATAGACCACGTTGTCCCACGCGAGCGGCGTGTCGTCGTGCTCGGGCGGAAAGCCTTCGATCAACAGGTTGGCGAGCAGCCACGGTGCGGCTTCGGGCAGCTCGGCGGCGGGCACGTCAAAGCCCTCGACGACATGTTTAGCTACATGCAGCGGCATCGCGCTGACCACGTGGTCGGCCAGCAGCCGTATGACGCGGCCATCGGCTTGCAGCACATCGGCGAAAGCATGCGCGCCGCCTTCGTTTGTTGTGCCGATGCGTGCGGCGCTGCCAGTCAATAGGCGGCCCGTCTCTTTCAAACCGGCAGCTTCAAAGAGCCGTTCGGCCATCCAGTCCAGCCCTTCCGGCCACGTGAGTACGGTGCCCTGTTCGGCGTTGCTGGCCATGCCGCCGCGGCTGGCGAAGTAGGCAATGCCGGCCCACGCGGAGACGTGGTCGGCGGTGCTGCCATAGTCGTCGCGGCAGCAGTAATCGGCATACCAGTGCAGCGTGGTGGCGTGGTAACCCTCGCGGTGCAGCCAGTCGCGGAAGGTGAGTGTGTCGAGCGCGCGCCAGGCCGGGTCAGCGGAAGCCAGCGCCGTGGGGACGGTGAAGATGCGTCGGCCATCATTGCCGGTAGTCTGGCGCAGGCGGTCGATGTGGGCGAAGAAGCGGGTGTGCTCGGCACGCTCTTCGGGCGTGATGCCCTCATGCGGGACGAAGCCGTCTTGCCAGCGATCGCCGAGCCACAGGCGTTCATCCGGCGCATGCACGAGCACCCGTTCGTCATAGGTGGGGCGCAGCGCAAATGGGTTGCGCTCGATCACGCCAAAGTCGGCGAGCATCTCGCGCACATGCGTCGATTCCATCGACGGCAGCGGCAGGTAATGCGCGCCCGTCGGAAAGCGCTGGGTGCCCGACGCCGTATTGAACCCGCCACCGGCGGCGTTGCCGTAGCGCTCCGGCCCCTCCACGACCACCACATCGTGCCGGCCGCTCTTCGCCAGCCGCCATGCGCAGCTCAATCCGCCGATGCCGCTGCCACAGATGGCCACGCCGACGCGCCGTGTTTCCGATGGCGCGGGCAAGGCACGCAGATCGCGTAACTGGTGGCCGGCAGCCTGGCCAGGCATGCGCACCTTGGGCGTGATCTCCGTCAAGGCGCGAAAGCCGGCCCACGAAGCAGCACCTGCCGCAGCCACACCGGCCGCCGCCGCGCCCACCAGAAAGCTGCGTCGCGTCGCCATCAGCGCAGCACGCCGTGCCAGTCTTCTTCGAAATACCGCACCAGCGACTGATTGTTCAGCCGGTTGGGCTCCACCTGCGGGCGCGGCATGTCGGGCGCGAAGCTGAACATCTGGCGCGTGGTGTCGGCATCCAGGAAGCGTGTCGGCACGCGGTAGGACGTGGGCGGCTGGAAGTCCGCACGGCCCGGCGCCGCCAGGATGAAGCCCCATTCGCCAAACGACGGCACCAGCGCGTGATACGGCCACGTGCGGTAGCCGGCTTCCTTCAAGGTCGCGTCCACGCACCAGTACGAGCGCGGTGCGAAGTAGGGCGACGTCGCCTGAATGACCACGAGCCCCGTATCCGCCACATGGCGCGACAGCAGCCGGTAAAACGGCACCGAATACAGCTTGCCGATGCTGAAGTTGGACGGGTCCGGAAAATCGACGATGGCCACGTCGAACATGTCGGTGGCGGTCTGCAGCCATTGCCCCGCATCGGCGTTGACCACTGTCACGCGTGGGTCGCTGAACGAATGCTGGTTGAGCGCCACCAGCGCTTCCGCATGCGAGAACAAGTTCGTCATGCGCGGGTCCAGATCGACCAGCGTGACGTGTTCGACTTCGCGGTACTTCAGGATCTGGCGCAGCGCGAGGCCGTCACCGCCGCCCAGCACCAGCACGCGTCGCGCGCCGCGCACGGATTCCAGCGCAGGCAGCACCAGCGCCTCGTGGTAGCGGTATTCGTCCCGCGAGGAGAACTGCAGGTTGCCGTTGATGTAGAGGCGCAGATCATCCTTCCAGCGTGTCACCACCAGCCGCTGATACGGCGAGGAAATCGCGTGGATGATCTCGTCGCCAAAGAGCGCGCGTTCCGACCAATGTGTGAGCTTGTCCGACGCGCCAAAGCCCGCCAGCAGCGCCGCCGCCACCGCGCCCGCGCGCCACGCCATGGCCGTGCGCATGCGCGCGGTGAGGGCCAGCTCGGCGCGGAAGTGCCACAGCGTCCACACCGCAATCGCCGTGTTGAACAGGCCGAAGAGGAAACCGGTACGCACCAGCCCCAGGCGCGGCGCCAGCACCAGCGGAAACAGCAGCGACACCGCCAGCGCGCCCAGGTAATCGAACGTCAGCACGCGGCTGACCAGGTCGGAGAACTTGGCTTGCCGGCGATGCAGCATGCGCATCACCAGCGGAATCTCCATGCCCACCAGCACGCCAATCACCGTCACCAGCGCATACAGCACCAGCCGGAACGGTGCGGATTCCACCGCAAACAACACAAACAGCGCTGCCGCCGATACACCGCCAAACAGCCCCACCAGCAGTTCCAGATCGACGAAGCGGGCGAGCAGCGCATCATCCGCCACATAGCGCGAGAGCCACGAGCCAATGCCCATCGCAAACAGGTACGCGCCGATGATGGAGGAGAACTGCAGGATGGAATCGCCCAGTAGGTACGAAGCCAATGCCCCGGCAATCAGTTCGTAGGCCAGCCCGCACGAGGCGACGATGAAGACAGCGAGAACGAGCAGGGCATTGCCGCGGCCGGCCGGCTGCGTGGATTCGTAAGTGGCGTCAGGCTGCGGCGTCGACATGCGGCAAGGGTGGAAAATGAAGGGGCGTTAACAAACGGCGGACCCGAATGGCGAGCGCGATTGTGCCGTCTTTTTCGTGCCGCCGCGAGCGCATCGCGCGCAACAGAATGGGGGGTACGCAAGCGACGCATGAGCCGCTATAGTGGCGCCACCTATGCACTGCCAGCCCACGTTGGCCACCATCTGCCATGCCCGACATGACCGCTTCCGTGATCGCCTACGCCTCGCACCTGCTGGCGGGTGCTCTGGTGTTCTCTGGCTTCTTCTTCATCTACCTGCGTCTGACGCCGTATGACGAGTTCAAGCTGATCCGTGAAGGCAATATTGCGGCGGCGCTGTCGCTGGCCGGTGCGCTGCTTGGTTTCGTGCTGACCATCGCGTCGAGCATCACGCACGCCGATGGCCTGATGCCGTTTCTGTTCTGGGCGGTGATGGCGTCGATCGTGCAATTGATCGTCTTTCTGGTGCTGACGCGGCTGATGCCGGACTACCGCCTCCAGATCGAGCACAACAACATTGCCGCCGGTATGCTGTTTGGCGTGAGCGCGCTGGCGGTTGGTGTGATCAACGCGGCGTGCCTGTCCTGATTCGTGTCCTGATTTTCTGATTGTTCCTGCCCCGCAAATCATTGCGAAGGAGTTTGCTGTGAGCCTGTCCAGTTTTATCAAAAAGCAGTTTATTGACATCCTGCAGTGGACGGAGAGCGAAGACGGTGTGCTCGCCTGGCGCTACCCCATGCAGGACATGGAAATCCAGAACGGCGGCACCCTGGTCGTGCGCGACTCGCAGATGGCGATGTTCGTCAACGAAGGGCAGATCGCCGATGTGTTCAGCGCCGGCACCTTCAAGCTGACCACGCAGACGCTGCCCGTTCTCACGTACCTGAAGAACTGGGACAAGCTGTTTGAGTCCCCCTTCAAGTCCGACGTCTACTACTTCAGCACGCGCCAGCAGCTCGGCCGCCGCTGGGGCACGCCGCAGCCGGTCACGGTGCGCGACAAGGATTTCGGCATGGTGCGCCTGCGCGCCTTTGGCGTGTATGCCTACCACGTGGCCGACCCCAAGCTGTTCTACCAGCAGGTGAGCGGCACGCGCGACATCTACACCGTGGATGAAGTCGAGGCGCAACTCGGCCCCGTCATCATGGGTGCGATGGCCACGGCGTTTGGCGAATCCGGTGTGCCGTTCCTGGACCTGGCCGCCAACCAGATGCTGATGTCGAACAAGGTGCGCGAGGCTCTGGCGCCGCAGTTCACGCAGTACGGCCTGGCGCTGGATAGCTTCCAGGTCTCCAGTGTCACGCTGCCGGACGAACTGCAGGCCGCGCTGGACCGCCGCATCAGCATGGACATGACCGGCGACATGCAGCGCTTCACGCAGTACCAGACAGCTGAATCGCTGCCGCTGGCGGCGCGCAATGAAGGTGGCATCGCGGGCACAGGCGCCGGCCTGGCAGCGGGCTTGGCGATGGGCCAGGCGATGGCTGACAGCCTGCGCACGGCAGTGCAGGGCGGTGCCGCACAAGCGCCGGCAGCGCAACCGGCCGCCGCCGCGCCTGCAGCGCCGGCCGCAGACGACCCGACCGCACGTTTGGGCAAGCTCAAGGAATTGCTCGACAAGGGCCTCATCACGCAAGCGGACTTTGATGCTGGCAAGGCTGCTGTGCTCAAGGCGCTGACCGGAGGCTGATCTTCAGCCTTACGGATTGGATGATCGGGCGGCACCGTAAGCCGCCCGTTTTTCTGCGCAATGTTTCGCGCGATCGAACGACCTGACCATGTTTCATGCCAACTGCCCGGCGTGTGGCGCGCCGGTGGAACTGAAGTCTGCCGCCGCCGTCATGACGGTGTGCAGCTTCTGCAAAAGCACGCTGCTGCGCGACGGCGAGACGCTGTCCGACATCGGCAAGATGTCCGCCGTGCTGGAGGACTACGCACGCGTGCAGATCGGCACCACCGGGCGCTACAAGACCAAGGCGTTCACCGTCGTCGGTCGCATTCAGTTGCGCTACGACGCCGGCTTCTGGAACGAGTGGTACATCCTCTTCGATGACGGCACCGATGGCTGGCTGGCAGAAGCCTCCGGGCAAGTGACGATCACCTTTTCGCGCGGCACACCGGCCAACGCTGTCGCCTTTGAGACGCTGCGTCCGGGTCTGCAGTACGAGGCGGAAGGCAAGCCGTTCACGCTGTCCGACGTGCGCGAGGCCGATTGCACCGGCGGCCAGGGTGAGTTGCCGTTCCGCGTGGGCGAAGGCTGGCATGCCAAGGTGGCCGATGGCCGCCGCGACGATGCGTTCATCACGCTGGACTACTCTGACGGCACTGCCCCGACGCTTTACGTGGGCGAAGCCACCACGCTCGAACTGCTCAAGTGCCAGCTCCTGCGCACCGACGCCGAGATCAAGGAAACCGCCGGCCGCGTTCCGCGCAAACTCACCAACCTCGATTGCCCGCAGTGCGGCACGTCGATTCCGTTCAGCCCCGGCATGACCGGCCACGTGCTGTGCCCGGGCTGCGGCGCGGCCATCGATGCGGCCACACCGCGCGGCGAGATCATCGCCCGCGCGCGGTCAGTGCCGCAGGTTGTCACCACGCTGGAACTGGGCGACAAGGCGCTCATCGATGGCCAGCAGTGGCAGGTCATTGGCGTGATGCGCCGCACGGTGGTCGACGGTGGCGGTGAATGGTTTGAATACCTGCTGTACACGCCCAAGCGCGGTTTCAGCTGGATGGTCGAAACCAATGACGGCTGGTTCCGCGCCAACGTGCTCGACCGCTGGCCCACACAGACCGACGGCCGTAAAGCCACGCTCGGCAATACGCAATACACCCGCGACGAGGACTACACCGCCCGCGTGACCTACGCCGCCGGCGCGTTCAACTGGCGCGTGCAGGCGGGCGACCAGACGCGCGTGGTGGAATACACCGCCGGCCAGGAAAGCCTCGCCGCCGAGAGCGACGCGCATGAGCTGACGTGGTCCAAGAGCACGCCGGTGAGTGCCGCGCAGATCAAGGCGTGGTTCGGCAAGGTGGTGCCGGAACCGGTTGAAGAATCGTCGTCGAATTACATGACGGTGGCCGTGGTGGCGTGCGTGCTGCTGGGCTTGCTGAACCTTGTGCCGTTCTTCATGGCGCCGGGGTCAGTGTTTGTGATCACGTTGTTTGCGGCGCTGTTGCTGATTGTGCCGGCGTGGCTGGTCGCCAAGGTTGGGGGTGGCGAATGAAGGGGTGGTTCGTCTTCTATGCCGTGGCGGTGGTCATCGGCGCGACATACATGGACTGGAAGGCGGGGTTTGCCGCGCCGCGCACGCCGTCGTACGGCAATAGCTCCAGCGGTTCGTCCTACTGGGGCGGTTCTTCGGGCGGCAGTGGTTATGGTGGTGGCTTCAGCGGGGGCCACAAGTGACGCGGACTGACGTGCCGCCCTCCATGGCCGATGTACCCGCCGCGGTGGGGGAGCATCTGCTGCTCGACTTGTACGGGATCGCGCCTGATTTGCTGCGCGATCCGGCGGCGCTGGAAACTACCTTGCGCGCGGCGGCCGCTGCGCTGGGGGCGACCATCCTGCATGCGCACCTGCATCGCTTTGATTCGCTGCGCGCCGGTTTGCCGGCAGGTGAGCAGGGCGGCGTGACCGGCGTGCTGCTGCTGGCGGAATCCCATCTTTCCATCCATACCTGGCCGGAACATGGGTTTGCCGCCGTGGACGCGTTCATGTGCGGCACGGGCACGACGCATGCCGCCCGCGCGGTATTTGAGCGGGCGTTGGCGCCCGAACGCGTGGATGTACGCGTCATGCAGCGCGGCTGATGAACGGTCTAGGCCTTTCGGTTTAATACATATTTCAGCCTGTTCATGTTTCACCCATGACGGGCAGAGTGGTACTTCGGGTTGCATTCCGATGGCGGATGCAAGGCCATCGGTGTTTTTCATCAACCGACGAGGCCTTCATGACCACACTGCCCACGCAAGTTCCTTCTTCACTTGTTCCCACACCTTTCGTTGCGCCACCGGCATTGCCGGACTGGATCGAGGCCCGCATGCGGCGTCACTTCGATGACCGCATGGGAAAACTCTGGGGTGGCGATCACCTGTTGCATGGGTTGATGCCAGGTCCAGACGCGTTGCTTCTGAACGGCAACGACTATCTGTGTCTCCTCGGCGAGCGTTCACTTGTGCGTGCGCAGGCGCGCGCGCTACTTGGGCATGAGCATGAGGTGCTGATGTCTGCTGTGTTTCAGCATGGCGACACGCCGCAGAGCCGGCTAGAGGCTCGACTGGCCAAGCTGATGAGGGCTGAGGCCGGTTTGATTGCGCAGTCGGGGTGGGCCGCCAATGTGGGATTGATCCAATGCATCGCTGGGCCCGGCGTGCCGGTCTATGTGGATATGCATGCGCATGCCTCCTTGTGGGAGGGGATTCATGCTGCTGAGGCTCGGGCTGTTCCGTTCCGCCACAACGATGTTGAACATCTGAGGCGGCAACTGGAGTGCACTGGGCCGGGCATCCTTGTGGTGGATGCCGTCTACAGTACGACAGGCAGTGTTGCACCCCTACGGGAGGTCGCAGCGCTTGCAGAATCCACCGGGTCGGTGCTCGTGGTGGACGAGTCTCACTCCCTGGGTACGCACGGACCCAGCGGCGCGGGCCTGGTGGTGGAGCTCGGTCTTGAGGCGAAGGTGCACTTTCGGACCGCCTCGTTAGCCAAGGCGTTTGCCGGCCGCGCGGGATTCGTCGCCTGCAGTGGTACGTTCAAGGAATTCTTCACCGTGGAGGCGCGTCCAGCTATCTTTAGTTCGGGGCTCCTGCGTCATGAGTTGGCCTGGTTTGATGCTGCGGTGGACTTTATTGCTGCCGCGGATGATCGTCGGCAGAAACTCCATGCGATTACGCGTTCAATCAGAACCGGCATTGCCCAGTTGGGTTACAACATTGAGCAAGGTACCGAGCAGATCATCGCGCTGGAGGCGGGTTCGGAACCGCAGGTCAAAATTCTTCGTGACGCATTGCAATCCAATGGAATTTTTGGCGCTGTATTCTGTGCACCTGCTACACCTAAAAATCGAGCTTTAATCCGGCTGACACTGCATGCCAAAATTGCCCCGGCAGATATCCAGCGTTTATTAAGCGTGCTGGGGGACATTCGTGACCAAGTGGGGCTGGATGCGTGGCCCTCTACGCGACGGGCGAGACGAGCCGCTCCGGCTGACGCATTGAGAGAGTTTTCCAAGACCTTATGACGATAGAGCAGGTCAACGTATTGCCAGATAACCCAGTCAGTTGGGTGGTTCGACGCTGGCAGCAGCTGGTGAATACCCTGGTGCAAGCGGCACTCGTTGATGAAGAGAGTGCCGCACGTTTGCAGCGCATCCGCTTTGTGGGTGTGCTGGGCGTGGTAGGGCATCCACTGTATTTCTGGATCTGGGCGTATGTGTTTCCGCAACCCTATGAGAATCTTTGGTTGCGATTGCTGTGCATGCTGCTGTTCATCCCGTTATTGTTTGCAACCCGGCTGTCTCAGTACAAATGGCTGCCGCCTTACGCGCTGTTCGTAATTACGGCCGGCTTGCCTTTTGCCTTTATCTTCTTCTACCTGAAAAACGCGGGAACGATGGTATGGGCAGAATCCGTGATGATCGCGGTGGTGATCTTGTTCCACTTCGGTGCAACATTCGCCTTGGTCTCGCTTACAACGGGAGCGATTGCTGCGACAACGCTGTTTTTTCTGCTTGGCCACGCCGTTGACACGTTTCCTTGGCACACCCTGCTGGTCCAAATCCCGATTTTGGCGTTTGTCATTGCGGTGCTCATTGTCATCAAGTTGGATCGACAGGTTTTGGCGGAACACAAGCGGCGTGGTATGGAATTGGCGTTGGGCACCGTTGCCCATGAGCTGCGAACGCCGCTGGCCAGCATCGCGCTGACAGCACAAGGTATCCAGAAGCGCCTGCCGAACATGGTGCCGGTCGATCATCCCGATTTGCGGGTTGTGCAGCAAGCCGTCGAGCGCATGCGTGCCGATGTGGTTCGCGCCAACACCAGTATCGAACTACTGGTCGCCAACTCAAAAGACCCACAAACCGTCAGCACCGGCTGGTTCGACCCGCATGAGGCGATCTGCTCGGCAGTGGGCGCTTATCCGTTCGAGCCGGGCACGCGGGAGCTGGTGTCCATCGCGCCAAGCACGGGCGTGCAGGTGCTGGGCAACGCCAGCTTGTTCGAACACATCATCACCAACCTGACCAAGAACGCACTGGAAGCCATCCACCGCGTTGGCAAGGGCAGCATCCACATCGGTTATGCGCTGCAGCCCGAAACCGTGGAGATCGTGGTGCGCGACACCGGGGCCGGGGTGCCGCCGACTGTGCTCAAGCGGATGTTCCAGCCGTTCGTTTCCTACCCCGCGCATCGCGGCACGGGCATTGGCCTGATGTTCTGTCGCAAGGTGCTGCATAGCTGGGGCGCGGGCATCTCGTGCCATTCGGTCGAGCACGAGTACACCGAATTCCGCATCCGCTTTCCGAACCCGCGCTGAGGCTGTCTGCGCGGGGCCCGGGGGAGTCCGTCGCTTATCTGCCGACCATGTTTTCCGGCCGCACCCACGCATCGAACTGCTCGGGTGTGACGTAGCCCAGCGCCAATGCGGCCTCGCGCAGGCTCGTGCCTTCCTTGTGTGCCTTCTTGGCGATCTGCGCCGACTTGTCGTAGCCGATATGCGGGTTGAGGGCGGTCACCAGCATCAGCGAGCGCTGGACCAGTTCGTCGATGCGGCTGCGGTTGGGTTCGATGCCCACGGCGCAGTGGTCGTTGAAGCTGCGCATGCCGTCGGCCAGCAAGCGCACGCTGTGCAGGAAGTTGTAGGCGATCATCGGGCGGAACACGTTCAGCTCGAAGTTGCCCGATGCACCGCCCACGTTGACGGCGACGTCGTTGCCGAACACCTGGGCGCAGAGCATCGTCACGGCTTCGCTTTGCGTGGGGTTGACCTTGCCGGGCATGATGGACGAGCCCGGTTCGTTCTCGGGGATGGAGAGTTCGCCTAAGCCGCTGCGCGGGCCGCTTGCCAGCCAGCGGATGTCATTGGCGATTTTCGTCAGGCTGGCGGCTAGCGTTTTCAGCGCGCCGTGTGCATGCACGAGGCCATCGGCGGATGCCATCGTTTCGAATTTGTTCGGCGAGGTGATGAAGGGCAGACCGGTGAGTTGCTCCAACTCGGCGGCCACCTGCTCAGCGTAACCAGCGGGTGCGTTCAGGCCAGTGCCAACGGCCGTGCCGCCCAGCGCAAGTTCGCACAAGTGCGGCAGCGCGGCGTTCAGATGCGTTTCGTTGTGCTGCAACTGGGCGACGTAGCCGGAGAACTCCTGGCCGAGCGTGAGCGGCGTGGCGTCCTGCAGATGCGTGCGGCCGATCTTGATGATGCCGTCGAAATCTGCGGCCTTCTTGGCAAGCGTTTCGCGCAGCGTGCGCAGCGACGGAATCAGATGGTGCGTGATGGCCGTTACTGCGGCCACGTGCATGGCGGTCGGGAACACGTCGTTGGACGACTGGCTGCGGTTGACGTCATCGTTCGGATGCACGAGGCGCGCTTCGCCGCGCTCGCCGCCGAGCAACTCGCTGGCGCGGTTGGCGAGCACCTCGTTCATGTTCATGTTGGTCTGCGTGCCCGAGCCCGTTTGCCAGACCACCAGAGGGAACTCGTTCGGGTGCTTGCCGGCGATAACCTCGTCGGCGGCGGCAATGATGGCGTTGGCTTTGTCGGCGGACAGCAGGCCGAGGCGATGGTTGACGGCGGCGCTGGCACGTTTGATGCGCGCCAGCGCGTCGATCAGTTCGCGCGGCATGCGGTCGCCGGCAATGTCGAAGTTCTGCAGTGACCGCTGCGTTTGCGCGCCCCACAGGTGATCGGCGGGGACTTCAATGGGGCCAAAGGTGTCGCGTTCAAGGCGGGTGGCGGTGGGGGTTGTCATGGCGGGAGGAAAGGCACGAGTGACGAGGGCGAACGTTCCAGTATAGGCAGAGCCCAGTGCCCACGTTGGCGGTAGGGCGGAACGTGCCGTTTTGCCGGGTACACCGTTTGCGAGCCCGGGCGGGGCACGCCACAATGACGGCTCCGCCGCACGCCCAACTGCTTCGCCATGTCATCTTCCGTTTCCGTCGATACCTCTCTCAAACCGTTACTCTGGCTGGTGGCCATGGGTCTGTTCATGCAGACGCTGGATTCCACCATCGTCAATACGGCCTTGCCGGCCATGGCGCGCAGCCTGTCGGAAAGCCCGCTGAAGATGCAATCGGTCATCATCGCTTACACGTTGACGACCGCCATGCTGATGCCCGCCTCGGGCTGGCTGGCCGATCGCTTCGGCACACGCAAGATGTTCTTCGCGGCCATCTTCCTGTTCACCATCGGCTCGTTGCTGTGTGCGGAGTCGCGCAGCCTGACCATGCTGATTGCCGCGCGCGTGGTGCAGGGCGTGGGTGGCGCGTTGCTGATGCCCGTGGGGCGGCTGACGGTGCTGCGAGTGGTGCCGCGCGAGCAGTTCTTGCCGGCCATGAGCTTCGTCACCATTCCGGGGCTGATCGGCCCGCTGATCGGCCCGACGTTGGGTGGCTGGCTGGTGCAGGCGGCGTCGTGGCACTGGATCTTCCTCATCAACATTCCCGTAGGCGTGATTGGCGCGCTGGTCACGCTAAAGGTCATGCCCGATGTGCGTGCCGAGGATGACAGCCGCTTCGACTGGTCGGGCTATCTCATGCTGGCGTTTGGCATGGCGGCGGTGTCATTCTCGCTGGATGGCCTGTCGGAATTGGGCTTCCAGCACGCGACGGTGCTCGTGCTGCTGATCTTCGGGCTGGCGGCGCTCACGGCTTACTGGTTGCACGCGGGGCGTGTGGCCGGGCCGCTGTTCCCACGCACGCTGTTCGGTATTCCGAGCTTTTCGATTGGCGTGCTGGGCAACCTGTTTGCGCGCATCGGCAGCGGCGGCATGCCGTTCCTGATTCCGCTGTTGCTGCAGGTGAGCCTGGGGTATTCGCCGTTGCAGGCCGGCTTGATGATGGTGCCGGTGGCGGCTGCGGGCATGGCGGCCAAGCCCCTGGGCACGTGGGCCATCAAGCGCTATGGCTATCGGCGCATGCTGTTTGTGAACACGTTGATGGTCGGCCTGATGATGGCCAGCTTTGCGGTGATGACGCCCGATGTGCCGGTGTGGTTGCGCATCGTGCAACTGGCGCTGTTCGGCACCTTCAACTCGATGCAGTTCACTGCGATGAACACGCTCACGCTCAAAGACCTGAACGGGCCGCTGGCCAGTGCGGGCAACAGCATGCTGTCCATGGTGATGATGCTGTCGATGAGTCTGGGGGTGGCCGCCGCCGGCGCGCTGCTTGCGGGCTTTACAGACTTTACCGCCGGGCCGGAAGGGCGCGATACGCTGGCCGCGTTCCACAAGACCTTCGTCTGCGTGGGCATCATGACGGCGGCGGCAGCGTGGATCTTCGCGCAGCTCTCTCGCTTCGAGTCAACGCAGGTCGTCAAGCAGCCCGAGATCGAAGTGCATTGATGGCTTCCGCCGTTACTTCTGCCAGTAGCCGCGCATCTTCTTGGTGAGGTCCACCTTGGCTGCGGCGCGCGCCTCCGCAGCCGGGTCTGCGCCGGGTTCTGGCTGCGGCCAGGCGCAGGCCTCGAACAGCGGCAGCAGCGCGGGCGGAATGAAGCGCGTGCGGGATGCATAGATGTGCCGGTCGCCATTGGGTGTCTGCTGCGTGACGTAGAAGCGCTGCGGCACAAGGATGTCGAGGTGCTCACGCGCACGCGTCATCGCCACGTAGAGCAGGCGGCGCTCCTCTTCCAGCTCTTCGTGCGAGCCAGCGCCCAGGTCGGCCGGCATGCAGCCATCCACGGCGTTGAGCACGTACACGGCCTTCCACTCCTGGCCTTTCGATGAGTGGATGGTCGAGAGGATCAGGTAGTCCTCATCGCGGTACGGGGCGCCGGATTCGTCGCTGGTCAACTCCGGCGGGTCGAGCGTCATCTCGGTAAGAAAGCGTTCGCGCGTGGCGTAGGTGGACGCCATGCGGGCGAGTTGGTCCAGATCGCCCTGGCGCACGGCGGCATCGTCGTGCAGCCGTTCCATGTGGGGCGTGTACCACGCGCCCACGGCTTCGAGTTCGCTGGCCCATTCCAGGCTGTCCTTCGGTGTGCGCAGGGTCTGCATCAGCGTGATCAGCGTGGCCCAGTCACCGGCCAGGCGGGCGGGGGCCTCGTAGGCGAGCAATGCGGCAATCGGGTCCACCGCTTCGGCCATGGCGTCGAGCACGCGTGCGGCCGTGGCGGGGCCCGCGCCGGGCAACAACTGGATCACGCGAAACCCAGCGATGCGATTGCGCGGATTCTCCGCCCAGCGCAACACCGAGAGCACATCCTTCACATGCGCGGCTTCCAGAAACTTCAGGCCGCCGTATTTCACGAATGGGATGTTGCGGCGCGTGAGTTCGATCTCCAGCGGCGCGCTGTGGCTCGCCGTGCGGAACAGCACGGCCTGCGATTTCAACGCCAGCCCACCTTCACGCTGATGCAGCACCTGTTCGGCCACGCAGCGCGCCTGCTCGGCTTCGTCGCGCACCGAGATCAAACGCGGGCGATGCGTCGACGCGCGATCCGTCCACAGCGTCTTGGCAAAACGCTCGGTGGCAAAGCGCATCACGCCGTTGGAGGCATCGAGGATGGGCTGCGTCGAGCGGTAATTACGCTCCAGCAGCACCGTGTGTGCCGCCCGCGAGAAGTGCCGCGGAAAGTCGAGGATGTTGCGCACCGTCGCCGCACGAAACGCATAGATCGACTGCGCATCGTCGCCCACCACCGTCACGCCGCGGCCATCGGGGCGCAGCGCACGCAGGATGGACGACTGCAGCCGGTTCGTGTCCTGGTATTCATCGACGAGGATGTGGTCGAAGCGCGCGCCGATCTCGGCGGCCAGTTCGGCGTCGGACACCATGGCGTGCCAGTAGAGCAGCAGGTCGTCGTAGTCGAGCACGTGCTGGGCCTGCTTGGCTTCGACATACGCGTCGAACAGCGTGCGCAGCTGTGCTTCCCACATCGCGCACCAGGGAAAGTGGTGCTTGAGCACGGCATTCAGCGGGCTCTCGGCGTTGATCGCGCGTGAGTAGATGGCCAGGCAGGTTTGCTTGAGCGGGAAGCGGCGTTCCTTGGTCGACAGGTTCAGTTCGTGGCGCACGACGTTGAGCAAATCCGCCGAGTCGCTGCGGTCGTGGATGGTGAAATCGGGCGCCAGGCCGACACGCTCGGCGTATTCGCGCAGCAGGCGTGCGCCGATGCCGTGGAAGGTGCCGGCCCACGGCAGGGTGGTCTGGTACGACGTGCCGGCGGCATTCAGTGCGTTGTTTGTGCGTTCGCCTTGCATGGCGCGGGCGAGCAGATGACCGGCTCGGTTGGACAGCTCGCTCGCTGCGCGGCGGGAGAACGTCAGCAGCAGGATGCGCTGCGGGTCGGCCCCATTGGCGACGAGATGCGCAACGCGCCAACCCAGCGTGTGCGTCTTGCCCGACCCGGCGCCGGCCAGTACGAGCAGCGGGCCGGTTGCCGCCGCATCCGCCCCGGAAATGCCGAACTCGACCGCGCGGCGCTGCTGGTCGTTCAGTTGGGCCAAGTACGCCGGAGCGCTGGCGGAGTCAGGAATAAGTGAAGCGGAAAGCACGGCGGGGCATCACAGAAAATAACTGTATGAATATACAGCACTGTGTTGCCTGCCCGGGGAGTTCGATGGGGTAATGCCACACCCAGACAACAGGTGTGGCATCACCGGTTTGCCGCACGCTCAGACCCGTGCTGCGTCAGACGCACTTAGTGGCGCTGCTGCACATAGCGCTGCACATCGTCCAGCGTGACCTGGCCGGAGTGTGCCGCGTCGATCTGGTCGAAGTGCTTGGCCACGTAGCCGAGGCCGCTGGCCTGGGCCTGCGCTTTGGTGATCGCGCCGCCGGCACCGAGCGTTGCGTTGGCGCTCAGCCGTTTGGTTAAGCGTTGCTGCGCTTCCTGTTGCAGTTGCACGCCGGTGGTGGGCGCAACGGGCAGAGGCCGGTTGGTGGGGAAGAACGGGCCATCCACGCCATGGCCGCCCTTGGGTAACGTGATAGGCGCGACGGATTGGGTGGTGGGCGCCGCGTGGGCCTGACCGATCACCAACCCCACAAGCAGGGCCGGCAGCACGCGCCGCAGGATATTGAGAGGGGACATGATCATCGCTCCTTCCATCAAAGTTTAGGCGCCGAGCTTGCGGCGGCGGTCAGCGTTGGCGTGTCAGCGGGGTTCTCGTCGGCCCATGGCGCGGGCAGCTTCGCCAGCGTCAGCGCGGACGGAATGGACTGGCCCTTGAAATACGCCACCAGATCGCGCTTCATCTGCGGGCGGGCCACGTCATCCAGGTAGATCATGTGTCCGCCCTGGTAGAAGGTGACCTGCAGGTTCGGGTTCAGGCCCTGCACGGTCTGCAGACGCGCCAGTTGCTTCTCGGTGTTGAAGAACGGCGTGGCGAGATCGTGGTAGCCGTTGGACGCCAGCACCTTCAACTGCGGGTTCATCTGGATCGCGGCCAGCAGGTCAGGCAGGGTGTCCGGCAGCGGCTGACCGTCGTGCGAGAAATCCCAGTTGCTGATGATGTTGTCGTTCAGCGGCGCGTAGGTCGCATTGGGCGCCGTATAGCCCAGGTAGTTCGGCATCTGCGTCTGCAACGCGGTGGTGAAAGGCTGCGAGATCAGAATGTCCGACGGGTCCGAATCGGTCGCCAGGCGGGAATCCGAATTCGGCAGCGAGACACGACCGTCGTACCGCCCGATCGTTGTGCTGGGCAACAGCGACGTGTTGAACGGATTCTTGTTGAAGTAGCCCTGCAAGGCCTGCAGCGTCAGGCTTGAGGGCGCTTCCCACGACGCCAGGGTGGACCTGGATGGGAACTTTGGCGTGCCGAGCGCGTTGGGCGAACCGAGTTGGCTGAGCGCCCAGGATTGCGCGTACGTCTTGAGCTGGCTGTACTTGTTCGTGACGAACTGCTCAGATTGCAGCGCATACGCAGCCTGGTTGGGCTGGGCCGGCGAGACTTGGTTGAAATACGACGCCACCGCCGCATACCCCGGGAAGTAGCCCGCCACCGTGTCGGTTGCAAGCTTGAGCCCGGCGGTGGAGTTCTCAATCGCGGTGGCTTCTACCGCATCCGCAAAGTAATTGAGGATGGATGACTGCAGCACGATGCCGGTGAGGTGCACGCCCGCCGTTTCTAGCGCCAGCGCCAGCATGTCGGTGCGCGGCGTGCCGTAGGACTCGCCGTACAGATAGATTGGCGAGTTGCTGCGGCCGTTGACGGTCAGATAGCGCTGGATGAAATCGCGCATGACGTTGACGTCGACGTCGCTGCCCCAGAACGAGCTGTTGGTGTTCGGCGCAATCGCTTCGGACAGGCCCGTTCCCGGCGGATCGATGAACACCATGTCCGTGGAGTCGATTAGGCTCTCGGCGTTGTCGACGAGCGAATAGTTGGGCCAGTTGGTCAGCAGCGGGTCGGGCGTTGCGACACGCGTGGGCGCGAACGACCCCAGGCGCAGCCAGATCGATGACGAACCCGGCCCACCGTTATAGAAGAAGGTGACGGGGCGCGCCTGCCCGTTGCTGCTGGGCACGGTGTACGCGACATACGACATCGTCGCCTCGGGGTTGCCGTTGGCATCGGATGCCGTCAGGTGGCCGGTCGTGGTGGTGTAGTTCACCGGGGTGGCGCCGGCCGTCCATTGGTAATGCATGACCGCCGCCTTTTCCGACACCTGCGACAGCGCCAGGCTATCCCCCGCGTTGGACGAATACGCGACCGGGTCGACGTAAGGCTGGTTGGTCTGTGCGGATTTTGCGCTCACGTCAGCGGTGGGGCTCGCGCTGGCCGTGGATGCCACGGAGCCGCCGTCATCGCCCCCGCATGCCGAGACGAGTGATATCCCGACAAGCAACGCGCCGACGCCAACAAGCCGTCCTAACGCAGGAGAGCGGCCACGGTGATTGCCACCGAAACTACGGTTTGGTTTCATTTGCATCCCTGTGTTTGATGAGATACGAACAAAAAAGCCGCTTGGCGGGGAAGCCATCAGAAAATAGGCAAAAAATGCACGCGTGAATGCATCGGCGAAATCCATGGGATTTCACGCCGTCCATCAAAGCGTGCGGAAAAGAATTGCCGGAAGTCTTCTAAATGAGATCGACGCGTTAGCGGTGGGGCTTTGCGCAAACTTGGGTATTTGAGAAAGGGGTGCCCAAGCTGCGCAGAAAGGCGCTAAGGCAAAGCATGACCGCCAGAGGGTGGCGGCTTGGAGATCGTCGGATCGACCGTGGGCTTCAAATCGCTATTGGTGATGCATCCCGGTAATGCGTTCGTTCTATCTCTATCGCATTCTTGCAAGCTTGCAGACAACATGCTGTCTCCCGGATCAGGATCGTTGTCGGGCCATGGACGGCTTGACTGTGGCCGATTTGCGCACCTTTTGGGTGGTCGGCTAGAGAGTCGCCATCAGGTCGGCGTCAAAAAGAGTGGTTGAATCATAGAAGCAAAATGCGCACTGTCAATGGAGTGCCACTTCGAATTTCTGCCTTTGTAATTTTGATGCGAAACCGATGTTTACGGAAAATTACACGGAAAATTTTCCATGCGAATCCGAGTGATAACGATATGGTGTTTCGCAGATATGCCATCCAAAAGCGATTTGCATGATGTTTTTATTATCGCGATAGATGGATTATTGCAATCTCTATTGAGCGGGATTGAACGCACGAATGCCCGATATTGGTGCGCGGCGTGTTTGCTTGTGCAGCGTACGACTGGAGTACGGTATGACGGAAAGCCGGGGCAGGTGGCTCGTCACCGGCATCGACAGCGGCGTGGCGCCGGTCGATGCCGTGATGTGAGGGGGGCGCTATTGCCTGCGTGCGGGTAGGGCGCTATCAGATGCCGTCGCGCAGCGTCTTCGCGAAGTCTTGCGGCGAGGTGCGTTGATTGACAGCGTTGACCAGATCGGCCACGAACCACGGCAGGATGAGCTTCGTGCCCGGATCGCTTACGCCGATGCTCAGCGTCTTGTGCGAGGACAGTTCGGCTTCCGGTGCCTGCTGGGGCGATTGTTGGGTTGACCGTTGGGCTGGCTGTTGGATCGACGGTTGTGCGGATTGGCTGCGCGCCAGCATGGCCTGGAGTTCCTGATCGGAATACGTAGCCGACGCTGTCGTCAGCGCGGACGCGGTCATGGCCGCGGACATCAAGGCCGATGCCACGACGAAGTGTTTGAGAGTTGCGGCAGCCATGTCAGGCCTCCATCGACAGAAAAAGATTGAAAGGGTGGCGACCGGTTGCAGTGCGGTCACAGGCTGCAATGATCCACCATCGGATCGTTGCGCAGGCTTAGGGTTCCGTTTCGCTCAGAAAAGCGTAAACACCGTGCGCGATCGATCAATTTGCCTGGGGCTGCAATGCGATGACGGCCATCCCCACCAAGGCGATGGCGGCGCCGCCGATGTCCCAGCGCGTGAGCGTGATGCCATCCACCAGCCGCAGCCAGACCAAGGCGACGGCAATGTACATGCCGCCGTAAGCCGCATAGGTGCGGCCAGCGGCAGTCGGGTGCAACGTCAGCAGCCACGCAAACAACGCCAGCGAGGCCGCTGCCGGAAGCAACAACCAGCCGGATTTACCCTGCCGCAGCACCAGCCACGGTAGGTAGCAGCCGACGATTTCCGCCACGGCGGTGACGGCAAAGAGCAAGGCGATACGAAGGAAGTCCAACATACGGTGCGCAAGCGGTCAAAAGCGAGGCGCCGATTGTGGCACGACCGCCTGCCGTCAAGCGATGACGTTCGTTAGCGCAACGAGCGCTTCCACCTCAGCCCGCGTGCCAGCATACGCGCCAGGGTGCGAGGCCGTCAGCGCAGCGGCAGCGGCCGCCTGACGCAGATGCGTTTGGGCGGGGGCATTGGGTGCTTGCAGCAGGCTGGCCAGCCAGCCGCCCATGGCCGCATCGCCGCAACCGACCGTGTCGACCACGGGCACCAGGAACGCGGGTTGTGCGATGCGACGATCGCCGTGCAGCCATTGCATACCGGCCGCCCCGAGTGTGAGCAGAATTTCGGCTTGCGGGGCGTGTGCGCGCAACGTCGTGAGCGGATCGGTGTCATCCGGAAACAGATGGCGCAGGTCTTCATCCGACACCTTGATGACGGATGCGATGGCCGCCATGCGCCGGAACAGCGGTGTGTAGTGAGGCGCCTCCATCGCTACGCGCCAGTTCGGGTCGAAGGTGATGCGGGTGCCTTGTATCGCCAGCGCTTCGGCCAGTGCGACCAACCGGCTGGCAAGCGGCTCACGTGCCAGGCTGATGCAGCCGAAGTGGGCGATCTCCACGGTGGTTTGCCAACCTTCGGGCAGCGCCCGTGCGTCGAAATGCAGGTCGGCACTGTCATCGCCGACAAAGAAGTAATGCGGCGGCTGCGTGGACGTCACCATCGCCAGCAATGGGGAACGGTCCACACGCTGCAAGAAACGCAAGTCCAGCCCGGCTGCCTGTGAATCGGCGAAGAGCGCATCGCCGAAGACGTCGTTGCTGATCGCGCCCGCATAGCCCGTGGGCGCACCCAGTCGCGCCGCCACGCGCGCCACGTTCCAGCATGCGCCACCCGGCCGGGCGAGCCACTGGCCGTTGCCCTGGTGCAGGAAGTCGGTCAGCGCCTCACCAAAGACGACGAGGCGAGGCAGGGGCAACGGAGTGGTCATGCGGGCAGGGGCAGATCAGCAGATAGGGTGGACGGTGCCGTGGACAAAGGCGACGCGCGCCGGTACAGCGCGCGGAACATCGACAGCCGTTCGGCAAGGCGTGCGTGGCGGGCGGCATCAGGCCGGTACGTGGCCAGCACGGGCGGCTTGGCGCAGACGGTGGCTTCAACGCCGCCATCGGCCATCCAACCCAGGCGTGCTGCGCCGAGCGCGCCGCCGGCTTCGCTGCCGACGTGCGTGGTCAATTCCGTGTTGAGCACGTCGGCCAGCAATTGCGCCCAGAACGGGCTGCGCGAGCCACCGCCCACAAACGACAGCGACGCCACCTGCGTGCCTGCCGCGAGCAGTGCATCCAGCCCGTCGGCCATGCCGAAGGCTACGCCTTCGATGACGGCATAGCCGAGTGCCGCGCGGTCATTGGCGTGCGAGAGGTTATGGAAGTGGCCGTGCGCCAGCGGATCGTTGTGCGGCGTGCGCTCGCCGGAAAGATAGGGCAGGAAGATCGGTGCCGATTCACGCGCGGATTCTGGCAGCGCGGCAATCTCGTCGAGCAGCGTGGCTTCAGGCACGCTCGTCAGCCGGCAGAACCAGCGCAGGCAGCTCGCGGCGGAGAGCATCACGCTCATCTGATGCCAGCGCTCCGGCAGCGCGTGGCAGAACGCATGCACGGCCTGTGCAGGGTTGGGGCGGAACCGGTCACTGACCACGAAGATCACGCCCGAGGTGCCCAGCGACAGGAAACCATCGCCCGGCTGCGTCGCGCCAATCCCCACGGCGCTGGCAGCGCCATCGCCACCGCCGCCGGCCACGATGACGGTACGCGCCAATCCCCACGCATCGGCCACGTCGGGCAGCAGCGTGCCGCTGGCGGCGCTGCCTTCCACGAGGCGCGGCATGTGCCGGCGCGACAGCCCCGTCGCGGCGAGCAGTTCGTCAGACCACGCGCGCTGCGCCACGTCCAGCCACAGCGTGCCGCCAGCATCCGATGGGTCGGACGCACGCTCGCCGGTCAGGCGCAGGCGCAGGGTGTCCTTGGGCAGCAGCACGCAATCGATGGCGTTGAATACATCGGGCTCATGGCGCGCGCTCCACAGCAGTTTCGGCGCGGTGAATCCGGGCATGGCCAGGTTGCCGGCGATGGCGTGCAAGTTGGGCACACGGCGTGTCAGCTCGATGCATTCGGCGGTGCTACGGGTGTCGTTCCACAGCATGGCGGGGCGCAGCACGCGGTTGCGCGCATCGAGCAGCACCGCGCCGTGCATCTGGCCCGACAGGCCGATGGCGCGTGTCGCGGCAAAGGCCTTGGGCGTCGCGTCGCGCAGTTTGGCGACGGCCGCACATGTGGCCTGCCACCAGTCATCGGGAGACTGCTCCGCCCAGCCCGGGTGCGGCCGCGACACGGATAGCGGCTGGCCTGCTGTGCCGACGATGGCGCCCGCTGCGTCCAGCAGCAGCACTTTGACTTCCGAGGTGCCGAGATCGATACCGAGGTACATGGGGGCCGCCGGGGTGAGTTGCGCTCAAGCCGGGATTGTCGCGCGAATCAAAGCGAGGTCATACGGTGGGTCAATCCGCTGTGGTGGCGTGCTCGATGGCAAGCCAGGCCCGTACGCGCTCGACGGCGTTGCGAACGAGGCCCGTGAGCGCTTCAGTGCCGGCCAAGCTGCCCCACAAGGCGGCGTTCTGGCAGTACACGGCGATTGAGTCTTCCGCATCAAGCATGGCCCGTGCGGCGGCGGGATCGAACTGCCCATCCTGATAGGCATACGGCAACGTGCCCGCCCTCCAGCGTTCCAGAAACACGAAGAACAGCGCCGGCAGCATCGCCGTGGCAAGCGGCACATGGCCGCGCGCGAACGACTCCACCAACGTGGGCGTGATGAAGCCGGGGATCTTCGAAAAGCCGTCGGCCGCCACACGCTGGTTGGTGTCGCCGATGTACGGATTGGCGAAGCGGTCGAGCACGGTGTCGCGGTAGGCTGCCAAGTCAAGCGGACTCGGAGAGAGGCACGGCATGACGTCATCCGTTACGTAGTCCCGCGCCATGCGGTAGATGGACGGCACGGCGATGCTCTCGTCGATCGTGTGCAACCCCAGCAGCGTGCCGGCCCAGGCGATGCAGCTATGGCTGGCGTTGAGCACGCGGATCTTCGCCTCCTCATACGGCAGCACCGAGGTGACGAACTCCACGCCCACGCGTTCCAGTACGGGGCGGCCGGCGCGGAAGTCGTCTTCTACCACCCATTGCGCAAAGGTCTCGGCCATCACGGGGCAGCGATCTTGCCAGCCCGTCTGTGCGGTGACGCGCTCGCGCAGGGTGTCGGTCGGGCGCGGGGTGATGCGGTCGACCATGGTGTTGGGCGTGCTGGCGTGTGCGTCGAGCCATGCGACGAGGTCCGCATCACCGCGCAGCGTGAGGAACTGGCGCAGGCCGCTGCGGAAGCGCTCGCCGTTGTGGCGCAGGTTGTCGCAGTTGAGCAGCGTGACGGGTGCACCGCCGCGCTGCACGCGCAAACGCAGCAGGCGGGCCAGCGCGCCGTAGAGCGTGCCGGTACCGCCGCGCAGGTCGGCGGCAATGTCGGGCTGCGTGGTGTCGAGCTGATGTTGTTGGTCGAGGTAGTAGCCGCCTTCTGTGACCGTGAAGGAGATCACTCGCGTCTCGGGCGCGGCCCCGATTTCGCACACGGCAGCGAGTTCGGCATCCCATGGGACCACGGTGTCGATGGACGTGATGCGCTCATAAGCACGATGGCCGGCGGTGTCGACAGTTTCCAGCGTGTAGGCACCGTGCTGGGCAGCGAGGTCATGCAGCAGCGCAGCCGCATCGTCGCGAATGTTGGCCAGCGCCAATTGCCACTGCGGCCAAGACGTGTCGGCAGCCTCGCGCAGGCGGTGCAGATACCACGCCTGGTGCGCGCGATGGAACGAGCCGGCGCCCAGGTGCAGCCAGGTAGAAGAAGCGTTGGCGAAAGGCATAGGAATAGCGGTGGGGCGTCAGGCGGCCAGTTGGGCTTGCAGGCGCGGCAGCGCGCGACCCTCGGCGTCGAACAGGTGGCAGTGGCTGGCATCCGCAGCCAGTGTGATGGCGCTGCCGTGGGCGAGCTTGGTCGATTCCGGCACGCGCAGCACGAGGCCGTCCGCCGCTGCATCGCAATCGGCATGCAGGTATGCCACATCGCCCAGGGATTCGATATGCGTGACCGTCGCCCGCAGCGCGCCGGCCGCATCCAGATGCAGATGCTCGGGGCGAATGCCGAGCGTGACGGCATCGCCAGCACGCAGTTCGCCCGGCGATACGGCTACGCGCTGCTGCCCGCCCGCGAGCGCGACGTCCACGCCCGACGCATCGGCACGTGCGACGGTGCCGCGCAGAAAGTTCATCTTGGGCGAGCCGATGAAGCCCGCCACAAATTGGCTGGCCGGGTGGTGATACAGCGCCTGCGGTGAGCCGACCTGCTCGATGCGGCCATCGCGCAGCACGACAATCTTGTCGGCCAGCGTCATCGCTTCCACCTGATCGTGCGTGACGTAGATCATGGTGGTTTTGAGCGCGTCGTGCAGGCGCGCGAACTCCAAGCGCATCTTCACGCGCAGCGCGGCATCGAGGTTGGAGAGCGGCTCGTCGAACAGGAAGACCTTCGGCTCGCGCGTGATGGCGCGGCCGATGGCGACGCGCTGGCGTTGGCCCCCCGAGAGCTGGCGCGGCTTGCGGTCGAGCAGGGCATCAATGTGCAGCACCTCGGCGGCGCGGCGCACAGCGGTGTCGATGGCTTCACGCTTCATGCCCGCGAGCTTCAGGCCGAAGGCCATGTTGTCGTACACGCTCATGTGCGGATACAGCGCGTACGACTGGAACACCATCGCAATGCCGCGCTTGGCCGGCACTACATCGTTCACACGCGTGTCGCCGATCAGCAGGTCACCGGCGTCAATGCTTTCCAGGCCTGCAATCGTGCGCAGCAGCGTGGATTTGCCGCAGCCCGAGGGGCCGACAAACACGACGAATTCGCCATCGGCAATGTCGAGGTTGATGTCGTGCAGGACGGTGTTTTGCTCGTAGCGTTTCTGTAGGTTGCGCAGGGTTAGGCTGGCCATGAGGTGTCTCCTTAGGCGTATGCGGTATGCGGATCAGGCGGGCGTGGCAAGCGTCGACGTCAGCGCGTCGGCCAGGGCCCGCATATCGGTGAAGACGTGGCGTGCGCCGGCAGCCAGCAGGCGCTGTGTGGCAACGGCCGGTACATGCGCGACGCCGGCAAAGCCGAAGACGGTCAGGCCGGCCGCTCGGGCGGCGCGCACGCCGGTGTCGCTGTCTTCAATGACCAGGCATTGCGCCGGGCTGGCACCCAGGCCCGCACAGGCGGCGAGGTAAACATCAGGTGCCGGCTTGGGCCGCGGTGTTTCGTAGGCGCTATAGATGTGCGGACCAAACACGTCGAGCAGACCGGCGCGGCGCAGGCTCGCTTCAATGCGCGGGCGGCTGCTGTTGCTGGCAACGGCCTTCGGCTGCGGCAGGGTGGAGAGCAGTTTGGCGATGCCTGGCACCGGCTGCGATTGCGTAGCGCAGTCGTGCTCGACATCGGCCAATACGCTAGCCAACTCCGCATCGGACAGGGTGAAGCCGATGCTGCTCTGCAGTTCACTCAACAGCGCCATTGTGTTCATGCCGAGGCGCGGTTCCAGCATCTCTTCAAGCGCGGCCGGCGACAGATGCGGCACGTGCGGCCCGAGCGTGCGGATCAGCGCGCGCAGCGCCACCGATTCGCTATCGATCAGCACGCCGTCGCAATCGCAGATCAGGTAGGCCGGGGCGCGTTCGTTGGTCTGCATCATCGTCACTTCACGGCTCCGAACGTCAGGCCGCGTACAAGCTGCCGTTGCGCCAGCCAACCCAACACGAGGATCGGTGCAATCGCCAGCACGGAGGCGGCGGAGAGCTTCGCCCAGAACAACCCCTCCGGATTCGAATACGACGCAATGAACACAGTGAGCGGCGCGGCATCGATGCTGGTCAGGTTCAGGCTCCAGAACGCCTCGTTCCACGACAGGATCAGCAGGAGCAGCGCGGTGGAGGCGAGCCCCGGCAGCATCGTCGGCAGCAGTACGTAGACGAGTTCCTGCCAGAGGTTGGCGCCGTCCATGCGCGCGGCTTCCAGAATTTCGCGCGGCACGTCGTTGCAGTAGGTGAAGACCATCCACACGGCAATCGGCAGGTTGGCGAGCGTGTAGACGATCACCAGCGCGGTGACGGAATCCAGCAGCCCAGCCGTCTTCGCCAGCAGATACACCGGCAGCAGCACACCCACGGCCGGCATCATCTTGGTCGATAGCATCCACAGCAGCACCTGCTGTGTGCGCTTGTTCGGGAAGAACGCCATCGCATACCCAGCCGGAATGGCAATCGCCAGCGCCAACAGCGTGGAGGTGACCGACACCGCCAGCGAATTGCCGAGGAAGCTCGGGTAGTGCGCGCGCTCCAGCACCTCGCGGAAGCTGTCGAGCGTGGGCGTGAACCACAGCGTTGGGGAGTAGGCGTCCTGCTCGGTCTTGAACGCAGTCAACGCCGCCCACGCGATGGGGAAGAACAGCGCCAGGGCAATCGCCCAAGCCAACACACCGGCAAGCCGGGTGCGCCAAGTTGAAGTCAGTGTGCTCATTGCTCGTGCACTCCCTTCAAATTGCGGGCCAGCATGCGGACGAGGAAGAACGCCACGACGTTGGCCAGCACCACGGCCACGATGCCGCCGGCCGAAGCAATGCCGATATCGAACTGCTGCAGGCCAAGGCTGTAGACGAAGTAGGCGAGGTTGGTGGTGGACGTGCCGGGGCCGCCTGCGGTGGTCGTATGGATCTCGGCAAAGATGGAGAGCAGGAAGATGGTCTCGATCATCACCACCACGGCAATCGCGCGCTTCAGGTGTGGCAGCACGATGTGCCAGAAGATACGCACGGGGCTCGCGCCGTCGAGCTGCGCGGCTTCCTTCTGCTCCGGGTCCAGCGATTGCAGGGCGGTGAGCAGAATCAAGAAGGCAAACGGTGTCCACTGCCACGCAACGATGATGATGACGGAGAGCATCGGATGCGCCGCGAGCCAATCCACCGGTTCCGCGCCGAACAAGCGCGCCACCCATGCGGCCAGGCCGTACACGGGGTGCAGCATCATGTTCTTCCAGATGAGCGCCGCCACCGTCGGCATGACAAAGAACGGGCTGATGACGAGAATGCGTGCCACACCGCGCCCCGCAAACGGCTGGTCAAACAGCACCGCCAGCAGCGTGCCCGCCACCACGCTGATGACGAGCACCGAGCCGATCAGCACCAGCGTGTTGCCGATGGCCGGCCAGAAGGCCGGGTCTTCGATCAGGAAGCGGTAGTTGTCGAGCCCGGCCAAGCCGGTCTGATCGGGGTTCAGCAGGTTGTAGCGGCTGACCGAGAAATACAGCGTCATCGCCAGCGGCACGATCATCCACAGCAGCAGCACCAGCACCGATGGCGAGACCAACAGCGTCGGCAGCCAGCGCCGCGTGCGCTGCGTCGGCACTGACACTGGGGACGGCGTGCCACCCACGCCATTCACGTGCGACTCCAATACGTGTTCCATGAAACCTCCGGGCGCAGCCGCTGCTGCATTACTTCAGGTAACCGCCTTGGCGCATCGCGCGCTGTGCCTGCGATTGCGAAACGCGCAGCGCATCGTCCACGGTCGTCTTGCCGGTGAGCGCGCCGGCAATGGCCTGGCCCACCACCGTGCCCAGCGACTGGAACTCCGGAATGGTCACGAACTGCACGCCGGTGTACGGCACCTTCTGCGCAGATGGATCGTTCGGGTTGGCCGTCTCGATGGCGTGTCGCACGAAGCTTGAGAACGGCGCGGCCTTCTGATAAGCCGGATCGTCATACGTCGATGCCCGCGTGCCGGGCGGCACCTCGCCCCAGCCTTGGGCCTTGGCAACCGCACGGATGTATTCCTTGGACGTTGCCCACGCGGCGAACGTCTTGGCCGCCTCCGGCGATTTCGACGACTTCGGCACCGCCAGCGCCCAGATCCACAGCCAGTGCGAGCCCTTGGGTGTGGCAGCAATCGGCGCGTTGGCAAAGCCCACCTTGTCGGCCACCTTCGAATCCTTCGCGCTGCTGACCATGCCGGCCGCGACGGTGGCGTCGATCCACATGCCGCACTTGCCGCCCGAGAACAGCACGAGGTTTTCGTTGAAGCCGTTGCTACTGGCGCCCGGCGGGCCGTATTTCTTCAGCAGGTCGACATAGGTGCCCACCGCCTGCTTCCACTGCGGCGTGTCGATGGTCGGTTGCCATTTCTCGTCGAACCAGCGGCCGCCGAACGTGTTGACCATGGTCAACACCAAGGCGATGTTCTCGCCCCAGCCCGCGCGCCCGCGCAGGCAGATGCCATAAACGCCCTTGGCCGGGTCGTGCAGCTTGGCGGCAAAGTTGGCGATGTCGTCATATGTCGGCTGCTCGGGCATCTTCAGGCCGGCGACACTGAAGAGGTCGCGCCGGTAGTACGTCATCGAGCTCTCGGCATAGAACGGCACGGCGTACAGCTTGCCGTTTTGCGACAGGCCATCGCGCACGGTGGGCAGCAGGTCGGCCGCGTCGTAGCTGGCGGGCATGTCCAGCGGCGCCAGCCAGCCTTTCTTGGCCCACAGCGGCGCTTCATAGCCGCCAATCGTCATCAGATCGAACTGGCCGCTGCCGGTGGCAATGTCGGTCGTCACGCGCTGGCGCAGCACGCCTTCTTCCAGCGTCACCCAGCGCAGCTTGATGTCGGGATGGGCTTGCTCGAACTGGCTCGACAGTTTCTGCAGCACGATCATGTCGGGGTTGTTGATCGTGGCGATCGTGAGCGTGGTGGGCGCGGCGTGCGCCGTGGCAGCGGAGAGGGCAGAGAAAGCGGGGAGGGCCGCGAAAACAGTCAGCTTGAGTAGATGGGATGGGCGGGCCATCCCGCGCAAAAGCGTGCGGAACATGCAGTCGTCTCCTTTTTGGAATGTGACGATGCGGGCGCATCGTCTGGACTTGCTTCGGGATGTGAGCAATTGTCCGTTTTGTGAGCAAATAATCGGATGCGGCCTCGTGCTTGTCAAGCAAATGCTCGTTGAGAGGGCAAAAGCACATAAAAACGCGCTAGGATGCGATCTCATATCGCCGAGGTTCTAGAGGAGACGCTGCGTGTCCAAGCAGCAAGAGAAACGAGATCAGGCCGCCCGTGCCGCGTGGCTGTACTACGTGGGCAACCACACGCAGCACGACATCGCCGAGCAGTTGGGCGTGTCGCGCCAGATCGCCCAACGGCTGGTTGCCTATGCGGTGGAGCACGGGTTGGTGAAGGTGCGTGTGACGCACCCAGTGTCAGCGTGTCTGGAGTTAGCGGAAAGCCTACGCAGTCGCTTCCGGCTGGAGACCTGCCACGTGGTGCCGGCCGCCGCAGACGATGCGGAAACCGCCCAGCGCATGATTGCCGTGGCCGGCGCGGAAACGATGGAGCGCTACCTGCTGGCGGATGCGCCGCGGGTGGTGAATGTGGGCTCGGGCCGCACGCTGCGCGCTGCCATCGACCAGCTGCCCGATCTCGATCGGCCGCAGCACCGCATCGTGTCGATGGTCGGGGCGATTGCGGCGGATGGTTCATCCAACCGCTACGACGTCGCGCTGGCTGCCGCCGAGAAAACCCGCAGCCGTTACTACCTGCTGCCCGCACCGCTGGTGGCCGACAGCGCGGAAGACACGCGCCAGTGGTGTCAGCACCGCCTCTATGGCGTGGTGGCGGATCTGGCTGCGCAGGCGGATGTGACCTTCATCGGCGTCGGCACGATCGAGCCGGGGTGCGCGTTGCAGGTCGATGGCTTTATCACTGCGCAAGACGTGGACGATCTGGTCGCGCACGGTGCCGCCGGCGAACTGATTGGCCGGCCGATCGATGCCCAAGGCCGTCTACTGGATTTGCCGCTGCAGACGCGTATCACCAGCCTTCCGCTCAAGCCAATGCCAGCGCGCCCAGTGATCGCCCTGGCCGGTGGCATCGCCAAGGCGGGTGCCATTGCCGCAGCTCTGCGCGGTGGCTGGCTGACCGGTCTGGTGACCGACGAAGCCTGCGCGCAGCAGATCCTGCAAGCCACAGGCTGAGTTAGCGCCCAGACGCCGGCGGCAACACCGGCGTCACCGTAAACCCGCGCGCCGCCAGCAGGGCCGGAATGCCCTTGGGCCCGATCATATGCAGCGCGCCCACGGCGCCGAATACGCGTTGCCCACTGTCATGCACGCGCGCAATGTTTTCCGCCATGGCGCGGTTGCGGTTGGTGACCAGCCGCTGGAAGGCACGCTTGTCGGATGGCGTTTTGAGGCAATCGCACCATTGCTGATAGTGCTCCAGCGTATCGAGGTCGCTCTCGGCCCAGGCGTTGGCGAGCGTCAAGGTCTGCGTGCGCGCTTCGCCCGATTCGATGGCGTCGAGTACCGTGTCGAACTGCTGCGCCATTTCGTTTTTCGGCACGATTTCGTTCAGCACGCGCATCTGCTCGCTCAGGGTTTCCAGCGGCACGATCGGCACCTTTGCGTCCTTGGCGTAAATGGTGAGGGCCAGGTCGATGCCGAAATCGGGGTAGAGCCCATCGGTGCGCACGCCCAGCACGGCCAGTGAGGCGAGTTGCAGGGTCGGCTGGAACTTGCGGATCTGCGCCAGCACCGGTTCGGGCAAGCATGACGTAGCAAGCAGCTTATTGAAGCGTTGGCCACGGCGACCAGCTAGCAGGCGGCGCTCGTCGTTGGTGCTGCCGGCTTCGAGCACTTTGCGGCTGTCGCCCTTGTCGAGCAGGTCGAGTTCGAGCGCGATGGCGTCGCTGTGTTTGAGCGCATCGCGCAGGATGGGGCCAGGCAGCATCCAATCGGCCCGGGCGACGTGGATGGTGCCGTAGAGCCACGAGGTGTGGCCGTCTTTCTCGATGCGCCAGAGCAGGCCGTGGTCGGTCGCGCGTTGCGCGGCGGCGGCCCAGCCGTCCTTGGGGTAGAAGCTGGTGGCCGGCGGTGGGCAGTTGTCCGCCGTCGAGGTGGGCGCATCTTGCGCCATCGCGGTGCCGATGCCCGCCAGCAGGCCAACCGCGGCCGCCAGCGCGCGCCATGTGGTGCGACTCCGTGCCATCACGTAGCTCCCCGTTTCTTATGTTTGATGTGCGAAGTGTAGTCGTCGACAACTAGGGCGCAATCGACGGCGTCACCTTGCTACTGGCTCAGACGCGGTGGTACGGCATGCGCGCCCCGCGTTTCGCGGAACCACAGCGCCAGGCTTTCGTCTTCCAGCGCATAGGCGCCGCGCGATTCCTTCCAGATCAGGTTCTTGTCGCGCAGCGCGTCGAGTGCGGCCTGCACCGTGGCGGTGGAAAAATCGCTGTGACCGAGGCGTGCGGCATACGCCTTCATCGACTCTTCCGAGAACGGTGAATAGCCGCCCCCGTGTTCACCACGCTCGATCAACACCGCCAGCACGGCGCGCTGGATCTCGGTCAGTGCGCTGTAGTCGCTTTCGATTTCGCCCCAGATGCGGTCTCGGATGCCTTGCGCGCCGCGCTTGAGCAGCTCGCCCAGGCTGGCAGCCTCGCCCAGTTCCAGCGCGATCTCGCTGACGATGCCCTTGAGCATTTCCGGCCGGTGCCCGACCAGCTGAAAGGCAGCGAACATATCGTCTTCCTTGAACTGGTTGTTGGGCGCCAGATGCTGGTTGACCCACGCCGTGTACGCCGACACATACGGCCGCCCCAGCAGCGGAAAGTTGGTCACCCGCGAGCCGAAGAACGGCTGCGTGCGGTTGAGCAGCAGGTTGGCAAGCTTGTCGCGGTTCGACCCCGTGAAGACGAGGAAGAGCCGAGGCTCCGCCGCCCCTTGATTCATCTGATCGCGCGCCGCCTTGAGCGCGAACATGGCGTTGGTGCCGGCTTCGGTCGATAGCGCGTGCTGCGCCTCGTCGATGATCAGCACGACAGGCCGCTGGACTGCCTTGTAGAGCACATCCAGCGCATCGGCCAGCGTGATGCCCTCGGGCAGCCCGATCTTGCCGAGGTTGAAGGTGAAGGTCCGTAGCACGTCCACCTTTTCCATGCCGGCCTGTTTGGCGAGCTTGGCGATCGGCCCGTCGAACTGGGCGAGCTTCGATTTGATGGCATCGGCGATGAGCAGGCCGGGGTCGCGGGCGCGGTCGGCCCATAGATCCACGTAGATGGCGATCCACTTGCGGCGCTCCACCTCGGGCACCAGGTCTTCACGCAGGAACGTACTTTTGCCGGTGCGTCGGGGTGCCGCCAGAAACAGGCCGGAGCGCGCGTCGGCCAGGCCCTTGCCCTCCAGGCTGTCGCACAGCGTATTGGCGAGGTCCTGGCGGTGGAAGTTGAAGCGGCCGGTGTCGGTATCGGAATCCATGGCAGTCTCGTTTTAGACTCGATTATGGAAGTCGGTATAAATTATAGTCGATTCAATAATTAGGGCTAATTCGGCTCGGCTACCAGAAAATCGCGCTTTGCGCGACAGCTTGCCGCAGGCAAAACGTGGACTCTTGTGCAGCGCTATACTCGCGCAATTCTTCCATCGCCCCATGCTCCATCGCCGCTGGCTCTTCCTCGTCTGGCTCGCGATCGTACTGAACGTACTGTCGCCGGTGCTCGCTTCTGCGCGTGCAGCGCAGGTGGGCATGCTCGACGTCGAGCTGTGCAGCGCCACCGCGCCGCATGGGAGCACTGTGCAGATCGCCGTCGACCTGCAAGGCGATGGTGCTGCCGACGATTCGGCCGCCCACCACAGCGTGGCGCACTGCCTGTACTGCCCCGGGTTTGCGGCCGGGTTTGCGCTGGCATCTCTGCCGGCGCTGGATGTTCCGACCGCGCATTTCGTCTATCGCGTGCGGCAGCCGGCCAGCCCGGCGCCGGTGTATGCGCGCAGTGCACTGCGCGTGGCCGAGAGTCGCGCGCCACCTACTTCTCCGTTGTTGTCGATCTGACGCGCCTGCGGGAGTGAGTCTCGCGGCGCCTTTGCGTCTGGCTCCTGTAGTGGCCGGCGCCATCGCAATCCGGAGATCTTTCCAATGTCCTCGCCCAAGCGCGCCGTGGCTGCCATGCCAAGGCGCACGCTGGTGTGCCGTGCTGCGCTCGCGCTAAGTGCGGCGGCACCGTTGTCTGCCTTTGCCGCTGACGATGCCGGCAATGTGCCCACCGCGCCCATCACCCAAGAACTCACGCCCACCGTGGTGCGCGCCAGTGCCACGCTCACGCCGTTCGCCCGCAACACGCCGGCAGTCGTGCAGACCGTCACGGCCGACCAACTGGCCGACCGCAACGTCGTCACCACCGAAGACGCCGTCAAATACCAGACCAACGTGATGGTGCGCCGCCGCTTCATTGGCGACCGCAATTCCATCTTCGCGGGCCGCGATTTCAACGAGATCCAAAGCGCGCGCGGCCTGCTGTACGCCGACGGCATCCTGCTCTCGAACCTGCTCGGTTCCAGCTACGGCTACCCGCCGCGCTGGTCGATGGTCGGGCCGGATGATCTGGCGCGCGTCGATATCCTGTACGGACCGTTCTCGGCGCTGCTGCCGGGCAATTCGATGGGCACGACGATCTCGATGACGTTGCGCAAGCCCGAGACCTTCGAGGCCGCCGCGCAGACGCAGGTGATGAGTCAGCACTACAGCGATGCGTATGGTTTCTCGCGCAACGTCACCGGCAACCGCGAGAGCGCATCGTTGGGCGACCGCATCGGCAAGTTTTGGTATGCGCTGTCGGTGGATCGGTTAGAGAACGATAGTCAGCCGATGCAATACGCCACGCCCAACTCCAGGTTCACGGCCGGTGGCACGCCGGTGCCCGTCACGGGCGCGGTGCAGGACACGGGCCCCAACGGCCAGCCACGCGTGATTCTCGGGCCGCAGATGCTCGAGCGCACGCAGCAGTTGCAAGAAACGCTGCGATTCGGCTACGTCTTCAGCGACAGCCTGGAAGCCTCGCTCACGCTTGGCCACTGGGAGAACCACTTCAACGATCAGGCGATCAGCTTCCTGCGTGATGCGGCAGGCAATGTCGTGACGGGCGGGAACGTGCTGATCAACGGCACGCCGTACACGATTGCACAGAACGCGTTTGCCCCGCAAAACGGCGATCAGGAAAACTGGCTCTACGGCCTGGGCGTGAAGGGCAAGATTGGCGGCTGGAAGATCGACACCAATGCCTCGGCCTACAACGTCACGCGCGACATCCTGCGTGCCTCCAGCACGGCGGCGGGTAGCGGCCCCGGTACGGTTTTCTACGGAGACGGCACGGGCTGGTCCAACTTCGACATCAAGGCGACGTCGCCCACGGTGGTGGGCCACACGTTCACGACCGGTTACCACTACGACCAGTACCACCTGCGCAACCAGACCTTCAACGCGACCAACTGGTCGACGGAATCGCTTTCTACGTTGAAGTCCAGCTACCAGGGCGATACACAAACGCAGGCTGTCTTCCTGCAGGACGCGTGGGCCTTTGCGCCGCGCTGGCTGGCCACGCTGGGCCTGCGCTATGAAAACTGGCGCGCCTACAACGGCCAATTGGGTAACGGCAGCAATACGCTCGGCTATGCCAGCCGCACCGAAGACGCGTTCTCACCCAAGGCGGCTATTCAATGGCAGGCCACGCAAGACACGCTGCTGCGCCTGTCGTACGGCCGGGCGGTGCGCTTCCCGACGGTGGCGGAGCTGTTCCAGGGCACGATCAGCGGCAACACCATCGTCAACAACGACCCGAACCTCAAGCCCGAGCGCGCGAACGACTTCGACTTCACCGTCGAGCAGACCGTGCCGTACGGCGTCCTGCGCACGAGCCTCTTCCAGAGCGACGTGCGCGACAGCATCTACACGCAGACCAACATCCTGGTCACGCCCAACGTGACGAACGTGCAGAACGTCGACCGTGTGCGCACGCGCGGCATCGAGCTGGCGTATTCCGGGCAGGACGTGTTGCAGGGCGCGGGTGTGCGCGGTGTGGATGTCGAGGCCAACGTCGCCTTCACACAATCGAAGACGCTGGCCGACGCCGCCAACCCGACCTACGTCAACAAGACCTGGCCGCGCATGCCCCGCGTGCGCGCCAACCTGTTTGCCAGCTGGCACGCCACGCAGGACTGGACGGTGGGCGCGGGCGTGCGCTATTCCGGGCGGCAATACGGCACGCTCGACAACATCGACGTGCTGCCCAACGTCTACGGTGGCACCAGCAGCTTCTTCACCGTGGATCTCAAAGCCAGCTACCGCATCGACAAGCATTTCACGCTGGCGCTGGGCATCGACAACCTGACGGATCGGAGGTACTTCGTGTACCACCCGTATCCGTCGCGCACCTTCTATGGGCAACTGAAATGGCGTCTGTAATGCACCCGATTTCTCGATTCGTTGTGGGTGCGTTGCTGGCCCTGGCGGTAACGGCCGGGCTCGCACACGAAGGTCATGACCACGGCGCGATGGCAGGCAAGGCCGCTGCAGCCAAACCGCAACTTGCCACGACGGCCGCGTTCGACAAGGCGGGGCGCTTGTGGGTGACGTGGGCAGAAGGGCAGCACGTGGTGGTCGCCTCGTCCGATGACCTCGGCAAGACGCTCTCCAAGCCGCAGCGCGTGAACCCGCAACCCGAGCCGATCTATACCGACGGCGAGAATCGCCCGAAGGTGATCGTCAGCCACGATGGCGCGCTGTACATCAGCTGGTCGCGCCCGCTCGATGCGCCGTACACGGGGTTCGTGCGCTTCTCGCGCTCGCTCGACGGCGGTAAGACATGGAGCGCGCCGGTGACCGTCCACCACGACCGTCAGCCGATCACGCACCGCTTCGATTCGATTGCTGTGGACAGCGCCGGCCGCATCTTCGTCACCTGGATCGACAAGCGTGACCTGCTGCGCGCGCAGGCGGCTAAGCAGCCGTATGACGGCGCGGCGGTGTACTACACCGTGTCGACCGATCGTGGCGCCACCTTCGCACCGGAGCGCAAGGTCATCGACCAGACCTGCGAGTGCTGCCGCATTGCGCTCGCGCCCGACGCCGATGGCCACATGCTCGCGCTATGGCGCAACGTGTTTGCCGGGCAGATTCGTGATCACGCATTGGTGACTTTGCCGATCGATAACGCGCCGCTCACCGTCACGCGCGCGACGTTCTCGGAGTGGCGTGTCGATGCGTGCCCGCACCACGGCCCCGCGCTGGCGGTGACGGCCGACGGTGTGCGGCACATGGCGTGGTTCTCGGTGCTGCAGGACAAGCCCGGCCTGTTCTACAGCCGGCTCTCGGCCGATGGCAAACCGATCGGCGGGGCATGGGCGTTTGCTGGTTCGGCACAAGCCGGTGCACAGGCATCGCACCCGGCGCTGCTGGCGGCCGACGGCGCGCTGTGGCTCGCGTGGAAGCAGTTTGCAGACGACCGCATGCAGATCCTGCTGCGCAAATCGACCGACGGCGGTGCGCACTGGGCGGCGCCCCTTAGCCTGGCGAGCACAGAGGGCGGCAACGACCATCCGCAACTGCTCGCGCGCGATGGCCATGTCTACCTGTCGTGGCGCACGCAGGTTGAGGGCTATCGACTGATTGATGTGGGCAATGTCAGTCCGTCCAATCCATCATTGGAGGCATCGCAATGAACATTCGATGGAAATCGTTGGCGGTGGGTGTGGCGCTGTCCGTCGCTGCATTCGCTGCGCAGGCGGCTGGTGCGCTGCAATTCCAGCCGCTGCGCGCGCGCGATGTGCCCGCGCTGCTGCAGACGCCGCATGCACGCCCGCTCATCGTCGAAATCTGGTCGCTGGAATGCAGCTACTGCCGCGAGAACATCGCGCGCATTGCGCAATGGCGGCGCTCTGCCAAGCAGAACGTGGATGTGGTGATGGTGTCGATGGACAGCCCGGACCAGGCCGACATGCTGAACCGCGCGTTGGCGCCGTTGGCCCGCGACAGCAAGATCGGCCTCGCACGTGTGCCGCAATACGCCAACGCCGAAGACATGCCGGAGCGCCTACGCGCCGCGCTTGACCCCGGCTGGCAGGGCGAAATGCCGCGCACGATCATCCTGCGCCCCGATGGCAAGCGGCATGCGTCCAGCGGTCTGCTAACGCCGCAGGCCCTGGATGCCGCGCTCGCATACTAAGTTCTCTTAACCTAGCCGCACGAGGACTCTGGAATAATCGCCGCCCCAAATCTAACAACAGGGGAAGTGAAATGAGCGTTCTCAACAAGGTCGAAGGCGGCTATCTGCAGTTGATGCGGATTTTGGTGCTGGCTCTGGCCACGATGGTTCTGGTGGGCGTGGTGTTGCTGGTGGTGAACGCCGTGAGCGATTACAACGCCAAGCCTAAGGCGGTGTCCGAGGCCATCAACATCAAGGCGTCCGCATTCAAGCTGGACGACGAGCAGTCGAGCGCAGGCGACCAAGCCGGCAAGCCGTCCGCCGGCGCGGACAAGCATGAAGCCGCACTCGCAGCGGTCATCAGCAAGCACGGCAAGGCACTGCTGGGTGCGTCGTTCCAGTTCGATCGGGCGGAAGTGCGTGAACTCGTGACCAACGCATTGGACAATCCCGAGCAGGGCGACGCGTTCCTGAACGCGCAAACGGCGTATCTGGACCAGGTGCTCAGCCGCGCTGACGTGGCCAAGCAAGCCGGTACGGTCGAATCGTTCTACACGGTGGTCAACAAGGTGTTCTCGGATTACCAGCTGGCGTACGCGGAAGAGCAGGCGCGCATTTCCAGCGAAAAGGACGCCGCCAAGATGGACGCCGACGGCAAGCGTTCGGGCGTCTATATCTCGCTGTACATGATTGCCGCGCTGTTCTCGGCCTTCATCATGCTGGTGATGCTGATCGTGCAGATCCGCATTGAGCGCAGCATCCGCGTGATGTCCGAAGCCAACGCTCGCGCCTAAGCTGCAAGCGTGTTTCAGCCGCGATTTTTGCGAAATGGAAATGTGGGGTGTGTGTGCACCCCCCATCGTTGGGGTATGGCGGGGGGCAGGCCCTTTTTATAATGGCTTCGCTTTGTGAATTCCGGCGCATTGCTCATTCACAAAGCACACCCGACCATCTTTCGTCGTCAAAGGCTGAAGATGTTAAGCCCGCCCGCCCCCCGGCCCGCGGGCTTTTTCTTTGCCCGGCCCACACTGCGAGGGGGCGGATGATAGCGCGGCTTCAGCGCGCTGTCGCGTGCGGCGAAGGGGGGGTATGCGGCGGCGGCTCTTTCTGCATCGTCCGATGCTGCGCTCAGGCCTACGGCCGCCGCGGCAAGCAGAATCGCCACGCCGCGGGCGATGTAGAAAATCGTTTGCGCGCTGATCCACTCCGGTTTATCGACGCGTGTTTCCGCGGCACGGGCCGTGTGTCGCAGTGTTGAATCACGATGCCTGCGTGGCACGCGGGTGCGGTGAGCCGGATGAATCTGTTGCATGTGGGACATGGCAGTTCTCCTCATGCTGATGCGTGCGACCAGGCGCGCCAGAACAGCAGCGCCGTCATCGAAAAGCCGAAGGTGGAAATCAGCGCCCGCACCAGCGGCACGGGCAAACGCTTGCCGACGTGCGCCCCGACATAGCCGCCCAACGCAGCGGCCACCAGCATCACCAAGGTCTGCGGCCACCAGACCATTTTCGCCAGCGCAAAACACAGCACGGCGACGAGGTTGGTGGCACCCACCAGCAACGTGCGCGAGGCATTCAGGGCTTTGATGTCGTCGTGGCCCAGCAGCGCCCACACGGCCATCATCATGATGCCGACCGCGCCGCCAAAGTAGCCGCCGTAAACGGCCAGCACGCCCTGTGCGAGGAGCAGCGTTGATCGACCGATCCGAACGCGTTGGCGCAGCCAAGCCCCGGCTTGCCTGCCGAACGTAAACGCCAGCGACCCCACCAGAAGCAACCACGGCACGATGAAGTCGAACGCGCGCGATGAGGTCGTCATCAGCAGCAGTGCCCCCAGCAGCCCTCCGGCCAGACTCACCGCAACCATGGTGCGCATAGGCACTTGCTCGAACCCGCGATAGTCCGCTCGATATGCCCAAGCGGATGTCGCCGCACCGGGCAGCAGCGCCACGGTGCTCGACGCATTGGCAGACACGGAGGGCACGCCCGCAAACATCAGTGCGGGCAGGGTGACAAACGAGCCGCCGCCCGCCAGCGCATTCATCGTGCCGGCGAGCAGGCCCGCGCCAAACAGCAGCGTGGCGGATTCCATTGGGGGCGAAGGTTGGGGTTGTTGTATTGGAGGTGCCTCAGTTTCTGGCACTGGCGATGCCCGCACAATCTGCGATAAATTGATGGAGCCTCAGGCTGGCACTGAGGCTCATGCTCCTATTGAGACCACCGTGCGCTTCGACCTGACCGACCTCCGGCTTTTTCTGTACACCGCTGAAGCCGGCAGCATCACCGCCGGCGCCGAGCGTGCGCATTTGACGCTGGCCTCCGCCAGTGCGCGCATCCGGGGCATGGAGGACACGCTGGGCGTACCGCTGCTCACGCGCAACCGGCGCGGCGTGGAGGTGAACGCCGCAGGCCGCACGCTGGTCCACCACGCGCGCGTTGTGTTGCAGCAGATGGACCGCATGCGCGGCGAGTTGGGCGAATATGCGCGTGGCCTCAAGGGCTATGTGCGGCTGCTGTCCAACACCGCCGCCATGACCGAGTTCCTGCCCGAAGCCTTGAGCGCCTTCCTGGCCGCACATCCCGAAGTCGACATCGACCTGGAAGAGCTGGTCAGCCATGAGATTGTCGAGGCGATTGCGCAGGGGCGGGCGGACATCGGCATCGTCAATGACGCGGTGGATCTGTCGGGGCTGCAGACCTTTCCATTTCGCCATGACCGGCTGGTATTGGTGACGGCGCGTGACCATCCGCTGGCCGAGCGTCGCGAGCTGAGTTTCGTCGAAACCTTGCAGGAAGATTTCGTCGGTCTGACGGGTGACAACGCCTTGCAGGCTTACCTGGCAGGGCACGCCGCGCGCGCGGGCTGCCGGCTCAAGTACCGCGTGCGGCTGCGCAGCTTTGACGCGGTCTGCCGCATGGTGGAGCGTAACGTTGGGGTGGGTGTCATCCCCGAGCGGGCGGCGATCCGGCTGCAGCGTTCCATGGGCATCCGTCGGGTGCGCCTGACGGATGCCTGGGCGACGCGTCTGCTGCGCATTTGCGTACGCAGTGTCGATGATCTGCCGGTGTTTGCGCGGCAACTGATCGAGCATTTGCGCGAGGCCTGACGCCACAGCCCGTCCGTCATTCGGACGAGGCGTGCTGTTTGAACTCGCACGGGGCACCCTGCCTCGGTACACTGCAAGCAGTTGCGGTCGCCTCAGCATGCGGCGCTGCATCCACCCTTCCGCTGATGGAGCGCATCATGGCGTCTGCCGGTGTTCCCCCGCGTGTTCCCCCGAAGGCTCCTCAAATCGGCCTGCTGCATGCCGCGCGTGCGCTGCGCATCTATCGGCGCCACGAGATCAACGCGCTGGCGTGGATCGCGCTGGGCGTCTGCCTGCGCAGTCCGGCGCCGATGGCAGCCATCAGCGTGGCGTTGCTGATCGTGTGCGCATGGTCGCTCACCCGGCATATCCAATATCTTAAGCCCCTGTATGAATTGCCCGTGTTCAGCCGCGTGCTGACGCATTGCGGCATGGCGTTTGCGGCTATCAGCGCAGCCTTGCTGGCGGTGGAATTGGCAACAGGGGCAGGGCGGGGCGCATGGTTCGATGCGGATGGCTGGCTGGCGATCGCCTGGCCGCAGATTCTGCCGGACGTCTCTGGCACGGTCGAGTTGATGCTGGTGAGCGCCCAATGGTTGGCCGTGCTCGCCATCGTGGCGGCGGCCACGGCCTGGGCTTGGCTGAGCCTGGGTGGCGGCCGGTCGCTGCGTTTTCCGCCACGCTCGCAATGAGCGCAGCCCGGGTGAACCCGGGTTGGTCTGGCGGAAGATTTCCTTCTATATAGATGCGTGGCAGGTGCGTTTTTCCAGCGCCCGGACGAGGCGCGTGCAATGCAATGACAGGAGACAGGCATGACATCGCTGGATGCCTTTCTGCGGTGCCGCGACTTTCTGCTCGCGCACCGTGAGGACTACGACACCGCCGTGCGCGATTTCGCATGGCCTGTGCTGGACCAATTCAACTGGGCACTTGACTATTTCGACACCATGGCGCGCGGCAACGACGCCATCGCGCTGTGGGTGGTGGACGATCAGGGCAACGAGACGCGTCTGTCCTTCGCGCAGATGGCGGAGCGCTCGGCCCGCGTGGCCAACCACTTGCGGGCACTCGGCGTGCAGCGTGGCGATCGTATCCTGCTCATGCTCGGCAACGTGCCCGCGCTGTGGGATGTGATGCTCGCCAGCATCAAGGTAGGCGCGGTCATCATCCCTGCCACCACGCTGCTCACGGCAGAAGACCTGCGCGAACGCATTGCCATGGGCGCGGTGAGCCACGTGGTGGCGGGCGCAACCGATTGCGCCAAGCTCGATGCCGTATCGGGCACGTTCACGCGCATTGCTGTGGGGTCACATACCTGCGCGGACAAGGCACCGGCTGGCTGGCACCGCTTTGAAGACGCCTACGCCGCATCGCCGGAGTTCACGCCCGAGGCGCCCACGCAGGCGAGCGACCCGTTGCTGCTGTATTTCACCTCCGGCACCACATCCAAACCCAAGCTGGTGATGCATACGCATGCGAGCTACCCGGTGGGGCATTTTTCCACGCTGTACTGGATTGGCCTGCGCCCGGGCGATGTGCACTGGAACATCAGCTCGCCTGGCTGGGCAAAGCATGCGTGGAGCTGCTTCTTCGCGCCATGGAATGCTGGCGCCACGGTTTTCATCTACAACTACGCGCGTTTTGAGCCCAAGGCCGCGCTGGACGTGCTCTGCCGCGCCAAGGTGACGACGCTGTGCGCGCCGCCTACCGTGTGGCGCATGCTGATCCAGGAGGATCTGGCCGCCTGGAAACCCGCGCTGCGCGAACTCGTAGGCGCGGGCGAGCCGCTCAACCCGGAAGTCATTGAGCGTGTGCGCGCGGCTTGGGGAATCACCATCCGCGATGGCTACGGCCAGACGGAAACCACCTGCCAGATCGGCAACAGCCCAGGGCAGCCAGTCAAACCGGGCTCGATGGGCCGGCCGTTGCCGGGCTACCGAATCACCCTGCGTGACCCCGACGGCCTCGAGGCCGAAGAAGGCGAGATCTGCATCGAATTGAATTCACGCCCGACGGGTTTAATGGACAGCTATGCCGGTAATGCCGACAAAACTGCCGAGGCGATGCGTGGCGGCGTGTATCACACCTCCGACATTGCCGCGCGCGATGCCTCCGGCTACCTGACCTACGTTGGCCGTGCCGATGACGTGTTCAAGGCATCGGACTACCGCGTGAGCCCGTTTGAGCTCGAAAGCGTATTGATTGAGCACCCCGCCATCGCCGAGGCGGCCGTGGTGCCAAGCCCGGATCCGGTGCGTCTGGCTGTGCCGAAAGCGTTCCTGGTGCTACGAGCGGGCCACGAAGCGGGGCCGGCACTGGCGCAAGACATCCTGCAGTTTTGCCGCAACCGATTGGCGTCGTACAAGCGCGTGCGCCGCATTGAATTTGCCGATTTGCCCAAGACCATCTCAGGCAAGATCCGGCGTGTCGAACTGCGCCTGCGTGAAGCCGCGCGCAGCGAAAGCGCCGCGGGTGTGCGCAACGTGCAGGAATACTGGGAAGAAGATTTCCCGGCAGATTGATCTGCGCTTGGCGCCTGGTATTTCACGCCTCGCGCCGCGCGCATGGGCACCCGCGGAACGTGCGACCCCCCGACCGCACGTTCCGCTGCACCCGCGCTGGCAACTTCAGCGCGATGAACGTGGGACCAGGCGCAACTGGCGCGAACGGTCCAGATCGTAGGCAGGTACGCCGCCATGCGGCAGCGACGCACGCGAAGCGGCCAGGTCGCGGCCGCGCACGATGACGGGTGCCAGCGTGCCGGCACGGATCAAGTCCGATGCGGCCAATTCGATCCAGTCGCGGTAGCTGCGATAGACGTCTTCAGCGGTGGCTTTTTGATGTGCGCAATCGCACAGTGACAGGGCTTCGGACGTGACAAAACAACTCACGACCTTGCCGTCGACGATGGCTTGAAAGAACAGGTCTCCTACAGACCTGAAAGTCTTACCGGTGAACGAGATGTTCATGATGCTCCCCCCATTGATCAGGCGCGCCACGTGGCCGGCGTGCCCCACATGCCGCTTGCGCGGCGCATTTTGATCACATGCGGGAGCGTGTTTTCCGAATGGAGGGATGACGATGCCCCGGACCCTCAATCTTTCCGGATGCAATTTGACCCATGAAACTGGTCAGACAACCCCTCGGTGCCGCTAAGCGGTCTAATCAATTCGGTGTTATTCCAGCGGTTAGCTCTCGCGCTGCGACCTTCCCCGTACAAATCCTGCTTAGTGTTTTTTTAGCTACCACAACTTGTGCAACAGAATGCCACCCGCACCCACCGCGGCCGAAATCGCGCACAACCACCACAAAACGGCTGGGGTGCGGAGTGCTGACATGCGCGATGGAAGAAAAAGGCGGCGCCGCGTTGGAATGGTTTGCCAGTTCGCCGAATGTGCCGAATGGCGCTCCCAACCCCAGCGGGCAGAGATTCCCGCGCTTCCCCGTCTGATTGTTCCCATGGCTGGCTCCCGAAGCGAAATTCGCTGCGTATTTACTTTTATTTAATTCTGGCTTTCTGAGTTTGCATTCTAGGACACTGTTGGCGGAGCGCTAGGTGGCCTTGGCATGATTTTTCTCGTCCATTTGGCTCATAAACGAGTGGTCTAGGACATATCGGGGGAGGGAATATGCGGAGCTTTTCCTAAGTGCCGCTGGAAAGGGATTATCCGATACGCAAACGCTTACGTTTTCAAACGGAAAACGTATGCCATCGCAAGGGTGCTGCAAGGTGATGGGGTTGTACTCCTGGCCCGCAAACGCTCGTGCGGTTATGCGGTCACAAGCTGGGAAAGCCGCCAGCGCTGCTGTAGAGTGCTGGCGGCCTTGATAGGCAGAGTAAGAGGCAGAACAAGCAGGAATCGATATGACGCAAGCAAGACGCGCCAGGACACGCCAGGCGCTGGCAACGTGGGTACCGCGCGCGATGGCAGTGCTGGGTGCGGCGGGGCCGATGGTGGCGCACGCTCAGGAGCCCAGCCTGGCAACCCGGCGGGCCGCGGTGGAAGCGACGCTCGCGCATGCTGGCAGTTGCCAGCGCCTGGGCGATTACTACTGGGAGATCGGCGACGCCCAGGGCGTGCTGATGCGCGGCCAGCAAGGGCAGCGCGTGGGTGCCAACAAAACCGTGCGGTTGGCATCGGCTTCCAAGTGGGTGTTTGGTACGTATGTGGTGGAGCGTGCGGGCGGCAAGCCCACGCCAGCCGAGATCGACGCGCTGACGATGCGCTCCGGCTATGACGCGCTCAACCCGCTGCTATGCAATCGCAATGACACCGTGCAGAGCTGCTTTCAGCGCGGGCGCAACGCCACGTTCACGCCGGGCCATGTCGGCCGGTTCAGCTACAACGGTGGGCATGATCAGAAGCTGCTGATGGACTTCGGCCAAGGCGCCGCCGATGCCGCCACGCTCACCGAAGACCTGGAGCGCGAACTCGCGCACGCCCCGGGTCTGCGCGATGCCGAGAAACCGCTGGGCATTCGCTACCTTGCACCCGAGCCGGGCGGCGGCATGATCGCCACCCCGGCGGCATACGGGCAATTTCTGCGCCGCTTGATGCGTGGCGATTACCTGCTCGGCAAGATGCTCGGCCAGCATGCCGTCTGCACCGAGCCCGGCAGTTGCCCCACGGCCGTCAGCACGCCAGCGTCGCAGCCCTGGCATTACGCGCTGAACTATTGGATCGAAGATCAGCCCGGCGGCGATGGTGCTTATAGCTCGCCGGGTGCGTTCGGGTTCTATCCGTGGATTACCGCGGACAAACGCCACTACGGCATGCTCGTGCGCGAGACGTTAGGCGCCCGCGCCTACGTGCGCAGCGCGGCGTGCGGCGCGCTCATCCGCCGTGCGTTTGCAGAGGGCCGGCCGCAACATCCGCCCGTTGAGCGCGATTCCGCAGACGGCAACGATTGATCAGTTGGGCGGGCCATCACCTCGTTGTTCAGGGATGGTGCCGTCGTTGCGCAGTGCCGATGCGACCGGTGCCGCGTGCGGCACGTAGATTGCGACGCTGAGGCCACCTTCACTCGTGGAGATGGCGTATGGCTCGGTACCCCCTGCATGGCAGTGAACGAACGATTCCGGAAGGCGCACGCATTCTTGGCGATGCGCCACCGTCCGAGCAGCTCCAGGTGCTGGTGCAGCTTCGCCGGTCCAACGCGGCTGACCTGGATGCGCGCCTCTCCGGGTTTGCACAACCCCACGCCGCCGGCACGCCGCCACCGGCACCCCTGACGCGCGAACAATGGGCTGCGCAGTTTGGCGCCGCCGCTGACGACATCCACGCCGTACAAGCTTTTGCGCAGGACCATGGTCTGCAGGTCACGCATGTGAACGGCGCGGCCGCCACCATCACGCTCGCGGGCTCTGTCGAGCAGTTCTGCCGCGCGTTTGACACACACCTGCATCGCGTGGCGCATGGCGATTGCGAATACCGCGGCCGTTCCGGCCCGTTGCGTCTGCCGGACAGCCTGAAGGATGTGGTGGTGGCTGTGCTGGGGCTGGATTCGCGCCCGCAGGCGGAGCCGCATTTCCGCTTTGTGCCCATGCCACCCGCGCCTGTGTCGATCCGGCCCGCGCGCGCTACGCCCGCGGCTTCGTATACGCCGGTGCAGCTCGCGCAGCTCTACGGTTTTCCGCAGGGGGATGGCGCCGGCCAGTGCATTGCATTGATCGAGCTCGGCGGCGGGTATCGCGAAGACGATCTGCGCGTGTACTTTCAGGAGGTCGGCGTGGCGATGCCCAAGATTGTGGACGTGCCGGTCGGGCAGGGCGCCAACCGGCCGAGCGGAGACCCGAACGGCCCCGATGGCGAGGTCGTGCTCGACATCGAGGTGGCCGGCGCTGCGGCGCCGGGTGCCACGCTGGCTGTGTACTTTGCCACCAACACCGACGCCGGCTTCGTGCAGGCCATCAACGCGGCCATCCATGACACCACGCTGCGGCCATCGGTGGTCTCCATCAGTTGGGGCGCGCCGGAAAGCCGCTGGACGCCGCAAGCGATGCAGACCGTCAATGCCGCGCTGCAGAGTGCCGCCACCATGGGCATCACGGTGTGCGCGGCATCGGGCGACAACGGCTCCAGCGACGGCCAGCCCGATCGCGCAGACCACGTCGATTTTCCTGCCTCCAGCCCCTACGCCCTGGCGTGTGGCGGCACCAGCCTGCAGGCCAGCGGCAGCCGCATCGCCGAAGAAACCGTGTGGAACGACGGCACACAAGGCGGGGCGGGCGGGGGCGGGGTCAGCGCCGTGTTTGCCGTGCCGGCCTGGCAGCAGGGCCTGGCCGCGCGGGAGACCACCGGTGCAAGCCTGCCCCTCACACAGCGTGGCGTGCCGGATGTCTCGGCCAATGCCGACCCGCTGACAGGCTATGTGGTGCGTGTGGATGGCGAGACCGGCGTCGTTGGCGGCACCAGCGCGGCCGCGCCGCTGTGGGCTGCGCTCGTTGCGCGCATCAATGCCATCAAGGGGCAGCCGGTGGGGTATCCGCACGCGCGGCTGTACCAGAACCCCGCCGCGTTCAACGACATCCAGCAGGGCAACAACGGCACCTTCGCGGCCGGCCCCGGGTGGGATGCCTGCACCGGCCTGGGCAGCCCCAAGGGCGACGCGATCGCCAACCTCTTTGAGTAGCGAGGCACGCATGACGACGACTGACCAACCGTTTTTCGACGCCACCGCCTATGGCAACGGGCCCGACGACAGCGTCACCGACACCAGCGAGGGCATGGCGATCACGCACCACACCGTGCGCATTGGGGGGCGCGACATCGCCTACACCGCGCATGCCGGCCACCTCGTCACGGTGGACCCGAGCAGCTCGAAGCCCGTGGCCAAGATGTTCCATGTCGCGTTTCTGGCCGATGCGCCGGCGGGCGGTGCGCAGGCCCGCCCCGTGACGTTTTTCTATAACGGCGGGCCGGGGTCGTCTGCCGTGTTCGTGCTGCTGGGCTCGTTCGCACCACGGCGCATCGTGACGTCGATGCCATCATTCACACCGCCCGCGCCGTATCGCATGGAAGACAACCCCGACAGCCTGCTCGATCGCTCGGACTTGGTCTTCATCAACCCGGTCGGCACCGGCTATTCGACGGCCATCGCGCCCAAGCGCAATCTCGATTTCTGGGGCGTGGATCAGGACGCGCGCAGCATCGCGCAGTTCATCAAGCGCTGGCTGACAGCCAACGATCGGTGGAACTCGCCCAAGTTTCTGTTCGGCGAGTCGTACGGCACGGCGCGTTCGTGCGTGCTGTCGTACGTGCTGCATGAAGACGGGGTCGACTTGAATGGCATCACGCTGCAGTCGTCCATCTTGGACTACACCCAGGCGGGCAACCCCGTTGGGCTGTTGCCGACGTGCGCGGCGGATGCGTGGTTCCACAAGCGCGCAGCGTCACCCCAAGGCGGGCCTTTGCCGACAGACGTGGGCGACTTTGCCGAAGCCGCCGCTGTGTTTGCCAGCACGGACTATGAAAAGGCGCTCGCCAACCCCGCGCATGCCGATCCGGCCGTGTTGAAGACGCTGTCTGCGTACACCGGTATCGACGCGGCCACGCTGCAAGGCTGGCGACTGGATGTGGCGGCCGCCGATGGTGCGGGCACGTCGCTGTTCCTCACCACGCTGCTGGCCGACAAGGGCTTGTCGCTGGGCGCCTACGACGGCCGCGTCACGGGCATCCACACCGGCATTGCGGCCAGCGTGGACCCGAATTCCGGCGGCAACGATCCGACCATGACGGCGGTATCCGGCGTGTACACGGCGATGTGGAACACGTATCTGAATGACGACCTGAAGTACACGTCCAACTCCGCCTTCACAGATTTGAACGACCAGGCCTTCCGTCATTGGGACTTTCGTCACACCGATCCGACCGGCGCGCAGAAGGGGCTCGATGCGAACGGCAACGTCGCCCTCTACACCGCCGGCGATCTTGCCGCCACGATGAGCTTGAACGTGGATCTGAAGGTGTTTTCCGCCAACGGCTATTACGACTTCGTCACGCCGTTCTACCAGACGATGCTCGACCTGAAGTCGATGCCGCTGCTGGATGCGGATGTGCGCAAGAACCTGTCGGCCGGCTTCTACCCGTCGGGGCACATGGTGTATCTGGATGGCGCGTCGCGGACGGCGTTGAAGGCCGACCTGACCAAGCTCTACGACGCCGCCACGGCAGACCACCAAGCGGTTGCCCGCATCCGCACGCTACAGGCGCGCAAGGCGTGAGCGGCGGATGCGGCTGTCACCAAACGATGATCAATAGCCGCGGTAATACGGGTGATAGTGCGGGCGGTCGTAGTAGTAGCCGCCCGCCGGCACGACCACGCATGCGCTGAGTGCGGAAGCCGCTGCTGCGGCAAGAACCAGTAGGGCGAGGGTGCGTTTCATGATGCGGCTCCGGGGTTATCGTTGGACCTGCATCGACTGTATGGAAACCCCTCGCAACCGCGCATTACCGTTTGTAAGAAAAACTCGGGCGCCCTGGCGAGCCAATGACGGCGCACGCTGTGCCCGCATGGGGGACACCTCTGCGGCGGTAACTTGCCGTTACCTTTGCGAACACACCGTGAAGCGACGCTCTCGTCGCGGCTTGTCTACGTGGCGCCACAACGTTGCACGAAATTGTCGATGGCGTATTGACAGAACACAGAGATAAGCCGGAAATAGAGCAAACGGCAAACGTTGGGCACTCAAGTTCGAAGGCTTGGCGCCAATAGCCGTTCATATAGACAGATGTCAGGGCGCGTTGAAGGATCAATGTAGCCCTGCGGGGACTACACGGTGCGCGCCGCCATTAGGGGCGATAGGTGCGCATCGGCAACACGTGTCGGGGGAACGCATCATGACGACTTTTCTGGAATCCACCATTGCCTGGGTTGTGCCGTGCCTGATCGCCACCGCGATCGTTGCGCCAGTCATGTGGCGCAAGTTGCGCACACGCCGCGCGCTCGAAGCCATCCACCACGCGCGCGAGAATCGCGAAGAGTGATGCGTTGACCGAAGACCGGCTACGCCAGTCTTCTCAACTTGGGAAAACAGCAACGGGCGCCCGCAGCTACGCGGCGCCCGTTTGCTTTGGTGCCGCTCTGGTTGATTAGGCAGCCACGGCTTGGCCGACCACGTCGCGCATGGCGGCGTGGGCGGCTGCCATGGCTTGCGTGCGGGCATCCGGGCCCATCGCCAGCCCTTCGGCGCGCACGAACTGCACGTCCGTGATGCCGATGAAGCCGAACACGGCCTTCAGATAGGCTTCCTGGAAATCGACAGCGCCCGCAGGGCTGTTCGAATGGATGCCGCCGCGCGTGGAGGCGACGATGACCTTCTTGCCGCTAGCCAGGCCCACCGGGCCCTTTTCCGTGTACTTGAACGTGCGGCCGGCCTGCGCCACACGGTCGATCCACGCCTTGAGCTGGCTCGGCACCGAGAAGTTGTACATCGGTGCGCCGACCACGATCACATCACTGGCGAGCAGCTCGCTGACGAGCGCTTCCGAACGGGCGTGCTCGGCGCGGGTGGCGTCGTCGAAGTCATCGGCGCCCGTTGCGCGGAATCCGGCGGCGATGGCGCCATCCAGGTGGGGAATGGCTTCCACGGCCAAGTCACGGTGTACGACGGTGGCGCTGGGGTTGTCGCGGCGCAGTTCGTCGACGATGGCGGCGGTCAGGATGCGCGAGGCCGAGGCGTCACCGAGGATGCTCGAATCGATGTGAAGGACTTGCATGGTGTCTCTCCAAGAAAAAGGTGGGTTGCTGGAAAGATAGTGCGGTGCAGCGAGTTCCAGTAGTGGGTTGAATCGACACTCATCGTTCTATGAGTGGGACAATGCGCAGATTCGACTATTCGCCGCTCGGAGAAACGCCATGGAGGATTTGAACGACCTCGTCCTGTTTGCCAGTGTGGTGACGCACGGCAGCTTTTCGGGCGCGGCGCGGGCGTTGGGCATTCCCAAATCGCGGGTCAGCCGCCGCGTGGCTGATCTGGAGGCCCGGCTGGGCGTGCGGCTGCTGCAGCGCTCCACGCGCGCGGTGCACGTGACGGACGTGGGCTCGGCGTTCTACGCGCATTGCGAGTCGATGACGCAGGCCGCGCGCGCCGCCTTCGAAGTGGCCGAGCACGCGGGCGAAAAGCCCTCCGGCCGCCTGCGCGTGAGCTGCCCGGTGGGCGTGGCGCACGTGTTCATTGCCCCGGTGCTGTCGAAATTCCTGCGTGCGCAGCCCGAAGTGCGGCTCGAACTGGACGTGACCAACCGCCGGGTGGACGTGATTGGCGACGGCTATGACGTGGCGCTGCGTGTGCGCTCGACGCTGGACGACTCCAACCTGGTGGTGCGCAGCTTTGGCGTGAGCGACCAGGTGCTGGTGGCCAGCCCGTCGTTTGTGGCGGAGCACGGTCCGTTTGACAGCCCGGAATCGATGCGCGGGGCGACCGGTGTCGGCGTGGGTGGCGCGGCTGGCGAGCGCGCGCGCTGGCGGCTCACCAGCCCTGAAGGTGGCGCCATCGATGTGGACTACACCCCTGCGCTGATCACCGACGACCTGTACCTGATGAGCCAGGTTGCGCTGGAGGGCATCGGTATCGCGCAGTTGCCGTTCAACCTCTGTGCCAGGGCCATCCGCGATGGCCGGCTCGTTGTGCTGCTACCGGGTTACCGCTTGCCCGCGCATCAGTTTCACGCGGTGTTTCCTTCGCGTCGCGGGCTGGTGCCGGCGGTGCGGGCGTTTATCGAATTCCTCGCCGAAGAGCTGCCCGATGTAACGGCGAAGGTCAGCCGCTGCTATGCGGATATCGCCCAACGCGCCCAAGGCAACCCGCCGCACCCCGATCGTTGACCCTGCAACGATTGACGATCAGCAGTATCATCAACGGCTTCATTTCGTTGTTTGTGTGGACGCCCGCGACGGTGTCTGCGCAGCCTCCCATGTCCTCCCGCCCCAGCATTGAGCCGCCCCAGCCGGACACTCCCATTGCGTCGTTGACCGACCCGCTTGGCACGCCGCCCGTCCCAGAGATTCCGGTGATGGTCGTGATGGGCGGGCTGATGCTCGCCATCTTGCTGGGCGCGCTGGAGCAGACCATCGTGGCGGTGGCGCTGCCCGTTATCGCTGGCGAATTCAACGGCTTCGCGCTGATGGCGTGGGTGGTGTCGGCGTATCTGGTGGCGTCGACGGTGGTCACGCCCATCTACGGCAAGCTGAGTGACTTGTATGGCCGCCGCGCCATGCTCACCACGGCGATTGCGTTGTTCGTGCTGGCCTCGGTGGCGTGCGCGCTGGCGACCAGCATGCCGATGCTGCTCGTCGCGCGCGTACTGCAGGGGTTGGGCGGCGGCGGGCTGATCTCGGTGGCGCAGGCCACCATTGCCGACGTGGTGCCACTGCGCGAGCGTGGCCGCTACCAGGGCTATGTCAGCGGCATGTGGGCCATGGCGAGCCTGGCTGGTCCGGTGATCGGCGGTTATCTCACGCACTACCTGTCGTGGCGCTGGATCTTCTGGATCAACCTGCCGCTGGGCATCGTTGCGTTGTGGGTGGTGCGCCGCACCCTGCGCCATTTGCCGGTGGCGCATCAGCGTCGGCCGATTGATGTGCCGGGCGTCGTCCTGTTTGCGGTCGGGCTGACCGCGCTGCTGCTGATGATCACCCGCGTGGGGCAGGGCGTGCCGCTCACGCAGCCGGACAACCTGGGCCTGCTGGTGGCCGCCGTGGTGGTGCTGGGCGCGTTCGTCTGGCAGGAAAACCGCGCGGCCGAGCCGATCATTCCACTGTCGATGTTCCGCGTACGCACGGTCACGATCTGCTGTCTGGCGCTGTTTCTGTGCTTCTTCCAGTTGATTGCCACGTCGGTGCTGATGCCGCTGCGCTTTCAGATGGTGGCTGGCGCCAGCCCCGATGCGGCGGCGCTGCGGTTGGTGCCGCTGACGCTGTCCATTCCGTTTGGCGCCTTCGTGGCCGGCAAGTGGATGTCGCACAGCGGCCGCTACAAGCCGTTGATGCTGGGCGGCGCCTGTGTGGTGCCGTTCGCCATCGTCGCGCTGGGGCTGCTGGACCCGCACAACGTCTGGGCGCTTACGCTGGCAATGATCGTGCTGGGCCTGGGCATTGGCGTGCAGTTTCCGACCGGCCTGGTGGCCACGCAGAACGCCGTATCGCCGCAAACGGTGGGCCTGGCGACGGCGCTCACGGCGTTCTCTCGTCTATTGGGCGGCGCGGTGGGCGTGGCGGTGCTGACGTCGGTACTGATTGCGCTGCTGCGCCAGGCCGCGCCCGAAGCCCAGGTGGCGGCGGGTGGTGATTTGCTGATGGATCTGTTCCACGCGGCGCTCGCCAGCAAGGGGGCTGATGCGCAGGCGCTGCAACGCGCGGGTGAGAGCGCCTTCCGGCATCTGTTCTTCTTCGCGGCGGCGGTGTCCGCTATTTCGCCCCTACTGCTTGTGCGGCTGGAGGAGAAGACGCTGCGCGGTAAGGTGTCGCTCGCGGAGGCGGTGGACTGAGCTTGCTGCGGTAACCGACAATCAGCCGGCAGTCAGCCGGCAGTCAGCCGGCCGCCGGCATCAACGCGCGGCGCCGGGCCTTGCGCACGACGCTGCCTTCATACAGCGCCCAACGCAGCGTGGGCGCCACGGTGCGCATGGCGGCGGACGCCAGCGCCGCACGCAACGGCGGCGGCTTGAGATCCAGCATCTGCATGGCCCACGGTGGCAGCAACTGGATGCCGGCATCCAGAAACAGGCGCACCGCCGGTTTCAGCCCAGGGCGGGGCACCGGCCAGTTCATCAACACATCGACTACCGTGCGGGTGCGGTCGCTGGCGACCAGTTCCGCACGCATGGCGTTCAGATAGTCGCGGATGGCCGCGCGGGATTTCGGTACATCGCGCGCGCCGAGCAACTCGGCCACCAGCGCGGTCTCTTCAAAGTAGCGGTCCTGATCGGCGCCGCTCAGGCCGCTATCCACATAGCGCAGATAGCCCGCCAGGAAGCTCGACATTTCGGCCACGTGCACCCAGGTCAGCAGGTCTGGGTCGTTGGCGGAATAGGGGCGGCCGTCAGGTGCGATGCCCCGTACGCGGTCATGGATGACCTTGACGTGCTCGATCAGCGCCAGCGCATCGTGTCGGCTGCCGTAGGTGGTGCCGGCCACGAATTGTGCGGTGCGGCCCAGGCGGCCCTGCAAGTCTTCACGAAAGTTGGAGTGGTCCCACACGCCGGCCAGCGCACGCGGGTGCAGTGTTTGCAAGAGCAATGCGCTGATGCCGCCCGCCATCATCGAAGGGAAATCGGCATGGACTTTCCAGCAGACGGCGTCGGGGCCAAACAGGCCGGGGTCCCCGGGCGGCGAGGCGAGGTCGAGCGAGAGCCCGCCGCTGGCGCGTGTCAGGCCGCGGACCTGGTTGGCGATGCGTTCGCGCAGGATGGCAAGCGGGGAAGGCATGGTGCCGAATGGCAAGCGAAGAAACTTCTATTTTAACGACGCACTGCACCACGCGCCGCGATGACAGAACGCCGCACGCAGTGCACAACGGCTGGGAACGTTTGTTGCGCACCGCAAGCGGTAGTGCCTCCTAGAATGCAAAGACGACTCGCGAACCCGCTATGCCTATGCTCCCCCATCGATACACCGCCTGGCTGGGCTGGATGGCCCTGGCGCTGGCCGGTTTCTGCCTCGGCCCCACGGCGCACGCCGAAAGCGCCGCCTCTTTGCGTGATCGCTATCAGACGCTGGCGCCGCAACTGGCCGACAACCCGTTTCACCGGCCGCTGGTCCTGGACTCCACCGAGTCGCCTGACCGGCTCAAGAGCGATATCTACAGCGTGCTCGACTATCCCTTTGCCACCGTCAGCGGCGCACTGAACGACCCAGCACAGGGTGCCCCCAACTGGTGCGACGTACTGATCCTGCATCTGAATATCAAGTATTGCCACGCCACCCAGGGCGCCAACGGCAGCGTGCTCAACGTGAACCTGGGCCGCAAGGTGGAAGAGTCACTGTCGAGCAGTTACCGGCTGGAGTTCAACTTTCACCCGGCGGCCAGCAGTGCGGACTACTTTCGCGTGGAACTCAGTGCGGCCTCCGGCCCGCTCAGCACGCGCGATTACCACATCGTGCTGGAGGCGATTCCCGCGCCGGGCGCCAGCAACCACACCTTCTTGCACCTGACCTATGCCTATGGCTATGGCACCGCCGGCCGGCTGGCGATGCGGACGTACCTGGCGACCGTGGGCAGCGGCAAGGTCGGCTTTACCAAGACGGCGGATACCTCATCGGGCACGCCCGAGTATGTGGGCGGCGTGCGTGGCTTGCTGGAGCGCAACACGATGCGCTACTACCTGGCGATCGATGCTTACCTGAAGTCGCTTTCGGCGCCGCCGGACAAGCGCCTGCAACAGCGTCTCAACACGTGGTTCAACGCTACCGAGCAATATCCGCGTCAGCTGCACGAGCTGGATCGACAGGACTACCTCGAGATGAAGCACCACGAGGTGGAGCGTCAGCAGACGGTGCAATGAATGTGGGGCCCGGTTTCAAGCCGGCCGATACACCTTGGCAAACCGCTGTGCCTGGACGACACCGTAGTCGCCGGGGGCGTATTGCAGGATCCAATCACCCGCTTGGCCGTGCAGCACGTCGCCGGCTTCGGAGCGGGCCATCGAGAACGGCGCGTCCATCTGCTTGGCCAGCACCACGCTCGGTCGATTGCGATAGGCGCCGGGCTGACCATGCGCGAGCGCGGTATCGGCGGGCAGGTATTTGGCATCGAAACGCTCACGCGAGACGACCCAGCGGTCGCCCGTTGAACCGGTGATGAGCGCATCGCCGGGGGCATAGCGGTTGGGGCCTTCGAGGCTCATCAGCTCGCCGGGGGCGTGGGCAAAGTCGACGTGGACGGTCTCGTCCTTGACGAAAGGGCGCGCAGCGGGGTCGGTGCGCAGATCAACGTGTTGCAAAGTGGGCATGCGGGTGGCGTAAGCGCGTAAGCGTAAGACGGAGCAGCGGTAAAGGCCGTAAGGGTACCGCGGATGCGGTGGCAGTGCGGTAGCGTGGAGCGCACAATAGCGCGGCCTAGTCACATGGACGCCCACCCCCGGCACGCTCACCATCGATATGCACAGCCACGCCGACCGCGCCATCGTTTCACACGAGTTGCCCGCTGTTGGTGCAGCCCCTTTGCCGGACTCAATCCCTGTCAGTCGCGATCCCGCAAGTCTTCATCTATTTGAAGGATGAATGGCGGCATGGGCTTACGCAGAATCTCTCCCACAACACACCAGAACGGACCCGAGGGAGGGAACCATGAAGCTCACACCGATCGCAATCAGCGCTGCGGCGCTTGTTTTGACTGCTGGCTTGTCCGCTTGCGGTGGCAGCGGAGATTCCGCGCCCCAGCAATCGCAGACGATCAGCGGCGTGGCCGCCACCGGCGCGGCCTTGCCCGGCGCAACAGTCAGCATTACCTGCTCGACGGGTTCGGGCACAGCCACCACGGGGGCGGATGGCAGCTATTCGGCAACGGTCACGGGCGCCAGCCTGCCTTGCGTGCTGACGGCCACCAGCGGCACGACGGTGCTGCACTCGCTGATTGCCGGTTCCGGGGCGATCACCAGTGGCGCCAAGGCCAACGTCACGCCGCTCACCGAACTGCTGCTGGCGCAATTGAGCGGGCAGGATCCGGCGAAGTACGTGGCGGCGTTCAGCGCCACCACCACGGTGAGCGCCAATGACGTGAACACCGCGCAATCCGCCTTGATTAAGGTGCTCCAGAGCGCTGGCTTTGACGCGTTGACCGTCAGCGACTTCTTGGCCGGCACGATCAGCGCGGGCACCGGCACCGTCGGCGGCAAAGACTATGACAGCGTGCTGGAAACGCTGAAGTCGACGCTGGCCAGCGCCGGTGTCACCCTGGCAGACCTGAGCACGGTGGTTGCCAGCACCAACGGCAGTTCCAGCACCGCTGCGGGCTCGACGCTTGCCACGGTGCTGGCGCCCGCCAATTCGGCCTGCCCCGCGCTCAAGAGTGGCGATCACCGGCTGATCAAATTCTCCGATGGCTCCGCGCAAGTCGTCACCATTGACGCGACCGCGCTGACCGCTGTGATCGGCGGGACGACCCGTCACCTCACCCAAGGCGCGACAGCGTGTGACTTCACGCTGGACGATACGGGCCCCACGCGTGTGTTGGTGGCCAAGTCGGGCATGGCGGTGTGGACCAACGGCACCGGCAGCACGGGCACGCTCTCGCTGTCGGTGCCCAAGCAGACTGTGGATCCGAACGCCGTCAACGGGACCTACCTCTTTGCACTCCTGGGGGGGCAAGAGCAAGGCACGTTTGGCACGAACGACTACACGAAGGGCGTCGTGACGGCCGCCACGAACTGCGCGGTCAACGCGCCTTGCGTGCCTGATCCGAATTCGCCGTTTGGGCATATGGTTGCCACATCGGATGGTGGAGTCGACTGGGTTGACGATGGCGCCTCCGCCGGTACCGTCGATGCCCACGCTTATGGGTTCAAGAATACGCAGGGGAATATGGTCTTCGTGGTTGCGCTCACCGGCGGCGGCGTGGGCATCTTCGCTCAGCAGACGACGCTGTCTCTGCCTGCCGTCGGCACGATCAACGCCTTCTGGCAAAGCAACGTCAGGGCAACCGGTCTGAGCGCGGTGACGGAAGACAGCAACACCATCACGGCGGTGAACGGCTCGACGGTGACGCGCACCTTTGCAGACAACCATACGGACCAGATCATCTACAACGATCCGTTCAACGGCCTGCGCCATCGACCCGGCACCGCGGTCTGCACGAACACGAGCGGTGCAACGGTTGCGTGCAACCAGACGTGGCAACTGCCCTTGGGTGGCCTGACGCTGGCATTGAGCGGGTCTCCGTCCGTCACGCCGTCCACGTACCAGGTGAACTTCTCGGTCAACAAGCCGGCGCAGTAACGCAACAAGCAAGCGCTCCCCGCGCGCTATCGGCACTGGCCTCGAAAGGGCCAGTGCCGACGCATTTGTAGAGCCACGTTCGTCCCCATCCCTCGCATCGTTCATTTGGTGGAAGCGCACACCAAACGAACGATGCCGAAGCGCAAACGCTCGTGTTACGTTGGCACGCACAACATGCCCGGCGCCGACCACCACGGCGAGCGCGACGGGCGGCCGGGCCAGGCAGCCATTCTTCCGGGGGGAGCATGCTCAAAGACCAACTGATTGGAGACCTGTACGAAGCGGCGGCGGCACAGGATGGTTTCCTGGAGGTGTTCCACGACGTCACCGAGGCACTGGGCGCCAATGTGTTCCACATGTTCAGTTGGGACGCCGCGCGCAATGCGCCCCATCTTTCGACTTACTCCCCGGGAAGGGGGTGGGACGAGGTGATCGCGCTCTACGATCAGTACTACGGTGCGCTCGACCCACGCCGCGAACACGTGCAACGTGCGGCGCTGGGTGAATTTGCGTTTTGCCAGGACTACGTGTCCGACGCCTACGTCGAGCGCAGCGAGTTCTATCAGGACTACCAGCTACCGTCGGGTTTTCGCTACCTGATGGGCGTGCGCCTGGCGCGCCGCGGCGGCAGCGACATCCTGCTCGGCATGCTGCGATCCAGCGGGCGAACGCCCTTTTCGGAAGAAGAGCGCGCCACGGCCGCCAGCATGACCGGCCACCTGCAGCGCACGATCAACCTCTGGCAGGACACCCGCGTGCTGCATCGCGACGCGGCGCTCGGTACGGAATTGATGGAGCAGCTCGGCTTGGCGGTATTCGCACTGGGGCGTGATCAGCGTGTGCTGTTCGCCAACGCCCAGGCCGAGGCGCTCTTGCGCGCGTCGACGTGCCTGCGGCTGGAGCATGGCCGCCTGCATGCCACGTTTGCGGCAGATCACGATGGGCTACAGGCCGCGCTGTCGCGCGTGGCGAAATCCCGCAAGGGCGAGAGCTTTGCCGTGCGACCCTCATTGGGCGCGGCGCATGAACTCTTTCTCGGCATTTCGCTCTTGCCCGCCAATGCAGCGCATGCCGCGTTTGGCGATGCGGCCATGATGATCACCGTGCGCCGCCGGGGTGCGGCCAGTCCGGTCACTGCGGTGCAACTCCGGCAGGCGTTCGGCTTGTCAGCGGCAGAGGCCGCCGTTGCGGAGGCCTTGATTCTGGGCCGCTCTCCCGATGAATACGCTGACAGTGCCGGCGTTGCCGTGTCGACCGTACGCACGCAATTGCGCTCGATCTACGAGAAAACCGCCTCGCGCTCGCAAGCCGAAGCGGTGGGGGCGATGCTGTGGGTGTTGTCGCAGAACAAGACGGTCGCGCAGCAATAGCAGGGTGCGGCCTTTAACCCGCAGCCTGAGCGATGCGCATGTCGTCATCGCAGGTTGGCGGTTGGAGCCACGGCTGCACAACCCGCGCCATGGCCCTGCCCAGCGCGAGGTGTTGATCCGCATCCAGATGGATGCCGTCGACACGGCTGGCGCTGGTGACGGTGTTTGCATCAAACACAGCGCAACCCAACGCATCGGCCACCGCTTGATACGCTTGAACAAGACCCTCGGCCTTGGCGGGCGCACCGGCAAATTTGGCAGCCATGGCCCCTGCCGGCATCCGGATCGCAGGCGGCACCACGATCAACACAGCACGGGCGGGCATGTCGGGTTCGATCGGCGCAGCGTGGATCGCGTCGACCAGTCTGGCGACGCCTTGCGCGGCATCGTGTGCGTCGTGTTCAAACACCGCCTGAAAGTCATTGGTGCCCAGCATGAGGATCACGAGGGCCAGCGGCGAATGCGCTTCGATGCGCTGGGCCAGGCCCTGCAGGCCGTTGCGCCCCGCGCGCACCGGATCATCTAGCACGGTGGTACGCCCGTTGAGGCAGTCTTCGATCACGCGCACGGCACAGCCTTGTGCAAGCAGCGCGGCTTCCATCACGCCGGCCCAGCGCTGCACAAATGGCAGGCGCTGGCGCGTGCCCGGGACGATGCCCCAGGAGAGCGAGTCGGAATAGAGCAGAACGTGCTGCATGCGTGCGTGCGGGAATTACGAAAACACCGGGCGAAAGAAGCTGCGCTCGTAGCTGACGATGCAGCCGGTTTCGTCCGCGTATTGGAAGGCGGCGATGCAGGCGGGATCGGCTTTCGACTGTTCCCGATAGACTTCGTATGTAGCCAGGCTCGGGAACGAGAACAAGGCCAGCGCGACGTTGTTTGCGCCTTCGGAGGGTAGAAAGTAACCGTGGTGTTGGCCGCCAAATTTCTCGACCAGCGGAATCCACATCTTGCCGTAGGCCTCGAATTCAACCAGCCGGGCCGGGTTGATGATGTAGCGGAGGTAGCAGGTAACCATGGCGCGTGCGGGCAAGAGGGGAAAGGCTGTGAGCCTAAATGCCTGCCCGCCGCGCCGTCAATCTCAGTCATTCAGTAATACCGCAGCTCCGTCGCCTTGCCGTGGAACACTTTGTACGAGTACACGGTGTACGCCACGATGGTCGGCAGCACGATCGCTACGCCCACCAGCATGAACTCGAGCGACTCCGGCGCGCTGGCGGCTTGCCAGATGTCGAGCCGGTCCACCACTAGGTACGGGAACAGGCTGTAGGCGAGGCCATTGAACGCCAGCAGGAAGATGGCGCCGGTGCCGACGAATGGGGCCCATACGAGGTGCTCATCGCCCTTGGCAATCTGCTGCGGCAGGCGGCGCAGCACCCAGTCGATCAGGCCGAACAGCGCGATGGTGACCAGCGGCACAGGCGCCAGCGGAATCATGTTCGGCAGCGCGAACCACTTGTCGAACACACGCGTGCTGACCCACGGCGTCGCCAGCGATACCGCCGCCACGCCTAGCGCCGTGAACCACAGGCTGCCGCGCGCCCACTGCACCGCGCGCAGCTGCAGCGCACCTTCCGTCTTCATGATCAGCCACGTGGCGCCCAGTAGCAGGTAGCCCGTGATCAGCCCCGCCGCCGTGCAGATCGCAAAGACGACGTTGGCCGCGTCGTACTGGAAGCCCGTGATGTACAGGCCCAGCATCAAGCCCTGCGATGCCGTGGCGATGACAGAGCCGGCATAGAACGCGCGGTTCCACCACGGCTTGTGGTGCGCGCGCGCCTTGACGCGAAAGTCGAACGCCACGCCGCGCAAGATCAGCCCGAACAGCATCAGCGCCACCGGCAGATACAGCGCGCCGAGGATCTCGCCATGCGCGGCCGGAAACGCCACCAGCAGCAGGCCGACGCCGAGCACGAGCCACGTCTCATTCGCATCCCAGAACGGGCCGATGGAGGCAATCATGGTGTCCTTTTCGGCGTCATCGGCGCGGCGCAACAGAATGCCGACGCCCAGGTCGTAGCCATCCAGCACCACGTAGGCCAGCACGGCAATGCCCATCAGGGCCATGAACACCACCGGCAGCCAGCCGGCAGGTTGGGTGAGGTCAGGAATGGCGTTCATGCGTGGATTGCTGCGGAAAGTTGTGGGGCGTGGGTGCCGGGGATGTCGGCATCCGTCGGGTCAATGGCGCCGCCGGCCTTGCGGGCCAGGTAGAACACCACGCCGATATACGAGGCGATGAGGAAGGCATATAGCGAGAGGTACATCGCCAGCGTGGTACCGATCATCTGCGCGGGCACGGCAGAGGCGGCTTGCGCGGTGGTCAGCACGCCGTAGACGAGCCACGGCTGGCGGCCGATCTCGGTGACGTACCAGCCGGCGACCACGGCCACCCAGCCGGAGAACGTCATCGCCACGAGGGTGCGGGCGAGCCATCGCGGCAATTCACGATCGCGGCGCAAGCGCCAGGCGCTGAGCCACGATACGGCCAGCATCAGCACGCCCACGCCCACCATCGCCCGGAATGCGAAGAACACCGGCAGCACGGGCGGATGCTGATCGAATTGATCCAGCCCTTTTATTTCACCATCGAGCGCGTGCGTCAGGTACAGCGATGCGAGCTTGGGCACCGCAATCTCAAAGCGGTTGCTGCGCGTGGCCTGATCCGGTATGCCGAACAGCACGGCCGGCACGCCACGCTCGGTTTGCCAGAGGCCCTCCATGGCGGCGAGCTTGGCGGGCTGATGCTCCAGCACGTTCAGGCCATGCGCATCGCCCGCGGCAATCTGCAAGGGGATCAGCACAGCCGCCAGCACCACGCCCGTCTTGAGCGTGGCGCGCACGTCGGCACCACGGTCATTGCGCAGCCAGCGGTAAGCGGAGAGCCCCGCCAGCAAGAACGCCACCGTCAGTCCCGAGGCCAGCAACATATGCGTGAACCGGTACGGGAACGACGGGTTGAAGATGATCGCCAGCCAGCTTTGCGGATGCGCGCGGCCGTCGATCATCACGTAACCGGCGGGTGTCTGCATCCACGAGTTGAGCGCGATGATCCAGAACACCGAGATGGTCGTGCCCAGCGCCACCAGGAACGTCGCGAACGTATGGATGCGCTGGCTCACGCGGCCCGTGCCGAACAGCATGATCCCGAGGAAGCTGGCCTCCAGAAAGAACGCCGTCAGCACCTCGTACGCCAGCAGTGGCCCGGCGATATTGCCCACGGTGTTCATATAGCCCGGCCAGTTGGTGCCGAACTGAAAGCTCATCGTCACGCCGGACACCACGCCCAGCGCGAACGTGAGCGCAAAGACCTTCACCCACAGGCGGTACGCGGCCATCCAGGCTTCGTCGCCGGTCTTGCGATAACGCAGCTTGAAGAACAGCAGCACCCACGCCAGCGCAATGCTGATGGTGGGAAAGAGGATGTGGAAGGTGATGTTGGCGCCGAACTGGATGCGCGCCAATACAACAGGATCAAGTGACATGGTTCTGCTTTTGCGGGGCTACTTCGATTTGCCGCCAACGACAACGGCAAGCTTGTTCTTCATCTCCAGCAGCTTGTGCACCTTGGCACCCATCTTCATGAGCTGCTGCAAGGATTCGGCGTCCAGCTTCTGCACGTCGTCAAACCAGTTGGTCATGAGCGTGATGAGCTGGTACATCTCTTTCATGCGCGCCTGGGCGTGGCGGTCGTCCGGGTCGGTGGGGGATTCGAGCATCACGTCGCGCAGCAGCGAGAGCGTGGGGTCGATCTCGCGCTTGCGGCGCTCTTCGGCCAGCGTGCGGAAGATGGTCCAGATGTCGTCAGGTGCGGAGAAGTATTCGCGCCGGTCGCCGGGCTTGTGCGACAGCCGCACCAGCTTCCACGACTCCAGCTCCTTCAGCCCGATGCTGACGTTCGAGCGTGAGAAACCCAATGCCTCGGCAATCTCGTCCGCGTTGATCGGCTCCCGCGCCGCGTAGAGCAGCGCGTAGATCTGCCCGACCGTGCGGTTGATGCCCCAGCGGCTACCCATCTCGCCGAAATGCAAGACGAAGCGTTGTTTCAAGGGGGAGAGTTGCATCGTTTTGATCTTTCTCAAATTTCAGGAATTTGTGAAAGTTTAGAACGCGCAAGTGTGGTTTGCGATGTGGCGTGCTGTCGCGGGGGCGACGTGGAGGTGGAGGCGGCGCTTGCTAGAGCGTTGTGATTTCTATTCACATGAAAACGTGTTGGGACTAGTGGATGCCTTCAGTTTCGGGCTGAACGCAAGAAAATTAACGCAAATGAGGGATTAACCGATTTTTCAGTTTGAGATAACTGCCGGCGGTTCGCAATGCAAATAAGGTAGGTGCGTGGTGAATTCCCTTTTACGTAGCCAGTTACGGCAGATAAAAATCATTTTCAGCACGCGGTATCTTCTCTGGCAGTTTTATCGGCTGTTCTGTCTACACCCTGGGAAAAAATGGTTATCTCCCCCTTAATAAATCCGATTCTTTGCCGAAAACCCGGTTGCTAAGCAAAATCAATAAAAGGAGACATCCCATGCGTGTCAATGAACCTGTTACCCAGCGTGAATACGAGTTCCCGGACAACGCCACGCTCATGTCGACCACCGACACCCAGAGCTACATCGCCTATGCGAATGCGGCCTTTGTGGAGGTGAGCGGTTTTTCGCGTGAAGAGATCGAAGGCCAGCCGCATAACATCGTGCGCCACCCCGACATGCCGCCCGAGGCATTTGCCGATATGTGGGCGACGCTCAAGGCTGGTCAGCCGTGGACGGCGCTGGTCAAGAACCGCCGCAAGAATGGCGACCATTATTGGGTGCGCGCCAATGCCACGCCGGTGGTGCGCAATGGCCGGGCCAGCGGCTATATGTCGGTGCGCACCAAGCCGTCGCGTGAGGAAATCGCGGCGGCCGAGGCGCTCTATAAAGATTTCCGTACCGGCCAGGCGGGCAGCCGCAAGTTCCACAAGGGCCTGATCGTGCGGACGGGGTGGATGGCTTGGCGCTCGGTGTTCCAGGTCATGCCGGTGCGCTGGCGCATTCGGCTCACGTTCCTCACCCTGTTGCCGACGCTGCTGGCAGCGGCGTGGGCGTTCGGCTTGTCCGGCACGGCGCTCGGCGGTTTTGCTGTGGCGTTGCTGGCGGCGCTGGTGGTGGGCTCCTGGTCATTGAAGGTGCAGATCGCCACGCCGCTTGAAAAGCTGCAGGAGCACGCGCTGAGTGTGGCGTCGGGCGAGAGCCGCAAAGTCGCCATCGCCGACCGCGCGGACGAGATCGGCATGACGCTGCGCTCCATCAGTCAGCTCGGGCTGATGTTCCGCTGGCTCATCGACGATGTGGCCGAGCAGGTGGTCAACGTGCAATCGGCCAGCCAGGAGATCGCCAAGGGCAACGGCGACATCAGCATGCGCACCGAGCAGGCTGCCGCCAGCCTGGAGGAAACCTCCAGTTCCATGACGCAGATGACCGCCACGGTGGCCAGCAATGCGGAAACGGCGGGCCAAGCGAATACGCTATCGAGCGCGGCCACGCAGGCCGCCGTCAACGGCGGTCGGGCCATGGAACAGGTCGTGGCCACCATGAGCGCGATCACGCAAAGCGCCAAGCAGATTGCCGACATCATCGGCGTGATCGACAGCATCGCCTTCCAGACCAACATCCTCGCGCTCAATGCTGCTGTGGAAGCGGCGCGGGCGGGCGAACAGGGCCGTGGCTTTGCCGTGGTGGCGGGCGAGGTGCGTGCGCTTGCGCAGCGCAGTGCCGGCGCCGCCAAGGAGATCAAGGAGCTGATCGGCACCAGTGTCGACAAGGTGGAATCGGGCTCCCGGTTGGTGGACGATGCCGGCAAGACCATGGACGACATCGTCGATCAGGTCAAAAAGGTGTCGGCCATGATCGCCGACATCAGCCTGGCGACGGCGCAGCAAACCGACGGCATTACGCAAGTCAGCCAGGCGGTCAACCATCTGGATCAGGTGACGCAGGAAAACGCTACGCTGGTCGGCCAGAGTGCGGCCGCGGCCGAGGGCCTGCGCATTCAGGCCACGCGCCTGGTGGAGGCGGTGAACGTATTCCGTTGAACACGATGCAAATGCAAAAACCGCGTGAGCGCCACATGGCGATTGTGCTGTCTTCGCCTACTATGCCTGTGCAGCATCACCCCTCCAAACACACCTTCACGGGAGCACGGACATGGCCTCACACGGTTTGATTGCATGGTTGATTATCGGCGCGGTAGCAGGTTGGCTGGCCGGCATCTTGGTCAAGGGCGGCGGTTTCGGCATCTTTGTCGACATCGTGGTCGGCATCGTCGGTGCGTTCATCGGCGGGTGGCTTGCCGGCGTGCTGCACATCTCGCTGGGCAGCGGGTGGATCGGCTCGATCATCACGGCGGTGATCGGCGCGGTGATCCTGCTGTTCGTCATTCGGCTCATCAAACGCGCGTAGCGCGCCATCGTGGCGGTGGGTGACGGTGTCGTCCACCGCCGGATTCCACTCTTCAACGCATCACCTAGACTGGTTGCATCAGCACAGCCGCACCGCGCCACAAGCGCCGGTGCGGCCGGTACACGCCATACCTACGCGAGGCCACCATGTCTGATCAACTCACCGCGCCGCAAGCCCTCTACGAAGGGTTCGAGATTCACGTTGCGCCATCCCCCACGCACGCAAACCCCGCCCGCTACACCTACACCGGTTACGTGTGCCACCCAGGCGCCGATCCTCACCAGCAGGGTCATACGGTGCCCTTTCATGCCGATGGCGATGACAGCTTCCGTAGCGCGGAGGAAGCCATGGAAGAGGCCATGCACGTGGCACGCAGCATCGTCGACGGCACGCATCCGGATCTCTCCGTGCTGTCGATCGTGACGCGCGGCTACTGACCCGCGAAACCGGATCAAGCAGTTGCTGTTTGACCGCCACAAGTGATGGGCGGTCGCCATCCTGCGGCCGCGCACGCATTTGCTGTGCCGCACCATCCCGATTCGCATTTGCACCGAAACCGTGCGGCGTAACGCTCGCGCATGAGGCACGGGCGCTGTGCGCCGGCGTCGCTTTCTGCTGCAAACCGCGATAAATCAACGCTTCCCACGCTTGGCATACCTGTTGCATAGACCCATTGCGCGGATCAATGGCGATACGTGCTCTTCGTGGTGAAGGCCCTGGTGCTCAGGGCTACTTGGACAACGGCGTCCCAGAACCTGGCTCATTGCCCGGTTCTCGGACGCCTTTCTTTTTTTCTGGAACTGGGATTCGACATGACCGCCAATGCCACTCGGGCCACCCGAATCGATCTGTTCAGCCTGCGCACGCCGCAGATGCGGGCCTTCCACCTGACGTGGCTGGCGTTCTTCGTCTGCTTCTACGCGTGGTTTGCCTGCGCGCCGCTCATGCCAGTGCTCAAGGGCGAGTTCCACCTGACGCCCGCGCAGATCGCCAACATCAACATCGCCGCCGTGGCGGTGACGATTCTCGTGCGGTTGATTGTCGGCCCGCTGTGCGACCGCTTTGGCCCGCGCAAAACCTATACCGGTCTGCTGGTGCTGGGTGCCATCCCCGTGCTGGGTGTGGCGACGGCACAGAGCTACGAAGCGTTCCTGTTCTTCCGTCTGGCGATTGGCGCGATTGGCGCGAGCTTCGTCATTACGCAGTACCACACGTCGGTCATGTTTGCGCCCAATGTGGTGGGTACGGCCAACGCAGCGGCCGCCGGCTGGGGCAACGCGGGTGGCGGCGTGGCGCAGGGCACGATGCCGCTGCTGCTGACTGCCATCGTAATGTTGGGCGTGACGCAGAGCCTGGGCTGGCGCCTGGCCATGGTGGTGCCGGGCGTGGCGATGTTGATCGTGGCCGCGCTCTACTGGCGCTATACGCAGGACTGCCCGGAAGGCAACTACGCAGAGCTGCGCGCCGCCGGCAAAACCATCGAAGGCGGTAAGAAGGGCGGCTGGGGCAGCTTCGTCACGGCCGCCGGCAACTACCGCGTCTGGCTGTTGTTCGTCACCTACGGCGCGTGCTTTGGCGTGGAGATCTTCATCCACAACATCGCCGCCACCTACTACGTTGATCACTTTGGCCTGTCGCTGTCGGCGGCTGGCATGGCGGCTGCCAGCTTCGGCCTCTTGGCGCTGTTTGCTCGCGCGCTGGGCGGCATCGTGTCGGACCGCGTGGCGGCCAAGCGCGGGCTCGACGCCCGCACCCAACTGCTATGTGTGCTGATGCTGGGCGAGGGCCTAGGCCTGCTCGGCTTTGCCCATGCGGGCAGTGTCACGGCGGCGGTGCTGGCGATGCTCGGCTTCGGTCTGTTCACCCACATGGCGTGCGGTGCGACGTATGCACTGGTGCCGTTCATTGATCGCCGTGCGCTGGGCGGCGTGGCCGGCATCATCGGCGCGGGCGGCAACGCTGGCGCGGTGGCTGCGGGCTTCCTGCTCAAGGGCATGGCCGATACGCAGGCCACGCTGTCCATCCTCGGTGTGCTGGTGGCGTTGTCGGCCATCTGCGCCATCGCCGTGCGCTTCTCGGCAGAACACAAGGCGCGTGAACAAGCGCTGTACGACAACACGCTGGCCGCCGCCAACGCCTGACAAGGAACATCACCATGACCATGAAGATCGTCGTCATCGGCCACGGAATGGTGGGCCACAAGTTTCTGGAAAGCCTGCTGCATGCGCCTGGCCACCATCTGCAAGTGACGGTGCTGTGCGAAGAGCCGCGCCCCGCGTACGACCGCGTGCATCTGTCCGAATTCTTCGCCGGCAAGACGGCGGAAGACCTGTCGCTCGTGGCCCCGGGCTTTTTCGACCGCGATGACGTGGTGCTCAAGCTCAACGCCCGCGCTACGGCCATCGACACGGTGGCCAAGGTGGTGACGGCTTCTACCGGCGAGGTGCTGCCGTACGACAAACTGGTGATCGCCAGCGGCTCGTCGCCGTTCGTGCCGCCCGTGCCGGGCAAGGACCGCAAGGACTGCTTTGTCTACCGCACCATCGAAGACCTGGAGGCGATGGCCGAATGCGGCCAGCGCGCCAAGACCGGCGTGGTGATCGGCGGCGGCCTACTGGGCCTGGAATGCGCCAAGGCCCTGCGCGACATGCATCTGCAAACGCACGTGGTCGAGTTTGCTGGCCGCCTGATGGCCATGCAGGTGGACGACGGCGGCGGCCGTATGCTGCGCCGGAAGATCGAAGACCTGGGCGTGACCGTCCACACGCAAAAGAACACGGTGGAGATTGTCGATGGCGAAGCGGCCACGCACCGCCTGAACTTTGCCGACGGCACGTATCTGGAAGCGGACATGGTCGTGTTCTCCGCCGGCATCCGCCCGCGTGACGAACTCGCACGCGCTTGCGGCCTGGAAGTGGGCGAGCGTGGCGGCATCGTGATCGACTCGGAATGCCGTACGTCTGCGCCGGACGTCTACGCCATTGGCGAATGCGCACTGTGGGGCGGCAAGGTGTACGGCCTGGTTGCGCCGGGCTACGAGATGGCGCGCATCACCGCCAAGCAAATCCTAGCCGCCGATGACGCGACCGAGTTCAACGGTGCCGACATGAGCACCAAGCTCAAGCTGATGGGGGTGGACGTCGCCAGCCTGGGCGATGCGCAAGGCACGACGCCCGGCAGCCGCAGCGTGCTGTTCACCGATGAGCGCAAGCAGATCTACAAGAAGCTCGTGCTGTCGGAAGACGGCAAGTACCTGCTGGGTGGCGTGCTGGTGGGCGACGCGGCCGAATACGGCACGCTGCTGCAGATGATGCTCAACCGCATCGAGCTGCCCGAAGCGCCGGAATTTTTGATCCTGCCGCAAGCCGATGGCAACGCGCGCCCGGCATTGGGTGTGGATGCACTACCCGACAGCGCGCAGATCTGCTCGTGCAACGACGTATCGAAGGGTGTGCTGTGCCAGGCCGTGTGCGGCGGCGCCACCACCGTCGGCGCACTCAAAGATGCAACGAAGGCCGGCACCTCGTGCGGCGGCTGCGTGCCGCTGATGACGCAGGTGATGAAGGCCGAGATGAAAAAGCAGGGCCTGGCCGTCAACAACCACCTCTGCGAGCACTTCCCGTATTCGCGTCAGGAGCTGTATCACCTGGTGCGCGTGGGCCGCATCCAATCGTTCGATGCGCTGCTGGAAGCGCATGGCCACGGCATGGGCTGCGACATTTGTAAGCCCGCCGTGGCGAGCATCCTCGCTTCGTGCTGGAACGACTTCGTGCTCAAGAAGGAGCATGCGAGTCTGCAGGATTCCAACGACTACTTCCTCGCCAACATCCAGAAGGACGGCACATACTCGGTCGTGCCGCGCATGCCGGGCGGCGAGGTGTCGGCAGACGGCCTGATCGCCGTGGGCCAGGTCGCCAAGAAGTACGGCCTGTACACCAAGATCACCGGCGGCCAGCGCGTGGACCTGTTCGGCGCGCGCCTGGAGCAACTGCCGCTGATCTGGGAAGAGCTGATCGCGGCCGGCTTCGAGTCGGGCCATGCGTATGGCAAATCGCTGCGCACGGTGAAGTCGTGCGTGGGTTCCACGTGGTGCCGTTATGGCGTAGGGGATTCGGTGGGCTTTGCGATTGCGCTGGAGAACCGCTACAAGGGCCTGCGCTCGCCGCACAAGATCAAGTTTGGCGTGTCGGGCTGCACGCGTGAATGCGCGGAAGCACAAGGTAAGGACGTCGGCATCATCGCTACGGAGAAGGGCTGGAACCTCTACGTATGTGGCAACGGCGGCATGAAGCCCCGCCATGCCGAACTGCTGGCGGCAGACCTCGATCAAGAAACGCTCATCAAGTATGTCGACCGCTTCCTGATGTTCTACGTGCGCACGGCCGACCGCCTGCAACGCACCAGCACGTGGCGCGACAACCTCGAAGGTGGCCTCGATTACTTGAAGGACGTGGTCATCAACGACAAGCTGGGCATCGTGGCCGAGCTGGAAGCCGAGATGCAGCACGTGGTCGACACCTACCAGGACGAATGGAAGACCGCCGTGACCAACCCCGAGGTGCGCAAGCGCTTCCGTCACTTCGTCAACAGCGACGCGAAGGACACCAACGTCGTCTTCGTGGAAGAGCGCGGGCAGATTCGCCCCGCCACGGTGGAGGAGCGTGCGAAGACACGCCCGGTGCGCATTCCCGTTGTTGCTGAAGCCGCTTGAGAGAGGAGCCCATCATGCAAGCCTCCCGCTGGACCCCTGTTTGCTCGCTGGACGATATCGTGCCCAACACCGGCGTGTGTGCGCTGGTGGAGGGCGAGCAAGTCGCCGTGTTTCACGTTGCGGGCAGCGCACCGCAGCCCGTCTACGCCATCGGCAACTACGACCCGAATTCCGATGCCGCCGTGCTCTCGCGCGGGCTCGTCGGCAACCTGGGTGAACGCATCGTCGTGGCATCGCCGATCTACAAGCAGCACTTTGACTTGGCGACGGGCGAGTGCCTGGAGGCGCCGGCCAATTCGGTGCACGCGTACGCGACGAAGGTGGAGGATGGCAAGGTTTGGGTGGCGGTATGAAAGCCCCGACCGCGCGCCCCAAGCTCGTCGTCATCGGCAACGGCATGGCCGGCATGCGCACGGTCGAAGAGCTGCTCAAGCTGGCACCGGACCTGTACGACATCACCGTGTTCGGCGAAGAGCCGCACGGCAACTACAACCGCATCCTGCTGTCCCCCGTGCTGGCGGGCGAGAAGCAGGTCGACGACATCATGCTCAACACGCGTGAGTGGTACGCGCAGAACCACATCACGCTGCACGCGGGCGACCCGGTGGTGTCCATCGACCGCCCGCGCCGCACGCTGCGTTCGCGCGACGGCGTGGAAATGCAGTACGACCGCCTGCTGATCGCCACCGGCTCGCGGCCGTTCATCCTGCCGGTGCCGGGTCACCTGCTGCCGGGCGTGATCGCCTTCCGCGATATTCAAGACGTGGAGACGATGCTGGAAGCCGCGCGCAATCATCGGCATGCGGTCGTCATCGGCGGCGGTCTGCTCGGGCTGGAGGCCGCCAACGGCCTGATGCGCCAAGGCATGGACGTAACGGTGGTCCACCTGTCCGACACGCTGATGGAGCGCCAGCTCGACAAACCCGCCGCGCAACTGCTGCGGAAAGCACTGGAGGCCAAGGGCCTGCGCTTCCTGCTCGGCGCGCACACGGCCGAACTGCTGGGCACGGATCGTGTGACCGCCGTGCGCTTCAAAGACGGCACGCAAATCCCCGCCGACCTCGTCGTCATGACCGCCGGCGTGCGCCCGAACATCGAGCTGGCGAAGGCGGCCGGCCTGCACTGCGAACGCGCCATCATCGTCGACGACACGCTGCAAACGTACGACCCGCGCATCTACGCCGTAGGCGAATGCGTTCAACACCGCAGCGCAACGTTCGGCCTCGTCGCCCCCATCTGGGAACAGGCCCGCGTGTGTGCCGCGCACCTGGCTGGCGCTGGCCACCGCCGCTACATCCAACAGGCCACCGCAACCAAGCTGAAGGTCACGGGCGTCGACCTGTACTCCGCCGGCGACTTCATCGGCGGCGAAGGCACCGAAGACATTGTGCTGCGCGACCCGCGCCGCGGCGTCTACAAGCGCCTCGTCCTGAAGGACGACCGTGTGGTCGGCGCAGTGCTGTATGGCGACGTGGCCGACGGCCCCTGGTACTTCGACCTGATCCAGCGCCGGACCCCCATCACGCCAATCCGCCAGCGCCTGCTATTCGGCCGCGCCCTATGCGAAGTGGAGGCGGCGTAATGAACAAAAGCAAGACACGAAACCGCGACACCTCTTGCACACCGATGGTGTGGCCGTTCCTGCCCTAGATGGCGCCTTGAATTTTTGTAAGCGGGCGGAAAAAGGAAGGAGGCTTGTTTGAGCGAAGCGAGTTTGCCTCCTTCCCCGCCCGGTTACGAAAATTCAAGGGATGGGTCGCCATCTCGGGCGCGCCTTTCTTTGCTTACTTTCTTTGGCAAGACAAAGAAAGTGAGTCAGCCCCGGCAGGGGATGAAACCAGGGATGCACCACACACGCGAAGCAACACAGAGATGACGATGACGACCATCCCCATTCATCCGATAACGGACGCCGTGCGTACCACCTGCCCATACTGCGGCGTCGGCTGCGGCGTGCTGGCAACCCCCGAGGCGGATGGCAGCGTCACCATTGCCGGCGACCCAACCCACCCCGCCAACGCAGGCCGCCTATGCGTAAAAGGCTCCGCACTAGGCGAAACCGTCAGCCTGGAAGGCCGCCTGCTCCACCCAGCCATGCGTGAGCGTTCTCACGACCTGGACGCGCCCATTGCGCCATTGCAGCGCACATCCTGGGACACCGCCCTCAACACCATCGCCCAAGGCTTCCGCCGCATCATCGACCAACACGGCCCCGACGCCGTCGCACTCTACGTCTCCGGCCAATTGCTGACCGAGGACTACTACGTCGCCAACAAGCTCATGAAGGGCTTCATCGGCACCGCCAACATCGACACCAATTCTCGACTGTGCATGTCGTCTGCCGTAGCCGGGCACAAGCGCGCGTTTGGCGAAGACCTCGTGCCCGTCTGCTACGACGATCTGGAAGCAGCAGACCTGGTCGTGCTGGTCGGTTCCAACACCGCGTGGTGCCATCCGATCCTGTTCCAGCGCATCATGCGCGCCAAGGAGGCGCGGCCGGCGATGAAGTTAGTGGTGGTCGACCCGCGCCACACCGCCACGTGCGAACTGGCAGACCTGCACCTGCCCATCAAGCCCGGCACCGATGTGTGGCTGTTCAACGGCCTGCTGTCATTCCTCTCGCGGCGCGGCGTGGTGGACCGCAACTTCGTCACCCTGCACACCAACGGCCCCGACGCCGCACTGCAAGCCGCTGGCACCGAGAGCGAAGACGTTGAAGCCGTCGCCAAGGCCTGCAAGCTCAAGCTCGACGACCTGCTCACGTTCTACAACTGGTTTGCCAACACCGAACGCACCATCACCGCGTTCTCGATGGGCGTTAACCAATCCAGCGCAGGCACCGACAAGGTCAACAGCATCATCAACTGCCATCTGCTGACCGGCCGTATCGGGCGCGCGGGCATGGGGCCGTTCTCCATCACCGGCCAGCCGAATGCGATGGGCGGGCGTGAGGTGGGTGGTCTCGCCAACATGCTGGCCGCACACATGGAGCTGAACGAGCCGGCGCATCGCGAGCTGGTGCAGACGTTCTGGAACGCGCCCCGCATGGCCGACAAGGTGGGCCTGAAGGCGGTCGACCTGTTCCAGGCCATTGAAGACGGGCGCGTAAAGGCCGTGTGGATCATCGGCACCAACCCCGTGGTCAGCCTACCCGACGCGGATCAGGCGCGCCGTGCGTTGGCCAAGTGCGAACTCGTTGTCGCCTCCGACATCGTGGAGGCCACCGATACCACCGTGCTGGCAGACGTTCTGCTGCCGGCGCTCGGCTGGGGCGAGAAAGACGGCACGGTCACGAACTCCGAGCGCCGCATCTCGCGCCAGCGCGCCTTCTTGCCGGCACCGGGCGAGGCGCGCGCCGACTGGGACATCATCGCCGACGTCGCCCGCCGCATGGGCTACGACGGTTTCGACTTCAAGAGCCAGCACGAGGTGTTCGACGAGCATGCGCGCCTGTCGGCCTATGCCAATGATGCAGGCGGTGTACGTCGTGCCTTTCACCTTGGCGGCTTGACCGGGCTCGACGCGGATGCGTACGACAACATGGTGCCCACACAATGGCCTGTCACGCTTTCCGGCAGCAGCGAGGCGCGTCTCTTCCGCGATGGCCGTTTCGCCCACGCCGATGGCCGCGCGCGCTTCGTGCCAACGCCCGCGCGCGCGCCCGTGCACAAGGTCGGTGGCGAGTACCCGCTCGTCCTCAACACCGGCCGCGTGCGCGACCAGTGGCACACCATGACACGCACCGGCCGTGCGCCCAAGCTGGCTGACCACGTGCCCGAACCGTTTGTCGACCTGCACCCGAACGATGCACTGCTGGCCGGCGTGCGTGAAGGTAACCTGGCGCGCGTCTCATCACGCTGGGGCAGCGTCGTGGCGCGTGTGCGCATGACCGGCGGCATCGCGCGCGGCAGCGTGTTCGTGCCGATCCACTGGAATGGTCAGTTTGCTTCCGACGCGCGCGTGGGCGCGGTGGTCAACCCGGAGGTCGACCCCGTCTCCGGCGAGCCCGAGTTCAAACACACGCCTGTAATGGTCGAGCCGTTTGACGTGGCGTGGCATGGTTTCGTGCTTTCGCGCCGCGCCCTCGATACCGACGATGCAACGTGGTGGACGCGCATTCAGGGCAAGCAATTCGTGCGTTATGAGCTGGCCGGGCGCCAGCCACTCGGTAACGTGCATGACTGGGCGCGCAAGCTGCTCGGCGTAGATGACCCGCACGCCGATTGGCTCGAATACGAAGACACCACTGCGCGGGTTTATCGTGCCGTGCACGTCGTGGATGACCGCATCGAAGCCTGCGTGTTTCTCTCGCCGCGGCCCGATCTGCCGTCGCGCAACTGGCTGGCAGGGCTGTTTGCGCAGACGCGCCTGGAAGACCTCGACCGGGCGGGCGTGCTGCTCGGCCAGCCGATGGAAGCCGGCGCGGATGTGGGCCCGACCGTGTGCTCGTGCTTTGGCGTCGGCCGCAACACCATCTGCGATGCCATTCGCACCCAGGGCCTGCAATCCACGGGCGAGATCACCGCTTGCCTGAAAGCCGGCGGCAATTGCGGCTCCTGCGTGCCGGAGCTCAAGCGGTTGCTGGCGGAGGCGCGTGTGCTGACGGAAGAGGCGGCGTGATGTCACGGCACCAAGATGTGTCATCGAAAAAACGGGACGGCAGCCGCAGTCCCTTTTTTCGATGGCGGTACCGCATCGCGGCAACGCCTTATCATCTCGTCCGGTCGAGTCCCGGATACGTTCGCCAATGCATAGTCAAAAGATCAGATTTTTTCGCTCACGCATCCCAACCTTTGAGTGCATCCCCGGCTGTCATGATTGCTGTGGCCCGGTGACAACCTCAACGGAAGAGATGTCGAGGCTTCCCGTCAAGAGTGATGCCGAGCACGAAGCGGCATTGGCAAACCTGAGTTGCCCGCATCTTGATGCCAAGGGATGCAGTGTGTATCTGGAGCGCCCCTTGATCTGCCGCTTGTTTGGGACGACACCGCGGCTTGCTTGTCCAAACGGAAAGCGGCCGGACCAGATGATCGATCCGGACGTTGAACGGCAGATTCAGCGCTTCTTTGTCGAAACACGTCACGTACTGGTCTGAGGACGTGAGCCTGTTCTAACGGCCTCACGCATTAAAATGAGGGATGGACGCCTTCGACCCCCTCCTTGATACCGACCTGGCATTCCCTGTAGACGCCGACGACGGGTCACCCATGGTGCTGGAGTCGGGCCACATTGTGTCGCTCCAATTCGATGAATCCGCGATACAGAGCCTTATGTTCCGTAACGCGCCCAACAAGCTGGTGCTCGGCTATACCCGGACGATGATGAGCTTTTTGCTCCTGCAGCCGGCGCCGGCTCGGATTTCGATCATCGGCTTGGGCGGCGGATCGCTGGCCAAATATTGCTACCACCATCTTCCCGAGACCCACGTCGCGGCCATTGAGATTGATCCGGCAGTGATCGCCCTGCGCGATGCGTTCCAGATTCCGCCGGATGACGACCGCTTCGAAGTGATCTGCGCCGATGGCGTGGAATACGTCAAAGGCCGGGAAGCGCACCCCGAGGTCATTTTGGTAGACGGCTTCCTGGCGTGCGGCATGCCCGCGCAACTCGGTACGGCAGACTTCTATGCGGCGTGTCGCGCGCGGCTTGCTGACAACGGTGTGCTGGTCGCCAATTTTCTGGAAACAGACCCCGATATTCCCTTCTACCTGGACGAAGTGCGTTCGGTATTTGGCGAGTCATTCTCCATCTGGCTTTCCGAGGATGGTGGCAACTACACACTGTTGGCCTGGAAAGGGAAGCTTCCATCGTTAAGCACGTTGCTCACGCGCGCCCCGGGGTCTGGAAGCCGAGCACATGCTGGACTTGTGCTCGGCAGCGCGTCACCTGAAGCAGCGCGAGCGGCCCGTGTTGGATCGCAGGTTTTGGCAAGCGCGGGTGAACTGACCGGCTGGCTGACGAGAGCGGCGTCAGCCGGATCGATTGCGACCCTATGCCCCATGTATGGGCCACCAACAAGGCTCGAATTCTGGGGGTGAGGGCTTGCTGGCACTTTTCACCCGGATAATATTGACTCTTAATTAAACCCGGGTAGAATGTATTCCTGTTGAAATTCGCAGCAGGAGCACATTCCCATGGATGCCACAGCAATCCACGCGTGCACGGCCTTTGCCGGCACCCGACGCCTGGCCGGCGGGCCCGTCCGCGATGTCGCGCTGGCAGTCAAAACGCACCTCGACGCGCACCCCGACTCCCAGGTTCTCGTTTTCGACAACGCGAGCGCCCAGCCCGTGGAATTCGACGTGCGCGGCACGCTGGACGAGGTGCTCGCGCGACTCGATCGCACGGCATCGCCTGCGCCAACTGCCGCCGATACCGAATGCCGCCCGCGCGGCCCCGGCCGTCCCAAACTTGGCGTGATCGCCCGGGAGGTGACGCTATTGCCGCGTCATTGGGACTGGCTGGCCGCGCAGCCTGGCGGGGCGTCCGTCACCTTGCGCAAGCTGGTGGAAGACGCACGCCGCGCTACCGAAGGCGCAGACCGTCGCCCCGCTGCACAGGAGGCGGCCTATCGCTTCATGTCGGCCATGGCCGGCAATGCCGCAGGCTTTGAAGAGGCCACGCGCGCGTTGTTCGCCGGCGATGCCGGTGCATTCCAAGCCCTTACCCAAACGTGGCCTGCCGACGTGCGCGATTTCGCGCGTGAACTGGCACGCGTCGCGTTCGATACCCACTCACAAGAAGAGGCGGCTGCATGACGGCACCTACCGCAGTACCGACACCCCGCCCGCTGTGGCGGACGTTCGTGTCATTTCTCGGGCCGCTGATTCTGGCCAACATCCTGCAATCGTTGTCGGGCACGCTCAACAACGTCTATGTGGGGCACATGCTGGGCGTGAAGGCGCTGGCCGCGGTGTCGGCATTCTTCCCGATCCTGTTCTTCCTGATTGCCTTCATCATCGGGCTGGGCGCGGGGGCGGGGGTGCTGATCGGGCAAGCGTGGGGCGCCAAGAAACCTGAAGCGGTGAAAACCGTGGCCGGGACCACGCTGTCGGTGGGCTTTATCGCGGGCTTGGCCGTGGCGCTGCTGGGCGGGCCGTTCGCGCACGCGCTGCTCGGCTGGCTGGGTACGCCGGCCGACATCCTGCAAGACGCCTCGCTTTATGCCAGCGTGATGCTGTATGCGATGCCGGGCCTGTTCGTGTACCTGCTTGCCACGGCGATGATGCGCGGCGTGGGCGACACACGCACGCCGCTGCGCACGCTTGGGCTGTCGACGGCGATCGGGCTCGTGCTGACGCCAACGTTCATTCGCGGCTGGTTTGGTTTGCCGCAGCTGGGTGTGGCCAGCGGCGCGGTGGCAACCATCATCTCGTTCACGGTGGCGCTGGTGTGGCTGGCGTTCTTCCTGCGCCGCCGCAACCATCCGCTGGCCCCCGATGCCGTGCTGGCGCGGCACCTGTGGGTCGACTTTGGTGTGCTCAGGACTGTTCTGAAGATCGGCGTGCCGACGGGCGTGCAGCTGGTGGTCATCTCGATTGCGGAGTTGGCGCTGCTCTCGTTCGTCAACAGCTTCGGCTCGGACGCCACCGCCGCCTACGGCGCCGGCACGCAGATCATCAGCTACGTGCAGTTCCCCGCCATGTCGATTGCGATTACCGCGTCGATCCTGGGCGCACAGGCCATCGGCGCGGGCAAGCCCGACCGGCTCGACGCCATCATGCGCACCGGGTTGTGGTTGAACGTGGCCATCACCGGGGTGCTGGTGGTGCTGGCATTGTTGTTCTCGCGCGCCGTCATCGGCTGGTTCACCACGAATGCGGAGGTGATGGACCTCGCGCAGAGCCTGCTGCATATCTCGCTGTGGAGCTCGGTCATCTTTGGCATGGCGAGCGTGTTCTCGGGCGTGATGCGCGCCAGCGGCACGGTGATGGCGCCGACGGCCATTTCCATCCTCGCGATTGCCGCAGTGGAAGTGCCGGTAGCGTGGATGCTGAGCCGGCACATCGGTACGGACGGCATCTGGGCGGCTTACCCCGCTGCGTTCATCGCCATGTTCGTGATGCAGGGGGCGTACTACGGCCTGGTATGGCGGCGTCGTGCGCAGCGCTTTGGGATTCGGCGGATGGTGTGAGCGTTTCCAACGGAGCTTCGTTGGGGGCGCGGAATGTTCGCGGCGAATGCGGCCTCGGTTCGCAGCGGTCGTTAGTCTGATGTTTTCGAAGGGGCAGAAGATCCAGAGAAGCAGAGCGTCAATGGAAGGCCTGCTCGCCATCTCGAAGCCCCTGCGTTGAGGAAACCGCGATGCCACGAATCACCCAGTCCACCACCTCGCACGTCAACCGTGCCTCGCAAGACGCTGGGCAGACTTCTGCCACCACGTCTTCCGGTGCGTCATCCAGTGCGCCGGCCAGAGCGCGCACGAGCACTTCCGTACTCAAGGGGCTGAAGTCGCTCGCAAAGACCATTGGGATCACTTCGGCGGCACCGAAGCGTTCCAAGCCATCGCTGGCGGCACTCATGCACCAGGAGGCACCGTCGAAGCTGACGCGTGCTCACTTGGGGGTGCCTGACCCTGGCGATAGCAAGCCGTCTTCGGCATCGTCTTCAGCGGTGCCATCGCGGCAATCCTCGGGGGCGGGGCCTTCCGGGTCTGCGCCGGCTCGTACTGTGCCAGGACGCGGGCGCGTGCAGTTCCAGAGCACTGTCGGTACACGCGTGATACACAATCAGGCCAGCGATGCATCCGTCCGCCGCGGCGCGGACAAGCTCGATTTCACCAGCGAGCTCAGACCGTCCGGCGTGCATACGCGGCCGGCCAGGCACATCGACGCGCTTCGTGCAGCGCAAACCACACCGCATCAAGACATCCTGATCGGCCAGATGGTGCAGACGCTGAATGAACGCATGCATGGTGCCGAAGCCGACCCCGAAGAAGCGGCCGAAATCAAGCACGACCTCGCGCAAGGGGTGTTCCCGAAAAACCTCGTATTTGAGGCGCAGATGTCGGGGCTGACGACCAAGGAAAGCCAAGCCGCCGTGGTTGCCCGCTTTCACGAGCTGGCGGCCGATGATGCGGAACTGGCCAAGGGCTCGGCGCAGCAAACCTAGGGTCTGTTCCGCAATGCCCCTTGCCCGCGGCGGGATTCAGGGGCCATCGTCGACATGCACGGCGATACGACCGTCGATGACCTCAACACCGTAGGTGCTCAGGCAGAGGCCGGCGCCGCCATGTGCGCAGCCGGTGGCGAGGTCAAAGCGCAACCCATGTGCGGGGCATTGGAGCCGCGTACCGTCGAGCTTGCCACCGGCCAGCGATGCACCCTGGTGCGGGCAGCTGTTGTCGATGGCGTAGACGGTGCCCTCGATATTGAAGAGCACCATGCCGCGCCCATCGATGAACACCAGCTTGCGCAGGCCCGGCGACAACTCCGCCATGGGGATCGACGCTGTGTTCGGCATGTGGCGGCTCCATTCAGCGCAGCGCGTCGATGAGCGCTTGCGCCTGTGGCCACAGGCCAAAGCCCGAAGCCGGATTCAGATGTCCAACTTCCCCCAGATCGATCAACCGGCTCCCCCAGTCCATCGCCATGCTGGCCACGCGTGCGTATTGCGCCAGCGGATCATTCCGGCTCGCCGCAACAATGCTCGGAAACGGCAGCAGCCCGCGCGGGCAGGGCAGCCAGCCGTTCTTCTGCAACACATCGTGCGTGGGATAGCCGGCGGGCAGCGGCGTATCGAGATCAGCCGGCGCAGCCAGCAGCGCGCCGTGAATCTTGCGCGCGTGCCGCTTGGCCCAATGCACAGTCGTCATCACGCCGGCGCTGTGCGCGACCAGGATCACCGGGCCATCGATGGCGGAGATGGCCTTGTCCAATGCGGCCAGACGTGCGGCGCAGCTCAGCTTGTCGGCCTCGAGCGGCGGAACGGAAACCGCGCGCTGCCCTTCGGCCTGCAACTGGGTCTCCAGCAGTGTTTGCCAGTGCTCGGCCACATGGTCGCGCAGGCCCGGCACCATCAGGATGGTCGGAGTGGTCTTCAACATCGTTATCGACTTCAACTTGGGGGATAAAAAACGAGGAGGTTGCCCTCCTCAAATGCCGACCTGGGAGATGGCGCGTCAACGCCACCTCGCCTGGTTCTTGCCGCTCAGAACTTGTGGCGGATGCCGACGGCTGCGCCCACCATGCTGGTCTTGCCGGTGGCCAGGCCGTAGCCCGTGGCGTTGAGGTCCACCGTGGCCTGATCCAATGCCAGGCCCGCGTTGCGTGCATACGCGGTGGTCAGGTAGAGATCGGTGCGCTTAGAGAGCGTGTAGTCGGCAATGAACGCAACCTGCCACGGGTTGGCTTGCGCGGAAGGTGCGCTGTTGATGGTCTTGATCTTCTGGTACGAGTATTCGAGTGACAGGCCCAGTGCATTGGTGGCCTGGTAATTCACGCCAGCCCAGTAGTAGTCGTCACGCAGGGCGACGCTGCCGTTGGCGTTCTTGTTCTGGCCCCAGCGATAGCCGCCCATGACCTTGACGGTATCGCCAAACAGATAGCTGCCCGCGATCGCCGCCTTGCGCACCGTGCCCGAACTGAAGGCGCCGCCACCCAGTGCCACGCTGGGGTTGTACTGGTCGAATGCCAGTGTGGCGCCGATGGGGCCGGCCATGTAGGCCACGCCCGCGCCGTAGCCGCTGTCACGACGGGCTTGCCCGGGCACCTCACCGTTGCCGCCACCGGTGGGGTTGGCGCTCGGCGCGCCCGTGCCGAAGCTCCAGTGCGCCTGTGCCGTGACGGGGCCGAAGGTGCCCGTGTACATCGCCGTGTTGTCCGAGCGGAAGTTGACGCCCGTCTGCACTGCCGCCGGTTCGTACTGCGTGGAATACGCCATCGGCTCGAAGTTGGCGAGCAACTGGAACAGCGTGGTGTACTGCCGCCCGAACGTGAACTGCCCGACGGTGGCGCTCTTCAAGCCCACGTAAGCCTGACGTCCGAACAGACGGCCACCTTGTTGCGATTGCCCTGTGTCGCTCGCAAAGCCGCTTTCCAGCACGAAGAGCGCGCTCAAACCGCCGCCCAGGTCTTCCGTGCCGCGCAGGCCCCAGCGCGAGCCGGAGAGCCCGCCGCTCTGCATCGACACGCGGTTGCCGGAACTGCCCGGCGTGGCCCCGGGCAGGTTGGTGGCGTACTCGATGTTGGTATCCACCACGCCGTACAGCGTCACGCTCGATTGCGCGCAGGCCGCACTGGCGCAGGCCAGTAGGGCAATCGGCGCCATGGGGGCGATGTGCTTGCTCTTCATGTTGCAGGGTCTCCTCTTGGTGTTGTTGCCGCGAGCTCGGTTGGCCCAGCGGTCTTTAAAACGGCTTGCTGCCAATAATGCCCGCGCGCTCCATCTTGCGATGGCACGGCGCGTAATCCATGACCGCGTAGTGCTGCGTGGCGGTGTTGTCCCAGATGGCCACGCTATTGGGCTTCCAGCGCCAGCGCACCTGATATTCGGGGATGTACGCCTGGCTGATCAGGTAGCGCAACAGGTCTGCCGCGCCGCTGGTAGCGTCTTGCCCAACGCGCACGCGCGCAGGCGTGTGGTAGTTCGTGAAATGCGTGGTGAAGCCGTTGACGTACAGCACCTTCTCGTCGGTGTCCGGGTGCGTGCGCACCACGGGGTGTTCGGGGTCGGGATACTGCGCCTTGAGCGCGAGGCGCTTCTCAATCGGCATGGCGGCACCAAAGCTGGCTTCGATGCTGTGGCGTGCGCGCAGGTTGGCGATGTCGCGCTTCACGTCGTCGGGCAGCTTTTCGTAGGCCAGCACCATGTTGGCCCACATGGTGTCGCCGCCTACGGGCGGGCATTCCACGCAGCGCAGTACCGCACCAAACTGCGGTGCTTCGCGCCAGGTGGTGTCGGCGTGCCAGCAGTTTTCATAGCGGTCGTTGGGCTGATCGGGCGTCTTGTAGATGCGCACGAGGCCCGGGTGATCCGGGTCGCTGCCGGCCACGGGATGGTCTTCCAGATCGCCAAAGCGGCGCGCAAAGGTGACGTGCTGCGCGCGGCTCAAGTCCTGGTCGCGCAGGAAGAGCACACGGTGCGTGAGCAGCGCCGCGCGGATCTCGTTGAACAGGCCATGGTCTTCAATGGCATCGGCCAGTTGCACGCCGATGAGTTCTGCGCCCAGCGCGTTGGTCAATTGTTCGACTCGCATGGCGGTGCCTCAGATGACGAAGACGGACGAGCCCGTCGTCTTGCGTGCTTCCAGATCGCGGTGGGCCTGCACGGCGTCTTGCAATGCGTAGCGCTGGTGGATTTCGATGCGGATGCGGCCGGCGGCGACGTGGTCGAACAGCTCGTCGGCAAGCTCCGCCTTTTCGGCTGGATCGGCGATGTAATCCGCCAGCGCTGGGCGCGTCATATACAGCGAGCCCTTCATCGCCAGCACTTGCGGATTGAACGGCGGGATCGGCCCCGATGCCGTGCCCACGCACACCATCAGCCCGCGCCGCTTGAGCGAATCGAGCGACGCATCAAAGGTGGCCTTACCCACGCTGTCGAACACCACGTTCACGCCTACGCCGTCGGTCAGTTCGCGCACGCGCTTGGCGACACGATTGTCGTCACCCCCGTGCGCGTAGTTGATGACGTGGTCGCAGCCGTGCGCACGGGCGATATCGGCCTTGGCTTCGCTCGACACCGTGCCGATTACCGTCAGCCCGAGCAACTTGGCCCATTGCGAGACGATCAGCCCCACGCCACCCGCCGCTGCGTGCAGCAGGATCGTGTTGCCCTTGGCAAACGGGTAGATGCGGCGCAGCAGGTAGGCGGAGGTCAGGCCGCGCATGGTCATGGCGGCGGCGGTTTCGCAGGCGATGGCGTCTGGCAGTTTGATGAGCGGCGCAGCCGGGATCAGGCGCTCGGTGCTGTAGGCGCCCAGCGTGTTGACGAAGCCGGTGTACGTCACGCGGTCGCCTTCGGCAACGTTCATCACGCCGTCGCCCACGGCTTCGACAATGCCTGCCGCTTCAACGCCCATGCCGGCGGGCAGCGGCACCGGATACAGGCCCGAGCGGAAATACGTATCGGCAAAGTTCAGGCCGACGGCCTCGTGGCGCAGGCGGACTTGGCCGGGGCCGGGGCGGCCGACTTCGACGGTCTCGCAACGCAAGACTTCGGGGCCGCCGGTTTCGTGAAAGCGGACTGTGGTTGCCATGGGTGTCTCCAGTGTTTCAGCAATGTTTTGGGTGCGCGCTGCCCGCACGGCTCGCTGGGCGAGTCGCAGTCAAAGCGGGAGAGGGATGCGGGTGCCTTGCCGGGCGGCGCGCGTAAAAGAAAGGGGGATCAGGCGGTCATGCAGATGCCACCGCAGGAGGACCTGCCACCGGCGCCGCATCCATCGGCACATGGGCGACGCGCTTGAGTTCGGCCTCGTAACTACGCGCGGCGAGCAGGAAGCAGGCCGCCGCCACGACACCAAAGAGCGGCATCACCGCCAGCGCGGTCTGCAAGCCCCACGCATCGGACAGGGCACCGCCCACGAACGGGCCGATCGCCAGGCCAAACAGGTTCTGGAACAGCGAGAGCAGTGCCGCGCCCGTCGAACGCACACCCGGATGGATGACGTCGAACACCACGCTGGACGCCGGCGCCACCGTGCACGTCATCAAGAACCCGCCGAGCGCGATCAGCAGGAACTGCTGGCTCGCAGGCATGGCGGAGCCGAACGCGGTCATGAACACGAACACGGTCACGATGGCCAGCCCAGCCACCGTAATCAACCGGTTGCGCTGCCGGCGCGCCGCCACCACGTCTGCCACAACGCCCCATACGAATGCGCCCAGCGCGCCACACAGCACGACCAGCGCGGCTTGCATGGCGGCGTGCTCCGGCGCGGTGCCGTGGTAGCGGTTCAGGTAGCTCGGCAGCCACGACCAGATGGTCGACACCACGATCAACTGGAAGGCTGCACCCAGGCATGTCCACCACAGCGTGCGCGAGCTGCTGATGGCCGTCACCACGCGCTGCACGAGCGTGCTGCCGTGCTGCCGCGCTTGGGCATCGTTGGGTGCCATCGCCACGGTCTTGTAGTCCGGCACGAACACGTAGAGCAGCGCCAGCACCAGCCCCGGCACGCCCACCACGCCAAAGGCCGCCTGCCAGCCCCAGCGCGCGGCAATCACGCCGCCCAGCAACACGCCCAGCACGGAGCCCACAGAGGCCGCTGCAAAGAAGGCGCCCATCAACGTGGCACGCAGGCGCCGGGGAAAGAGGCTGGCGATGAGCGCCGCGCCCACCGAGCCATAACCGGTTTCGCCCACGCCCACCATGGCCCGCGCCGCAAAGAGCTGCGCATAGTTGCGCGTGAACATGCAGGAGATCGTCGCCAGGCTCCACACCGTCGCCATGATGACGATGCTCTTGACGCGGCTGAAGCGGTCGGCCAGCAGCGCCACCGGCAGCCCGCCCACCGCCACCACGATGGAGATGACGGACACCAGCGCGCCCAGTTGCTTGTCCGACAGCGCCCAGGCCGTCTTCAGATGCGGGAATAGCGACACGATGACTTGCCGGTCGATGTAATCGAACAGCATCAGTGCAAAGGTCATCGCAAAGGCAAACCACGCCTGGGGGCGGCTGACGAGGTAGTCGTCGTGGTCTGTGCGCGGGTCGGCGGCGTGCAGATTCATGGTGGTCTCCGAGTGGCGGCGCTTGCGTTGAGCGCCGCCTGTGTTGGCCCGGTGATATTGCGGCTAGGGCCTGTTCCCATATGGAACGTGCGCACGCAATGGGAATTTGAGCCGCATGGCGTCGTTGCGGCCAGCTTGCTTAGCCGGCTAAGCGGCGCTGTCCACGCCTAGCCCTGCGGCTCAAATTCCCATTGCCCTCCGGGTTGACCCGAGCAGGGGCCATCTGCTTTGTCGGCGCGCCTTGCAAAGGGAACGACCCTTTGCGGCGGCGTCCTTCGCGCATCTGGCCCCTGCTCGGGTCAACGTGCGTACGTTGCATATGCGAACAGGCCCTAGTTTAGGCCGCGCGCAGCGGCAGGTTCTTCACGTTCGGCGCGCGGTTGGGGGCCATGCCATTTTTGGCCAGCGTTTCCTCGGCACTGTCGTACCAGGTGCCGATCCGGTAGATCTGGCGCGCCTCCTTGCCACTGGCGATTTCGCGGCCGAGTTCCTTGGCCACGCGCACGCATTGCTCGATCTGCTGCACGGAGGTCATGCGGTTGCCGTGCTGGTCGATGATGGTGTCTTCAATGCCGCAGCGCGGGTGCAGGCCCATGGCCATGGCCATCATGTTGAAGGGCAGCACGTTCTTGAGCAGCGACTCTGCCGTCAGCGTGCAGCCGTCCGGCGCGCGGTGGATGAAGTTGAAGAAGTTGAACGGGTTGGGGCCATCAAAACCACCGCCAATGCCGATCCACGTGAGATTGAGCGGGCCCTTGTAGAGGCCCTTGCGCACCAGGCGCTCCAGCGTCTCCATTGCGTGGATGCCGGTGAGCTGGAAGTGCGGCTGCACGCCGGCGGCCTGCAGGCGGCGCAGGTGTTCTTCCAGCCATTGCGGGCCGGCCGGCACGGTCATCTCGCGGTAGGCCTGCTGCAGCGCGGGGTGAGACAGTGAGGTGCCTTCCAGATACTCCGGATACAGCAGCTCCATGATGTTCATCTGCGTGGTGTTGATGGCCACGGTCACTTGGTCGGGCGTTGGCGTCAGGTCAGCCAGCATGTGGCGCGTGTCGTCCGACAGCCACTTGGCGGCCTGGCCTTCATCTTCGGGCGCAAACGAAATCGAGCCGCCCACCTGGATGATCATGTCGGGCACCGCCGCACGTACACCGGCAATCAGCTCGTTGAATTTGGACAGCCGCTTGGACCCCTTGCCGTCCAGTTCACGCACGTGCAGGTGCAGCACGGTGGCGCCGGCGTTGTAGCAATCCACGGCTTTCTGCACCTGTTCTTCCATGGTGACGGGAATGTCTTCCGGAAAATCCTCCGGCATCCATTCCGGGCCGTAAGGTGCGGCGGTGATGACCACCTTGTCCTGGTTTTCGGGGTGCAGGGAATCGTCGAGGAATTGCATGGGTTGTCTCCGCTAGGGATGTCTCGGGTGGACTTCACTATAGGGAAGCAGTAGCTTTCAATTTCTCAGTTGGTGCCAAGTTTTTCTCTTTTGGCGCCATTCCGTGTAAACACCAACCCGTCACCAACCTGCCGGAACAGCCAACGGAACCCCCATGGAAACGATGGTGCGTGCGCGCTCGCTCAATGGCTACTTCCAGGTGGTGCGGCGGCTCGGGTTCAACCCGCAGGAGGCGTTGCGGCAGGTGGGGCTGGACCCTGCCAAGCTGACCGACCCGGAGCAGCCCGTGCCCGTGGTGGCGACCTGCCAGTTGATGGAGATCACCGCCAGCAGCGCACCGTGCCCGACGCTGGGCCTGCAGATGGCCGAAGCGCGCCCGGAGCTGGACTTCGGCGTGCTGGGCCTGCTGCTGGGCCATAAGCGCACGTTGCGCGAGGCGCTGCAGGCCATCATCCAGTACCGCCATCTGCTGAATGAGGCGCTGGCGATCTATCTGGAATCCGATGGCGACATGGTCGTCATCCGCGAAGAGGTCATCACCGAGACCCCCGTGCCGTTGCGCCAAGCCAATGAATTGGCCGTGGGCGTGTTGGCCCGCACGTGCAGCGCGCTGCTGGGCGCGCACTGGAAACCGCGCAGCATCCATTTCACGCATGCCGCCCCGGGCGATCTCGGCCTGCACCGGCGCGTGTTCGGTTGCCCGATCGTGTTCGACAGCGACTTCAACGGCATCGTCTGCGCAGCGGCCGATCTGGAGATTCCGAACCCCGCTGCAGACCCGGCCCTGGTGCGCTATGCGGAGAGCCTGGCCGAGCCGCTCAACGTATCGGGCCCCGGCGTGACGGTGCAGGAGGTGCGGCGCGCGGTGTATCTGCTGTTGCCGCTGGAGCGGGCTTCCGTGGAGCAGGTCGCGGAGCACCTGCATCTGAGCGTGCGTACGCTGCAGCGGCAGCTGGAGGCCGCAGGCGCCACGTTCTCCGAGCTGGTGGAGGAGGTGCGGCACAACCTCGCCATTCGCTACATGGCGAATCCGACCTACCGGATCGGGCGGGTAGCGGCACTGCTGGGCTATACGCGGCAGGCGTCGTTCACGCGCTGGTTCATCGCGCACTTCGGCATGACGCCGCGCGCGTGGCGCGATGCGCAGCGCTCTGACAGTGCGGGCGATGCCGCTCAGGCCGGTTCGAGCCCCGCCGACGCATCCTCCGCACGCGGCTGACGCGCGAGCCGAACTGCCGGCGACTGGAGAATGCACAACAACTGCAGCGCAAAGCCGGCCAGCGCCATCAGCAGGCACGCACCCATACCCGCCTGCGCCGCAAGCCATGCCGCCAAGGCAGCACCTACCGGCCGTGCACCGTACGACATGACGTTCACCGCGGATACGCGCGCCAGCAACGCGGGCGGCGTGACTGTCTGGCGCAGCGTGGTCGTGCTGACTACCCACAGGATCGGCCCACACCCCAGCATGAAGAACCCCGCGTGGGCGAGCGCCGGCCACGGTTGCCAGAGCGTCGCTGCCAGCAACGCACCGCCGGCCAGCCCGCACACGGGGCCGGTCGCCACCACATGGCCAAAGCGCCAGCGCGCCAGGATGCTCGGAGCGAGCAGTGCGCCGATCACCATGCCTGCACCGTACATGCCGAGCGTGAGCCCGATGGCCTGCGCCGACAGCCCAAGCTGGTGCGCCGCATACGGCACGAATACAGCGAGCACCATGAAAAAGGACATCGTGAAGAGGCACTGCGTGATGAACACCGGCCGCAACAGCGGATGACGGAACACGAAGCGCGCACCCTCGGCAATGTCGCGCAGCGGATGCGTCGCATGCCGTGCGGCAGCCGTGGGTGAGGGCACACCCGTCAGCAGCGCTGCTGCACCCACGGATAGCGCCGCGGCCAGCACGAAGGCCGTCATGGCGCCGGTCCAGCCGATGAGCGCGCCGCCGATGGCCGGACCACAGGCAAACGCCACGGTACGTGCCAGTTCGATGCGCCCGTTGGCACGCGAGAGCATCGTCGGTGGCACGAGCGACGGCACCAACGCCGGTGCCGCCACGCTGAACACCACCGTGCCGCATACCGCCACGAAGCCCAGCACCACCAGTGCCGTCAGATTCAGTTGGCCGGCGAGCAGTAGCCCTGCCACCCCGAACAGTGCCGCTGCACGCACCGCTTCAGCCCCGGCCATCAACGTGCGTTTGGGCCAACGGTCCGCCAGCATGCCGACGGGAATGGCAAACAGCACGAACGGCAGCGTGAGCGCCACCTGCAGCCAGCTCGCCGTGCTGGCATCGGCATGCAGGGTGAGCACAGCCACCATCGGCATGGCCGCCAGCGCGATCTGTTCGGCGGATTGGGCGGCAAGGTTGGATCCTGCCAGCCGGTTGAAGCCGGCGGGCAGGCGGTTGACCGATGAGTCAAAGGGGGCGGGCATCGCACGTCTCCTAGTCCTGAAAGTGTTGGCCTTCAGGTTAGGGACGGCGATGCGGTGGTGCGCTCCGCTTCTTGCGGGCGAATTCGCAAATTTGGAAAAGCGGCTACAGAATCGGCGCGAACAATTTGGCCACGTGCATGATCACGCGGCGCAGCGGGTGTGCGCGTTCGTATTCGTCTCGGCCGATGCGCGTGGCGTGTGCGAAGTCGGCGTCGAGCATTTGCGCCACGTCGTTGGCGAAGCGCTGGTCGGCCGTGACGACCATCAACTCGAAATTCAGGCGGAAGGAGCGGTTGTCCAGATTCGCGCTGCCGACAGCGGCGGCATCGTCGTCGATCAGCACCACCTTCTGGTGCAGGAAACCGGGCAGGTAGCGGTAGATCTTCACGCCGGCGCGGATGGCCTGGTGGGCATACAGCGTGGAGGCCAGGAAAACCACGCGGTGGTCCGGGCGTGATGGGATCAGGATGCGGACGTCCACGCCGCGCAGCACCGCCAGGCGCAGCGCCGCAAACACCGCCTCGTCGGGAATGAAGTACGGCGTGGTGATCCACAGCCGGTGGCGCGCGGACTGGATGGCCTCCATGAAGAACAGCGAGCAGGTTTCCTGCTTGTCGGCGGGGCCGCTGGCCACCACCTGGCAGACCATGTCTTCGTCGGGACGTAGCTCGGGCACGATCAGTTGCGGCACTTCATGCGCGGCCCAGTACCAGTCTTCGGCAAAGGTGAGTTGCAGGTCCATCACCGCTGCGCCAACGATCTCGATATGCGTGTCGCGCCACGGAGCCAGCGGCGGTTTCTCGCCCAGGTATTCGTTGCCGACGTTATGGCCGCCCACGTAGGCGCGTTCGCCATCCACCACCACCAGCTTGCGGTGGTTGCGGAAGTTGAGCTGGAAGCGGTTGACGAAACCCGCGTGCGTGGAGAACGGCTTGGCGTGCACGCCGCCGTCGGTCAGGCGTTGCACATAGTGGCGCGGCAGGGCGTGGCAGCCGATGGCGTCGAACAGGAAGTACACGCGCACGCCGGCACGCGCCCGTTCGAGCAGCGCGTCGGCCAGGCGGCGGCCGAGCGTGTCGTCATGCACGATGAAGAACTGCACGATCAGCACCCGTTTGGCCTGCGCGATGGCCGCGAAGATGGCCTCGAAGGTCTCCGCGCCGTTGACCAGCAGACGCACGCGGTTGCGCGACAGGCACGGCATGCCGGTCAGCCGGGGCAGCGCCTGCATGCACGCGTGGTGCGGCTCGACGACGGAGGATTCGTGATCGCGCAGGCGCCGCCAGTCGTCCGACAGCGTGATCTCGCGCATGCGGGCATTGTTGAAGCGCCGCGCATCCACGTAACCGGCAAAGGTGCTGCGCCCGAAAATCAAATATGGGATCAGCGTGAATTCTGGCAGCGTGACGAGCGAGATGGCCCAGGCAATGGCCCCCTGGGAGGTCCGCACGGTCAGCACGGCGTGCATGGCGGCCAGCACGCCCACGCAGTGCACAAGAAACAGAAAGGTGGCGAATGTGGTGGTTTGGGTCAGCATCAGGGGGCAAGGAGGACATGCCACGGGGCATTTTGACACGCCTGAGGTGGCGTCGGATAAACACGGAGTCGCGTCGTCGCGCCGCCGGCGTAGCGCTGGGAGCGCCTGTGCCACCGACAGGCACGCGGCATGCTGATGTGCAGTTACCGTCCTGTCGATCATCCGTAGCACAACGCGACACACCAACATGCAAGGGCGCCCGCTGATCTTCCGCACGTTTCTACGCGTCTGGCTGACCTGCCTGACGGCGCTGCTGCTGGGTGGCTGCGCCAGCCTGCCCGAGCACGTCGAGCGGCCGGTCACGACAGCGCTTTCGGGGGCGGAATCGACGACTGCACTGGGGCGTTTGGCGCAGGCGAAGGCCCCCTCCGGGGACGTGTCGGGTTTCCGGCTGATCCCCTCCGGTGAAGAGGCCTATGCCACCTTGCTCACGCTGGCCGACCGTGCTGAACGTACCCTGGATCTGCAGTACTTCATCATCGAAAGCGACAACGCCGTGCGCGAGCTGATGCGCCACGTGCTGGCCGCCGCCGAACGCGGGGTGCGCGTGCGCATGCTCGTCGACGACCTGCACAGCGATGGGCGCGATCTGGCGTTCCTGAAGTTCTCGTCGCACAAGAACATCGACGTGCGGCTGTTCAACCCGTTTCCGGGTGGGCGCATGTCGAACCTCACGCGGTACTTGAGCGGCGCCGCCGAGTTCCGCCGCGTCAACCGGCGCATGCACAACAAGGCCTTCATTGCCGACAACGCATTGGCCGTGACAGGCGGGCGCAACCTGGGCGCCGAATATTTCACGCAAGACAAGACGACCAACTTTGTCGACCTGGATGTGTTGGCGGCGGGGCCGGCTGTGCGGCAGTTGTCTTCCGCGTTCGATGCGTATTGGAACAGCGAGTTTGCCTACCCCGTGCAGGCATTGGCGCCCAAGCCCAGCGACGCTCACCCCCCCGAGCAGAAGGACGGTAACTATCCGCCCCCTGTATCGATGCCTGCCCGCCCGGAAGCGCCATTGCGCCGCATTGAGGTGCCGACTGCGCCGATTGCGGCGATGGACATGAGCTCCGCATCCGGCCCGCAGGCTCCGGCCCGGCAGATCACCGACCCCGAGCAGCAGCGCCTGCGCAACCAGACCGACCTCGCCAGCACCACGCCAGTCGACCCATTGCCGCTGCGTCCCGCACCGCGCGACTGGTTCCTCGCCGACCAGATCGCGCGCGGCCGCCTGAGTCTGGAATGGGCGCCAGCCAAGGTCATCGTTGACCGCCCCGCCAAGGTGTCTGGTGACGACATCGAGCCCGGCGGTGAGCGCCTCGCCCGCACATTGATGCGTGTCGTGGACGAGGCCCAGCGCGAGGTAATTTTGATCTCGCCATACTTTGTGCCCGGCAAGCGGGGCGTGGAGGTGGCCAAGGGCCTGCATGATCGAGGCGTGCGCCTGCGCGTGCTGACCAACTCCCTGGCGGCCACCGACGCGCCCATCGTGCACGTGGGCTATGCGAAATACCGTGGAACGCTTATCGATAGCGGCGCTGAACTGTATGAGCTGCGCCCTACGCTTGGCGAGCGTCCGAAAGTGGTCGGCAGCTTTCGGTCAGCGCAGGCGAGTCTGCACGTGAAGTCCGTCATCGTGGACCGGAGCACGCTCTTTGTCGGCTCCATGAACATTGACCCGCGCTCGATTGCGCTGAATACGGAAACGGGGCTGGTAATTCGCAGCCCGGTGCTGGCGCAGGCCGTCGCCCGGCTGTTTGATGATTCGCTGAGGGAAAGCGCGTATCGCGTGACAAAGGCGGACGATGGCCAATTGCGCTGGATCACGTATGAGAACGGCAAGGAAGTCGTCGTCGACCACGAGCCCGATGTCGGCTTCGGCCTCCGAACGTGGATTCAGATGCTGGCGCCGTTCACGCCAGAGGAGTTGCTGTAAGGATTCCGCCCAAAGAAAAACGCCGCGAATTGCGGCGTTCTTCCCCTCCAGCCGGGAGGCCCGAGCAAGGGGCGCCCCGGCCTTCGTGTCATTACATCTTCTGCTTGGTGCTGTCGGCTGCGTTTTCGAGCTTCTGGCCACCGGTCTGGATGTCCTTGCCCATGCCTGCCATCGTGTTGCAACCCGCCAGAACGGCGCAGCCCAGGGCCAGCAGTGCAATCAGTTTCTTCATCTTGATCCCCTTGTGAGCAGTGTGCGGCCCGTTGAGTGAGCGGCACGATTTCGCATGATTGCCACCGAGTAGGTGGCGCAACCCGCATTTTAGTGTCCCCCCAGTTGAGGGGGTGCGCCTGACGCATCTTTTTTACACTCTTGCATATCACTTGCGGCGTATCCCGGACATTCAGTGCCTGGGCTCCATTTCTCTCCTGGCTTGCCGATAGCACTCTTCGGGAGTGAACCGGGTGCCAGACGAGCGGTGCATTGCAAGCGAACCAGACAACGCCAGACGGCCCAACCAAGCGGGGGATAGACCTATGTGGAAGTGGATGGATACAAGCATTCGAACGCGACTGACGATTCTGGTGGCCGCGTTTGCCGTGATGATTGCAGTGGTGGGCGCCGCAGGCATCGCCACCGGTCGGGCAACCAACGCCGACCTACGCGCCGTGTACCTGGAAGACGCCAAAGGGCTGGACCTGCTGGCCAAGGACACGATCAACCTGCTGTGGGCACGCATTCACCTGACGAACTTCGATTCGGTCTCGTCACCCGAGGAACTCAAGAAGCTGCTGACGGACGCGCACACCATGGTCAAGTCGGCCAACGATGCGTGGGCCGAATTCATGAAGCTGCCGGTGCCCGAAGCCGATCGCGCCCAATTGCAGGCCGCCGACGCTGCGCGCACAAAATTCGTCAAGACCGCGCTGGAGCCGGCCATCGCCGCGCTTGAACGCAGTGACCTCACCACGTACCGAGACTTGAACACCACCCAGGTGCCGCAGCTCTTTGTCGTCTATGACACGGCGCTTGGGCCGCTGGTCAAGGCGCGCTTCGCCTATGGCCAGGCGCGTTTTGATCACTCGCAATCGCGCTACGCTATGAGCATCTGGGTGTCAGGTGGTTTGCTGGCGGCAGCGCTGTTGTTGTCGGTGGTGGCGCGTGGGGTGCTGGGCCGCACGGTGGTGCGTCCGCTGGAACGTGCCATCCACGTGTTCGAGCGCATGGCTTCAGGCGACCTCGCCACGCGCGTGGAAGGCCAGACCACCGCAGGCCGTCGTGATGAAACCGCGCGCCTGATGCACGCCGTGGCCTCCATGCAGACAAGCCTGCAGCGGATCATCGGCCAAGTGCGCACGGGCTCGGATTCGATCGCCAGCGCCACCAAGCAGATCGCCGCCGGCAATGCGGATCTGTCGCAGCGCACGGAACAGCAGGCCAGCTCGCTGGAAGAAACCGCATCCAGCATGGAAGAGCTGACCAGCATCGTGAAGCAGAACGCCGATAACGCGCGTCAGGCCAGCACGCTGGCCGTCAATGCATCGGACATCGCGGTCAAGGGCGGCGAGGTCGTTGGCCGCGTGGTGGACACCATGGCCGGCATTAACGAGAGCAGCAAGAAGATCGCCGACATCATCGGCGTGATCGAGGGCATTGCGTTCCAGACGAACATCCTCGCGCTCAATGCGGCTGTTGAAGCCGCGCGTGCGGGCGAGCAAGGCCGGGGCTTTGCCGTGGTGGCAGGCGAAGTGCGCAGCCTGGCGCAGCGTAGTGCCACGGCCGCCAAGGAGATCAAGGAACTGATCGGCGACTCGGTGGGCCGTGTGCAGAACGGTTCGACGCTGGTTGCCGAGGCCGGCGCGGTGATTGAGGAAGTCGTGACCGCCGTCAAGCGCGTGACCGACATCATGGGCGAGATTTCGGCCGCATCGGAAGAGCAGAGCAGCGGCATCGAGCAGGTCAACCAGGCCGTCACGCAGATGGATCAGGTCACGCAGCAGAACGCCGCACTGGTCGAGCAGGCCGCGGCTGCGGCGGAATCGCTGGAGGAGCAGGCGGAGGCGCTGCGCGGCGCGGTGGCGGTGTTCCGCGTCGAACACGCATAAGCACGCATAAGCGGCCGGTATAGGAGTCCAAGACGCGACGCCCTTCCATGCCTGGGGAAGGGCGTTTGTTTTTTACGGCAGCAGGTCGCGTGCGCGTTCGGCAATCACGCCTTGCGTGTCGTCGATCCAGCGTGCCGGGAAGGGCTGTGATAGCAGATAGCCCTGGATGACATCGCAGCGGCAAGCGCGCAGGGCTTGGAGCTGCGCGGCGGTTTCTACGCGCGTAGCCGTAACGGACACGCCGACGGCATGGGCGGCGGCCACCAGGCGCTGCAGCGTGCCGTGGCTGTGTGCGTCTGCTACCGCGCCGACCACGCCCTGGTCGAGCTTGACCTGGTCGGGGCGAAAGGTCTCCAGGCAATCCAGGCTGTGCTCGGTGGCGCCAAAGTCTTCGACCGCCACGCGCGCACCGCATGCGTGGAGCGCTTCAATGGCCTGGCGCGCGGCACCGTTGGCCTGTTGCAGCGTATGTTCCGACACCTCGAAGACGATGCGCTCCGGCGGCACGGCATGGCGTGCCGCAATATCGCGCACCACCTCGCTCAGCTGTGGGTCCAGCAGCTGTGCCACCGACAGGTTGACCGCCGCATGGACGCTCGGTTGATGCCGCGTGCCGCCGCGCCCAGCGCGCTCGGCTTCTTCGCGCTGCAGGCCGGCCAGCATTTGCGCGGCGTTGTCGAGCACCCAGCGGCCCACCTCGCGGATGTCGCCGGTCTGTTCGAGAATCGGCAGAAAATCTGCCGGTGCCACGCCACCGAGTTCGGGTGAAATCCAGCGCAGCAGGAATTCATAGCCGACGATCCGGCCATCGGCCAGGCTCAACTGTGGCTGCAGGTTCAGGCTGAACTGGCGGCGTGCCAGCGCGTGGCGCAGTTGCGCAGCCAAGCGCGGCCGCTCGGCGACGGCATCGTTTGCCTCGGCAGCCGACACGGGGGCGTCGGCATTTGGCATGGCGGGGGCGGGCGCATAGACGGCCGGGCTCTGCTCGCCGCCGTGCTGCACGTGATAGAGCGCGCGGTCGGCCTGGTCAATCAGTCGGGCAGGGTCGGCCGGCGTGCTGTCAAACAGGGTCATGCCGATGCTGCATGAGCAGACCAGCTCATAGCCATGCGCAATGAACGGACGCGTCAACGCAGCGGAAATGCGCCGCGCGAGGTCGTGCACGGCTTGTGCCGAGGTGAATCCGGCCGAGGCAATCGCAAAGGTTTCGTGACCAACGCGCCCAACGAAGGGGGCCGTGGCATCGACGCCGGCATCGCACAACGCTTTGAGCCGCGCCGCACACTCGACAAGGATCGCCCGGGCAGCCAGCGGGCCCAGCGTGGTGGTCGCCTCGGCAAAGTGGTCAAAGCCGATTAGCAACAACGCGCCAGTGCCATCCGGCTGCGCGGGCTGCATGGGCCGAGGCAGCGCGGCCAGCCACCGGATGAATCGTTCGCGGTCCGGCAACCCGGAGATAGGGTCCAGACCCGATGGCGCGACGGACGTGGCGCGACTCATAAATGGAGATCGTCCTGCAAATACCTGTGAAACGGAAATGCGTCGGTTCGCGCGGGTCATTCAATTGTGTCGAGTTGTCACGACGAACCTGCGGGCATCATAAGCCGAAATTCCGCTTGCCGGGCCGTTGCCCGGCGCATTGTCGCGGGAATCGTACGGGCGTTTTTTATGTTTAGAGTAAATTACATCTGATAAAAATATTGCGAATATCACTGGTTTTACGCCATGCGCTGGCCACCCCACAGCAATTGCTCGTAAATAAAACACTGCAGCAGCATCCGTTGTGAAGCCCCTAATTCGATGAACTCCACGCCGTACTGATACGCGTTGGGCAGGTCGGCCGGCTTTTCGCTGCGGATCAGCGCGGCTGCCACCAGCTCGGAGTGGTAGTCGCGGGTTTTCACGCGAAACCGCAGGCGCGCGGGCGCACCGCTCAGTTCCAGCCGATGGGCCGAGCGGAACGACGCGCCCGTGGTGCTGATGTCGGAGATATGGATCATGCGCGGCGGCTCGCCGCTCACCAGCATCTTGCCGACCACGTTTGCCCGTACGCGCAGCGACTTGCGCAGCGCGCGGCTTTTAATGCGCCGCGGCGCTGACAAGACGACGTATTCAAACGGGATGCGGCAGACGGCCATCACCGTGCATTCAAAGCTGGCAATGCCCTCGCCCGAGAAGGCGTGGATCTCCAGCAGCTCGTCTTTGACCGGCATGACGGCGCGGCCACCGTCGGCCGGCATGGTAATGAGCAGATGGCGCTGCGGGCTATAGCCCATTACGCGCGCGGCGCCCTTGCTTTGCCCGGCGCCGGCCGTCAGGCGCACGGTCAGCATGCCGCCCGGGCGCAGGCCAAGCTGTTCCATGGCGATGGAGCGCTCGCTCTCCGGGTCCTCCGCCATGTCGGGGAACAGCGTATTCGGGAACTGCGTGTTAGCGAATGGCGAAGCGCTGCCAGGCGTGCCGTCGGCCTGCCGGTGTGGCCGGTGCAGGGTGAAGAGCAGGTCGATCTCCTCCGGCGAGTGGATGACGTCGCCTTTGGGGACGAGCAATTGCCCGTCGGCGTCGAGCATCGGCCACGGCAGGGGGATCGCTAGCGGAATGTCGAGAGGTTGGAGTTCGAGCATGTCAATGGAGCGCCCACAGCGGCGCGGGTGCCCACGTGCTTATACGGCAAAATGTTGCCCAACTTTAAACGGGCACGGGAGTTGCGCACCTTGCGGCCATGACTCAGCGCAATTTTGATTCTCAGGCAGGTGGGCCGAACCTCGCGCCCGCGCAGCGTTTCTGGGCTGTGGCGGCGCAGTTCTCCCGCTATGTCGTGATCGGCTTCGGTGCCACGCTGGCGCACTACGTGGTGCTGTTCGGGCTGGTGCAGGCGGGCGTTTCGCCTTGGCGGGCGTCGGTGGCCGGCAGCGTGATCGGCGCCACGCTCAACTACATCATCAGCCGGCAGGCGGTGTTTAACAGCACGCGCGGCCACTTTGGCGCGATGGTGCGGTTTGGGCTGGTCGCGTTTCTGGCGCTGGGTTGCAATGCGACCATCATGGCGATTTGCCTGTCGCTTGGGCTGTATTACCTGCTCGCGCAGGTGTTTGCCTCGGCCATCACCGCGGTCTTCAATTTTCTGGTGCACCGGCATTGGACGTTCCGCGACGCCGCGGCCATCGGGGCGCCCACTGAGCCGCAGCCGGCCATCGTACCGAAGCGGCCGGCATGTGGCAGGCGCGGGCGCTAGTCGCTCGTCCTTAGTGTCCCCGGGCGGTGGCGCGCAGGCCTGAGGCGGCGTCGGTCGGGAACGTCACCTCGGCCAGGCCATCGGCAGAGCGCGTCTGGCCATCGTCGCGCAAGCGCTCCACGATCAAGTGCACGTCGATGATGTCGGCCATGCCAGCGGCCTCCAGCGAGACGAGTGCGGCAAGCTGCGCAATCGCAAACGTGTCCGCGAGCAGGGGCGTGTCGTCGTGCAGGTCGCCGCTGGGGCGCATGCGCGGAGCGGCCTCGCCAGCATGTGCGGGATGCTGCGCCGTCTCGCGGGCGCGGTAGGCGAAATAGGCGTCGGCAAAGTGCACGCGGTGTGCGTCAAAGACACGTATGGCGGCGGTCAGCGCATCGTCGATCCAGGTCGGATCGATGGGCTCGCTCCCCTCGGGCAGCCCTGCCAGCTTCAGCGCATAGCGGTGCGTCTCGGTGCCCGGGGCGACAAAACTCAATTCCATACAACCTCCTACAACCGCAGGCGTCGCGTGGCGCCCGGCGGCTCGCTGTGTTGACTCGTCCCCCCGGAGCGATATCAGTCATAGTAGCGGAGCCCGTGCCGGTGTGATGGCCGTTTCGTTCTTCTGGATGAGTCTGGCAGCATCCACTGCCTATGCAGGCATCCGCAATGTGGAGGTGCCGGCGCTTGCCTCAAGCAAACGTATGCATCAGGCCACGAACCGTAAAACCTAGCCGAAAGGCTGACTGTCGCGGTGTAGACGTAGGTGTACAGTTATCCGATGTCCGGCGTAGCCGGGCGGCTGTCGGCCACCGGCAGCGAAACGCAGACGGGAATGACGCGGGGCGCGTTTCCCTCGCGTCGACTTCAAGCACGAGGGGCCAGAACGAGCGTCTGACCCGTGTCCCCTCGCGGGAAGGGATTGCCCCGTTAACTCACGGCTTCTATAGTCCGCCTCGAATTCGTGCACATGGATTGTGTACGACAGGTCTGCCAGCCGCCGGCTGAACGCGCAGACCACGAGACCGGTTACGGGGATCCACGTCGAGCATCACCGCGCTTGCCCAACGCGAACCATTGCTTTTCAGGCAGTGGCGGGCGGGCCGATGTCGTCATATCCGTTGCTCCCCGGGACTGCCGCATTCGCGAAGTGCATCGCCATGCTTGAGGACCACCATTTGTATAAGGCTGCGATCGAACATTCGCCGATTGGGATCGGCCTGTGCGCGCCTGAGGGTCGCTTCCTCGACGTGAACCGGGCGCTGTGTGCGCTGACGGGGCACGAAGCACAGGCGCTACGCGCTCGCGATCTCTTTGATCTGTGCCACCCCGATCACGCCCAGCGCACGCGCGACGGCATCGGCGCCTTACTTGCCGGCCACCGTGAGTCACTCTCGCTTGAAACCCGCTTTGTGCGCCAGGATGGCAGCACCGTGTGGGTCCAAGCCGACGTGGCGCTGGCGCATGAGGATGCTGGCGACGCCAAGCACCTCGTTGTGCAGGTGCAGGACGTGACTGCGCGGCGTCTGGCGATCGAATCGCTGCGTGCGTCGGAGCAGCGGCTGGCCTATGTGCTGGATGGTGCGGGCCTGGGCACGTTCGACTGGTCCACGCGGGCGCGGCATGTGTCGTTCAATCGCCGTACTGCCGATATGCTCGGCTACGATCCGGCCGATCTGCCGAACGATCCGGACGGCTGGTTTTCCATGGTGCACCCGCAAGACGCGACGACGAGCGCGCGACGCATCTATCGCCATCTGCGTGGCGATGCCGACAGTTTTGAAGTGGAACAGCGCATGCGCGCCGGCCATGGCCAGTGGATCTGGGTGGCGGCGCGTGGCCGTGTGACCGAGCGCGATGCCCTTGGCATGGCCACCCGCGTGAGCGGCACACTGCTCGACGTCACACAGCGCCGTGCCGCGCTCGACAAGGCGCACCACTTGGCGCTGCATGATCCGCTGACTGACCTGCCCAACGCGCGCTTGCTGCGCGATCGGCTGTTCGTCGCCATCCAGGCGGCACGCCGTGCGCGTGCGCAGGTGGCCGTGGTCTTTGTCGACCTGGATCGCTTCAAGCCCGTCAACGATGAATATGGCCACGGCGTGGGCGACCTCGTTCTCAAGGCCACCGCGATGCGCCTGCGCAGCGGCCTGCGTGCGTCCGACACGGTGGCGCGCCTGGGCGGCGATGAGTTCGTCGCCGTCCTCACGCATTGCGCTACGCGTGAAGACGTTGCCCAGACCGTCGAGCGCCTGATCGAGCAATTGCAGACCCCGTTCCGGGTGGAGGGGCATGTGCTGTCGCTGGGCGTGAGTGCCGGCGTGGCGCTGTATCCGACCGATGGTCGCGATGCCCAGACGCTGATCCGCAATGCCGACGCAGCGATGTATGAAGTCAAGCGTGCCGGCGGCAATGGCTTTGGTTTCCATGCCTCGCTCAACTACGAGCGCCTGATGGGCATGCGATCGCGCGATCGCGATTTCGACGGCGAGGCGGACGCGCACTGATCCGTCGCCGCCCTTGGCGGGCAAGGGGGGGCAGCCAGATCAGTCCCCGAGCGGTTCGTTCTCGCGCGTGGCGTGTGCGCCGTGCAGGGCGAACTCCACGCGATCGCGGCCGTTTTTCTTGCTTCGGTACAGGGCTGCGTCTGCGCGCGAGATCATGCCGTGGATGGTGTCCTCATCCTGCATGCAGGTCACGCCAAGGCTCGCCGTCATCCGGCCGATCAGGCGAAAATCGTGCTCCCCGATCGCCTTGCGCAAGCATTGCGCATAGCCCATGACGTTTTCCGGCCCGGCATTGGGGCAGATCAGCAGAAACTCTTCACCTCCCCACCGGCCGACCGTATCGGTTGGCCGCTTCACGTGCACGATGCGGCTGGCGACTTCCACCAGCACTTGGTCGCCCACCTGATGCCCATGGGTGTCATTGATGGATTTGAAGCGATCCACATCCATCAGGATGATGGCCAGCGGGATGCCATCGCGCAGGCAGCGCTCCAGCTCGTGGGTGAGCACGGCATCCAGGCACCGCCGGTTGAACACGCCGGTGAGCTGATCAGTCATGGAGAGCGTTTCCAGCTGCCGGTTTTTTTCGACCAGCTCCGCCTGGGTAGCCTGAAGCTGCGCGAAGGCCTCGTTAGTGATGCGGATGGCCTCGCGCGCCGTCATTTCGGCTTCCGTGCGCTGCGCGATGATGTGCTTGAGCTTGCGCAGGACTTGGTTGAAACCGTCGATGACGCTGTCGAACTCCGTGCGGCCCGACTTGGGGAGCTCTTCCAGATGGTCACCCTGGGAGGAGGCGAGATTGAACAGCGCGCGCTGCAGATGCGCCAGCGGCCGGAACACCATGCGGAGCCCGAAGGTCAGCAGCAGCACCAGCGCCACATCCATGGCGACAACCTCCGTGATGCCCTGGATCATGGCGGCGCGCAGGGCGTGGCGCATGGGGTCTCGGGTGAGATAGAGCACCGCTTTGCCGATCGGCTGTTTTCTACGCTGCGGGTCGATGCCGGCGGGTGGGTAGATGTCCACCTCGCTGATCACCTCATGCGGGCCGGGAGCGACGCACGTTGCGGTGGACGGCGCGGGCGCACGGGCACCGGTCGCATTGCGATGGACAGCGGTATAGGTTTCCTCCCGATCGGCAGACAGCGCGCACACCTGGACCACCTCCGGATGCACGAGCGCGGATTCCAGCTTGGTCCGCATGATGTCGACGGTCAGTGCCCAGACCGGTTCGGCCAGGCTCTGCCCGAGGCTGTCCAGGATGTCCGTGCGGAGTTGCTCGAAGCGCTGATCCAGATCGCGTTGTCGCTGCCACTGCCGATGGATGGCGAACGCCCCTAAAGTCGTTGTCGTGACAACGATGAAGAGCGCGATCATCCTGTTCCGGATCGATTGAACAGGGGACAGCGGGCGCATGAGTGTGTGGGTCGGCTGGCTGCGCGATTACTCGTCCGCCGCCTTGTCGAACAGTTGGCGGAATCGGGCGAGCTCGGGGTGCGATTCTTCGTATTTCTTGCTGAACCCCACGTGCACGGTCTCGCTTTTGACAGTCAGGATCCGCTTGGACTTGTAGCGCATCCGCTCGGGAATGCCCTGGGCCTCCAGCGTGACCAGCGCCTCGTTGATGACGATGCTCGGGTTGACCACGCAGTCGATCTCGCCCACCAGCATCTTCTTGACGAGATCCTGAAACTCCTGGCCTTCGACAATGCTGATCTTGCCGGCCGTTGCCATCTCGAAGAAGCGCGGGCCGGGCGCCAGGTAGCCGCGCTGGTTGCCGAACCGGAGGCCGGCAAAGTCGTCGGGGTAGGTGTTGAGCGTGCGCCCTCGCACGGAATCCCGGTTGCAGTGCACGGCAACGTCCTCGGTGTAGATCGACTTGGAATGATTCAGGAACGGGCGCTCCTGCGGGCGGTAGTACACGCCGAGCACGCCGGCGCTGTTGCCGTTCTTGGCTTCTTCCACGGCGCGCGCCCAGGGCACGAAGCGGATCTCCACCTTGTATCCCGGAATCCGCTTGAGCACGCGCATCAGGTTTTCGACATAGGCGCCCTTGGGCGTGCCGTGGTCTTCATAGGAGAGTGGCCGTTGCCCGGCCTCGGAGTAGATCAGGATGGACGTTTGCGCCAGAGCAAGCGCGGGCGCCCCGAAGGCGCACAGTGCGCAGAAGACCCAGGATGGGCGCAAGAGATGCATGGCGTCAGGTGGCGCTGAAGAGAATGCAATGCCCGGTCTACGTGGCGGCGTCGTACCCGCCGAACTGGCGCAGTGTGAGCTCCAGTACAGGTAATCGGCAATCTAGACGAGTGGTTTAGCCCCTCTGAAGAGTGGACGGCTGGCACGGCGCTGTACGGCGTGTGTCGGTGCGGGTGCCGATGATGGGGCGATTGTTTATTGGGCAGGCTTTCTCCAAGCTTGCATGCTGGTCCAACAATGAAAAAGGGTTTGCAGGAACGTGCTGCAAACCCTTTATGTTCCGGTGCGGGCAGGGCGCTTGGCGTCAGCAGCGCATCCTTGCCCGTACTGCGGCCGAAGGGGTTTCGCCGAAGAGCTTCTTGTAATCGCACGAGAACTGGCTGAAGTTGACGAAACCCCAGGCCGCCGCAATGTCGCCGATGGCATGTCTGCCGCTGCCTTCGCATAGCGCACGCCGCACGCCGTTCAGGCGCAGCGCCCGCAGGTAGGTCATGGGGCTGATGCCAAGGACATCTTCGAAGCAGTATTGCAGCGTGCGCCGGCTGACATGGACCGCCTCGCACAGCATCGGTACGGTGACCGGGCATTTCTGCTGTGCCATCGCGTACTCGCACGCGTTGTTGACGATGCGCATCCGGCGCTGGAAGTTGGCGCTGGCCTCGGCTTCGATCTCGCCGCTGTCCAGCAGCGCCAGCAGCGACACCAGCACCGCTTCCTGGCGCAACTGCAGCGCTGGGTTGCCGGGGGTGTCTTGCATGCCGCCGGCCACCTGCAGCAGGTCGGCGATATGGCGGCGGCAGGTGTCCAGCGCATCATGTTCGACATTCAGCAATTCGGCCTGGCCGAGTTTGCCCCAATCCACTTCGCAGCCCAGACGGGTGGCGGTGGCCAGCAGCGCGTTGCGCTGCACAACGATGCCGTAGATCTCATGCTGGTCTGGCGTGACCAGTTCGAACTCGCCGCCGCCCGGACGCGTCATCACCGCATCGGCGCCGACTTGGCGGCCGTTGATGCGCATGCCTGCCGCGTACGCTTCGATGCCGAACCAGAGTGCATCTGACCATACCCGGCAGGACTGGCGGATGGCGCGGCTGGTGCTTTCACGGAAGATCTGCACGCCCGCGCTTTGCCATTCGTCCAGCACGCCTTCAAAGGCGCCGCAGGCAATCTGGTCGTAGCGCTGCTCCCAGTTGGTCAGGTTGTGGGCGTGTTCATCCACATCGTGCGCGATGACGGTGCGCAGCGCCCGCTTTGTGTGCGGCTGTGCCAAGTTTGCGCGCGCGGGGAAGCCGGCTGTTGCAGTTTGGAGCAGTTGGGCCTCGGACATGTGAGTGACTCCCGGTGTTGCGCGGCGGCTAGGCCCATGACAGGTTTGCCGAATTTCAATAACGCCGCCAAGACCACCGTGCATATATTTGTGCCGATGGCGCAGCGCTTGGTCTCTCATGCAAGCGCTATGCCCGCAGGCTTTGACCCTGCGTTCAGGCCATCAGCGCCGCAGCGTGCGGCACATGCATATCGCGCCTATCGCGCCAATAGGAGAGCCCCATGGATGCCAGCTCATCCGGCCATGACCACGTCTTGAAGCCGGTTTTGAATACCCTGCAGCTTTGGGGGATCGCAGTCGGCCTAGTGGTTTCGGGCGAATACTTCGGCTGGAGTTACGGCTGGGCCAGCGCCGGTACGCTCGGCTTTACGGTCACCGCGTTGTTCATCGCGGCGATGTACACCACGTTCATCTTCAGCTTCACGGAACTGACGACCTCCATTCCGCATGCAGGCGGCCCGTTCGCCTACAGCAAGCGCGCGTTCGGCCCGATAGGCGGCTATCTGGCCGGGGCGGCTACGCTGATCGAGTTCGTGTTTGCGCCACCGGCGATTGCGCTGGCCATTGGCGCCTACCTCAACGTGCAGTTTCCCGCCCTCGATCTCAAGCTGGCCGCGCTGGGCGCCTACCTGGTGTTCATGACGCTCAACATCGTGGGCGTGCAGATCGCCGCCACCTTCGAGCTGTGCGTGACGCTGCTGGCCATCTTTGAGCTGCTGGTGTTCATGGGGGTGGTCTCGCCCGGATTCTCGATGGCGAATTTCATCAAGGGCGGCTGGTCGGGCAGCGACAGCTTCAGCCTGGCGGCGGTACCCGGCATGTTCGCCGCGATCCCGTTCGCTATCTGGTTTTTTCTCGCCATCGAAGGCGTGGCGATGGCGGCGGAGGAAGCAAAGGATCCGAAGCGGTCGATTCCTATCGCTTACATCACCGGCATCCTGACGTTGGTCGTGCTGGCCGTCGGCGTGATGCTGTTCGCGGGCGGCGCGGGGGATTGGACCAAGCTCGCCAACATCAACGACCCGTTGCCGCAGGCCATGAAGCTGATCGTTGGTGCCAATAGCAACTGGCTGCACATGCTGGTATGGCTGGGTCTGTTCGGGCTGGTGGCGTCCTTCCACGGCATCATCCTCGGCTACTCGCGCCAGATCTTCGCCCTGGCGCGGGAAGGCTATCTGCCGACGTATTTTGCGCGGGTGCATCCGCGCTTCAAGACGCCACACCGCGCCATCATTGCCGGCGGCATCGTCGGGATCGCCGCGATCTACAGCGATGAGCTGATCACCATCGGCGGCCAGACGCTGACGGCCAACATCGTCACCATGTCGGTGTTCGGCGCCATCCTGATGTACATCCTCTCGATGCTGAGCCTGTTCAAGCTGCGCCGTGCCGAGGCTGGCCTGGCGCGTCCGTTTCGCGCGCCGTTGTACCCGTACTTTCCTGCCTTCGCGCTGTTCGGTGCGTTGGTGTGCATGGCCACGATGATCTACTACAACCCGCTGATCTTCGGCATCTTCCTGGCCTTGCTGGCGCTGGGTTATGCCTGGTTCCTGGCCACCGCGCGCCGCCGCGCTGAGCGCGATGCGACGGTCGGCGCGATCTCCGGCCGTTGAATGGTTTCTTTCCCTAACTGACGCAATCCACCCACTCGACGAGAGCGACCATCATGAACAACAGCGACAAGACGCCTGCCGTGCAGGACCTTCACGACAGGCCGCAAGCCGGTGCCGGTGGGCTGGCGCGCCGCGGCTTCCTGGGCGGACTGGTGGCGGCTGCAGCCGGCGGCGCGTTGGCACCGGCGCTCGGCCATGCCGCCACGAAGAAGACAGCCATTGGCCTGGACCGTGCCAAGTGGGCACCGCGCAATCACGAGATGGTGGCGCAGATGATCGCCGCGCATGGCAACACCGCGCCCGGCTACAAGGCGGGCAAGCGCCCCTACGCCGTGTTCGACTGGGACAACACCAGCATCATGAACGACTGCGAGGAAGCGCTGTTGATGCATCAGATCAACACGCTTGCCTTCAAGCTCACGCCGGCGGAGTTCGCCGCCATCATCCGCCAGAACGTGCCGCCGGGCCCGTTCAGCAAGGACTTCAAGAACGCCGCCGGCAACGTGGTCGACCTCGATTCGATCTGTGCCGACCTCGACGCCGACTACGCTTTCCTGCACGCCAACTACAAGGGCATGGCCGGCAGCAAGCCGCTGGCGGAGATCACCTCCACGGTGGAGTTCCAGGACTTCCGCGCCAAGCTCTACTACCTGTATGAGGCGGTCAACGACACCCACGGCGTGAGTGTCGGCTACCCCTGGGTGATCTACTTCTTCGCCAACATGAGCGAGGCTGAGGTCAGCGCGTTGGCCGAGGCCTCTAACGATGCCGCACTGGGCGCGGCGTTGAACAAGGTCAAGTACACCAGCCCGGCCGACCGTCCGGGCAAGGCCGGGGTGGTCAGCGTCACGCATTTCCATGGCATCCGGCTGTGCACGGAGATCGGCGGCATGATGGATACGCTGCGCAGCAACGGCATCGACGTCTATGTCTGCACCGCGTCGCTCGAAGATGTGGTGGCGGTGTTCGCCACCCATCCCAAATATGGCTACAACGTGGCGCGCGAGAACATCATCGGGCTGCGCCTGGAGCGCAGCGGCGGGGTCTACCGCAACGCCTATCTCAAGGACTGGCCGCTGACCTGGGGCCCAGGCAAGTCGGTCGCCATCAAGCAGGAAATTGTGACGAAGAAGGGCTATGGCCCGGTGTTTGTGGCCGGCGATAGCGATGGCGACTACGACATGTTGCGCGACTTCCCGGAGACGCAGTACGGTTTGATCGTCAATCGCATGAAGAGCGGCAAGATTGGCGAGCTGTCCAAACTGGCGGCTGAGCAGATTCCTTCGTCCAAGCCGCGCTTCCTGTTGCAGGGGCGCCAGGAGTCGACCGGCAACTGGCTGCCGGTGGAAACCAGCATCAAGTATGGCAAGACGGCACCGCAATTGCTGAACACCTGAGGGTGCACGGTCCTACGGTCTGGTGAGCAGCCACCGGACCGTGCTGAAAACGGAGAACGAGCATGCCGGAACACAGGTTCAACCACCGCGTTGGCAGCGCCAGTTACGCTTTTCGCGACCTGAAGGCGCTGATGGCCAAGGCGTCGCCGGCGCGTTCGGGCGACATGCTGGCGGGTGTGGCCGCGGTCAACGCCGAAGAGCGGGCGGTAGCACAGATGGCGCTGGCCGAGTTGCCGCTGAAGACCTTCATCGAGGAGCCGCTGGTGCCCTATGAAGACGACGAGATCACGCGCCTCATCATCGACACGCATGACCGCGCCGCCTTCGCGCCCATCGCCCACCTGACGGTCGGGGACTTTCGCAACTGGCTACTGGCCGACGATACCGATAGCGCTGTGCTGGCCGCCGTTGCGCCGGGCGTCACGCCGGAGATGGCGGCGGCCGTCTCCAAGATCATGCGCAACCAGGACCTGATCCTGGTGGGCAAGAAATGCCGCGTGGTCACCGCCTTCCGGAACACCATCGGCTTGCCGGGGCGGCTGTCCACGCGATTGCAGCCCAACCACCCGACCGACGACGCCAGCGGCATCGCCGCCAGCATGCTCGATGGCCTGCTGTACGGCAACGGCGATGCGGTCATCGGCATCAATCCGGCCACCGACAACGTGCCGCAGGTGATGAAGCTGGTGAGCATGATGGCCGACGTCATCTCCCGCTACGAGATTCCCACGCAGTCGTGCGTGCTGACCCACGTTACCAATACCATCGCTGCCATCGAGCGCGGCGCGCCGGTGGATCTCGTATTCCAGTCCATCGCCGGCACCGAGGCCGCCAACCGCGGCTTCGGTATCGACCTCGCCATTCTGGGTGAGGCGCGCGAGGCAGCGCTGTCGCTCAAGCGTGGCACGGTCGGCGACAACGTCATGTACTTCGAAACCGGCCAGGGCAGTGCACTCTCGGCCAACGCCCACCACGGCATGGATCAGCAGACCTGCGAGGCACGCGCCTACGCGGTGGCGCGGGAGTTCAAGCCCTTGCTGGTGAACACCGTGGTCGGTTTCATCGGCCCCGAATACCTCTATGACGGCAAGCAGATCATCCGTGCGGGGCTAGAGGACCATTTCTGCGCCAAGCTGCTGGGCCTGCCCATGGGCTGCGACGTCTGCTACACCAACCACGCCGAAGCCGACCAGAACGACATGGACGTGTTGCTGACCTTGCTGGGCGTGGCCGGTTGTACCTTCATCATGGGCATCCCCGGCTCCGACGACATCATGCTCAACTACCAGACCACGTCCTTTCACGATGCGCTGTACGCGCGCCGTGTGCTCGGCTCGCGCCCGGCGCCGGAGTTCGAGACGTGGCTGCGCAGGATGCAGATCTTCAACACCGTCGGGGGTGAGGGGCAGTTCCGCCTGCATGCCGACACACCGCCCGGTTTTCGCGACGCGTTGCTGCGGTTGCACTGATTCATGGACAAGATCGAAAAGCGCGACAAGGTCGGCCAGCCTGGACAGCCCGGGCAGCCCGCCAAACCGGTGACCGACAATCCGTGGGAGGCGCTGCGCCGCTTTACCGCCGCGCGCATCGCCTTGGGGCGTGCTGGCGTGAGCTTGCCCACGCAGCCACAACTGGCCTTCCAGCTCGCGCACGCGCAGGCGCGCGACGCCGTGCATCTTGCGCTGGACGTTGACGCGCTGAAGCTGCAGTTGCAGGCGCATGGCATCTGCGCTGCGGATGCCGTGATGCAGGTGCACAGCGCCGCGCCTGACCGGCTCACCTATCTGCAGAGGCCCGATCTTGGGCGGCGCCTGTCCGATGAATCGCGCGCGCAGATGCTTGCTGCGCCATTCGCGGCCGCGGCGCACGCACGCCCCTATGACGTCGCCTTCGTCATTGCAGATGGCCTGTCGTCATTGGCCGTGGGGCAAAACGCGGCGCCTTTTCTCGCCGAGCTCGAGCGGCGCATCGTCCCCGAAGGCTGGAAGATCGCGCCGCCGGTCATCGTGCGCGAGGGACGCGTGGCAGTAGCCGACGAAGTGGGCGAGCTACTGGGCGCGAAGCTGGTGGTGATCCTGATTGGCGAGCGTCCCGGCTTGAGTTCGCCCGACAGCATGGGGCTGTATCTGACGTGGATGCCCGTGCGGGGCCTGACCGATGCCAGCCGCAACTGCATCTCGAATGTCCGTCCGCAAGGCTTGCGTTATGAGGAGGCCGCTTACAAGCTGCACTACCTGATGTCCGAGGCGCATCGCCGCGGTTTGTCGGGCGTGGCGCTGAAGGATGAGACGCAGAGCGAGAGCGGCGAGCTCGATTTGCGCGGGAATTTTCTCCTCGGCAACGACTGAGCCCGGCGACTCCCGCCGCGGTTCAAGCCCAGTCGTATCGGAGATGGCTGCCGGCGTCAGGCGTGGCTTGGCTCACTGTCCCTGAATAATCCGGCAACGCCTGGTTGGCTTAGAACGTGTAACGCAAATACAGCTCGTTCAAGTCCGTACCCGGGTTCGGGCGCTTGATCGACGCGTTCGAGAGGTGCTCGAAGCGGTAGCCCATCTGGAACTGCTGCTTGCTGCCGAAGGCCACGCCCACGCCGATCATGTCGGAGAACTGGAAGGCCGTGCTGAAGTTGTGTTCATCCGACGTGCGGGTGTGCGACAACAGGCGCGGGCCGATGCCGACTTCCACGAACGGCACCCACGAGCTGCCGCGCTTTTCAATGCGGAACAGCGGCGTCACGCCAAATTCGGTCAGGTTCTGGCGGTTGGTGCCTTTGGTCGAGCGCCATTGGCCGAGGGCGACTTCCCAGTCCAGATTGACGAACCAGCCTTCCGGATTGCCCCAGTGGTAGCCCGAGTCGAAATCCAGATCGACCCCATATTTTTCAATGCCATGCTTGTTGTCCTTGCCGTAAATGGCACGCACAGACGGGTCAGCCTGGGCGGGCAGAGCGGCGAACAGCGAGGCAGCGCCGAGGGCGGCAGCCAGCAACTTGGTGGAGCGGGAAAGCGCGGATCGGATCATCAGAGAGAGGCAGAGTCGTTTGAGCAGCGCGCGTGATTCACGGCAACAGCATCGGCCAGCCACGCGCGCGACGGACATGGCGGCAGGCAAACAGACGGTCGGGATTGCGCCGGGCGACTGGCTTGCAAGGCACGGGGCCACGCAAATTACGCGCCTGCGCTCTCGCAGCCGGCCCGAACGATCGGGGCAGCCTGAAACAAATTCTGACGATTATAGGAGGAACTCTCTAACGATGTGCGCCACCACCGCGCAAGGTGGTATTGCCGGCAGCGGAACGTCAGCTGCCGGCAAGGTCGGATGGTTTTGTTATTGCGCGGAGGGCGCCGCCGCGGGGGATGCGGGTTGCAGCGCGGCTTTGCCGACGATCGGCACCTCGCCGTGCCAGCCACCGCCCAGTGCTTTGACGAGCAGCACTGCCGCCGAATACCGCTTGCCCTGCAGCGTGAGTAGCGTGCGTTCTGCGTTGTAGGCGGTGGCTTGGGCGGTGATGACTTCCAGGAAGCTGATCGTGCCCGCGCGATAGCGGTTCAGATCCAGCTGCGCGGCTTCCTGGGCGGCCTTGACGGCGTCGGCTTGCGCGTCGAATTCCTGCGCCTGCCAGCGCAGGGCGGCCAGGTTGTCCTCCACGTCCTGGAAGGCGCCAAGCACCGTCTGGCGATACGTAGCGACGGTGCCGTCGTATGCCGCGCCGGCCTTGTCGACCGCCGCAGAGCGTGCGCCGGCATCAAACAGCGTGGCCGCCAGCGACGGGCCGATCGACCACACGCGGCTCGGCAGCGTTGCCAGGCGCGACAGCGTATTGGCCGACAGCCCGGCCGATGCACCCAAGGTGAGCGTCGGGAAGTACGCCGCCTTGGCGACGCCAATCTGCGCGTTGGCCGCAGCCATGCGGCGCTCGGCGGCGGCAACGTCGGGCCGGCGTTCCAGCACCGAAGAGGGCACCTCCAGCGGAATGTCCGGCAATGCGGGCAGTTCGTACACGTTGGAGGCGGAGATGGGCGCCAGTGAAAACTCCGCCGGCGGCTTGCCGATCAGCACGGCAATCGCGTGTTCCAGCTGGGCCCGCGTGACTTCCGTGTCCAGCAATTGCGCCTGCGCCTGCTTCAGCTGCGTCTGCGCGGTGAGCACGTCGGAGCGCTGCGCCACACCCACCGCGTACTGGTTTTGCGTGAGTTTCAGGAAGCGCTCGTAGTCTGCCACGGTGCGTTGCAGGACGGTCTTCTGTGTATCCGTGACACGCAATTGAAAATAGTCCTGCGCCAGCGTGGCCTGTGCCGAGAGCAATGCCGAGGACAGATCGCCCGCGCTGGCCTGCGCGCTGGCCTGATTGGATTCCACCGATCGGCGGATGCGGCCCCACAGGTCCAGCTCCCAACTGGCGTCGAGCGACAGGCTTTGCGCATTGGTGATCGACGGGTTGCCGGTCCCCAGGCTGCCATCCGGGTTCACCGTGGTGCGCACCGAGCGGCTGCGCGTGGCCGAGGCGTTGGCGCCCAGTGTGGGGAAGAACGACGCCCGCGCCTGCTGCACGAGCGCCTGTGCCTGACGGTATTGCGATTCCGCGACCAGGATGTTCTGGTTGGCGGCAGCGACCTGTTCTTCCAGCGCGTTCAGTTGCGGGTCGTTGAAGATTTCCCACCACTTGCCGCGGGCCAGGGCATCGTTGGGCGTGCCGACCTTCCAGTCGCCGGCTTCCTTGTATTGCTGCGGCACCTCGGCATCCGGGCGCTTGTAGTCGGGGCCGACTGCGCAGGCGGACATCAGCGCGCATGCCGCGAGCGCGAGCAGCAGGGGACGGAGGGGGCGGAGGGCTTGGGGGCCTCTTGTCATGTTCAGCTTCCTTGCGAATCCAATGCGGAGTCCAACGCAGGTAGGGGCGCTTCCCTGCGGCGGCCGAGCAGCCGCAGGCGCAGCTTGTCGAGCGCCAGGTAGACCACCGGCGTGGTGTAGAGCGTCAGGATCTGGCTGACCAGCAGCCCACCGACGATGGAAATACCCAGCGGCGTACGCAGCTCGGCGCCGTCGCCACGGCCGAGCGCCAGCGGCAGGGCACCCAATAACGCGGCCATCGTCGTCATCAAAATCGGCCTGAAGCGCAGTACGCAGGCGTGGAAGATGGCGTCCGTCGGGCTCATGCCCTGGCTACGCTCGGCCTCCAGCGCGAAGTCGATCATCATGATCGCGTTCTTCTTGACGATACCGATCAGCAAGATCACACCGATCAGCGCGATGATCGAAAAGTCCGTATCCGTGATGATCAGCGCCAGCAGCGCGCCCACCCCTGCGGATGGCAGCGTCGACAGGATCGTGATCGGGTGCATGTAGCTCTCGTACAGCACGCCCAGCACGATGTAGATGGTGATGAGCGCGAACAGGATCAGCACGGGCTGGCTGGAGAGCGAATCCTGGAACGCCTTGGCCGTGCCCTGGAAGCTGCCATGTACGGTGCTCGGCACGCCGATGCGGTTCATGGCGTCCTGAATGTCCTGCGTCGCACCAGACAGTGACGCGCCTGGCGCCAGGTTGAACGAAATCGTGCTGGCCGCGAACTGGCCCTGGTGGTTCACCGCCAGCGCCGTGTTGGTCGGCTCGTAATGCGAGAACGTCGACAGCGGCACCTGCGCACCGGTTGAGGTGATGAGGTAGATGTCGCGCAGGCCTTCGGGGTTCTGCCAGTACTGCGGCGCGGCTTCCATCACCACGCGGTACTGGTTGAGCGGGTTGTAGATGGTCAACACCTGGCGCTGGCCGAAGGCGTTGTTCAGCGCGTTGTCGATATCGCTCGGGTTGAGGCCGAGTGCCTTGGCCTTGTCGCGGTCGATCACGAGCGAGGTCTGCAGGCCCTTGTCTTGCGCATCGGTGTTGACGTCGGTCAGCGACTTGAGTTGCGAGAGCGCCTGCTTGATCTTCGGCTCCCAGGCGCGCAGTTCATCGAGGTTGTCGGCCTGCAGCGTGTATTGATACTGCGCGTTGCTGGCGCGGCCGCCCACACGGATATCCTGCACCGATTGCAGGAACAGGCTCGCGCCCGGCTCCTGCGCAAGCTTGCCGCGCAACCGGTTGATGACCTGATCGGCCGACAGCTTGCGTTCAGCCAGCGGCTTGAGCTGGAGGAACATCTGCCCCGTGTTGCGCTGGCTGCCGCCTGTAAAGCCCACCACGTTTTCCACCGCCGGGTCTTGCCGCACGATGCTGATGAAGTCCGTCAGCTTGGTGCGCATGGCCTGGAATGAGATCGCCTGGTCGGCCTGGATGAAGCCCATCACACGGCCCGTGTCCTGCTGCGGGAAGAAGCCCTTGGGCACGATCACGTATAGATAGCCGTTGAGGAAGATCGTCAGGCCGAGGATCAACAGCGTGAGCCAGCTATGGCGCAGCGCCCAGGCCAGCGAATACCGGTAGCCATCGAGTAGCCAGGTGAAGAAGCTTTCGGTCTTGCGGTGAAACCAGCCGTGCTCTTCTTCGTTGGCCGGCTTCAGTAGCCGCGCGCACATCATCGGCGTGGTGGTGAGTGATACCACCAGCGACACCAGAATCGCCACCGACAGCGTGACCGCAAACTCACGGAACAGCCGCCCGACAATGCCGCCCATCAGCAGCAGCGGAATGAACACGGCAATCAGCGAGAGGCTCATCGACACCACAGTGAAGCCCACCTCGCGCGCACCCTTGAGCGCGGCCTGCATGGGTCGCATGCCGTTTTCAATGTGGCGCGAGACGTTTTCCAGTACCACGATGGCATCGTCGACCACGAAGCCGGTGGCTACCGTCAGTGCCATCAGCGAGAGGTTGTCGAGGCTGTAGCCGCACAGGTACATCACCCCGAACGTGCCGATGAGCGACACCGGCACCGCCACGCTGGGAATGAGCGTAGCCCGCACGTTGCGCAGGAACAGGAACACCACCATGATGACCAGCGCGATGGACAGCACCAGCGTGTGCTCCACATCGCGCAGCGAGGCGCGGATGGTGGGCGTGCGGTCCATCATCACATCCAGGTTGATCTGCGCGGGAATGGTGTTGCGCAGATAGGGCAGGGTGGCGTTGATGGCGTCGACCGTGTCGATGATGTTGGCGCCCGGCTGCCGGCTGATGATGAGCAGTACCGACGCCTTGCCGTTGGCCGAACCGTAGTTGCGGATGTCCTGCACGCCGTCGCTCACGTCGGCCACGTCTTGCAGTCGCACCGGTGAGCCATTGCGCCACGCGATGATGAGCGGCTTGTATTCGACGGCCTTCTTGGCCTGGTCGTTGGCGTAGAGGGTCCACACGCGCTCGCCCGATTCCAGCATGCCCTTGGGCTTGTTGGCGTTGGTGGCGGTGATCACGCCGCGCACCGTCTCCATCGAGATGCCGTATTTGTTCAGCGCCGTCGGGTTCAGCTCTACGCGCACGGCGGGCAACGATGCGCCGCCAATGGTCACCTGACCGACGCCTGTGACCTGCGACAGCTTTTGCGCGAGGATGGTCAACGCTGCGTCGTACAACTCACCGCGCGACATGGTGTCGGACGTGAGCCCCAGGATCATGATCGGCGCATCGGCCGGGTTGACCTTGCGATACGTCGGGTTGCTCGGCAGGCCCGAGGGCAGCAAGCTGCGCGACGCGTTGATGGCGGCCTGCACGTCACGCGCGGCACCGTCGATGTCGCGCGACAGATCAAACTGCAGCGTAATGCGCGACGAGCCCAGCGAGCTGGACGACGTCATCTCCGTAATGCCTGCAATGCGGCCGAGCGAACGCTCCAGCGGCGTAGCCACCGTGGCGGCCATGGTTTCCGGGCTGGCACCGGGCAGCGAGGCGTTGACCGAGATGGTCGGAAAGTCCACCTGCGGCAGCGGCGACACCGGCAGCAGCTTGAACGCCGCCATGCCCGCCAGCGCCACGCCGATGGTCAGCAGCGCTGTGGCAACCGGCCGCGCGATGAAGGTAGCGGACAGGTTCATGGCTGGCCGCCGTGATCGTCTGCGGTGTCGCCGGAACGCGGATGCCCGCGTCGTGCCGCACGCCGCTCACGCCAGTCGCGCAGGCGCAAGCCAAGGTTGTCGAACGCCAGATAGATGACGGGCGTGGTGAACAGCGTCAGCACCTGGCTGACCAGCAGACCGCCCACCATCGTGATCCCCAGCGGCTGGCGCAGCTCCGAGCCGACCCCATTGCCCAGCATCAGCGGCAGGGCGCCCAGCAGTGCCGCCATGGTCGTCATCAGAATCGGGCGGAAGCGCAGCAGGCACGCCTGGTAGATCGCGTCGCGCGGCTTCATGCCTTGTTCGCGCTCGGCCTCCAGCGCGAAGTCGATCATCATGATCGCGTTCTTCTTGACGATACCGATCAGCAGGATGATCCCGATGATGGCGATGATGCCCATGTCCTTGCCCGCAAGCAGCAGCGACAGCAGCGCACCCACGCCGGCCGACGGCAGCGTCGAGAGAATCGTCACCGGGTGGATGGTGCTTTCGTACAGCACGCCCAGCACGATGTACATGGTGATGATGGCTGCCAGGATCAGCCAAAGCTGATTGGAGAGTGATGCACGGAACGCCAGCGCTGCACCCTGGAAGCTGGTCTGCATGCTGGCGGGCAGGCCGATTTCCTGCTCGACCGCGTTGATCGTATCCACCGCCGCCCCCAGCGACGCGCGCGGCGCCAGGTTGAACGAGATCGTGGCCGCCGGGAACTGCCCCTGATGGTTCACCACCAGTGAGCCCGGTTGTTCCACCACCGTGGCAAAGGCGCCCAGCGGGACTTGCTGGCCTGTGCTGGAGGGCACGTGCAGGTCGTACAGCGAGTGGGGGCCAAGCTGCATCTTCGGGTCGCTTTCCAGCACCACGCGGTACTGGTTCGATTGCGTGAAGATGGTCAACACCAGGCGCTGGCCGTAGGCGCTGTACAGCGCGCTGTCGACCGCCGCCATGGTGATGCCATACACGGCGGCCTTGTCGCGGTCCACCTGCACATAGGCACGCAGGCCGTTGTCCTGCAAGTCGCTGGCCACGTCGCGCAGCTCCTTGGTTTGCTGCAGGCGTTCGACCAGCTTCGGCACCCATTTCGAGAGGTTGTTCGGGTCTGGGTCTTCGACCGTGAATTGGTACTGCGTGCGGCTGACGCGGTCTTCAATCGTCAGATCCTGCACCGGCTGCATGTACAGCTGGATGCCCGCCACCTTGGCCAGTTCGGGCTGCAGGCGCTGGATGATTTCGGTAGCGTCTGCGTCGCGCTGGTCCTTGGGCTTCAGGTTGATCAGCATGCGGCCGCTGTTGAGCGTGGTGTTCACGCCATCCACGCCGATGAACGACGACAGGCTGACCACCGCTGGGTCTTTCAGCACCACCTCGGCCAGCTTCTGCTGGCGCTCGGCCATCGCCGAGAACGAGATTGACTGCGACGCATCCGAAATCCCTTGGATCACGCCCGTGTCCTGCACGGGGAAGAAGCCCTTGGGCACCACCACATACAGCAGCCCGGTCAGCACCAGCGTGCCGATGGCCACCAGCAACGTGCTCTTCTGGCGGTTGAGCACCCACTGCAGCATGCGGCCGTAGCGGGCGATGACGTTGTCGAAGAACGCGCCCGCCGCGTGGTAGAAGCGCGATTGCTCCGCCTCGGGAATGTGCTTGAGCAAACGCGCGCACATCATCGGCGTGAGCGTGAGCGATACCACCGCCGAAATCAAAATCGACACCGCCAGCGTGATCGCAAACTCGCGGAAGAGCCGACCCACCACATCGCCCATGAACAGCAGCGGGATCAGCACCGCAATCAGCGAGAAGGTGAGCGAGATGATGGTGAAGCCGATCTGCTTGGCGCCTTTGAGTGCGGCCTCCATGGGTGGATCGCCGTCTTCAATGTAGCGCGCGATGTTCTCGATCATCACGATGGCGTCATCCACCACAAAGCCGGTGGCAATGGTGAGCGCCATCAGCGTCAGGTTGTTGATCGAGAACCCGGCCATGTACATCACGCCGAAGGTGCCCACCAGGGACAGCGGCACCGCCACCGCCGGAATGATGGTGGCCGGCACGTTGCGCAGGAACACGAAGATCACCATCACCACCAGCGCCACGGCCAGCATCAGCTCGAACTGCACGTCGGAGACGGAAGCGCGGATGGTGGTGGTGCGGTCGGTCAGCAGTGCCACTTCCACATTGCCGGGCAGGGTCTCCTTGAGTTGTGGCAGCAGCGCCTTGGCGCGGTTCACCACGTCGATCACGTTGGCGCCCGGCTGGCGCTGCACGTTCAGGATGATGGCGGGCGTGGTATTGGCCCACGCGGCCAGCTTGGTGTTCTCGGCGCCGTCAACGATCTGTGCCACGTCGGTCAGGCGGATGGGCGCGCCGTTCTTGTAGGCGACGATCATCTTGCCGTACTCGGCGGCGGACTTGAGCTGGTCGTTGGCGTCGATGGTGGAGGCGCGCGCCGGGCCATCGAAGCTGCCCTTGGCGCCGTTCACGTTGGCGGTGCCGATGGCCGTGCGGATGTCGTCGATCGACAGCCCCAGCGCCGCCAGCGCCGACGTATTGGCCTGAATGCGCACCGCCGGCCGCTGCCCGCCGCTGATGCTGACCAGGCCGATGCCCGGCAACTGCGACAGCTTCTGCGCGATGCGCGTGTCGACCAAGTCTTCCAGCTTGGGCAGCGGCATCGTGTTGGAGGTGATCGCTAGCGCGAGGATCGGCGCGTCAGCCGGATTCACCTTGCTGTAGATCGGCGGCATCGGCAGGTCATTCGGCAGCAGGTTGCCGGCTGCGTTGATGGCCGCCTGCACTTCCTGCTCGGCAATGTCGAGCGACAGCGACAGATCAAACTGCAGCGTGATCACCGAGGCGCCGCCGGAGCTGGACGACGTCATCTGCGTGAGCCCCGGCATCTGGCCGAACTGGCGCTCCAGCGGCGCCGTGATGGATGACGTCATCACATCCGGATTGGCGCCCGGATACAGCGTCGTCACCTGGATGGTCGGGTAGTCGACCTCGGGCAGCGCGGAAATCGGCAGCATCCGGTACGCCACCAGGCCCGACAGCAGGATGGCGACCATCAGCAGGGTGGTCGCCACGGGCCGGAGGATAAATATGCGGGAGGGATTCATGCCAGCTCGGTGCAGAAGACTTCAGGCGGGTACACGCGATTACGGCTTGGCCGCAGGCGCGCTTGCGGCAGGCGCGGAGGCGCCGCCTTGGCCGCGACGGTGGCGTCGGCCCTGCTGCCCGTCCTGGCCGGCACTCGGCGCGCTGGCGGGGGCGGCGCCGGGCTGGATCACCTCGATCGGTGCACCATCGCGCAGCTTGTCCGCGCCATCCACCACCACGCGCTCGCCCACTTTCAGGCCCTGGGCAACGGACACTCGATCGCCCTCCGTCACGCCCAGCTTGACCACGCGCAGCGACACATTGCTGTCGTCGCCCACCACATAGACGAAGGTGCCTTGCGTGCCGCGCTGGATGGCCGCGCCGGGCACGATCACCTGATCGTGCAGCGTATCGACGCGCATGCGCACGTTCACAAACTGGTTGGGGAATAGCGCGGCGTTCTGGTTCGGAAACTGCGCACGCAGCTTGACCGTACCGGTGGTGTTGTCGATGGTGTTGTCCACGGTCATCAGCGCACCGTGTGCCAGCACTGTGGTTTGCGCGCGGTCCCAGGCTTCCACCGGAAGCTTGTCACCAGACTGCAGGCGCGGCATGACCTTTGGCAGGTTGTCTTCGGGGATGGAATAGATCACGGTGATCGGATCAATCTGCGTGATCACGACGATGCCGTTGGTGTCCGACGCATGCACGATGTTGCCCGGATCCACCTGGCGCAGGCCCACGCGGCCCGGCACTGGCGCGGTGATCCGCGTGTACGACAGCTGCACACGTGCGTTGTCGACATTGCCCTGGTCCAGCTTGACCGTGCCTTCGTACTGGCGCACCAGCGAGGCCTGCGTGTCGACTTGCTGCTTGGCAATCGAGTCCTGCGCGAGCAGAGTCTGGTAGCGCTGCAGATCCAGCTTGGCGTTCGTCAGCAACGCCTGGTCACGTGCGAGTTGGCCTTCGGCTTGTGCAAGTTGCGCTTGATAGGTGCGCGGGTCGATTTCGGCCAGCAGATCACCGGCCTTGACAGTCTGGCCTTCCGTAAACGCCAGGCGCACGAGTTGCCCGTCCACGCGGGTCTTGACGGTCACGTTGTTGACCGGGGTGACGTTGCCCAGCGCCGACAGCACGACGTTGATGTCGCCCTTGGTGGCGGTTGCCACCATCACCGGCATGGGCTTGCCGGCCATGGCACCGCCACGTCCACCCGGGCCGCCGCGCCCAGCGCCGGGGCCACCGCTGTTGCGGTGCATTGCGTGGTACACCGCATAGCCGATCAGCGCCAGGATGATGAGGACGATCCAGATGCCCCAGCGCCGCCGCTTGCCCCCCGCATTGCCACCCTCACGCGGTGGCGGCAGCAGTGTCGGCGATACCCCGTTGGACGTGTCATGCGCATTGCGTCCGGCATCGGGCTGGCCGGCTTGTGGGTCCTTGGCGTCGGACATGGTGGCTTCCTGTTCTTAGCGATATGAGGGCAAGCGCACATGATACTGGGCGCCTGCACTAGGGCCTGTTCACATATGGAACGTGCGTACGTTGCATATGTGAACAGGCCCTAAACAGCCCGCAGCTTAAAGGCATCGCCTTTGCGCCGAATTAGTCGCACCGTAGGTTGTATTACTGCAGATTACAAATCGATGGTGCTGTTACTGCGAGAAACAATATGGCGGAAGTACGCGGCATCTGTGTGCGCGGTAGTGGCTATCATGGGCACACTTTCCAGCGTCTGCGTTGACGCACACCACGCCCAAGCGAACCCCAAGCGACATGAGCGGCACCAAGATCCTGGTCGTCGATGACGACGTCGAACTGCGCGACCTGCTGCGCGAATACCTGACCCAACAGAGTTTTGCCGTCTCCGTTATGCACGACGGCGATGGGCTGGCCGCGCGGCTGGAGCGCGAGCGCCCCGCACTCGTGGTGCTGGATTTGATGATGCCCAAGGTGGATGGTCTGTCGGCGTTGCGTGATCTGCGCGCCCGCAACGATGATGTGCCCGTCATCCTGCTCACCGCCCGCAGCGACGAGATCGACCGCATCATCGGCCTGGAAATTGGCGCCGATGACTACCTCGGCAAGCCGTTCTCCCCGCGCGAACTGCTCGCCCGCATCAACGCCGTGCTGCGCCGCCGCCAGGCGGTGCCGGCATCGGCCCCTGAAGATCGCGACAGCTTTGCCTTCGGCCCCTTCAAGCTCAACTTCCGCATGCGCACGCTGTTCCGCGGCGACCGCGCGCTCTCCATCAGCGATACCGAATTCGCGCTGCTCAAGCTGCTGATTGCGCATGCCATGCAGGTGCTCACGCGCGAGCACATCGTCGAATTGATGTACGGCCCGGGCAGCGGCGTGTCGGATCGCGGTATCGACGTGCAGATCTGGCGGCTGCGCCGTGTGCTGGAAGAAGACGCCCAGCGCCCGCGCTATATCCAGACCGTGCGCGGACGCGGCTACACCTTTGTGCCGGACGAGCGGGAAGAGCAGGGCGAGCGCGATGAAGTTCAAGACTAGATTCGACACGCTGTTCGGCCGGCTTGCCGTGCTGATCGTAGTGGTGCTGGTGCTTAGCCATTTCTCGTGGCTGGGCGTGCTACGCGCGGAACGGCGCGAGCGGCAATTTCAGGCATCGGTCGACCAGATGGCGTTCCAGCTGCAGGCGTTTCAGGCCGTCATGGACGGCCACCTGAAGGCCAAGCTGCCCGACCTGGTGACCGAAACCAATGACGCCCCGCCCAGCGATACGCTATCGGCGTCGGATAAATCCGCCGAACTGGCGCGGCAGCTTGCCCGTCGTTTGCCGGCTGGTACGGAGTTGCGGCTCGAACCCTCCGCCACGCCTCGGGTGTACGTTCGCTTTGCGCAGCGCGACAAATGGATCGCCATGCCGCTTGTGTGGGTGCATGCGCCGCCGACCATTTCCGCCGTGGTGCCCGGCGTGATGGTGGTGTTGGCGATTGCGATTGCGTTTTCGCTCTTTGCGGCGTGGCAGATTCAGCGGCCCGTGCGTGCGCTGGCCGACGCTGCCGGCGCGCTGGCCCGGCGCCGTTATGTGGCGCCGCTCAAGGAACGTGGCCCCTATGAGCTGCGCCAGTTGACCGATCAGTTCAACCACATGGCGGCGGATCTGTCGGCCACCGACGAAGAGCGCAACACCATGCTCGCCGGCATCGCGCATGACCTGAAGACGCCGCTTTCCCGTCTGCGCCTGCGTGCCGAGATGCTGGCTGATCCGAAAGCCGGCGCCGGCATCGAGCGTGATGTCGAATCCATGTCGGCCATCGTCGAGCAGTTTCTCGCCTACGCACAAAGCGGAGACAGCGAGGCCCGCGAGGTGACGGTGGATCGCCATCTGCGCGGTCTGGTGCAGCCGTTTGCCGAGCAGGGCAAGCACGTTGCGCTCGATCTGCATGCCGGCGATCGCTTTCGCCTCAAGCCGACGCATCTGGAGCGCATCGTCGTCAATCTGCTCGACAACGCCTTCGCCTACGGCGCCGAGCCCGTCAACGTGCGCACGACCGCCGATGAAAGCGGCTGCACGTTGACGGTGGAGGACCACGGCGCCGGCATTCCCGCGACGGACATTGACCGCGTGATGCGCCCGTTCGTCCGTCTGGACCCGGCGCGTGGCGGCAATGCGCACTGCGGCCTCGGCTTGGCCATTGTCGACCGGCTGGTGCGGCATCTGGGCGGGGAGCTGGCAGTCGGGCCAGCTGTGGCCGATGGGCCGTCCCCTGGGTTCCGCGTGACAATGCGGTTTCCGGTGCCGGCGGCCATCGCCTGACCGTGGCCTCTGACACACGGATTGGCGATTTCGTACGCTATCCTAGGCGCGGCAAGCACGCTTGTTGCGTGTGCTTCACCAGACCCCCGGGAGGAAACGCATGAATCGCGCTGTCTGTCTCGCCAAGGATGCTGGCCACGGCCGTAAGGCCGCCGCCGCAGTTATCTGCGTGCTGGCGATGGGGTTGGCAGCTTGCTCGTCACCGATGCCGCCATGGCAGCCGCCGCCCACGACCATCCGGCCTGCACCCGCGCCGTCTGCCCCCGTGACTACGCTGCCACTGCCACCGGCAGTACGCCCGGTACAGGCTCCACCACCGGCGATGGCTCCGAGCGCGCCACCGCCCGCCATGGACGCGGAGCCGCCGCGCGCGGGCATGGCGAACCCGGCGTCAACGTATTGTCTGCAGCGGGGCGGGCAGCTTGAGTTTTCCACCCGCGCGAACGGCGCCGAGGTCGGTACGTGCGTCAGCCCAGGTGGGGACGAATGTGAGGAATGGGCCTTCCTGCGCGGCAGTTGCACCTGGTGAACTGCGCGTAAACAAAAAAAGGGCCGCGGAGGCATCCCCGCGGCCCTTTTTACATGGCAGTGCGCCGATCAGCGCGGGCTGTTGCCCAGCTTGGCGGCTACGCGGTCTGCACGATCTTGCGAACCCGGGTGCGAGCTCAGCAGGCCGGCCGACTTGCCGCCATCGAGCTTGGCCAGCTTCTGGAACGCCGTTACCAGCGCGCGACGGTTGCTCTTGGTGCGCGTGAGCAGGTCGAACGAGTAGTCATCCGCAGCAGTTTCCTGCGATTGCGAGAACTGCGCATTCACGAAGGCTTCCGACAGGGCACCCACTTGCGAGGACGACAGTGCGGCCACCGCGCCATTCCCGCTGGCGGCCAGCGCGCCGCGCGCAGCCTGCGTGGCGTAGGCGACTTGCATGGCGTTCTTGCTGTGGCCCAGTGCCACGTGGCCGATTTCGTGGCCCAGCACGGCGCGGACTTCGTCGTCGGTCATCTTGTCCATCAGGCCGCTGTAGACGCGCACGCAGCCGTTGGCCATGGCCCAGGCGTTGATGTCCGGCGTCATGTAGACCTTGGCGTCGATGGGGATGCCGCTGGCTTGCAGCGTCGGCACGATGCCGGCCAGGCGCTTGGTGTAGGTGCTCTTGGTGGGGGCGATCTTGTTCTCGGCGTCGCTCTGCGCGCAGCTTTGCTGCGACAGCGTGCGCACATCGTTGTCGGACAGCGAGGCGGCCTGGAACAGGTTGCTACCGGCTTGCGTCATGCCTTGCATGTCGGTGCCAGCACAGGCGGTCAGCACGGCGGCTGCCGCCACCGTCAGGGCGGTGGCGCGCAGGGTCGAAAGGGACAATGAGGGCAGCGAGGACAGGCTCATGAGTGGGCTCCTTAGTTGGACGAGAGGCCCGACATGCTAGGCGCCGCCTGCGCCGCGTGGGTTAAGTTGTGTTAACACCGTAAGAATACCCACCCGCAGGCTTATCGCCGCGCCACCACCACTTTGTCAGCGGATTCCGCCACCAGCCGCATCGGCACGCCAGCCGCCTGCAGCTTTTGCCATGTCGTACGGCGCATGAAGGCGTAGGCGGGCGGGCCGTCGGTCCAGCGTTGGATCCATTCGTCGGTGGTGGCGATCACCTTGCTCGGCTCCAGGCCGGCGCCCATTTCCAGCTCGTCAAAGCTGGCGACCAGCGTCATCGGGCGGCCCAGGTAGTAGATGGCCGTCTGGTCCAGCCAATCGACCGAGTAGAACGGCGTCTCGGCGGGAATCGGGCCGGTCGCATCCAACGTTTTCTCGATGATGTCGCGGGCGGAGAGCGCATCGCGGAAGATCTCGCTGCCGTTGAGGATGCGGTCCCAGCAGAACAGGGCGGACAGGGCGAGCACGATCACCGCGAGTGTGCGTCGCTGCCAGCGCAACGCCAGCAGGGCCGCCAGCGTGCCGATGGCCAGCATGGCCATGACGTCGCGCAGCATGGGCATGGCCTGCGCGACCTGTTCGGGCGGCATTTTGGCCCCGGCCTTGGCGCCGATGATCGGGACGGCAAACCACAGCCCGATCGCAATCAGCAGGTTCACGCCCAACGCCCAGGCGACGGCGCGCGTGGGCATCTTCTCCAGCGCCAGCGCCAGCCCGATCGCAAATGCGGGAAACGCCGGCACGATATAGCCAGGCAGCTTGGAGCTGGACGCGGAGAAGAACAGGAAGATCATCCCCGCCCAGGCGATCGACCAGCGTACTAGGTCAAATTGTCGCGTGGCGACAAACAGATCCGCCGCGCGGCCAATGCGCCTGCCGATGGCCGCAAACAGCAATGGCGTCCAGGGCAGCAGCCCGGCCGCGCCCACCGCAATGAAGTACCACCACTTGCCGCTGCGGTGGTGCTCATTGGTGAGGAAGCGCTGAAAGTGCTCGTGGATGAAGAAGAAGTTGAAAAACTCCGGGTTGCGCTGCTGCACGATCACGAACCACGGCACCGTGGCGATCAGATACAGCGCCAGGCCCGGCAGCCAGTGCATGCGGCGGATCAACGCCCAGTCGCGCGTCATCAGCAGATACGCCACGCCGATCAGCCCCGGCACCACCAGCCCGATCAACCCCTTGGTGAGCGTGGCGCCGGCCAAGGCCAGCCACACCACCAGCATCCACCCGAGTTGCCCGCCGCGTGATACGCCTGGCCGTTGGGCCAGCGCAAAGCCGCACGCGCCCACGGTCAGGAAAAAGCCCACGCCCATGTCGAGCGTGATCACCTGCCCAAACAGCAGGTATAGCAGCGACGACGCCAGGATGGCCGCCCCCGTTGCCGCGGCGCGTCCACCGCGGTACACCGCTAGCGTCCACGCCGTCATCAGAATGCCGCCCAGGCCGAACAGGATCGGCCACAGGCGCGCGCCCCACGCATTCACGCCAAACGCCTGGAAGGTGGCCGCCGTCGTCCAGTACTGCAGGGGCGGCTTCTCGAAATACTTGAGATCGTTCAGGCGCGGCGTCACCCAATCGCCCGAGACCACCATCTCGCGCGGGATCTCCGCATAGCGGCCTTCATCGGGGCGGAACAGGGTGGAGCGCTGGAACAGGTCGTCCGTCCACAGCGCAAGGAATACGGCGATGAGCGCAACGACGATCAACGCCATCCACGGCGAACGAGGGCGGGAAGCAACAATGCGGGATTCCATGCAGGGACGGCGATAGCGGCACGGTCGGAAAGGCTTGGATTCTAGTCGATGCCGGGTTAGCGGACCGTTAGCGGTGGTCTCCAGGCCTTGCGCACGGCGCGCTGATCAGCGTCCCGCCGCGTTGCTCAGCCGGAAGACGGACACCACCTCGTTGAGCTTGGTCGCCTGTTCCTCAAGCGATTGGGCCGCGGCTGCTGCCTGCTCGACCAGCGCCGCATTCTGCTGCGTCACCTCATCCATCTGCACGACGGCCTGGTTGATCTGTTCGATGCCACGGCTTTGTTCCTCCGAGGCGGCGGAGATTTCGCCGACGATATTCGACACCTGCCGGATGGCCTCCTTCACCTGGCCGATGGTCGTGCCGGCTGCCGTGGCCTGCGTGGCGCCATCCTGGATCATCGTGACCGACGCGCCGATCAGCTCCTTGATTTCCTTCGCTGCCGTGGCGGAGCGCTGCGCGAGGCTGCGGACCTCGCTCGCCACCACGGCAAAGCCGCGGCCCTGCTCGCCAGCGCGCGCGGCTTCCACCGCGGCGTTCAGCGCCAGGATGTTTGTCTGGAACGCGATGCTCTCGATCACGCCCGTGATCTCCGAAATCTTGGTCGAACTGCCGCTGATTTTTCCGATGGTGCCGACCATGCCCTGCATCGCATCGTTGCCCGCGTCGGCCATCTCGGTGGCGCGCAGTGCGAGCGCGTTGGCATGCCGTGCGTTGTCTGCGCTGTGTTTCACGGTTTCGGTCAGCTGCGTCATGCTCGATGCCGTCTCTTCGAGCGATGCGGCTTGCTGTTCTGTGCGCGCCGATAGATCGACATTGCCATTGGCGATCTCGCTCGATCCGAGTGCAACGTACTGGCTCGCCGACTGGATCTCAGCCACCATCGAAACCAATCGCACCTTCATTTCAGCAAGGGCCTCCAGCAGGCTGCCCGGCGCGGCGTGCGACGCATCGAAGCTCGCGCTCAGATTCCCTTGTGCGATTTCCTGCGCGATCTTTGTCGCGTAGGCCGGTTCACCGCCCAGCGTTCGTTTGACACTGCGTGTCACCGCCCACGCAATCCCACTGATGATGGCAGCGATAACGACCGCGATCACACCGAGCACCGTCACCAGCCGCATGAACGTTGCGTTGATGTCGTCGTAAAAGAAGCCGGTACCGATCCACCAGTCCCACTCCGGAATGGCCACCACGCCCTGCAGCTTGGGTTCGGGCTCGGCATCGGGCGAGCGCTTGACGAGCACGTCGACCAGCGCGAAGTGGGATTGCGCCATGCCGGTGCGGTAGGCCTCGCTGTCGGTCACGCCGGTCGTCGTTCGGTTGCCCTGGGCCTTCGTGCCGATGAATTTCGCGTTCGGGTGGACGAGATTGATGCCGTCGGCGGTGGTCACCCAGTAGTAGCTCTTCGTATTGGCATTCAATTGCGCCAGGGTGTCTTTTGCGGCCTGCTGCGCCTGTTCCCGCGACATCGTGCCGCGCGCCTGCGCGTCTCGATAGGCGTTGACCAGGTGCTCGGCCTTGGTCAGCAGAATGACGAGCTGCTCGCGGCGGCTTTCGATCAGCGAGCTACGCAGGGTCTGCAAGGCCGTTGCCGCCAGCAGGACGACACCGAGCAACGCTGCGGCGACGAGCGCCAGCAACTTGGTGGACAGTTTCATGGGGCTCCCTCCCGATGCAAGTTGGGAGGTCTAACGGCCGGGAATCGCGCAACTTGCGCCGGTGCGCGCGCTGATTGCACTGTCGCGTTCGCCTATCGTTCAAAAATCGGGTTTTCCCTTACTCGGATGTCTGGCGTGTTGTGATCGCAAGATAGCTTTGCCCGACCCGCCAGTAGGGTCGATGCGTTGCAACTTGTTGCGGTAGCATGGCGCCTGCCGACGCTTTTGTCGGTGTAGTACGTCTTCAGGGCGGGGTGGAATTCCCCACCGGCGGTATGCGGGCAACGTGTTTGCGCCCGTGAGCCCGCGAGCGCCCGGTATGCGCCTGCATATCGGGGTCAGCAGATCCGGTGAGATGCCGGGGCCGACGGTCAGAGTCCGGATGGAAGAAGATGTGCGGAACAACACGCTCCCACTACCGGGGCGCGCTCAGCTTTGCGCTGGGTGTGCCGCTGTGCGGGTGCGTTTGTCTGCTTGCCCTGGAACGTCTTGTCGCCAATCTCGCGAGGAGCGTTTCCATGTTGTCCACTCAGCAATCCCCAGTCGTTCACCCGCCCGCATTGCCCAGCGGTAATGCGATTTCCGACGCCATCGAAGCCCGCTTTGATCCGGCCGACATGCCCGAACGCATGGCTGCCGCGCTCGATGCGGTACGGCTTGGCGTGCCCGTTGTCGTGCTCGACGATGCGGACCGCGAGAACGAGGCTGATCTCATCGTCGCTGCCGACAAGCTCACGCAAGCCAGCATGGCGATGCTGATTCGCGAATGCAGCGGCATCGTCTGCCTGTGCCTGACGGCGGAGAAGAGCGCATCGCTCGGCCTGCGCCCGATGGTGGAAGACAACCGCAGCCAGTACGGTACGGCGTTCACGGTGTCGATCGAAGCCCGCACGGGCGTGAGCACCGGCGTATCGGCGGCCGATCGCATCACGACGATCCGCGCGGCGATTGCGCCGGATGCGGATACGCAATCGGTCGTCAGCCCCGGACACGTGTTCCCGCTGGTGGCGAAGGAGGGTGGAGTGCTCACGCGGCGTGGTCATACCGAAGGCTCGGTCAACCTGGCGCGTCTGGCGGGCTTGCCGCCGGCTGCGGTGCTATGCGAACTGATGCTGCCCGACGGCACCATGGCGCGCCGTGATGACGCGGTGCGCTTTGCTGATCAGCACAACCTGCCGGTGCTGACCATTGAAGACATCGTCCAGTATCGGGAGCAGATGGAACGCGCGGTCAGCTTTGCGTGAGCGTCAGCCGGCCGCGCGAAAGGCGAGGTGTCTTACCGCTTGAGCGCGGCTGCTTCCTTGGCGAGCGCCGTGATGCCAGCCCAGTCGCCGGCAGCGACCTTGTCCTTGGGCACCATCCACGAGCCGCCCACGCACACCACGTTGGGCAGTGCGAGGTAGTCGGGCGCGCTCTGCGGCGTGATGCCGCCCGTGGGGCAGAAGCGCACGTCACCGAACGGGCCGTAGATCGACTTGAGCATCGGGATGCCGCCTGCGGCTTCCGCCGGGAAAAACTTCAGCGTTGTCAAGCCGAATTCCAGCGCAGTGATCAGCTCCGAAGGCGTGGCGATGCCCGGCAGCCAGTCGAGGCCCGCGTCGGCCTGTGCCAGGGCCAGCGCGGGCGTGATGCCCGGCGACACGGCAAACACGGCACCGGCCTCTTTCGCCTGCGTGAAGTGCTCCGGCCGAGTGAGCGTGCCGGCGCCGACGATGGCATCGCTGCCCAGGTCCTTAACCACGGCGCGGATCACATCCAGCGCCACCGGCGTGCGCATCGTGATCTCGAATGTGCGGATACCGCCCTCGTACAGCGCGCGGCACACCTTGACGCCTTCATCGACGGATTGAAACTGCAGCACCGGGATGACCGGGCCGGCCTTGACGACGGAATCGATACCCACAACGTTCTCCTAGATCAACTTCACATCAACAGAACAGCTTAAACGACGGTCGACAGCGCCAGCGTCAGCAGCAGCGCCACGACCGAGATGATGGTTTCCAGCACCGTCCACGTCTTGAAGGTCTCCGGCACGGTCAGGTTGAAATACTCCTTCACCAGCCAGAAGCCGCCGTCATTCACGTGCGACAGGATCAGCGAACCCGCGCCGGTGGCCAGCACCATCAGCTCCGGACGGACAGCAGCGCCCGACGCCGCAGCGATGGGGGCGACGATGCCGCAGGCGGTGGTCATGGCCACGGTGGCCGAACCGGTGGCGATACGGATCATCACGGCCACCACCCAACCCAGCAGCAGCGGCGACAGGTGCGCATCGGTGGCCACACCCACGATGGCCTTCGACACGCCCGAGTCACGCAGGATCTGGCCAAAGCCGCCGCCCGCGCCCACCACCAGCGTGATGGTGGCGATCGGTGCCAGGCACTCGTTGGTGAACTTGAGGATGGCCTCGCGATTGAAGCCACGCGCCTTGCCGAAGGTGTAGAAGCTCACCAGCGCAGCGATCAGCAGCGCCATGACCGAGTTGCCGGCCAGCTTGAGGATGTCATTGGCCAGCGACTTGGGCGTGGTGAACAGATCCGCCCAGCTGCCGATCAGCATCAGCACCACCGGCAGCAGGATCGTGAACAGCGTGATGCCGAAGCCCGGCAGTTCGCGCTTCTGGTCGGCTTCCACAAATTGCGCGGCCAGCGGGTTGTTTTCATTCGGCTTGACGTAGCGCGAAACGAGCATCGCCCAAAGCGGACCGGCCAGGATGGCCGTCGGCAGGCCGACGATCAGCGCATACAGGATGGTCTTGCCGATGTCTGCCTGGTACGCCGTCACGGCCAGCAGCGCGGCCGGGTGCGGGGGGATCAGGCCGTGCACCACCGACAGGCCTGCCACCATCGGCAGACCCACCATCAGGATCGGTGTGCCCGTGCGCTTGGCCACGTTGAAGGCAATCGGGATCAGCAGCACGAAGCCGACTTCAAAGAACACCGGCAGGCCGATGATGAAGGCCACCACCATCATCGCCCAGTGCGCGTTTTTCTCGCCAAAGGCATGGATGAGCGTCTTGGCGATGCGCTCGGCGCCGCCGGATTCCGCCATCATCTTGCCGAGCATGGTCCCTAAGCCCACCACCAGCGCAATGTGGCCGAGCGTGTTGCCCACGCCGGTTTCGAACGCCTTGACGATGTTCCCCATCGGCATGCCGACCACCACGCCCAGCGCGAGCGAGACGACGATCAGCGTGACAAACGGGTTCAGTTTCTGGACGGCGATCAGGTAGATCAGCGCCACCACCGCCAGCGCGGCGGTTAGCAACAGCGAGTTGCCTTGCATCGGGACCATCGGGTTTTCTCCTCAGTGTGTGTTCACGGCTCTTGTTGTCGTGGCCGCGCCGTCGTGCAGCGCGTGCCTTTTGATATGCGGACTACGGCTTCTTGTAGGCCACGCAATCCACTTCCACCTTGCAGTCGATCACCATGCTCGACACCACGCACGCGCGGGCCGGCGGGTTGGCGCCAAAGTATTCCTTGAACACCTTGTTGAACGACTGGAAATCGCGCGGATCATCCAGCCACACGCCACAGCGCACGACGTGCTCGGGGCCGTAGCCGGCTTCGGCCAGGATGGCCAGCAGGTTCTTGATGGTCTGGTGCGATTGCTCGACGATGCCGTTGCCGACTACCTCGCCGTTCACCATGGGCGTCTGGCCCGAGACGAACAGCCAGCCATCCGCGCCGGCCGCACGGGCAAAGGGGAGGTGCTGGCCACCGGTGCCGGTGCCGCCTTCAACGCCAATTCGGGTAATCGTCATCGCTACGTTCCTTCTTTCAAACTTGCAAACAAAACTTAGGTTCAGTGGACTTCGGTGGCTGCTGCTGCCTGCGCACGCGGCCCGCGCTTCAGGAACCGGCCGGCACGATGTGGCTGTACAGCGCCATCCTGATACGACAGATGGCCGTTGACCCACACCGCGGCAATGCCAGCCGCCGGTTGCTGCGGGTCGGTAAAGGTGGCGACGTCGCGCACGGTTTCCGGGTCGAACAGCACGAGGTCAGCCCAGTAGCCTTCGCGTACCAGGCCGCGCTCGGTCAGGCCGAACCGCTCGGCGGACTGGCCCGTCATCTTGCGCACGGCCGCCGCCAGCGATAGCAGTTTGCGTTCCCGGCTGTAGTAACCAAGCACGCGAGGAAAGGCGCCCCAGAGGCGCGGATGCGGTTTCGGATCATTCGGCAGACCGTCGGAGCCGATCACCGTGGCGGGGTGCGTGATGATGCGGTCTAGGTCTTGCGGCGACATGTTGTGGTACACCGCGCCGGCCGGTTGCAGGCGGCGCGCGGCGTCCATCAGGTCGGTGCCCCAGGCGGCGGCAATTTCCTTGAGCGTCTGCCCGGCCATGCCGGGCTCCGGTTCCGACCACGTGATGAAGATGTCGAACTCGTCCGTCACCTGCTTCAAATCGAGCGTGGACGAACTTGCGGTGTAGGGATAGCAGTCGCAGCCGACCGGCTGGTAGCGCTGTGCACTTTCAATCGACTCCAGCACTTCGCCCGCACGCCCCCAGTTGGCGGCGCCCGCACACTTCAGGTGCGAGATCACGATGGGCACGCGCGCGTGCTTGCCGACGCGGTAGGCCTCGTCCATCGCGTCGAGGATGGCCGCAAACTCCGTGCGTAGATGCGTGGTGTAGATGGCGCCGGCCTCGGCCAGCGGTTCGGCCAAGCCCATCACCTCTTCGGTGGTGGAGGCGAAGGCGTTGGCGTAGGCCAGACCGGTGGATAGGCCCAGCGCACCGTGGTCAAGCGCCTCGCGCAGTTGTGTGCGCATGCCTTCCACTTCGCTGGCGGTGGCGGGGCGGTCGAGGCGGTCGAGGTGGTTGTTGCGCAGTGCGGTGTGGCCGATCAGTGCGGCCACGTTGACTGCCGGTTGCGCACGCTCCACGGCTTCCACGTAAGAAGCAAAGGTCGGATAGGCGAACGCGCTGGCGGGGCCGAGCAGGTTCATCGGGTCCGGCGGATCGCCCTTGAGTGTGGCCGGCGACGCGCTGATCCCGCAGTTGCCGACGATGACCGTGGTGATGCCCTGCGACACCTTAGGCAGCATGTCGGGCGTGCGGATCACGTTGGTGTCGTCGTGTGTGTGCACGTCGATGAAGCCGGGGGCGAGCACGCGGCCCTCGCCGGCGATTTCCTCGTCGCCGAGCCACGCAGTGGAATCCGACGTGGCGATGGCAGCGATGCGCCCATCGGTGACGGCGACGTCAAACAGCGTGGCCTCGGGTTCGTGGCCGCTGCCGTCGACGATGCGGACCTGGCGGATGACGGTGTCGTACTGCTGCATGTCAATCTCCGAGCGGCTGGCGATTGCCGCCACCGCGATGCGCATCGAGCACGTACTTGATGCGCCGTAAGAGCTCCTTGCTGCGATCGGCCTGCTGCAGCGCGACCTCGGTCGCCAGCAGGTCGATCATCATCATCATGGCGTAGCGCGATGACGACGGCTTGAAGATGAAATCGGTTTCCATGGCCTGGATCGGCAGCAAAACATCGGCCAGCGCAGCCAGCGGCGAACCGATGGCCGTGATGGCGATGACCTTGGCGCCGTACTCGCGCGCGATGGTCACGCTGTCGATCACCTCCGGCACGTGGCCCGTCACGGAAAACACGACCACCACGTCGTCCGGGCTGAGCGTGGCCGCAACCATCCGCTGCAGCATCGAATCATGATAGGTGGTGACCGGCCGTCCCAGGCGGGCGAGGCGGTAGCGCATCTCGTCGGCCATGGTGGTTGAGCCGCCGCCCATGCCGAACACGGCGATCATGCGGGCCACGGCCAGTGCTTGGGCGGCGGCGCGGAAGGCCTCGGGCCGCACCAGCGCGCGATTGGCTTCCAGCACGTTGGAGATGTCAGCCAGGATGCCGTCGGCGCTGGAGGGCGGTCGGTCGGCGCCGCCATCGAGAAAGCGCTGGCCGACCGCCGCTGCCTGCGCTAGCTTGAGCTTCAGTTCGCGCACGTCGCGGCAGCCCATCGCCTTGGCGAATCGGGTGACGCTGGCTTCGCTCACGCCGGCGCGTTCGGCCAGTGTCTGGATGCTGCCGGCGGCGGCTTCGGCGATATCGCTCAGCACCGTCTGCGCGACCTTTTGCTCAGCCGGGCGCAGTTCAGCGGCACGCTGGGAGAGGCGGGTAACGATGTCGATCGGTTCGCGCATGGGGTCGGGATTCAACTCGCGCATTCTGGCCCCGGTAGTTGTCCGGATGGTGGCTAACGGCGGTCTTTGGTACTTTGTAACAGGTCGGCCGGCAGAATAATTTCGCCGCTATCATCGTGTCAACCCGATGTTTACCCCCAAAGGAACGTGAGTCGATTCCCATGAATGATACAAAGTACCAAGGAGACGCCAACGCCACTGTTCACCCGCTCGACAAGGGCTTGGGGGCGTTGGATGCCGCGTGCGCGCCGGAGCAGATTGCTGCCCAGCGCTGGAACGTCTTGAACGAGGATCTGAACCTGCCGGCGGCGGTGCTGTATCAGTCGCGCATTGAACACAACCTGGCCTGGATGCAGCGCTTCGTCAACGAGTACGGCGCCAAGCTCGCGCCGCACGGCAAGACGACGATGGCGCCGCGCCTGTTCCAGCGCCAACTGGCAGGCGGCGCCTGGGGCATCACCCTGGCAACGGCGCATCAGACGCGTGTGGCCTATGCCCATGGTGTGCGCCGCGTGCTGATGGCTAACCAGTTGGTCGGCAAGCGCAACATGGCCATCCTGGCCGAGTTGCTGGCCGATCCGTCGTTCGAATTCTTCTGCCTGGTGGATGCAGCGGATCAAGTCGATCAACTCGCTGCCTTTTTCGGCAAGGCAGGTCACCCGATCCAGGTGCTGATCGAACTGGGCGTGCAGGGCGGCCGCACCGGTGTGCGTGACGACGCGCAACTGCAATCCGTGCTGGATGCGCTCACGCGGGCCAACGGCGCGGTCAAGCTGGCCGGCGTGGAAGTCTATGAAGGCGTGATCAAGGAAGAGGCCGACATCCGCGTGTTCCTGCAGCGCGCCGTCAAGACCATCGGCGATCTGGCCAAGGCCGGCCGCCTGCAACGCACGCCGGCCGTGCTCACCGGTGCTGGCTCGGCCTGGTACGACGTGGTGGCCGAGGAATTCGCCAAGGCCAATATCGGCCAGCCGCTCGATGTGGTGCTGCGCCCCGGCTGCTACCTCACGCACGACGTCGGTATCTACAAGGCCGCGCAGGCCCGCATCGACGCCAACAACCCGATCGCCCACAAGATGCGCTCGAGCCTGCTGCCTGCGCTGCAACTGTGGGCCTATGTGCAGTCGGTGCCCGAAGCGGAGCGCGCCATCATTGCGCTGGGCAAGCGCGATGCCGCGTTCGATGCAGGCTTGCCGCTGCCGGTGCTGCGCTACCGACCGGGCGATAAAGCGCCATCCGCCACGCCCGCGCACTGGGAGGTGACCGGCATGATGGATCAGCACGCCTACCTGAAGATCGCCCCCGGCGACGACATCAAGGTCGGCGACATGATCGCCTTCGACATCTCGCACCCGTGCCTGACGTTCGACAAGTGGCGTCAGATCTCGGTCGTGGACGACGCCTACAACGTCGTCAACGTCGTCCAGACATACTTCTGAGCGAGGCGCCCATGGCAGACATCCTCGCTTATGGCGAAGCACTGATCGAGTTCAACCAGGCGGATCCCGGCAGCACGTCGTGGAATTTCGGCTTCGGCGGCGATACCTCCAACTTCTGCATTGCCGCGGCACGGCAGGGTGCGCGCGCCGGCTACATCAGCGCGCTAGGTGCGGACCGCTTCGGCCAGGCGCTGCGGGCGCTGTGGCAGGAAGAAGGTGTCGATCACACCTACGTGCATACCGACGCGCAGGCGCCGACCGGCCTGTACTTCGTCTCGCACGATGCGCGTGGCCATCATTTTGATTACCTTCGCGCGGGTTCGGCGGCCAGCCGTTTCCAGACCGCGCAACTGCCGCTGCAGGCGATTGCGGCGGCCAAGGCGTTTCACCTGTCGGGCATCAGCCTGGCGATCAGCGACAGCGCTTGCGATACGGGTTTGGCAGCGATGGCGCATGCGCGGGCTGCAGGTGTGTTGGTGTCGTTTGATACCAACCTGCGGTTGCGGTTGTGGCCGCTGGCGCGTGCTCGTGCAGTCATGCAAGAGGCGATGCGCACGTGTGATCTTTGCCTGCCAAGTTGGGATGACGTGACCGTGCTGCTGGATTGCCATGACCATGATGGCATTGTCGATACGTTGCTGGGCTGGGGCGTGAAGCTGGTGGCGCTGAAGATGGGCGCGGAAGGGTGCTATGTGGCGACGCCGGAGTCGCGCACGCTGGTGCCGCGTCATACCGTCAATGCGATTGATGCGACGGGGGCGGGGGATTGCTTTGGTGGGTCGTTCGTGGCGCGGATTGTGGCGGGGGATTCGCCGGTTGAGGCGGCTCGGTATGCCAATGTGGCTGCTGCGATTTCCACCACGGGCTACAGTGCCGTTGCGCCGATTCCGCGCGCCGACACGGTGCGGGCTGCGCTTGCGCAGGCCCCAGCGGCAGCTTAGGAATACACCAGCTCAAGCGCAGCGGTACCACCGAGGCCGATGTTTTTCTCGCCCTGTCGCGTGACAGGGCATTGGCCGACTACTTCTCTTGCAAGTCTGCCGGCATCGCCGCACGCTCGCGTGCGTGTTCGATGGCGCGATGCAAGCGTTCGCGCAGCATATCGGCAGGAGGCAACTGCACCAGATACTCTGCGATCCGGATCGACTTGCCTTCCAGTTGGAGTAGCTCGACTTGTTCGGCATCTGCGCCAGCGCACAGAATGAGGCCGATCGGAGGCTCCTCGCCCGGCGCCCGCTCGTGCTTGTCCAGCCAGCGCAGATACAGCTCCATCTGGCCGGTGTGCGCCGGCTGGAAGGACTCCAGCTTGAGCTCTACCGCAACCAGTCGTCGTAGGTGTCGATGGTAGAAAAGAAGGTCTAGGTAAAAATCGTCTTTCCCGACCGTCATGCGCTTCTGTCTGGCCACGAAGCAGAACCCGTTTCCCATTTCGAGTAGGACGGACTCCATCTCGCGCAGAATCGCCGTCTCCAAGTCTTTCTCGCTGTAAGCGCCAGACAATCCTAGGAAATCGAGCAGGTACGGATCCCGGAAAACGAGGTCGGGCGTCATGCGGCCGTCGCGCAAGGTCGCCAACTCTTGGCGGACGACTTCATTGCTGTTCTTGGAAAGTGCCGTCCGCTCGAAAAGCATACCGTCGATCTTCTGGCGCAGCGCACGTACACTCCAGCGCTCCACTCGGCACATTTCGGCGTAGAACTCACGGGCAAGTGGGTCTTTCAACGGCAGCAGCGCTGTGAAGTGGCTCCAGGTCAATTCTTGCAACAGCGTCGCAAGAATCCTCTCATCCGGAAACTGCTCGGCGAATCGAGCCATCCGCGTCAATGCCGAGTAGCTGAAGCCCCTCCCAAATTCCCGTTCTAATTGTTGTGCCAGCGTCGCAAGAATCTTCTGTCCGTACTCACCACGGCCATCCGTCAGGTTCTCGGACAGCAGGCGCTTGCCGATGCGCCAATACGCGAGGGTCAGGCCGACATTTGCGGTACGCGCTACCTGGCGTCGCGCATCTTCGATCAGAGCGCGAATATCTTTGAGCAAAGACTCTGGACTGGTTGTGAGGTGCGTCATTGAGGACCGGCCTGTGAGAGAGACCAAAATGGTAACCGTGTAGCTGGGCAGCCCTCAACCGCCTTGGGCATGAAGAAAACGCCACCGCGTTGTATAGCGGTGGCGTTTTCTTTGGCGCGGGTTTGCGTGTTACTTGGCCGGCACCAGATGCACGCGTGATTCCGTGGCGGCCTCTACTGCCTTGCGCGAATACAGCAGCGGGAAGTATTCGCCCTTGAGCCACAGTGGCGCGAGGTCGCGGTAGTGCGGGCTGTCGGGGTTGCCGGACTGGCCTGGCAGGTTGACGGCGCGGGAGTTGTCCCAGTTGCCGACGTCCACCACGGTGCGGAACGATGGGCCGTTGGTCTGCTGGAAGTCGGTTACGCGGTACGTCGATTGGTTGGGCGTGTAGGCGCTGCCACCTTCGGGTGTCGGACCGACATTGAGCTTGGCGCGCGTGGCCTCGTCGACGATGGCGGCGAACGGGTGGGCGTTGAGGTTGTGATGCAGTTGGCCCCAGTTCCAGGCCTGCGGGTTGGGCCCCTGGCGCCTGACCATGTCGGTCCACGCATATTTCAGGCTGTCGAGCAGGACGGCATCGCGTTTGGCGGCGGCTTGTTGTGGGTCTTCGCCGAATTTGCGTTCGCTGCCTTGCGGGTGTTCGAGCGTATCGAGCATGACGGCGGTATCCGGCGTGCCCACCGCATCGGCGCTCGCCTTGGAGAGCACGGCGTGCTTGAACGCACGGCCCAGGTGGTGCGTGAACCAGACCTCATGCAGCGCGGCCTGCGGAGAATCGGCCAGCATGGTCGCGTTCCAGCCCTTGAAGAGGTTGAGCGCGGCTTGTGTGTCGGTATCGTTGGACGACAGGGGACCAAGCAGCGCCGTCAGCCGCCGTGCCGGAATCGACACCATGTCGTTCTGCAAGCGCATGGAATCTTCGATCGATACCTTGTCGAGTTTGGCCAGCACTTCGTCAATGCGTGCGTGGCGCGAGCCGTTGGTCCACTCGAAGCCGAGCTTGCGCTCGCGGTAGGGGTAGTCGGCCGGCAGGTTCATCTCGTTGGACGAGGTGAAGTAGCCGGACTTCGGGTTGTACGTGCTGGGCAGTTGGTCTCCACGCCAGAACCCAGCCCATTCGTAGCGGCCATCGCCGGGTACGGGCAGCAGGCCGTCCCAGTTCGGGCGGATGGGGGCGAGGCCGCCCGGCACCCAGCCGATGTTGCCTTGCGTGTCGGCATAGACCTGGTTTTCGGTGGGGGCGCCCCAGTTCATCATCGATTGCTTGAATTGCGCGAACGTGCGCGCGCGCATATAGCCGACCGAGCCGAAATACGGCGACATGCCCGGCGACAGCCACGCCGAGCGCACGGCATAGGCGCGATGCTTTTCCGCGTCGATGTAGATGACGGGGCCGTGGCGCGTGAAGGTCAGGTCGAGGGGGCGGGTTTCACTACCGCGCACCTTCACGGTTTCATGCAGCACGGTGAAGGGCTCCCAGCCGTCCTTGTAGCGGTATTCGCTGTTGTTGGCGGGGTTCAGCTCGTAGACGTAGAGGTCTTCCTGATCGATGTTGAAGATGGTCAGGCCGAAGGCGACGCGGCCGTTATGCCCGATCGATACGGCCGGCAAGGACGGCTCGCCCGCGCCGATGATGTCGAGCGTGGGCGTGCTGACGTGGGCGATGTAGCGCAGGCTCGGTGCGGAATACGCGCGATGCGGGTCGTTGGCCATGACGGCGCGGCCGGTGGCGGATTTGCCGGGCGCGATCACCCAGTTGTTGCTGCCCTCCATCGTCTCTTCGAGGTTGGTGGCAGCGGCCACGCGCGTGCTATCGACGTCCACGCCCTTGAGCGAGTCCTGCGTGAGGCGCACGCCTTGCGTGGCGAGCGTGAAGACTTTGAGCAGATCTTTCGGCAGGCACGGGTCCAGACCCTCCGGCAACTGCGTTTGCCAGTCGGGCTGCAGGCCGAAGCGGATGGTGTCGTCCGCCAGGTTGGCCTTGCAGGCTACGTTGGCGCGCGCGACTTCGGATTGCAGGTTGCGCGTCAGGCCATGACTGCGGATGCGCACCACATCTTCCGGTGCCCAGTGCGCAGGCGTGTAGTTCAGCTTGCGGAACTCGAACGGCATCTGCTCCGGGTGCTTGGACAACCAATCGACGTAGGCATTGATACCAGCGACGAAGCGCGTGGCAATGCGCTGTGCATCGGGGCTGTAGTGCTTCCATTCGACCTGCATGTCACCGCGATAGAGGAACAGCCGCGTGGCGCGATCCTGTTCCACATAGGCGGGGCCGAACACTTCCGAGAGCTGCCCCAGGCCGCGGCGGCGCCACAGGTCGATCTGGAACAGGCGGTCGCGAGCGGCATTGAAGCCTTGCGCGAAGAAGCCGTCGTCTTCGCTCTTGGCGTAGATGTGCGGCACGCCCCAGCGGTCGATCAGGATGTCGGCGGGCTTGGAGAGGCCGGGGACGGTGATGGTCTGCGTGGCTGCGGCTCGAGCGTGTGGCGCGTCTTTGGCAAGGGCCTGGGCGCCAATGCCGAGCGCAACGACTGACAGCAGTGCGGGAAGCGAACGGATGGGCATGGCGATGCAGTCTCCTCTCTGAGCCCGGAATGCCTATGCAACCCAGGGCGGGGCAGCAAGGATTCGAGCGTTCTTATGGATACAGCAGACAGCCGCGAGCGCGACTGATGGGAAGGGCAAGCTGGCCGATCGGTAGAGCCGGGTGCTGCGAACTGCTAGGGGAGAGATGCCCACCGATCGGCACAGGTTGATGAGTATGCGGATGCACGCGCACCCGCACCAATGACTTTTGTTGGGTCAACCATTCCGTCAAGGCATGATTGCGCACCGCTCACGCCAACGTTTCGGGCCCCGTCTTGCGATGCACATTGGCAGCCAGCACGTGGCCCAGCTCGCCGGGGAAGATCGGTTTGGTGATGACGGATTGGTAGCCGGCTTCCTTTGCCGCCTTCAGGCGGATCGGGTCGGCAAATGCGGTGACGGCAATGGCGGGCAAATCGGCCATGCCGCGCGCGCGCACTGCACGCACAAGCTGCATGCCGTCCATGCCCGGCATCGCCAGGTCGCTGACCAGCGCATCGAATGCGTGGCCGGTGTCCGAGAGCGCATCAAGTGCCGCGGCGCCGCTGGACACGGTGACTACCTCGGCGCCATAGCGCTCCAGCATCAGCGCAATCACACCGAGCGATTCGGGGTTGTCATCCACCGCCAGCACGCGCAGCCCGTCCAGCGCGGGCATGCCCGTACCCGTGACCAGCCCTGGCATCTGGCCGGCTTGATCGTCGGCTTGCGCAGCATGCAACGGCAATGAAACCGCCATGGTGGTCCCCAGGTTCGCGCCGCTGCTGGCCGCGGTGATGCGCCCGCGATGCAGCTCCACCAGTTGCTTGGCAATCGCCAATCCCAGGCCCAGACCGCCGTGGCGCCGCGTGCTGGACAAGTCCGCCTGCTGGAATCGGTCGAAGATGTGCGGCAGGAAGGCCGGTTCGATGCCGATGCCGGTATCGCGCACCGTGGCGACCACACCTTCGGGCGCCGGGTGCACCGATAGCCGGATATGCCCGCCGTCGGGCGTGAACTTGACGGCGTTGGCCAGCAGGTTCCAGAACACCTGCTTCAGGCGCCCGGCATCCCCTTGCAGCATGGGCACGGGCAAGAATTCGGTGTCGATGGTGATCTGCTTCTGGCGCGCCATCGGCTCGATGGTTTCGCGCGCGCGCTCCAGCACGTCGGCCAGGTTGACCGGGGCGATTTCGAGCGGCACCTTGCCCGACAGAATGGCCGACATGTCGAGCAGATCGTCGATCAGGTGCACCTGTGTGCGGGCACTGCGCTCGATGGCTTCAATGCCGCGCTTGAACAGGGTCTCTTCATATGGGCGCATGTTCAGCAGCTGCGCCCACCCCAGCACTGCATTGAGCGGCGTGCGCAGTTCATGGCTGACGGTGGCGAGGAAGTCGTCTTTCAGGCGGCTGGCGCGCTCGGCTTCTTCCCGTGCGCGCTGTTCGGCTTCGAGCAGCAGCGCGCGGTGCGCTTCGGCCTGGCGGCGTTCGCTGATGTCGATGGCGGCGTTGGTGAGTCCGATGATCTCGCCGGTGTCGTCCCGTAAGGGCATGACCACCACGTCGTAGACCACGCGCTGCGTGTGCCGGCGGCGGAACGCGAATTCCACCCGCGTGGGCGTGCCCGTGGCAATGACGCGCTGGCCCGCATCGGTCAGCTGCGATGCCGCGCGGCGCCCGAACACCTCGCGCACGGTGCGGCCCATCAGGTCTTCCGGCTGCATGCCGAACACGGGGTTGTGCACCCAGGTGAAGTGCATCGTGTTGTCGACGTCGTACAGCGAGATGGGCGAGGCCTGCAGCGCCGCCAGCAGACGCTGCTGCGACAGGCGCTGCTGCGTCTCTGCCAGCGCACGGCGTTCTGCCCCGGCACGTGCGCGGCGCAACTGCTCGCACAACACGCAGATCAGCAGGGCGCCCACGGCAAACACCGTCATCTGCACGGGGGTAAGCGGCAGTCCGATCGACGATGTCTGCACAGCCGACAGGCCGATAAACAGCGCCGCATAGCAAACGATGGCCACGATGCCCGGCCAGAATCCGCCATACCACGCGGCAATCGTCACCACCGGAAATGCAAGGTAGAACGGCAGGCGTAGGCCCACGGCCGACTCCAGCATCAACCGGGCAAATGTGCCGACGACAGCGGCGCCAATCGCCACCAGCCACGCCGATGGGCGAATGGCCGGCGCGACATCCAGCCCCGCACCGCTGAAGGGGCCGGGGTCAGATGCCGGGCGCATGGGGCGGGACGCAGACGGCGGGATGGACTTCACGATCGGGCGCAATCTTGGGAGCGGCGGAGCGAGGCGGCCAAAGGTGCATCAGCATACGAACTGCCCCGTGCCGATGCCATCGGGGTTTCGCTGACATGCTTGCCAGAGGGTGACTCATTCCATGCCCAGCGCTTGCCCAGGCCAGTAGCCGCGCGGGGAGGCGAGCTTACCCCTCTGACGTGGGGTGTTCGGGGTGCGTGTCGCGCAGGCGATTGCGATGGGTCAGATCGGGAAACAGCCGCATCCAGATGGCGACCACCAGCAGCGTGCCAAGGGCGCCCACCACCACCGAGGCCACCGGCCCCAGCAGCCCGGCCACCATCCCCGATTCGAATTCGCCCAACTGGTTGGACGCCCCCACGAACACCGAATTGACCGCGCTCACGCGCCCCCGCATGGTGTCCGGCGTATCGAGCTGCACCAGCGAGGTGCGGATCACCACGCTGATCATGTCGGATGCGCCCAGCACCACCAGCGCCAGCATCGACAGCGGCAGCCACCGCGACAGGCCGAACACCAGCGTCGCCACGCCAAATACGGCCACGGCTGCAAACATCACCCGGCCCACGTGCCGATCCAGCGGACGGTGTGCCAGGAAGAGCGCCATGGCCAGCGCCCCCACTGCCGGCGCAGAACGCAGCAGGCCCAGCCCCCATGCCCCCGTGCCAAGAATGTCGCGCGCATAGATCGGCAGCAGCGCCGTTGCCCCACCCAGCAGCACGGCAAACAGATCGAGCGAGATGGCGCCCAGCACCACCGGCCGACTGCGGATGAACACGATGCCCGCGAACAGCGATTCCAGGCTCACCGGCGTACTGACGGGCACTGCGCGTTCCATGCGCACCAGCGCCAGCAGCACATGCGCCAACAGGAACAGGGCCGCTGCCGTGGCGTACACCACGGGCGCGCCGGCCACATACAGGAAACCGCCTATCGCCGGGCCGAGGATGATGCCCGTCTGCGTTGCCGAACTGGACAGTGCCACGGCGCGCGGCAATACCTGCGGTGGCACCAGCGAGGGCAGCAGCGCCTGCAGCGTCGGCGTTTCGAAGGCCCGCATGGCGCCGATCACCACTACGCACAGGAAGATGGCCTGCACGCTGGCATGGCCCGTGAGCGCAGCGGCGGACAGTGCCAGCGCCACCAGTGCCTCGACGGCCTGACAGGCGCGCACCACACGGCGCCGGTCGTAGCGGTCGGCAATGTGCCCCGAGGCCAGCACCAGCACCACCGAGGGCAGGAACTGCACCAGCCCCACCAGGCCGAGCACGTAGGCGCTGCGCGTGAGGTCGTAGATCTGCCAGCCAACCGCCACGCCAAACATCTGATAGGCGAAGGTGGTGGATAGCCTGGCGAACCAGAACAGCCGGAATGCGGGGTGGGAGAAGGGGGCGTCCGACAGCGTTTGCGTCGGTGCGGAAGAGGTAGAGGACAGACCAGCGTCGCCAGACACGTTGGATGCACGCCGGAAGCCGGCGGTAAAGGAAGGGGGCGGAAAAGAGAAGCGAAACGCCCGTCATCGTAACGGAACTCGGCCTTGCGCACAGGCCCGCGCGGGTACGTGGTTTGCAGAACGATGAAGACATCATTACAGGAGATTTCATCATGGCGGCATCCCATGCCAAGTCGAAATCCGGCGCCAAGCCCAGCCACGGCACGCAGCACCGCTGGTCGCACCATGTGATGGAAACGAGCGATGCGCTGGATCTGGAACCCGACATCTTCAAATCACGCAGCCCGGCGCGGATTGCCGCCTCGCTCAAGGCTTCAGCCGAGCACAGCAAGCGACGCAAGGGCACCGCATTCCAGTCGGCCATGTCGATGCTGACGTTCTATATCAATCGTGCGGGACACAACCTGAGCGCCGGGCGGCGGCGGATTCTGGAGCGTGCCAAGGACAGCCTGCGCGCTGAGTTCGGCCGGCCCGCAACGGGCAGCAAAACCAAGCACTGAGCCCGAGCCGGGTCGGGCGCTCAGATGGAAAGCATCACGCAGAGCAGTCGATGCGCGACGGCCTTGTAGTCCCCATCAGGCGAGTAGGTGGACAGCGTTTTGCCCTGGTGCTTGACGGTGACGATGCCGTTGCGGGTGGAGTAGGTGGCGTTGATCTTGCGGCCGCAGCACTCCATTTGCAGCGGGGCGGTGTCCGCCAACAGGCGCGAGGTATCAGGCGAATCGGGCGATGTCGCCGGGGCGGTCGTGGAAATCGGGCGCTGGGCGCTGGCGTGTTGGACGGGATGGCGCATGTGGCCTCTTTCTCTTTGGGGGGGACGACGGACGGCTCTCGCAGGTTCCATACCAGCTCGATTGACGACTGTCGGCCCGGTGTGGCCGCCCGAAAAGTGGCACGTTGGTGATCGCCGTGTGGTGGGTTTGACATCACGCGTCGTTTCGAATGACAAGGCTTGTCAGCTTTATTAACGCAATTAACTGCCAGGATTTTTCGGCCCCGTGCAAATCCGGGCTATCAGAGCGCGGGGGTACCTGCCATTCTGGTAAATGACGTGGCGCAAGCGGCGCCGTCGCCGACGTTCCAACCATGCCAACAAGGAGGCGATATGGGTTCCCACACCTACAAGATGATCGAGCTGGTCGGCTCTTCTCCGGATTCCAGCGACGCGGCCATCCGCAATGCCATCGCGCGGGCGGGCGAGACGCTCAAACACCTGGACTGGTTTGAAGTGCTGGAGACCCGCGGCCACTTGGTCGACGGCAAGATCGCCCATTGGCAGGTGACGATCAAGGTGGGCATGCGGCTGGAGACGCTGGAGAGCGAAAAGCCAGCCGGCAAGAAGAAGGGCAAGTAGGCGGCAAGAAAAAGGCGACCCGAAGGTCGCCTTTTTCGTGAGCGCTGATCGCGTTATTGCGACTGTGAGAAGTCCAGCGCGTTGGTCAGATCGCCCATCGGCTGATTGCCGTTGGCGACGAGGGCTGCGTCACGCTGCTTGATACCGGGCAGCGTCGGCAGGGCGAAGCGGTGCGTGATCAAGCGCAGCACCGAAGCCGTGTCGTACTGGGTGTGGTCCACAAAGCCCTTCTTGGCGAACGGCGAGATGATGATCGCCGGGATACGCGTGCCCGGGCCCCAGCGATCAGCCTTCGGCACCGTGGCGTGGTCGTAGAAGCCACCGTTTTCGTCGTACGTCACCACCACCACCATGTTCTTCCACTGCGGGCTCTTCTGCAGTTGGGCGATCACGTTGGCGATATGGGCATCGCCGTCGGTCACGTTGGCGTAGCCGGGGTGCTGGTTCAGGTTGCCCTGCGGTTTGTAGAACGTGACCGGCGGCAGGTTGCCAGCGGCGGCGTCTTGCAGGAAGGCGGCGTCGTAGTCCTTCAGGTGGGCTGCGCGTTCGGACGCACCGTTGGCGGTGGCCGGATCGAAGCGGGTGAAGTAGTTGAACGGCTGGTGGTGCGGCTGGAACTGGATCGAGCCCGAGTAGATCACGCTGCGCGTGGTGTTGGGCGCGTCGGCCAGGGCGGCGTTCCAGGCGCCGGCATACCAGGCCCAGTTCACGCCCTTGGCGGTCAGCAGGTCGCCGATGTTGGCCTGCTTGGATTGCGCCGGCAGGGTCGTGGCCTTGGTCGGGTCAGCATAGGCCGCGTTGCTGCTGGCCACAGCGTTGCCCGACGGTTGGTACGGCGGCTGCATCGTGTTGACGGCGAAGGCGCTGCCGTCAGCCTCCAGCGGCGTCAGGTTGCCGTCCTTCGTGCCATTGCCGAAGGTGGGGGCGCCTGCCATGACCGAGCTTGCGGTCGGCGTGAGCGTCGGCGAGCCGTTGGCGCCCGTCACCACCTGGGCGATGCTGCCTGCGGCCGGCGAGCTGGCGGCGTTCGGGTAGATCGGCGCGCAGGCGCAGATCAGGTACTGGTGGTTCAGGAACGAGCCACCGAAGGCGCCCATGAAGAAGTTGTCGGCCAGCGTGTATTGCTTGGCGACGTTCCACATCGACATCTTGCTGCCGTCGTAGTAGCCCATGGTCAGGCCGCCGGCATCGGCAAAGGCGGCGTACATGTCGTTCTTGCCGCCATTGATCTGCATCTGGTTCTGGTAGAAGCGGTGCCAGAGGTCACGCGTGATGACGTTCTGGCCCACGACGATGCCTGTACCGTTGATGCCAGCCGGGTTGTCGATCTGGAACGGCTTGTTGGCCCAGCCGGTGGATTGCGCTTGCGTGACGGTCACGCTCTGGCCGCTAGCGGTCGCGCCGCCCCAGGTGGGCGGCAGCGACGGCAGCACGGAGCCATCGAAGTCCTTCTGCGCGACGGCGGTGCCGGTGGAGGTCGGGTTCACGCCGGGAATGCCGTTGGCGCCCGGGAACAGGCCATACAGGTTGTCGAAACCGCGGTTTTCCGCGTAGATCACGACGATCGTCTTGACGTTGTTAGCCAGCGCCATGCGCTTACCCACGCCGTTGCGGATGGCCTGGCCGATGTCGCCACCGCCGGCAACTGCATCGGCAATCAGGTCGATGGCCTGGTCGATTTCAGCCTGCAGCGCGGCCTTGATGTTGGCGTCGCTTTCCTTGTTGTGGTCTTCCAGCAGCTTGTCGACCGTCACGCCCAGGCGCGCGGCCAGTGCGGCCTTGGCAGCGTTGATGTCGCCGCCGTTGCTGTCCATCAGCACGGCCAGTTCGGTCGAGATGGCGCTGACGATGGCGTTGGCGCCGGCCGGCGCACGGAACACCAGCGGACGCGTGATGGCCGTGTGTGCGCCCGTAGCCGGGTCATTGCGGAACGCGTCCGTGCCGACTTCCACCACCACCGCACCCGAGCCCGGCAGCGTGTAGGCGCCATTGGCATCGGTATAGGTGCTGGCTTCACCCGAATCGCACTTGCCGTTGTTGTTGGTGTCGATGCAGACCTTGGCGTGTTCGAAGTAGCTGCCAGTCACCACACCGGAGGTACCGGTGGAGGCGCTGTTCGAATCGCTGCCACCGCAGGCAGACATGCTGGCCGCGACCAACGCGGTCAGCGGCAGAAGACGGAACGCTCGGCTCATGATTTCCCTGAATTGTTGTGTGGGGGACGAAAGCGAGCCGGAGTCTGTGCTTTGTGTGTGACAAGTTGATGATGCAAACGTAGGCGGGGCGCCGATTTCCCCCCAGTTCAGCGTGATCACCATCATCAGGATGAGCAAGGGCACCACCGAACGTTTGAAGACATTTGCCACCATGGGAGCTCTCCAAGGGCTGACATGACATCGGTTTGACGACATCAAAGTGTCATGGCCCCCGTGCTAACTTGCAAGGCTCCCAACATGTCGCCCACCGCCAATGCGCCCTTTGTCTGCTGCCACTCTTCGCGTGATCGCGGTCTCGGCGTTGACGCTGGCCGGGCTGGTGGCTGCATTGGGGGGATGCGGCCGCGTTGAGCCGGCGGTGGCGCAGGCCGCCACGGCACCGGCAGCCAAACCGGCGGCAGCCTCGGCGCCGGCTGCGCCTGCTCCTGCGGCAGCCTATGAAAAAGCCTTCTACACGATGATGGCGACGCGCCGCCCGTCGGTGCCGGCCATGACGGCGCTGGGCAAGGCGCTGTTCTTCGATCCGGCGCTGTCCGCTTCGGGCAAGCTGGCCTGCGCAAGCTGCCACAGCCCCACGCATGCCTACGGGCCGTCGAACGATCTGTCGGTGCAACTGGGCGGCGAGGGCATGAACAAGACGGGCGTGCGCGCCGCGCCGTCGTTGCGCTATCTGCAGAGCGTGCCGGCCTTCTCCGAGCACTTCTACGACAACGACGGCAACGACGCCGAAGACCAGGGCCCGACCGGCGGCTACACGTGGGATGGCCGCGTATCGTCCACGCATGACCAGGCGCGCATTCCGCTGCTGTCTGCGCACGAGATGGCCAACGGCACGCCTGCCAACGTGGTCACCAAGCTGCGCAATGGCAACCATGCGCAGACGTTCCGCCAAGTCTTTGGCAACGACATCCTCGACAACGAAGACACCGCGTTCCGCGCCGCGCTGATGGCGCTGGAGGTGTTCCAGCAGACGCCGTCGGAGTTCTATCCGTACGACAGCAAGTACGACGCGTTCCTACGCAAGCAGGTCAAGCTGTCGCCGCAGGAAATGCGTGGCCTGCAACTGTTTGCCAACCCAGCCAAGGGCAACTGCGCCTCGTGCCACGTCAGCGCCATCAAGCAGGACGGCGGTTTCCCGGCCTTTACCGACTTCGGCCACATTGCCGTGGGCGTGCCGCGCAATCGCACGCTGGCAGGCAATGCCGATCCGGCGTTCTTTGACATGGGCCTATGCGGCCCAGACCGGACCGACCTGAAAGATCGCACCGAGTATTGCGGCCGCTTCCGTACGCCGTCGCTGCGCAACGTGGCGCTGCGCAAGACTTTCTTCCACAACGGCGCCATCCACTCGCTCGAAGACGCGGTGCGCTTCTACGCCCAGCGCGACACGCAGCCGCAGAAGTGGTATCCGCGCAAGGCCGACGGCACCGTCGACAAGTTTGACGACCTGCCGCCGCAATACCGCGCCAACGTCAACATGGAGCCGCCGTTTGGCGGCAAGCCCGGCGACAAGCCCGTGCTGTCCGAAGCCGACGTGCGCGACATCGTTGCCTTCCTCAAGACGCTGACTGACGGTTATCGCCCTCCGCGCATTGCCCAGCGCTAAGCCTTCCGGCCCGTTTGTTGCAACGCTTCGCACGCGCCGGCGCGGGGCCGTGCGTGCGCTGCGGTTATCATCGGCGGATTGCGTTTCTGCTGTCTTCCATTGCCCTCTATGACTTGGCTTGCTGACCCGTCCATTTGGATTGGCCTGTTCACCCTGGTGGTGCTCGAGATTGTTCTCGGCATCGACAACCTCGTTTTTATCGCCATCCTCGTCAACAAGCTGCCGCCCGCGCAGCGCGATCGTGCCCGCATGATCGGCCTGGGGCTGGCGCTGGTCATGCGCATGGTGCTGCTGGCCGCCATGTCGTGGCTGATCGGGCTGACCAAGCCGCTGCTCACGCTGGGGCCGGTGGACTTATCCGGCCGCTCGATCATCCTGCTGCTAGGCGGGTTCTTCCTCTTATTCAAGGCCACTTCCGAACTGCATGAGCGCCTGGACGGCGAGCCGCAGGACGAAAGCCATGGCAGGGGCCACGGCAAGTTCTGGAACGTGATCGCGCAGGTGGTCATCCTCGATGCGGTGTTCTCCATCGACTCCGTCATCACCGCCGTGGGCATGGTCAACGACCTGCCCGTGATGATGGCGGCCGTGGTGATTGCCATGGGCGCCATGCTGTTTGCCTCCCGCCCGCTGACGAACTTCGTCAACGCGCACCGTACGGTAGTGGTGCTGTGTCTGAGCTTCCTGCTGATGATCGGTTTCAGCCTGGTGGCCGAGGGCCTGGGCTTTCATATTCCGAAGGGCTATCTGTATGCGGCCATCGGTTTCTCGATCCTGATCGAGTTCTTCAACCAGGTGGCCCAGCGCAATACCGTGCGCTATGAGCGCCGCCGCCCGCTGCGCGAGCGTACGGCCGATGCCGTGCTGAGCCTGCTGGGCGATCGCCGCGGCGCCCCGGCGGATGCCGAGTCGCACGAAGCCGCGCCGCACGCAGACCAGCCCGCACCCGAAACCGTGTTCCGCCCGGAAGAGCGCAGCATGGTCAGCGGCGTGCTGGATCTGGCCGAGCGCTCCGTGCGCTCCATCATGACGCCGCGCCACGACATCTCGTGGGTGGATCTGGATGCTGATGTGGCGACCACGCGCAAGCTGTTGCTGGCCGTGCCGCATAACCAGTTTCCGGTGTGCCGGGGTGGGTTGGACGACCTCGTGGGTGTGGCGCGCGCCAAAGACCTGATGGGCGACCTCGACACGCGCGGCGCCATCGACGTGGACCGTAGCGTGAAGCCGGCGCTCAAGGTGTCGGACAACATCGGCATCCTGCGCCTGATGGACAAACTCAAGCGCGCACGTGGCCGCATGATGGTGGTGACGGATTCGCTGGATGTGGTGCAGGGCGTCGTCACCCCCATCGATGTGCTCGAAGCCATTGCCGGTGAATTCCCCGACGAGGACGAGCGTCCCGGCGTGGTGGAGGTGAACGAAGGCTGCTGGGAAGTCGCCGGCGAAGCCGACCTGCGTCAACTGGAAGACGTGCTCCATGTCGACTGGCTGCTCGACGAGGGTGGCGGTGCTACCAGCCTCGGCGGCTATCTCTTCAACCAGTGGGACCGCCTGCCTGAGGTGGGCGATACCCTGGTGCGTCATGACTTGCGCTTCGTCATCCTGGAAGCCGGCAGCCGCCGCATCGTGCGTGTGCGCATCGAGCGCATGGAAGAGGTGACGGCGCCTGACGCCGAGGCCTAGCCCGCCGACGAGGCCGGCGAGGGCGCGCGTGCAAGCCCCAGGCTCAGCACCGCCGCCAACACCGACGCAATGCCCGCCACTTGGCGGGCGCTCACCACCTCCCCGAGCAGCGTGGCAGCAAACACAATTGCCGCCACCGGCGCCAGCGCCGTGAACAGCGACGCCTCTGCGCCGCTCACGCGGGCCGCACCGGCATACCAGAGCACGAAACCGCCCACGGTTGGCACGATGGCGTAGTAGGCCACCGCTGCCACAGCGTGGGTGATCTGCACCGAAGCCTGCAACTGCCACGGGGCTTCCCATAACGCAGGCAATAGGGCCGTTGCCAGACCGAACGCGCTCATCAGCGTCGACAGCGCCAGCGGGGGCACGGGCGTGCGCAGCCGCTTGTTGAGCAGAATGAACACGCCTTCGCACACCACAGCCCCTATCACCAGCAGATTGCCCAGCAGCGGGTGGGCGGCATCCCCGCCCGGTTGAAACGCAATGGCCAGCACGCCGGCCGTGGCCAGAGCAATCGCGCCCAGCACCGCTCGCTGGGGACGCTCCCCGAGCAGCACGATGGCAATCAGCGCCGATACCACCGGCAGCGTGCCGATGATCACGCCCGCATCGGCCGCCGAGGTATGCCGCAGCCCCGAGATCAGCAACGTCGTATAGCCGACGCTGCCGGCCGTGGCTTGCAAGAACAACAGCACCCAGTCACCGCGCGCCAGCACCGGCCAGCGTGTGCGCGTGAATCGCATGGCAATGAGGAACAACGGCAGCGCCATCGCAAAGCGCAATGCTGTGGCCGAGAAGGGCGGCAGACCCGCCGCAATGATCTTGCTGGCGGTAACGGTGCTGCCGACCAGAATCATCGCCAGCGCCAGGTAAAGGCAGCCTTCCAATCGGCTGGACATCGGTTTGGACATGGGGTCTCCCGCGGGTGTGAAAGTCCGCAGGATGGCCGCCCGCAACGCGTGCGTCTTGAACGAAATTGCAGGGAAGCGAGGCGAGAGGGGGGGCGGTTTTAGCGCGCCGCCGCCACCATGCCGGGTGACACGCCGTACTTGCGCACGAACTGCCGCGTCATGTGGCTCTGGTCGGCAAAGCCGCAGGCGGCGGCCGCTTCCACCAGCGGCAGACCCTGGGCGATCAGCCTGCGCGCCAGGGCAACGCGGCGCTGTAGCTGATAGGCATGCGGCGTGAGGCCCGTCACGCGCGCAAAACCGCGCAGCACCTGGAACCGGCTCAGGCCAGTGTCGTGCGCCAGATCGAGCAGGGAGACCGCCGCAGCCGGATCATCGTCGATGCGTGCACGGGCGAGGCGGATCGCGTCGGGCGCCTCGTCAATGCGGTGGGCGGTAGCGTGCAGCACGTCAGCGAGCACAGAGAGCAGCAACTGCTCGCGCAGCAGCGCGTCATGCTGGGTGGGGGAGGAAGGTGATGCGGTCATCTGCGTAAAGAGCAGACGCACATGCCGCGCCAGGTTGGCGTCTTGCGCGACGGGCCGGTCGAATTCTGCCTGGCGGTGGCTGTGCACGTCATGCGCCAGCTCGACGATGACTTCCGGATCGAAGTACAGCATGCGCCAGGCGCGGCCGGCATCGCCGATGGGCGTGCCGTCGTGTACCTCGCCGGGGTTGACAGTGATGACGTTGCCGGCACCGGCTTCCACCATGCCGCGCCCGCTCAACGATTTCTGCGCACCCCGATCAACGATGCCGATACCGAACTGCTCGTGCGTGTGGCGCGGGAACGTATGCCGGCTGTCAGCGGCGACGGCCTCCACGCCACGCATGGCGCAGCGGAGCATCGAAAACGCGGGGCGGGCCGACTTGCTGGGCGACATGTCTTTCCGTGGCGGGATGAAGGTTGGCAGCATAGCGCGCTTTACCCACGCCCGAGCGCGTGCGCGTTACGCCATATCGGAATGCCTTGAAAGTGTGTTCTTCGCATTTCGCTCATTTTCTGGCGGGGCCGGGTTGTTATGCTCAGAGCATCCCGCCAGAGGCCGCCCGGTAAGATGATGCCAGTCCGGTGCCCGGCCAATCATTCATCCATGCGCCCGTCTTTCGGCATTACCTCCAAGCTGTTCGTTGCGCTGTTTACGCTGAGCATTGTCGTGGCGCTCGCCATGGGTGCGGCGGTGCGATGGCGCTTCGACACCAACTTCCTCGATTACGTGAATGCGCGCGAGGCCGAGCGCCTCGCTGCCGTGGCCCAGGGCGTGGAAGCCGCCTACGGCCAACACGGCAATTGGGATTTCCTGCGCAACGATCCGGCCGCGTGGTTCCGCCTGTTGCGCCGTGAGGGCGCACGCGCCCGCGCCAGCGGCATGGGCGGCGATCGCTTTGATGGGCCCGGCGCCGCCCACCACTTCGAGCCGTTGCCGCCCGGCATGGGGCCTGACGCGCCGCCCGGCCCACCTTCCGGTAAACCGCCTGGTCCACCGCCCGTCGGCAGCCTGCCACCGCATCCGCCGGGCGATGGGCCGCCGATGCCGCATTCGCCCATCTGGCTGCTCGACGCCCAGCGCAACGCCATCATTGGCGACGGGCCGCCGTTGGGGCCGAACGCGCAGTGGCACGCGCTACACCATAACGGCGAGATCATCGGCTGGCTGGCCATGCCGCCGCGCATGCGCGTGCCGGAGGGGGCAGACCAGGCATTCCAGGCGCAGCAGTTGCGCGCGACATGGATCATCGCGGGGTTCTCCGTGCTGCTGGCTGCGCTGGTGGCCGTGCTGCTTGCGCGCGGGCTGCTGGCGCCCATGCGCCGCATGACCGATGCCGCGCGCCGCATGGCCGACGGCGACTATGCCACGCGGGTCGACGTGCATTCGCGCGATGAGTTGGGCGAACTGGCGGCCGACTTCAATCACCTCGCCGCCTCGCTGGAGGCCAACCAGAAGATGCGCCGCCAGCTCACCGCCGATATCTCGCACGAGCTGCGCACGCCGCTGGCCGTGCTGCGCGGTGAACTGGAAGCGCTGGAAGACGGCGTGCGCCCGTTGACGGCCACCTCGCTGGCCTCGTTGCAGGCCGAGGTGTCGACGCTCAGCAAGCTCATCGACGATTTGTACGAGCTCTCGCTGGCCGACGTGGGCGCGCTGGCCTTCCACATGGAGACGCTGGACCTGGCCGACACCGTGTGCAGCGCCGTGCAGGGCTTTACGCCGCGCCTGATGGAAAAGGGCATCGCGCTGCAACTGGATTTGCCCAGCGGGGCATCGCATGCAACGCAAGTACGTGGCGACCCGCAACGTCTGCGCCAAGTCATGCAGAACCTGATGGAAAACACGCTGCGTTACACCGATGCGGGCGGCACGCTGCGCGTGCATGTTCACGAAGAAGGTGGCTGGCAGCAGATCGACGTACAAGACAGCGCGCCCGGTGTGCCGGAGGCCATGCTGCCGCGCATCTTCGATCGGCTGTTCCGCGTGGATGCATCACGCAGCCGTGCGCAGGGCGGGGCCGGGCTCGGGCTGAGTCTGTGCCAGACCATCATCGCCGCGCACGGCGGCAGCATTGAAGCCAAACCTTCACCACTGGGCGGACTGTGGATCGCGATTCGTCTACCCAGCCTGCCCGCTCTTGATTCGCTTGACCCGTTTGATCCGCTGGACCCCCTTGCCGACCATGATTCTCATCGTTGAAGACGAACCGAAGCTCGCTGCGCTGATGACCGACTATCTGCGCGCCGCCCACTACGAAACCGAATGGCTGGCCGAGGGCACGCACGCCGTGCAGCGCATCCGCGAGGCCACACCGGAGCTCGTCGTGCTCGACCTGATGTTGCCCGGCAAGGACGGCCTGGAAATTTGCCGCGAGGTGCGCGCCTTCAGCGAGGTGCCCATCGTCATGGTGACTGCGCGTGTGGAAGAGATCGACCGCCTGCTCGGCCTGGAACTCGGCGCGGATGACTACATCTGCAAGCCGTTCAGCCCGCGCGAACTGGTGGCGCGCATCAAGACCATTCTGCGTCGCGCACAGCGCGCCGGTGGCGCGCCGGAGAGCGCGCTGGTGATTGACGGCGCGGCGTATTCCGCCACGCTGCGCGGCCAGCGCATCGACCTCACGCCGGTGGAGTTTCGCCTGCTGGCTGCATTGGCGGCGGCGCCCGGCCGCATTCTGTCGCGCGCGATGCTGCTGGAGCAGATCTACGACGACCACCGTGTTGTTACGGACCGCACCGTCGATACCCACGTCAAGAATCTGCGGCGCAAGATGGAGCAGATCAGCCCGGGCACCGACATGATCCATTCCGTGTATGGCGTGGGCTACCGGCTCGACGCCTGACGCGTGGCATCAACCGCAGGCCTGCGGTTGCCCTGGCAGAGTTCAGGAAAACTCCACGGTTCGCCCACCTTTGGTGCGCCTTCGCTGGCTACAGTGATTGCATGGCTGGCATGTCCGGCCGACGTTTTCACAGGAGCCCAACCATGATCGTTGCTACACCTCGCCGCCTGGCTGCCATTGCTGCCGGGCTGTTGCTTTCCTGCGCCGCGCTCGCCCAGACGGCCGCACCACCGGATGCCGCTCCGCTGGCGCCGCTGCCGCATCCCGGAATGATGGGCCCGGGCATGATGGGCCGTGGTCCCGGCCCCGGTCCCGGCATGGGTGCCCCGGGCTCGCATCGTGGCGGTGCCCCCTTCCTGCGCGGGCTGAATCTGACGGAAGAGCAGCGCGACAAGATCTTCGCCATTGAATACGCACAGATGCCCGAGGCACGCGAACAGCGCAAGGCCATCGAGCATGCGCATCGCGATCTACACAAGATGGTGGTGTCGGGCCAGTATGACGAGGCGCGCGCCCGTGCGCTCACCGAAACCCTCGGCCGTGCCGTCGCCCGTGAAGCGCAATTGCGCGCGCAGGCCAGCGCGAAGATTCTGCAGGTGCTCACGCCCGAGCAGCGCCGGCAAGTGAGTGAGCGCGAAGCCGCGCGCGTCGCAGAACTGGAGCGCGGCGAAGGTGCACCTGAACCGGTGCCGATGTAACCGGCGCCGTCGTTACCGGTACACCACCACCGGAATGCTCGCGTAGGTCAGCACCTTGCGCGTTTCATTGCCGATCAGTAACCGGCCCATCAGGCTGCGATGCCCGTGCGACGCCATGAAGATGACGTCGCACGCGTGCCGCTTGGCCGCATCCAGAATGCCCAGGTAGGGCTCGGGAAACTGCGTCACGTCGCTATCGAACTGGATGCCTTCTTCCTGCGCACGCTGGGCGATGCGCTCGATACACTGCTTGGCATGCCCCTGCACCTGCTCCATGTAATGCGCGTGCGGACACTCGCCCACGCCGGCCGAATAGGCCATGTTGGGAAACTCTTCGATGCAGTTGTACGCGGTGAGTTTGCAGCCCGTGGCACGCGCCAGCTTGAGCGCGCCTTCAATGGACTTGCGGCACTGCTCGGAGCCGTCGGTCGGCAGCAGGATATGGGTGAACATGGTGCTCTCCATGGGGGACCCGTCTCCAAATTACTGCGCCGCACAGAGCGCTTCCATCGTGGAAAACGCTAGGACGTACGCGGCTTTTCAGCCGATGCTGAATACGATCGTTCGTTTTCTTGCTGCAGCGTGTAACCAGCTTAGGCGCCTTGCCACGCCCGCCGGTAGAACGACGGCGATGCACCAAGTTGCAGTGCGAAGCGTCGGCTGAAATGGCTGGCGCTGGCAAAGCCGCAGCGTTCGGCAATGGTCGCCAGAGGCAGGGTCGTGTTGCGCAGCAGATCTTGCGCGCGGGCCAGTCGCCGCTGCATGACCCACTCGTGCGGCGCCACGCCGAATGACGCGCGAAACATCCGCGCAAAGTGGAACTCCGACAGGTTCGCTTCCGCAGCCAATTCACCGAGGGAGAGCGGCAGATGCAACTCCGCATCGATGCGCGCGGCGATGCGCCGGCACACATGCGGCGCCAGTCCACCGCGTACTGGCAGGGCGCGGGTGCGGCCCTGCGTCTGCACGAGATACGACAGCGTGTCGTTGGCCAGCGCGTTGGCGCGCATGCGGTCGTCGAGGTCGCTCCAGTCGAGTTGGGCGATGCGCGTGCAGGCTTGGGCGAGGTGCACATCTTCAATGAAGGTGCGGTCGTGCAGCGTGAACAGGCGTGGCTCGGCATCGAGCAGGCGCACCGCGTGCCCTGCCAGTGCATCGGGCGCGAAGTAGAGATGGACGAAGCGCATCGGCTGTTCGATCACCCACGCAGACTGATGCTCCGCAGGCAGCATGCACACGCGCCCTGGAGCACCGAAGAGGTGCGGTAGATCTTGCCGATGCGTGGTGTAGCCGCCCTGCAGATAGACCGACAGCGTGTGGTGCCCGGGTTGGGTGTAACGCGCCTCATCGTGCTCATTGCGCCAGATGGCGGCAGTGACACCATCGCCCAGATTGGCGACGCGCTCCAGCGACGCCCGTGACCCGCGCGCGAGCGTGCCGAAGACGCTGGCGTCTGCGGTCACACGCGGATCAGGCGACGAAGGGTTGGGAGCGGGGCGCACCCGGTGATGTTACCAACGACGGCCACGCGATGGGCGCGGACGTTGCACCGTCAGCCCGTACACAGCTGGCGGGCCACCGCGCTGGCCAGGCCCACGCCTTCCACCGGTTGCCAGGCGGCGTCATTGCCAAACTGTTTTTCGGTGACGGTCAGCGCGCCCTGGTATAGCTTGGAGCGCGAGACGGAGAACTGCCTGGTAGGGCAATCGATGGTGTAGAGAAAGTCCGCCATGTCGCCGCGGAAGGCGCCAAACATCCGTTGCAATGAACGCTTGCCCGCACGGTTGGACGCCTCCACGCGCACCCAGGCGCTGATCGGGCCGCTGGGCATGCGCTGCACGCTGCCGGCATCGAGCGATGCGTAGCTGTCGGGTTGATCCGGCAGCGCGACCCAGCGTTCGGCGCCGCTGGCCGACATGGCTGCGCTGGCGAGCACACCGGCCAGCAGGCTGGCGATCAGGCGGGCGATTGCGCGGCGCGTGGTGAGCATCATCGCGTCTTGGTGTTGGGGCTGGGATTGGTATTACCGCTGCCCGGCACCGGAATGGCAATCGAATCTGAATGGCTGCAGGCCATGGTTACGCCGGCCTTGTCGACGTCGACCAGCACCGCGCCGGGCTTGTCGCTGTTGGTGGGCGTGCCGGCCAGGCTGCCCGACAGGCGCCGCATGATGTTTTGGCACGTCGGGCCCGGGCCCTTGGGTGCCTTGGCTGGTGTGGCGGGGGCTGCGTCACGGCTGGCTGCGGCGGTGACTGGGCTCGGCGCAGCCGTAGTCGTTGCTGCGTGCGCGCGTGGCAAGGCCGCCAGCGCGGCCAGCACGGCCACGGCAATCAACAAACGTGAAGCACGCCGTGAAGACGACGCGCACAACGAACGGGAGGGGGGAGACAAAGATGGCATGGCGGTCCAGACATGGGCATCCAAATGCGCCTGCGGGTTCACCCTGGGGCAGGCGCGCTTATCGGGCAGTAACGGCACATTCTCTCCAAACTTGACGCGGCAATCTGCCCCAGGCTTCACACGGGGTGATTTGGGCAGCGCAAATATATTCGCCCCGTCAACATAATGCTTGCGCGCGGAACATTCACGCCCGCATGCCGACCAACCAATATGCCGGGGTGATTTACTCGGTGGCTCCCGCACGAAGGCCCGTCCTGAGAAATGGGCATCACAAGGGTTCTCGACAAGGCCACCAGAGCAGCCCAAGACGCAGGCGGGATCAGCAGCAAAGGGGTATGTGAAGTGCCAGCAGAAAAAATGGCGACGGAAAATAAATAGGGATGGAATACCCTGCCTTTTCCGCCCTTTGTTTTTTCATGCCGGACACTATGATTCAAAACGTGGAAGCGATACCGGCGCAGCACTGTGCCGGGGCATCGTGGGTCGGTTCTCCTCTCTGGAACAGATCGACACGGTCCAGAGATTTCAGCCCGCGCCTCGTCAACTGAGCGCGGGCTTTTCTTTGCCCGCGCAGTGGGGTGGCGCCGTGGTGGCACATAAGAGCCGCTAACAAAACTGTCCTGGCTAGGCGTGCCGACGCAGACAGTACTGAAGTACCGAATGTTCGTCACTGCGGGAGGCGCAACGACGCCAGGGCGGTTTTGTCAGCGGCTCTAAGGGCACTCTTCAGTTTTTCGCCATCGCGCCGTTTTGCATAGGGTCGAAGCGTGCAGTCTCGCTTTCTGTTGCCGTCGCTGACCAAGCAAGCGTATCCCCGATGACTCGTTTCCACCCGGCCGATGCCGGAGCCTCTCCTGTTGACGCTGCGTCGCCGCTCGCACCCGAGTCGCGCCCCGCGGTGGCGGCAGCTATGGTGACGGACGCAGCCGCGGCGGAATCCACCGGCACGGACTTCGGGGCACTGGCCAAGCTGTCATCCGACGCTGTGCTGCTGACCGTGGAGGGGCGGGTGGTGCGTGCCAACCCCGCCGCCGCGCGCTTGATGAATGCGCAGGACCCAGCACAGCTGGTCGGCGTGCAGCTCGCTGGTCTGATTCACCCGGACGATGTTCCGCAAGCGCTGCCACGCGTGGCGCGGATGGTGAGCAGTGGCCAGCCTGCCGAGCCCGTCGAGCACCGCTTGGTCCGCGCTGACTACACCCATGTGCTGGTCGAAACGGTTGCCGCCGCGTGCGAGCATGAAGGCCACCCCGCCGTCATGCTGGTGCTGCGTGAAGCTGGCTCCCACCACGCACTCGAACGCCACGCCGTGCAGGCGCGTGCCGAGGCGCTGCACGCGCGCCGTTTGCTTGCCTCGGAGAACGCCGTGCTCGCGCAACTTGCCTCTAATGCGACGCTCTCAACGGTGTTGCGCCATCTGTGCCTGTACGTCGAGCAGGTCTATCCGAATGCCATGTCGGCGGTGCTGCTGCTCGACACCGAAAGCCGGCCTGACCACCCACGCCTGCGTGTGGCCGCCGCACCGACGCTGCCCGCCAGCTATGTCGCCACGCTGGAAAACGCCCCGATCGGCGCCGACGCGGGCGTATGTGGCTGCGCCATGTTTCTGGGCGACACCGTGGTCATTGACGACATTGCCGGGGACCCGCGCTGGCAGCACGAGCGCACCGCGGCACTGGCGGCCGGCTTTGGCGCGGCATGGGCATTGCCGATCCGATCGTCACGCGGTGACAAGCTGGGCGTGCTCGCCCTGTTTTACCGCGAGCGCTGCGTGCCGGCAGACGAGGAGCAGCATTTCCTGGACGACGTCACCCACCTGGCGGGCGTCGCCATCCAAAAAGACGCCGTTGAGCGCGGCCTGGCCGAAAGCGAAGACCGCTATCGCCTGGCCATTTCGAATCTGCACGAAGGGGTCGTGATCCAGTCCGCCCAGGGCGTGGTGCTGGCGGCCAATGCCAGCGCCGAGCGCATCCTGCGCTTGCGCCCGGGGCAGCTGGTGGGGCGCGATCGGTTGGAAGCCATCCAGCGCGTGGTGGACGAAGACGGCAAGGAAATCACCCTGAGCATGATGCCGTCGGGCTTTGTGCTGCGTACGGGTGAGCCGATTCTCGGTCGCGTGTATGGCCTGTTGCTCAAGACCGGCGAGCTGGTGTGGGTGCGGCAGAACATCATTCCCCTTCGCTCGACCGGCCGCCATGGCGAGGCTGTGCCGAGCAGCGTGATGCTGTCGTTTGCCGACATCACCGATATCAAACGCGCCGAGCAGCGCCTGCGCCATCTGGCCGCGCATGATCCGCTGACGGGGCTGACCAACCGTAGCTTCTTCACCGCGCACCTGGACGGCGCCATCGAACGCGCGCGCGATGAAAGCCGCGAGCTGGCCCTGTTCTTCCTCGATCTGGATCGCTTCAAGAGCGTGAACGATACCGCCGGCCACGCCTGCGGCGATACGCTGCTGCAAAGCGCCGCCGCGCGCCTGGCCGACTGCATCGGCCCTGGTGACGTGATTGCCCGCCTGGGTGGCGACGAGTTCGTCATCCTCGTCGAGCAGCGCGTGGAAGGCAAACGTATCGCCTTGCTGGCCGAGCGCTTGCTGCAGGCCATGCGCGAGCCGTTCGATACCGTCAACGGGCGCTATTACCTGGGCGTATCGGTGGGCGTGGCGCTGTATCCGCACGATGGGATTTCCGGCTCCGACTTGCTGCGCTCGGCGGATGCCGCCATGTACCGCGCCAAGCAGAACGGCCGCAACCGCGCGCAGTTCTACACGGCCGAGCTGAACGCCCGCCTGCAGCGCCGCTACATGCTCGAAAACGCGTTGCGTGATGCGCGCGACAACAACGAACTGCAGCTCGTCTATCAGCCCAAGTACGACCTCGCCAGCCACCGCATCGTCGGCGCCGAGGCGCTGCTGCGCTGGAACAGCGCCAAGCTGGGGGCGATCTCGCCGGTGGAGTTCATCCCGGTGGCGGAAGAGACCGGGCTGATCGTGCCGATTGGCGAGTGGGTATTGCGCCGCGCGTGCGAGCAGGCGGTGGTGTGGCATGAGGCGTTGGGCTACGACTTCCGCATGGCGGTCAACCTGTCGGCGCGCCAGTTCCAGGCCGGCGACGTGGTCCCGATGATCGAGCAGACGCTGGCCGAAACGGGCCTGCCGCCCACCGCGCTGGAAGTGGAAATTACCGAAAGCCTGCTGATGGGCGGTGCCGATGAGGTGCGCCCGATGTTCGACGCGCTGACCGCGCAGGGCATCCGTATTTCCATCGACGATTTCGGCACGGGGTATTCGTCGCTGTCGTATCTGCAGCGCTTCCCGATCAGCAACGTCAAGATCGACCGCTCCTTCATCACCGGTATTCCGGGCGACCCGGATTCGGTGGCGCTGACCGAGGCCATCGTCGCCATGGCGCGCGCCCTGGGCATGACCGTTACCGCAGAAGGCGTGGAGGATGCCGATCAGGTGGAATTCCTGGCCAAAGCGGGCTGCCAGGAAATCCAGGGCTACTACATCGGCAAGCCCGTCACGGCGGAAGGCTTTGACCGGCTGCTGCGCGCGCACCTCTCCGTGGTGGATGCTGGCGTGCGGGCCGCGCTGGGCTGACTGCTGGGCCGACCGGCTTTATCGACCACCCACGGCGGCATTTCTGCCATTCGTCGCAAACCGCTCCCGCGTGCGGGAGCCGGACCCTAAGCTGGCGGCATTCCAAATTCCCATGCGGAGACCGCCATGCTCCAATCCCTCGCTTCCATCGTGTCGCACACGCCCACCTGGGTGTTCGTGGTGTTTGCCGCGTTGATCGCCATTGGTGTGCGCCAGATGCAGCCGCGTACCGTATCGCGCCGTCGCCTGATCGTGTTGCCGATGGTGGTGGCCGGGTACTCGCTCTACGGCGTGGCGATGGCAAGCCATGGCAGCGCGCTGGCGCTCACGATGTGGCTGGTAGCCGGCCTGGTGGCGTTTCTGCTGACGTACATGTCGCCGCCCAGCGGCGCCGTGTCGGAAACGGCGGATACCGTGCGCGTGTCGGGTAGCTGGGTACCGATGGTGGTGATCCTTGGGCTGTTCAGCGCCCGCTATGCGTACAACGTGATGCTGGCGATCCATCCGGAAGTCATGCACTCCAATAGCTTCATGGCGCTCTTCAGCGCGCTGTTCGGGTTCCTGGGCGGGCTGTTGCTGTCGCGCTCGGTGCTGCTGCATGTGCGCACGCCCCGCTTGATCGCCGTGTGATTTGGCGCCCGCATGGGTGCCGCACGGATCAGCGCTAACATCCGCATGTTGCAATCTCCCTCCAAGATGAGACGACATGCTGGAACTCGACGGCACCATCTGGCTGCGCGCCGGTGACAACAACTGGGGCGGACATGGCCGCATCGCGCTGCTGTCCGCCATCGGGCAGACGGGCTCCATCACCGCTGCTGCAAAGGCGGTGGGCCTTTCCTACAAGGCCGCCTGGGACGCCATCGACACGATGAACAACCTGGCCGGAGAGCCCCTGGTCGTACGCACAACGGGTGGAAAGGGTGGCGGCGGCAGCGTGCTCACACCGCGTGCCGAGCGCTTGATCGAGAGCTTTCGTGTGCTCGAAGCTGAGCACCGCCGCTTTGTTGAGCGCCTGGATGCCGCCGCCGAGACTGCCAGCGAAGACGCCAACTTGCTCCGCCGCCTGATGTTGCGCACCAGCGCGCGCAACGCGTTGTTCGGCACGGTCGAGGCCGTTGCATCCGGCGCCGTCAACGACGTGGTGACGTTGCGCTTGGCCGGCGGCCAGGCGGTGTCCGCCACCATTACGCAGGAAAGCACACATGTGCTCGGGCTGGCGCCGGGTGTGCAGGCCGTTGCGCTCATTAAGGCACCGGCTGTGATGCTGCTGCGCGGGGCCGGGGAATGGCGCCTTTCCGCAGAAAACCAATTGCCGTGCGTGGTGACGGAGGTGCGCGAAGGTGCGGTGCAGTCGGAAGTTCGGCTGCGCTTGCTGGATGCCGAGTCTGCATCGGCCGAGACTGTGCTGGTGGCGATGCTTTCGCGCTCGGCGGTGGAAATGCTGGATCTGGCCGAAGGCGTGGAGGCCGTGGCGGTGTTCGAGGCATCGAGCGTCGTGCTGGGCCTCGTCTGAGCCCCATGACGACACCCAAGACCCTGCTCATCGTCTACCACTCCATGACGGGCGGCACGCGCCAGATGGCGGAAGCCGCGCAGGCCGGTGCCATGGCGGATGCCGGCGTGACGGTGCGCCTACTGCATGCCGCACAAGCTGGCCCTGATGACGTGCTGGCCGCAGACGGCTATCTGTTTTGCACCCCGGAAAACCTTGCGGCCATCAGCGGGCAGCTCAAGGACTTTTTCGACCGCTGCTATTACCCCGCGCTGGACCGCATCAACGGCCGCCCCTATGCGAGCCTGATTTGCGCGGGTAGCGATGGCGAGAACGCCGTGCGACAGATCGAACGCATTGCCACCGGCTGGCGGCTCAAGCGCGTGGCTGAGCCCATCATCGTGTGCACGCATGCGCAGACGCCGGAGGCCATCCTAGCGGCCAAGCAGATCGGCGCCGATGCGCTGGAACGCTGCCGGACCCTCGGTGAGGCGATGGCAATCGGGCTCGCGCTGGGCGTGTTCTAGCCGTAAGGGCGCCTAGCGGTTCACCACCGCCGTCAGATGCGGGTATGGCGACAACGGCGGCGCATCGGGTGCGCGCACCGCATCGGCCACCACCCGCCCATCACGCAACTCGAACACGTGGTCGCCGAAGATTTCGACATCCGCCGGGTCGTGCGTGATCATCAGCATGGGCACGTTCAGCCGCTGCTGCAGGGCCGACAACTCCGAACGCATGCGCGTGCGCAGCGCCGGGTCCAGCGCGGCAAAGGGCTCGTCGAGCAGCAGCATGGAGGGCTCGGCGATCAGCGCACGGGCCAGGGCTACGCGCTGGCGTTGTCCGCCCGAAATTTGTGTCGGGTAGCTGGCCGCCACGGCACTCAGTTCGAACGTGTCGATCCACTGCTGCACGCGTGGGTCGTGCATCCGGTGAATGCGGCGCGGCGGGTTGAACCACCCGCGCTTGAGCCCGAACGCAATGTTCTGCGCAACGCTCAGGTGGTTGAACAGCGCGTAATCCTGAAACAGATAGCCGACGCGGCGCTCTTGCGCGCTGAGGTTGATGCCTTCCGTGTGGTCAAACAGCGTGCGGCCATTGAGAGTGATGCGGCCGCGCTGGGGCGTCATCAAGCCTGCGATGGCGCGCAGAGTGAGGCTTTTGCCGGCGCCGGACGGGCCATACAGCACCACGCGCCGGCTTTCGGAGCGCAGGGCAACGTCCAACGAGAACACGCGCGCCGCGCTGGCGAGCGTCTTCTGCACAACGAGATCGATCATCACCGCAGGATTGGCACTCATGCCAGTTGCTCCTGCAGGCTCGGTGCGCGGCCTTGCAGCAGGCGGCTGGCCACCACCAGCACCACGATGCAGGTGAGCGAGGTGATCAGCACCAGCGTATTGGCGGTGGCGTCGTCACCGGCCTGCACGGCTTCGTAGATGGCGACAGAGAGCGTTTGCGTGCGGCCGGGCAGGTTGCCGGCAATCATGAGCGTTGCGCCAAACTCACCCAGCGCGCGCGCAAAAGCCAGCAACACGCCGGCGGCGATGCCGCGCGCAGCCAGCGGCAGCGTCACGCGGAAGAACACGGCCGCCTCGGGCAGGCCCAGCACGCGCGCGGCATTTTCCAGCTGGTGGTCCACGCCTTCGAACGCGGCGCGCGCGGATTTCATGACCAGCGGAAACGCCACCACGGTCGACGCGATCACCGCTCCCTGCCACGTAAACACGAGCTGGATACCCAGGCTGTCCAGCCACGCGCCGATTGGGCCGCGCCGGCCCAGCAGTACCAGCAGGTAGTAGCCGAGCACCGTGGGCGGCAGCACCAGCGGCAGCGTGAGCACGGAATCGATGACATCGCGCACGCGGCTACGCATGCGTGCCAGCGCGTAGGCGGCGCCGACGCCCAGGACGAGGTTGAGCGCCGTTGCCCAGCCGGCCACCTTGAGGGAGAGCAGCAGAGGCGTCCAGGTGGATGCAGACATGCGGGTGTGTTGGCAGGGGACCATCTCCCCACCGGCCGACCGTTGGGTCGTTGGGCGCAGGCGACAGCGTGGGTGAACTCACCGCAATATAGGGTTGGTGATAACGCTGGGTCAATCCTGACAGGATGATGCCCGGTATGCCGCAAGGGACATGGAAGCGCGGCCGCATGACAACTGTCGGGAGGGATTTACGCTGCGTTGCGACATAAACCGCGTCAACAGTGGGGCACTAAAAAGTTTTGTTGGACAATGTTGCTATCGACTTGCAACAATGCGCCAAAACGTAGGCCGGACGTCGCTTTTCACGATCCGCGCCCCGCGGTGTACAGGGTCACCGCACAGCAACAGTCATCCCCCGGGGGGGAACAGCCTCGGCTATGTCCGGTATGTAACCGGCGGCCGAGCGGGTGTTTCCACCATGACCGGAGGACGGCAATGGCCGCCGCACATCGCTCAGATGGTTTGCAGGCAGTACGTTTCCCCCGCGCCGAAGACCTGGCGCTGCCGATGGACATGCGCACCACGCTCCACGGTGCGCCGCAGCCCGATGTTCCACCCCATGCGAACACGGTCGTCCCGTTGGAACTCGACATCTCGCCAGCGTCAGAAGACATTGCACCGCTGCCCGGGCATGCCGATCCGCTGACCGCTCGCTCCATCCCGGACGATGCGGCCAACGGTGATCGCTTTTTCGTGCCGCTGCCACCGGGCACGGAAATCCTCCCAGTCGACGAGCATGCGTTGACGTTCGAGCCCGGCCCTCTGCCCCCCGGGCGGCTGCGCCTTGCCGCAGAGCTGCAGGCGGCCGGCAGTGTGGCCGAGCGCGCCCGGATCGTGTCTGGGTTGATGGGGCTGATGGGGTTCTCGTCGCTGGCGTATGCCTTGACCGAGCGGTACGAAGCCGCACCGCCCGCGGTGACCATGCTCAGCAACTACGTCAGCCCGCGCTTCGTGCAGCGGTATTGCGACGATCGCCTGTTCGCGGTCGATCCGCGCCTGCCCGCCGTGTTTGCGACGGGCATGCCGCTCGTGTGGGATCTGGCATCGCTGGCGCGCAGTCAGCCGCGCATGGAGCCGGCATTGCGCACCTTCCTGCAGATGATGGACGAGCATGGTCTGCGCAGCGGCGTGATCTTCAGCCTGGGCGCAGGAAAGGGCACGAGCCAGGCAGTGGTCAGTTTCAGCGCGCCACATGCGGGGCGCGAGTGGATCAGCGACAGCGTGCTCGGCCAATCCATCCTCTTTGGTATGGCGCTGCACCAGGTTTGGCGCGCGCCGCTGCAAACGTTCGCGCGCAACGCGCACGTGTGCCACGAAGAACCCATGCTATCGGCCATGCAACGCCGCGTGCTGACTTGCCTAGCCGCCGGCATGAGCGACAAGGAAATCGCCATCAAGCTGCACACCACGGCGCACAACGTGGATTACCACCTGCGCCTGATCCGCCGCCGCTACGGCGCCACCAACCGCGCACAACTCGCCTACATTGCAGGCCGCTTGAACTTGATCTGAGTGCAAGGGGCAAGCGAAGGTGCCGTGCGGCATTGAGAACGTGTTCCCGGTCCGTAGCGAGTGGCCTTCAGCGGGGTGAAGAGCAACACATGAAGTTCGATCCGTGTGGCGCATGAGGATCGTGAACAGGTTCTCAGGAAAAACCGCTACTGGATCGCGTAGTCCCCGGCATGGAGCCCGCCGGTCTCGCGCGCTTTCCTACGAATTTTCCGGATAGGCGTGCTTGGCAAGCGCGGCAATCATGGGCGAGCGCTCGTAGTCTGCCCAGGAGAACCGCAATGCTCAGAGCCATCGACGGCGGTGGTGGCGTCCCGACGCCGCCCCAGCCCATCCAACCGCCGCCGGCGCCCACTGCGCGCGATGTGTCCGATGCCGAGACGGCGCTGAAGAACGCGCTCCAGGGCAGGGCTCCGGACGATACGGCGGCACTGAAAGCCGCCATTGAGAAAATCCAGCAGACGCAACCCGGGGTCAGCCGCGAGGCGCTCGCGCGGGCCGCCATCCTGCTGCAGGCGGCACACAACGGCCCCGCACAGACCAGGGCGACCACGGCGCAACCCAAGGTCGACGCGCTTGAGCAGGCGGCTAGCCAGGTCGGCCTCACGCACGTGTTCGACAACACCACGCTGGACAGCGCCACGCATTCGCTGTCCGACAAACCGCTGGCCACCGACCAGGCTCCGCCCACGCAAGCCGTGACGCTGCAAGACGCACGGGCCGCCATTCAGGCGGGGCTCGACGGCGGCATGACCGAGGCCGAGGCCGTCAACGCAGCGCGTGCCCAGCTTGGCGGCAGCGAGCAAAGCGAGACGGTCCTGAGCGAAGCCGCCCTGACCATCGCCGCCGAAAAAGCCGTGGCAGACGGCAAGGTCCCGGCCGATGCGGACCCCATCCAGACTGCCGCCAAGCAGGACGTCTGGCTCAGCAATTTCTCCAAACCCGCCATCGACGACGCGGTGAAGGCGCTGCACGTTGCGCTCAAGCCGGCCGCCAACCTGGACGACACCGTCAAGGCCACCCAGACCGCCTTCGAGACCTGGCAGAAAGACAAGGCCGCCAATGCCGACGCAGCGACGCTTGCGCGTGACAAGCAGGCCTATCACAGCGCGTTATCCGATGAGCTGAACGCTGCCGCCGGCCAGCCCGACAGCCAGTGGCGTGCCGATCCACTCCAGGCCGAGCGGCGCCTGCTGGCCGAGCGCCTGGTCGCGCAACGCAATAGCGCCGCGAGTGCTACGCAAGGCACGCAAGGCGCACCTGCGGCGGCCGCCGTGCTGAACGACCTGCACGCCGCCGAGATCGTCGACGCGGCGCAGGCCGCCCGCGCATCAGGCGGGGCCGATGGCAATCTCAAGGCCGCGCAAACGCTCACCCAGCAGTTGCGCGGCGTGGCCAACACCGACCCGCTCTATGCGAGCGTCATGGACGACGCACGCACGCAGGACATCCAATCCGGCGCGCTGCAGGACATCACCCACGCCAGCGGCAAGAACCCGCACGACACGCTGGTGGCCGAAGGCAACGCGCTGTCACGCTACAAAGACACAGTGCTGTACAAGGGCCTCGTCAACTCAGTGCTGAACGCCGGCATCACGCACGACAACATCACCAAGGTGGGCACGCCAGGTGAGCTGCGCGACATCGCGGCGCTGCTCGAAGACGTACAACGCGCCTCGCCCGAACTGGCGCAGGCGCTGTACACGCAAAACCTGCAGGGCAAGATCGACAGCAAGATCAAAGCGGGCGACCCCGAGGTCTACGCCCCCTCCATGCAAACCCTGGACAAGCGCGATGACTACTACGGCCCCATCAGCCGCATCGTCAACGCGCTGGGCGGCCCGAAGAGCGACGGCGCAGCCCATGTCATGGGCAGCCTGAAGGCCTTCCTCTACAACGCGCAGGCCGACCAGGACCGCTTCAAGGAAAACGGCTACACGCCGCCCAGTACACCGTTCGACACGCTGGGCCTGGCCAAGGCCAACAATGCATCGATGGCGCCGTACCAGTCCATCATCGATGACGACCCGAACGGCGCGCTGTCGAAAACGCTGCAGAAGCACACCGGCCTGAAGCCATCGCCGCCCACGGTGCAGGTGGGGCCGGACGATGCGGCCCACCTATCCAAGGCCCAGGCGGCGCTGAACAAGGCGCTGGGCAGCGGCACGGCCGACGCGGCCGGCCTGCAGAAGGCGCTCGATGCGGCGCGCAACGACAAGGCCAACGCCGACATCAGCAACCGCACATGGGCCCAGGCAGCGGTGCTCGCACGTGCCCAGGCGGTGACCGTGGCGCGCCAGCAAGACAACACCGGCGACAAGACTGGAGACAAGCCCGCGCAGCCCCCTACCGACCCCATCGACCAGGCCACCAAGGACGTCAACGCCGCCCAGCTGTTTACCGAACAGGACCTGCAGGACGGCGTGAACGCCCTACGCAAGGGCACCTTGGCGGCAACGCCGGATGCCAAAACGCCCGACACGCAGCGCGACGGCGCCCAGCCCGACACCACCGCCCATCTGGGCCAGCTGGTGGCCAGCGGCATGACGCTGCCCGAGGCCATTGCCGCCACGCGAGCTTGGCTCGGCGGCAACGAACAAAACGAAGCGATGCTGACGCAATCCGCACTGACGGTGGCGGCGCAGCAGCACCTGGAGGACTACTACCAGGACCCGACCAAGGACCCCGTCGATGCCGGGGCCCAGGACCTTGCCAAGCTGAACCTGCTGGACCCGGACGTACTGCGCTGGACGGCCGGCATCATGAAGCAGGACATCCAGCCCGATCAGAAGGCGCTGGATGGCGCTGTCACGCAGGCCCGTACCGACTACGCGGCGTGGCAAGACGCCAAGGCCAAATCGGACAAGGCGCCCGACAACGCGGACCTCAAAGCCGCTGCCGCGCGTGCCCTGCAGTCGTATCACAACGACCTCGACCAGGCGCTGAACGTCGCCGCCGGCCACAAATCCGACGATGGCGATTGGCAGCTCAACCCCAACAACGTCGATACCCTGTGGAAAGCGCAGAACGCCGTCACCATGGCCGGCATTGCGCCCGAGATGGACGCTGCGCGCGGCACCGGCAAGGACTCGCCCGAGTTCAAGCAGCTGCTGACGAGCTTCCAGCAATGGCAGATGGGGCTTGGCGCGCAACAGGTGCTGCACATCGCCGCGCATGCCCTGCAGACCAACGGCGGCCCGGGCAAGGGCGACGCGGCGGCGGCCAAACGGCTCACGGGCCTGCTCGCCGGCATGCAGTCGGGTGACCCGCTGTTCGACCAGGTCATGGGCGACGCGAGCATCTCCGGCCTGCAGCAGCGCGCGCTGCAATCCATCCTCGACCATGCGCCCATGATGTGCATCGCCGCCAACAACGGCAGCGATTCGCCCCAGGGCCGGCTCACCGCCATGGGTACGGCGCTCGATACCTACAAGGGCACGATCTTCTACGCGCAGTTGCTGGACGACACGATCCAGGCACCGCAGACGCAGTCGCTGTTTCAACAGAGCGGTGCGCAGGTATTCGGCAAGGACAAGGGAGACCAGGCTAACGCCGCGGCCGATCAGATGAACGGCGTTGCGCCGGACCTGGCCGCTGCGCTGTACCACAGCCAGTTCCAGGGCAAGCTGGATGTGACTGACCTGAAAGCCATGTCGCGCATCTACGCGGCCGCAGGCGGCGCACGCAACCAGGACATGACCGACCTGCGCAAGCAGATCGAGGGCCTGATGCTCAAGCCCCTCGACAAGGGCGGGCTGGGCACCGAATCGGTGGATTCGCGGCTGAACACGACGTATTTCGTCGGCGGCGACGGCATGGCCGTGGTCACCGGCCAGGATTTCGGCCTGGGAGACGTCAAGGACGGCAACGTCCCGATGCAGCTCACGCAGGACATCCTCGGCGACAACATCGGCGACGACGTCAGCAAGGAGATCCGGCGCGAGACCGGCTACAAAGATGCCTCCAAGCCGCCGGCGCCGGTCAGCACCGCCCCCAACCTCCCCAATGCCGCGAACGCAAGCCCACGGCTGCAGAACGACCTGCACTGGGCGCCCGACACCGCCGGCGTGAGCTCGGGCACCACCGCCGGTGTCACGGCCAGCGGCAACACCATCGGGCTGCCCTGGCAGGACGGCATGCACACCGTCACCAGCCAGGCCGAGGTGTACAACGCCGTGGGCCAGGCATATGGGCTGGACCCGACGTACACGGCACGCACGCTGAGCGACCAGCAAGCCATGGCCGACGGCCAGTTCAATGAATACAACGGCAACGAAGTCGTCTACGACCACAAGGGCCACAAGACCACACTGGCCCAGGTGGCCAGCCAGCTCATGCACGGCGAAGGCGTGAACACGCCCAGCGGCTCCACGCCCGTGACGCTGACCTCGCTGTCGATGCAGTGGTGGGACAACCGCGAGGGCAAGGGCGACGCCAAACGCCTGGCCATCATGGAAGGCATCGGCACCGACGGGCGCTATATCGACGTGGGCCCGGCCGATACCACCGTGCGCAACGGCTACGGCGACTGGGAATCGCACAGCGGCCTGGATCGCGGCCTGCTGATCGCCCAGCCGCACTGGGTGGTCGATGCCAACGGCAACCTGATGACCGGCGACGGTTACTGGAAGACCTACAAGCCTGACGACCACTGGTACAACTGGGAGCACCTGAAGACCGACCTGGAGATCGGCCTGACGGTGGCGGCCGGCATTATCACCACCGTCGTGCAACCCGAGACCGCGGCGCTGTGGGCCGTGGTGCTGTCGAACCTGGCCGATGCCTACTTTGCGGTGACCGCTGTAGCGGGCGCGGCACAGTCGATCAAGGCGCTGTCCACCGCCAAGGGTCGTGACGACCCGTGGAACTGGGTGGGCCTGGGCGCCAACGTGCTGGGCGGCGCGGCGGGCGTAGGCGGGCTTGTCAACCGCACGGCCGTGGCCGCAGCGCGCGTGGGCGCCTACAACGCCGACTTCATGGAGGCGATCAACGCGGTGCGCATCACACGCGGCGCCAGCGCGGAAGATGCCGCGCGCATCAGCCTGCTCAATGACAACCGCTGGGCGTTGCGCCCGTTCCAGAACAACCTTACCAACGCCATGCTCAGCCGCGCGCTGTATGGCTCGCCCGCGGCAACCGCCAACGCGGCGCAACGGCTGAATGCCGTGTTCGGCGTCACGCGCAACCCGGGTGTCGTCGCCGATCTCACGCAGGGCACGCTGCGCCTGCAGCGGCTGAATGAGGCCATTCCGCTGCTCAACCGGGCGGACGTGCTCGCCAGGCTGCCCGCACGCCTGCGCCGGCTGGCGGGGTTGCAGTTCCTGGGCGGGGGCGCCCTCGCTTATCGACTGATGGGCGCCGGCGCGCTCAATACCAACCTCGCGGCCATGCTGCATCAGGGGCAATCGCTGGCAGGATCCAACGGCCAGGCCACGGGAGAAGACTGGGTGCAGTTCTTCACCTCCGCCGGGCTCATGGGTGCCGGTATGGGCGTGGCGCGCCAGCATGGCGCATCGCAGCGGCAGGCCTACGAGGCGGCGGCAGCCAACCTGGCGGCTTCGGGCACGCGCATGCCGGGCGTGGCGCCCGACCCGGGCAGCACGCCGGTCCAGCGCGTGCTGCCGGAGCTTGGGCCGCGTGGTGCCGAATCGGCATTGGAGTCCCAGCAGGCGTTGCTTGCCAAGGTGCAGGCAGACGGTGCAGGCAGGGGAGATGGTGCATTGAGCAACAACGAGGTGTACCGCTTGTACGCCCGCACGGGCGGCGTCACCGGCCCGGAAGACACCATGCCGGGCGACTTCTATTTCCCCCGCCTGATCGCACTGGCCGAGCAGCGCCCGGAAGGGGCCTACACCGTGTCGCAAGCCGACGGCGCCTTCGTCGACAGCACCATGCCAACGGAAGGCCGCGCGCGCACCACGTTCTATCACTTCCTGCGCGAGGATGGCTTGGTCGACCCGGATGCCGTTACCGAGCGCGTCTACGTCAACGCAAAGACGTCGCATGTGCTCGATGTGCTCGACTTCCTGGTGCGCGGCGTGGTGGACCAGCCTGGCCACTTCCCGGGCGTCTATGCAGCCAAGGCGTCCGGCCCCGACGCCGCCGGCCCGCGTGCCGACAACATCGTCGTGTATGCCACCGACCGCGCAGCCGTAGACCGCGTGGTCGAGGCGCTGCGCCATTACCAGCAGCAGCATCCGGAGCACTTCCACGACACCGTGCCGTCGATGACCGAGGCGCAGTTGCGCGGGGTGTCCACCGCGGCGGAACCGGCCCCCGCGATGGTCGACCGGCTGCTGCGCGCCATCGACCGATTTGCCGCCGGCAACACGCAATTTGGCGCCACCGACATCGGCCGCACGCCCAGCGCGGAACAGAGCTTCGGCAGCATCCGCGCCTACGCGATCTCCTTGGCCCAGCACGACACCGTGCTGGCGCAGCAGGCCGCCGCGCAATACGGCATACCGTTCGATTACAGCGCCGCGCTGCAGAAAGCCACCAGCCGGCGTTTTGCCGAGATCGGCATCGACCCCACCAACCCGGCGCGCAACCTCGGCGGCCCCGTGGAACGCCCGGCCGGCTCGCCCGACTACAGCGGGACCGGCACGCAATACCGCCCGCAGGACGGCACCTACCAGACCACGCCCGCCGACCGTGTGACGATGTCGTTTGGCGGCGCACCGCTGCCGCCCAGCGCCCACGCACTGATTGGCGCCTCCGACACACTCACGCGCCAATTGCGCCTGCTGCAGAACGCCGGCTGGACGGTGCGCCTCGGACGCGCCAGCCGGGGCTCGGCGGTGGATGCCGAGCGCAAGACCATCACGCTCGACCCCAACGTGCTCGATGCCGAGGCGCTTGTCTACACGCTGGGCCATGAGGCCGACCACGCCGTAAAGATGGAGCTCAATCTGCTGGGCCTGCAACGCCACAGCGAGGCCAGCTACGTGCAGACTGCCCTCGCCGCCGAGGCCAGCGCGCAGGGCAACGCCTTCAACGTGCGCGACGAGGTGCTGGCCGCCACCGGTGTGGACATTGGCGCCCGTGCGCAGATGCCGCAGCCGCTGGAACAGGCCTATGCGCAGTGGGATGCCAACAACCCCGAGGCCTACCTGCGCCTCGCGCAGACCCTGGGCAGCATGCGTCCGTCCACCGCGCCGGACCAGACCTACGCACAGTACTACGCTTCGCACTGGAACGGCGCGGCGCCCGGCACACCGCACATGCCGGCTCCGGCGTCGGCATCAGCATCCAACGCCCAAAAGGCCGCCGCGCAGGCCGCCGAATGGCTCGACGTGAAAGACTTGCGCACGCTGCGGCACGTGCCTGGCACCGAGGTGCCCAGGCTGAGCGATCTGGCCGGCAAGGCCGGCAGCAACACCGTGTTGATCGCGCTCAAAGGCAGTAGCCAACCAGGCAGCACGCCCACCATCGTGGCCACCACGCAACTGCGCGACGACGGCACCTTCGCGCCACCCCAGGCCGTGCGCGGCAGCAGCGTCCCCAAGATCGTCAAGCGCGCTGTGCGTGGCGATAACTCTGCGATGCACACCGCACGCAAGGGCGTCGATTTCTACATCAGCCCCGTGTCGTACGAGCGGTTACAGGCCTTTGGCGGCCCCTCGCGCATCAATAGCGATGACGGCTCGCATGTGCTGTCGCCCGCGGCTGACAAGATCAAGACCGAGGTCGTGGCCGATATCCAGCAGCTCGGCACGGCCAAGCGTTACAAGAGCGTGCAAGAGGCGACCAGCGCCGCGAAGAACGACAACATCATCTACGTGATCGACAAGAAGGGCGGTGCGCCAAAAGGCTATGCCACGCGTGGCACCGACGGCACATGGACATACCACGTGGATGCACCGATGGACGGCGCCACCGTGCCCGAGCGCAGCCTCGAAGCCGCCTTTGCCAAGCAGCAGGCGCACGGCGCACGCACACTGCGCAGCGCGCCGCGCGGGGTGCGCTTTGTGGTGAGCTCGGTGCAGCCCGAGACAGTCAAGGAACTGGGCGGCTTCCTTAAGCCGCGCACGCTCTGGAAGCAGGCTGAATACGGCATGCCGGCCTTCAAGCCGGGCGAAATTGCACAGGCCGCCACTACACTGAACAGGCAGGCCAACGGCGGCTTCCTGCGCGGGCGCGCGGCGCAGCTTCTGCAATGGCGGCAGCGCACGCTGGAGGCACCCGTCACGACCGGCACGCCGCTGGAAGCCTCGGCTCACGGCTACGCCGACACGCGCATGCTGCCCGAGTCCGATGCCTATGCGCTCGACTACAGCGGGGCGAACATCGTCCATCTGCGCAACCTGGTGAAACAAGGCAAGCTCGAAGCCGGCACGCACTACATCTACGTCTACAAGACAGCCGACAACGCAGGCGAGCTGGGCGGCCATACACCGACCGGCCGCCTGGAGCCTGACGGAAACAGCCTCATCTGGTATGGCGACTGGAATAAGGCAGCCGCGCAGGACAACGGCACCCCAGCCAAGGAATTGGCCATCGGGCACGACAGCTTTGGCGCGGATACCCACTTCCTGCTCACGCGTCTGCCGCCCGATCAATTCGAGGCATGGCAGCGCAGCGGAACCGGCCTGGAGATTGGCGTGTACCAGCCGGTGCTCTCCAGCACCACCACGGTGGCGCTGCCGCCCGACGCGCCCAAGCTGGGCAACCTCACCCGACCTTTGGACGCGGTCGAACTGCTAGCCGGCAAGAAAACCGACCCCTATGCCGGCAACGTCGAATTCAAACCCGTCACGGAGCAGGCGCCCGAGGTGGTGATGGCCGATGCGCAGCTCTGGCGCAAGCTCAAGCTCAAGCTGCGCGTGGCCCGTGACGTGGCCGCCAACACCGTGTCGCGCCGCGTGCCGTTCGCGGGCAAGCGCGCTGCACAGCGGTTCTCGGCGGCGGCCACGGCAGACCGGCACATGGTCAACACGTTCCTGCGGTCGGAGTTCCCGCTGCAGGCGCGGCTAGCGCCGATGGGCCGGGCATACCGCCTGCGCGACGACCCCGCCCGCGCACTGGCCTTCATCAAGAAAACGGGCGGCGCCATGCCTGTGATCTCGCTCGTGGTCGACCCGTATTCGCTGCGCGCCGCCGTCGGCAAGCGCCAGGACCCAAGCTTTGTGCAGGCCGCCAAGCAGATCGACGTGAACAACGCCACCATTGACCACGCGAACGCACAGATCAAATCCGGCAGCGGCGTCGATCAGAAGAAGCTGTTCCTCGACGATCTGCACCAGTCGCGTCTCGACAAATGGCTCGACCTGTCGTCGCAGACGGGCGTGGTCATCCGCCTGGAGTTCGCGCCGTCGCGGCCACTGATCGGCACCAACGGCCACTTCACCGCGCGCACCAATGACGCGTACGACAACCACGTGCGGCTGTTTTCGATGCTTGAGAAGTGGGGCGCCACCCACCCCGATGCGCCGCAGCCCCACGTGATGGTCAGCTTCCACGGCTGGGATACGGTGCTCGAGCCGGTGCCGGGCGGGGGCAATGCCAAGCTCGTCGAACAGGTGCTGGAGCGGCCCACGCTGCCCTGGGTGCATATGGGCGTGTCATACGCCACCAATGGCGCCGACGCCATCGCCAACGAGCGGCTGAATACCGCCGTCGCCGACATGGTGCTGCGCTTCGAACGCGACGGCGCACCCACCCAAGGCCGGCTGCATGGCGACGATGCGCTCACGCGTGTGTTCGAGCGCCCGTCCAAGAGCCAGTACGACGCGCAGAACCAGGTGCTGCTGGCCGAGATCGCGCGGCTGGGCAAGCAGAAGTACAACCTGTCGGACAGCCAGGTCAACGCGATCATCGACCGCGTCTTCAACGGCAACACGAGCGCGCTCGTCAATCGCGCCCGCGCCACCGAAATCGCCTTTGCCAAACCGGTGTGGGAAGCCAAGCGGCGCCTGAGTCCGACAGAAAAACGCGCCAATCAGTTTGCCGACCAATGGACGACCGAGATGGGCGTGGCTGCGCGCCCCGCGGGCGCCAAGGCGCTGCCGGCATTGGCCAGCAACCAAGCCAACAACGCGGCCACACCCCTGCCCACCTGGCGGGAGATGGTGGAAAACGAAAAAGCCCTGTCGGTGGACGCGTCCGGCGAGCCGCAGAGCGCGGGGCGCGTGGAAACCACGCAGACCGCCCGCAAGATGCTGGTCAAACCCGAACAGGCGTCGGCGGAACTCAATGCGCTGGGTGTGGAGGGCGCCAAGCCCAAGCTCGGCACGCGTGCGCGCGAAGTGGTGACCGTGGGCGCCTCCGTGGCAGGCGGCGCGGGCGCGGTGCTGATCGGCATACCGGGCACTGGCGCCAATACCGTTTCTCTGGCCGGCAACCCATCCATGCTGCTGCTGCGGATCGGACGTTCGGCGCAGGTGCTGCATCAGGCGACGATGGCGACCATCGAACGGGCAGACCCGCGTGTCTTCAGCGAGGCCACGCAGACGATGGTCGACCGGCTGGTCAAGGCACTGCCAGACCACACGTCGGAAAAGACCGTGCCGGCCAACCTGGCAGAGATCGAGGGTCGTCTGCGCACGTTCGTTGCCGAAGCCAACTGGAGCGTGCACAACATCTACCAGCGCCTGGGCAATCGGGAACTCACACGCACGCAGGCCGGTGAGGCCACGCAGGCCGTGTCGGCCGATCTGGTCAAACAGATCCAGGCCATCTTCAGCGGTACGGGGCTGCAGCAGGTGCACCTGGGGCACCCGCGCACCAAGCTCGGCTATTGGGGCAGGCAGATCGCCATCGGCGGTTACAGCGCGGGGCTGGCCTCGTATGCGCATGCGATGGCGACCAAGGCGTGGACACTGGCGCACGATTCGGCCATCTGGTACGTGCTGCCCACGGGCGGCACAGTGGCGTCGATCGCGTACACCACGGGCGTGCTGCTCGGGCGCGGCCGCAACATCGACATTGAACAGCGCAGCCGCACGGTGCGCGGGCTCGATATCTCGGCCGACACGCTGGCCGCTACCGGCGGCCTACTGCTTGGCGCTACACAAGTGATGGGCGGCGACTACATCAAGGGCGTGCCGATGCTGCTGTCGTCAAGCGCACTGGGGCTCTCGCGCTTCAGCTCGCACTTCCCGAATGCCTCGGAGTTCGTCAGCAAGCACAAGATCGCCATCGCGCTGCTGCCGCTGTCGGCGTATGCATTCAACCTGATCAAGCCGCTGTTCATGCAGGACGACAAGAGCAAGCGCCCGCCCGGCACACCGGCTGTCACGCAGTCGCCGAGTGCATCACCGAGTGCATCGGCATCGCCTTCGGTATCACCGTCGCCATCGGTCTCGCCGTCCGTGCCGGTCGCGCCGTCTACCACGCCTTCACCGTCGGCCAGCACGACTGCGCCCTCAACGAGCCAACCGCCCAGCACGTCCGCCACCCCGCAACCCTCGCCCACGCATTCCGAATACGTGGTGCAGCCGGGCGACACGCTCGACGGCATTGCCGATCGGTATCGAACCCCGTTGTTGCACGAGGCGCACGTCTCCGATGCGCAGCGCCAGACCATGTCGGATGAGCAGCAGGTCGAAGCGGCCCTGGCGCAGTTGCTGCAGATCAACCCGCAGTTCGCGCATCGCAATGTCGGGCTGATCCACCCGGACGAGCCTATCGTGATCGTGCCGTGAGCCCCGTCCCCGAATTGCCGCGTCGGGGTTTCCAGCTGCCAGCGGGGGGGCAGCCAGCGGGGCGCAGCGCCTCATATGGGAAGACGGCCCAGCCAAGCGCTCGTCTACACCAGATGTGGCTCTGACTGGGCCACCATGTTGCGCCCCGCCGCCTTCGCGTCGTACAGCGCTTGATCAGCAGCCCGGATCACGGCGCTGACGTCGACGTCAGCATCGGGCGTCCACGCTGCGGTACCGATGCTTGCCGTCACCCGCCCATAGCGACTCAGCGCATGCTCAATGCCCAGATCAGAAATCGCCGCGCGGATCTTTTCGGCCATCGACACTGCGCCTTCCGGCGGTGTATCGGGCAGAACAATCACAAACTCTTCACCACCGTACCGTGCAGCGCTGTCGCCGGGCTGGCGAATGTTCTCACCGATGCATTTCGCGACGGCCGCCAGGGCATCGTCGCCGGCCTGGTGCCCATAGGTATCGTTGAAGAGCTTGAACCAATCGATATCGACGAACAGCAGTGACAGCACACTGTGGTTTCGCTTGGCGCGCCGCCACTCCTGGTCGAGGATTTCCCCAAGCGTGCGCCGATTGTTCAGCCCCGTGAGCCCGTCGGTACGCGCGAGCAATGCCAGCTCCGATTCCGCACGCATCCGGCGCTTGAGTTGTACCCCGAATGCAACGGAAAGACCAACGAACCCAACGGCCAGCGCGCCCATCACCGATGCGATGACAAATGCACGATGCCGCCACGCAGCGTAGATGTCGGAATGCGCCTGCGCCACCATGATGATGAGCGGCAGATTCGGGAGGTTCTTGAAGTAGTACTGCCGCTCAATGCCGTCAATCGTCAACGTATCCGAGAAACTTCCTTCGGGTGCCTGCAGGAACCGCTTGAACGTACTGGCGTTGCGAATATTGCGCCCAATGACTTTCTCGTCGTAAGGCTGGCGCATGATCATCGCGCCGTCCCGGCCGATCAATGCAACTGATCCGTGCGGCCCCAACGAGAGCGCGGCGAACAGCTTGCGAAAATAGTCGAGTTGCACGGCAATCAGTACAACGCCCGCAAACGATCCATCGGGGTGCGAAAGCCGGCGACTCAGCGGAATGCTCAGCGCCCCGCCACGCAACCGCGAGGCATAGGGGGCGCCAACATAGAGGCCGGCGTTCGGATTGTCGCGATGCACCTTGAAGTACTCCCGGTCCGAGAAGTTCCCCTGCCGTGGCAAGTCGTTGGCGGCATCGATGACGATATTGCCTTGCGCGTCCAATACCAGCATTGACCCTAGATATGTCGCCGTCGCGGCATGATCGAACAGGGCGAAGCCGCGCAACCGGGGCGACGCGGCCGCTACTTCAGGATCATTCACACGGTCGACGACGGCTTGCAGCGACAGGGCATAGAGTTCGAAATTTCGTTCGATATCGCGCTCGGCAAGCAAGGCCAGGCTGCGCGAGGTAGCGGACGCGTGCGCCATCGCGTCCAGCCGGCTCTGGTACAGCACGGTCGCGCAGATCGACACCATCAACAGCGCCACCGCCGCACCCGCAATGACAATCGCGCGGGGCGCCGTCAATCTCCGGTAGTCCCACTGGCCAGAAAGCCATCGCAGCGGGTTGATCTTGTTGCCGTCGGTCACTGTTGCACCCGATTTGTCCGGTCTGTTAAGAAGCCCTAGAGACCTGCGGCAACAGAGCCGCACTCGCTGCAACGCCTGCACGACGTTCTTGATCGTGGACACGCAGAGCGTGAAGACCGCGGACAGCGGCGGCGCACAAGGGCGGTGACGCGGGCAAGAAGGCTTCGGGCTTCAAGCACTATATCGCAGTGCCAGGGCAGTGCGTTAGCCGCACTTAGCGCGGCAGCGCTACGCAGCGCAGGCAGGACGGACCATCGGCGCGGTTGCACGCAATGATCATCACTTGCCGTCCGTTCTGACCGGTGCACGCGCTGCCGGATAGCACTCTGGGCTGTTGTTGCGCTGATGCCGATGTGGAAGCGGCGCGTGGCGGTCTTGGGGCCGGCGCGCCGCCGCCGGCGGGCACCACGGGAATCGGCTCGATACGCCCCTGACCCGCATCGGGCGCGATGGCGGGAACGTCCCCTGCGTTGGCGACGACTTTCTGCACATAGCCGTGGCGAAAGCCGGTCTCGAAATTGCCGCTGTAATAGCACGACAGGGCGGCGCGCAGCGCCTGCTGCTGATCGCCATAGCGCGGCAGCGAGCGCGCAAAGCACTCGGCGAGGATGGTGCCGCCCGCGCGCAGGTTGCGACAGGCATCGAAAGCCGTCTCAATAGTTTCGCCAAAGCGCGCGAGGTTATAGCGGTTGACCTGCCCGAGCCCAACGCTGAAGTTGTAGCCCTGGCGCTCCAGAGAATGCGCTGTCGCCACGGCTTCTTCCAGCGTCGCCGGTTGGCGCACCAGCCTGCCGCCGACCACGCCAATCGCGTAGGGGTTGTAGGCAGACTCCGTGCGCACCAGCGCTTCGAGTGTCAGGCGATCAACGCGCGGCGCGCACGTCGCGGCCAGCGTAGCGAAAGTGCGCGCGTCGATACGCGGCCCGGCCATCGCGGACGTGGTCACTATGCAGGTGGTGAACGCAATGGCGGCAACAATGAAGGCATGCGCACGCATGGTCGCCACCGCTATCGATAAGACAGCACGAGCCCGTGCACCAGCACCGACCAGCCGTCGAGCATCACGAACAGCAGCAGCTTGAACGGTACCGAGATGGTGGTCGGCGCGATCATCTGCATGCCGAGCGCCAGCAACAGGTTGGCGACAATCAGGTCCACCACCACGAAGACGATGTACAGCACAAAGCCCACCTGGAACGCCTTGATCAGCTCGGTGAGCGTGAAGCTCGGCACGAGCACGGTCAGGTCATCGTTCTTGAGGCCGGCGGCACGCTCCTTGGGCCAGATGCTGGTGGCCGATTTGACGAAGAAGTTGCGCTCGGATTCCAGCGTGTGCGCCTGCAGGAATTTCTTCACCGGCGGCTGCGCGGCATCCAGGACGGCGATTACGTCATCCACGCTCATCTGGCTGCTCAGGTTGAAGTTGCGCCCGCGCAGGTTGTCGACCATCTCCATGCCGACCGGCGCCATGATGAACACGGTCAGGATCAGCGCGATGCCGTTGAGTACGATGTTGGGCGGCACCTGCTGAATGCCCAGCGCCGAGCGCAGCAGACCAAACACCACCACCAGCTTGGTGTAGCTCGTGACCATGAGCGCGGCAAAGGGCGCGATGCCCAGTGCCGCCACCACGGCAATCATCGCGACGGGATTGGGCAGGTTTCCCATGAGGCGTGTCGAATGTGGGGGATGTTGTTCTTGTGGAGGTGCCAGGGCGTTATGCCTGTCCGGGCGCTGGCTGGCCGATGAAGCGCGAGACGCGCACACCCAGCCGGTTGCCGACGGCAATCAGGTGGCCTTCACCGACTGGCGTGCCGTTGGCCAGGATGCGGATGACGGCCTGGTTGAGCGGCTGTGCCAGCTCCATGACCGTACCGGGCCGCAGCGCGCGCAGTTCGGCCAGCGACAGGCGGCGCTCTTCCAGCTCGAAGGTGGTGACCAGCTCGATGTCGTCCAGGCTGTCGGTGGGTAGCGCACGCGCAGGCCCTTCGGTGCCGGATTGGGTGCCAGAGTGGGCGCCGGATGGAGCGGCGGCGTGTTCGGTTGTCATCGGTTTTTCCTCCACGTTTTCCACGACGATGCGGTTGCCTTGCACTTGCCCGAACACGCGCAGGTGTAGCCGGCCGCGCACGCGTGCCACGCAGCGCAATGCGTCGCCCGCGGCCAACCACTTTTCGATGCGGATGATGTCGCCCAGCGCAATGTCGGCAAAGTCGCGGCGCGACAGAAAGGTGGCGCCCAACTCAAAACGCAGCGGCACCTGTGTGCCCATGAAGGCCGATAGCGGGATGGGCTCTACGGCGAGATCGGATGGACACAGTTCCGGCAGCACCTGTGGCGAATCGAACAGCAGGCCGGCGCGCGCCTGCCACGGCGAGGCATCGTTCTCGGTGGGCGCTATGGTGGGCTCCGCATTGCGGCGGGTCATCAGTAGCTGCAGTACGTCGGGGCGGTCCAGCCGCACGTCGGGCGGTGCGCTATCGGGCTGCCATGTGAGGGCGCGCCCGCTGCGTTGTTCGATGGCGCGGGTGGGCGGGGCGAGGGCATCGGCCAGTACGGCACAGCGCAGGGCTTGTGGCACGTGCGCGTCTGCGGCGTCGGCCAGCCAGGCGCGCTCTGCGGCGGCATCGAGCAATAGCCACCCCGGCGCGTCGCCCAGCGTGAAGCGATAGGCCTGGGCGGCAGTCTGCACCGTATGGGCTTCGCAACGCGCTTCGTAGGGGGTGTCCCCTACGGAAAACGGTAGTGCCGCACGCGCCAGATACAGGCGCGACAGTGTCCGCGCCAACGCTTGGTCGACGGCCGAGAGCATGCGGGCGTCCAGCGTATTCATGTCATGAACATGCGGCCGGCCATGTAGGCGAGCTGCACGCGGTTTTGCGCGCCGTACTTCTTCTTGAGCTGGCGCAGGTGGTAGTCAACGTTGTGGGGCGACATGTTGAGCTGCTCGGCAATCGCCTTGTCTGACAGCCCACTGGTGATGAATTCCAGAATCTGCCGCTGCACTTGCGTGAGGGCGCGTGCGTGCGTGTCTTCGTGCAGTGGCTTGGCGTGTTGCATGAGGAATTCATGCACACCGAGCCCCACGGCGTAGGCCTGGCCGACCACGTTGTCGGCAATCCAACCCTTGGCGTTGTTGCCCGAGCCAAAACAGATGACGCTGTGTTCCAGGCTGCGCGGGCTCACCACGCCAAAGCTGATGCCACTGCGCAGGCCGGCGCGCTCGGCGTCTTGCAGGAGGCGGTGGAGGCGGTCGGTGTCGGCGGGGGCAGTTGGCGTGGCACCCAGGTCGGCTAGGTCCCACACCATGGGCCACTCATGGCGCAGGGCAAAGGCCAGGCGGGGGTCGACTTCAAAGTAGCGCTCATCCACGTAGCGCTTGGGCCAGTTGGGCGGGGAATAAGCGCGGAAGTACAGCACGCGCGTAATCGATTCACCAATGCGCGTGAGCCGGTAGTAGCAGAGCCAGTCGAAGCCGATGCTGCGCAGGACGGCGCGCAATAGCAACTGTCGTTCCTGGGCGCCGTGCGCGGCCCGCAAATCCTGCGCGGTCTCCGAGAAGGATTCGGTCCGTGCCGTGGCGCCCAGGCGGATCGATTCCGCATCGACCACGATGTGTTCTTCGCCAAACAGGATCGGCGCGCGGACATCGCCGGCACCCACATTCGAAGCAGTCAACCGGGGCCTCTCGCGTGGCAAGTGAATGCACTTAATGTAGTGGTGTGCACACGCCGCGATGAACTACAGAAAAACGTAGTCGACCCCGAAATTTCGTGGGAGTTTGACCGCGCGACTACGAGTTTCAGCGTTGAGCCGAGTCGCCCACCGCCTCTACACTTTCCGCAGAGGAAGCGGGCGCCTGAGCGCGCCCGCCGTCTACGGAAATTCGTGGGCCGACGGCCCGAAGGCGCGCCATGGCAAAGCCTCGGAATCTTGCTGCAGCGTTGGACGTTCCACTCACCGGCATGCGTTGGGCTCGGCTGGTGAACTACGACATTGCGATCGCCGTGTTCGTGGTGGCAGTGGTCGCGCTGTTCGTGCTGCCGCTGGCGACCGTTGTGCTGGACGGGCTGATTTCGCTCAACCTGGCGGCCAGCATTGTGTTGCTGTGCGTGTCGATCTATCTGCCTTCTGCGCTGGCGTTTTCTTCGTTTCCCGCGGTGCTGCTGTTTACGACGCTGTTCCGGCTGTCGCTCAACATCGCCTCGTGCAAGCTGATCCTGCTGCAAGCCAATGCGGGCCACGTGATCGACACCTTCGGCAAACTGGTGGTCGGCAACAACTTCGTCGTGGGCGGTGTGGTGTTCCTAGTGATTGCGGTGGTGCAGTTCATCGTCATCGCCAAGGGCTCGGAGCGCGTGGCGGAAGTGGGCGCGCGGTTCTCCCTCGATGCCATGCCCGGCAAGCAGATGAGCATTGATGCCGACCTGCGCGCCGGCATCATCACGTCAGACGAGGCCAAGCGCCGCCGCGAAGCGCTGGAGCAGGAATCGCAGCTCCACGGCGCCATGGACGGCGCCATGAAGTTCGTCAAGGGCGACGCCATTGCCGGCATCATCATCGCGGTCATCAACATCCTGGCCGGCATTGCGGTGGGCGCGCTGATGCACGGCATGTCGATTGGCGACGCGCTGCACCGTTACGCGATCCTGACGGTGGGCGACGGCATGGCATCGCAGATCCCGTCGCTGCTGGTGTCGATTGCCGCAGGCATCGTCACAACCCGCGTGGCCACGCGAGACCGCGAAGCGCGCCACCTCGGCCAGCAAATTGGCGCCCAGATCACCGCCCACCCGCGCGGCATGCTGATGGCCAGCGGCGTGCTGCTGGCGTTTCTGCTGGTGCCGGGGTTTCCGAAGTGGTCGTTCCTGTTGCTGGCGTTGGGCACGGCATCGGCAGCGTTCCTGCGCATGCGCCAACGTCGGCAGGCGCCGCCGTTGGACTTGCTTGTGCTCGGGCCGGATGCACGGCGGATGGCCGAGCCCGAAGCCGGTTCGCCCGCAGAAGGCATTGCCGCGCCCATTGCCGTGCGCCTGGCCGAAGACCTGCGTGGCGAGATCGAACTCGTTGCCCTGCAGACCCGCCTAGCCGAAGCCAAATCGCGCGTACAGCGCAAGCTCGGCGCGGTGTTCCCACGCGTGCAACTGAATTGGGATGCCAACCTGCCGGCCCACGGCTACGCGCTGCTCGTGCAGGACGTACACGCTGCCGAAGGCACGCTGCCGGAACGCGATGCGATTGCGGACAGCGCCTTGCCCGCTGAAGACCGCCTTGCCGCCGAAGTGGAAGCACTCATCGAACGCAACGCCGCATCACTCATCGGTATTCAAGAGACCCAGAACCTCATCCAGATCATGCGACGCGAACACGGCGAGCTGGTGGCCGAACTCACGCGCCTGGTGCCGCCACAGCGCATTACCGAAGTGCTGCGCCGGCTGGTGCAGGAGGGTGTGTCGATCCGCAACCTGCGCGCCATCTTCGAAAGCCTGATCACGTGGTCGCCCAAAGAGCCTGAAGACGTGATTGGCCTGGTGGAACTGGTGCGTGTGGATTTGCACCGCCAGATCACCGAACAGTTCTGCGGCACCAGCCGCGTGCTCGACGTGGTGCTGTTCGAACAGTCACTGCAGGAGCGCATCGAGCAGGCGGTGGTGCACACCAAGCAGGGCAGCGTGCTGAGCCTCACGCGGGATGCCAAGCAGGCGATCACCGATCAGGTGGTGAAGATCCTGGGCGGCACCCGCCCGCTGGAGAAAGACCGCCACGGCCGTCCGCTGGCGGTGATGGTGTCGCTCAACTGCCGGCGCTACGTGAAGACGATGCTGCAACCCGTGTTTGGCGATCTGCCGGTGCTGTCGTACCAAGAGATCGACGAAGCCATCGAACTCAATACCGTGGGCTGGGTGACCAACCCCGCTTGAACACGCAGAACGCAAAGGAGATCGGCCCATGAACATGAGCGCCACCCTTCTCGAAGCCACGCGCCAGGGCCTGCTGCTGGTGCTGCTGGTCTCGTTGCCGGTGGTGGCGGTGGCGACGGTGTCAGCGTTGCTGATTGCCATCGCGCAGGCAGTGACGCAGATCCAGGATCAGAGCATCGGGCTTTCGGTGCGGTTGATTGCGGTGATGGTGACCATCGTGGTGCTGGCGGGGTGGGGCGGACGCGAAGTGCTGCGTTTTGCCCGCATGGCACTCGATCAGGTGTTTTACGGCGGTGCGGCGCCTTTCTGAGCCAATGAAACAAGGCGCCAGCAAACAACAACATAACCGAGCGAGAACACGCGTGAACAAACGCTATCGATTCCTGCGGTGGAGTACAACAGCCGCCTGCCTGTGGCTGCTGACGACGGCGGCCCTGGTGCAGGCGGCCGAGCTGCGCTGGCGCAACCGGTCGTACACGCTGGTGGCCGAGGGCAAGAAGGTGGGCGATTTCATCCGCGAGCTGGCGGCATCCCAGGGGGTGACGGCCGTGGTGGACCCGAAGGTGGAAGGCACCATCAACGGCAAGTTCTCCGGCCCGCCGGCCAGCACGCTCAACACCGTGTGCGCCACCTACGGGCTCACGTGGTACTACGACGGCTCGCTCATCTACGTGGACCGCGCGGACGATTCACAGACGCAGGTCTTCCCGATTCCGAAGGGCAGCGGCCCGGAGCTGGCGCAGATCCTGCGCGCCATGCAGATCACCGATCAACGCTTTCCGCTGGTGGTGAGCGACAAGGAAAACACCGTCTACGCATCCGGCCCCAAGCGCTATATGGAACTCGTGCGCCAGGCCATTGCATCGATTGCCGATCCGGCACGCGGCAATGATCGGGCGGAGATCCGCGCCTTCCCGCTCAAATACGCCTGGGCGGGGGATGTGGAGATCAACCGTTCCGGCAAGCCGGTGACGATTCCCGGCATTGCCACCATGATGCGTCGCCTGCTGGGCGCGCCCAACCCCGGGGCCAGCAGCCCCGGCATGTCGCCCACGCGCGCCATGCGGCTCACGGGTCCGACGCGGCAGATGAAGCTCAGCTCGGGTGACAGCATCAACGTGCCGCGCATTGAGATTCCGCTGGCAGGCGGCGGGCAAGGCGATTCCGGCTATGGCGCACAGGCGCCCGCCGCATCGGGCGGCGGTTCCCCGCCAGACCTGCCGCGCATTGAAGCGGATGCGGGCATCAACGCCGTGCTGATCCGCGATGTGCCCGAGCACATGGCGCAGTACGAGCGGTTGATTGCCTCGCTCGATACCAAGCCGCGGCTGGTGGAGATCAACCTCACCATCATCGACATCAGCACCGATTCGCTCGACAGCCTGGGCGTGGACTGGCGCCTGCACACCAAGCACGGCGATTTCCAATCCGGCAATGGCAATAACCCGCCGCTCACCTTCAACGTGGGCACCACGGAAGACGGCCAGACCGGCACCACCACGCCCGTTGGCATGGCGCTCACGGCATCGATAGGCGGCAGCCTGCGCAACTACCTGCTCGCGCGCATCAACGCGCTCACGCAGAGCGGCAACGCGCAGCTGCAGGCCAAGCCGAAGGTGCTGGCGCTGGACAACACCGAGGCCATCCTTGAGAACCTGATCCACTTCTACGTGCCGGTGTCGGGCTTTCAGGACGCATCGTTGTACGGCATCACCACGGGCACGAGCGTGAAGGTCACGCCGCTCATCGTCAACGAGGCCGGGCAGATGAGCGTGATGATGTCGATCGACATTGACGACGGCAATCTGACCAACGACCGCGTCTCGCAACTGCCGGTGGTGCAGGAGCGCTCGATCGTTACGAAGGCGATGATCGAAGAGGGCAAGAGCCTGCTGATTGCCGGCTTCAACTCCGACAGCCTGAACAACACCAAGTCGGGCATTCCGTTCCTGTCGGACGTGCCCTTCATCGGCAACCTGTTCAAGTACACCAACAAGACCGGTCAGCACATGGAGCGCTTTTACCTGCTGACCCCGCGCATCCTGACCGCCGCCAGCTCCAACCCGAACGACGTGCCTGCCGTGTCGATTCCGGGTGTCGGCATGCCGGTGCCGGGTGCGACCGATTGGAAACCGGGCCCGTCGCCTATCGCTCCTGCGCCTGCCGCGCCCGGCACGTTGCCCACGCCGCCTGTATCTCGATTGCATGAACCAGCCAGCCGTTCAACCCTCGCCGCTCTCTGACAAATCGCCCTGGAAGCTGTGCTTCCTGAGCGGGCCGCTGTACGGCAGATCGATGCCGCTGCGCATGGGTGCCAACGTGGTTGGCTCTGCACCGCAGTGCGAAATCATCGTGCCAGACAGCAGCGTAGCGGCGCGCGAGTTGATGTTTGAAGTGGGCGGCATTGCGGTATCGGCACGGCGGCTGGATGACGCCGAACCCACGCTCAACGGCCAGCCGTTTGGCCAGACACGCCGCAGCGTGGTCCCCGGCGATGTGATTGCCATGGGCGACATCCGCGTCGGCATTGAAAAGGTCGGGACGATCCGCATGCCGGCCGCTGCGGTGGAAGGCGCGGGCGCCGCGGTGCTGGCGGAGCGCGTGCCGTCGTGGCTGCCGCTGGCCGCTGCAGTGTGGTTGTCGCGCTTCTCCACCAAGGCCGGGCGAGGGCGGACGTGGCTCATTGCCGGCATCGGGCTGTGGCTGGCGGTGCTGTGGGCCGGCGGCGTGGTCGCGTTTGCCGGGCACGACGGGTGGTCGCTCTGGGGCCGGGACCCGGCTGCACGTGCGTTGCAGGTGCGGCACGCATTGGGTGATCCGCCCGAGATTGTGGTGACGCCCGCATCGGACGGCACATCCCGCGTGTCGGGCTATGTGCCGACCGAGGCCGACCACCAGGCCCTGCTGAGCCGCGCGCGCGGGCTGTCCGATGTGTCGATCGGCGAGGTGTATGTGGTGAGCGACCTGCTGGCGGCCGCGCAGCAGTACTTCAGCGCGGGCGGCACCAGCGGTACGGCGGGCCTGAACGTGGCGTACGACGGGCACGGCCGCATCGTGGTGAGCGGCACGGCGGATCGCGCGCAGGCATGGCAGCGCATCCGCAACTACGCGCGTGATGCCAAGCCCGCTGTCGAGGTGATCGACCGCGTGGCGTGGGATGGTCCGCCGCCGCCGAACATCGTGGCAGAAACACCGCGCGCCGACGGCCTGCCCGCCATCGTCAGTACGTACGAAGACGAAGACGGCACGCGCTTTGTGCAGACGCGCGACGGCCAGTTGTATTTCGAGGGCGCCCAGCTCAAGGGCGGCCTCCAGGTGAAGAGCATCGCTTCAGATGGTGTGGTGCTCGACCGCGGCGGGCAATCGGTCAACTGGCCGATCCAGCCGCAAACGCCGTAGCGGGCGGGGTTGTCCTTGCGCGCGACGCGCGTGAGCAGTGCGTTGGTATGCAGTTCCCTTTGATCTTTTGACCCTTTGACCTTTTTGACTCTTTGATCCTTCGATTCAGAACAGGAGAACACCATGACCGCTCCAGCAAACGGCGTCGATGGCGCCATCAACAGCATCAACCAATCTGGCGATGACCAACTCAAGATCGCCACGGCAGTGCAGGCTGCCGCAGCCAAGGGCGCTGCCGCCAGCGGCATCATCGGCGCGGCCCAATCGCTGAGCAACACGGCGGCCTCGGCAGCCGGTGCCGTTCGAGACGGCGCACGCGCGAGCTGACGCGCATCCCGGCGGCGGTGGGCGTGGCCTGCCGCCGCTTTACCCCATTCAGGAGGGCACGATGTCGATCGAAACGAATGCGATTGCGGCCGTTGCTGCAACCCAGGCTGCGCAGGCACAAGCTGGTGGTGCCGCGGGTGTCGCAGGTGCAGCCAGCGCCAGCCAGGCCGCCCAGGTCAACCCAGCGGCTTACGCCGCACAGGGGCCAGGACAGGTCGAGCAAGGCATCGGCGCCCCCACAACGCAAGCTGCAACCCCGGTCGACGCGCAGCAATTCGGCAACATGATGCGCCCCGTCGCCACCGCCACGGTGCAACCGACCACGCTGCCGGCGCAGCCGATTCCGGTGGTGTCCCACGCCGTCAGCACAACGCCATCGCCGGTGCCGGACGTCTCGTTCACGTTCACGCGCGGGCCCGGTGCGGATGGCGCCATGGGCCAGTGGCGCGACTACGGGCACGACCTCAACGAGCGCTACACCAGCATCAACGCCAAGCGGCAGGAGATGCTCGATTCGCTCGACAGCATGGATGTGACCATGACGATGGTGAAGCTAGCCGACTTCAGCTATTTCGCCTCCATGACGCTGGCCGAATACCAGATGGACATGAGCTTTGCGCAGGCCGCCAACGGCGTGAGCCACTCGCTGCTGAAGAACCAGGAAGGCTGACATGAACCGATTGCTGGGGGTGCTGCTGGCGCTGGCGTGCCTCTTCGGCCTGGCCGGCTGCGAGCAGGAGCTGTACACCGGCCTGCCAGAGGTCGAGGCCAACGAGATGGTGGCTGCGCTGTCAGCGGCGGGCATCGGCGCGCAGAAGACGGCGCAGGACGGCCAGGGCCAGGAAGGCCGCACCTGGACGCTCACCGTCGACGAGGCCGACATGGGCCCGTCGCTTACCGTGCTGCGCGCGCAGGGCCTGCCGCGTCCACGCCTGGCCTCGCTCGGGCAGGTGTTCCAGAAGCAGGGGCTGGTTGCCACGCCCGCAGAGGAACGCGTGCGCTACATCTACGGCGTATCGCAGGAGCTGTCGCGCACGCTGCTGGATGTGGATGGCGTGATGCTCGCGCACGTGCACGTCGTCATCCCCGAGAACGATCCGCTGGCCGACAAGGCCAAGCCCGCATCGGCTGCGGTGTATATCCGTTATCGGCCCGGCGTGAACCTCACCGCCATGGCGCCGATGGTGAAAGACCTCGTCGCGCACAGCATTGAAGGGTTGAGCTACGACAACGTCTCGCTGTTCTTGCAGGGCGCGCAGCCGGTGCCGGTGGATGTGCGCAAGGGGGCAGCGTTGCTCGGCACGTTCAGCACGCGCAATCCGCTGGTGTGGCTGCTTGGCTTGTTGATCGTCGCGGCGCTGGCTGTGACGGGCCTCGTGGCATGGCGGCGTGGTGTGTTCGACAACCTCGGCCGGCCAGGCGGACGCGGGGCGGAGCGTGCGTCATGACCACGGACGCGCGCCTGGCCGGGCTGGTTGCGACGTTCAACCTGCGGCCGGATCGCTACATCGATGCGTCGTGGTTGCCGGCGGATTGGCCGCTCACCCTGCGCGACCCTGCCCGTTATGGCGAAGCGGGGCGTGCCGTGCTGGCGCAGGCACTGTTGCAGGCCCACCAGTTGCAGGGAGCTTGGGACTACGACTTCGCCCCCGTGGAAAAGCGCATCGCCTTGTTGCCCGCCGACGCGCTGGAGCGCCTGGCCGCGTGCTGTGGCCTGTGCCTGCACCGCCAATGGCTGCGCGAAGGCGAGGTCTCGCGCAAGACGCGGCAGGCCATCGATCTTGCCTTCGGGGCGCCGCTGGTGACGTTTGCATTGGAGCGTATGCCGGCTTTCGACGCCGTCGCCGAGACCCTCCAGCCGCAACGCCAGCACCCGCGCCTGGCGGTGGAAACACTGCGCGCCCGGGGGCGGCGGCTCTTGACCGATTTTCTGGTGCCTTTTGGCCCGGCCGTCATCCGGCGGCTGGCGTTGAAGTTTCCTCGCAACGCAGCCGATGCCGATCGGCCGCCTTATCTGCTGGGCCGCACGCAGCGTGCCGAGCTGGGCGAACTGCTGCGGCTGAGCTTGATTCCTGAACAGGTGCCGGCATGGGACTGGCTTTTCTGATCACCACCGACAAGCTGCACATCCTGAGTGAGCGCAAGGTGCTCAAGCAGCACGAATACGCTGCGTTGTTGGACGCCAACAGCATTCTCGGCACCGCCAAGGAGGAACGTGCACGCCTGATGGAAGACGCCGAAGCCCAGCGCGCACAGCAACTCAAGGCCGGCTACGACGCCGGGTACGAACAAGGCGAACGCGAAGCTGCCACGCGCTTGTATGCCGATGCCCTGGCCAACGCCCGCGCCCTGGCCGCCATGAAGCAACTGATGGCCGAGCTGGTCACCCGCACGGTGCGCGAGCTGGTGGCCGATCTGCCGCGCGATGCCATCTACGCCAAGGCCTTCGCGCGTATCGAAACGCTGGTCGAACACGAGCCCGTGCTGACCGTGCGTATTGCCCCGCAGCAGGTGGCCGACCTGGAGCGCGTGCTCGAGACGATGACGGATGGCACCCGCCGCGTGCGCGTGGTGCCCGATGCCAGCCTGTCGGAAGAGGCACTGGTGGTGGAAACCGCATCCGGCGTGGTCGAGGCCGGCATCGATACGCAGCTTGCCGCGTTGCATGCAGCGCTGGCCGGAGACGAAACATGACCGAGCCCACCGTCAGCCACGTCATCAATGCAGGAGATCTCGAACGCAGCCTGCGCGACGTGCTGGAGCGTGCCGACGGCCTGCCCACCGGTGTGCAGATGCGCGGACGCATCCACCGTGCGGTGGGGCTCATGCTCAACGCGTCGGGCATCCAGGCGCGGCTGGGTGAGGTATGCGAACTGCGCACGCCGGGCGAGCGCAGCATCTATGCGGAAGTCGTCGGCTTTGAGCGGCAGTCCACCTTGCTGACGCCGCTGGGCAGTGTGCATGGCTTGTCGGCGGCCACGGAGGTGATTCCGTCGGGCAGCGCGCACCGCTTTGGCGTGGGCGATGCGCTGCTCGGCCGCGTGCTGGATGGCCTAGGCGCCCCCATGGATGGCGGCGGGCCGCTGTTCACCAATGAGCGTGTCTCCACGCATGCCGAACCGCCCAGCCCGTTGTCACGCCGCCGTATTGATGCGCCGCTTTCCACGGGCGTGCGCGCCATCGACGCCATGCTAACGGTCGGCATCGGCCAGCGGCTCGGCATCTTTGCGCCATCGGGCGTAGGCAAGAGCACGCTGCTGGGCATGATCGCGCGCGGCGCGCAGAGCGATGTCAACGTGATCGCGCTGATCGGCGAGCGCGGGCGCGAGGTGCGTGAGTTCCTGGAGCTGTGCCTGCCGGAGGCCACGCGGCGCAAGACGGTGCTGGTGGTGTCCACGTCCGACCGTCCGGCGATGGAACGCGTGAAGTGCGCGCTGGTGGCCACCGCCGTGGCCGAGTACTTTCGGGACCGGGGCAAGAGCGTGCTGCTGCTGGTCGATTCGCTCACGCGGTTTGCGCGCGCGCAGCGCGAGGTCGGCCTGGCGAGCGGCGAGCCGCCCACGCGGCGCAGTTTTCCGCCGTCCACCTTTTCGGTGTTGCCGCAGTTGCTCGAGCGTGCCGGGGCGGGGGCGCACGGCGTCATCACGGCGTTCTATACCGTGTTGGTGGAGGGCGATGAAGAGAGCGACCCGATTGCCGAAGAGGTGCGCTCCATCGTGGACGGGCACATCGTGCTCTCGCGCAAGCAGGCGCTGGCGGGGCGCTATCCGGCCATCGATTTGCTAGCCAGTATCAGTCGCGTGATGCCGCAGGTGACCACGCCCGCGCATCGCGCAGCCGCGCAGCGTGTACGCGAGTTGCTGGCCAAGTACCAGGAGATTGAATTGCTCGTGCAGATTGGCGAATACCGCGAAGGCAGCGATGCCCTGGGCGATGCCGCGCTACGCGCCCATGCCGCGCTCACGCGTTTCTTCGAGCAAGACGCCGACGTGAGCGTGAAGCTGGAGCGCACGGTGACCGACCTCGAAGCTGTGGTGGGGGCGTTATGACCGAGGTGCTGCGTCAACTGGCCCGTGTGCGCGAGGCACGCAAGCTGGGCGCCATGGCGCGCGCCCAGAAACAGGCCGCTCTGGTGGCACAAGCCGCCGCGCAGAACGCCGCGGCTCAGCAGGGGTTGCAGCAGACGGTGTCGGCGCGTTCTGCGCACGACGCCGCCATCGAACAGGCTGTGCGTGACGACGCGCGCAGTGCAGTCGCGTTGCTGTGCGCCGCCAATGCGGCACGGCTGGCGCTGGACCGCGCCATCGTCAATGCGCATGTCGAGTCGACTCAAACCAGCGCAATGCTGGCTGCCCAGCAGTCAGCGCAAGCACGTGCGCAGCAGCATGTAGCCCGCGCCAACGCCAAGTGCGAAGCCGTTGACCGCGCCGAGCAGCGCGTGGTGGCCGCGCAGCGCCGTGCCGCAGAGTGGCAGGAAGAAGACGCTGCGCTGGAAGCCCAACTCGCCCGTCAGCTTGTCCGCCAGAAGACCACTGCCTGAGCCGATGCAAGGGTTCGACCCCCATTCCATGGAAGGCCTGTTCCGGCAGGCGTTGCTGGTGCTGCCGCGCTTGTTGCCCATCATGTTTATCGTGCCGGTGTTCAGCGGGCGGGTGGTGACGGGCATGGTGCGCAGCGGGTTCATTGCCATCCTAGCGGTGTTTGTGGCGCCTTCCATGGCGGGTGCGGCCATGAACGTGCAGGGCGGTGCGCTATGGATGGCGCTGGCGCTCAAGGAGGCGCTGATCGGCGTGCTGCTGGGCATGGCGTTTGGCGCGCTGCTGTGGGCCATCGAGAACATCGGCCACCTGATCGACTTCCAGACCGGCTCGGGCAACGCGTCATTCTTCGACCCAGTGGCGGGGCACGAGAGCGGCCCGACTGCCAGCTTTCTCGGCTTCATGGCGATTACGCTGTTCGTCACGGGTGGCGGCCTGCACGTGATGCTCGGCGCGTTCTTCGAGTCGTACAAGCTCTGGCCGATCGAGCGCATGCTGCCCAGTGCATCGGTGGCGCTGGAACAGTTTGCCGTGCACGAGGCCGACAGCGTGCTCGGCTGGACGCTCAAGCTGGCCGCGCCTGTGATCATCGTGCTGGTGGTGGCGGAGTTAGGCATTGGGCTGATCAACCGCTCGGTGCCGCAGTTGAATGTGTTCCTGTTCGCGCAGCCGGTGAAGAGCCTGCTGGCGGTGCTGATGATGGTGCTGTTCCTCGGCTTTGTTTTTGAATCGCTGCGCACCTTCCTGGCCGGCAATGGCGAGATGGTCTGGCTGCTGCGCGCACTGCTGCACAGCGCGGCGCCATGAGCGAGAAGCAGCACAAGCCCACGCAGCGCCGGCTGGAAGATGCCCGGCGCGAAGGCGAGGTCGTCCGCAGCACGGACGTGACGAGCGCACTGGTCTTCATCGGGATGCTGGTGCTGCTGTGGCAGGGCGGCCCATGGTTGCTGGAGCACTTGCGCGGGCTGCTGGTGCAGAACGTGACGGCAGTCACGCAGGCGCGTGATCCATCCGCGGCGGTACGGCAGGCGCTCGTTTCGGCGGGCGCGGAATGGGCGCTGATGAGCGTGGCCGTTCTGGGCTTGGTGGCCGTGCTGGCGGTGCTCGGGGCGTTTGCGCAGGTAGGCGGCATGTTTGCGCCCAAACGGTTGACGCCAAAGATGTCCCGCCTCAATCCGGGGGAGGGCATCCAACGGATGTTTTCCGTGCGCAACCTCATCGGCCTGGCCATCATGCTGTTCAAGGTGGGGTGCCTGTCGCTCACGCTGTTCGTGGTGATTCGCGGGTCGTTGGACTTGCCGCTGCAGGCGGGCTACGGGCGGCCGGCGGCCATTCTGGCTGTGGTGGCGCATCTGCTGCTGGTGCTGTTCGGCTGGGCGGCGGTGGTGTATGTGCTGATGGCCGCGCTGGACTACTGGCACGTGCGCTTCGAGTTCTTCAAGAAGAACCGCATGTTGACCGACGAACTGCGCCGCGAGCACCGCGAGCTGCAGGGTGATCCACATATCGTCGGCCGGCGCCGGCAGCTCGCGCTGGAAGTGCAATACAGCGCGCTGGAAGATCGGATGCGCATTGCCACGGCTGTCGTGTTCAGCGCGCGGCATGCGGTGGCGCTGTATTACCCGGGTGACGGCACACTGCCGATGGTGATCGCCAAGGGCAGCGGAGAAGCCGTCCAGCGCATCCGGCAGATGGCCGAATACCATCTGGTGCCGACCGCCGCCAACGCCGGCCTGGCCGAGCGCCTGCACGACAGCGTGCCGATGGACACCACCATCGACCGCACACTCTTCCGCGATGTCGCGGCGCTGCTGCGCTGGGCCGAAGGGGCCGATGCGGTGGGCAACCCGTACGTGTCATCCACGTCTTGAAAAAAGAGAAGAGGGGCGCGTGACTGCAGCGCCGGCTATCCTCCGCTAACCGATGCGCACGATACCGCCAGGGGCGACGAAGTCCGGGTTCTGCCCCGTTGCGTCTTGCGTGTACGGACCGGCTGGCTCGGGACTTGCTTCTCCACCGCGTCCTTGGCATCGCCGGCAATCTTGTTGCGCCACCGGGCATTCGGCTCGCACCGGGTGACTGGGGAGCGATGGGAAGGCGTTGCCGTACGAACGTTCGTAACCGGGTGACAGAGCCGTAGAAAACAAAACGAGGGGCACGGCATGAACTTGCGTTTTCTAGAAACCTTTGTATGGGTTGCGCGCTTGCGCAGCTTCCGCCTGACGGCGGACAAGCTGTTCACCACGCAGGCGTCCATTTCTGCGCGCATTGCCGCGCTGGAAGAAGAGCTGGGCGTACGGCTGTTCGACCGCGATACGCGCGGTGTGCAGCTCACGCCCGATGGCCACAAGGTGCTGGAATACGCCGACCGCATGGTGAGCACACTGCACCAGTTGCAGGCCGCAGTCGCACAACGACCGGGCTTTGAGGGGCGCGTGCGGGTGGGAGCGATGGACAGCGTCATCCACACGTGGCTGTCTCCGCTGATTGCGCGCACTGCCGAGATGTTTCCCGCGCTGGAAATTGAACTGGTGGCCGACAGCGCCATGCACCTGGTTGAGCAACTGCAAAAGGGTGCACTCGACATCGCCTTTCAGACGGACCTGCTGCGCGCGGAAAGCGTGCGCAATGTGCAGCTTGCGCAATATCCCATCCACTGGGTGGTGGCCGCCAATTCGCGGTTGGCGCATCCCTATGCCAGCTTGCAGGAGCTGGCGCGCGAACGCCTCATCACCTTCGTGCGCAACTCGCGGCCGCACCAGGACATGCTGAATCTGCTGCACCTGAACGGCATCGAATCGCCACGTGTGAACTGCGTCAACTCGGTGGCGGCGATGACGCGTCTGGTGGGGGACGGCTTTGGCGTGGGGGCATTGCCCACCGTGCTGGTGCGGGACCGCATTGAAAGCGGCGCGTTGACCGTGCTGGAGATCGAGCCTGCGCTGCCGACATTGCCCATCATTGCTTCCTGGCGTGCCGGGGCCGGGCTGGAAGTGCATGAGGCCATCGTCGGCCTGGCACGGACGATGGCGCGCGAGTTCTGCCTGTCGGTGGGGCCACGCTATGCGATGGCGGAAGAGGTGGAGCGGAGCAGCGTGGCGGCCTAGGGCCTCAGCAACTGTCGTGGCAATCACCTTTTCCTATCGCCCGCCATCCGAAACTTTCGTTGGACCGCGTTTCATCACGCTTTCACAATGGCCCGCACGATCAACCTCGTGGATGAGCTTGCATGAAATCGGCAGTGGAGACGGCCCGCGCTGAACACACGCTGGAGCAACCGACACCCCCCCAGGCGCCCCCCCAGGCCTACACACGCGGCGCCAGCGTGGCCTATGCAAATCCGTACTCGGCCCGGCTCGCAGCGCGCTCCGGCGTGCTGCGCGGCCACACCAGCGGGCTGTGTGACGGCTATGTGCAAGCCAACATCGTGATGCTGCGCGACACCTGGGCCAATGAGTTCTTGCGCTTCTGCCAGCTCAACCCGAAACCGTGCCCGCTGCTGGACGTGACCGAACCCGGCGTGCCGGTGTTCCGCCACCTGGGTCAGGAAGTGGACGTGCGGCGCGATGTGCCGCGCTACCGCGTCTACCGCAACGGCGAGCTGGCCGATGAACCCACCGATGTGGAAGCGCTCTGGACCGACGACATGGTCGCCTTCGCCATCGGCTGTTCGTTTTCGTTCGAGCATGCATTGATGGAAGCCGGCGTGCCGCTGCGCCATATCGCCCTGTCGCGCAACGTGGCGATGTACCGCACGTCGATCGAGACGGTGGGCACATCACGCCTGGCGGGCAAGCTGGTGGTGTCGATGCGGCCGATGTCGGTGCCCGACGCCATTCGCGCCATCGAGATCACCTCGCGCATGCCGCGTGCGCATGGCGCGCCGGTGCACTTTGGGGACCCAGCGGCCATCGGCATTGCCGATCTTGCGCAGCCCGACTGGGGCGATGCCGTGCCTGTGCAGGCGGGTGAAGTGCCGGTGTTCTGGGCGTGCGGGGTGACGCCGCAATCCGTCGTGCAGCAGGCACGGCCCGAGCTGTGTATCACGCATGCGCCGGGGCACATGCTGATCACCGATCTGCGTACCGCAGCGCTGAGTTGAAACCTCAGCCAACGCGACGACGGACGGGTAGGGGTTCTTAGAGCCGCTAACAAAACTGTCCTGGCTAGGCGTGCCGACGCAGACAGTACAAGTAGTACCGAGTGTTGGTCACTGCGGGAGGCGCAACGACGCCAGGGCGGTTTTGTTAGCGGCTCTGAACGGTGCACGCAGAGGCGCCGGCCTATACAAGCATCGAGACAGCATCAATCAAAGGAGGAAGCACCATGACAACCGAAGCAACGGTTGCGCGAGCGCCCACCGGGGCGGACAGCGCAGCTTCATCTGCCGCTGGGTCAGGCGGCCTGTTCCGCTGGTATCGCGAAATCTCGTCGCAGGAGCGCCGCACGTTCTGGAGTTGCAAGGTCGGCTACGCGCTCGACGCGATGGACACACAGATCCTCAGCTTCGTCATCCCCACGCTGATTGGTATCTGGGGCTTGTCCAAGGCGGACGCGGGGCTCATCGGCACCTGCACGTTGCTGGCATCCGCCGCGGGGGGCTGGGTGGCGGGCATTCTGTCGGACCGCATTGGCCGCGTGCGCGCGCTGCAGATCACCATTCTGTGGTTTGCGGTGTTCACCTTTCTATGCGGCCTCGCGCAGAACTACGAGCAGCTGCTGATTGCCCGCACGCTGATGGGCTTCGGCTTTGGCGGCGAATGGACGGCTGGCGCCGTGCTGATCGGCGAGGCCATCCGCGCGCAGGATCGCGGCAAGGCCGTCGGCATGGTGCAGGCCGGGTGGGCGCTCGGCTGGGGCGCGTCGGCGTTGCTCTACGCGTGGTTCTTTACCGTGCTGCCGCCGGAGACGGCCTGGCGTGCGCTGTTCCTGGTGGGCATCGTGCCGGCGGTGTTTGTGTTCTTTCTGCGTCAACTGGTGAAAGAGCCGGAAGTCTTTCAAGAGGCCAAGACACGGCAATCGGCCGATGGCGGTACAAGCTTTTTCGCCATCTTCTCGCCCAAGCTGCTGAGCACCACACTACGTGCGGCGCTGTTGACGACGGGCGCGCAGGGCGGCTACTACGCCATCACCACGTGGCTGCCGACTTTTCTCAAAACCGAACGCCACCTCACGGTGCTGGGCACCGGCGGCTATCTGGCGGTGGTGATCATCGGCTCGTATATCGGTTACCTCACCAGCGCCGTGTTGACCGACCGCCTGGGTCGTAAGCGCAACTTCATTCTGTTTGCGGTGGGGTCGATGGTGGTGGCGCTGGCTTACACGCACCTGGAGGTGACCGATGGCCTGATGCTGCTGCTGGGCCTGCCGCTGGGGTTCTTTGCCTCGGGCATCTTCGCTGGAATGGGCGCGTTCCTGACCGAGCTGTTCCCCACGGAAGTGCGCGGTTCGGGCCAGGGCTTTTGCTACAACGTTGGCCGTGCGGTCGGGGCGTGCTTTCCGTTCTTGATCGGGCAGGTGAGCGCGCATTCTTCGTTGGGCCATGCCATCGGCATCTTCGCGGCGGGCGCCTACGGCATCTTGATCCTGGCCGCACTGACGCTGCCGGAAACGCGTGGCCGGCAACTCGCATCGATTTAACGTCTGTGCTCCCCCCATGAGCGCACGGTGCGCGGCGTTTGGAAGACGCCGCGCTTTTTTCGTTCTATTGCGCGTGCGTGGATAGAAAAACGATCGACAGCGCCGCTTAGAAGATGGAGCGGCCCGACAGGGTGGTCAGCCACTCCAGCGCCTGCAGGCCCGCCAGCGAGTTGCCGCTGACATCCAGCCCCGGCGACCACACGCACACGCCAAACTCGCCCGGCAGCACAGCGACAATGCCCCCGCCCACGCCGCTCTTGGCGGGCAGGCCGACGCGGTAGACGAAATCGCCGGCGGCATCGTAGGTGCCGCACGTCAGCATCAGCGCAGACAGGCGCTTGGCGGGGCTGGCGTCGACGATGCGCTCGCTGCTCCAGGGCACCACGCCGCCGTTGGCGAGAAAGAGCACGGCGCGTGCGAGGTCGGTGCAGTCCATCTCGATGGCGCACTGGCGGCAGTACGCGTCGATCACCGTTTCCACCGGCATCTGCAGATTGCCGAAGCTCTTCATGAAGTGCGCCATGGCGCGGTTGCGGTCGGCATGGGCCAGTTCCGACTCCGCCACGCGCCGCTCATAGTCGATGCGCGGGTTGTTCACCAGCCGCCGCATGAACTGCACCAGGGCCGTTTCCGCCTGCACGAAGCGCCGGCACAGCACGTCGGTCACCACCAGCGCCCCTGCGTTGATGAACGGGTTGCGCGGGATGCCGTTTTCGTATTCCAGCTGCACCAGCGAGTTGAACGCATTGCCCGAGGGTTCACGGCCGACGCGCTTCCAGAGCGCCTCACCCTCCAGTTGGAAGGCCAGCGTGCAGGCAAACAGCTTGGAGATGCTCTGAATGGAGAACGGCACATCGGCCTTGCCCACGCGATACACCTCGCCGCTGAGCGTGACGATGGCCATGCCGAAATCGGAAGCGCTCGCACCGGCCAGTTCGGGGATGTAGTCGGCAACGCGCCCCTGGCCGAGCCACGGCTGAATGTCGCGGTGGATGGTGTCCAGAATGGCTTGGTAGTCCATGCGGGGAAATCGAGCAGCAAGGTTGGGGCGAGGATTCTACACGCGCGTCGCGCGGGCCGGTGCGCTCTGCGTGCGGCGAGGGCTCCGCTGTGGTGTTTTCTTTTGAACGCCTTTTTATGTTCAGGTATCGGCAGTCGGCTGGTAGTGGTAATTCAGGGGATTGTAAAAATTACCATTACATTTCCCTCTAATGGGCGGGCATCGATGTTGTGTTCGCATATTTGCATTGATTTCGCATTTGCCAAGATTTTCCCTTGGCGCGAATCCAAATCTAGCCATGTCGATGTGTCTTGCGGGCTTGCTGTTGCCACCGTAAAGCCGTGTACAGCAAGGTCTGGCGGGAATTTTTCGGCTGCGCTGTCGCCCGCGCATTGCATTTGCAATATGTTTTCTTTTTGATGATGTTTCCGACATCATTTGGATGAAATTAGTCCGGTTTAAACAGCGGGGTAATACGCGGCAGTCTTTCTGTGTAGAAAGAAGAGAGGTGGCGAAATGCGCTGATTCATTGCGACAATTGGCGCCCTCGTGATGTTCCGCAATTCACGCCCATTTGCCGTCAAAACAATAATGGGTGCACGGCTGGACATCGAATCGATTCCCTCATCCGTCCTGTGTGTGGCAAGCGCAATCCTCGCGCGGGCTGCCTGTTTCGATCCGGCTTATGAAAGTTCTTTCCGTCTTCGGCACGCGCCCTGAAGCGATCAAGATGGCGCCGCTCGTGAAAACGCTCGCGCGGCAGTCCGCCATTGAATCCGTGGTCTGCGTGACGGGCCAGCACAAACAGATGCTGCAGCAGGTGCTGGACTTGTTCGACATCGTGCCGCAGATCGACCTGCAACTGATGACGCAGAACCAGACGCTGAACGGGCTCGGTGCGCGCCTGGTCTCCGCGTTTGATGATGTGCTGGAAACCGAGCGCCCCGATCGCGTGCTGGTGCACGGCGACACCACGACGGCAATGATGTCGGCGCTGGCCGCGTTCCAGCGCCGGATTCCGGTGGGCCACGTGGAGGCCGGCCTGCGCACCGGTGACTTGTATCAGCCGTGGCCCGAAGAGATGAACCGCCGCACCATCGACATCTGCGCCGACCTGCTGTTTGCACCGACAGCGTCATCGCGCCGCAACCTGATGGCCGAGAACCTGGGTGGCCGGATCATCGTGACCGGTAATACGGTGATCGACGCGCTGTTGCAGACCACGCAGCGCATCCTGAGCGATGGCGAATTCCGCACCGGGCTGGATGCGCATTTCCCGTTTCTGCGTGACGACTGCAGGGTGCTGCTGGTGACTGGCCACCGGCGCGAGAACTTCGGCCCCGGTTTTGCCAACATCTGCGAGGCGCTGGCCACGCTGGCGCGACGCGACGACATCCAGATCGTCTACCCCATCCATCTGAACCCCAATGTGCGCGGCCCCGTGCAGGCCACGTTGTCGGGTCTGCCGAATGTGCACCTGATCGAGCCGCTGGACTACGCGCAGTTCGTGCGCCTGATGCAGCGCGCGCACGTCGTCCTGACGGACTCCGGCGGCGTGCAGGAAGAAGCGCCATCGCTGGGCAAGCCTGTGCTGGTGATGCGCAACGTGACGGAGCGCCCCGAAGCCGTGCAGGCCGGCACGGTGCGCCTGGTCGGCACGGAGGTGGTGAACATCGTCAGCGCCGTCAACCACCTGTTCGACAACGACGACGACTGGCGCGCCTTTGCGCAACGCCTGAACCCCTATGGCGACGGACGGGCATCGCAGCGGATCGCCATGGCGTTGCGTGGTGTGCCTGTGCAGGAGTTTGAGGGCGATGCGTTGGAAGCAGCCTGACGAACTGCAGATGGAAGATGTCGCGCGTTTCAAGGGTCAGCGCGGCGCTAAGCAAGCGAATACATAAAAAAGTTTAGGTCTCGAGCTCGCAACTCGGACGATTGGGTTATTTCGATTTGGTGACGGGGAAAGTCATGAAACAACACACCACTGCAACGTGCGAGGGCGCCCAACGCGGGGCCTCGACGTTCGCCTCCATCACACGCTGCGGGGCGTGTCCTGCCTGCCAACACGCTCGTGCAGTGCTCGCATTTGGGCCGGCCTCTTTGGCCCGAACGAATCCTCCCCATAGCGTTTTCTTGACCTGAGGGGCGCACTCCTCAGGCGTTGACTTGGCGGCGCGGTCCTGCGCGCTTGGCATGGCTTGTGGGCTGATGCCGCAAGGCAGGTACCAGGCTGCCGAGTCAACCGATTGACCCACGGATGGGCCAAGCATTCCCGATCCGTAGTAGGCGCCATGCGCTCGCTGCGGGTGTCTGCCGCATCCGCGGCTTGAACTTCTGACTGAACAGCATCGTGCGCCAGGGTGTACCGCCCGTGGCTGAGCGGCTGGGCGCCTGCGGCAAGGCCGCTTCCATCATTACGAGACTATCGACGTGAATTCTGACCGTTCCTTTCATTGCATGGCACACGCTTCGGCGGCGACGTTTGCGGTCGCTTGGCTGATGGCGAGTGCCCCTCAGATAGCCCGTGCGGCATCGGACGATATCGGCACCGCATTGGCGCAGCTTTCGCAAGGGCGTGTCGTGGCCCGCAGCGTGGCACTGGCCGAGGTGGGGGTGCGCGAGCCGCTGGTGTTGCACGCGCCGGACGCCGTCCGCGAGCTGTATCTGCCGGTGCCCGCCAACCTGCCCATTTCCGATGCGGCGCTCCAGCTGGATGGCGCCTATCTGCGGGCCGATAGCGGGCGGACCACCATGCTGGTGTCGCTTGACGGTGCACCGGTGCTGGCACGCGGCTTCACGCAGTATCAGGGTGATGTGGCGGCCAGCCTGGGCGTGGATGGTGGTCCACGGCCCACGGGTTTTATCCGCCTGGGGCTGCAGTGGTCGTCCATCATCAACGACACCATTTGTACGGACCAGACCGCCATCGGCAACGTGCTGCGCATTGCACCAACGTCGCGGCTGACGTATCGCTTTGATCCGGCGGCCATCACGGATTTACGGACCGCGTGGAGCGCGCTGCCACCGGCGCCCACCGTGGCGTTGAGCGCCAACAAGGTGGCCGCGCCCGCGTACGACGTGAGTTGGCGGACGATCGCGCTGCTGCAGGGCGAGAACAGGCGCCCCGTCGTGCGGGCTTGGCCCATGGTGGGCGAGAGCGTTGACCTGGCCGGGGTGAGCGTGCCGAAAGCGCTGCAGAGCGTGCCGGCCTTTGCTGCGCTGGCGGCCGGCGGCCAACACAAGCTCGCCAACCCGGCTGAGGTGGGTGCGTGGATTGCGCTGGCATCGCGCACGGCGTTCGCGCCGGACATCGTGGTGGCCGACGACGCGTTGCGCTCCAGCCTCAAGGCCTCGCTGGACGCGCTGCGCGAGCAGGTGGCCGCGGCTTCCGCACCGGCCGCCTCAGCGTTTGACCAATGGCGCGCTCGCACCTGGGCGCCGATCGCCGAGCCGCTGGCGGCGGGCGAAGTCCGGCTTGCGCATCTGCCGGGGCAGGTGGTGATCGTGACGGGCGATGTGGGCGGCGTGGCGGCGTTGGCGGCAGCCTGGCGGCCCATTGATGCCTCCAACCGTATCGTGGTGCACCAATTGGACGGCGCACCGCATGCGTATGGCGACAAGATCGCGCTGTCGCTGCTGGGCGGCGAGCCGCGCACGATGGAAGTGTTGGGCCGCGCTACCTGGGATGCCAGCTTTGACCTGAGCACGGTCTCGGGCCAGGGCAAGTTGCCGGGCGAGGTGGTGCTCGACGTTGCGGCTGCGCCGTCAGCCAGCGTGAGCGGCCAGGTGGCGTCGATCTATTTCAACGGCATGCTGATCGGCTCGGAGTTGCTCAAGCAGAACGGGCGCGTGCAGCGCATCACGGCGCGCGTTCCGCACTACGCGCTGGGTGCATCCAACTTGCTGCGCGTGCTGTTCCAGCGTCCGCCCGAAGATGGCTGCCGTGCGCGTCTGCAGGGCTATCCGGTGGCCGTGCTGCCCAGCAGCCACATCACGCTGGAAAGCGGCAGCCTGGAACCCAGCTTCACCGGCATGGTGGCGCGCTTTGCCTCGCAGGCCAACGTGCTCGTGCCGAACGCTTATCTGGGGGATGCGGCGGCCACGCTGCCACGCGTGGCGCGGTTGGCCAATGCCGCCGGCATCGCGCCCACGCGCGGCCAGCTCACCACAGTGGCGGACAACGAGGCCGCAGCGCCCAAAGACACCTTCCTGGCGATCGACGTGCCCCTGCGTGACGAGAGCGGCCGCGCCGTGCTGTCGAAAGACCGCCTGACGCTGACGACGGCCTCCGACAAGTTGCTAGCCGATGTGTCGGGCCTGACCAACCTCGGCATTGTGCAAGTGGCGAAGGCGGGCAGTGCCACGGGCGTGGTCTATCGCACCGTTGGCCCCGTGGCGCCGGTGTTGCCAGCCACGCTGCGCCTGTCGCGCGGCGACGTGGCGGTGGTGGCCAGCGATGGCGTTGCCCGCGTGTTCGACACGCAGCACCCCGGTGAAGTCCTGCCCAGTGAGGAAGATCGCCCGCACGTGCTCAAGAGCTTCTGGTCGTGGGCCGGGCCGGGCGTCGTGGTGTTGCTGTTCCTGATCCTGCTGGCGGTAGCGGCCTACGCACGCCGGCGTCGTGGGTCCAAGTCGTGACACTCGAAGCATTCCAATGGCATGCGGGTCACCTGGTGGCCTGGTACTACCACGGGCTGGAGCTGCTGGCCATCGTGGTGGCGGTGATCATCCTGCTCTCGAGCCTGGATGATCTGTTCATTGACGCGTGGTTCTGGGTGCGGGAGGTGTATCGCCGCTTCACGGTCAAGCGGGTCTATACGCCGCTGACGGTGGAGCAGCTCAAGGCCCGCGCCGAGCAGCCGATCGCCATCATGGTGCCAGCCTGGCTGGAGTACGACGTGATTGCCGCCATGATCGAAAACATGGTCAGCGTGCTCGACTACCGCAGCTACATGGTGTTCGTCGGTACCTACCAGAACGATGCGCAGACCATCAACGAGGTGGAGCGCATGCGCCGTCGCTACAAGCAGTTGCGCCGCGTGGAAGTGCCGCACGACGGCCCCACCTGCAAGGCCGACTGCCTGAACTGGGTCATCCAGGCCATCTTCAAGCACGAGCGCGACCACAACATGGAATTTGCCGGCGTGGTGCTGCATGACAGCGAAGACGTGCTGCACCCGCTGGAGCTGCGCTTCTACAACTACCTGCTGCCGCGCAAGGACATGATTCAGCTGCCGGTGGCATCGCTCGAGCGCAACTGGTTCGAGCTGGTGGCCGGCACCTACATGGACGAGTTTGCCGAGTGGCACGGCAAGGACTTGGTGGTGCGCGAGAGCCTGGCCGGCACGGTGCCCTCGGCCGGTGTCGGCACCTGCTTCTCGCGGCGCGCGTTGCTCGCGCTGGCGGCGGAAACCGGCAACCAGCCCTTCAACACCGAAAGCCTGACCGAGGACTACGACGTGGGCGCGCGGCTGGGCAGGATGGGCATGCAGTCCATCTTTGCGCGGTTTCCCGTGCAGTTCAGCATGCGGCGCAAATCGTGGTTCGGGTTCGGGCCCGAGCGCGAATTCACGCTCACCATGCCGCTGTGCGTGCGCGAATTCTTTCCCGATACGTTCCGCACGGCATATCGCCAGCGGGCGCGCTGGGCACTGGGCATTGGGCTGCAGGGCTGGAAGCAGACCGGCTGGACGGGCGGCCCTGCCAACCGCTACCTGCTCGCGCGCGACCGCAAGGGCATCGTCACCGCGTTTGTCGGCATTCTGGCGTACGCGCTGATCGTGCAATTCCTGCTGTTTGCGGTGGCCGACCAGTTTGGATGGATGCCCGAGCTGATCGCCTCGCCGCTTTCCAAGTACCCGTGGTTGGGCACGCTGCTGTGGTTCAACGCCATCGCGCTGGTGCTGCGGGTGGTGCAGCGCGTGTACTTCGTCACGCAGCTCTATGGATGGGAGCACGGCGTGCTGTCGGTGCCGCGCATGATCGTTGGCAACTTCATCAACTTCATGGCGGTGTCGCGTGCGTGGAAGATGTTCCTCACGCATTTGATTTCCGGCAAGCGCCTGGCATGGGACAAGACCATGCACGACTTCCCCTCGGAAGACGGTTTTACCGGCCGGCGTCACCGCCTGGGCGAACTGCTGGTGATGTGGCAGGCCATCGGGCAGGAGAACCTCGACGCAGCACTGCAAGACCCACTGGCCCGCCAGGCACCGCTGGGCCGTGTGCTGATGTCCAAAGGCTGGCTGGATGAAGAAACGCTGGCCGAGGCGATCGCCTTTCAGGCCGATCTGGAACGCGGTGCGCTCAACCTGGAACAACTGCGCGCACACGCCGGCATGCTGCCGCTGGAGACCGTGGTGCGCCATCGCGTGTTGCCGCATGGCGAAGACGCAGCCGGGTGCGCCGTACTGCTGGTCGCCAGCCCGCTGCAGGATGCGGTGCTTGCCGAGGTGGCCGCGCAACTACAGCGCGAGGTGGCGCAGCGCATCGTACGGGAAGGGGAAATTGCCATGGGCTTGCGGCAGTTGCGCGGCATGCATGTGGTACCTGCGGTGACAGCCGAGCCACGCGTGGATACCGCCACCCCGGCGCGCGGCGTGCCGTTGCTGGGCGATCTGCTGATCGAGCGCGGCCATGTGCTGCGGGCAGCGTTTGATGCCGCCCTGCGCGAATACAGCCCGCACCACGATGGCCGCATCGGCGACTACATGGTGAACCGCGGCGTGATCTCCCCCGACGCGCTGGACAACGTGATCAAGGAGCAGCACCGCATGGGCGGGGCGCTGGCGGCGGCGGTATGAAGCCAATGAAGAGCATTCCTGTGCAAGTATCTCGGCCACGCTGGTCGGTGCGATTGACGCTGGCGGCGCTGGCGGGCTCGCTGTGCGCGCCCACGCTGGCGCACGCGCAGCAGCCTGTGATGAAACCGTTGCCGCTGGCAGGCGCGGCCTATCGCGTTGCGCAGCAGGCCTACGATGCCTGCAAGCAACACGCCTATGCCAACTGCGTTGCGCTCGCGCGTGAGGCCATTCGCCAGCGGCCCGACGTGATGGCGCTGCATTTGCTGCTGGCGGATGCGCTGGCGGCGCAACGCCAGTATGCGGAGGCAGGGCGGGCGCTCGACAGCGCCATCGCGCGTTTGGGGCCAGACCCGCAGCTCGTCGAGCAGCGCAGGCGCGTTGCTGTCCTGCGCGCAGCGGGCAGCGTAGCCGGTAAGGCGCAGGGCCAGGCCAAGGACGAGGAGGGCGGTCCGATGCTGACCGGTGTCGCCTTGGAGACCGCCCTGAACGCCTACAAGGCGCATAAGGCCAAGGACTTTGCCGGGGCCGCGCGCTATGCCGCCGAGGTGATTGCGCTGCGCCCAGACCTGAAGCGCTTCCGCTTGCTGCTGATCGACGCCTCTAGCGCCGCAGGCGATGACGGGGCCGCCTGGGAAGCCGACATGGCCGCCGTGCGCCAGTTTGGCGATAGCGAGCCGCTGCGTATCCGCCGCAAGTTCATTGGCGTGAGCCTGGGCATGAAGGCGGCCGATGCTGCGCTCAATGCGCGCCAGTGGGGGGATACGTCGCGTGCCATCGAACTGGCGCGTCAAGCAATCGTCTATGCGCCTGGTCGCTTTGACTACCGTCTGCAACTGATCGATGCGCTGCTCGTCACAAACGACTTCGCGGGCATGGAGCGCGCGCTGGACGACGCCATCGCCTACGACGACACCGAGATCATGGCCTGGACGCTGCGCGGCTACGCGCGTGCAGCACAAGGCAAGTCGGAAGCGGCAAACGCGGATCTGGCGCAGGCGCTCAAGCAGAGAGACGCCACTGCGGCGGTGAAGCGTTCGATGCAGACCATCGTTGCCGACATCTGGCTGGCGCAGGGCCAGCCGCAACGCGTGGTGGACTTGCTCGGCAACCTCAAGCCGATTGATGACGACACCGATTCGCTCATCACCATGCGCACGTACGACGCGCGCCGGCAGTTGTCGAACGCATCTGCACCGGCACCCTCTGCCGGGGAAGCCGCGCGGCGCGTGGCAGTGGCCGCACGCCCGGTGATCGACTGTGCCGCCAGCGAATACGGCTCGGACTGCGATCTGTATCCGGCCGACCCGGGCTTTGCTCCGGCGCAGGCCTCCGCGCGCGCGGCTGAGGCACGCGATACCAAGGCCGCGCTCAAGTACGCCCGGCTGGCCGTGCAAGCGGCGCCGCAGCATGCGCAGCACCGGGTCGACTTGGTCAATGCGCTGATCTTGGCCAAGCAGGAGCGCGACGCGACGCGTGAATCGAAGGCGATCGTGGACGATGGGCTGCTCGACGCGCTGCCGCCGCTGTCCGCCGCCTATATCGCGCAGCGTGCCGGTGATGACCAGACCGCCAGCGATCTGTTCGAGCGCGCCGACAAGATCGCCCCACTGTCCATCGACGAGCGTACCGATGCGGCCTATGCGGCCTTGGCGGCGCGCCGTAACGCGCTTGCCATCCAGCACTTGGAGCGCGGCATCGACGCGGGCTTGGCGCCGCCGGAGGAGGACGACCCGCCGCCCACACCGCAGGCCATGCTCGACATGCGGGAGGCCCATGCCGATGCCACGCGCAACTGGGGTTTTGACGCCACGCTCAGCTACCGGGGCGGCGGCATGCCCGCCGGCACGTCGCTGGCCACCACGCCGGGCGAGACCACCGCGTGGCAGGCGGGTACGGAGGCCTACTGGCGCCCGTTTGGTCCGCTGGGCGGTCGGACGTTCGAAGTCTATGCGCGCGCCCTCCAGAGCTTTGGCGTCAAGGGCGATGAGCCCAGCGGCGCGCGGACGTTGCACGCCTCAGTGGGTGCACGTGTCAAACCGTTTACCGATCTGAACGCCATCTTTGCGCTGGAGCGGGTGATCCCGATCGGCTCTGCGGCCAATGGCGATTGGCTGGCGCGCGCCGCGTACTTCGACGGCTTCGGCACCGAGCGCCGCATCGACGTTCCGTCATGGTGGACGGGCCGGTTCCACGCAGAAGCCGGGCGCTACCTGCAGGCCGGCACCAACTACGCCACAGCCAACGCCGAGCTCGGCCGCACGTTCCGCATCGACAGCGTCAGCTCGCGCTGGACGGTGTTCCCCTACGTTGTCATCGGCGCGGACTACGACAACAGCGTGAGTAGCAACGGTGGCAGCGTGCCGATTGGCGCGGGGCTGGGGGTGTCGACGCGCTACGTCTTTCGCGAGAGCAAGTACGACGCGCCGCGTTCGTACGTGGATCTGTCTGTGCAATACCGCTTCAGGCTGGCCGGCGATGACCGGGCGCGCGGTGTGTTCTTCAACGCCATCTATTCCTACTGAGTCGCCGACTGACCTTATGCAACGTCACATGACATTGACCAACTGGACGCGCGAGCTGGGTGCCGCGCTCGTGCTGGGTGCGGTACCCGGTGCTGCCTCTGCTGCCGCGCAGGATGTCGCCGGCCTGTATGGCCCGCAGCCGCCTGCCAACGCCACGTATGTGCGCGTGGTGAACCTCGCCGTGCAGCCGGCACGCATCACGCTGCCGGGCAGCGAAGGTGCGCAAGCGCTAGCGGCGGGGGCGTCCACGCGGCTGAGCGTGGTGACACCAGGCACGTTGCTGCGCGTGACGGTGGATGGGCACGAGCCTGCCAAGCCCGCTACTGCCACGGATAACGCGGGCGCCGCATCGGCCAGTGACGCCACGGCGGGCCAGGCCATCACCGTGGTGCTCACGCGAGACGCCCAAGGCTGGCGTGCCACGCGCGTGGCCAACCCGTACGAGCGCCTGGATGCCATGCGTGCCACGCTGCGCGTCTACAACGTCGCCGGCGCCTGCGCGGGCAAGGTGGCCGTGGCCGATGGCGGCGCCACCGTGTTTGCGCAGGTGCCGGCGGGCACGCAACAGGCCCGCGCCATCAACCCGATTGCCGCGCGCCTGACGGGCAGTTGCGGCGCAACCACCACGATGCCGCTGCAATTGCCACCGCTGGCCGCGGGTGACAGCTACAGCCTGTTCCTGGCCGGCGATGCCGCCAAGCCCGTGCTCATCGGCACGCGTGATGAGCTGGCCTGGCCGCCGGCCAAGAAGTGAACATCACCCCTGAATCGGAAAGCTTTGCCATGACCGACTTGCTTCGTTCGCCGTCCGGCGCCCTCAGTCAGCCCATCGATGCCCGCCGCCGTCGCGTGCTGTTCTCGCTCGGCGCCGCGCCGTTGGCGGGGGCGCTTGCTGCGCTGCCCACTTCCACCTGGGCCGCGCAGGGTGCTACCGCGCCTGCCGGCAAGGCCCAGACCATCATCGAAGGGCGCGACCGCTGGTTGTTCCCCGGCTGGGAAAGCTTGGCTGAAGACGACACCGTCGGCTGCCAGCGCGTGCTCGATCTCATCCACCGGGCGGCGGACAAGCTCAGCGCTAGCGACATCCGCACGGTGGTCGTTATTGCGCCGCTCAAGGCGCGCGCTTACGCAGACAAGCTGCCAGATGGCATGACGCTGTCGCCAGCGGTGAAGGAGCGCTATGCCGCGTTGATGGCCCACGGCGGCAATATCGGCCTCGACATGGTGGACGCAGAGGCGGCCATTGCCACCATTGCCACCGTCAACCCGACCGATGACACGACTTTCATACGAGCGGACTATCACTGGTCCGGTCGCGCTGCGGAAGCTGTTGCCGCAGCCACCGCCAAGAGGCTGCAGGCGCACGGCCTGTTTGTGGAGCGCACCGGCGGCGGCACGCGGCTGGGCAAGTGGACGGAAGAGATCAGCTACGGCGACCTGGCCGAGCTGCTGCCGCCCGAAAAGAAAAAGGCCGTAGGCAAGGACCACTTCTTCGTCCGCCAAGCCGGCGCTAGCAAAGACCTGCTGGACGACGCACCGCCCCTGCTGCACGTGGTGGGCAACAGCATGGTGCAGCCGTACCTGGGTTTTCCGCAGAAGCTATCCAACGCCATCGACCAACCCGTGGGCCTGACCTGGACCTTTGGCAACGTCGGCCCGTGGAAGACGCTGCTGAACTATGTGGAATCGCCCGCGTTCAAGTCCGGCAAGATCAAGGCGCTGGTCTGGCAGTTCAATGAAGGCCAGATGATGAACGGCCCGAATGCCGCCACGCAGTGGGATACGGCATCGATCATGGCCGAAGACGCGTGGCTCGCCCGCCTGGACAAGGCGCTTGCGCGATGAGTGACGGCCTCGCACGTTTACCTGCCTCTGCACTGTCTGGGCAGGCCCCGGCAGAGGTGGCCCCACGCGACCGCATCGCGTTCTGGCATCGTGCTTTGGCGTGGATGGTGGCGCTGCTGCTGGTGGTTGGCCTGGGTGTGGCCGTGGTGGCGCTGGCCCGCCAGGCTGACAGCGGTGAACCGTTCCAATGGGCCGGCTGGCGTGACGGCACGCTGGGCCACCAGATCGAGGGCGTCATCGATGTGCCGTATGCACGCACGCTGCACCGCTGGCAGGCTGCGCTGCGCTATCGCGTGCTGGGCGATCTGGGCCAGCCAGTGCGCGAGGGCTGCCCCGGTTGGCTGTTCTATGCCGATGGCCTGCGCCCGCCGCCGGCTGCCGCTGGGCTAGTGCAGCAAGTGGGTGTGCCGGGCGCCGATGCACTGCTCGACGCGCGCATTGCCACGTTGCACCGCTATGCCGATGCGCTGCGCAAGGACGGCATCCGTCTGGTGGTGGTGACCGTGCCTGACAAGGCGCGTGTAGAAGCGCAAGCCCTGTGCGGCCTGCACCAGGATGCACGCATGACGCAGCGCCTGACCGGCTGGCAACAGGCGCTGGATGCTGCCGGCGTCCCCCGTGTGGAACTGCTGCCCGCGCTTGGGCAGGCGAGCCCCGCGTACTTCCGCACTGACGTGCACTGGAATGCCAACGGCGCCCAAGCCGCCGCCAACGTGATCGGCGCGGCCGTGCTGCCGATGCTGGGCGCACGTGGTGACACGCGCTTCGAACATCAGCAGGCCGCGCCGCAGCCCCGTGTGGGCGATCTGCTCACGCTGGCGGGTCTGGGTGATGCTTCTGATGCCTGGCGCCCCGCGCCCGATGTTGTTGCACAGGACACCATCAACGCCGTGCATTCGGGCGGGCTGCTCGACGATGCACCGCCCGTGGAGGTGATGCTGGCGGGCAGCTCGTTTTCACGCCGCAGCGAATTTGCCGGGCGCCTGGGCGAACAGCTCGGCCGCGAAATCTGGAACGTGAGCCTGGACGATGGCCAGTTCGACCGCGCCATGCAAGCCATGTGGAACAAGCGTGCAACCTGGCCCAAGACCTTGCGCGTGCTGGTGTGGGAAATGTCGGAAGACGCGCTACATCTTCCGGTAACGACCCTCCCCAACGGCACAAGCCATTGAGGCCGAGATGCTATTCAACTCGTTTATCTTCCTGACGCTGTTTCTGCCGGTTTCCATTGCCGGCTATTACCTGCTGGGCACGCGCTCGCCGCGTGCGGCGTCGGTCTGGCTGTGTGTCGCGTCGCTTCTGTTCTACGGGTGGTGGAACCCGTCGTTCGTGCTGTTGCTCACGCTGTCGATTGCGTTCAACTTTGCGATGAGTTGGGCCATCCTGCGCAACGCGGCGGGCTCACGTGCGCGCCGGGCTTGGCTGGCCTTTGCCATCGTGGTCGATCTGGCGGTGCTGGTGCGCTACAAATACCTGGCCGCACTGCTGGGTGCGGTGGTGCACGTGGCCGACATCATGCCGGCCGGTTGGGTGGCCGTGGCCATGGAAGACGTGGCGCTGCCGCTGGGCGTGTCGTTCTTCACCTTCACGCAGATCGGCTACCTGCTCGACTGCAACGCCGGCATCGTCAAGGAGCGCGATCCGCTGGGGTTCATCCAGTTCGTCACGTTCTTCCCGCACCTGATTGCGGGGCCGATCCTGCACCACAAAGAGATGATGACGCAGTTCGCGCGGCCCGAAACCTATCGGCTGCGCGCGGAGAACCTGTCGATCGGCCTGACGATGTTCACCTGCGGCCTGGCCAAGAAGCTGCTGCTGGCCGACGCCATGGCGCCGTATGCCGATCATGGCTTTGCCGCCCCGCACGAGCTGCAGATGCTCGCGGCCTGGGGCGCTTGCCTGGCGTATGCCATGCAGTTGTACTTTGATTTTTCCGGCTACTCCGATATGGCGATGGGCCTGGCGCAGATGTTCGGCGTGCGCTTTCCGTTGAACTTCAATTCGCCATTCAAAGCCGGCAGCATCATCGAGTTCTGGCAGCGCTGGCACATGACGCTCACGCGTTACCTGACGAGCTACCTCTATTACCCACTGGCCATGCGCATCAACCGCGCGCGCATGGCGGGGGGCAAATCGACCGGGCGACTGGCACAGCGCTCGGTGGGCGGCTTTGCGGCCACCGTGGCGGTGCCGACGTTCTACACCATGGGCCTGGCCGGTGTGTGGCATGGGGCGGGGCTGCAATACCTCATCTATGGCCTGCTGCATGCCGGTTTCCTGAGCATCAACCACGGCTGGCGTGCGTGGCAAGCCGCGCGCGCACCCGCTGGTGCGGCCGCACAGCCGGCTAAGCCCACGCGGCTGCGCCATGCGGCCAATGTGTTGCTGACGTTTGTTGCCGCGCTGGTGGCCTTTGTGTTCTTCCGCGCCCATGGCGTGAATGACGCACTGCAGATGCTGGGCGGCATGGTGGGCCTGCGTGGCATCGAGCCGCTGGGCTGGCCCGCGTGGGGCGAGGCCGGTATGAGCGGCCTGCAATGGCTGCACATCGTGCTGGGCCGCTCGGCGCTTGCGCTGCAACTTGTGGCGATGCTGGCCATCGTCTGGTGCCTGCCCAACGTGCATCAATGGATGGGCCGTTTCTCCCCCGCGCTGGAGCGCCCGGTCAACGTGGCGGCGTTGCGTTTTGCCTGGCGGCCTTCGCTGCGCTGGAGCGTGGCCATCATCGCGCTGCTGCTGTTTTGCATGGCCCAACTGCATGGTGAAGTGCGCTTTCTCTATTTCCAATTCTGACCGGACTCAACCGTGACTCAAACCGAAACAGAAACCCTGCATGCCGATGTGAACGCGCTCGTGCAGGACATCGTCCTCCGCGCTGTCGAGCCCGACACGCCGCTGATCGAAGCCGGCCTGGTGGATTCCGTCCTGGCCGTCGAGATCGTGATGGCGGTCGAAATGCAGTTTGGCGTGCGCGTGCCGCCCACGGAAATTGCCGAGCACCTGGCCTCGGTCAACGCGCTGACGGCGTACATCCAATCCAACAGATAGGAGCGAGCGATGCGGCTTGATCTCAACACCGGAAGCTTTGTCGACACCGGGCTGCGGCCCGAGCACGATGCCGTCATCGGCGACGACCGCACGCTGAGCTGGCAAGCGCTCGCGGCGGAAGCCGCGCACTGGTGCGAACAGGCACGCGCGGCAGGCTTTGCCACGGATGTGCCGGTCATCATTCGCGGGCACAAAGAGGCGGCGTTCTTTGTGGCCATGGCGGGCGCGTTGATGCTGGGCGCGCCGTTCGTGCCGGTTGACACCATCTACCCGGACGAGCGCATGGACCGCATCGCACGCACGCTGGGCGCGCATGCCTACTACGATGCGCGCACCGCCACGTTTGAGGCGCTACCGTACGCCAGCCACCCGCAGCCGCTGCAAGAGAAGGGGCTGGCCTACGTGTTGTTCACCTCGGGCACCACGGGCGAACCCAAGGGCGTGCAGATCGGCCGCGAAAGCGTGCAAACCCTGGTCGATTGGATGGCGGACGATTTTGCGCTGGGCTCGGCACCGGTGTTTCTGAATCAGGCGCCGTTCAGCTTCGACTTGTCGATGTACGAGGTGATGGCGACGCTCGCGCTGGGCGGCACCGTCGTACTGGCCTCGCGCGACGCTGTTGCCCAGGGCGAGGCGTTCTTGCAGAAGCTCGCCGTACATGGGTTGACGACGTGGGTGTCGACGCCTTCCTTTGCGCAGCAGCAACTGCTGCAGCCGGCGTTCTCCGCGCAGGTCCTACCTACGCTGGATACGTTTCTGTTCTGCGGCGAGGTGCTGCCTGTCACGCTGGCACGGCACTTGCGCAAGCGGTTTCCGAGCGCGCGCATCCTCAACACCTACGGCCCGACCGAAGTCACGGTTGCCACCACGTGGGTTGTCGTCGACGATGTGATGCTTGCCGGCGCGGACAAGTTGCCCATTGGCTACCCCAAGCGCGGCAGCGAAGTCTTCGTGCAGAACGGCGAGCTGTGCATTGCAGGCCCGCACGTGATGCGCGGTTACTTGAACCGGGAGGATCTGAACGCCACGCGCATGTTCTTGCACAACGGTGCGCGCGCTTTCCGCTCGGGTGACCTGGGCGCGGTGGACGAGCGGGGCCTGCTGTTCTGCCATGGGCGGATGGACGATCAGGTGAAGGTGGGTGGTTATCGCATCGAGCTGATGGAGATCGATGCGGCACTGGGTAAGCTGCCTGGCGTGCATAGCGCGGCGGCGGTACCGTTGCGGCGGCCAGATGGATCGGTGGCACGCATTGTTGGTTTTGTCCAGCCGGCATCGGGCGAAGGGCAGTTACCGCTGCAGGATTGGAAGGTGTCCTTGGGTATGGAGCTACCGCCGTATATGATTCCGTCAGAGTTGATTCCACGGCAAACATTGCCGGTGTCCATCAACTTCAAGATCGACCGCGCCAAGCTGGCGCAGGATTACCGTGACATGCAACTCAACCCGGCACGCCGTAACTGAGGAGCAGAACCATGGATGAGCACCGTCCTTCTTGGCAGTGCGCCGCACTGCTGGTAGCAGCGGCACTGGCGTACACGGGCAAGGGCGGGGCGCTCGCCCAAGCGCTTGTGCCACCGCCGCTCGTGCAGGGCGTGGTCTGGCAGCCCGATGCGCTGCACAAGCACCCGAAGGGCACGTGGGACAAGCTTGGCGTCAGCAACCTGCTGGTGCAATGGACGGCCGTGGACGATGTGGTCTTCGTGCCTGGCGCCAAGCCATCGGCCATGGCGCATGCGCCGGATTGGCCTCGCATTGCAGCAGAGCCCTGGGCACGCAACGTCATCGTCGGGCTGGCGGGGGCATTTGATGAAACCTGGGCGCGTGACCACGTTGAAGAGCTTGCCGAGCGTTCGCGGCAACTTGTGGCAGTGCACCCGCCAGTCAATCTTGAGGGCTGGTATTTCCCGGTGGAAGTCGATCCCACCTGGAAACACCTGGGGCAGCTCAAGCGCGCACTGGACCGGTTGCCGCGCCCGCTGTGGATCAGCGTGTACGACAACAGCGAGCTTGGCGCCGAACATTTCGCCGCCTGGGTTGCACGCTGGCTGCCCGCCGATGTGGGCGTGTTCTGGCAGGACGGTTGCGGTGCATTCAAGCGTGATCCGGCCACTGCGCGCGCCTACGCGAACGCGTTGGTTGGGCGCTTCGGCCCTGAGCGCGTACGCGTGATTGCCGAGGCGTTTCGCCCCAAACGCCGCGGCGGTTTCCGTCCCGCCACCGCTGAGGAGTTGGCGCCGCAACTGGTGCAGTACCAAGACTTCAAGGTCTACCTGTTCGAGGGGCCGCACTACGTGTCGTCAACGCTCGTCGATGCACTGCTCAAATACCCGCTGCCCGACGCACCGGAACTGGCGCTGGACGCGCCGTCGAAGAGCGGCTCTGGATCCGTAGACGCCGTTCAGAGCGCAGCGGCGTTTTAAAGGCACCCCGCCTTTTATCAAACGTTAATGTTTCTCGGTAATGGAAGCCATCAAGTGCTTCCGTGGCGACGCTGTGTGCTGTGATTAAAGCGCTTTAAATCAGAATTGAATAACTTTCAGACTCTAGGTAACGGAACGCTTACCTGCTGAACACGCGCTTCCACTAGCATGCGATCCATCATCCATCGGCAACGTATCGATGGGGGTGCGGGGGGATTCCGGCCGAAGGCAACGGGTGTTCGAGTCGATCGCCGCGTTGGCCCGGCCGGTACAAATCGCATAGCACGATGGGAGCGGGCCCATGAGTTTCACGTCTACCGGAAACGGCAAAGCGCCGTCCGGAACTTCATTTTTGTCGACCCTGTCCGGCGGACTGCCGGCGGGTGCCAGCACGCTTGTCGATGCAGCAAGCATGCTGGGCAATGTGCCTGGCGCTGGGTTGATTGGTGGTGCCGCACGCGCGGCGCAACTGGCGCAGACGGGCATGTCGCTGCTGGGGCGCACGCCTGGGTCGATTGCCGACGCCATCAACGGTATGCCGGGCGCCAAGTCGCGCCTGACGCAGGACAGCCGTTTCGTGCGCATGGAGTCGCCACTCGGGCCCGATGTGCTGCTCGTCAATGCGCTGGTAGTGGACGAGTACGTCAGTCGCCTGCCGGAAATCCACCTCGACCTGTTGTCGCACCAGAGTGATATCGAGATCGACAAGATCGTCGGACAACAGGTGTCGGTGTCGCTGGAACCGAAGTCGACGGGTGGCGTATTCAGCCAGTTGGCGGCGGGGCCGGAGATTGGCCAGCGGTACTTTCAGGGCTACGTGGCATCGTTCGGGCGCGTCGGGCACCCCGGCTCGGTCACGCGCTATGAGATGACAGTGGTGCCATGGTTCTGGTTTCTCACGCGCTCGACGGACTGCCGCATCTTCCAGAACAAGACCGCGGAAGACATCCTCTCCGAGATCTTTGTCGAACTGGGCTTTCATGACTTCGAGTTCAACCTGAAGTCGGAGCAGGCGCGGCTCGAATACGTCGTCATGTACCGGGAGTCCTACTACAACTTCTGCGCCCGGCTGATGGAGCAGGAGGGCATGTTCTGGACACACCGCTACGAGAAAGACCGGCACGTGCTCGTCATTGGCGACACCAACGACCTCTTCAAGCCGCTGACGCCCGTCGATACGATTCCGTACTACGGTGCCAGCGCCGCGAGCGAGCGCAACGGCATCGACCGGTGGGACGAGGCGTTCAACTTTCGCGTGGGCAAGATCACCTATCGGGATTTCAACTACGACACGCCATCGTCACCGCTGATGCATGTGGAAGTGCCGACCACGCTGAAGAACCCGAACATTGGCGGAACCGAGCGCTACGAATATCACTCGCTGTATGACCACAGCGACGATGGCCGCCGCTACGCGCGCTACGCCATGGAAGCGGAAGAAGCGCAGGCGCATCGTTTCAAGGGCGCTGGCTTTGTGCAAGCCATGACCACGGCCGGGCGCTTCCGGCTGACCAATCACCCTGTCTCCGCATACGACGACAAGGCCTTCGTGCTGCTGCACGTGCGCCACCACGCCGTGAACGACTACACGAGCCAGGGCGCCGAGCAGCCGTATCGCAACAGCTTTACGTGCCTGCCCGTGGATGTGCCGTTCCGCCCCGAGCGCCGCACGCCCAAGCCCTACATGTATGGCACGCAGGCGGCGGTGGTGGTCGGCCCGAAGGGCGAGGAAATCCATACCGACGGCAGCCGCGTCAAGGTGCATTTCTTCTGGGACCGTCGCGGCAAGATGGATGGCTCCGATTCCATCTGGGTGCGCGTGTCGCAGCCGTGGGCCGGCGCGGGCTGGGGTGGCGCGGCCATCCCCCGGATCGGGCAAGAGGTGATCGTCGCCTTCAACGAGGGCGACCCCGACAACCCGGTGATTGTCGGCCGCGTGTTCAACGGTGAGGCCGCCAACCCGTACCACGGCGACGGCGGACAGACCATGGGCATCCGCAGCCAGACGCACAAGGGCGGGGGCTCCAACGAGCTGCGCTTCTCTGATGTGAATGGCGCGCAGGAAGTGTTCATGCACGCGCAGAAGGACATGAACACCGTGGTGCAGGATGCGCAGAGCACGCATGTGGTCAAGGGCGATCGGACGATTCTGGTGTCGACGGGGAACCACGCCACGGAGGTCTCCACCGGCAACCTGAGCGAGGCCGTCAAAGGCGACCACACCACGCTGGTCACCCAGGGCCATCACAAGACGCAGATCGACACCGGCAACATGGAAACGACCGTGAGTACCGGCGACAAGAAGCTTACCGTGTCGAAGGGCAACTACGAGACGACGGTGTCGGTGGGGGATCTGACGGACACGGTCACGCAAGGCAACACCACGCAGAAGTCGCCAGCCGGTGTGCACACGATCGAAGCCAAGGAACTGTGGATCAAGGTGGGCGGTGCAGGCGGTACATCCATCCACATGACGGCCGATGCCATCGAGCTGCACAAGGGCTCGTCCACGATCCGGCTGGATGCGGCCGAGATCAAGATCCAGGCACCCAACACCCATATCAACCCGGATAACGGCTGACACCATGTATCAGATGCAGGAAGGTTCCTTGTCGCTCCCAGCGGACTGGATCGACAAGACAATGAATGTGTTCGTCTCGGCCTCCACCGGCACGGAAGGCGTGAGCTTTGTCGTCACGCGCGAGCGTTTGCCGTGGGGCATGCAGTTTGGCGAGTACGCCGCCAGCGAGCTGCAGAAGCTCGCCAAGCAGGTGCCTGACTATGAAGCGGTGAGCAGCAACGAGACCACGGTGTCTGGCCGCGCAGCGTATGCGCACGAATACAAATGGTCGAACAACGGGCGGCCGCTGCAGCAACTGCTGACGATGGTGGAGCACGGCAAGCAGGTGCTGATGCTCACCTTTACCGCGCCCGGTGTGCTGAGCGCCAGCCAGAAGGCATTGGTGGAAGGCGTAGTGCAGAGTCTGCGCCTGAACGAACCGGCCTGAGCGCAGCACTGCCATGGCGGACCAAGATCCAAGCACACCGAGTTCTTCCACCGGGCCGAATGGCACCGCCGAGGAGCGCATGGCCGCGCTTCAAAACCTGGAAGACGGCGAGGCGAAAAAGCAGTCGCAGATGAAGTGGGTGGACGGCGCCAACTACGGCATGTTGGGCGCCGACGTCGGCTATGGCGCGTACGCTGCTGGCACGGCTGCAACCGCAGCAGGGGCGACCGGTGCGGCTGCGGCCGGTGCGGCGGCGCTGGCCGCTGTGCCTGCTGTGGTGGCATTGGGCGGTGCGTGGCTGCTCGGCAAGATTGGTGTCACGGGCGCCGTCGAGAAAGGCGCCGAATGGCTCGGCGACAAGCTGGGCCTGAGCATCGGAAAGGGCGATCCGCACCCAGCGTGCGTGGGCGATGACATCGCGCATTCATCAGGCTTCTGGGGCATGGTGGCCGGTCTCGCAATCGGGGTCGCCATTGGCGCCGCGGTAGCCGCGACGGTGGCTACCGGCGGGCTGGCTGGTGCAGTGATCGTGGGTGCGTGTATGGCAGGCGGGCTGAGCCTCGGCAGCGGCTTGGCCGCAGCCAGCCAGAGCTTGGGCAGCAACTGCGGAAAGATCGCGTCAGGCTCGGGCAACGTCACCTTCGAAGGCAAAGCTGCGGCGCGTGTGACTGACATCATCGCCTGCGATAAGCACCCAGGGCCTGAGCCGCTGGTCGAAGGCAGTCTCACCATCACCGTCAATCAGTTGCCGCTTGTGCGTGTGGGGCATTCGAGCCATTGCAGCGGCAAGGTGAACTCTGGGCGCAAGAGCGTTTTGATCGACAAGACCACGGGGCAGTTCGGGCCGAAGAATCCGGAGCTGACGGCGGGCGAGGAGTTTTTCGCCGGGCTGGTGGGTGGGTTGCTGGGGGCGAAGCTGGGCGGCATGGTCAAGGGCCGGGCGCCGGGTGAGCCGACCAAGTCGGCGGAGCGGGAGGGGGTGAAGGACGAGACCGCCACGCCTTGCAAAGACCCTATCGATGTCGCCACTGGCGAGATGATGGAGATCCGCACGGACGTGTCGATCCCCGGCGTATTGCCGCTGGTGCTGACGCGCCGCTACCGTACACGTTCGGATGACGACGGCATGCTCGGCCCGAAGTGGTCGGTCAACTGGTCGCCGCGTTTGCGGTGGGATGACGGCCACCTCGTTCGCTTCTTCGATGGCGGCGGACTCTCCATTACGTTTGAAGCGCCGGATGCCGAACTGAACGGTATCAACCTGCGTGAACATCGTTATCGCTTAGAGGGCACGCGTGCTGCTCCGCGCATTCTCGACGATGAAACGCGGCACATCCTGTGGTTCGCACCTCTTGTTGAGGGGGCCACCTCCCGCATTGAGCGCATTGAAGACTGGAGCGGCAATGCCATCGACTTTGAGTACGACGCGTACGGCCGTCTAACAACGTTGCGGCACACAGTCGGCTATTGGCTGGTGCTGGGGTATCTAGGCGGCGTGCGCACCGTATCCAGCATCACGTTGCATGAGGCTTCAGGCGATACGCATCGCTTGGTCGACTACACGTACGAGAACGGCATGCTCGTGCAGGTGTCGAGCTTCCAGCAGGGCCAGTTTCATTACACCTACGACATGCACGGCTGGATGACCAGCTGGCGTGATACCGACAAAACTGAGGTGCGCTACGCCTACGACAGCGCTGGGCGCGTGGTCGAAACCGGCACGCGTGAGGGCTATCACACCGGCCGCTTCATCTACGAAGATGGCGTCACGCGCGTGATCGACGTCGATGGCGAATGGCGCTATGAACATAACGCCGAAGGACTTGTCACGCGTGAGGTGAATCCGCTGGGTCACGCTACCCAGCGGGAGTGGCAGCTCGGACGGCTGGCCTCCCAAACCGATGCACTTGGGCGGCGCACCGATTTTGGCTACGACGACCAGGGTCAACTGGCCAGCATGGGTGATCCAGCGGGCGGCGCCACACTATTCAAGTACGACGCACAGCGCCGCCTGGCTGCAGTGGTGCAACCCACAGGCGACCGCTTGACGCTCGAGTATGACGACAAGCATCGCCTGACTACGCGCACGGAACCCGATGGCAACGTCAAGCGCTATCGGTATGGCGAGCATGGCGAACTCCTGCGCGTGGTGGACGGCGAGCATGAAACTCGGTACGACTACGACGCACAACTGCGGCTCATCAGCACACGCCTTCCGACAGGCGCGAAACTCGGCACACGCTTTGATACGCTCGGCCGCTTGCTCGAAGAAACCGATGCAACGGGCAACGTAACGCGCCACGACTACACAGCAGGGCAGGACAACCCGCGCGGCCATCGGGCGCAGACCGCGCTGCCGGACGGCAGCCTGCACCGCATTGCGTACAACACCGAGGGGTTGGCGGTTGCGAGCACCGATCCGCTGGGGCGGATTACGCGTCATACCTACGGCCCGTTCGATCTGCTGACCAGCACGACCGACACTGCCGGCCATGCAACCCGCTTTGAGTACGACCATGCGACACGGCCAACGCGGATCATCAACCCACGCGGGGAGGTATGGGAGTTCCGGTACGACGCCGCAGGCCGAGTCGTGACTGAGATTGATTGGGGTGGCCGCGTCTCGCGCTACGAGCGCGATGTTGCTGGCCGCGTGGTCAAGAAGACGTGGCCTGACGGCGGCGTGTGGTTGTACCGCTATGACGCCGGGGATCGCCCCGTGGCCATCGATGCTGGCGACGTCAAACTCGTCTATCGATACGACACGGCAGGCCGCATGATCGCGGCTGCGGTGCAGAGCGGCACGACATACGTCAACCGCTTCCGCTACGACAATAAAGGCCGCCTGATCGAAGAGGAGCAGCACGGCCAGCGCATCTTGCATACCTACGATGCACAGGGCAGGCGCGAAGCGCGCAAGACGCCGCATCAAGAGACCAGCTACGAATACGACGCGCTCGGCGCGCTGACACGGATAGGCGGCTTGACTATTCAACGCGACCCCGTTGGGCGCGAAACGGGCCGTCAGGCGGGCGAATTTGTCTTGCAGCGCCAGTACGATGCAGTAGGCCGTCTGCAGCGGCAGGCGGCCGGCCCGCGGACCGCCTTCGATGCACTGCAGGCGGCACCGGCGGACGCGCTGCAACAGCTGACCCGCCAGCGCTATCGCTACGATGCCGCAGGCCAACTGGCGCAAGTCGATACCGATGCTGATAGCTTCACGTACATGCACGACGCGCGTGGGCAAGTCACCGCCGTTGGCAGCATCCACCAACCGGCCGAACACTATGCCTACGATGCCGCCCGCAATATTGCCGCGCATGGTAAGCAAGGTCCGGTTGATCGGCATGACTATCTTGCAGGAGGTCTGCCTACACAGGTCGGACACATCCGCTACCGCTACGACGCACGCGGGCGGGTCATCGAAAAGACGGTCGATCGGCCAGGCACTGGGCCTCGCACGTGGCAGTACACCTGGGATGGACTCAATCGCCTGATTGAGGTGCGCACCCCCACAAACGAAACCTGGGCCTACCGCTATGACGCGTTCGGGCGACGTGTTGAAAAACGGCACGTCGGGACCGACCGCGCGGTAAGGTTCCTTTGGGACGGTTACACGCTCGCCGAGCGTTGGGACCATCGTCCTGACGGCACGGCAGGCGCGGCCACGACATGGCACTTCGAGCCCGAGAGCTTCATGCCACTGGCGCAGGAGTGCGGCGAGCAGCAGTACGCTGTCTTCAGCGCGCCGACCGGCTTGCCGTTGGAGATGTATCGGACCTCGGGTGAGAAAGTCTGGTCTGCACGCTACAGCCTATGGGGTAAGCAACTCAACGAAGATACCCACGCCGATACCGCAGGGATTGCGCTGGATACGAGTCTGCGTTTTGCCGGGCAGTGGGCCGATGAAGAGTCGGGCCTGCACTACAACGTCAACCGGTACTACGACCCGGACAGCGGCTGTTATCTGAGCATTGACCCGATCGCGATTCAGGGCGGGCATCGCACGCAGGGGTATGTGCAGAATCCGTTGCGGGAGATGGATCCGCTGGGGTTGCAGCCTTGCCTGGAGCGGTACGAGCGTTACAAACAACTGCGCGCGGAAGGGTACTCCGCGGCAGAGGCTGCGCGACTGTCGAAGACGAGCGAAGACGGGACGTTGCCCAGTGTTCCTGAGCGGGATGTTAAGACCGCAATGAAACACCGCGAGGGCAACAAGCAAGTAGTTGTCGATGGGCAACGATGGAATCTCCCCAAAGACACGCCAACCAGCTCGCTTCCCGCAAAAGATACCGTCGGTGATACCCTTCAACGCGCAACAGATGACGCTGCAAACGCTTGGAATCCTAGACGTAACCTTTCGGTCCCCGAGCGCCGGGCAATTGCCGAGGCCAGAGAGAAGGGGGAGTACTGGAGAGCGAATCTTCTCGAGCAGCAGGCGAAAGGGCGGTGGGTTGAAACGCAAGTACGCAAAAACCCGGATGTTGTCGACCTTGGATTGGACTGGAGTCGTAAGGGCGTCGATGCTACGGATCCGCTGACTGGTGTGAACTACGACGTGATGTCCGGATCCCAATCCAATATGATCAAGCACGCCAAGAGAATGCCTGACGTGATGTTTAGAATGATAACCTTCTAGATTGAATGAATATGAGAGACAAGATTGTTCGCAATGAAGTGATTCGGCTGGCTGAGGATTTGGTCACCGTGCTCGGGCCAAATCTGGAATTGAATGATTGTACGGTCGAATCATTTGCTGACAATAGAGGTGTGGTCATTGCTGGTGTTGTAATGAGCGGCGGGGTTTTTGATCAGCGGGTTAGGCTCGAGAATTTTCATTTTGAAAAAATAGTACTAAAAAATGTAAGATTCAAAGGTGAGTATGTTGGGTGCGATTTTGGTGATTGGGACGACGTACAGGTGCCTCGGATTTCTAGCTGCGATTTTTCCGCGGCCATACTGCACGAGTGCAGGTTCTTGAATTGCGATATGGCGCACATGGTCACGCCAAAGTGGCCCTGTTTTCGATTGATCAATCCTGCTGACGCCAGGGATTTTGTGAAGTCGAAATCCTGGCCAAAAGGCATAGGATTGATGTTGGATATTTACACCGATACAGACCCCGAGTGTGTTGCGTTGGCGGTCAACGCTGAGGCGATGTCTGAAGACAGCAAGATGCCGTTGGATCAACTGCGTGTGATGCTCGAGGAGATTCCGGGGATTGAGATTGAAGATTGAGTATTGATACGTGAGCGGTCCGGCATGATGAGTACGAAATGACGTTCATTCTACTAGCCCTGCTACCCAGAATTCGGGGTGCATTCCTTGGTCTGCTTGAATAGGCAATAACGTTACATGTCGGGCATGATTGATTTCGACGCCGATATCGTTTCTGGGGTATCGATCGGCGGTATCAGGTTGGGGGAGAGCATCTCTAGTTATTTGACGGAGATGCATTCTTTCCATCGTACTTCGATGGCGGAGTACAAGCTTCCTGATGGATCATCGCGGTTTGCCTATACGGTAGATGAGGTCTTGACGGTAGCCACGCTTTCGGATGGAGGCATATTCTCCGTTGGGTGCAATAGCCGGTATAGAGGGCGTTACAACGCGTCCTTGCGCCCAGGGCAGACGATGGCAGAGGTGCTTAAGCTTACGCAGCGGCAAAGAATATTCAATGGCAACATCATTGTGAATGAAGACTTTGGGTTTTCATTTATGTTGCCTGCGCCATATGACGAAGTTGCTGACTGTATTGGCGATGTCCCAGCCGGCTTGGTTCTCGAAGACGTTTATGTTTCAGATTTTTCCACGTGGAATTCAGGTCGCTGAGCCGTGCGTCGCGAGGCATTAAGTTGTGAACTTGCACAGGTCTAGCCATGTTGGCGAATTGATGCGAGTCGCAGGGGAAATGTCCATAGCGGCACGCCTCCTATCGAAAGATGAAGGCTGTGCCTACATTGCATCAGTATTCAGCAAGTTCAATCCGTGGAAGAGGGAGGGGCATGTTTCGATCGGAGATGATGTCAAGAAACTACGGACAGAGGATTGTGAGTTCTCTTTTTCGCGATCGATGCGGGGTGGTCCCGCTTTTATATTCTTCGAGCAAAATCAAGTCAATCGATGTGACGTCGTTGTGGTAGAGGATGCAAGAAATATATCCTTGCTGATGAAAAATGGTCATGGCATGGAGTACTTCATATCAGACAACGCCCTTAATTACCTGATCGCTGTTAATTGGTATGTAATCGAGTATGTCGGCGATGTGGAGTTGTCGGTGTGAGCGGGCTATCGGATGTGGTTGGGAATTTCGATGAGTTGTGTGCGAAGATCGAGCTGGCTGCGTCCCAGGCCTTCTCATTAGTTAGGGAGAAGTACCCGGGCCGAGGTTTCTGTGGCTACGCGCTATATTCGGACCTGGATGCGGTGACGGTTGCACCGTCGGTGAATTCAGTCGGTCATCTACAAAAGATGATCAGCGACGATCCTGACGATGCCGTTTATTACCGCTGGAGCCCGGACGAATGGGATCATGAATTTGAAGGCGCAGATTTCTTCAAAGACATCTCGGCATCGCTCCGTAACGAAGTCAAAAAGATGGATTCAGAGGACAAGCGCGAAGCATTCAGGCGCAGTGTCTATGAGTGCTGTGTCGCAGCACTTGAATCCCTGAAATCGAAAGGCTTCTTCTCTGATATGAATGATGCTGATGTCCTCGTCTTCACCATATCAGATGCTGAGAATGCGCTGGAAAGCGATTGGATTGCCCGCTTGAATCGGCCTGATCTCGCGAAAGAGTTTAGGGATTGGATTGTCTCGCTGAGGTGATTGCGGCAGAGCAGGTCCGATATGAAGGGCCGGTTGTGGGAGGCGCAGCCATACTGAGCGCGAAATGACATTTTCTCTACTCGCCCTGCTACCCGAGCAATGGCCTGCAATGTCCAACGAATCGTTGGCAAATGCGTTGCGAGAGTACTTCGCAAACCAAGAGAATTTTTCCCTGAAATTTGAGCGGCTGCCGTTCGCCAAGACCGATACGCTTGCCTTGCGCTGGGGCGGCTGGTTGATGCGCGTTGCCTATGAAGAGGGCAGCCGTATTCAGGACGAATCCGCCCAGATTCAGGAGATTCTCGGTGACCGATCTCCGTGTGAACTGTCTACCATTGACCGCCGGGTGCGCGTGGTTTTTGGGGACGACGATGATCGCGAGCATACGAATCAGATCATCGACGTGATGCAGTTTCTGCAGGATATTCCGGGCAGCATCGTTTTCGATCCGCAGCAGAACGATTTGATGCAGTAAGGGCAGTGCTTTCGACGTCGCCCCCTCCACGCCGTGCGCATGTCCGAGCTTCCAGACCTCATCCACCAGCAAATCACCGCCCTCTGCAGCCAGGGCGACGAGTTTGCAGAACAAGGCGACCTCGAGGCCGCCAAACAGCAATACATCGCTGCACTACGCTTGCTGCCCGACAACCCGCTCGACTGGGAAGCGGCCACGTGGATATACGTCGCCATTGGCGACGTTCACTTCCGCACGGGCAATTTCGACAAGGCGTTCAAGTGCTTCTACAACGCTGTGCAGTGTCCCAAGGGGTTGGGCAATCCGTACATTCACCTTCGCCTCGGCCAGCTCTATTACGAGCAGGGCAACTTCGACAAGGCGACCGATGAACTGACCCGGGCCTACATGGGTGGCGGCTTGGACATCTTTCTCGAAGACGACCCTAAGTATCTGGAATTCCTGGAAACCAAGATCAAGCTCTGAGTCGTTTCGACAAAGAAGGATGGCGCTGATCAAAATTCATGGCTGGGACAAGAAGCCTCGAACCGCATTCCGCGGGATCAAGGTGGGAGACATCTTCCTGCTGTTGATTGACGGCGGGTCATATGCCGCAGGCAGGGTCCTGTCCAAGGTCGATATCGGGCATGGGGTGGAACTCTTTGATCTCTTGCTACCGCGGCCAGAGATTTCCGCGTCGGAGATCGCGTCAGCGCAGCGGGCGGGCATGCCAGTTTTTGTCGATTCGTACGGATTGTTCGACCGAAAGATCGAAGGGGATTGGCGCATCGTCGGCCACGACGGTGGTTTCGTCCCGCAGGCGGAAAACGCGTACTTCGCCTACGGGGCTGGGCAATATTGGAAGGTCGATATCTTTGGCTCCGAGGTGGAAGTCTCTCAAAGAGAAGCGGAGAAACTCCCTCCTTATAGCCCGCAAGGGGATTTGAAGGTGAAGCAGTGGCTTGTCTCGAGGCTCAAGCAACGCGGATAGCCATCGAGCGGCATATGCTTGTTACCCAGCCGTTGTCTCGGCGAAAAAAAGCGCGGCCGAAGCCGCGCAGAGTCTCGCTTTCCGAGAGAGAGAAGAGACAACGCTTTTACTGCTGAGCCACCGTCGCCTGAGCAGGCGGCAAATCACCCCACCCACCGCCCAGCGCCTTGACCAACCCCACCGTCGCATTCACACGGGCACCGGCGAGCTGCACGCCGATGCGCTCGGCCGACAGCATGTTGCGCTCCGCATCAATCACATCCAGGTAGTTGACCGACCCGGCGTTGTAGCGCGTGCGCGAGAGCTGCGCCGCACGCGACGACGCACGAACCGCATCGTCCTGAGCCTTGGACTGATCGGCCAGCAAGCGCAGGTCTGACAAGTTGTCTTCCACCTCGCGGAAGGCGACGAGCACGCTTTCGCGGTAGTTGGCGACGTTCTCTTCGTACGCGGCACGGGCCTGCTTCACGCCGGCACTGCGGGCGCCACCGTCAAAGATCGGCAGCGACAGCGCGGTGCCAACCAGCGGCCCGAGAATCCACGTACGGCTGCCCCACTTGAGCAGATCGCCGATGTCGTGCGACTCGTAGCCGAAGCCGCCCGTGAGCTGCAGCTGCGGGAAGAACGCCGCCCGCGCTACACCGATGCGAGCGTTGGCTGCAGCCATCGACCGCTCGGCCGCCGCCACGTCTGGGCGGCGTTCCAGCAGGGCGGAGGGCAGGCCCGCTGGCACACGCACGTCGAGCGTGGTGAGCGGCTGTGCATCCATGTTGAAATCGGCGGGCGCCTTGCCCAGCAGCGTGGCCAGCGCATGTTCCAGCACGGCGCGACGACGTTGCACGCCGATGCGGTCGGAGCGCGCGGTCGCCAGCTCGGTATCGGCACGGGCGACGTCCAACTCGCCGATGTCACCGGTGTTGAAGCGGCGCTGCACGAGCTTGAGGGCCTCTTCACGGCCGACCAGCGTGCGGGCGAGCAACGCCTCTTCCGCGTCGAGCGTGCGCAGGCTGAAGTACGTCTGCGCCACGTCGGCTTGCAAGGAGAGGCGTGCGGCGCGGTAGAGCGCTTCCACACGTTCGGCGTCGGCATCGGCGGCGCTCACGCTGTTGCGTACGCGGCCGAACAGATCGGCTTCATACGCCACGGTGGCTTGTGCACGCCAGTACGTCTGCGGCTGCACGGGCGCACCCACCGGCAAACCTGCCGATGCCGCCGAAGCCCGCTGGCGTGTCGGGCCGAAGCCCGCATCCAGTTCCGGGAACAGCGATGCACGGTTGGCCTGCACGAAGGCACGTGCCTGGTTCACGCGTGCGGCGGCGGCCGCCAGCGTGGGGCTGGCCTCAGCGGCTTGCGCTTCGAGCTTGTCGAGCGTCGGGTCGTTGAAGATCTTCCACCATGCGCCATCGGCGGGCATCGAGGGCTCGGCGGTCTTCCACTTGCCTTGTTCGCCAGCGGCCAACTGCGTATCTGCCGGCGCTGCAGCCTCCTTGAAGGCATTAGGCGTGCCGACGTCCGGCCTCTCATAGGTCGGGGCCAGCGAGCAGGCCGCGAGGAACAGCGCGGCGGCCAGCGCCAGCGGAGTCCAGCGGCCGGGTCGCACGGCCTGACTTGGTTGTTGTTTGAACGCGTTCATAGCGATGTCTTGATTAGTGTTGACCTTAGTGCTGACCCGACGGCACAGGCAGCGCGCCATCCAGGTCCAGATCACGATCCGGTGCATCTTCCGAGCGCTGGCCACGGCGGGCTGCCAGCGTGCGCAGCAGCACGTAGAACACCGGCGTGAGGAACAGGCCGAACAGCGTCACACCCAGCATCCCCGCGAACACGGCCACGCCCATGGCATGACGCATTTCCGCGCCGGCGCCGGTCGACACCACCAGGGGCACCACGCCCATGATGAAAGCGATCGACGTCATCAGGATCGGGCGCAGACGCAGGCGGCAAGCCTCGATGGCGGCTTCCACGATGGAGCGTCCTTGCAGCTCGAGCTCGCGCGCAAACTCCACGATCAGGATCGCGTTCTTGCACGCCAGCCCCACCAGCACCACCAGACCGATCTGCGTGAAGATGTTGTTGTCTCCATGCGAGACCCACACACCCAGCATGGCGGCAAACAGGCTCATCGGCACGATCAGGATCACGGCCAGCGGCAGCGTCAGGCTTTCGTATTGCGCAGCCAGCACCAGGAACACCAGCAGCACGCAGATCGGGAAGATCCACACGGCGGAGTTGCCGGCCAGGATTTGCTGATACGTCAAGTCCGTCCACTCGAAGCGCACGCCCTTGGGCAGCGTTTCATGCGCAATGCGTTCCACAGCCGCTTGTGCCTGGCCCGATGAGAAGCCCGGCGCCGGACCACCGTTGATGTCGGCAGCGGTGTAGCCGTTGTAGCGCACCACCATGTCCGGCCCGAAGCCTTGCGACACACGCAGCAGAGACGACAGCGGCACCATGTCACCCGCGGTGTTGCGCGTCTTCAGCTGCAGGATGTCTTCAGCATGGGCACGGAACGGCGCGTCTGCCTGCACCTTCACCTGATACGTGCGGCCGAAGCGGTTGAAGTCGTTCACGTACAGCGAGCCCAGGTACACCTGCATGGTGTCGAACACATCCGTGACCGGTACGCCCAGCTGCTTGGCCTTCACGCGGTCCAGGTCGGCATTCAACTGCGGCACGTTGATCTGGTAGCTCGAGAACGACGGGCCCAGTTCCGGCGTCTGGCGTGCCTTCGCCATGAACGCTTGCGTAGCGGCAAAGAGCTGTTCATAGCCGACCGAACCACGGTCTTCGATCTGCATCTTGAAGCCACCCACCGTGCCGAGACCCTGCACCGGCGGCGGCGGGAACACGGCGATGAATGCGTCCTTGATCGCGCCGTACTGCTGGTTCAACTGGCCCGCAATCGCACCGCCCGACAGGTCGGCGCTCTTGCGCTGGTCAAACGGCTTGAGCGTCACGAACACAATGCCGGCGCTCGGGCTGTTGGTGAAGCCGTTGATTGACAGACCCGGGAACGCCACGGCGCTTTCCACGCCGGGGTGCTTCAAGGCGATGTCCGACATGCGGCGGATCACGTCTTCCGTGCGGTCCAGCGAGGCGCCGTCCGGCAGTTGCGCGAAGCTCACCAGGTACTGCTTGTCCTGCATCGGCACGAAGCCGCCCGGCACCTTGTTGAACAGCAGCGCGGTCAGACCAATCAGCGCGAGGTAGATGCCCAGCATCACCGCCTTGCGACCAATCACGCGCGAGGTGCTGCGGCCATACGATTCCGATGCGGCACCGAATACACGGTTGAATGGGCGGAAGATCCAGCCCAAGCCCTTGTCCATCACGCGCGCCAGCCAATCCTTCGGCGCGTCATGGCTCTTGAGCAGCAGCGCAGCCAATGCCGGCGACAGCGTCAGCGAGTTGAACGCCGAGATGACCGTCGAGATCGAGATCGTCAGCGCGAACTGCTTGTAGAACTGACCGGTCAGGCCTGTCATGAAGGCCAGCGGCACGAACACGGCAATCAGTGTCAGCGCAATGGCGATGATCGGGCCGCTCACCTCGCGCATGGCCTTGTAGGTGGCCTCGCGTGGCGATAACCCTTCGGCGATGTTCCGCTCGACGTTTTCCACCACCACGATGGCATCGTCCACCACAATCCCGATCGCCAGCACCAGCCCGAACAATGACAGCGCGTTGATCGAGAAGCCGAACATCAGCATCAGCCCGAACGTACCGATGATGGACACCGGCACCGCCAGCAGCGGAATGATCGATGCACGCCACGTCTGCAGGAACAGGATCACCACGAGCACCACAAGCGCCACCGCTTCCAGCAGCGTGTGCGTGACGGCTTCGATACTCGATCGGACGAACTGCGTCGGGTCATAGACGATGCGGTAGTCGACGCCTTCGGGAAAGTCTTCCTTCAGCTCGGCCATCGTCTTGCGCACGTCATCCGAAATCTGCAGCGCGTTCGAACCTGGCGCCTGGAAGATCGGAATGGCCACGGCCTGCTTGTTGTCCAGCAGCGAGCGCAGACCGTATTCCGATGCGGCCAGCTCGATGCGGGCCACGTCACGCAGATACGTCACCGCACCGTTGGGCGAGCTCTTGAGGATGATGTCGCCAAACTCTTGCTCGGTCTTCAGCCGGCCTTGTGCGTTGACGGACAGTTGCAGATCCGTGCCCGGCACCGACGGCGAACCGCCGATCACACCAGCCGCCACCTGCACGTTCTGGTCACGGATGGCACGCACGACTTCGTTGGCGGTCAGGCCACGCTCGGCCACCTTGTTCGGGTCCAGCCACACGCGCATCGAGTAGTCGCCCGAGCCGAACAATTGCACCTGGCCGACGCCGCTGATGCGCGCGAGGCGATCCTTGACGTTGAGCACCGCGTAGTTGCGCAGGTACGTCATGTCATAGCGGTCGTTCGGCGACAGCAAGTGCACCACCATCGTCAGGTCGGGGCTGCTCTTGATGGTGGTCACGCCCAGGCGCTGCACCACGTCGGGCAGGCGCGGCAGCGCTTGCGACACGCGGTTCTGCACGAGCTGCTGTGCCTTGTCCGGGTCGGTGCCCAGCTTGAAGGTGACCGTCGTGGTCATGTTGCCGTCGCTGTTGGCTTGCGACTGCATGTACAGCATGTTTTCGACGCCGTTGATCTGCTCTTCGAGCGGCGAGGCGACGGTCTCGGCAATCACCTTGGGGTTGGCGCCCGGGAACTGCGCGCGCACCACCACGGAAGGCGGCACGACCTCGGGGTATTCCGAGATCGGCAATCGCCAGATCGAGATGATCCCGATCAGCAGGATCAGCGTGGAGAGCACGCCCGCAAAGATGGGGCGGTCCACGAAAAATTTAGAGAAGTTCATGGCTGTGAGCGATGAGGTTCAGTCGCAAATCAAGCACGGTCGGCCGGCAGGCGTTGCGTGGTAGCGGCGGTCTTGGCGTTGGCAGGCTTGGCTTCGGCCTTTGCGGCGGGGGCGGCAGGGGTGTCGGCCTTGGCCTCGGCGGGCGTGGCGGGTGCTTCAGGCTGCGTGCCCGGCAGCACCACGCGCTTGGTGACCAAGCTATCCATGGTCACAGCGTTGGGTGCCACGGCATCGCCCGGGCGCACGCGCTGGATGCCGTTGACGACGATGCGGTCGCCGGCCTTCAGGCCCGACTTCACGACCCGCAGGCCGTCGATGGAGGCACCCAGCACAACCGGGCGATAGCTCGTCTTGTTGGCCGCATCCACCACCAGGACGAACTTCTTGTCCTGGTCCGTACCGATGGCCTTGTCGCTGATGAGGATGGCGTCATGCGGCGCGCCGGTGCTCATGCGCACGCGGGCGTACAGGCCCGGCGTGAGGCGGCCGTCGGCGTTGTCCAGCGTGGCGCGCACGCGGATGGTGCCCGAGCGCACGTCCAGCCGGTTGTCGACGGACTGGATGGCGCCTTCGCGCGTGTAGCCGTCTTCATTGGCCAGGCCGATGTAGACCGGCGTCTTCGTGCCCTGGGCCGCCTTGGCGGAGTAGCGCAGATAGCTTTGCTCGTCCGCATCGAATGCCACGTACATCGGTGACACCGACACCAGCGTCGTCAGCACCGGCGAGGCGCCGCCGGCAGAGACCACGTTGCCCACGGTGATCTCCGCGCGCGACACGCGGCCCGAAACCGGCGCCACGATACGCGTGTACTCCAGGTTCAGCTTGGCGGCATCCAGAGCAGCAGCGGCGCCTTGCAGGTTGGCTTGCGCCTCGCGGGCGGCGTTTTCCTTCTCTTCAAATTCGCGGCGGGCGATGGCGTTGTCGGCCACCAGCTTCTGTGCGCGATCCAGTTCCGACGTGGTGTAGGCCACGCGCGACTTGGCGGCCGTCAGCGCGGCTTGCGTGCGGGCCACTTCGGCGGCATACGGGCGCGGGTCGATGGTGAACAGCGGGTCGCCCTTCTTGACGATGCTTCCGTCCTTGAAGTGGACCGCCGTGACGGTGCCGCTCACCAGCGGGCGGACTTCCACGCGTTCCACGGCTTCGATGCGGCCGGAAAATTCGTCCCATTCCGCCACGTTCTTGGCGAGGACGGGGGCTACGTCAACTGGCGTGGCGGCGGGGGCGCCTGCTGGCTGCTGTGAGGCGCCGGCGGTGGAAACAAGGCCGTAGGTGCCGATGGCGGCGACGCCAAGCACTGCGGCAGCCGAAATGGCGATGGTGCGTTTGGACAGGCTCATGATGTCTCTCTCGATTCGTTGGGATAGGCAAAGAGAAAAAGGACTCGGTAAAACCGTTCGGAACACATGTGGGCCGCAGCGTAGAAACACGCGCGCGGCCTCGCACTCCGTTTCTTGTTATGTGGGTTCAGCCAGGCGTCTCCCCGGTTGGGTCAATGGAGGTTGGGTCTTTGCGATCCGCACGTGCGCGGCGCTTGCGAGGCGTCGCCGCCTGGCGCGTCATACCCAGATGCCAGCGCAGGAAGCACGTCATCTCGTCTTGCGCGACGGCGCTCATGGCAATCGACTCATGGCAGGCCTCGTGCACGCGCACGACGTGCGTGGCCACGCCCGCCTCAATGAGGGCGGTGGCGTAGCGCTCGGCTTCGGTGCGCAGCAGGTCTTGCGGCGCCGTCAGCAGCAGGGCGGGGGGCAGGCCCTGCAGGCGGCGCGATTCCACCGGCGCGGCATACGGATGCACGCGCTCGGTCGGGCGGGGCAGGTACTGGCGATAGCAATCGGCGCAGACTTCGGCCGAGTTGGTGGCATTGGCCAGATGATCGGGGCGCACGCGCGCCATGGTCGGGTCGAGCATCGGGGCAATCAGTACCTGCGCGCGCAGGTGCGGGCCGCCACGGTCGCGGGCGATCATCGTCAGCGCGGCCGAAAGGTTGCCACCCGCGTCATGCCCGGCCACCGCCATGCGGCGCTTGTCGATACCCCAGGCGGTGGCGTGCTCGGCCATGCAGCACAGTGCGGCGTACACATCTTCCGGCGCGGCCGGAAAGGGCGCGGCGGGCGCGAGCGAATAGCCCACCGTCACCGCCACCGCCGGCAGCGTGGCGGCTAGATGGCGAGCCGGTGCTTCCGCATCGTCGATGGAGCCGTTGACGAAGCCGCCGCCATGCAGATACAGCACGGCAGGGTGACGCAGCGGCGCGGCAGCGTCGTCGGCGTGCATTTCCGGGCGGAAAACGCGCAGGCGGATGCGGCCGGCATAGCCCTGCGTCCAATAGTCCTCGGCGTGCACCTCGCGCGGCAGCGCGGGACTGGGAGCTTGCTCAGGCAGCGGGCATGTTGCGCTGCGCAAATGGGGATTGGCCGCGACATTTGTTACGTCGGCGGTGCTGTGCGATTGCGCTGGCCGAACACCGGCCGCGGCCGCATTTCCCGTATGCGTGCGTTCCGAAACAACCAAGCGCGGTGGAGAAGAACCCATGATGTCAGGCGGGGCTTACCTTTGCGGATAACCCGAATCTCAATGGGCTGAATGATGGTGATTAGACGAACGCGGATAAATGCCTATAATCAGACATCACTATTAGTTGCAGCCGAACAATCAAAATTTACGGTTGTGCTACAAAGTGTTCCTTGCTCGAGGCCGATCTTGTTGCACTGCGAAAACCCGTAGTCGCTGCCCTCCTGATCGAGCCAACCGGGTGCACCCCTTCAGATTCCACGCTCGTTGCACATTGCCGTTTTGATGTCGGCAGTGTGTATGGTCCGTGGAGTCCGACCCTCAGGAGCCGCAGATGGATCGCTTGCAGGCCATGCAGGTTTTCACGCGTGTTGTGGAAGCCAGTAGCTTTACCAAGGCTGCCGACAGCCTTCAATTACCTCGCGCCACGGTCACGAACCTGGTGCAGAGCCTCGAGGCGCATCTCGGCGTGCGCCTGCTGCACCGGACCACCCGCCGCGTCAACGTCACCGCCGACGGCGCTGCGTATTACGAGCGCTGCGTGCGGCTGCTCGGCGATCTGGAAGAAACCGAGGCCGCGTTCTCGCAGAGCGCAACGGGTGCACGCGGCACGCTGCGCATCGACGTGCCTGCCTCCATTGGCAAACGGTTGCTGGTGCCGCGCATCCGCAGTTTTCATGAGGCGTACCCCGATCTTCAGCTCGAGATCGGCATGAGCGATCGCCCGGTCGATCTGGTGCAAGAGGGCGTGGATTGCGCCGTGCGCGGCGGCGAGTTGCAGGATTCCACCCTCGTCGCGCGGCGCATCGGACAGTTGCCGATGGTCAATTGCGCCTCGCCGGAATACCTGGCGCAGCACGGCACGCCCAACACGCTGGAGGATCTGCAGGACCACGTGGCGGTGAACTACTTCTCTGCCCGCAATGGCCGCCGCATGGATTGGGATTTCGTGATCGACGGGCAGAAGCAGATCCACAAGGTACGCAGCATGGTGTCCGTCAACGACGCGGAATCGGCGGTGGCGTGCGGGCTGCACGGCCTGGGGCTCCTGCAGACGTCGCGCTTTCTGGTGTACGAGCACCTGATGTCGGGCGCGCTGGTAGAAGTGCTGCCTGATTACACCTCCGAGCCGATCCCGGTATCGGTGGTGTACCCGCATAACCGGCACCTGTCGCCCAAGGTGCGGGTGTTTGTGGACTGGGTGGCGACGCTGTTTGCCGATCACCCGTGCCTGCAGCTGAAGGAAAATCCGCGGCTCCAGATTGTTAGCGCCGCCTGAACAGTTATTTCTTCAAAGTCGCATTTATTAGACGGGAGCAACGATCTATTCTGCCCTCCAAGCGCATTAACGAGCGCAAACGAATCAGGAATGATCATGAACTCCCGTCTCTTCTCCACCGTCTCCCGCCGCACCGTCCTGGCCCTGGTGGCCTCCATTTCGGCCTCTGCAGCCCTGCTCTCGCAACCGGCAGCCGCTACAGTTCAACCCAATTTCGATGCACCGGCCGCCACGCAGTCGGGCCGCTTTGATCCGTACACGCAGCGCGCAGATCGCCTGGCCGACACCTACGGATACCTCTCCTGGAATGGCGATGCGAGCTACCCGAACGGTGGTTCGGCTTCGCGCGCATAAGCCGCCCCCTTATTTCTCCTCCCCTCCGTTGTCTTTGCGGCGTGACTGAATCGGTCACGCCGTTTTTATTGGAAGCGAGAGCCGCACGCGGAGGTCTGCACGCCCGGCCCAACGATCCAATCGCCGAGCAAAAAGGTCCGAGCGCCGAGCTCAAAGGCTCAAACGTCGCGCAGAAAGCGCTTAGGACCGGCAAGGGTTGTTGGCCGATGGCCTGTGCCTCCGCACGACACGACAGCACCTATGGAGGGTTCGGAGTATCGTGGCAAGCATGCAAACCGTTCTCCTCACGTTTGACGCCCAGTTGACCCCGCTTCTGCCGCACGCCTTGCGCGGTCGCCCGGTCGTGCGGGCGTGGGCAGAGGGCGCCACACTCAAGCACGCGATCGAGGCGCTTGGCGTGCCACATACCGAGGTGGGGCAGGTACTGGTGGACGGCCATGGCCACACGTTGGAAGCGGCCTTGCCGGCACGCGGCCATGTGGATGTCTTCAGTGTGGTGCCCGCCTTGCCGGCCACACCGCTGCACTTTCTTTGCGATGCCCATCTGGGCGCCACCGCGCGCCTGCTGCGCATGGCCGGTTTCGACACCACGTACGACAACAATTACGCCGATGCCGCCATCGAGGCGCTGGCCTTGGCCGAAGACTGGATCGTCCTCTCGCGGGACCGTGAGCTGCTCAAACGGCGCGGCATTCGCCGTGGGGCGTTCATCCGCACACAGCAGCCGCAAGCGCAGATGCGCGAGATCGTGGCGCGCTTTCGGCTGGGCGATGTGGCGCGGCCATTCTCGCGCTGCCTGGAGTGCAACGCGCCGCTGCGCATGTTGAGCGTGGAAGAAGCTGCGGCCAGCGTGCCGCCGCGCGTGCGGGAGCGGCAGCACATGTTCAGTACCTGCGATGTCTGCCGACGCGTGTACTGGCCGGGTTCGCATTGGTCGCGCATGCGATCGGTGCTGGACGACATGCTCGCCGCGGACGTCGACGCAGGTGCCGCAGAAGGTGCCGGCGAAAGCGGCGATGCCGACGAGGGCATCCTGCGCAGCGGCAGTGGCGGCGCCTGACTACCGCGCCGGGGTGTTACGCAGGTCTTCGATAAAACGCTCCCGCCAGACGGTGAGATTCGCCACACGCAGGCGATCCATCATGTGGGCGTAGCGCGCCTTGCGTTCTTCCAGCGGCATCGTCAGCGCGCGGTTCAATGCCTCGGCCATGCCGCGCGTGTCGTACGGGTTCACGATGAGCGCGGCATCCAGCTCACGCGCCGCGCCGGCAAAGCGCGAGAGCACCAGCACGCCGGGGTCCTCCGGGTCTTGCGCGGCCACGTATTCCTTGGCGACGAGGTTCATGCCGTCGCGCAGCGGCGTCACATAGCCGATCTGCGAGCTGCGGAACAGTGCCATCAGCACGCGTCGTTCGTATTGCTTGTTGATGTAGCGGATGGGCGCCCAGTCCAACTCGGAGTGCTTGCCGTTGATGCGACCCGATTCCGCCTCCAGCCGCTGGCGGATCTGCTGGTAGCTCTGCACGTCCTGGCGCGAGGTCGGCGCGATCTGGATGAAGGTCACGTGCCGGCGGTGCTCCGGAAAATCGTCGAGCAATTGCTCGATGGCGCGGAAGCGTTCCGGCAGACCCTTGGAGTAGTCCAACCGGTCCACGCTCATGATGAGCTTGGGTTGGCCGCCGGGCTCCGCGCGCAGGCCGGCGTGGCGCGCAAATGGATTGCGCCGTGCCAGCGATGACACAGCCTGCTGCGCAATCTCGTCCGGATGCACACCGATGGGGTAGACCTCGGCACGCAGCGTGTGGCCATAAGCATGGACGGGCCCGTTCTGCTCTTTCTGCTCGATATAGCCCCGCGCCTCGCGCTCGATGTAGTCGTAGAAGGCCACGCGGTCGGTTTCGGTCTGAAAGCCGACCAGGTCATACGCGCACAGCGCGCGCATCAGGTCTTCATGCGGCGGAATGGTCGTCAGGATTTCCGGCGAAGGAAACGGTATGTGCAGGAAGAACCCGATGCGGTTGGTGAGGCCCAGCGCGCGGCACTCCGCCGCAAACGGGATCAGGTGGTAGTCGTGCACCCACAGGATGTCGTCGGGCTGCACCAGCGCCTTGAGCTGATGGGCGAACTGCGCATTGACCCGCCGATAGCCGTGATACTCCTGCCGCTGATACCGCGACAAGTCCACCCGGTAATGGAAGATCGGCCACAGCGTGGCGTTGGCAAAGCCACGGTAGTAGTGGTCGTAATCCTTGCGGTTCAGGCCCACCGTGGCGTACGTGATATTGCCCTTGCTGACGATATGCGGTTCATGCGAAACCGTGGGCGCAGTCTCGCCGCTCCAGCCGAACCAGACGCCGCCGGTCTCGCGCAGCGCGTCGAACACGCCCACCGCCAAGCCGCCGGCCGTGCCCTGGCCTTCGGTCACAGGCGCCACGCGGTTGGAGACAACGATGAGCCGGCTCATTGGGCACGCTCCGCTGCACCCGCAACAAGCCCACCCAACCATGCGCGCAACGCCGCCGGGTCTGGCACGCGCCAGCGCGCCTGGCTCGGCCCCGGGCCCACCTTGATGGACCACCCACCCAGCGCATTGATGGCGTAGAAGGCGCTCTCGTCTGTCAGGTCATCCCCCGCAAACAGCACCTGGCGGCCCATGAAGGGCGGCTCCGTCATCAGCGTGTGCACCACGTCGCCCTTGCTTGCGCCGCGCGGCTTGAGCTCGACGACCATCTTGCCGGCCTGCAACCGAACGTGGTCGGCATGGCGCCGCGCGATGCGGTCTGCCAGCGCAAGCACTGCGCTTTCGGCATCCGGGGCGTGGCGGTAATGCAGCGCGAACGCGATGTCTTTGTTCTCGAGCACTACGCCAGGAAATTCCGCGACCAACTGCGTGAACTCGGTATGCAGTTCGCGTGCAAGCTCGGCCAGCGCATCGGGGTTGGTGTCGAGCCGGACGAAGCGGCCATCGGCGTAGCGCCGTTCGGCGCCGTGCACACCGGCAATCACCAGCCCGGGCAGCGCGAGTTGTGTTTCGACGTCGTGCACCGTGCGCCCGCTGATGATGGCCAGCGCACCGCCGCTGGCGGCATGCAGGCCGGCGAGCATCTCGCGCAGCGGCGCAGACACGTGGACAGCGTCGGGTTGCGGCGCGATGTCGACGAGCGTGCCGTCAAAGTCGAGCAGGAATGCCGTTCGGTTGAGATCGAGCGGGGGTAGGGGCGCCGCGCTGGCGGAAGACTGGGGTGCAGCGTGTTTGGTCAAACCGGTTCATGGGGATGTGCGTGATGCGTCGTTTCACGCAAGAACCGGGCCGGCCCCCCCGCGTCTTGTCAGCGCCTTGTCGTTTCGCCATTCGCGGCTGGGCTGAGGGCGGGCAGGGCTTGTAAAAACGGGCGCGGGGTGCAATTCCTTCACACCGCGCGCGCCGTGGGCGTCACAGCAATCTCAAAGCGATGCGGCCAGACGCGTGCCTTGGTCGATGGCGCGTTTGGCATCAAGCTCGCGTGCCTCGTCTGCGCCACCAATGACGTGCACCTTGGCGCCGCCCGCCTGCAGCGGCTCGACCAGTTCGCGCAGTGGCTCCTGGCCGGCACAGAGCACGATGGAATCGACGGGCAGCCATTCGGCGTCTTCGCGCTTGTCGCCGTAGCTCACCAGCAGGCCTTCGTCGCCGATGCGTTCATAGTTGACGCCGCCCACCATGCGCACGCCCATGTTTTTCAAGCTGGTGCGATGGATCCAGCCGGTGGTCTTGCCAAGGCCGGCGCCCAGCTTGCCGGCGCGACGCTGCAGCAGCACGATCTCGCGTGCGGGCGCCTCGGGTTGCGGGCGAATGCCATCCACACCGCCGCGCACCTGCGTTGGGTCACCCACGCCCCATTCGGTGCGCCAGGTTTGCAAGTCCAGTGTGGGCGAGTGGCCATCAAGCGCGAGGAACTCCGCCACGTCGAAACCGATACCGCCCGCACCGACAATCACCACGCGCTTGCCCACCGGCTTGCGATGGCGCAGCACGTCGATGTACGACAGCACGCTCGGATGCTCCTGCCCCGGAATCTTCGGGTTGCGCGGCAACACGCCCGTCGCGACGATGATCTCGTCGTACTGGCCTGCCAGCAGTTGCTGCGCATCTACGCGTGTGCCAAGGCGCAGTGTCACGCCCGTCGCCTCCACCCGTCGCGTGAAGTAACGCAGCATCTCGTGAAACTCTTCCTTGCCCGGAATCGTCTTGGCCATATTCAACTGGCCGCCGAGTTCCGGTGCGGCGTCGTACAGGTCCACCGCATGCCCGCGCTCCGCCAGCGTGATGGCCGCTGACAAGCCCGCTGGCCCTGCACCCACCACCGCAAAGCGTCGCTTCACAGGGGTGGGGCGAATGACAAGCTCCGTCTCATGGCACGCACGCGGGTTGACGAGGCAACTCGCAACCTTGGCCTTGAAGGCGTGGTCCAGACACGCCTGATTGCAGGCGATGCAGGTGTTGATGTCCTGCGCGCGGTTCGTGGCCGCCTTGCGCACGAAATCCGCGTCGGCCAGTAGCGGACGCGCCATCGAGACCATATCGGCACAGCCATCGACCAGCACGCTTTCCGCGACCTCGGGCGTGTTGATGCGGTTGGACGTGACCAGCGGAATGCCGACCTCGCCCTTCATCTGTTTCGTCACCCACGCAAAGGCCGCGCGCGGCACGCTCGTCGCAATGGTCGGGATGCGCGCCTCGTGCCAGCCGATGCCGGTGTTGATGATGGTGGCGCCTGCGCGTTCCACGGCCTTGGCGAGCTGCACGACTTCTTCCCACGAGCTGCCGTCCGGGATCAGATCGATCATCGACAGGCGATAGATGAGGATGAAGTCTTTGCCGACCGCCTCGCGCGTGCGCTGGACGATCTCGATGGGCAGGCGCATGCGGTTGGCATAGCTGCCGCCCCAGTCGTCGGTGCGCTTGTTGGTGTGGGTGACGAGGAACTGGTTGATGAAGTAACCCTCGGAACCCATGATCTCCACGCCGTCGTAGCCGGCTTCGCGGGCCAGTTGGGCGCAGCGGACGAAGGCGCGGATCTGGCGCTCGATACCGCGCGCCGACAACTCGCGCGGTGTGAATGGGCTGATGGGGGAGCGCAATGCCGATGGCGCCACCGCAAACGGGTGATAGCCGTAGCGGCCGGTATGCAGAATCTGCAGCGCGATCTTGCCGCCTTCCTCGTGCACGGCGTGGGTGACGGCGCGGTGGCGACGTGCCGCGCCATGCGTAGCCAGGCGGCCGGCAAACGGCTTGGTCCACCCGGCGATGTTGGGCGCAAAACCGCCGGTCACCATCAGACCAACATCCCCACGCGCACGCTCGGCAAAGTAGGCGGCCAGGCGATCGAAGTGATTGCCGTCTTCCAGCCCGGTATGCATCGAGCCCATCAGCACGCGGTTCTTGAGCGTGGTGAAGCCGAGGTCGAGGGGGCTAAGCAGGTGAGGGTAGGGGGAGGGCATATCCGGCGCATCACGTGATGTGGAAACGCGCCGGACGGTAGCACCCAAGCGCCCGTTGGAACAACAGGGCAGGGTTCTAGATATGGGGTGCGCGTCAGGGTGTCAGGACTTTTGCGAGTCGTCTTCGGCGGGCTTGCCGAGTAGCGCCTTCAGCAGTTTGTTGTTCTTGGGGATGGCCTTGCCGCTGCCCTGGCCGGGCTTGCCGGCGCGCTGGCTGTCGCGCTTGAGGTTGTTGGCGATCTTTAGGCCCTTGAGTTTTTCGAGGTCGGTTTTCTTCACGATGGGGTCGGATAGTGGCGTGTTACGCTCGGCAGGATACGCGAATTGCCAAATGCCCGGCCATCCCTCGCCCCGTTTTTCCTGCATGCCGCCCGTTTTTACGCCGCCCGCCACGCCTGTCCCCGACTTGTTTCAGCCCAGCCTGCAAGACTGGGCAGAGCAGCCTGCGCAAGCCTTTGAACACTGGCTGGCGGCGCGCGGTTACCGCGAGTCATCCGCGACGGTGTACCGCGCGATGTGGCGTAAATGGCTGCGCTGGGCCGAGTCGCGCCAGCGCGCGCTGGCCGATTGGAGCGCGGGCGACATCGCCGCCTTCCTTGATGAATCGGGCCTGACCAAGCTGCACCGCTATCGCTATGCCCGGCTGATCGAGCGTGTTTTCCACCAGATCGAGCAGTTGCGCACGGGCACGCACAACCCCGCCAGCTCGGTCGTGCAGCAAAAATTGGCGGAAGGGGAGAACGACCCGACCACGTTTCTTTCCGTCGCCGAGCGGGAGGCCATTGAGGCGTCGTTGGAGGTTGGCGCTGGCAGGAATGAAGCAGCCGCCAATGCCAGTGCCTTCAAGCTGGCACGTGACCGGGCCCTGGTGGCGGTGTGCCATGGCGCGGGGTTGAAGGTGGCGCAGGTGCAGTCGCTGTTGCTGCGCCAGGTGGGGGATGCGCAGGAGACCATCACGGTGGAGCCCGCGCGCGGCCCGGCGTATCAGGCGCCGCTGCTAGAGGCGGCGCGCCCTGCGCTGGCGGCGTGGTTGGCGGTGCGTCGGCATGCCGAGGTGCAAGGCGAGCGGGTGTTCGTGGCCGACGCTGGCGGGCGGGTCATGCATGCGGCTTCCATCTATCGGCGGGTGGAGGCGTGGCTTGCGGCGCTTCCGGCATTGACGCACCGCAGCGAACGGCTCTCGCCGCAGACGCTGCGCAACGGCTACGCGGCCGCGTTGTTCGATGCCGGTGCCGCCCCCGCTGAAGTGGGGTACGCGCTGGGCCTGCGTGACCAGACCTCGGCCTGGCGTTTGCGTGCTGCTTATGCTGACTGGCAAGCCGCTGCTCACCCGGACGGCCGGGTGGACCTCCGATCGGGCGATTGATCGGGCCGCCCATCGGGCAATCAACGGGTTGCCAGCACAGACACCGTTTCGGCGCGCCGTTTTTTCCGCACGTTTTTGCGGCAAATCGCCCGCAAATCCATGCGGTGCTTTGTTATGATCGCGCTGTTTCATCGCGCCGGTGGCTTTGGTGCGGTGCAACGCGATGCCGCGCTCGAACCGGCACGACAGAACTCTCTTCCTCCTCGATACCTCGCACCCAATGACCGAAACCATTCTGCTGACCGGCGCTACCGGCTATATCGCCTCGCACACCTGGGTTGAACTGCTGGATGCGGGCTATCAGGTGATCGGCCTGGACAACCTCTGCAACAGCAGCTCGACCGTGCTGTCGCGCATCGAGCAGATCACCGCCAAGACGCCGAAGTTCGTGCAGGGCGATGTGCGTGACCGCCGCCTGCTCGACGATCTGTTTGCCAGCACGCGCATCTCGGCCGTTATCCACTTTGCGGCGCTCAAGTCGGTGGGTGAATCGGTGCAGAAGCCGCTGGCTTACTACGACAACAACATGGGCGGGCTGGTGACGCTGTGCGCCGCCATGGCGCATGCGAATGTGCGCCAGCTGGTGTTCAGTTCGTCGGCCACGGTGTACGGCAATCCGCATACGGTGCCGATTACCGAATCGTTTCCGCTGTCCGCCACCAACCCGTACGGCCAGACCAAGGTGATGGGCGAACAGGTGCTGCGCGACCTGGAGATTTCCAACGCCGCCTGGCAGATCGCCTATCTGCGCTATTTCAACCCGGTGGGCGCGCACCACAGCGGGCTGATCGGCGAAGATCCGCGCGGCATTCCCAACAACCTGATGCCGTACGTGGCGCAGGTGGCCGTGGGCAAGCGCGAGAAGCTGTCCGTCTACGGCGGCGACTGGCCCACGCCAGACGGCACCGGCGTGCGCGACTACATCCACGTGGTGGACCTGGCGCGCGGGCACTTGTCGGCGCTGGATGCACTGCGTCGCGATGGCCGTGGCTTTACCGTCAACCTGGGCACAGGCCGCGGCTATTCGGTGCTGGAAGTGGTGGAGGCCTACAAACGCGCCAGCGGCCGCCCGATTCCGTATCAGATCGTCGATCGCCGTCCGGGCGATATTGCCGCCTGCTATGCCGACCCGGCCCTCGCTGCGACGCTGCTGGGCTGGCGCGCACAGTACGGCATCGAACGTATGTGCGAAGACTCCTGGCGCTGGCAAAGCATGAACCCCGAGGGTTTTCAGACGCGCGGCTGATGCATTGGTTTTCTGACGCATCCGATACCGGAGACCTCCTGCAGTGAACGTGGCGTTCGTCGATCAGCTTGATCACTTGGTTAGTGCACTGGTTGGCGCGCTGCTGCCATTGATCGTGGCATGCGGCGCGGGCAACTTGTTGCTGCGTTTGCTGGACAGTCTGCGCAGTGCGACGGCGATGCGCTCACGCTTGCCGCTGGTCATGACAGCGCTGTTCTCGGCGATTGCGTTGTGGACGGTGCCGTTGCTGCCGTTGATCGGGCACTGGCCGCTGCAAGAAGACACGGCACCCTATGTGATGGCGCTAGCCGCGTTTGCCTGGAGCTTGGCCGTGGCGGCGCTGTGGTGCGTGCTGGGTGGCCGCTCGGGGACGGCGCGCGCGGTGGTGTTGGGCGTACTGCTCAGTGTGAGCGGCCCGGTGACGGTGCTGTTGCTCGCAGGTGTGGCGCGCTTTGAGTCGATCGCACTGCAGGATGCCGGGCTGCTCGGCATTGTCATAGTGCTGTCGGCCATCGCCTGTGCTGCTGCGTTGCAGTTTGCCTTCCCGGCGCGTTCGGGCGCATCGGGTGTGGCGGCGCGTCGCCCGGTCGTCAGCCTGTTTGTGAGCGTGCTGTTCGGCATTGGGCTGGCGGTCGGCGCCGTGTACGCCGCGTCATTGGCCAACATTGCGCCAGCTTCCACGCAGAGCGCGCCGGCTTGGCTGCAAGGGCTCGTGGTATTGGGTGCGGTTGCTTCCGTGCTAGCCGGTTACCTGCTCGGCTATCGGGATCGCGCGGCGGGCGATGCTGCCACTGCCGTCACCGCACGTGAAATCCGCCGTCGCAAAGAAACCATGCAGGCGCTCAACGACCTGGAGCAAAGCTACCGCCAGCGTGAGGCTGAGCTGTCGGCGCGCCATCAGTTGTTGCTGGACGGCGCCGATGTGGGCTTGTGGGAGTTCGATCTCGTGACGCGCAGTGCGCAGTTTTCCACGCGCTTTGCCGCCATGCTGGGTTACTCACTCAAGGAGATCGGGCCGAGCACCAGCGAATATTTGCGTCTGGTGCACCCTGATGATCTGCCGATGGTGCTCAACCGCATTCAGGCCCATGTGGATGGCAGCGCGCCAGCCTACACGGCGCAGTTCCGCATGCGGCACAAGGACGGCAGCTACCGTCAGATGGTGGCGCACGGCGCGGCGTCGCGCGACGCCGGTGGTCGTGCGGTGCGCATGGCGGGCTCGCATGTCGAGCTCGTCGTCGAAAAGACCGAAAAGGCAGAAAAGACCGCTGCGGTGGACGTTGCCTCATCAAAAGTCGCCATGGCTTCTGCCGCGCCTGAGATCGTCCGACGCCAGGGGGTGTGGGAATCGTGGTCGCCGCTGGAGCACGAGCAACAACCCACGCCAACGCGTGTTGTGACAGAACCGGCGCCCGCCGCCGACGCGGCACTGCCCAGCATCAATCCCCACGCCTTGCGTTAAAGCTGCCAAGGCTGTCAATCGCGCGCTGGAGGCCGTCAGCCCACGGCGCATTCAAGTTTCTTTTCCCTCTGCCCGATAGCCCATATAGAGCGCGTGCAATCGCGCCGGGGAGCACCGCGCACGACGCGGACACAAAAACGCATGGAGGGAAGGAAGATGAATCGACTGACGCTTCGACAGAAGCTGTGGCTGCCGCTCGTCCTGAGCTGGACATGTCTGCTGGTGATCGCGTTGTGGAGCGCATGGAGCGCGCGCACGGTGCGCATGGAGGAGCGGCAGCGCGATCTCCAGAACGTCAGCGCAACGGCATTCAGCGTGATCAAGGAGTACGCCCAACTCGCGCAGGAGGGCAAGATGTCGGTGGACGAAGCCAAGGCACAAGCCATGGCCCGCCTCAAGGACATGCGCTACGGCACCGACGGCTACTTCTCGCTGTCGCACAGCGACACGGTGTCGGTGATGCACCCGTTCAAGCCGGAGATGGTCGGCAAGAACATGTCGGCCGTCACCGACCCTGCCGGCACGCACCTGTTCGCGGATATTGCGCGCACGGCCAAGGCCGGCGGCGGGTTCGTGCGCTATCTCTGGCCGAAGCCCGGCAGCGACAAGGCTGAACCCAAACTGACCTACGTGGCCTATTACGAGCCGTGGGATTGGTCCATGACCACCGGCCTGTATATCGACGACGTTGAGGCAGCGTTCCACGCATCGCTGGTCCAGGCGCTCGGGTTGCTGGTCGGGGTGGGGCTGCTGATGACGCTGGTGGTGGTCACGGTCACGCGTGGTGTTCAGCGCCAGTTGGGTGGTGAGCCGGCTTACGCGGCGGATATTGCCACCCGCATCGCCAAGGGCGATCTCGCCATGCACGTGCAGACGCGCGCAGGCGATCAAGACAGCATGCTCTACGCCATGGCGCAGATGCAGCGCGAGCTGACGGGCACGATCACCCATATCAAGACGTCGGCCGATTCCATTGCCAGTGCAACCAAGCAGATCGCGGCAGGCAATGCCGACTTGTCGCAGCGTACGGAGCAGCAGGCCAGCTCGCTGGAGGAAACCGCCTCCAGCATGGAAGAGTTGACCAGCATCGTGAAGCAAAACGCCGACAACGCGCGTCAGGCCAGCACGCTGGCGGTGAACGCGTCCGACATTGCGGTCAAGGGCGGCGAGGTGGTGGGCCGTGTGGTCGAGACCATGTCGGGCATCAATGAAAGCAGCAAGAAGATTGCCGACATCATCGGCGTGATCGAGGGCATCGCGTTTCAGACCAACATCCTGGCGCTCAATGCCGCCGTGGAAGCAGCACGTGCAGGCGAGCAGGGCCGAGGCTTTGCCGTGGTGGCCGGCGAAGTGCGCAGCCTTGCACAGCGCTCGGCCGGTGCGGCCAAGGAGATCAAGGAGCTGATTGGCGATTCGGTGGGTCGCGTGCAAAACGGTTCGGCGCTGGTGCAGGAAGCCGGCGCCGTGATCGAGGAAGTGGTGACCGCCGTCAAACGTGTGACGGACATCATGGGCGAGATTTCGGCCGCGTCGGATGAGCAAAGCTCGGGCATCGAACAAGTCAACCAGGCCGTCAATCAGATGGACGAGGTGACGCAACAGAATGCGGCGTTGGTCGAACAAGCCGCAGCGGCGGCGCTGTCATTGGAAGAGCAGGCGCAAATCCTGCGCACAGCGGTGGGGCGCTTCCACGTATAACCGCGCGTACGCCCAAAATGCACAAGGCCGGCAAATATGCCGGCCTTGTTCTTTGTGGTTTCCGGACGCCTCTATGTGCCGTCTCGGAGGTGCAACTTGCTGGAGTTCAGGCGACCAGAAAATCTTCCACCTTGCGGCCCGCCGACAACTCCTTGACCAACCAGCCCGGACGCTTGCCACGGCCCGTCCAGGTATTGCCGTTGTTGTCGCGATAACGCACGGGCACCTTGCGGCCAACCTTTTTCGAAACCACGCCGGCCTTGCTGCCAAAACCGAGGTCATCGGCGGTCAGACCGTATTCCACGATCTTCTGCTTGATTTCGGCGATCACGGCTGCCTGTTCATTCGCCCGGAGTTCATCAGCCTGGCGCTGCAGTTCAGAGATCTTCTGAACAATTTCCTTGTAAGTCGACATTATGGATTCCTCAATTTTTGCCATTGAAACATGGGCACGCTCCCCGTAGCCCACGGCATTATAACGACTTTCATGTGAGCTATGAATTCCGTTAAGACCTAATGTTTACAGTTGCATTCCAAGTGAGGTGCGTGGAGCCAAAACCGTGATGGCGCTTGGCTTTGCGGCGAATGGAGATTCGTGAACAGGTGAAGATTTTTCAGTCTTTGATGCATTGTTGAGACAATGAAGACAAACTGCTGCGCCTGCACAATTCGTACACAATTTTCTTATGTGATTGCCTCATTGCTCCAGCAATGCGAGCGGGTGGCACTGTAATGTTTTCAAGCGCTGAGTTGAAAGGTTGGCGAAAGGTTTTACGCCATGCATCAAAATGGCGCATTTTTTGTACCAATGCCGTCAGGCGGCCTGTAAATTCATCCAGTCTTGAAATGCTTGGGCGGGTAGCGGGCGCGCCAGCAGATAGCCTTGCACCTGATCGCAATGCAGATTGATCAGGGCTTGCATTTGCGCCTCGGTTTCCACGCCTTCTGCTACGACCGTCATTTCCAATGAGTGCGCCATTGCGCAGATGGCGCGGATGATGGCGGCGGCTTCGGGCGGATTGTCGTCGAGCGCGCTGACAAATGCCCGATCGATTTTGATCTGCTGGGCGCGGAAGCGCTGCAGATAGCTGAGGCTGGAGTAACCGGTACCGAAATCGTCGATGGCAACTTCAAAACCGAGCGATTGAATCTGCCGGATGGCGGCAATGCTCTGGCTGGCATCGCGCATGGCGGCGGTTTCCGTAATCTCGAACATCAGACGGTGCGCTGACACGTGATATCGGTGCAGGATCTGCGAGAGCCGCTGCACGAGGTCCGGCTGCTGAAACTGACGTGGCGAGAGATTCACGGCGATGCGCTGCGGGGCCATGCCGGCGGCATCCCAGTGCATGATCTGGCGGCAGACTTCTTCTACCACCCAATCGCCCAATTCAACGATGGTGCCGGTGCGCTCGGCCAGCGGGATGAACTCGGCCGGCGACACTGGCCCGAGTTCCGGGTGATTCCAGCGCAGCAGTGCCTCGGCGCCAATCATGGCCCGCGTGCGGGTGTCGAACTTGGGCTGGTAGTACACCGACAGCTGCCCGTTGAGCGCCGCGTGCGAGAGCGAACGTTGAATCTGCAGCACACGGTGCGCGGTGGTGTTCAGGCGCGGTTCGAAAAAGCGGTAGGCGTTGCCGGTGGACTGCTTGCAATCGAACATGGCGGCGTCGGCGTGTTCGAGCAGCGTGTCAGCGGTCGCGCCGTTGTGCGGATGGATCGCCACGCCGATGCTGGCCGTGGCGCGCACGCGGCGGCCGTCAATTTCGACGGATTCCCGCAGCCGGAACAGCAGCTTGTCGCCGATGGTGGCGGCCGCCTCCGGCAGCGCAAGGCCCTCGACCAGGATGCCGAACTCATCGCCACCGAGGCGGGCGACGGTATCTTCCCCGCGCACGGTTTGGCGCAGTCGCTCGGCGATGATCTGCAGGACGCGGTCACCCGCGTTGTGTCCGTGCTGCTCGTTGATCTGCGCGAAGTTGTCCAGGTCCAGATAGAACAGCGCGAAAGGGCGCCCGCGTCGCGTGGCGGAAACGATGGCGCTGTCGAGCGCCTGGCGCAGCTGCAGGCGGTTCGGCAGACCGGTGAGCGCGTCGTGATGCTGCGGAACCTGCGGCTGGCTCGCCACGCGCGCCAGCGATGCGGCCAGGTGTGCCTGCGTGGAATCGACGCGGGTTTCCAGCATGATCAGCACAGCGTGCAAGCCCAGCGCGAGCAGTACGCCACCTGCGCTCAGCATGATGGTCGGGACGACATGTGCGGTTGGCTCGTTGGCCGACCAGGTTGTTATCGACGGCCAGATCATCAGCGAGAAGACCGCAGAAGTTGCCAGTACCGCCGCGGCGCGTGCGCGCAGGCCAACGGCCTCGCGGCGCTGTGCCGGCGGGGCATGGAATGCCATCGATATGGCCAGGCAGGCACCCGCGGCCAGTACAAGCGTGCTGCCGCCGTAGCAGAGCAGCGTGCGCTGCAGCGTGAGCGTTGCGTCGTGAGTCCACGGACGTGCCAGTTGAAGCTCCAGCACCAGCAGGCCGATGCCGAGCGCTGCCGCGCCGATGGCGATGCCGCGACGTTGCAGTGGTTGGCTTGGTGTGCTGAACGTCGCATCCGGCAACACCACGGTGAACGTGGCGACCGAAGCCGCTAGCGCGGTCATGAGGCTACCCAGCAAGGGCACCCCCAGTGATACGCCAACCTGGCGATGCAGGCCGACCTGGACAAGCCAGAGCCCAGACCACAAGCCAATCCCAAGGATGGCGGCGCAGGCAATGCGCCAGTTGCGGCGTTTTGCGACCGTCGAGCCCCCCGGCAGACGTGTCGCGGCGTCTAGTGCGGCAAACGTGGTCAAGCCTGTGCTTACCCACGCAAACAGCAGCAGCGCAATATGGAAATCGTTATGCATGCGAGCGCATTCGGCGCGGCCCCCCGATTAGACCGACGCCTGTCTGTGTTTTGCGGCGAGGATAGCGCAATTGCCTGGTGTTTCAGGCAGCGAAAAAGCGACCTTGTTGTGCGCTATTCACAGAATGCGTCGGGATAAACCGTCGGAGTTGCATTGCATCAAGCCTGCGTGACGGCTCCGCGCCTATCCAAATGCATCGGCAAGAAACGCCGGAACGTGACCCGGGTATACGTGAGTGGTAGGCGCAGGGGATTGCGCCTAGCCCGACGTTTTAGGCGTGCAGCCGGCCGCGGCGGCGCGAAGCTGGGGTGGCTGCGCCGGCGCGCTCCAGATCGACGCTAGGCAGCAGGTGCAGCAGGCGCACCAGCTCAGACTGGCGGTGTGTGCCGGTCTTGCGGAGGATGTCGCGGATATGCACCCGCACGGTATGCAGCGAGAGGAATTCGCGCTCGGCAATTTCCTGCAGGGTTTCGCCGGCAGCCAGGCGGGCGGCGACGATGCATTCCTTATTGGTGAGCCCGAACAGCGAGGCCAGCACGCCAGCATCCATCACCGAGCGGGTTTCGGAATTGCCCACCAGCACCAACGCCAGCGGCGACGCCCAGCCCGAGCGCATGGCGTCGGAAGGTGCCAGCGGCGTGGCGATAAAGGGCACTGGGCGGCCATCGCGTGCCAGATACATCCAAGAGCCCGCTGCGCCTTGCACGCCCAGGGAGCCCGCAGCCGTTTCAATCAGCGCGCGCAATGCACTGTCGTGTGTATGGTCGCCGGAATGCAATTTGCCGCCATCCAGCGACAAACGGTCGTCTTCTGCAGCCATCGTGCGTGCCCAGGCGTTCGCGTATTTCACGCGCATGGTGCGTTCGATGACCATGACGCCAAAGTCGAGCGTATCCAGCCCCGCCATGCCGAGCGCGGCAAGTTCGTTCAGCTCCTGATTGCGCTGTTGCATGCGCGCGGCCCGCTGCAGATGCGGCAACACGCGTTGCAGGCGCTGTTCGCGCTCAATGGCGCTGACTTCGGATGCGCCGTCGCGCGTACGCAGGCGCATCGTGACCCGCAGGTCGGGCGTGTCGACCAAGGTCATGGCGTCGGCGGGGGCGTTGTCTGAGTCGTCCACGGGCTGCGCACCCAGGATTTGCGGGTCTTGGCAGAAGGCGTTGCATTGGCCCGGTTGCGGGCATTGCGCGCACCAGCCCGACGACACGCCTTGGCGTGGCGTCTCAGTGTGTTTGTCCCAAACAAAATAATGTGCGCTTTCGGCCCCGGCGTAGATCGATAACAGGGCCAGAGCGATCGGCATCTGCGCAGGTTCAAGCACCGCTTCGTAGATGGTATCGACGAGGCGGTGGAACTCTGCGTCATCTGATAGACGTTGCAGCATGATGGCCCCCGGTGCGTATTGCGATGGCTGGAGGCTGGGCCCCTCGCCAACGTTGTGTAGCGGCGTGACGCCGCTGTCGCTGTATTGATTGTTGTTGTTCTGCGCGACTTCTGTAGTAATCGGCAACTCTTTGGAGAAACTTAACATTCCGCTTGCGATGCTCCCAAATTCCGGCGGTGCTGTATCCCCCCCTCGAGAGGGGAGTATGGCCGACTTTCAGCGCTGAAAATATAAAAAATATACAAAATAGCTTAACGTGTTCAGTGCTTGTCCTAGTTGAACTGGTAGGTGTAGGCGGCGTTGAAGCGCAGCGCACGCGAGCTGCTGTTGATGGGCTTGTCGCCCACCGGCCGCGCGATGGCCAAGTCCAGCGTGTAGTACTTCCGATCTGAAAAGCGCACGCCCAGCGCAATTGAGCCAAGCTGGTCGTGCACCAGTGTGCCCGCATTTGAATACACCTTGGCCGTGTCGTACAGCACGTAGGGCTGCACGGTCTTCAGATAGTCCATCGATACCGTAAAGGCGCGGTTGAGTTCGACCGACGCGCCCCAGCCTCGATCGCCCGCCACTTCGCCAGCCGGGTAGGCGAGACCGAAGAAACGCCCACCAAAGCTGATCTGCTCGGACGACGGCAGCACCGCGCCACTGTACTGCGCAGCACCCGAGACCACCACGCCAAAACCGAAGGGCAGGTCGTGCGCTTCGCTGGCGGTCAGGCGTGTACGAAGGAAGCCCAGATCGACATTGTTGTTGACCGACTTGCTTGCACCCAGGCCGCTGATGCCTTGATACAGGCCCAGAGAGGCGCGGCGCGTCTCGCCGGGTTTCACTTCGGTATACAGCGCCTCGGCGCCGGCCACGCGCACCTTGGCGTCAAGCTCGGTTTGCGGGATGGCGGTGTTCTGCGGCGAATAGCGCTGCGTATCGTCGTTGCCGTAGAACGTGCCGGTGAGCGTGAGGCTGCGCGTGTTCGACAGCAGCACTGGATAGCTGAGCGACAGGCCCAGTCGCTGTGTATCGGTCAGATAGCGCGACTGGTAGCCCAGCTGCTCGAGCGGGAGGTTTTCGGGCATGCCGCGATAGTGCGACCACGAGAGCTTGGCCAGCAGCCCATCGGTGCCAATCGGCTGCGCCCACGTGGCGGAGTAGAACGTTTCGTGGTCAGACCCGCGCGGCTGCAGCGTCGACACGGTGATCTGCTCGCCAAACGGCGTCACGCTGTTGAGCGTGCCCGTGATGACGGCGCGCACGCCGGGCTTGCGGTATTCGATGCCCGTGCCGATGGTGTACGGCTGGCGCTTGACGTTGAGCACAAGTTCACTCGCGCCATCGGTGGTGGTGGGCGGCTGCACGGTCGCGGTGATCTGCACACCGGGCTGCTGCGCGAGCACGCCGGTCACACGCTCGAAGGTCTCGCGGCGCAAAGGCTTTTCATCCATCAAGCGTTGCGAGATTTCGCGCAGGCGGCCCTCCAGCGGCCCCGGCGTGCCCTCGACGCGCATGCGCGCCACATGGCCTTCCACCACCGTCACGCGTACCACGCCGCCTTCAAACGTCTGTGCGGGCACGAAGGCGAACGACAGCGGATACCCGCGATCGGCATACAGCTTGGTCACATCATTGGCCGCCTGCAGCAGTTGCGCGACGGTGATGTCATGCCCGGCCAGCGGCGCAAAGTACGCGGCGATCTCGGCAAACGGCAGCGTCTTCACGCCTTCGATCTGGAACTTGGTGGGCGTGAGGTGCGTGGCGAGCAGGTTTTCCAGCGCCGGATTCGGCCGCTGAACTTCCACCTGAATCTTCTGCTGGGGCGGACGGGACGTATCGACCTTGGGCAGTGTATCGATCGGGTTGCCTTGGGTAGGGCTGCTTTGCGCCCAGCCGGGTGCCGGGTGGGCCAGGGCAACGCCCGTGGCCAGGGCCAACCGCAGGGTGGTGGTCCGCACGCCTGTCTCCTCCGTGATGGGGTGTTCGTTTGTCGTGAAGCAAAGCCGCGCATTGATCGCCGCGCGCTGCATCAAACGATAACCGCGAGACATGGTGCTTTACAACAAATCACATAGAGACAACGTTCACGCAGCGCAACGGCCCATGGGTAGATACCGATGGCACGTCGTCCCGCGCAGGTTTGCCCAGTACGTAGGTCGCTTTGCGGGGCGTGGGTGCGTGTTTAAAACAAGCGGCGGACCGGCTTGGCTTGAAGCGGGTCCGCCGTCTGTCAATCAGTGGTGCGTTGTGCCACCAAGTACGCCGCCCACCGTGCCGAGCACCCCGCCGACCACTCCAGTCACCGGTGCCAGCGGTGTGGTGCTGCCTGTCGATGTCACGCTCGTACCGACGGTGCTGACGACAGCGCCGACCGGCGCGGTGACTGCGCTGATCGGGCTGCTGCCGCCCGTGGCGCCGCCAAGACCGCCGAGCGCACCGGTGATCGGAGCCAGGGGATTGCCACCGCTGGCCGCGCCGCCGAGGCCACCCAATACGCTGGTAATCGGTGCCAGCGGACTGCCGCCGCCAGTTGTGCCACCCAGCCCCCCGAGCGCGCCCGTGATTGGCGACAGCGGGTTGGAGCCGCCCGTCGCGCCACCCAAGCCGCCGAGGCCACCCAACAAACCAGTGATGGGCGCAAGCGGATTGCTCGGCGATGACGTGGGCGAATACGCCACGCCGCCCAGCGTACCAACGGTATTGCCGACCGCGGTGACAACGCCGCCCAGGCCGCTGACCACTGGCGCATGCGTGTTGGTGAGCGTGGTGCCGCCATTGGCCACGGCGCCGCCCAAGGTACCCAGCAGCGTATTGCTCGGCGAGCCCACGCCGGTGGTGGCACCTGCGGTTTGCGTGGCATTCGTGAGCTGCGATGTGAGCGGCACGATGGCCGTACTCAACTGTTGCGTGAGTTGTTCCACCGGGCCAGTCGACAGCGCCGTGCCCAGCGTACCGCCACCATTCGCCACCGCCTGACCAACCTGCGTGACCACACCGGCCAGCGGCGTTGTCACCGGGGACAGCGGCGCCAGCGGGCCAGTCCCAAGGTTGTTGACCAGCGTGCCAGCACTGGTGACGGTGTTGCCTGCACCCGTCACGACGTTACCGAGGCTCGATACCGTCGTGCCGACCGGGTTGGTGCTGTTGGGAATGTTGCCCACCCCGCTCTGCACGCCGGTGCCCAGCGCGGACACGGTCGTGCCGAGGTTGTCGACCACACCGCCCAGACCGCTTTGCACGCCGCTGAGTTGCGATGGCAGCGGGGCGGTCTTGATGGTCGAGCCCAGACCACTGATGGTCGAACCAGTGGTGGTGACCACATTGCCAGCGCTGTTCAATACAGCGCCGGTCGGTGTCAGCGCTGCAGGCGAAGGAGCGGGAGAGGGCGACGGCGACGGTGAGGGAGAAGGCGAGGGAGACGGAGACGGGCTCGGCGTGGAGCCACCGCCCGTGTTGTTGTTCGAGCCGCCCCCGCCGTTTGAACCGCCCAGCGAGCTACCCAGATCCCCCGAGCCCGAACTGGCGCAACCGCCCAGCACCAGCAAGCTTGCCATGGTGGCGGCCAGGCACTTGATGTTCTTGTTCATGGTTGTTCTCCCGTTTTAAAAGTCCGCTTTTTCGAAGCTGGAAAGTGGTCCCAATGTCGATTTGGGTCAGCGGACTCTGCAAACGGTGTGCCATGGCAAGATTATTTCGCCATGCGTAACGGCTTATATTGTTTCGGTGGTTTTCATGCGGAAATGCGGTCTGAATTATGAAATTCTCATAAAGATCGGATTTTCTTACCCCACCAAAGTCGGGGTGAAACGTTTGCGCATTCGGGATTATGTCGGGCGCAATATGTTCCGTGTCACGTTACACCGTAACGTCCGGAACACGGATTTTCGGGTCGTAACAGGCGTTTTCCTGGGCTGGGTTATCCCGTAGAGACACCTGTAAACCCTCGTCAGAATGCGGTTTCCTAAAAATTGAGTGGTGGTTCTAACGTCATTGGCATAGCAATTGCAGAAATAGGCCCGCTGTCCGCATTGCCGAGCTCAGACATCAGGAACACAACCATTCCAAGAAGGGGACGGACCATGACTCACACTCGACACGCCATCCGCGTTGCGCCGTTGGCCTGCGCTGTTGCCGCACTGCTGCTTGCGGCTTGTTCTTCGGGAGGCTCCGGTTCTGGCAGCGACTCGCCAGGCCCGAACCCGAATGATCTGACTGGCGTGACGCCGGTCGGCAAGGTCGCCAACGGCACCGGCAATACGGTGGTGGCGACGGGCCAGGCAGTCAGCAGCCTGGGCACCACGCTGCAAAACGCCAATATTCCTGGCCTGTCCGACCAGGCCAAGGCTGGGCTGGGTGGCACGGTCTCTAACACCGGCCAAGCCATTAGCGACCTAGGTCTGGGCGTGCAGAACGGCGTGGGCAAGATGGGACAGAACCCGAATCCGATCGGCACCACCGTCGCGAGCACCGGCAATGTCGTGACCGACGTGGGGCACGCTACGGTGAGCGCAGGCTCGCTCGTTCAGGGTCTGGGGCAAGGCTCCGGCGCACCGCTGGCTCCCATTACGCAACCAGTGGGCGGTGGTGTGCAGCAGGTCGGCCAGGCGCTGATTGGCGGCGGCACGTTGCTGGGTAGCGCGCTGTCCTCCGGCGCCGTGCAGCAGGTTACGCAACAGGCCAGCTCGGCCATCGTGCCGGTCACCACGCAAGTCACCAACGGCACGCAAATGGCCGGGGATTCCACTGGCCTGGGTGGGCAGGGGAACACGCTGTTGGGCGCGGTGGGCAACGGCGTGGCGGGCGTTGGCGCCACCATTACCGGGACGGGGGCACCCGTGGTGTCCACTTTGGGCCCCGTCGTGACATCGGTGGGGACAACCATAGCGCTGGCAGGTGGCGTTGGCACGGCCGGCGGCTCCAGCGGCAGTAATCCGCTGGGCGGTTTGCTGGGCGGAGTAGGTGGCGCGGGCGGTAGTGGCAATCCGCTGGGCTCCGTGACTGGCTTGCTGGGTGGCCTGGGTGGGGCAACAGGCGGTTCCAACCCGCTGGCCCCTGTTACCAGCGCGCTCGGCGGCGTGAGCGGCGCAACCGGCGGAACTTCGGGCAGCAATCCCTTGGCCCCTGTAACGAACTTGCTGGGCGGCGTAGGCAGCCTGGCGCACTGAGCAGTACCTGTCTGTGCTCTTGAAGGTGCGCGGGCGCGTTCCCGTCGCTCGCGCATCCTTTTTTTGACCTGGACAGAGAATGGGGAGCGTTCAGACCAACTCAGCATGCATGGATTACCCGCCCATATAATGGGTCTAGTCTCCTAATCATTAAGGGATTTCCATGAGATTTGAGAGGGCTGACTGCATCTTTAATAGAAATAAATAGAGGTATTATTCTAATTCAATACAAGTACCTCACTTGAGTTATTTCCCGTTTCGGGCTGCACACCTATAAAAGCGTTACGGGGTGTTACGTGACATGCGTGACACCCCGGTAACGCCATAAAGCAAAAGTGGTTTGGGTGAGGGAGCGGGCATGAAAACGATCATCACGCGTTTTTTGCGCGAAGAGGACGGGGCGACCGCCATTGAATACGGCCTGATTGCGGGGCTGATCGCGGCGGCGATCATCGTCAACATCGGCAGCATCGGCACGCAGCTTCAAGCCATCTTCAATTTCGTCAATACCCAACTCGCCACGGCCAAAACGTCGTGAGCGAGCGAAGACCTATACCAACAACACCCTCCGGGGGTCAGTGCACACAGGAGAGCATCATGAAACAAGCCATTCTGAAGTTTGTTCGTGACGAACGGGGCGCCACTGCCATCGAGTACGGGCTGATTGCTGGGCTGATCGCGGCGGGCATCATCGCTACCGTCGGCCAGATTGGCACGCAACTCGGCAAGATCTTCTCGTACATCCAGACGCAGTTGCTGACCGCCAAGACGTCGTAACGGCGTGACTCAGCTTGCGGACATCGCAGGCTGGGCGGCGGTCGCAACCTTCGCGGTTCTTGCCATCTGGTTTGATTTGCGCGCCCGGCGGGTGCCGAACCGGCTCGTCCTGGCGGGCCTGGTGCTGGCGGTTGCGCTGATGGGGCTGGGGCCCGTTCAGGCCCTGGCGCTGGATTGGCGTGATGCGCTGCTGGGTGGCGCAATCGGGTTTGCCGTGTATCTGCCGCTGTATGCGCTGCGGTGGATGGGGGCGGGCGACGTCAAGTTCTTTGCTGTCGCAGGCCTGCTGTGCGGCTGGCATGGGCTGCTGCCGGTGTGGTTGGTCGGCAGCCTGCTGGCTGGCATGCACGGGCTGCTCATTGTGGTGGCGCGGCGCATGGATGCGGCAAGCCCGGCAGCGTGGTTGCTGATGCGCGCGTGCCCGGCCTTGGTCCGATGGGATGCCGCACAGGCGGGCCAGCGCGGTATTCCCTACGCGGCATACATGGCGATTGGGCTGTTGGCCCTGCCATGGCTGCACTAACGGGCAGAAGGGGCAGAACCCACCCAGCAAGGAAAACGGTGGCTGAGACGGCACTGGAGACGCCGCCGCCCATGCAGACAGGTTGAATCAGAGCCGCATCAAGCGGCCATACGCTAAGAGAGGGGATCGGCCATGCCGACAGGACAACGGGAACGGGCGCGCCACCAGGCGTGCCGGCGCGGTAGCTCGGGCGCCGTCTCCATCGAGTTTGCGGTGGTGCTGCCGGTCTTGCTCACGCTGATGCTGGGCATCACGTACTACGGCCTGATCTTCGCCATGCAGCAGGTGCTGACGCTGGCCGCCGAAGAAGGCGCCCGCGCAGCCTTGCGCTATCAGCCGTCCAACACGCAACGCGTTGCCGCTGCCTATACGGCCGCCACTGCCGCGCTGCCGTCATTCATCAGTTCGCAGGTCACCACCAACCAGAGCGGCGCACCGCTGGTGACGTGTCCGACCATCACCAGCATGCAATGCCTGAGCGTGGTGCTTACCCTGCCGGTCACCACGGGCACGAACCCGCTCTTGCCTTCCATTCCGCTGCTGCCGGTGCCGTCAGCGCTGACGGGGTCTGCGGTGGTGCAACTCGTGCCCAGCACGTAGCGCACCGAAGCGCGCCGAAGCGCCGCCGCCCGCCCATCTCTTCCATCGACTGCATCGACACACTGCCCCGATGACCAGCAAACACCTCCAGATCTTTGCCGCTGCGTTGCTGCTGCTTGCCGCCGTTCTGGGTGCGGTGGCCTGGCGTAGCGCCCACAAGCCGCCGCCTGCACCGGTGAGCGTGCGCGAAGACGGCAAGACGCTGTACCCGGTCGTCGTCACCACCAAGCCGTTGGAGGCTGGCAAGCCCATCACCGGCGATGCGGTGGAGGTGGCGTTGCTGCCGATCAACCCGACCGATTCTTTCTCTGGCGTTGCCCAGGTGATTGGCCGCGAGCCGATTGTCGCGCTGGGTGGCGGCGTACCGCTCATTGGCTCGCAACTCTCGTCGGGGTTGGCGCTGCAGGTGACGCCGGGCCAGCGCGCGGTGGCGATCACGGTGGATGAAGTCATCGGCGTGGGCAACCGCGTGGAGCCCGGCGATTACGTGGACGTGTTCTTCGTCACGCGCCGCGATGGGCAAGAGATTGACGGCAGCCTGGCCAAGCTGCTGCTGCCGCATCTGCGTGTGCTGGCGTTCGGCACGCAGGCCGTGAACGAAAGCCCGCAAAAAACGCAAGAAGGCGGCGCGATGACGCGCAAGGTGGAGCCAGCCAAGACGGCCGTGCTCTCGGTGCCGGTGGAGGCCGTGAGCCGGCTGGCGATGGCGTACCAATCGGGCCGCTTGCTGCTGGCGCTGCGTAACCCGGCCGATGACGCCGAGCCGACCGTCAAACCGCAGGACGCCGCGCTGCTGGCCACGGCCAACCGCAACCCAATGGATGTGGCGCAAGCCGGGGTGTCGATCACCAGCGTGACGGGTGAGGCGCGCCGACTCCAATCTGTACAAGTCCCGCCGCTTCCGGTGGTGACTGCTGCGCGCAGCACCGTGCGCAGCCCGCCTGCCGGCGGCGTTGAAATCATCCGCGCAGGAAAACGTGAGGAGCAACATGACTGAAGCCGCCGTAAATCGGGGTTGGGCGGGCGGTTGGATGGGCGCGCTTGCGTTCGGCTGCGCAGCATTCGTGTCGACGGCGTTGGCCGAGACGGCGCCGAGTGCGCCCAGTGGACAGACCTTGCACTTGCTGACCGGCAGCCAGCGGGAAATCCGCCTGGGCAAGCCGCTCGAGCGCATCGCCATCGGCAACCCGGACGTGGCCGATGCATTGCTGCTCAAGGGCCGAGGTGCGGCTAACAGCTTGCTCATCATCGCCAAGAAGCCCGGCGCGGCCAGCGTGATGGTGTGGACGCAGGGTGGGACGGCTATCACGTACAACGTGCAGGTGGATGCCGCAGCGCCCCAGCCGGGGGACCCCGATGTCAATGCGCAGGGCGATGCCGCCGTGGTGTCCGGTCAACCGAAGGACGTGTATGCACTGGCCCGCGCGCGGCGTGGGGCGGCCGCGGCCAGCGGTGCAGAAAAGCCGAAGGACGGCAACATCATCGACAACACGACGCTGAACGTGCCCGGCACCGTGCAGGTGGATGTGCGTGTGGTGGAGTTCAGCAAGACGGTGTTGAAGGAGGCGGGGTTCTCGTTCGGGCGCACGCGCGGCGGGTTCGATTTCCGTACCTTTTCGCCGTCATCGCTCTCTAAGTTCACGTTTGGCTCCAACGGTTTGTCGACCGAATCGACCATGCCGATCAGCTCGGCATTCAACGTGCTGGTGTCGTCGGTCAGCAAGGGCATTTTTGCGGACTTGAGCTTGCTGGAGTCCAACGGCATGGCGCGCGTGCTGGCCGAGCCGAGTCTGGTGGCGCTGTCAGGGCAGAGCGCCAACTTCCTGGCAGGCGGGGAGATCCCGATTCCCGTGCCGCAGGCGCTCGGCACCACCACCATCGAATACAAGCCGTTCGGCATCGGGCTGACGGTGTCGCCGACCATCCTCTCGGAAAACCGCATTGCGCTGAAGGTGGCGCCCGAGGCGAGTGACCTCGACTTCAGCCGCGGCATCACGCTCAACGGTGCCACCGTGCCGGCCATCGTGACGCGCCGCGCAGACACGATGGTGGAGCTTGGCGACGGCGAGAGCTTCGTCATCGGCGGGCTGGTAAGCCGCTCCACGCTGTCGAATCTCGACAAAGTGCCGTTCCTGGGCGACGTGCCAATCATCGGGACGTTCTTCAAGCGCGTGAATTACAACCAGGAGGAGCGCGAACTGGTGATCGTCGTGACGCCGCATTTGGTCAAGCCGATGGCGCGCAATGCCCCCATCGACAAGATGCTGCCGGGCCAGACCGATGGGCGGGATCGCGACCGTGCGGGCGCGCCGGTGTGGCGCCCGTTTGCCCTGGGCATTGCTGATCCGGCGACCATGCCGGGCTTCTCGCGCTAAGGGGCGGGCATGGACTACTTTCTCCTGCACGGTGGCGCGCATGGTGAGCAGGGCGATGCCCAGGCCGCCGCCGCGCACCGCTGGCTGGCCGCTGCCATCCGCGAACTCGGCGTGCTGGTGGCCGAGAGTGCGGGCCATGACGCCTTTATCGAGCAGATTGGCGCGGTGAACCCCGAAGTGGTGTTCGTGCGTTTTGCGTCGTCGCCCACACACATTGACGTGCCCGAGCGCGACCAGAAGCTCGGTGAGGGTACCGACGCCATTGCCGAAGCCACGCAACTGGTGGCGGAGCTGGCCCGCTTGTTTCCGGGCCTGCCGCTGGTGGCAGTGGGGGCGGCCTCTGACGGCCGTGCCATGTTGGCTGCGCTGCGCGCCGGGGTGAAGGATTTCGTGGATGTAGAAGGTGCGCCTGCCGAGGCCGTGCGCGTGGTGCGGCGCTTGCTGGCTGAGCGTGCTTCCGCCGAGCCAACGCGCCGTGGCCGCGTCGTAGCGATCCTGGGAGCGCGCCCGGGCGTGGGCGCTACCACGCTGGCCACCAACCTGGCCACGCTCGTGCGCCGCACCTCTGCCAGCGACGTGATGCTGCTCGATCTGGGCCAGCCCCTTCGTGACGGCGCGCTCTACATGAACGTGCAAGCGAACTTCCACTTTGTTGAGGCCGTGCGCAACCTGCGCCGCTTCGACCAGGTGTTCGTGCAGACCGCGCTGTCGCGCCATCCGAACGGGCTGGCGGTGCTGCCGCTACCGATCTCGCTGTCGGAAATGCGCGATATCTCGTTCTCCGAAGCGCTGGGGTTGCTCAATCGCCTGCGCACGTTCTTCGACCTGCAGGTCGTGGACCTTGGCGGCTTCAACAACATCGATTTCATCGCGCAATTGGTCAAGGCCGCAGACGACGTGATGCTGGTGACCGAACAGAGCGTAGGCGCCATCGTGTCGGCGGCAGAACTGATGCAGGAGCTGAAGAAGCGCGAGATCGACCGCGACCATCTGCACCTGCTGATCTCGAAGTTCGACTCGCGCCTGTCGTTGGATGCGGAGCAGATTGCCGAGCGGCTGGAGATTCCTTCCGTGCTGACGGTGCCGAGCCGCCGCCAGTCGCTGGTGGTGGCGTCCAACCAGGGTGCTGTTCTGGCGGAAACCCACCCCACCGACGCCTACGTGCGCGCGCTGGCGCAGATTGCCCAGACGCTGGGCTACGCCCAGCAGAGCGAGCGTGCCGCAGGCGTTGCCAACTGGATGACCCAGGCACGCGCCCGTTTGGGGCATCGCCTGGGCGGACGCCTCAAACGCAAGTCGGCCGACGCTGCTGAGCTGGATGTCGGCAGCGGTACACCTGAACGGAACGCGACATGACACAGCCCATCGAGTTCTCCAATCAGAAAGATGCGGGCAACGGCGTGTTTGCCGTTTCGCAGACTTTTCATGACATCAAGGAAGCGGCCCACGAACACCTGCTCACGCGCATTGAAGAGCTCGGCGCGGAGTTCGGCCGCTGGTCGCGCACCGCCATTCAGCGCTTTGTCGATCTGGAGGTCGAGGGCTTTACGCGCATGCGCCGCATCCCCGTCAACGAGACGGAGGTGCGGCAGATTGCGGAGGCCCTGACCAAGGAGCTGGCAGGCTTTGGGCCGCTGGAAGATCTGCTGAGCGACCCGGCTGTGGAAGACATCCTCGTCAACGGTCACATGGATGTGTATGTGTCGCGGCATGGTGTGCTGGAGCGGATTCCGGTGCGCTTTTCCGATGGCAACCACCTGCTGCGCATCGTGCGCCGCATCTTGGCGCCCATCGGCCGGCGGCTGGATGAGTCCAACCCGATGGTGGATGCGCGCTTGCCCGATGGTGGGCGCATCAACGTGGTCATTCCGCCGCTGGCGCTGGAAGGGCCGGTGGTGTCGATCCGCAAGTTCCGCAAAGACCCGCTCAAGCCAGAAGACCTGCTCAGCCTCGGCACAATGAACGAGGAGATCGGTGCGTTGATCGAGGCGGCAGTGCGTGCGCGCTGCAACATCCTGGTGAGCGGTGGCACCAGCTCGGGCAAGACGTCGCTGCTCAATGCGATGGCGTATCACGTTCCCGTTACCGAACGCGTGATCACCATTGAGGACACGGCGGAGCTGTCGCTCAACCATCCGCACGTGGTGCGGCTGGAGAGCCGGCCCGGTGGCTTTGAAGGCACGGGCGTGGTGACGATTCGCGACCTGCTGCGCAACAGCCTGCGCATGCGCCCGGACCGTATCATCGTGGGCGAAGTGCGCGGCGGCGAAGTGCTGGAAATGCTGCAGGCCATGAGCACGGGCCACGATGGATCGATGGGCACCATCCACGCCAGCAGCCCGCGTGAATGTCTATATCGGCTGGAAATGCTGGCGGGCTTCGCCGGCTTCCAGGGCAGTGAGGTGAGCTTGCGCCGGCAGATCACCAACGCCATCGATTTCATCGTGCAGATCGGGCGGCTGTCCAACGGCAAGCGGCGCATCCTGTCGGTCACGGAAATTACCGGGCTGGGCGACAACATCATCTCCACGCAGGAGCTGTATCGCTACGAGCCGTATGTCGGCCCCGACGGCGAAGAGGTGGACCGCTGGACGGCGCTTGGCCTGCAGCCGCACTCGCCCAAGCTGGCGCGCATGCGCAACGCAGGGATGGATGGTGGGATGGGGGGCGGCATGGGTGGTGGATTCGGCGGTGGAGGCCGGTTCCATGTCTAACCAGGCGCTCTGGCTCGGTTGCCTTGCGTTGCTGCTGCTGGGCGGCGGCCTGATGCTCTGGGCCGAGGCCGTGCGCCGCCGCGAGCGTGAGGCATCGCGCGCATTCGTGCGCGCGCAGACCGACCAGATCAACGCGCGCTACCAGGCCAACGCAGAACCCGTGCCGACCGGCGTGCCTGACACGCTGCACCGTGTGTGGAACGATGCCTTGCGCCGCGCCGATATCGAGCCCAATCGCCGCTTCTATACGTTGTTGATCGCGCCGGCCGTTTTGCTCGCCTTGGTGGCATGGGCGGTGGCGGGGTTGCTGTCGGCCGTGACGGCGCTGGCGCTGTATGCAGTCATCGCCGGCTTTCTCTTTTGGAACCGCACCCGCCGCATCAACGAGCGCTTGTTGATGCAGTTGCCCGGTTTTCTCGACGGCGTGGTGCGGCTGATGAGCATCGGCAGCGCGGTGCCGGCCGCGTTCCAGGCGGCGAGCGCCAACACCGAGCCGCCGCTGCGCAACTGCCTGGCCTCCACCACGCAGATGCAACGTGCCGGCAAGGATCTGGATGCCGCTGTGCTGGCCGTTGGCCAGCAGTATCGCGTGAACGAGCTGGTGATGTTGGCGTCGGTATTGCGGCTGTCGCTGCGTTATGGCGGACGCGCCGACATCGTGATGGAACGCACCGCCGCCTTCATGCGCGATCGTCAGCAGGCCCAGCGCGAGCTGATGGCTCTGTCGGCCGAGACACGCTTGTCCGCCTGGGTGTTAGGCCTGCTGCCGATGGTGGTGGGCGGGCTGATCATCATGTTCAACGCGGCGTATGTGTTGTCGATGTGGCATGACCCGTTCGGGCGCACGCTGATCATGGCCGCGTTTGGGCTGGAAGTGATCGGCGCGCTGGCGTTGGCCAAGTTGGCGAAGTCGGTGTAGGGGCGCATATGGACGACGTCTTTTTCACACTCAGCCTGACCGCCGCCACCGCTGGCTTGCTGCTGTTTGGCGGCATGGCAGTGCGCGCGGTGCTGATGCGCCACCGCAGCGTGCGCAAGCTCGATACGGCGCTGTCCAACGTGCGCGCCACCGCTGCCGGCGTGGTGCCCGCGGCCACGCCCGTGCCGGCGGCGCCCATGCAATCACGGCCGCACGGCATGCGCGAAGCGCAGCAGTTGCAGCAGCAGATCGCCAAGGTGGGCCAACGTTGGATCGACACGCCCCTGGGCCAGCGCATCGTCACCGATGAAGACCGCAAGCTGTTGGAAGAGTGCGGTTTTTACGGGGAGCACGCCCGCACGCTGTTTGGCGGCATCCGCATGCTGTTGCCGCCGGCGTCTGCGGTGCTGGGCTTCATTCTGGCGCCCACGGCGGGGCATGCCGTGCTGTGGGCGTTCATGGGTTTTGCGCTGGGATATCTCGCACCCAAGTGGTATCTCGGCTATCGCTCCTCAGAGCGCCGCAAGCGTGTGGATGACGAGTTGCCGGTGATGGTCGACATGCTGCGCCTGCTGCAGGGCGTGGGCCTGTCGATTGACCAGAGCCTGCAGGTCATCGCCAGCGAATTCCACGGCATGTTGCCCGTGCTGGCCGGCGAGTTCGGGCGGGCGAACCAGCAATTCGCTTCTGGTCGCCCGCGTGAGCAGACGCTGTTGCGCATTGCACGCCTGTTCGACAACGAAGATTTGAAAGGCTTGATCACGCTGCTGACGCAGGTCGATCGTTTTGGTGGCGCAGTGCAGGAGCCGCTGCGCCAATTCGGCCTGCGCTTGCAGGAGAACCGCCGCGCGCGCATGAAAGACCGCATCGGCAAGCTCACCGTCAAGATGACCGTGGTGATGGTCATGACGCTGCTGCCAGCGCTGCTGATCATCACGGCAGGGCCGGGCTTCATGGGCGTGATGCGCAGCCTGAAACACGTCGCAGGAGGAGGTTGAAGTGACGACAATCCAGATCGCCATGCGCGCCGGCAGCGCCCTTGCACTGGCCACAGTAACGCTGCTCGCGGGCTGTGGCGCGATGGCTGGCTCTGACATGAGCCGCCGCGCCGACGTCGATATCGAAATGGCCCGTCAGCGCCAGAGCGAAGAGAAGGCCGAGATCAACAGTCCGGCAACGTACCTGTCGTTGATCCGCAAGATGCAGGAGCAGGGGCTGTATTACGCATCGCTGGCGCATATCGACGCGTATGAACAGCGCTACGGGCGTGCGCCCGAGGTGCTGCTGATGCGCGCGGATGCCCAGCGCGAAACCGACCAACTTGCCGCCGCTGAAGCCGGCTACCGCGCCGTGATTGCCGCCACCTCCGCCATGGGCGCGGGCACGCAGGGTGGGCTGCTCAATGCCGGCGCTTGGCGCGGCCTGGGCATCACGGCCGGCCGGCAAGGCCACTTTGCTGAAGCCGCGCGCTGCCTTCAGGTGGCCGCCCAAGCCAATCCGACCGATGCCAACACCGTGAGCGACCTTGGCTATGCGCTGATGCGTGCCGGTGAGGTCGAGCAGGCGCGCGTGCCGCTCATGCAAGCCCAGCAGATGGCCGAAGCCAACCCCAAGATCGCCGGCAACCTCGTGATTTGGCTAACCGTGAATGACCGCAAGGACGATGCCGCATCGCTGGCTGCGCATGCGCAACTGAGCCCCACTGCACGCAAGGCCATTGACGACGACGCCGCGCGCGTGAAGAGCGCCTGGCGCGATCGCCGTATCGCACGTGATGCGGCGCCGGCGGTGTCGGCTGTGGCGCGCACCGTCGCTGCAACGCAAGTCACCAGTGTGGCCGCCGCATCTGCCAAGCCAGCCGCAACTACGGCGGCTCGCCCCTCCATCAACCCGCTTGCATTGCAGCGCGGGCGTTTGCTCGACACACTGGAGAACGCGCAATGATCCATCGGACGCTGTTGGCCGCCGGCATGGCGGCATGGCTGGCAAGCGGTGCAGCGGGTGCGCAGGGTTTCTCGGGCTCGGCGCAGCCAAACGCAGAACCCTCTGCGCCCAGCGTTGGCAACCATGTCGGCGATGCCACGCGCGCGCTGCTCAAGGCCCAGCGCGAGGGCACGTACGCCGGCGAGTTCGTGCCGCTGCGTGGCGAGCAGGCAGCGCTGGCGTATCAGCGCTATCTCGATTCGTTCAACAAGCCGATGCCCGGGTTGTCGCAATCGCAGTCCGGCACGCGGCCCTCCACGTCGAACGTGGTGCAGCAGTCGGGGCGCTGAGTTTCCGCCATGCATCGATCTGCTGCCCGCCTTCGTCATCGCATTGTCTTGCGCCGCCGTGCGCAAGGTGCCATCAGCGTGATGACCGCTGTCTTTGTGACGACCATCGGGCTGGCCGTGCTGGTGTCGGTGGATATCGGCAATCTGTTTTATTCGCAGCGGGCGTTGCAGCGGGCAGCGGATCTGGCGGCGACGGCAGCGGCGCAGCGGTTGGATGTGCAGAACGCCGCGCAACTGGCGGTGCAGCAGAATGGGCTGACGGTGGATGGTACGAACATCACCGTTGTTCCGGTCCCCGGAGTATGGGACGCCGCTAGCGGTACTGCGCCGACATACTTCACGCCGCAGTCATGGGCGACCATGACCGGCAGTACCAATGCGGTGCAGGTGACGGTCACGCAAAACGTACCGTACTTCTTCACGATCGGGCAGCGTACGTTGCAGGCCACAGCCATTGGGAAGAACACGCCACTGGTGTCTTTTTCCCTCGGCTCGGGGTTGGTGGGAGTTAATGGCGGCGTGCTTAACCAGTTGCTGGGGGCCTTACTCGGTAGCCCGAACCCGCTCACTTTGAGTTTGGTGTCGTATCAAGGGCTGGCCAGCGCCAATATCACGGTTGGGCAGTTGATGGCGCAACTGGGTGTTGGCAGCGTGCAGCAGTTGCTGAGTACCCAGATTTCGGTGGGCCAGTTTTACACCGCCGTGCTCACAGCGGCAGGCCAACAGGCTCTGATTAGTGCCATGCCAATCGGCGCAACGGTGTCGGGCACCAACATTGCGCTGGGCGATAACAGCGGTACGGGCGGTACATCCGGTGTGTTGGCGCTGCTCGCTGGCGTTGGTAATGATCAAGCCGCAGTCAATGCGCAACTCAACACGCTGGATTTGCTGAGCACCGCTGCACAAGTTGCCAACAGTAAGAATGCCGCGCAGATCTCGGTTCCGTTGAGTGTTCCAGGGCTAACTAGCGTCACGCTCAACATGAAGATCATTGAGCCGCCAGTGATTGCCATCGGCCCGCCCGGTAAAAACTTAGCGGGTCAATGGCGCACCCAGGCGCATACCGCTCAAGTCCGGCTGGGTCTGAATGTCAGTTTGGCGGGTGTGTCGTTGGCAAGCAATCTGCTGGGCCCGATCACGGGGCCTCTTAGTGTGCCGATCGGTGTTTCCGTTGCGGGGGCTAATGCGCATGCCGTGGACGCTTCCTGTCCCGTCCCGCGAACCAATGCATCAACCGACATCTCGGGCAGCATTTCCCCCTTATCCACGTGTATTGCTAGCGGCGCGGACTCTGTCTCTGGGGCGTTGAGCTGTGGCTCGCCAGCTACGGTAGCTAGCGTCTTGGGCCTGATCAACGTCACGCTCTACGAACCGCTGTCGCCTACTGCGGCGGTGCCATTCGGTAGTGATATGCCCTACAGCGGACTAACGATCAGTGCCGGCCAGACGAAGCGGGCGACCGCCACGGGCGGCATCTTTACTGCACTGTTGTCCAGCACCAACCTGCAGGTAGGGACGTCCGTGCTGGGACTTGGCGTTAGCTTGAACGTGGGCAGCATTACTTCGGCTCTGGGGACGATCGGTGGCATCTTGGATTCGGTCTTGGCCCCAGTGCTTGCAGCGCTCGGCATCCAACTTGGCTATGCCGACATCAAAGTTATTTCCGTTGGCTGCGACGCAGTCGAGCTGGTCTACTGACATGGAAGCGACGACATGAAAACCGATCGCTGGGCCTACGAAGCGCTTGAGATCTTCGTGTGGGAAGGGCGGCATGACATTGCCGAGCGCGTGACGCGCTTCATGGCGCCGTTCGGGGCCGAGGTCATCCGTGCGGGCGGCATCGACTTCCAGCCCGCCGAGCCGCGCATGAAGCCGAGCGTGGCCATCATCAGCGCATCGGTGGTGGAAAGCGGCGGCTTTACCGTGCTGGACTGGCAGGCCGCGCAGGGGATGCCGGTCATCTGGGTGGCCGCCGATACGCTGCAAGACTCAAGCCGCTTCCCGCCCGAATACACCCACGTGCTGGGCCCGGACTTTGGCGCGGCGGAGTTGCGCGCGCAGATCGCCAAGGTGTTGCCGTCGATGACGTCGGCGCAAGATGCGTCGCCCGACCAGAGCGCCCTGGTGGCCGCATCGCCGGCCATGCATGGTTTGCTGGAGCAGGTCGATACCTTTGCCGACTGCGACAGCAACGTCATGCTCTACGGCGAAACGGGCGCCGGCAAGGAGCGCATCGCGCGTCTGCTGCACGACAAAAACAGCGTCTACGGCAAGGGCCCGTTCGTGGCGGTCAACTGCGGGGCCATTCCCGATGGCCTGTTCGAATCGCAATTCTTCGGCCACGCCAAGGGCGCGTTTACCGGCGCCATGTATGCGCACCGTGGCTACTTCGAGCAGGCCAATGGCGGCACGCTGTTCCTCGATGAACTGGGTGATCTGCCGCTCTATCAGCAGGTCAAGCTGCTGCGCGTGCTGGAAGACAGCGAGTGCACGCGCTTGGGTTCCACGGTGCCTGTGAAGCTGGATTTCCGCCTGGTGGCCGCCACCAACAAGAACCTGCGCGAGATGGTGGCCACGGGCAAGTTCCGCGCCGATCTGTATTTCCGTCTGGCCGTGATCGAGCTGCGTATCCCCAGCCTGGAGCAGCGCGGCGCGGAAGATAAGGTGGCGCTGCTGCTGTCGTTCCTGCGCTATCTACTGGGCGACAAAACCTACGAGAGTTTGCCGCCGGTACCTGAATGGGTGCGTGCATCGGTGGGACGTGCGTACTTTGCCGGCAACGTGCGCGAGCTGCGCAACCTGGCAGAGCGCATTGGCATCACCCTGCGCCAGTTCGGCCGGTGGGAAGAGGCGCGCATCCTGCCGCTGTTTGCTGGTCTGCAGCGCGAGGCATTTGACCGCGAGGGCAGTCACGGAGGGCACAACGGCTACGGCGGCAACGGTAACGGCAACGGCGATGGCGGGGAAGAGCGACGCCGCATCCTCGCCGCGCTGGACGCCAACCACTGGCGCCGCCAGGACACCGCCGCCACGCTCGGCATCAGCCGCAAGGTGCTGTGGGAAAAGATGCGCAAGTACCAGATTGCCGACGGCGAAACCGAGTTGCGCGAGCTGGAGTAAGGCGCTGAGCCCGATACAACACCCTCCCTCGCGACGGGGCTGCGGGCACGCCACTCGGGCAGCGGATCGCGTATAGTTTTCGGCTGCAAACACCTGCGCAGAATCCACAGGGTCGAGATGACAACTACAAAACAGTCAGGGAAGGCGTCGCAACAGGCGTTTCAGAGGGGATGGGCCATCGCGGCCGCGGTGGCGATCATGGCGGGCACGTCTGCCTGCGCGCCGGTGGTGGCGCAGAGCCCGGCTGCACCACCCACCGCCATCACACCGATTGCTGCCGCGCCCGTGCCGGCATTGACTGCCACCGTGGGGCAACCGGCCACCGCCGCCGTCAGCACGCAGGCCACCGCAGCCAGCACGGTACGGGCGGAACGTCCGGCCCCGAGCACCAGCGCCGTGCTCGAACTGCAGCAGCGCATGCAGGCCCAGGAGCTGTCGGAGCTGCGCACCACCTACAACGGTGCCTATGGCGCCAGCCTGCTGTTTGCGCAGAGCGATCTGACGTATTACGTGACGCTGTTCCAGCAGAAAGACCTCTGGCGCGTCATCAAGACCACGAACGAAGCGCAGGCCGAACGCCTGTACAGCGACTTTGCCAAGCAGACGCGCACGATGGCCGACCTGGAGCTGCAGCGCATCCGCCTGGAAGCCCAGAAGGAGCGTGCCGAGCGCCGGATTGCCGCACAGCAGGAGCATCTGCGCGGCCTGAAGACGGATCTCGACATCCAGCGCCAGCAACAGGCCCAGGCCCAGGAACGCCAGAAGGTCGCCCGTACGGAAGCCGAGGCGCTTGATATCGAACGCCGTGCCGCCCGCGCCCGCGTGGACGAACTGCAGCGCCAGATTCGCGAGCTGGAAGCGCAGGTCAACGCACCGTTCAATCCGGCGCAGCCGCAACGTCGGCGCTGACGGGCGCATTGCCTCATTCCCCAACAATCGGGCGGCCCACGGGTCGCCCGATGCACTTTTAGGGGCGGCTATTCAAACACCGCCCGGTGGTTTGATCGGTCGCGGTGGTGCGCGTAGATTGACTGGCACTCCACTTTCGCAGTCGATCGCGCATGCGTTCTGCCTCCGAGTTGGCCGCCAACCTCTCCGCCATGATTGAGCTTGCGGCGCAGTCCATCCCACAGCCCAGAGGGTTGCCGTGGCTTGGCAACCTGCTTGGCCGCGCAGATGCAGGCTGGGCGGTATCGGCAGGATGTCTTCAATTGAGCGCGGGGGCCGTCGCCAAGGTTGATTTGCCACAACCCTGCAAGGCGGTGGCGGGCATGCCGCATGTTACGATTTGCCCTCCGAGTTCCGTGCTTTTGGCCTGGTGACGCCCTGTCTGACGCGTCCGGCGCGGCACTCCCGAGGAGAAATGACAATGCGACGCCGAATCAAAGCGTCCTGGACCGCGATTCTTGTGTTTGCCCTGGTGGGCGCCGGTTACTTGTGGATGTACCGGTTCGAGCCGCTGCTCTCCGGTGAGGCGGGTAGCGACGTGTTCGTGTGGGACCGCTGGACCCACCGTGTCTGCGCACTGAGCGACACGGGCGCCGCCACCGAGTGGCATTGCGACAACGCCATGGAAACCGATGGCGCTGGCGGCAACACCAACAATTCCGACGTGTCCACGCGCCTGCGCATGCGCGACGCCGTGCAGCATCTCAAGCTGTAACGCTCCCGACCCTGCTGCTTTCTTCGCGCCCGCCCGCCTTCGTTGCGGGCGTTTTGCGTTGTCGCGTCAGCCCTTGCTCGGCTCGGCAGCATCCACGAGCTCGGGGGCGGGCACGGCGGGCAGCTTGCGTACCTGTGCGCCCTCCATGCGCCCATGGCGCTGGAACGGGCCGAGATTCTGCGGTTGCCCCGACTCCAGCGCGCGTTCAATCGCTGCCAGCACGCGCACGTCGGCCAGACCCTCCTCGCCATTGGGCTCGGGCTCGCGGTTGTGCAGGATGCAGTCGGAGAAGTACTGCAGCTCGCCGCCAAACTGGTTGGTGGCTTCAAAGGCCTGCTCGCGGCTCTTGCCGCCGAGCGTGAGCCGGTGCCGCAGGCCCACCCCAAACGTAAAGCCCGGCGACACCTCCAGATCCCCCTCCGTGCCGACAATGCGGTATTGATCCACATTGGCGCTGCTGTAGCTCACGACAAACTGGGCGACGCGGTGGCTGGCAAAACGCAGCGTCACGGCTACCGTATCGTCAAAGTTGAACGGCACCCCCGACTCGCGCACGCCAATGGCGGACACCTCCACGGGCTCTTCGCCAAACAGATTGCGTACAGCGTTGATCGGATACACCCCCATGTCGGAGACGGGCCCGGCCCAATAACCGTGGCTGGCGCGGTGGTTCGACGGCGCCACGGATTGGCTGAACATCGCCGAGAACGCGCGCACCTGCCCCAGCTTGCCCGCGCGCACGAGCTCAATGGCGGCCAGCGTGGCGGGCTCGAAATGCAGGCGGTAGGCAATCATCAGCTTGGCGTTGCCGGAGCGGGCCGCGTCGATCATGGCTTCGCAATCGGCTTCGCTCGTGGCCATGGGCTTTTCCAGCAGCACGTGCACGCCGCGTTGCAGGGCGGGCAGGGCGTATTGCCGGTGCATGTCGTTGGGCAGGGCGAGGTAGATGGCGTCGATCTCGCCGCTGGCGAGCAGCTGCTCGTAGTCGGCATAGCCGTGGATGTGCTCGATGCCATAGCGGGCACCGAGCGCATGGGCTTTGACCGCATCGCCCGTCACCAGGGCCGTGACGACGGAGTTGCCGCTTTCGGCCACGCCTGGCAAGAACGCCGCCTGCGATATCCACCCGGCACCGACCACGGCGTAGCGCACCGGCTTGCGTACGGTGCGCGCGGGTGCGGCTTGCGGCTCACGCTCAACCTCATGAAAAGCGGTAGACATGACAATTCCTTTGCAATCGTTGCGCACGGTCGCACCGGCGCCGTGGTGCAGCGCGCAAAACCGTGCGGAGGTCTAGAACGATTAGCAAGGGCGGTGCCCGCGGCAGGTGGCGCCCGTCGTATCAACCTTTGGCGGTCGGCTCAACGGTGTTCGGGGTGCTCGGCGCGGCTGTCCCCGGGGGCTTGCTCGCGCTCGTTCAGGCCGTAGTCGCGTACCACGTGGGCGATGCGCAGGCGGTAGTCGGCGAACCCGTGTTCGCGGCCGAAATGCTGGGCGGCGCGGTGCTGCTCCAGATTGCGCCAGGCCTTGACGGCCTCCTCATCGCGGAAAAACGAGAGGGACAACATCTTGTCGGGGTCCGTAATGCTCTGAAAGCGTTCGACGGAGATAAAACCGTCGACCTGCTCCAGCAGCGGCTTCAGGCGCGCGGCCACGTTGAGGTAGGCATCGCGCTGGCCCGGGGCGGGCACGACTTCGAAGATGACGGCAATCATTTGCGGCTCCAGTGAGGGGGGCAATCAGGCGTGAAAGAGGGGAATGCGCGCGTTGGGCGACGGCTGGTAGGTGACTTCGCCCAGGCCGGCGAGCCAGCGTGCCACCCCGGGCAAACTCAGCAGATGCTGCACGGTTTCGCGCGCGATGACCACGGCCAGCATTTCAGCAGGGCAGCGGTGCACGCCGCCGCCGAAGGTCCATAGGCGGGGCTGTGCGCGGTCGATGTCGAAGCGCAGCGGGTCGGGATTGGCCGTGGCATCTACGTTGGCGGCGGCCAGCAGCACGAGGATCTTGTCGCCGGCGCGCATGGGTTGGCCGAGCAGCGTGGTGTCTTCGGCGACGAAGCGGCGCGTGTTCTGCACGGGCGCATCCAGGCGAAGGACTTCACGCACGAATGGCTCGATCGCAGCCGGCTGCGCGCGAAGCCGATCGACCATGGCCGGCTGCCGCGATAGCGCGACGATGCAATTGCCCAGCAACCCCGCACAGGCATCGTAGGTTTGCGCGAGCAGTGCGGCGAGGTTGCTGATCTGCGCATCGTCATCATCGGTTGCAAGCGGGGAATCGGCAAAACGCTGCTGCAGGCGGCTGACCGCGGTATCGGCATGTTGCACGGTCGAGGCATCGGCGCCGGGGCTCAATGCTGCCAGGTACGCAGCAATGTCGGCCTGGCAAGCCGCCGTATCCGCACGATCGTCGAGCAGCGTTTGCGCGATCGTGGCCAGCGGCACGCGGAAATGGGCGTCGGCCTGCAGTGCGGTGTCGAGATGTGCCACGTCGGGCAGTGCGGTATCGGCTTGCCGATGCGCGCGGGCTGCCAGCGCGGAAGTGTCCAGCCGGCCCAATGCGGCCATCACCCTGGCTTTGCGCGCGCTGTGGTCGGGGCCGTCGATCTGGCGGACGAGGCGGCTGAAGAACGTGCCCGTGGGCGATGCGGCGACGGCTTTGGGCACCGGTTCATGGGCGGGGCGGACGCGGCATGCGGCGCTGCCGAGCACGGCGTCGACGGCATCGGCGCCCGCGGCAATCCACCAGCCCAGGGTCGCATCGAAAAACAGCGGACGCGTGGCGGCAAGCGCTGCGTAGTAGGGCGCGGGATCGGGGTGCACGATGGCGTGCAGCGGGTCGGCGGGCGGAGCGAGGGTGGTGTCCATGGGGCAATCGCAACTTGGGCGCAGGAGTAAGATGCCCCATTGTCTGGATGGTCCTTTCGCCTGTCACGCGCCAACAGTTTGGTCTACACCGAACCATGACTGCATCGTCCCAAGCTACCCAACCCGCAACCCAACCGGATATCAGCCGCGTGGCCGCCACCATTGGGGACCCGACCCGCATCCGCATGTTGCTGCTGCTGATGGAAGGGCGCGCCCTCACCGCCAAGGAACTCGCCTACGGTGCGGGCGTGGAACCCGCCACGGCCAGCGCGCACCTGCGCCGGCTTGAAGGCGATGCGCTCATCACCTCACTGGCCAGCGGGCGCTACAAGTACTTCGGGCTGCGCTCGCCGGCGGTGGCGGAGATGATCGAATCGCTGATGGTCGTCGCACCAGAAAAACCAGCCGACCCGCGCCGTTCCACCGTACCGGAAAACCTGCGTGCCGCGCGGCTCTGCTACGACCACCTGGCCGGGCAGCTGGGCACCGAGGTGTCGGCCACGCTGCTGGCGCGTGGCTGGCTGAACCCGCAGGACGAAACCCACGCCGCATACGACGTCACGCCCGACGGCGAGCGCGCCTTCGCGGCCATCGGTATCGACGTGAGCGCGTTGCAAAAAAACGGCCGGCGCCGCTTTGCCTACGGCTGCATGGATTGGAGCGAGCGCCGTCCGCACTTGGCTGGCGCGCTTGGCGCCGCGGTGGCCGAGCGCTGCATTGCGCTGGGCTGGCTGGCGCGGCAGAAGCACTCCCGCGCGCTGGTGGTGACGGAGGCAGGGCAGGGTGACTTGCGCGCGTGGCTCGCGCGCTGACTGCCTAGGCGGTGCGTGCGGGCACAGTTTGCTGATGTCGCCGTTGCGGTTGCGCGCGCCTGCGCCGGTCCAGATACAGCCACCACCCCGTGGCTGCAAACACCGGCAGCATCAACGCCCCAATCATTACCAACACCACGCCGACGGGGCCGAAGTAGCGCCCGTTGTGCAACGGCAGCATGCCGGCCAGCAAACGCTGCATCGGTGGCTTGTCGGCAAACGCCTCGTTGCGAACGACAGCACCGGTGGTGGCATCCAGCGTGAGTCGATTGAATGCGCGATCGTGCGGGGCGTCCGCAGGCAGCCAGTTGATTTCCACCTTACCGTTGCGTGCGTCGTCAATGCGCAGTGTGGCCGTGCCGTAGTAGGGCGCGGCCGCGACGAAATGCGTCCACACGCGTTCCAGTGCGGTTTCATCCAGCGGCTTGCGTAGGCCGTCCATCGCCTTGGCCTTGACGGCCACCGGCATGCCCGCCATGCGCTGCAGCCCATCGCGGTACCAGTCGTACGCCCAGTACAGCCCGCTGAACGCCGCCAGCACATACAGCGGCAACACCAGCGTGCCGACGACGGTGTGCACGTCCCACCAGCGGATACGCCCCGCGCGGCTCCAGCGGATGACGAGCCAGCTCCGCCAGTTGGTGATGCGTTTCGGCCACCGCAGGTACAGGCCGGACAGCGCCATCAGCACCAGGGCGACGGTGCTTGCGCCGACGATCTGCTTGCCCACCTCATCGGACAGCAACGTGCGGTGCAGCAGCTTGGTGGTGGCAAAGAACGATTGCCCGCGCGCTTCGGGCAGCAATGTGCCGGTGGCCGGATCGATGTAGCGCAATTCACCCCGGCTGCTGCCACCACGTTGGCCGGGCGGCCAGGCATACCAGACGCGCCACGGCTCGGTCGGGTTGGAGGCGACGGTGATGAAGGTGACGGGGCGCTCCGGCATGGCCGCCCGGGCCCGGGCAGCCACCTGCGGCAGCGTTGGCGCGGGGCCGTTGTGGGCAGGCAGGCTGAACACGCTGGGGTTGAGCCAGCGCAGCAGTTCGTTCTCGTATGCCATCAGCGCGCCGGTAGCGCCGACCACGGCCAGCACCACGCTGGCTGACAAGCCGATCAGCCAGTGCAAGCGGAAGAGCACCCGTCGCAGCATTGCCTGTTCGCCGCTTACATCTTGTACCGCACGCCCAGCAGCGCCATACGCGGTGCACCCGGCATGTTGTAGTTCTCGGCGCCGCCGTGGGCCGAGACGTAGTACGCGCGGTTGAACAGGTTCTGCAGGTTCAGCGTCACGTCCACATGCTTGCTGCGATAACCCGCGCCCAGGTCGACGGTCATATAGCCGGGCAACGTGGTCAGGTTGTACTGCGATGCGTAGCGCGCGCCCTCGGCACGCACGCCGCCGGCTACGTAGAAGCCATTCGGCAGATCGTGCTTGAGCCACAGCGAGCCGCTATGCTGCGGCGTGAGCGACGGCTGGTTGCCGTTGACGGCCACCGTGCCGCTGCGGTCGAACGGGTTCTCCAGGCGGCCGTTCAGATAGGCATAGCTGGCCATGAGCGACCATGTCTTGACGATCTCGCCCGTGAATGACAACTCCAGCCCGCGCGTGCGCTGCGTACCGATGGGCACGCCCAGCAGCGTGACCGGGTCGGCGGCCGTCAGGTTGGTCTGCTTCATGTCGAACAGCGCGGCCGTCACGCTCGCACCGGACGAAAGGTCGTACTTGGCGCCAATCTCGTAGTTGGTGGTCCGCTGCGGGGCCAGCGCGCTGCTGTTGTTGAAGAACGTAAAGCTATCCGCTAGCGGCTGGAACGAGCGGCTGTACGACGCATACAGCGACAGCGGCTCGATCGGGTGATACACCACGCCCAGGCGCGGGCTGACCGGCTTGTCGGTGCGCGCCAGATCGGCATTGCGCGGGGTCAGGTCGTCGCGGCTCTGCTTGAGGATTTCATAGCGCAGGCCCGCGAGCACCGTCCATTGCGGCGAGAACTTGATCAGGTCTTGCACATAGGCGGCGTAGGTCTCGTTGTGCGACAGGCCGTAGTTGGTCGGCGTGGCGTTGGCAGGCACCGTGGGCAACACCGGCAGCACGGGGTTGAACAGGTTGACCGAGGTCGTGCCTGCGGCCGCGGCCACGCGGTCGCTCTTGTCCTGATACCCGAGTTCGATGCCGTACAGCAGGGTGTGCTCAACGCCAAAGGTATTCGCCTTCTGCGTCAGCTCGTTCTGCCAGACGGTGCCGCGGTCGCTGCGGTTGCGCTGGTTCACGCCGAGGCGCGCGGTCGGCACGGCGCCGTCAACGACGCTGTTGACGGTCACGTAGTTGTTGCGGCCGAGCGAATACTCGTAGTTGCGCACCACGCTGTGGAACGACCATTGCTCGTTGAAGCGGTGGTCCAGCGTGCCGGTCACGCTCTTCATGGTGGAGTCGACATTGCCGGCGCCTGCATTGGCGGAGCCGTAGCGCGTTTCGATCGGTACGTCGACCGGGCGGCCACGGTACGCCGGCACGCCCTGGTCGGCAATGCGGTTGTCGTGCAGGTAGTCAAACTGCACCGTCAGCTTGGTATCGGGCGCCAGGTTGAACAGGAACGACGGCGAGATCGCCTGGCGACGCAGGAAGTAGTCGTTGCGGAAGCCGCCCGAATCTTCCACCGCGCCGGTCAAGCGCGCGCGGATGGCGTCGTCGTTGATGGACGTGTTCAGGTCGAACTCTGCGCGCTTCTGGCCCTCGGTGCCCAGGACCACGCCCACTTCTGCCAGCGGTGTGGCCAACGGTTTCTTGGTCACGCGGTTGATGATGCCGCCCGACGAGCCGCGCCCGTACAGCACGGCGGCCGGCCCCTTCAGCACCTCAATGCGGTCAATGTTCGACAGGTCGCGGAAGTAGAGCGAGTCGTCGCGCAAGCCGTCGACGTACTGGTCGTTGATCGACGAGAAACCGCGAATGGTCACCTGATCGCGCTGCGCATCCCCCAGCGAGGCGGACACGCCCGGCACGTTGCGCAGCGTGTCGTTGATCGACAGCGCGCCCTGGTCCTGGATTACCGCGCGTGGCACCACGTTGACGGATTGCGGGATCTCGCGCAGCGGCACCGGGATCTTGGTGGCGGTGTTGGCGATGGGCGTGTCGTAGCTGGTATTGCTGCGCGCGCCGGTGACGGTGGAGGTGGGCAGCGTGCCCGCGTCGGCTGCGGCAATCGTGTCGGCCGCCATCGCGGCGTTCCAGAATGGCAGTGTCCCCAGGACGGCCAGAGACAGACGCAGACCCTCTCGTCGAAATTTCGGCGGCATTGCAGTTCCCGTAAAGTAAATGGCTCCGCCCTCGCGGAGGAGGCCGCCTTGCCCATCACAGCCGGCGCGCCTTCAGAGTTTGAAGGCGCAGATAATAATGAGAACAATTCCTATTTACAAGAGGGTTAAATAATACTTTTGACGGCGGGCAAACACTGCTGAGCTCAAACACAGCAACTTTCGTTGAACCTGCCGCCGATTGCTGGCACCAAATTGCGCATCGCGCGTCTGAACAACGGCTTTCCGCTTTCCTTTTCATATGCTTTCTTCATCACGTCTACCGTCGGCGGTGCGCGTTGCTCTCGTGGGCTACGGGTACGCCGGCAAGCTGTTCCATGCCGCCCTGGTGGATGCCACGCCGGGCCTGCAACTGAGCGTCGTCGGCTCCAACCGTCCAGACGCTGTCCACACGGACCGGCCCGATGTGCAGGTCTGCACGCCCGAGGCCGCCGCAACCCATGCCGATGTGGATCTCGTCGTGATCGCCGCGCCCAATGACCGCCATGCGCCGCTGGCTGAAGTCGCGCTGCGTGCTGGCAAGCACGCCGTGGTCGACAAGCCGTTCACCACCACGCTGGCCGAGGCGCGGCATTTGGCACGCGTGGCGCGCGAGACAGGGCGGCTGTTGTCTGTCTTCCAGAACCGCCGGTGGGACAGCGATTTCCTAGCCGTGCAGGCGGCGCTTGCCGGTGGGGCCATCGGCGAGGCCATGCATGTGGAGGCGCATTTCGATCGATACCGGCCGCAGGTGCGCGCACGCTGGCGCGAGCAGGCGGGGCAGGGCACGGGCATCTGGTTTGACCTCGGCCCGCACCTGATCGATCAGACATTGCTGCTGCTTGGCTTGCCGGACGCGGTGAGCGCGTCGTTCGCCCGCCAGCGCCCCGGCGCGGAAACGCCTGACTGGGCACATGTGGTTCTGCACGTTGGTGAGCGCCGCGCCATTCTGCACGCGAGCATGCTGGTGGCCGGCGGCGCGCCGCGCTGGATCGTGCATGGCACGCGCGGCTCCTTCATTAAACGGCGCATGGATCAACAGGAGGCGCAGTTGCTGGCCGGCATGACGCCCGGTGCCGCGGGCTGGGGCCTGGATGACGATGCGGGCATCCTCATCGACGGTGCAACGTCGGCTGCGACGGAGGTCGCCACCCCGACCGGCGACCAGCGCGCCTACTACGCCGCCGTACGCGATGCGATTCTCGGCCGCCGCGCCAATCCGGTGCCGCCCGCGCAAGCCGTTGTGGTGATGGCGGTGCTTGAGGCCGCCGTGGCCGCCGCCGAAACCGGCACGGTCGTCGTGCCTGACCTCACCGACACGGAACGCGTCGACTGGCATGCCGCCCGCGTCTTCACGCAAGGGGCCACGGCGTGAACGGTGTGGTCATCCTGTTGCTGGTGGCGGGCGGGTTGCTGGCCGTGGTGGCGTTGGTGCAGATGCTGGCCTCGCGGTTGACGCTGCCGGAATCGACCTTGCTCGCGCTGGCGGGCATCGGTATCGGCGGCGCGTATGTGGGCTTGCAGAACAGCGCGCCGGCGTTTGCGGCGACGTTTTTCGCGCCGCTCATTGACCCGAGCTGGCCGGCGGATGCGTATCTGTGGCTGTTCCTGCCGCCGCTGCTGTTTCAGGCGGCGCTGTCGGTGGACGTGCGAAGCATGGCGCCGGATGCGGCACCCATCCTGATGCTGGCCATCGTGGCGGTGGTCGTGGCCACGGGCGTCATCGGCCTGGCGGCGTCGGCGGTGACGCCATTTGGTATCGTCACGTGCCTGTTGCTGGGCGCGATGATCGCCACGACCGACCCCTCCGCCGTGATTGCCGTGTTTCGCGATGTGGGCGCGCCCGCGCGGCTGATTCGGCTGGTGGAGGGCGAAGCGCTGCTCAACGATGCTGCGGCCATCGCCATCATGGGCGTGCTGCTGGCCATGCTGACCGGGCACGGTGGCGATGCGACCGTCGGCACCGGCATGCGTGAATTGGCCAAGGCGTTCGGCGGCGGCGTGCTGTTCGGGCTGGTTGCGGGGCGCATTGCTGCGTTTTTGCTGCCAGCGTTGCGCGGCATCGCGCAGGCCGAAGCGGCGTGGACGCTGGCGCTGCCGTATCCGCTGTATCTGGTGGCGGAAAACGTGCTGGACGTATCGGGTGTGGTGTCGGTGGTGTGCGCGGGCCTGGTGGTGGGCGCGCTGGGCCGCACGCGCCTGACGCCGCGCAACTGGCATCACCTGCAGTTGATCTGGGAGCAGATTGCCGCGCTGGCCGGCGCGGTGGTCTTCTTGCTGGCGGCGGTGCGCGTGCCGGAGTTGCTGCATGGCGTGGTGTGGAAAGACGCCGCGTGGCTCGCGGTGATCGTGGTCGCGGCGCTCGTCGCGCGGCTGGTCGTGCTGTTTGGTCTGTTGCCGGCGCTGGCGTGGTTCAAGCTGTCGGCACCGGTTAGTCATGCCTACAAGCTGGCGATTGCGTGGGGCGGTCTGCGGGGGGCCGTCACGCTGGTGCTGGCGCTGGGCGTGGCCGAGAACCACGCCGTGCACGCGGCGGATCGCCACTTCGTCACCATCCTGGCCACGGGCTTTGTGCTGGTGAGCGTGCTCTTCAACGGGGCGACCTTACGCTGGGTGATGCATCAGCTCGGGCTCGATCAACTCTCTCCGCAAGAGCAAGCGCTGCAAGGGCAGGCGCTGAACATGTCGACGGAAGAGGTGGAGGCCATCATGCGCCGCATCGGCGGGCACTTCCACTTTGCGGCAGGGGCAACCGATCAAGCTGCCGCGATGTACCGGCAGGAAGTCGTGGCCGGCGCCGCCGAGCTGAACTTGGAGGAGGCGCTGACCGAGCGGGAGCGCGTGACCATCGGCTTGGTCGCCCTGGCCACACGCGAGCGCGAGCTGATTCCCGAATACGGCAACGGCCTGGTCTCCATCCGCAACCTCGACGCGATGATGCGCAACACCGCCGATATGATCGACGCCGCGCGCACCGAGGGGCGTCTGGGCTACAAGCGCGTGTCGCGCCAGATTCTCGCCAAGGGCGTCGCCTATCGCGTCGCACAGTGGCTGCATCGTGTGGCCCATATCGACGGGCCGCTCGCCAAGGCGCTGGCTGACCGGTTTGAGTTGCTGGTGTGCCGCCAGACCGTGCTGGAACGCCTGCGTGCGTACAACCGCGCATCGCTGCAGCCTGTGCTGGGCGAGCGCATGGCCGACTTGCTCGACAGCGTGCTGGTCATCCGTATCGAAGCGGCAGAAGGCGCGCTGGCCGAGCTGCGCGAGAAGTTTGGCGACTACAGCGCCGCGCTGGAGAAGCGCTTGCTGCTGCTGTTCGCACTGCATATCGGCCAGAGCAAGATCGACGCCATGCTGGCCGAAACCGTGATCTCGAAGGAGGTCTACAAGCAGATCAGCGGGGTGATCCGTCGGGCTTGGACGGCGGCGCTGCCGCGGCCGCCGTTGGCGGTGGTGCAGAAAAACGGGCTGTAAACGGGGGCGCCGGAGCGTGCAACACCATCGCACGCTCACTACACTGACGAGGTCAAAATCTCGAGGCTCCCCAACATGCGAATCCAATCCGCCAAGCTGTTGTTCGCGTTGCTGCCTGTGGTGTGTGCTTCGACGCTCGCTCGAGCGGCGGAGGCCGAAACCCGACGGCCCGCTGACTTTGTTAACGTGCAGCAGGCCGTTCCGCACATTCAGACAGACTTGCGCTATTTCACGACTCACAATTTTGTCGGGCGGAGAATCAGCGGCTATAAGGCGCCGGCCTGCCTGTTGACCAAGCCCGCGGCGCAGGCGTTGCAATCGGTGGTGGAGCGCCTGGTGCCGATGGGTCTGACGCTCAAGGTCTACGACTGCTATCGGCCGCAAACCGCCGTCAACGATTTTGCCGTGTGGGCAAAAGACCTGAAGGCCACCAAGATGCGCACCGAGTTCTATCCCACCGTGGACAAGACCCGGCTGTTTGCCGACGGCTACATTGCTTATCAATCCGGGCACAGTCGGGGCAGTACGGTCGATCTGACCATCGTGCCGCTGGGTAGCCAGATTCCCGCCTACGAGCCGAAGCGCAAACAAGTCAGTTGCACGGCGCCGATGTCGCGGCGTGCGCAGGACAACAGTCTGGACTTTGGCACCGGCTACGATTGCTTCAGCCCCGTTTCTCACCCCGATGACCAAACCGTTTCTGGGCAGCAGAAGGCAAATCGCCTATTGCTGCAATCGTTGATGGAGCAGGCGGGCTTTAAGCGGCTCGACACCGAATGGTGGCATTTCACGCTCGTTAACGAGCCTTATCCGAGCACGTATTTCGATTTTCCGGTGGACGATTGATGGGCTCAATGCGTGGCGCGGCGTCATAGCCGCTTGGCGGGCCGATCCCCATGCGGGTGGCGATGGATGTCATGTGTGACGAAGCCGGAGTCGTTATCCGGCATCGCCAGCCACTCGGGGTGCGAGAGCGATTCGCGGATGTCTGCCAAACCCGAGGCCCAGTGGTCACGCATGGTGGACGGCCCGAACTGGATGTCCTTGCCCGGCCCTTCGTGCTCCTTGGCTGCGTAGATCAGATGGAAGACGTTGTAGTGCTTGGTGCAGGCCAACTCTTGCGCGTGCTTGTACCACGGCGTGCGCTCGAATTCCTTCGGTGGCAGGTGGTCGAGTAGCTTGCGCACCAGCCTGCGCGTGGATTGCGAGCGCTCCATCCAATCGGTCACGAGCCGCGTGCGGCTGGAGTACTGCAGGTCTTTCTGTCGGCTGGCCACGCCGATCATCGTATCGGGCACCGGCCCCAGCGCACTCCACAAGTCCACCTGGAACACCAGCGTGTCTTTGCGTGGCTTGGCGCCCAACACGTAGGACAGCGGCGTGTTGGACACGACACCGCCGTCCCAGTAGTAATCACCGTCGATCAACACCGGCGGGAAGCCCGGCGGTAGCGCCCCGGATGCCATGAAATGCTCGGCGCTTAGACGGCGCTCGGTGTTGTCGAAGGCTTCGAGGTTGCCGGTGCGCACGTTGACGGCGCCCACGGAGACGCGGATGCCGCCATCGTTGATGCGGTCGAAATCGCACAGGCGCTCCAGCGTGGCCTTGAGCGGCGTGGTGTCGTAATAGCTGGCATCGAGCGGATCGACTTCATTCGCGGGCAGCGGCGGCGGAATGCGCGGTGTGAAAAAGCCGCGTTGGCCTTCGAGGAGGGTATCGGCCGCCTGCATGGCGGTCAGCCATTTGCGCAGATGCGCATTGCCGTCAAACCAAGCGTTCTCCAGGATGTCAGGCAGCGGTGGGGAAAAACTCGGCTGCGTGATCGTCTGCCAGAACTCGCGCAATTTCGCTTGCCGATCCTTCGGGGCGTTGCCGGCAATGATGGCCGTATTCAGCGCCCCAATCGAGATGCCCGCAATCCAGTTCGGCACGATGCCGGCCTCGTCCAACCCTTCGAACACCCCGGCCTGATAGGCGCCGAGCGCGCCCCCACCTTGCAGCACCAGCGCGATGTTTTCGTACGCCGGCAGCACGATGCGCTGTGCCGTGGTGAGCGGTGCGTCGTCCGGGCGAGAGGACTCTGCAGGGTTGGGCCGCTTGTTCGCGGCCACGCGTAGTTTGGGTGCAGGCATGTCTCCTCGACCTCCGTGGATGCGCTGGGTACCGCGGTTACTGCATGAACCAGCCGTGGCTCACGACGAACGACTGTCCGGTGAGTGCGGCGCTCGGGAAGGTGGCCAGGAAGCGCACCGTCTCGGCCACGTCCTCCACCGTAGTGAACACGCCATCGACGGTGTCACCCAGCATGACTTTCTTCACGACCTCTTCTTCGCTGATGCCGAGCTCCTTCGCCTGCTCGGGGATCTGCTTTTCCACCAACGGCGTGCGTACAAAGCCCGGGCATACCACGTGCGAGCGCACGTTATGCGCCGCGCCTTCCTTGGCCAACACCTTGTTCAGCCCCAGCAGCGCATGCTTGGCTGCCACGTAGGCCGACTTGAGCGGCGAGCCCTCGTGCGAATGCACCGAGCCCATGTAGATCACCACGCCGCCACGGTCGTCCTTGTACATGTGGCGCAGTGCGGCTCGCGTGGTCAGGAAGGCGCCATCGACGTGGATGGCCTGCATCTTCTTCCAGTCGGCAAACGAGTAGCTCACGAACGGGTTGACGATCTGGATACCAGCGTTGGAGACGAGGATGTCAACCGAACCCAATTCTTCTGCCACCCGATCGATGCCGCTGTCGACGGCTTGCTCGTCAGTCACGTCCATGCGCAGGCCGATGGCCCTGCCGCCCGCATCGATGATCTCTTTGGCGACGGCCTTGGCGCCGTCTTCGTTCAAATCGACGATGGCGATGGCGGCGCCCGAGTTGGCTAATGTGAGCGCGATCTGCTTGCCGATGCCGCTGGCAGCACCCGTGACGACGGCGACTTTGCCTTTCAAATCAGACATGCTGTGTGCTCCTTGAGGGGAGGATGAGGGAAGGAGTGGGCGTTACTTGGCGAGATAGTCGAACACGACCTCGCCCATGCCAAGGGTCAGGTCGGCAATGATGTGCCGAGCTTCGACAATCTCCAGGACCGGCAGTTCGGCCACCGGCGCCAGTGCGTGATGTGCCAGCTCCAGCGACGCAGGCCCGGTCCAGGCGCCTTTCATGTCGATGTCGACCATATAGTTGCGCGACAGCTCGCAGATGCGCGCGGTCTTGCCGTCCACGTGCGGGATGATCTTCAGCAGATAGTTGGGCAGCTCCAGCCGGCGCTTCTGTTCCGCCAGATCCAGCTCGCGGTGCTTGTAGCCCATGGTGCCGGTGGCCACGCGCACCGGGCCGTAGTCCAGCGTGCCGATCAGGGTGTCTTTGTCGGTTTCCAGCTTGGGGCTGGCGAGTTTCTTGGGGAAGCCCCACATCTCGCGGCCGCCGGCCAGTGGCGGGTGGTCATCCAGATACATCGCCAGCGTGTAGGTGCCGGGCTTGCCTTCGTAGGTGACCGGAATCACCTGGCCGCTCTCGGTGTAATCACCAAAGCCGGTGGAGTCCGCCATGCGGATGAACTCGTAGGACACCAGCGGTTCAGGCACTTCCAGCGGCTCGGGCACCATGGCGCGCAGTTTGGCCGGGTCGGTGCGGTACGTGATGATGAAAAACTCGCGGTTGATGAAGCGGTACGGGCCGGGCGGATACGCCGGGCTCGTGAGCGGCATCGCGAAGGCGGTCTCGCGGACGGTTTTGATGTCCATGGCACTCCTTGTGCATTGAGATTCAGAGGCGAACGAAAAGAACGTTAGGCGATAGACCATCCTGTCGGGGCTTGATGACAGGGTGATCGTCGAGGCCTCTGAAAATGATTGAACAGGCAACCATCCTACTGCAGCATCGAGCGTTATTGATGAATCAAAAACAGTAGTTCACTCGATAAACGTACTGTTGTTAATTTTGAAACATTACGCGTGAGCGAGGAACGCCCACAATGCGGAGTCAGCGGAGTACGCGACGTTGAATCGCAGCCAGGGGCTGGCCTCGTCGTGTGGTCGGAAGTATTGGCCGGGCGCCAACCAGATGTTGTGGTGGATGGCCTGATCTGCCAGCGCGGATGCATCTGCATGGCCCGGCAAGCGCGCCCACAGAAACAGGCCGCGTCCCGGCGCATCAAACAGCTCGGCACCATGCTCGCGCATGATGGCCGCAACACCGGCATGGGCGTCGCTGAGCCGCGCACTCAACCGCGCGACGTGCTCCGCATAGCTGGGCCGCGTGACGAAGGCGTGCACGATGCGCTCGGTAATCTCCGACGAGGTCAGTGCCACGGCCATCTTGGTGCGCGCCAGTTCGCGCGTGATGGCCGCATCGGCCACCACGTAGCCCGCACGCAGTGATGGCGAGATCGTCTTGGAGAAGCCGCTCACGTACAGCGTGCGACGCAGGCCGTCGAGTGCGGCGAGCATGGGCGCGGCCGGGTCAGCGAGTTCACGGTGGAGGTCGTCTTCGACAATCCACAGGCCGTGCTGCTCGGCCAGTTGCAACACGCGGTAGGCGTTCTGCGCGGACATCGACGAGCCGGTCGGGTTTTGCAGCACGGAGCTGGTGAAGAGGGCGCGTGGACGGTCGGGCCCGTCGGCGCGCAGGATGGCTTCCAGCACCGCCGTGTCGAGGCCGTCCGGCGTGCGCGGTACGCCCACCACGCGCAGCCCGGCGAGCTTGAGCACCTGCAGGACATTGCAATAGCCGGGGTCGTCCACGGCCACCACGTCGCCGAGTTTGAACAGCGTGCGCACGATCAGGTCGAGCGCCTGGGTGGCGCCGCTGGTCAGCAGCACTTGCGAGCGTTCGACCGGCAGCCCCCGCAACGCGAGCGACTGCGCCACATGTTCGCCCAGAGGCGCATAGCCCCAGGGGTGCCCATAGCCCGCCACACGCAGCGCGGAAACGCGGCTCACGGCGCGCATGGCTTCCTGCACGCCGCGTTCGTCCAGCCAATCGTTGGGCAGCCAACCGCAGCCGGGTTTGATGGCGATGGAGCGATCGGCAAATACATCCGACAGCAGCCAGGCGGCATTGAGCTTGGGCGGCTCCCAGTGCGGTGCCACCGTCGCGGGCTGGGCCGGCGCGCGCGCGGCCACCAGATAGCCGGAGCGCGGCCGCGCCACGATCGCGCCGAGAGCGGCCAGTCGCGTGTAGGCCTCCGCCACGGTAAAGGTGCTGATGTCGTGCGCCTGGGCCAGTTTGCGCACCGACGGCAGCCGTGTGCCGGGCAGCAGGCTATGGTCATCCACGGCCGTACGAATTCCTTGGACGATCTGATCGACCAACGTACGCTGAGGATGATGAGGATCGAGTTGGAGTTGCATGTTGCGATGCGGCATGGAGCGCGTGGGTGGCACCTATACAGTTTCGACTAGAAACCGCCATCTGTGCATGTCCGCCTAACAGGTGACTCTGTACAGTTTGCTCCAACTGCTGGCTTGCCAGTCATCTTCTTTCCACTGTTTTTCCGGAGCTGCCGATGAAACCCGCCCCGCACCCGCTGGAAACCACCGATCTGTCCTACTTCTGGATGCCCTTTACGGCCAATCGCCAGTACAAGGCCGCGCCGCGCCTGCTCGTGTCCGCACAGGGTATGTACTACCGCGACGCCGACGGCCGCGAAGTGCTGGACGGCACCGCTGGCCTCTGGTGCGTGAACGCCGGCCACAGCCGCAAGGAAATCGTCGACGCCATCACCACGCAGGCCAGCACGCTGGATTACGCCCCGACCTTCCAGATGGGCCACCCGCTGGCTTTCCGCGCCGGCGAGAAGGTTGCCGAGATCATGCCGGAAGGGCTGAACCGCATTTTCTTCGCCAACTCCGGTTCGGAAGCGGTGGATACGGCGCTGAAGATTGCGCTGGCCTACCACCGTGCGCGTGGCGAAGGGCAGCGCACGCGCCTGATCGGTCGTGAGCGTGGTTACCACGGTGTGGGCTTTGGTGGCATTTCGGTGGGTGGGATTTCGCCGAACCGCAAGGCGTTTTCGGGCAACCTGATCCCGGGTGTGGATCATCTGCCGCACACGCATGCACCCGAGCACAACGCGTTCTCCAAGGGCCAACCGGCCTGGGGCGAGCATCTGGCTGATGAGCTGGAGCGCCTCGTCACGCTGCACGATGCGTCGACCATTGCCGCCGTCATCGTTGAGCCGCTGGCCGGCTCCACAGGCGTGCTGGTGCCGCCCAAGGGCTATCTGCAGCGCTTGCGTGCGCTGTGCGACAAGCACGGCATCCTGCTGATTTTCGACGAGGTCATTACGGGCTTCGGCCGCCTGGGCGCCGCTACCGCAGCGGAGTTCTTCGGCGTGACGCCCGATCTGCTGACGATGGCCAAGGGCATCAACAACGCCGCCGTGCCGATGGGCGCCGTGGCGGCGCGTCAGTCGGTGCACGACACCATCATTGAAGCGGGGGCGCAAGGCGCGATCGAGCTGTTCCACGGCTATACGTATTCCGCGCATCCGCTGGCTGCGGCGGCGGCGGTCGCTGCCATCGATCTGTATCGCAACGAAGGGCTGTTCGAACGCGCACGTGCACTGTCGCCGGCGTTTGAGGCGGCGGCGCATTCGGTCAAGGGTGCGCCGCATGTGAAGGACATCCGCAATCTGGGGCTCGTGGCCGGCATCGAGCTGGAATCGCGCCCCGGTGCAGTTGGCGCACGTGCCTATGAAGTCTTCCTGAAGTGCCTGGAGCGCGGTGTGCTGGTGCGCTACACCGGCGACATCCTGGCGTTCTCGCCGCCGCTCATCATCGAAGAGGCGCAGATCGCGCGCATCTTTGAAACCGTCCGTACCGTTCTGCAAGAGGTAGCCTGAGATGAACCGACCGATTGATCCCGCCGTGATTGAATCTGTGGTCAGCCACTACATCGGCGGCCAACGCCATGCCGGCAGCGGCACGCACAGCGCTGATGTATTCAACCCCGCCACGGGCGCCGTCAGCGCGCAGGTGCTGCTGGGTGGCAAGGCTGAGGTAGAGGCCGCTGTGGCTGCCGCACGTGCCGCCGCTGCCGACTGGGCCGAAACCTCGCCGCTCAAGCGCGCGCGCATCCTGTTCAACTTCAAGGCGCTGCTCGACCAGAACCACGATGCGCTGGCCGCGTGCATCACGCGCGAGCACGGCAAGGTGTTCTCCGATGCCAAGGGCGAAGTCACCCGCGGCATCGAGGTGGTGGAATTTGCCTGCGGTATCCCGAACCTGCTCAAGACGGATTTCACCGACAACATCGGTGGCGGCATCGACAATTGGAACCTGCGCCAGCCGCTGGGCGTGGTGGCCGGCATCACGCCGTTCAACTTCCCGTTCATGGTGCCGATGTGGATGGCGCCCGTGGCGCTGGCCTGCGGCAACACGTTCGTGCTCAAACCGAGCGAGCGTGACCCGAGCGCGAGCCTGATGATTGCCGACCTGCTCAAGCAGGCCGGCCTGCCCGACGGCGTGTTCAACGTTGTGCAAGGCGGCAAGGACGCCGTGGATGCGCTGATTGCCCACCCGGACGTGCAGGCGCTGTCCTTCGTCGGCAGTACGCCGATTGCCGAATACATCTACGCCGAGGGCACCAAGCGCGGCAAGCGCGTGCAAGCCCTGGGCGGCGCCAAGAACCACCTGGTGGTCATGCCCGATGCCGACCTCGACCAGGCCGTCGATGCGCTCATTGGCGCTGCGTATGGTTCGGCCGGCGAGCGCTGCATGGCGATCTCAGTGGCCGTGGCCGTCGGTGACGTGGCTGACAAGCTTGTGCCGCGCCTGGCCGAGCGTGCCAAGACGCTCAAGATCGGCAACGGCATGGAAGCCGCCAGCGAGATGGGCCCGCTCGTGACCGCCGCGCACAAGGCAAAGGTCGAAGGTTATATCGCCAAAGGCGTGGAAGAGGGCGCCAAGCTCGTGGTGGATGGCCGTGGCCACTCCGTCGAGGGCCATGCCGAGGGCTTCTTCACGGGCGGCACGCTGTTCGATCACGTCAAGCCAGAGATGACGATCTACAAGGAAGAGATCTTCGGCCCGGTGCTGTCGGTGGTGCGCGTGCACGACTTTGCGCAAGCGGTCGACCTCATCAACGCGCACGAATTCGGCAACGGCGTGTCGTGCTACACCAGCGACGGCGGCGTGGCACGCGCATTTGCGCGGCAGATCCAGGTAGGCATGGTCGGCATCAACGTGCCGATTCCAGTGCCGATGGCGTGGCACAGCTTTGGCGGCTGGAAGCGCTCGCTGTTTGGCGACCATCACGCCTATGGTGAAGAAGGTGTGCGTTTTTACACACGCTACAAGAGCGTGATGCAACGCTGGCCGGATTCGATTGCCAAGGGCGCGGAATTCGTCATGCCGACGGCCAAGTAATCGGGCCAGGTACCAATGAGAAAGGGAGGCAATGCCTCCCTTTTTCTATGCGCGCGTGGCGTGATGAAACCACAGCGTCAAATGGGTTTGATATTCACGGCGATGGGCTCGCCGTCGGGCCCGATCTCCACATCGAAGCTGACACGCTGACCCTCGCGGAATCTCTGCAAGCGAGAAAACTGGATTTCCGAATCCCGAATAAAACTCGGGGCAGCATGCATTTCTGCAGCTGCCCCGGCGGGCGGATCATATTGAACGGCGTTTTCTTCAATTCGGCTGGCCATTGCATTCTCCCGAGAGAGCATTCTTCAAAGCCGGGTGCCGCCCTTTTTAGGAGGCGCCGCCCGACCGCTGGATGGCAAACACGTACTGAACAACCCTTGCAACCTGATTCCTTGGGGCCCTTCGACCGGCGCACACCCTGCCCGAAAGTGTGTGCGCCGTCCTGCAATCGCGTGAGCGATCTTGGCTCTGCCTACGCCCCGGCCTACAGATTAAGCGGCCTGAATATTCGAGGCTTGCTTACCCTTCGGGCCTTGCGTGACCTCAAACGACACCTTCTGACCTTCCTTCAGGGTTTTGAAACCAGCCATGTTGATGGCGGAGAAATGTGCGAAAAGGTCCTCGCCGCCATCATCCGGAGTAATGAAGCCGAAACCCTTTGCGTCGTTGAACCACTTGACGGTACCAGTAGCCATGATCTTGAGTCGTAAAGTTGAGAAATCGATCGACTGCCAGCCGAGAAACGCAGCAGGCAGAACCGGCCAAAGCAGCCAAAACGATCGTTTGCTGAATATATGCTTGGCGCGTCTCCCCGTCAAAGCCTGTTTTTTTAACATCTGGCGTTAGATCAAGCATATGCGATGCCTGCGGGGTGCATCAGCCTCCGTGCGTGGCCGCCATTGGTGCAAACACCTGCGCAAACCGTGGCGTTTTCACCTAAGCTTTGGTGGCGTCTGCCGCACTCCGTCGTTCTGCGCCAAGGCCGCTTTGCGGCGCATGGCGCACGGAAATTGCGTGCGCCTCCCGGTGTTTCAGTCGTTGCCAACCATGTCGACAGCCGCAGCCAGCACAAGCACAAGAAAACCCGCGTTGATGGCCACCATGGTGGGCGCGATCGGCGTGGTCTTCGGGGACATCGGCACCAGCCCCCTGTATGCACTGAAAGAGTGCTTCAACCCGGAACATGGCGTTCCATTTTCAGACCAGACGGTGTTCGGCATTTTGTCGATGCTGTTCTGGGCGATGACGCTGGTGGTGTCCATCAAGTACGTCGTGTTCGTCATGCGCGCCGACAACAACGGCGAAGGCGGCATCCTGGCGTTGACTGCGCTGGCCATGCGCGCCAGCAGCGCTGGCGCCCGCTTCAAGCGCACGCTCATGCTGCTGGGTCTGCTGGGCGCCGCCATGTTCTATGGCGATGCGGTCATCACGCCTGCCATTTCGGTGCTTTCCGCCATAGAGGGCATGGAAATCATGACCCCCACGTTGCAGAAATGGGTGTTGCCGTTGTCCTTGATCGTGCTGATCGGCTTGTTCTTGCTGCAGAAGCAGGGCACGCACGTGGTGGGGCGCCTGTTCGGGCCGATCATGGTGATCTGGTTCGTGCTGCTGGGCGGGATCGGGCTGGTGTCGGTGATGAAATCGCCGCAGATCCTGGTGGCGCTGAGCCCGGTGTATGCGCTGGAGTTTGCCTTCCGGCACACCATCCTGGCGTTCATCGTGTTTGGCTCGGTGTTTCTGGCGTTGACGGGCGCCGAGGCGCTGTATGCGGACATGGGCCACTTCGGGGCGCGGCCGATCCGTTTTGCATGGTTCTACATCGCCATGCCGTGCCTGCTGCTGAACTATTTTGGCCAAGGCGCGCTGCTGTTGCGGGAGCCGGCTGCCGTGCAGAACCCGTTCTTCCTGCTGATGCCGAATTGGGCCGTGGGCCCGATGGTGGTGTTGGCCACGGCAGCCACGGTGATCGCGTCGCAGGCGGTCATCTCGGGCGCGTTTTCCATGACCGCCCAGGCGGTGCATCTGGGCTACGCGCCGCGCATGAAGATCCTCTACACGTCGGATGTAGAAATCGGCCAGATTTACGTGCCGGTCGTGAACTACGTGCTGTTGCTGCTGGTGGTGGCGGTGGTACTGGCGTTTGGTAAATCTGACAATCTGGCCGCCGCGTACGGCATTGCCGTGACGACGACCATGGTGCTCACGACAGGCCTGGTCACGGTGGTCATGCGCAATGCCTGGAAGTGGAGCTTGCCGCTGGTCGTGTGCGTGGGTGCGGTGTTTCTGGCGGCAGACTTGTCGTTCTTCGCCGCCAACCTGCTCAAGATCGCGGCCGGTGGGTGGTTCCCGCTGTTGCTCGGTGGGCTGATCTTCTTCCTGATGGTGACGTGGCACAGCGGCACGCAGTTGTTGAAGGCGCGCAATGTGGAGGGCGGCATTCCGCTGGAGCCGTTCATGGAAGGCCTGCTGCGGCATCCGCCGTATCGCGTGGATGGCAATGCCGTGTATCTCACGCCGAGCATCGAATTCGTGCCGCTGGCGCTGTTGCACAACCTCAAGCACAACCACGTGTTGCATAAGCGCGTGCTGTTCGTGCATTTCCGCACGCTGGCCGTGCCTTACGTGGAGCAGGCCAAGCGGCTGGTGCTCAAGACCATCGGCGAAGACATCTACACCGCAGTGGTGGATTTCGGCTTCAAGGAAACCCCAGCGGTGGACGAGATCGTCAAATCCGTGGGCGAGCGCCTTGGCGTGGTGTTTGAAGATATGGAGACGTCTTTCTTCATCACGCGCGCGACGGTGGTGCCGTCACCGCTGCCGGGTATGGCGATGTGGCGCGAGTCGCTGTTTGCGTGGATGCAGCACAACAGCGCCAAGCCGTCGGACTTCTTCCGGATCCCCGCCAACCGGCTCGTGGAGCTGGGGAGCAAGGTGGAAATCTAGCGACGAGCGGCGCGACGCCTGTCAGGCAAATCGCGTCACGCTATCGCCGCGGCAGAAGGCCAGCAGCGTCAAATGCCCCGCCTTGGCGTGGTTGATGGCCAGGGATGAGGGCGCGGAGATCGTCGCTAGTAGTGGCACACCCACGTGCACGCATTTGCGCGCCAGTTCGAAGCTCGCGCGGCTTGTCATGACGACGAAGCCGTCAGCGGCGCGAATGTCCAGTCGGGCCAGCCGGCCGATCAACTTGTCGAGCGCGTTGTGGCGGCCCACGTCTTCCAGCACATGCAGCGGCGCGTTGCCGCTTGCTGGCACCCAGCCTGCAGCATGCAAGCCGCCCGTGAGTGCGTTGGCGGGCTGATGCGCGGTCATCGCCTGCATGGCGTCCAGCACCTGTGCGTCGGTCAATGACGCCATCCACGCAGGCGGTACAAGCGGTGTCGGTGCGTCTTCAAAGGTTTGCAGGCTTTCGATGCCGCACAGGCCGCAGCCGGTGGGCCCGGCCAGCGCGCGCCGGCGCTCCTTCAGACGGACGAAGCAACGCGAGGCAATCTCGGCGTGAACCTCAATGCCGTGCGGGTGCGTTTCCACTTCGCCGCCACGCCAATCGGCGCGACTGTCGATGATGCCTTCGGACAGCGCGAAACCCAGCGCGAAGTCTTCCAGGTCTGCTGGCGACGCCATCATCACCGCATGCGTGATGCCGTTGAAGACGAGCGCGACCGGAGCCTCATCGGCGACGGCGGTGGTGGCGTCGTTATGCGTACCGTCCCGCGTGCGTCGCGTCGCCGAGGTGGAGACGACAGGCAGGTCGGCGAGATGATGGGTGATGGCTGTCATGCAGTGAGTTTCGGCACAGCGCGGCCGGCATCGAGCAGCACGACGAGCCAGCGGGTGTCATCCATGGTGACGCGCAGCAGGTCCGCATCGGCCAGCGGGTGCAGCGCGCGCAGCACCGTACTGGCACGCTCGCCCACGCGCTTGGTCAGCCAGGGCAACGATACCGGCTTGCCGACGTCCGTTTCACGCAATGCCGCCAGCAGCGCCCGTTGCAGCGCAGACCACGCCGGCTCGGTTGGCATCAGGCTTCGGCCGTGGTGGCCGCTGTGGTATCCGTCGTGCGCTGAGTCTGGCTCGGCACCAGCATCACCGGAATCGACTTGGACGTTGGTGTACGTGCCTCATCGGCCACGGACGACAGCGGCACCAGCGGATTGGTCTCGGGGTAGTACGCCGCCAGGCAACCGCGCGGAATGTCGTATGCCACCAGGCGGAAACCATCCGCGCGGCGCGTGGTGCCGTCTTCGGACAACGTGACCATGTCCACCCACTCGCCGTCTTTCATGCGAATGGTGTGCAGGTCTTCCTTGTTGATGAAGACGACGCGGCGCTGGCCGAACACGCCGCGATAGCGATCGTCCATGCCGTAGATGGTCGTGTTGTACTGGTCGTGCGAACGCACCGTGGCCAGCGTAAAGACGGTGGCATCGGCATGGCGCTCGCGGGCGCGGTGCACGGGCGTGTCGGTCGGCACGGCGTGCGTATGGAATTCCGCCTTGCCCGATGGCGTGTTCCACACCCGTTCCGACGCGGTGTTGCGCAGGCGAAAGCCGCCCGGTACGCGAATCTTCTCGTTGAAGCCGGCAAAGTCATCGAACACGGCTTCGATGCGTTCGCGGATGCGGTCGTAGTCTTCCGCCAGCCAGCGCCAGGGGATGGTGCTCTCTGGCAACGTCGCTTCGGCCAGCCGCGCCACGATGGCGGGCTCCGACAACAGGTGCGGCGAGGCCGGCGGATTGATGCCCGCTGACATGTGCACCATGCTCATCGAGTCTTCCACCGTCACGCCTTGCGTGCCGCCGGCCTGCTGGTCGACTTCGGTGCGGCCCAGGCAGGGCAGGATCAGGGCAGCCCTACCGTGCACGATGTGGCTGCGGTTGAGCTTGGTGGTCACGTGCACGGTCAGGTCGCACTGGCGCAGGCCGGCCCACGTGGCGGCGGTGTCCGGCGTGGCTGCCGCGAAGTTGCCGCCCATGGCGAAGAACACACGTGCTGCGCCATTGCGCATTGCCTCGATGGCGCCAACGGTGTCGTAGCCGTGCTCGCGCGGCACGCTGAAGCCAAACACCTGCTCCAGCCGATCCAGGAAGGCCGGCGCGGGCTTCTCGTAGATGCCCATCGTCCGGTCGCCCTGCACATTGCTGTGACCACGCACCGGGCATGCGCCGGCACCCGGGCGGCCGATGTTGCCGCGCAGGAGCAGCAAGTTGACGATCATCTGGATGGTCGCCACCGAGTGCTTGTGCTGCGTGATTCCCATGCCCCAGCAGGCGATGACGCTACCGGCCTTGATGTACGTGTCGCCGGCTTGGCGAATTTCGGCTTCGGGCAGGCCCGATTCCGCTTCGATAGTGGCCCACGATTCGGCGCGTACGTCGGCCGCAAAGGCGTCGTATCCGCCGGTGTGCTGGGCGATGAAGGCGTGGTCGATGATGGCCGGCTCGCCGCGGCTGCGGGCCACGTCATCGCGCTCGATTACGTGTTTGATGATGCCCTTGACCGTTGCCAGGTCCCCGCCGATGCGCACCTGGTGGTATTCGGTGCTGATGCGCGTGGAGCCGAGCGTGAGCATCTCGATCTTGCTTTGCGGATCGGCAAAGCGCTCCAACCCGCGTTCACGCAGCGGGTTGAACGAGACGATACTCGCGCCGCGCTTGGATGCCTCGCGCAACTCGCCGAGCATGCGCGGGTGGTTCGTCCCGGGGTTCTGGCCGAAGATGAAGATCGCGTCGGCCTTGGTGAAATCGTCGAGGGTGACAGTGCCCTTGCCGACGCCGATGCTGCTCCGCATGCCCGTGCCGGAGGGCTCGTGGCACATGTTGGAGCAGTCAGGGAAATTGTTCGTGCCGTACGCGCGAACGAACAACTGGTAAAGGAAGGCCGCCTCATTGCTGGTACGGCCGGAGGTGTAGAAGATCGCCTGGTTCGGATCGGGCAGCGCACGCAGGTGCTGGGCGATCAGGCCGAAGGCGGCGTCCCATTCGATCGGGACGTACTTGTCGATGGCTGCGTTGTAAACCATCGGGTGCGTGAGGCGCCCCTGATCTTCGAGCGCGTAGTCGGACCACTCGGCCAGTTCGCGCACGGTGTGCTGGGCGAAGAACTCGGGCGTGGTGCGGCGGGATGTCGCTTCGGCGGCCACGGCCTTCACGCCGTTTTCGCAGAACTCGAACGTGGAGGCGTGATCGCGGTCAGGCCAGGCGCAGCCCGGGCAGTCGAAGCCGTCGGGCTGGTTGGCCGACAGCATCGTCTTGGCGCCCTTGGCCGCGATGCCCTGTGACAGCAGTTGATGCGCAACGCTCTTGAGCGCGCCCCAGCCACCGGCCGGATGACGGTAAAACTCGATTTTCTGGTGCTTCATGGTGGCGGGGCGGCTTGAATCCGGGCGTTAGGAGAACAGAACGGCAGCTTTCTGGAGTGTAATCCAAACCCCCCAGCCCAACGGCAGGCCCACGGCGGCCCACGCCACTACGACGGCCACGGCCGAACCCGGATGCGCCTTCCATTCCAGCGACGTTTCCGGCGCGGCCACCGACGGCGTCGGGCTCTTCACGGCTGCAGCGTGGCGTTGCTCTTCAAGTTGTGCTTCGGTCATGAAGTGCTTTGCGTTGACAGGGCGTACCAGCAGGTTGCAGATAAAGCCCAGGATCAGCAGACCCGCCAGGATCATCATCGTGATGTCGTACACGGCAGCGCGTTCCACGCCATGGGCGATCTGGTATTCGCGCAAGTAGTTCACCAGCACGGGGCCCAGGATGCCGGCGGTCGACCAGGCGGTCAGCAGGCGGCCGTGGATGGCGCCCACCATCTGCGTGCCGAACATGTCAGCCAGATACGCCGGCACGGTCGCAAAACCGCCGCCGTACATCGACAGGATCACGCAGAAGGCCAGCACGAACAGGGCGATATTGCCCGTGTGCGACGTCCACGGAATCGACGCATACAGCACGAAGCCCAGCACGAAGAACACCGCGTAGGTCATCTTGCGGCCCAGCTTGTCCGACAGCGATGCCCAGAAGAAACGGCCACCGATGTTGAACAGGCTCAGCAGGCCCGTAAAGCCGGCAGCAATGGCTGCGATCTGGCCCTTCTGCGCCGACGTCAATTCGGTGAACGCGGTGGTCACGCCCAGCAGCTTGCCGCCAAACACTTCCTGCAGCAGCGGCGAGGCCATGCCCAGCACGCCAATACCCGCCGACACGTTCAGGCACAGCACGGCCCAGATGAGCCAGAACTGCGGCGTCTTCAGCGCTTCATTCACGTGGACATGGCGCTGCGTGACCATGGTGTTGTTCGCCTTGGCCGGCGACGGCGTCCAGCCGGCCGGCTTCCAGCCCGTCGGCGGCACGCGGTAGCCCAGGGCCCCGGCCATCATGAACACGAAGTAGATAGCGGCCAGCACGATAAACGTTTGCGATACGCCCACCGATTCGGGCGTGGCAAACAGCTTCATCAGGCGATCGGCCAGCGGGGCGCCGATCATCGCGCCACCGCCAAAACCCATGATGGCCATACCGGTCGCCATGCCGCGCTTGTCCGGAAACCATTTGATGAGCGTCGACACCGGCGAGATATAGCCCAGCCCCAGGCCGATACCGCCGATCACGCCCGAGCCCACCCACAGCAGCCACAACTGGTGCATCTGGATGCCGAGCGCGGAGATCAGCAACCCGCCGCACCAGCACACAGCGGCGACCACACCGGCCTTGCGCGGGCCGACACGTTCGAGCCAGCCGCCCCACATGGCAGCGGAGGCGCCCAGGAACACGAAGAACAGCGTGAACATCCAGCCCAGGCTGGACACGCGCCAGTCACAGGTGGTGGTGAACAGTTCCGCAATGAGCGAGACATCGGCACCGCAGGTCAGCGGCTTGCTGATGCCCAGTGCCCGGCCAAGCGGTAGCCAGAACACAGAAAAGCCATAGGCCATGCCGATGCAAAGATGGATGGCCAGCGCGGCAGGCGGAACCAGCCAGCGGTTGAAACCCACCGCGGCGACGGTGCGCTCGCGCGAAAAAAATGGATGCAGGACTGCTTCGGACATCGAAATCCCCCCCGGATGAGTGATGTACCTGGTTGCTACGAGTGAAGTGTTGCGGCCGCGCTGGGTCATGGCCCGTGCGTGCCAGTCGGCTGCGGTTGCAGTACGCCGACGTTGCCCGCGGAAGATAGTGGGGTAGGCTGTTCTAAATCAATAGTTGTAAGAATCCGTTGTATTGTGGATCACGCAACGTACAGCCTAATTATTTAATTTATGTGATTAGAAACATAAATAAACCGGCTCGTGGATTGCCGTAGTTGGTGTTCTGGGTGGCACCGCCAATACTGAAAGCGAAAGCGCGGCAGGTATGGCCGAACGGCGGAGGTAGGGATGGCAACCGACACGCAGGCAGAAGGGCAGGCACAGCTCGAAGCCCACGCACTGGGCCTGAGCGAATCCATCGTCATGGGGGTGGCCGGCACGGCGCCGGCCTTCAGCATTGCCGCGACTACGGCCACGCTCATCGCGGCGGTGGGCGGGCTGACGCCGGCCAGCTTGCTCTACTGCGGGCTGATCATGTTTGGCGTGACGTTTGCCTATCTGCATCTGAACCGCATCAACCCGCATGCCGGGGCAGCCTACGCTTGGGTGGGCGCCATCTTCAACCGCACGTTGGGCTTCTTTGCCGGCTGGGCGTTGCTGGTGGCATCGGGCGTGTTCATGGTATCGGGCACGATTCCGGCAGCCACGGCCACGCTCACGCTGGTGGCCCCGTCGTTGGCCGGGCAGCCGGCCGTGGTGGCGTTTGTGGCGGCGGCATGGCTGCTGGTAGTCAGCGCCATCATCATCAAGGGCATCAAGCTGACGAGCTATTCGCAGATCGCCATGACCGTCACCGAGACGGCTATCTTGGTCGCGCTGATGGTGCTGGCCGTGGTGAAGTTCGGCTCGCACCCGGCGCATGCGTTGTCGTGGGCGTGGCTATCGCCGGGGGCATTCACGCCGCAGTTGTTTGCGACGGGCGCCCTCACGGCGCTGTTCTTCTTCTGGGGCTGGGACGTGACCGTCAACCTCACCGAGGAAACGCGGGACGCCAGCCGCGCCCCCGGCTATGGCGCGCTCTGGGCCATGCTGATCGTGCTGGCGTTGTTCATGGGGTTCTCGGCCGTGATCCTGCTCGTGCTGAGCGACGCGGAGATCGAACAATCCAGCACCAACGTCATCTTTGCCGTGGCCGACAAGCTGCTGCCGCGCCCGTGGAGCTATGTGGCCGTGGTGGCCGTGATGTTGAGCACGGTGGGCACGCTGGAGACTTCCATCCTGCAGTTCACGCGCACGCTGTACGCGAAGGGGCGCGACGGCATGCTGCACGCGCGTTACGCAACGCTGCACCAGACGTGGCGCACGCCCTGGGTGGCCACGGCGGTGATTACTGGGATTGGATTGGTACTGCTGTTTGGCGCGTCGTTTTTTCCGACCATCAACGCCATCATCAAGGACTCGGTCAACGCCATCGGCTTTCAGGTGGCGTTCTACTATGGCCTGGCGGGCTTTGCGTGTGCCTGGCACTACCGGCGGGAGGCGCTGCGCTCGGTATTCAACGCGGTGTTTCTGGTGGTGTGGCCACTGGGTAGCGCGCTGTTCCTGTGGGGCATTGCGGCGTACAGCGTGCCCACATTTGACTGGACGACCAACCTAGTTGGGCTGGGCGGTATTGCGGTGGGGGTGGCACCGCTGCTGCTGAATCGGCGGCTGGCGGTGCGAGGCGGCCGCTTAGCGCGCGACCGATGAATCCGGCCAGGCGCAACGGCTGACTTGCTGCTGGAAGGCGTCCACCAGGGTGCGCAAATGGGAGAGCGCGGCTTGCATCTCGGCCAGGCGCTCGGGGTAGGGCCCGATGCTCTGCGCCGTGCGCTCAATGACGCGGGCGGTATCCCCGATCTGCAGATGACCCAGCATGCGGGCAGAGCCGACGATGCGGTGCGCGGCTTCGATGATCTGCGCATCCTCGCCGGCGCGGATGGCCTTGTCGACGTTGACGAGATCCTGCTCCACCGTTTCGGAGAACAGATCGACGATAAAGCGCCATTGCGAGAGGTCATCGCCAAACAGCTCGGTCAGCGTGGTGACCACTTGCGGTGGGAATTGCGTGGCGATGTCCGTGGTTGCGGCTTGCGTGCTCGGGAGGGTCGGCATGGCGTGGGCGTGCAATCAAGATGGATGGGATTGATACGCACTGTGCGCGCGGCGCGCCCGGCCAGCCATGGGATTGATCCGATTCTGGCGGGCGCACAAAGAAACGGGCGCACCATTGGTCAGACGGTGCGCCCGTTGCGTTTGGAGACGTCAGCCGATCAGGGCAGCATGGCGGCGGTGGGGCTCACATCCGAATCGCGCGAGGGCGGACGGCGATGGCGGTGCGCCCACGTGAACACCACCGGCAACACCAGCAGCGTGAGGATCGTCGTCGTCACCATGCCGCCGACGATCACCAGCGCGAGCGGCCGTTGTGCCTCCGAGCCAATGCTGTGCGACAGCGCCGCCGGCAGCAGCCCCAAGCCCGCCAGCATGGCCGTCATGATCACCGGGCGCAGGCGCAGCGCGGCACCTTCCACCGTGGCTTCGCGTAGGTTCTCAGACTGCGCCAGCCGGTTGACGTACGAGATCAAGATCACGCCATCCTGAATCGCAATGCCGAACAGTGACAGGAAACCGATGCCCGCCGAGATCGACAGCGTCTCGTTGGCGATGTGGAGCGCCAGCAGCCCGCCAATGGCCGCGAAGGGCACGTTCAGCACCACCATCAGCGCATCCTTGAAGTTGCCGAACGTGCTGTACAGCAGCAGGAAGATGACGAGAATCGTCAGCGGCACGATCACCATCAGCTTGCCCTGGGCGACCTTCATCTCGTTGAACTGGCCGTCCCACTTCACGGTGTAGCCTTCCGGCAGCTTGACGTTGTTGCCCACCACGCGCTGCGCCTCGTCCACGGCGCTGCCGAGGTCACGCCCGCGCACGCCAAACTTGATGGCGATGTAGCGCTTGCCTTCCTCGCGATAGATGAAGAACGGGCCGTCGGTCATTTCTACCTTGGCGATCATCGAGAGCGGAATGTGCTGGCCATCGGGCGTATCGATCAGCAGTTCGCGGATGGCGTCGTACGAGGCGCGTGCCTGCTGATTCAGGCGCACCGCCAGCCCGAACGATTTCTCGCCCTCCAGGATCTGCGTGACCGGCGCGCCGCCAATGGCGTACTGCACGAGGTTCTGCACATCGCTCACGTTGATATTGAAGCGCGCGGCGGCCTGGCGGTCGATCGACACATTCAGCGTGGGCTGGCCCAGCTCGCGGAAGATGCCCACGTCCACCAACCCCGGCACCTTCTTGAGCTGCGCCTGGATTTCATTGGCCTTGGCTTCGAGCATATTCAGGTCGTTGCCGAACAGCTTGACGGAGTTCTCGCCCTTCACGCCCGAGAGCGCCTCATCCACATTGTCCTGGATGTACTGCGAGAAGTTGAATTCGATACCGGGAATCTTCTCCAGATGCTTCGACAGGCGCTCGACCAGTTTGCCCTTGGTCATGCCGGCCTCCCACTTGTCGGGCGGCGCAAAGTACAAGCCGTATTCCTGATTGAACACGCCGGTGGAGTCGGTACCGTCGTCCGGGCGGCCAATCTGTACGGAGACCTGCTTGATTTCCGGCTGCTTGACGAAGTACGCGCGCAAGTCGTTCGCCACCGACGCGGAGTAATCCAGGTCCACCGTATTGGGCAGCGTGATGCGTAGCCACAGGTTGTTTTCTTCCAGCGTGGGCAGGAATTCCGTGCCAAGGAAGCTCGCGCTATACAGCGTCAGACCCAGCGCGGCGAGGGACACGGCAAACACCGTCTTCGGGCGATGGATCAGCTTGCGCAGCACCGGTTTGTACCAGCGCAGGATCGCCGTGATGAACGCGGGCGAATGCGGGTGCAGCGATTTGCCGAACACGAACGACGTGGTGGCTGGCACAAACGTCAGGCTCAGCACAATGGACGCCAGCAATGCAAAGCCCATCGTGAAGGCCATGGGCTTGAAGATGATGCCTTCCACGCCGCCAATGAAGAACAGCGGCGAATACGCCACGATGATGATGCCCGTGGAGAAGATCATCGCGCGCTGCACTTCGCTGGTGGCCTTGACGATGGCGTCGTCCAGCTTTTCGGCGCCTTCCTCCAGGTGCCGCATGATGTTTTCCATCACGATTACGGCCGCGTCGACGATCACGCCGAAGTCGATCGCCCCGAGCGAGATCAGGTTGGCCGGCACATGGAAGTGCTCCATGCTGATGAACGACACGCACAGCGCCAGCGGAATCACCGCCGCCACCACGGCCGCAGCGCGCAGGTTGCCCAGGAAGACGAACAGCACCGCCAACACCAGCGCAATGCCCACCACCAGCGTGTGTTCCACCGTGCCCATGGTGATGTCGAGCAGCACCTGGCGGTCGTAGAACGGCTTGATCTGAACCGACTTGGGCAGAACGCCGTTGTTCAGCTCCGCCACCTTTTCGCGCACCTTGGCGAGCACTTCGGTGGCATTCGCGTCGCGCTTGAGCAGGACGATGCCTTCCACCACGTCTGGCTGGTCGTTGTACTGCACTTGCCCCAAGCGCTGCACGTTGCCGACTTCCACTTCGGCAATGTCGCGCACGCGCACCGGCACGCCGTTGTTGGTGTTGACCACCACATTGCGGATGTCGTCCACGGTCTGCAGCAGGCCCACGCCGCGCACCACGAACTGCTGTTCGCCATCGCGCAGCAGGTTGCCGCCGGTGTTGTTGTTGGCATTGCCGATGGCCGTGATGAGCTGCGACAGCGTGATGCCGTACGACTGCAGCTTCGCCGGCGACGGCACGATGTGGTACTCCTTCACCTTGCCGCCAAAGGAGCTCACATCGGCCACGCCCTGCACGTGCTTGAGCCCCTTGGAGATGTCGTAGTCCTGATAGCTCTTGAGCGTCGTCAGGTCCACGCCATCGCCCACCAGGCGAAAGCGCATGATCTCGCCCGTGGCGTCGGAGTCAGGGCTCAAAGACGACTGCACGCCCGTTGGCAGGTTGGCACTCGCCAGATACTGCGAAAAATTCTGTCGCGCCTTGAAGCTATCGGTGCCTTCCTTGAACTTGAGCGTCACCACCGACAGCCCGAATAGCGACACCGACCGGAACGACTGCACATCCGGCACGCCGGCCAGCGCGTTTTCAATCGGGATGGTGATCTGCTGCTCGACTTCGGTCGTGCTGCGGCCGGGCCACTGCGTAATGGCCTGTACCGACAATGGTGCCACGCCCGGATACGCCTGCAGCGGCAGTTCCTTGAACGACAGCACGCCGGCCACCAGCAGCGCGATCGCCAGGAAGACGATCAACAGCCGGCGCTTAAGAATGCCCGCGATGGGGTTGAAGCCCATGCTTACGCCCCCGCCTTGACGATCATCTCATTGAGCAGCGCGGCGCCGCGCATCACGACTTTCGACGAAGCCTCGAGCCCGGCGGTGACGGCGAAGTTGCCGTCGGTACCCGTGTCCTTGCCTTGTACCTGGACGCGCTTGAAGTGCTTGGCGTCACTCTGCACGATCACGTAGTAGCTGCCGTGATCCTTCACCAGCGCGGACTTCGGCACCACGGTTGCCTGGCCGCTGCCGGTCTGGATACGTGCCGTGGCGTACATCTCGGGGCGCAGCAGGCCGTCGGGGTTGGGCACGTCGCAGCGCACCGTCAACGTATGCGTGGCCGGGTCGATGTTCGGTGCGATGAAGCTCACGCGGCCCGTGAACTCGCGATCCGGATACGCCGAGGTGTGCAGCGAGATCGGCTGCCCGATGCGCACGCTCGCAATGTCGTTCTCATACACATTGCCGGTAAACCACAGCACGCGTGTATCGACGATGCTCATGAACGAGTCGCCCACGTTTAGGAAGGCGCCGGGGTCCATGTTGCGCTTGACGATGGTGCCCGAGATGGGCGCGCGCAGCGTCAGGTGTTCGGCCGGCGCACCGCGCTTGGCGATCTGCGCGACATCGGCATCGGACATGCCCAGCACGTGCAGGCGGCCGGCGGCGGATTGCACGGTGGCGTCCGCATCGTCCTGCAGGTCCTTCATGTTGGAGCCTTTGAGCTGGCGGGCGGTGTTCAGCGCCAGCAGATATTCCTTCTGCGCGGAGATGAAGTCCGGCGCGTACAACTGGGCAATCGGCTGGCCCTCACGCACCAGGGCGCCTTCGAAGAGAAGAATCTGGTCCAGCCGGCCAGCCACACGTGCCGACGCCAGCTTGGTGCGCTCGGCGTTGTAGGCGAGCTTGCCGGGCGTGGACAGCTCCACCGGCACCGCAAGCTGGCTGACTTGCGCAACCTGCACCTGTTGCGGGTCGAAGCCGCCATCGGGAATTTCAACGGAATCCGGCTTCGGACGTGCAGGCGCATTGGCGGCAGGGGCCGAAGCAGTGTCCACAGCAGGCTTCGCGACATCCGCCGGCGATCCGGCAGACGGCCACTTGCGACCCACTACCACGCCAACAGCAAGGGCGGCAGCCAAGGCAATCACAGCAACGACGGGAGAGAACTTCTTCATGATCTTATTGAGCTTGAACCGGCGAGCGGCCAGTGGCCGCCATCAGCGCGTGATAAGCCTGCAGGGCCGTGGCCTGTGCCTGGGCGACCGACAGTTCAGCGTTCTTGAGCGCGCCCTGGGCGGTGAGCAGGTCGTTGAAATCGGCGTTGTTGCTGGCGTAGTTGGTCATCGTCACGCGATACGCCGCCAGCGCCTGCGGCAGTTGCCGCTGCTTGTTGAAATCGAGCTGTGCGAGCGTCTGGCGCAGCGTGTTGTAGGCGGTATCGACGGCCAGCAACGTTTGCTGGCGCACCGACACATCGTTGGCCTCGGTGGCGATCTGGCTCTCCACCGCCTGGTTCACGCCGTACTTCTCTTTGGTGAAGAACCAGAACGGGATGATCACGTCGAGCTCGATCTGATAACTGTTCGGGCGCACGCCGTAGGGCGGGTTGTCCGTCGTGACGGTGGCGATGACCTGAAAGTCGGGCAGGTACGCCTTGCGCGCCAGCGTCACGCTTTTGCGAGCGGCGTCCATCAACTCGGCGGATGCCTTGATCGACGGGTGCTCGCGCAGCGCCTGGTTTTCCAACTCGGGCAGCGGCTCTTCAGGCAGGCGCACGGCATCGTCATCGGCGCGCAGCACGAGCGGGAAGCTCGGGTCCTTGCCGATCAGCGTATTGAGCGTCTGCACCGTGCTGTCGTACTGGCGTTGCGCGGCAAACAGGTCGTTCTGCGCGCTGCTCTGCATGACCTGCGCGTTGAGGAAGTCAGCGTAGGCGGCAGCGTTGTTGGCGTAGCGTACGCGCGTGATCTGCTTGACCTGCTCGAGCCGCGTGATGGTCAGCTTCTGTACGTCGATCTGCTTCTGCAGCGCGATCGCCTGGTAGTACGTGGTGGAAAGCTGCGCGTAGAGCTGCAGATACAGCGCATCGGTCTGCGCGTTCAGCGATTCGGCCTGGCGGTCGGCAATTTCGGCCGCCAAGGCTTTCTTGCCCGGAAACGGAATCTGCTGCGTCAGGTTGTACTGGCTGCCGCCCGCGCGGTTGACGGCCAGCGGGAACCCCTTGGGAATGCTGTTCCAGATGTAGCCGACCTGCGGGTTGTTGGGCGCGGCAAGCTGCGGCGGGATCGACTTGGCCGACAGATAGGCGTGACGCCCCTGGATGAGCTGCGGGTTGTTGCTCTTGAGTTCTTGCAGAAGCTCGACGAGGTTGAAGCCCGGGCCGGTAACGCCTGGCACCGATGGCTTGACCGGCGGCATGGTGGCCACCGGCATGCTGGCAGCGGCCGGCGCGGAGCCAGCAGCCCAAGCGGCAGGCGGCAGGCAGGCGAACGCGCACAGCACAGCCCACGCCCGCGGATGAAAGGCACCCCAATGTTTCACTGCAACAGACTCCCCTTGAGACCGGAGCGTTTTTACCGAGGCGATCTTTCAAGCGCCTTTCACGGCTGAGCAAGCCATGAAGGGTGCGCGACGATGCCAAAACCGCGTGAAAAAGCCGCCCCACGACGGCAGTCTGCGACAGTTATATGACAAGACATATCGGCCGTCTCAGGCCGGTGCAAGCGGGCACGGCAGCCCAACGCGGGCGGCAAGCGCATCGCGCGTGGCTTGCAGGCTGGCGATGCGGGCGTCGATGGCGGACAGCTTGTCGCGCAGGAGGGCAGTCACGGCGGCGTCCGTGTCGGGTTGCTGCCACACCTGCGCCATGCCGTCGCCAATTTCGGCGAGCGTGAAGCCCAGTTGCTGGGCCGTGCGTATGTAGCGCACCAGTTCGACGGCTTCGGGGGGATAGGCGCGGTAGCCGTTGCTGCGTCGGCGGGCGCGGAGCAGGCCGCGTGCTTCATAAAACCGCAGGCCATCCCGCGAGACGCCGGTGGCGGCCGCCAGGTCGCCGATGGAGAGATCGTCCGGCTGAGTGGGCAAGGGTGTTGGCATGGTTGGTAGGGCAAAAAGCGGGCTTGACCTTGGAGCGTACACCAACCTTTAACGTGGCGGCCCATTCACTTGCCGGAGCTTCGTCATGGTTTCCGAATCAACGTTTGTGCGTTTCATGCGGGCCAGCGCCTGGTATGACCTGATCGTATCTGCGCCGTTTGCCACGCCCTGGACGTTTGCGCTGCTGCACCAGGCGCTCAATGCGCTGGCGGGCAGGCTCGGCATCGGCAGCCTGCCGGCGTTCGAGCCGGCTCACCTGCTGATGGCCAATCTGATGGGGTCGGTGGTGTGCGTGTGGTCGGTACTGCGTCTTCGCCAGTCAAGCGTGACACTGGGCCGGTACGACGCCGTCGCGCGCGGACTGTTCGCGACGTGGCAGGCCTATGCGCTGGCATCGGGCGCCACGTTGCTGGTGGTGCCGTTTCTGGTGGTGGAGATTGGCTTCGGGCTGTTGCAAGCGATGCCCGTCAGCCGCGTGCCCGGCCGAACGGGCACGCAGGCGGCCTAACGCGCGGGCGACGCAGCGGGGGCGCTCGCGGGGGCGTCGGGCGGCAAGCCCGGCGGGATCAGCGGACCGCCGCCCAGCACTTGCATGCGGGAGAGGATACGCAACTGGTTGTCGAACTTGGCTGGATCGACAAAGCGCTTCACGTCGTCGCCGGCGCGGCGGGCCATTTCGGGAGTATCGACCCAGCCCGTCAGCGTGACCTTGCCCTCGGGCGTGGTGTGGATGCGGATCTGGCGCGGGTTGAGCGCGGTGTCCTGGTCCAGTGCCGCCTTCACCTGATACGACAGCAGCGAGTCGTCCGTCATGCGGGCGCCGGTGCTGTTCGGGCTATCGCCCAGCGCGCATGCGGTGAGCAGCGCCGCCGCACCCATCGCAGCCAACGTACTCACCGAGGCAGCCGGGGCCAGGAAAGACAACTGAGGGAAGCGCATCGATGCTCCTGAAGGAATGACGACGAGTCCACATCATAAGCCCGCCACCCAGGCGCATGAACGCTATATCCCTCGTGTATCCCGTCAAGCCGCCCGCGCGGCGGTATCGGCCCGGCGCTGCCACAGCGTTTGCACCGCCAGCCAGCCCGGTCCCACAGTCGCCACGATGGCAATCAGCACGCCCCATACGAAGTGGAATTCGATGGCCGATGCCGACAGGTTGGCCCAGTACGACAGCGCCGCCACCACGTTGACGAAGAACAGTCCCACCGCCGCCAGGCGCGGCACGATGCCGATCAGCATGAGCGTCGGAAACACCAGCTCGCCAAACGTGCCCAGCGCCGCAGCCAGCATGGGCGGCAGGAGTGGCACCTTGTATTCCTCGGTGAAGAGCAACACGGTTGTGTCCCAGTCGTGCAGCTTAGTCAGCCCGGAGCGGAAAAACACATAGAAGAGGTAGGCCCGCGCAACAAGCAGGACGAGCGCATACAAGCCGCTTTGCGCGCCGGTGATGCGGTCAAACACGGTGCGAAAGCGAGAGAGCGGGGCAAGGGTAGCGGTCTTCATGGTGTGTCTCCGGAGGCGATTGCCGGTTGTGCAGACAGTGCGAGCAGCCCGGCGTGATAGAGGCCCGAAAGGCAGGCGGTGAGGTCAAAGCTCGCGCGATCGCGCAGTGTTTGTGTGAGGGCGTCCTGCAGCGACGGGGTGGCGTCGCAGGCGGCCAGGAAGGCAGCGGTGCCGGCGTCGATGTCGAGCACGGCCACGCGTTCTTCGCGCACGGTGACGATGGCAGCTTCGCCTCGGCGCAGGTCGATGTCGGCCAATGCCACGGTGGCGTCCGGCTGATGCGCGCGCCAGATCGAAACCACCGGCCACGCCGAGGCCATCCACCATGCGCCGTTGACCAGCCCAGCGCGGATCGTCTCTGCGGGTTGCGTGAGCAGCGCGCTGAGCGCGGTGGCATCCAGCAATCCGGTCGCGGCATCGGGGGCGTAGTGCGCCCAGTGCACGCGCCATTCCAGCTGCGCCACATCGGCTAAATAGGGCACGCTGCTGGCCAATGGCGAATGCGCGATCACATCGGGCAGCGCATCGCCGTAACGATGCAGGTTCGGCGAGGTGGACCCCTGCACAGCCAGCGTGTCGCGCACGATGGCATAAAAACAGTCCTCGCCGACGAGCGCCCGGCACACCGGGTACGCGCTCGCCAACGCATTGCGCAGGATGACCAAGCGCGCATTGCGATACACCGCCACGCCGCGCGAGGCATCGTCCGACGCAGGTGTGGTGAGTGTGCCGACCAGGTCGGCCTGCCAATCACGCAGGCACATGATGGGCCTCCACTCGCTGCGATGCATGCGATGTTGTATGGCCATCTAGGATGGCCTGCGCACGTTCCACTTCCTGCAGCAGCACGTGCACCGGTGGAAGATCAGCATCCCATTCGATGAGCGTCGGCCGTGCGCCGTGCGCCGCAACCCACGCCTCGTAAATCGCCCAGACCGGCGCATGCACGGGGGCGCTGTGCGTGTCGATCAGCATGCCGTCTTCCTCGCTGAAGCCGGCGAGGTGGATTTCGCCGACGTGCATGGGGTCGATATCGGCCAGCACCGATTCCACTTGCATGTGGACATTCGCGCCGTGGTTGACGCTGTTCACGTACAGGTTGTTCAGGTCGAGCAGGATGCCGCAGCCGGTGCGACGGGCGAGCAGGGTGAGGAATGCGCCCTCCGTGATGGCGTCGCTGGCATCGACGAGCGCGCGGCAGTCGATGTAGGCGGCGATGTTTTCGATGAACAGCGGCCGCTTGAGGATGTCCTGCGCGCGCATGATGTTGGCGCACACGATGTCGAGCGACTCGCGGGAATAGGGCAGGGGCAGCAGATCGTTGACGACCTGTGCGCCGCTGCGGTTGAAGCACAGGTGCTCGGAAATGGCGGCCGGGGCAACAGCATCGGCCAGCACGGCGATGGCGCGCACGTGGTCGATGTCGAGGCCATCGGCGTTGCCGAGCCCCATGCCCACGCCATGCAGGCTGACGGGCTGGTGCGCCCGTGCGGCTAGCAGCGCGGCGCGGGCGGGGCCGCCATACAGATAGTTTTCGCTGTGCACTTCCACCCAGGGGAAGCGGGCTTCCCCGTGCAGCAGGGCGGGGAAATGCGGGGCGCGCAGGCCGGCGCCGGCGCACGTGGGCAGGGTTGTCTGCATGGCGGTCACCCGATGTGCTGCGTGGCGCTTACTTGGACATCGGCTGCATCGTGCCGCCCATCTGCGCGCAGGTGCCGGCCGGCACGTACTTCCACGACATCGGGTCCTTGTCGATCTTCGATTGGCCGGCGCAGGCGTGGGCGCTGCCGGGGCTGGCGCAGTCGTTCTGGCCGGCCTTGGCCACGCCGTAGCACTTTTCCTTGCCGGCGGCATCGGCAGCGTGCACCGGGGTGGACAGGGCGCCCAGTGCGAGCAGGCTACCCAGGGCGGCGGCGATCATGGCGTGTTGTTTCATTTGCGTTCTCCTTGATTGAGCAGGTGTCGTTAAACGGCAGACCGGGGGAAATCCCTTGCCGTACGGTGCACTGCGACATCGCGCAGATGTGTTCCGTGCAACTTGGTCGACGCTTGCACACGTTCCTGACACGGAGAACGGAATTTTTTTTGAGGGCGTCACCGCCAACAAAAAAAGGCGACCCAATGGGCCGCCTTTCGAGCAAAACAGGAAAGATTTACTTGGCGTGGTTTGCCGAGCGTGTGCGGGCTGCCTTCTTGGCTGCAGCGGACCGACCTGCCGCGCCCTTGGTGGCAGCCCCCTTCTTGGCCGCCGCCGAACGCTCGCTGGAGGACCGTTTGGATGCCGCGCTATGCGCCTGCTTGGAAAGCGACGACTTGGATGCGGCTGCGTGGCCTTCCTTCTTCAGTGTGCGGGTGGTGGTCTTGCTGCGCTTGCTCGTGGATTCCTTGCTGGCGCTGGCGCTGGCGTGGCTGCCCTTCTTGCCGCCGGCCCCACCAGCCTTCACGTCGCGCTCAGCCTTCTTGCGGGTGGCCGCCGAAGCCTTGCCTTCGCCCGGCGGCTTAACGGCAACGCCTGAGCGGCGGGCCTTGGACAGCCCGATCGCGATGGCTTGCTTGGTGTTCTTGGCACCGTGCTTGCCCTCGCGGATGTGATCCATTTCTTCCTTGACGAAGTTGCCTGCCTGCGTCGAGGCGGCCTTGCCGTGGCGCTTGTCGGCGCGCGCACGTTCTACGGTTTTGCGTTCCGGCATGATGACGTCCTCCGTTGAGTTGGAGCGCCAGCCGGGCCGTGCAATGGTGAAGGTGGATTGATGCGTCAAACCGGCGGCGCTTGTGCACACATCCACGCAACCCGCGTACCAGCACCTTCGCAAACGCGCTCAGCCGATACGGAAATGCTCGATGCTCTGTCCAGCATTGACCGCGCGTTGCAGCCAGTCCGGCATGTCGCCGTTGCCGTCCCAGTGCTGGCCGTCAGCGCTCATATACGTCGGGCCGGCGGGCGGGGGCGGAGCATCAAAGCAACCGTGCGCCTGCAGGTCTTCGACAGACAGGCCATAGGTTTCCATTTGTTCCCGGATCCAGGCGACCGCGTGTTCGCGGTCCGGCAGTGGCGGGTGACCTTCCTTCATCTTGTGCGTATGTTTGGGTTTTTTCTGTCCGCCGGGCGCCGTGACGCCTTGAGAGGGAGAGAGGCAGGCGCAGGGCGCGCCTTGCATCGGCGGAAAACGCACAAGAATAACAGCAGTTTGCCCGCCGATTCATGTTCTGAATGGGGCGGGTTATTGCAGGATTTAACAGCGGTGTTATTTAACGGCAGTCGATTCATTCCGCGAATGGAGCCAACGGTAGGGTGACCACCCGAGATTCATCCCCGCCGCCGCCAGCAGGATGGCGCCCGCTCCGAGAAACTGCGGTACCTGCAACCGGTGCCCAAAGGCGACGATGTTGACCACGATGGCCACGATCGGGTAGATGAACGACAGCGAGCCCGTCAGGTGCGTGGGCAGCCGCTGGATGGCGCCGTAGAGCAGGATGTACATCAGCCCCGTGTGCACCACGCCCACCGTCACCAGAATCACCCACGTACGCGCATCGGCCGGTGCGTGCGACAGATTGGCCAGCGGCGCCAGCATCAGCACGCCCACACACACCTGGATCAGCGCGATCAGGTGCGGCGGCGTGCCGGCCAGCTTCTTGGTGATGATGGCCGCCACCGCATACGCAAACGCCGCACCGAGGGCCAGCGCAATCCCCATCAGGTAATCCGTGCCCGCGCTGGCGGCCGGCCCCACCTGCACAATCAGCACCACGCCGACGAAGGCGATGGCCAGCCACGTCAGCTTGGCGGCGGTCAGCTTTTCCGACAGGAATAGCGCGCCAAGGCCAACGAGCATGAACGGCTGCGTGTTGTAGACCGCCGTGGCAATCGAGATGGACGCCCGCGGATACGCCGCAAACAACAGCAGCCAATTGATGACGATGGCCACCCCGCCCAGCGCCGCAATGCCCGCGCGCCGCCACGTAATCGCGCCGCGCAGCAGCCCGAGGCCCGCGCACACCGCCAGCAGCGTGATCGCCCCGAACAGGCAGCGCCAGAACACCACGTCCATGACGGGCTGCCCCGAGCGCACCACGAACCAGCCGATCGTTCCGGAAATCGTCATGGCAGCGGTCATTTCGACCGTGCCCCGCGTCTTGTCTTGCATGACAGTCGCCCCGTTGGTTTGTCTGGATATGAGAAGGATCGCATGCGGAGAGCGCGTTCTCCATGGATTTTCTAAGGCAAAATCAGCCTCTTTCTTCATGAAATAAGGCGAAATGCCAATTGGAGGCGCAATGAGCACGATTGATGCGTTGGATCAGCGGATTCTCGATGTTCTGCTGACCGATTCCCGTATCTCGCTCAAGCAGCTGGCCGAGCAGGTTGGGCTGTCATCGCCCAGCGTGTCGGAGCGCTTGCGGCGGCTGGAAGAGCGCGGCGTGATCCGCCAGTACACGGTCGACCTGGACCCTGCGGCGCTGGGCTACCCGCTGCAGGCCATCGTGCGGGTGCGGCCCATGCCGGGCAAGCTGCATCTCGTGCAAAAGCTGATCGAAGATATTCCGCAGATCAGCGAGTGCGACAAGGTGACGGGCGAGGATTGCTTCATCGCCCGGCTGTACGTGCAATCGATTGACCAGCTCGACCAGATCCTGGACCGCGTGGCCGATCACGCGGAAACCAACACCGCCATCGTCAAGGCGCAGCCGGTGCGCCGGCGTGCGCCGCCGTTTGCATTGGCGGGCTGAGGGGGGATTGATGGGCTGATCGGCAAGGGAGCTCTGGCGCACCGCGCGCGCGCCGCGTCAATACGGGGATGAGGCTATAGTGCCCCGGCGCACGGCCTGATAACGTTCGCGCCGATAACACGTACGCCGGCAAGACCGGCGTCAACGACGGTACCAAAGGAGCTCCTATGCAGAATCCAACAACAGGGATGCGGTGGATTGCCGCCGCAATCGCGTCGGTCAGCATTACAACGGTCGCCCAAGCGGCGTCGGTTGCGCCGGTCGCCGCAGAGAATGGGATGGTGGTGTCCGCCCAGCACCTAGCCAGCAAGGTGGGTGTGGAAGTGCTCAAGCGCGGTGGCAACGCCGTTGATGCGGCCGTGGCTGTGGGTTATGCGCTGGCCGTGGTCTATCCGGCTGCCGGCAACCTGGGCGGCGGTGGTTTCATGACCATCCAGCTGGCCGATGGGCGCAAGACTTTCCTCGACTTCCGTGAAGTCGCCCCGAAGGCCGCTACGGCCAATATGTACCTGGACAAGGACGGCAACGTTATCAAGGGCGCCTCCACCAAGGGCCATCTGGCCGTGGGCGTGCCGGGCACCGTGTCGGGCATGGAGTACGCCCGCCAGAAGTACGGCACCATGCAGCGCGCGGCACTGATCGCGCCGTCCATCGCGCTGGCTGAGAAGGGCTTCGTGCTCGATCAGGGCGACGTCGACATGCTGCTCACCTCCACCAAGGACTTCCAGGAAGACGCTGCCTCGGGTGCGATCTTCCTGAACAAGGGCCAGCCGTTCCAGGTGGGCGAGAAGCTTGTGCAGCACGACTTGGCCAAGACGCTGCGCGAGATCAGCAACAAGGGCACCGACGGCTTCTACAAGGGCTGGGTCGGGGAGGCCATTGCTGCATCGAGCAAGGCCGGCGGCGGTCTGATTACGACGGCCGACCTGAGCAGCTACAAGACGCGTGAACTGGCGCCGGTCGAGTGCGACTACCGCGGCTATCACGTGGTGTCGGCACCGCCTCCAAGCTCGGGCGGCGTGATCATCTGCGAAATGCTGAACATTCTTGAGGGCTATCCGCTCAAGGATCTGGGCTGGCATTCCGCGCAGGCCACGCACTACCAGATCGAAGCCATGCGCCACGCCTATGTGGACCGCAACAGCTACCTGGGCGACCCGGACTTCGTGAAGAACCCGCTGGACCGTCTGCTGAGCAAGGACTACGCGGCCAAGATCCGTGCCGTGATCGACCCGAAGAAGGCCGCTGTGTCGAAGGACATCAAGCCGGGCGTCGAGCCGCATGAAGGCAGCAACACGACGCACTACTCGATTGCGGACAAGTACGGCAACGCGGTGTCCGTCACGTACACGCTCAACGACTGGTTTGGCGCCAAGGTCACGGCGGCCAAGACGGGCGTGATCCTGAACGACGAGATGGATGACTTCACCGCCAAGGTCGGCGTGCCGAACCTGTACGGTCTGGTGCAGGGTCAAGCCAACTCGATCGCTCCGGGCAAGCGTCCGCTGTCGTCGATGAGCCCGACCATCGTCACCAAGGATGGCAAGCCCGTCATGGTGGTGGGCACGCCGGGTGGCAGCCGCATCATCACGGCCGTCATGCTGACCATGATCAACGCCATCGACTACGGCATGAACGTGCAGGAAGCCGTCGACATGCCGCGCTTCCACCAGCAATGGCTGCCGGACGTGACCAACGTCGAGCCGTACGCGCTGTCGCCGGATACGCGCAAGGTGCTGACCGACATGGGCCACAACCTGGGCGCGCCGCAGCCGGCCAACCATCTGGCGGCCATCATCGTCGGGGCGCCGTCGCTGGGCGGCAAGCCGGTCGGCAACAACAAGTTCTATGGCGCGAATGATCCGCGTCGCAACACGGGGTTGGCTGCCGGTTATTGACCAGCGCTGCACCACGAAAAACCCGCCGATACTCCGGCGGGTTTTTTGTTGCTTGGCGCCAGCGTTAAGGGCAATGGTCGGCCGATCCGAGCTTGGAGTTGCGCCTGCCACGGTCAGCGACGTGTCGTCCTTCACATCTCCAGCGTGTTCAGGTCGTCCAGCACGTTGTCGTGGTCGCCTAGAGTGGACGCGCAGGATCCTGTGCCGCCAGGAAATCAATGAACGTACGCACCTTGGCCGACAGGTATTTCCGGCTCGGATATACGGCATGCAGCGTTGTCTTGAAGTTGAGCACATCCGGCAGCAGCGCTTTCAGCCGGCCCTGCGCAATGTCGGCCTGTACCATCCAGGTGGGCAGAAAGACGACGCCCATGCCTTCCAGGGCGGCCAGATGCAGCACCGTTTCGTTCTCGCTTTGCATGATGGTTCGGAAGGTGACGGTCTGCGGGCCTTCAGGGCTGTCCAGGGTCAAACTGTTGCCGGTGCCCATGCCGCTGTAGCGCAGCAGCGCGTGGCCGTTGAGGTCGGACACGGCCCGAGGGGGGCCTGTGCGTTCCAGATAAGCGGGCGATGCCATCAGGCCAAACTCGATCTGCATCAACGGACGGGCCACCAGCCCGGGGTCGAGCCGGTCTGGCCTGGTGGCGCGCAGCGCCAGGTCGAAGCCTTCATCCACCAGGTTCACGATTCGGCCGCTCAGGTCCATATCCAGGCACACATCGGGGTAGCGGCGGTGATAGTCGGCCAGTAAGCCGGTAAAGCGCGGGCTGGCCACCCACACCGGCGCACTGAGCTTGAGCGTGCCGCGAGGCGTGACGGTGACATTGCTGATGGCGGCTTCCACCTCGTCCAACCCTTCCAGCGTCGCTCTGGCCTGGCTGAAGTACAGCGCGCCGGCTTCGGTCAGGCTGACGTGGCGGCTCGTCCGGTTGAGCAGGCGATTGCCCAGGCGGCTTTCCAGGTGCATCACGTGTTTGCTTGCCATGGCAGGCGAGAGGTCCAGTCGCTTGGCGGCGGCAGCAAAGCTGCGCAACTCCGCCACCGTGCAGAACACACGCAGGCTGGTCAGGGTGTCCATCGGATCATCAACCAATAGGAAATGATCCGGCAACTCTACGCTAATTGATTGCTCGATAGAAAATCACGATGCTATGCAAACGCGCTGTCCGGCATGGCGGCATCGCGACTTTGCATAGAGGCCCCATCATGAACACACCCCGACTCCCCACGTACTTCATCAGCCACGGCGGTGGCCCCTGGCCGTACATGACGGGGGACTTCCGTCACAACTTTGATCAGCTCGAGCGTTCTCTGGTGGAAATGCGCGCCGAGTTGGGCAGCGTGCCCAAGGCCGTGTTGATGATCTCGGGCCATTGGGAGGAAACCGGTTTCGCCGTTTCCTCCGGCAGCCGCCCCGGCATGGTGTACGACTACTCCGGTTTTCCCGAGTATCTGTATCAGATCCAGTACCGCGCACCGGGCTCGCCCGAACTGGCGCAGCGCGTGCGCGATCTGCTGCTGGGGAGCGACTTTGATGCACGGCTCGACCCGACGCGGGGTTTTGACCACGGCACCTTCAGCGTGATGAAGCCGTTGTGGCCCAATGAAGACATCCCCGTCGTGCAGTTGTCGCTGGACGCCGGCCTCGATCCCGCGTTGCATCTCAAGGTCGGCAAGGCCCTCGCACCGTTGCGCGATGAGGGGGTGCTCATCATCGGCAGCGGTTTGAGTTACCACAACCTGCGTGCCATGCGCGGCACGAGCGGGCATGAGCCTTCCCGCCAGTTCGACGCGTGGCTGCAGCAGACGCTGGTGGAGGCTTCGCCCGTTGAACGTGCCGCGCGGCTGATCGGCTGGGAGCGAGCCCCCAGTGCACGCGATGCGCATCCGCGTGAAGACCACCTGCTTCCGTTGATGGTGGCCGTTGGCGCGGCATGGGATGAGCCCGGCGCCACCACATATCACCAGACCGATCTTTTCGGCGGGCTGACCGCGTCGAGCTTCCGCTTCGGCCACACGCCTGCGCACTAACTTCCCATCCAAGCCACCGAGCCATTCTGGAAAGTCACCACGAAGCTGCGCCGCTGAAGTCCTCTGATGGCGCCCGGATGCCTGCTTACACTTCGAAGTATTCCGGGCGCAGCCGGCGCGTGATTTCCAGCACGGGCAGCACCTGGTCGAGGTGCTCTCGCATGGCCCGGATGGCTTCCTTCGGTTTGCCGGAGGCGAGTGCGTTGATGACGGCGCGGTGCTCGGCCAGCACTTCGGTCATGCGGCCCTCCAGCGGCAGGGTCAGCAGCCGATAGCGGTCGATTTGCGTCTTGACTTCCAGAATGATCTGCCACACGCCGGGGTAGCCCGACAGCTCGGCCAGCGTGGCATGAAAGGCTTCGTCTGTGCGGAAGAACCCGCGGCGGTTGCTGTCGCGCACGCATTGCGCCTGGCGCTCCAGCACGGCATTGAGCTTCTTGATGCCTTCCGGCGTCATGCGCTCAGCCGCCTTCTCAATGATGGCGACTTCCAGCGCGCTGCGCACCAGCATGGCTTCTTCCAGCGTATTGAGCGGAATGCGCGATACGAACGTGCCAACACGCGGTTGCACGTCGATCAGGCCTTCTTCCGCCAGCCGCTGCACCGCCTCGTGAACGGGGGTGCGGCTGGTGCCGAATTCATCCGCGAGCTCTTTTTCAACGATGCGCGTGCCGGGCAGTAGCTCCATCTCGACGATGCGCTCGCGCAGGCTGAGGTAGACGCGTCGGGAAGCGGTCATCGTGACCTCGTCATGCGACGGCGAGGAAGCGGGGCGCGAAGTCATACAGCTCGCAACAAGATCGGGTAGTAATGGAAGGGATTGCAACGCGCTGCCTGAGTATGTCGATGCGGTCAAAGACCCGTGAGCAATGGGCGGCGCGGCGTCATGATAGCGGCAAAGCCCGCGCACTTGAACTGCGGCCAGCCTGAGCCCGGCCTCTATATGTACGTGCTTCTCTGGGGCGGGGCTGTGCGTCGTTTTCTTGAAGGAGGCGGGCTGCTCAACGAGCCTCGGTCACGGTGGTGTTGAAGAGCTGTCCGCCGATCATCACGTTCTGCGGCACGATGTTGTGCACGTTGTAGGCGTAGATCGGCCCCGCGCAATACCACGTGCCCGAAGGCACCACCACGCCGCCGCCGGCGGCATTACACGCTGCAATCGCCCCCAAAGATGCCGGTAGCGAATCGAAAGAACCCGATGCCTGTGCCGCCTCAGCACCGGAGTTGACGGGCGATTTGGTTGGGTCGGAATACGGGCTCGTTTGCGCGACCACGGCGCACGGCTGCGCACCAAACACCTCCACTTGGGAATCCGCAGCAGGAAAGGTGCTCTGCGCAACATCGTGCAGCAACGAGATGATGGCAGTAGCGGCGTCGTTCGCACCCGAGATCGGATCTGTGTGTATTGGAGGCGGTAGGCGGGCTGGCAACTGGCAACTGGCGCCGTCGCGTCAGAGCCACCTCCACATGTTCTTATCAGCGCCCCGCCGACCACGGCGCCGCAGTCGCTGACCGGCCACCCACGAGGTAATCCGATGAGGATTGATGGTGTCGTGATCAGCCGATTTTCGCTCGCAATCCTAGACCCCACCGGGGCTCGACGGCATTCTTCATGGTCGTGTCATTAGCGAGTCATGAAAAAGGTGTTGCCAAGTCCCGCAAAGATGCCTATAGTTCGCCCCTCGCTGCACGACACAGCGCCGAAACGAAGGTTGAGGCGGTGGAGTTGAAGTGGCGGAGAAGTAAGAGTGGTGCGGGTTTGCGGGTTGTTGAGAGGTTGGCGGCGGCTCGAAGTTGCGGTGAAGTTAGCGACGCGTTGAGCGATAAAAATTCTTCAGCAAGTTGTTGACAGCGACGAAAAAGCTCTGCATAATCTCGTTTCTCTGCTGCAGCAAACGCAGCGACGCGGTGAACAAAGTTGATCGCGCAGTTCTTTAACAAGCAAACAGCCGATAAGTGTGGGCGCTTAATACTGGATGCGGCGGATTCGTCCGTTAGCTAACAAGTAATGAAGTGCTCGCACAGAAGTAAGGTTTGAACGAAAGTTCAAGTCAGATTCTGAGAGTGAGCGACCGCTCGTAAAGAGCGAAAACAGCAGATTGAACTGAAGAGTTTGATCCTGGCTCAGATTGAACGCTGGCGGCATGCCTTACACATGCAAGTCGAACGGCAGCATGATCTAGCTTGCTAGATTGATGGCGAGTGGCGAACGGGTGAGTAATACATCGGAACGTGCCCTGTAGTGGGGGATAACTAGTCGAAAGATTAGCTAATACCGCATACGACCTGAGGGTGAAAGTGGGGGACCGCAAGGCCTCATGCTATAGGAGCGGCCGATGTCTGATTAGCTAGTTGGTGAGGTAAAGGCTCACCAAGGCGACGATCAGTAGCTGGTCTGAGAGGACGATCAGCCACACTGGGACTGAGACACGGCCCAGACTCCTACGGGAGGCAGCAGTGGGGAATTTTGGACAATGGGCGAAAGCCTGATCCAGCAATGCCGCGTGTGTGAAGAAGGCCTTCGGGTTGTAAAGCACTTTTGTCCGGAAAGAAATCGCACTTAATAATACTAGGTGTGGATGACGGTACCGGAAGAATAAGGACCGGCTAACTACGTGCCAGCAGCCGCGGTAATACGTAGGGTCCAAGCGTTAATCGGAATTACTGGGCGTAAAGCGTGCGCAGGCGGTTGTGCAAGACCGATGTGAAATCCCCGAGCTTAACTTGGGAATTGCATTGGTGACTGCACGGCTAGAGTGTGTCAGAGGGGGGTAGAATTCCACGTGTAGCAGTGAAATGCGTAGAGATGTGGAGGAATACCGATGGCGAAGGCAGCCCCCTGGGATAACACTGACGCTCATGCACGAAAGCGTGGGGAGCAAACAGGATTAGATACCCTGGTAGTCCACGCCCTAAACGATGTCAACTAGTTGTTGGGGATTCATTTCCTTAGTAACGTAGCTAACGCGTGAAGTTGACCGCCTGGGGAGTACGGTCGCAAGATTAAAACTCAAAGGAATTGACGGGGACCCGCACAAGCGGTGGATGATGTGGATTAATTCGATGCAACGCGAAAAACCTTACCTACCCTTGACATGCCACTAACGAAGCAGAGATGCATTAGGTGCTCGAAAGAGAAAGTGGACACAGGTGCTGCATGGCTGTCGTCAGCTCGTGTCGTGAGATGTTGGGTTAAGTCCCGCAACGAGCGCAACCCTTGTCTCTAGTTGCTACGAAAGGGCACTCTAGAGAGACTGCCGGTGACAAACCGGAGGAAGGTGGGGATGACGTCAAGTCCTCATGGCCCTTATGGGTAGGGCTTCACACGTCATACAATGGTGCATACAGAGGGTTGCCAAGCCGCGAGGTGGAGCTAATCCCAGAAAATGCATCGTAGTCCGGATCGTAGTCTGCAACTCGACTACGTGAAGCTGGAATCGCTAGTAATCGCGGATCAGCATGCCGCGGTGAATACGTTCCCGGGTCTTGTACACACCGCCCGTCACACCATGGGAGTGGGTTTTGCCAGAAGTAGTTAGCCTAACCGTAAGGAGGGCGATTACCACGGCAGGGTTCATGACTGGGGTGAAGTCGTAACAAGGTAGCCGTATCGGAAGGTGCGGCTGGATCACCTCCTTTAAGAGCGTGCATCCGACGTTAGGCGTCCACACTTATCGGTTTGTTTGATGTTACAGCCAAGGGTCTGTAGCTCAGGTGGTTAGAGCACCGTCTTGATAAGGCGGGGGTCGTAGGTTCAAGTCCTACCAGACCCACCAAGTTACGGACGGTGGAAGTTGTACTCTGCCGTGACTGGGGGATTAGCTCAGCTGGGAGAGCACCTGCTTTGCAAGCAGGGGGTCGTCGGTTCGATCCCGTCATCCTCCACCATTACCTTTTGGTTACCAAACGCAAGCATCGACGCGATGTCGATGGTGTTTGCGTTTGGCCTAGCCAAGACGAGCGTAAAAGTTCGGCTGTTCTTTAACAATATGGAATGTAGTAAAGGTGTCGCGGAGCATTGATGAGATGCTCGGTAGTTACGCGACACTGGGTTGTGATTGTATCAACCAGTATTACCAGAGCAATCGATGAGATTGTCTTGGAATACGGCACAACGCGAGAACTCAGCCTATAGCGAGACATACTCGTTATAGGGTCAAGCGAATAAGTGCATGTGGTGGATGCCTTGGCGATTACAGGCGATGAAGGACGTAGTAGCCTGCGAAAAGCTGCGGGGAGCTGGCAAACAAGCTTTGATCCGCAGATGTCCGAATGGGGAAACCCGGCCCGCATGGGTCATCTGTTACTGAATACATAGGTAACAGAAGCGAACGCAGTGAACTGAAACATCTAAGTAGCTGCAGGAACAGAAATCAACCGAGATTCCCAAAGTAGTGGCGAGCGAAATGGGATCAGCCTTGTACTCTTTAGCAGTATTGCTAGCAGAACGGAATGGAAAGTCCGGCCATAGTGGGTGATAGCCCCGTATGCGAAAGCAGTATTGTGGAACTAGGTGTACGACAAGTAGGGCGGGACACGTGAAATCCTGTCTGAAGATGGGGGGACCATCCTCCAAGGCTAAATACTCGTAATCGACCGATAGTGAACCAGTACCGTGAGGGAAAGGCGAAAAGAACCCCGGGAGGGGAGTGAAATAGATCCTGAAACCGCATGCATACAAACAGTCGGAGCCTGGAAACGGGTGACGGCGTACCTTTTGTATAATGGGTCAGCGACTTACATTCAGTGGCAAGCTTAACCGATTAGGGAAGGCGTAGCGAAAGCGAGTCCGAATAGGGCGTTCAGTCGCTGGGTGTAGACCCGAAACCAAGTGATCTATCCATGGCCAGGTTGAAGGTGCGGTAACACGTACTGGAGGACCGAACCCACTAACGTTGAAAAGTTAGGGGATGAGCTGTGGATAGGGGTGAAAGGCTAAACAAACTTGGAAATAGCTGGTTCTCTCCGAAAACTATTTAGGTAGTGCCTCGTGTCTCACCTTCGGGGGTAGAGCACTGTCATGGTTGGGGGGTCTATTGCTGATTACCCCGCCATAGCAAACTCCGAATACCGAAGAGTGCAATCACGGGAGACAGACATCGGGTGCTAACGTCCGGTGTCAAGAGGGAAACAACCCAGACCGCCAGCTAAGGTCCCTAAATATTGCTAAGTGGGAAACGAAGTGGGAAGGCTAAAACAGTCAGGAGGTTGGCTTAGAAGCAGCCACCCTTTAAAGAAAGCGTAATAGCTCACTGATCGAGTCGTCCTGCGCGGAAGATGTAACGGGGCTAAGCAATATACCGAAGCTGCGGATGCACGTAAGTGCATGGTAGGAGAGCGTTCTGTAAGCCTGTGAAGGTGTCTTGTAAAGGATGCTGGAGGTATCAGAAGTGCGAATGCTGACATGAGTAGCGATAAAGGGGGTGAAAGGCCCCCTCGCCGTAAGCCCAAGGTTTCCTACGCAACGTTCATCGGCGTAGGGTGAGTCGGCCCCTAAGGCGAGGCAGAGATGCGTAGCTGATGGGAAGCAGGTTAATATTCCTGCACCGTCGTATGATGCGATGGGGGGACGGATCGCGGAAGGTTGTCCGGGTGTTGGATGTCCCGGTCCCTGCATTGGAGATGGCACTTAGGCAAATCCGGGTGCGTAATTCAAGGGTGTGGGGCGAGCGACTTTAGGTCGCGAAGCAATTGGAAGTGGTTCCAAGAAAAGCCTCTAAGCTTCAGTCATACGAGACCGTACCGCAAACCGACACAGGTGGGCGAGATGAGTATTCTAAGGCGCTTGAGAGAACTCGGGAGAAGGAACTCGGCAAATTGGTACCGTAACTTCGGGATAAGGTACGCCCTTGTAGTTTGACTGGCTCGCGCCAGAAGGACGAAGGGGTTGCAATAAAATGGTGGCTGCGACTGTTTAATAAAAACACAGCACTCTGCAAACACGAAAGTGGACGTATAGGGTGTGACGCCTGCCCGGTGCCGGAAGATTAAATGATGGGGTGCAAGCTCTTGATTGAAGTCCCGGTAAACGGCGGCCGTAACTATAACGGTCCTAAGGTAGCGAAATTCCTTGTCGGGTAAGTTCCGACCTGCACGAATGGCGTAACGATGGCCACACTGTCTCCTCCCGAGACTCAGCGAAGTTGAAGTGTTTGTGATGATGCAATCTCCCCGCGGCTAGACGGAAAGACCCCATGAACCTTTACTGTAGCTTTGCATTGGACTTTGAACCGATCTGTGTAGGATAGGTGGGAGGCTTTGAAACCGGGACGCTAGTTTCGGTGGAGCCGACCTTGAAATACCACCCTGGTTTGTTTGAGGTTCTAACCTTGGCCCGTGAATCCGGGTCGGGGACAGTGCATGGTAGGCAGTTTGACTGGGGCGGTCTCCTCCCAAAGTGTAACGGAGGAGTTCGAAGGTACGCTTGGTACGGTCGGACATCGTACCTAAAGTGCAATGGCAAAAGCGTGCTTAACTGCGAGACCGACAAGTCGAGCAGGTGCGAAAGCAGGACATAGTGATCCGGTGGTTCTGTATGGAAGGGCCATCGCTCAACGGATAAAAGGTACTCTGGGGATAACAGGCTGATACCGCCCAAGAGTTCATATCGACGGCGGTGTTTGGCACCTCGATGTCGGCTCATCTCATCCTGGGGCTGTAGCCGGTCCCAAGGGTATGGCTGTTCGCCATTTAAAGAGGTACGTGAGCTGGGTTTAAAACGTCGTGAGACAGTTTGGTCCCTATCTGCCGTGGGCGTTGGAATCTTGACGGGGGCTGCTCCTAGTACGAGAGGACCGGAGTGGACGTACCGCTGGTGTACCTGTTGTCTCGCCAGAGGCATCGCAGGGTAGCTATGTACGGAAGAGATAACCGCTGAAAGCATCTAAGCGGGAAACTTGCCTGAAGATGAGGATTCCCTGCAGACTTGATCTGCCTGAAGGGTCGTTCGAGACCAGGACGTTGATAGGCTGGGTGTGGAAGCGCAGTAATGCGTTCAGCTAACCAGTACTAATTGCCCGTGCGGCTTGATCCTATAACCGGTATGTTTCCGGCTGGGTCTGCCTTGTGCCTGATACAAATCAAACACAACCCCAACACTACATTCCCATATTGGTCCCGTTGACCACGTCAACGTGACGACAAGTCATAGCCTGGTGACCATAGCGAGTCGGTACCACCCCTTCCCATCCCGAACAGGACCGTGAAACGACTCCGCGCCGATGATAGTGCGGATTCCCGTGTGAAAGTAGGTCATCGCCAGGCTCTCCCATAAAACACCCCAGCCCTCATCCGGCTGGGGTGTTTGCTTTTCCTGTTCGGAGATATTGATCGACTTTATTTAACATAAGAGTTGTTATGGGAGCAAGAGGTGTTGGGGATTTTTTCTAATGTCGTACTTGGGATGAATTCAAATGTCGTACCCCGTCTCTGAGCGTGCCATGCTGGCGGCCTTGCAGGCCAGTTTGGAGCGCAATCATGGGACGACCCGACACGATCACCATGAGCATGCGGGAGCTGGACCGCTGCAAGGTTATCCAGGCCGTCGTCGATGATGGTCTGATGGTCTGGCGTGCCGCGGAGAAGCTCGGCATCTCCAAGCGCCAGGTGGAGCGTCTGGTGCTGCGCTATCAGCAAGACGGCCCGCGCGGCCTGGTGTCGCGTCGCTGGGGGCAACCGGGCCACCACCAGTTGCCGCCTGGCCTGGAGGTACGCGTGCGTGGCCTGATCCGCGACAGCTATGCGGATTTTGGCCCGACCCTGGCGGCCGAGAAGCTGCGCGAGCGGCACGGCATCGATCTTTCCGAGGCGTGTGTACGCCGGATCATGATCGATGCGGGCTTCTGGGTGCCAAGGAAGCTACGGCCGCCCAAGGTGCACCAGCCGCGCAACCGGCGCGCGTGTCTGGGCGAGCTGGTGCAGATCGATGGCAGTGATCACGCGTGGTTCGAGGACCGGGCGCCGGCGTGCACGCTGCTGGTCTATGTCGATGACGCCACCGGCCGGCTGATGCAGCTGCTGTTCGTGCCGACCGAATCGACGCAGGCCTACTTTGCGGCCACGCGGGCCTATGTCGAGCGCCATGGCAAGCCACAGGCGTTCTACAGCGACAAGGCCAGCACCTTCCGGGTCAATGCCCGTGAGAACGCCGAGGGCCGCGGTTACACGCAGTTCGGGCGCGCCCTGTTCGAGCTGAACATCGACAGCCTGTGTGCCAACACCAGTCAGGCCAAGGGCCGCGTGGAGCGCATGAACGGCGTACTGCAGGACCGCTTGGTCAAGGAGCTGCGCCTGCGCGGCATCAGCAGCATGGCGGCCGCCAACGCCTTTGTGCCGGCCTTCATCGTTGACTTCAATGCGCGCTTTGCCAAGGAGCCGCGCAGCGACTTCGATGCGCACCGGCCGGTGCGTGGCGATGAGGACCTGGAACGGATCTTCTGCTGGCGCGAATGGCGCAAGGTGTCGGCCAGCCTGACGCTGCAGTACGCCAAGGTGATGTACCTGTTGGAAGACCGACCCGAGCACCGCAAGCTGGTGCACCGCTATGTCGAGGTGGCCGAGTACCCGGACGGCACGATTGAGCTGTGGGTCGAGGGCGCTTCCCTGCCCTACACCACCTATGACCGCTTCGCTGAGATTGATCAGGGCGCGATCGTGGAGCACAAGCGGCTGGGCCACGTGCTGGCGGTGGCCGCGCAATTACAAGCGCAGCGGGATGATCGGCGTTGGGCCGGGCCCTCGCGCACCTTGGTGGGAGAGCCACCGCGGCCCAAGCGCCCGGCGCCGCAGACCAAGCGGCAGCGCCTGATCAACCGATTGGACCTGGAGCGCGCCATCCAGCAAGTCGGGCCTTGCCCGCCCAGCAGCGTGCCAGTCACCAGCACCACGGCCTTACCGATCGCCCCCAAGAAGAGTCGAACTGAGCACAAAGCGCACGCCCGTGCCGACATTTGAATTTAGCGGCGAGGACGACAACTCAATGCCGGCTGGACAATGGATGGGTGCAACGATGCACCCTGCAGCACCTCACTCAACCAGCGCCGCCATAGTCGCCGAACCTAAAAATGCGTTGGGTTCAGACGTAAAACTGCGTCGAAATGCTGTGTGAGGCACATGCCGATTTGTCGGCTCATGGTTACGTCCCTCTGTTCTGCAGCGGGATCTCAGGCGTCGCTTCGTTCGTTTGAACTGTTTCGCCGCGACTCCCAGGGTGCCACACTTATGACATGCGGCGTACGTCAACATGACCAACATTGGGCGTCGCCGCGTTAGTCAACACATCTCCGCCGCAGGCTCAGATATGCATGACTCCGGTTCACCGTCTCCGCGCACCTTGAAGGATATTGCTGCGAGTGGCTTACCCGAAGAACTTTCGGGAAAAACAGGCTCAAACCGAGACTATGAGTTTGAACCATTGATCGTCGCACAGACTGACTGTCAGGCAATCGACGCCTGGCTAGCCGAGTCTGCAGAGGGTTCTGCGACCCGCCGCGCTTACGAGAAGGAGGTGCAGCGGTTGTACGCCTGGGCTCTTGCATATGCGGGCAAGCCGATATCCTCGCTCAGTCGCAGCGACTTGATGGACTACGAGCGGTTTATGAGCGCCCCACCACCGCACTGGTGTGCCCCTCGCTACGTTCGTCGCAGTTGCGCTGAGTGGAGGCCGTTCGAAGGCCCGGCCTCTGCCGGAACCCGCGGGCAAGCATTCCGTGTACTAAAAGCATTCTTTACTTATCTTGTCGGAGTCCACTACCTCGTCCGCAACCCCTTGGGAACACTGGATACCCAAAAAACCGATAGTTCTCGTCCCAGCAGACTGTTGAGGTACATCCCGCAGGCAACGCTCGCTCACTTGCTCCTCGTACTCGAAGACGAGTGCACCAGGTCGAAGGGCGTGGATCCGGCGATGCACCTTGAGATGGAACGCATGCTGATGGTCATTCGTGTTCTCAGCAACACTGGCCTTCGGCGTACAGAATTGGCTGCTGCACGAATGGGAGATTTGTACTCAGACCGCGATACGGTCACTGGGGCGGATCATTGGTTCTTGGCTATTAAGAGAAAGGGGCGGAGTAGTGAGGTAGTGGCTTTCAATCCAACTGCCCGAGCTGCCCTCTTTCGTTGTCTGAGCGCATACGGGGTGAACCCCTACAATGCTGATCCCAGAGTGCCGTTGGTTCCAAAGCTCGGTTACTACGGCCCGACCGTTGACGATTCAGCGTCGCCCACGGATCAAACCATATACAACATCGTACAAAAGGCGCTGAGCGTCGGCGCGAAAGCCCTAGAGAAGGCCAATTCAGGGGACGCTTATGTCTTAAGCCGTGCGACTCCTCTGTGGTTGCGCCGGACATACGTGATGCTCATGATGGAAATCGGGCAACCCCTGCAACTGATTAATCGACAACTCCGGCATGCATCGATCGATACGACCGCCGGTTCTGTACGTGCGGAGAACTATGAGCTCTATCGAGCGGCGGCGTGTTTGGCGATATGAGCGCAATATGTCGAGCATAACCGGGTGGCAACGGGTATGGCGATACGTGAGGACAAGCCCCATTTTCAGACGTTGTGTCACAGGCGGCCGAATCTAGCCAGCAGGGCCACTAGGTCCACGGCGTCAAGCCCTGCCCGCTGCATGTAATCTCCCTCGGCAGCTATCGGCACAAGCGTGCCCGCGCACTGACTGACTTTGCGCGGGCGTCGGTGCAGATTTCGGATTTGATTGAGGCGGAGGTGTGGGGATGGGTGGGACTCGCATCGCTGGGCGGCTTGGTCTGGCGATGTGGGTACGCACCGCCAAGTGCGGCACGGAAAGACAAATCGATGCGCTCCCTAGAACGGGCAGCGAGCTATGCTCGAAACGAACTAGGCCAATGTCTGGCCCAGCGGTCTCGCAGGTGCTGAGAGCAATCGCAACCATGCTCAAGAGCGACATTCATGGACCGTATTTTTGCCCGAGCGAATGTGGCAACCGCCATGGTGCCGTCCTGAATCGATTTAGCCGCCCCCAAGTGAAGGTAGCGTAGAAACTGGACAATGAGCAGGACACCTGCCGCTGCGGAAACAAATCCCACCGACATCTCGGGCGAGCCGGCAGCGAAGCGGTCAAGGTCGGCTTCGGAAAGCTTTCCGCAACCACCAGGGCCAAGCAGGAGTTCAACGTCCTCCTCGCTCAAGCCAAGTTTGCGGGCGTACGCCGTCCGGCGCTCACCATCAAGCTGCCGCAGAGCGGCGATTCGCTCCAGAACGATGGCGTTTCGCGACGGTAGTGGGTTATGGCATTTCAGACAAGCGGTTCCAGCACCAAGGTCAAAGATGCTTGCTTTCGCACTGAGTCCGTCAGTGCTCCCACCGATGATCAATTGTGGCAAGCCGTTTTGAAGCGCATGCCGCGGATCGTTTTTATCGACGCACGATAGAACAATGGGAAATTTGTAGGCCTGCTCCAACGCTCGAACATCGTCGTTAGGAGCATGCTTGCCGCGGCTTGCAACGAAGGTTTGCCACCAGTCCGAAACAGCTTGGCAGTCGAAACCCGCCGACTGCAGGTAGCGCTGCATGAGACCAACCTTGGACTCTCCGTCGTCTTCGCGAGTCGACAGAGCATAGCGATTGTCGTTAGTCAGGTCGAGTTCGTCTTTGTCCACGACGCTGCACGAACCGGCGAACCGCGAAGTGCCCAGGCAAAGAGCGGCTGCTTGAGCGACAGCGCCAGCGCCAGCGAAATAGAAATGCGGTAACGCTTCAAACTGCTCGGCGCTCGGTCCGTCAATGAGGTCGGCCCACGTATCGGCACTGGACATCGTCCAAGATGACGCGAAATGCGCCGTGATGAAGTCACCCTTGCCCGGCTTCATCCCTCGCAACAGCTTGAAGACCTCTCCAGCAGCGTAGCTCGCGCACAGATATGGCCCGATGGAAAGGTCACTTACGGGAGGGACATCCGGCACATCCCCCTCGACGCCCACAAAATATCTCCAGCCGTCTGCATAGAGTTGCAGACGCCGGGGCGAGGCCACCGCCTGAGACCCGATCACCAGTGCCAAGTCGGGCGCGGAGCCAGCTTCTATCCGGGTGGCTCTGATGTGAGGTCCGCTGATCAAACGGATGCACTCTTCCAGCGTTTCGAGAAGCGTATCCTTTTCGCCGAACGGCGCCACGCCCTGATGAAGGGTTGCCTTCGGCACGTCCAGAATGATCTCCGTCACCACCTTGAACTGACGGCTCAGTAGGCTGACAAGCATCCAGACAAGATGTTGCGTGCCTAAAGCCGCAGCCATGCGAGAACTGACGTGGACGAGAACGATGCCTGATTTCGCCTGACTAGTGTCAAGGAGAACGCCCTGAGGGTCGGCACGAAGGTGCCGGTCAGCAAGTTGGTCCAATTCTGTTTTCATCGCGGTCATCGCAGATCAAATATTGGAGCTTCTGGCCCATCGGAAAGCGCAACTCGCGACTGCGCGTGCTCGTCCGACAGCAGATGCCAATAGCCTTGGAAATATTCGTGGACGCCTAGGCCTCGCGGCCACGGGCCGGACCACTTGCCGTATCGCGGAAAGACAATGGACACCGCTCGGCGGCTGGGCGTCATCTCGTCATCGTAAGAGGAGTGTTCAACACCAACGCCAGGATGCGAATGGATCGCACCAACAACTGTCCATCCTTGTGCCCGAGCAAGTTCCGCGACCTTCATCATGGCCTCGCCGGGTACCGAGTAGTTCTGCGGCCGATTGATTTGCATAGGCACGACAACGGCCTTCACCAGACCGTTTCCAACGGAATCAAGCGAACCAAGCCACAGGCAGGCCGACTCGACCATCCCCGCACCACATAGGATGCCGGCGGTACGGACGAGCGTAGAAGCCGGCACCGTCAACACTTTGCCCGTTGGGACATACAGCGTCGGCGGTCGCGGTCGCCACAGCATTGCTTCGTCCTTCATGGTGTGCTCCGTCCCTTGTAGTACAGCGGGACTAGGCCACGACGGATCGCTGCGAGCGTCGCCAAAAAGTTCATCCGCTGCGGATTCCACACGTGCTCGGCATTCACGCTGTGGTTCACCTTATAGAACTCCAACGTGGTCGACGAGCAGATGAGCTGCCCTCCACCGTTGTAGTTCGGGTGAAAGGCGATATCCGATGCTCCTTCGCACCTCGGAACCCAACACACATCATCGGGATACACGTATGTCATCGTCATTGGGTTGACGAACTGCGCACTGGGTGGCCCCTTAGGGTAGTGATCGAAAAACAGACGCAGCAGGTAAAGATCGACTTGGCGTTGATGCACGTTTTCGACAAGCAAGGGCACGAGCAGCGTCAGGTCATCCGGTTTCGACCACCCCCTGTCGGTCAAGGTGCTGTCCTTCAGAACTAGTTGAAGGTCACGCTGGAACGCCTCCCTGCCAGCGTGAATGTCCTGCACAAGCATCTGCGCAATCATGACTGCGCTCCCCCGGTCGGACCGACGATTTGAAACTTGTGGCTCTTCGTATGCTTGTCGTCGAAAAGCTGGCGCAGCGTCTCGCCGAGGAACGGCATCATGTCTACGCCATCATCGGTCTGGAGGCGATCATCCGGGCGCCGGTTCTCGCCCAACTTCACGTAAGCGATATCCCAGGCGCCTTGCAACGTATCACTCCAGGAAACCCGGAATGAAACGTCCTGCACGGATGCCACATGCTCGAACTGAAGCTTCGGGCCGTGCGTGTCGTCGTGTTGATCGTTATTGCCTTCGTGGGGCTTATTTTCGAGAGCTGCGTCGCTCATGTGAACCTCGCTGATGGTCTTCGCCGCGGGCACGGCGACTGGTTGATGGGTCGCAGTACTAGAAAACATAGGCATGCCCCATGAGTCGGCATAGTACACCTGTTTTGTTCGGTGTACCGAACGGGTGAACGAGGAATAACTCTAAAAATACCGGCCACTTCTGTTCGGTATACCGGTACACTATACGGCTCGCTTTTTCTGATTCGCTTAAGACAATGGCCACCCTCCGCGACAAGCTCAAAGCGAAAAGATCCGAGAAGGGCAAGTCCCTAGATGCCCTAGCGAAAGACGCTGGACTGAGCAAAAGCTATCTGTGGGAATTGGAAAACCGGGAATCACCCCGCCCCTCCCTCGACAAATTGCAGGCAATCGCCGGTGCGCTAGACATCGACGTTGCGTTCTTCATCGATGACAGCATTGAAGATCTGCAGGAAGACCTGAAGGACCGACAGTTCTTTCGGAACTACTCCAAACTGAAACCTGAGACGAAAGAACAGTTGCGCGTCATCCTCGAGGCATTGAAAAAGACAGGTGGATAAAGATGCCGCTAACCGAGCCGGTCAGGCCGGCAAAAGCTGCGATTCGTCTTTCCCATCTTCTCGACGCCGCACTGGGGGAGTCGACTCGATTCCCGGTCAACGTGGGAGAATTGGCCCAAGCCGTTGGACGTGAACTCAGGCTAGGGGACGAAATTACCGACGTCCAAGCCGCCAATCTCGACAGCTTTGAAGGTGGGTTGTTCCAAGTTGAAAAGGGCAGATGGGCGCTTCTCTACAACGAATCGCTGTCTTCACCAGGGCGGATTCGTTTCACGCAAGCGCACGAACTCGGCCACTTCCTAGTGCACCGGCTCCTGCAAGACCAGTTCCATTGCTCCCAGGCAGAAATAGCCGGCTATGACGCTGGCAGCAGACAGATGGAGGCTGAGGCCGACGAATTCGCGTCCACGCTGTTGATGCCGATGACACAGTTCAGGGCAAGCGTTGCTGGCCAATCAATTGACCTTGATGTTCTATCAAGCGCATCGACCAAGTTCGGTGTTTCCCTAACCGCGGCTGCCCTGCGATGGATACGCTCAACCGAGGACAGCGCTGTTCTGGTGCTCTCCACGGACGGTTTCATGAACTGGAGCGTCTCCTCCGACCAAGCCTTGAAGAACGGTGCGTACTTCAAGACCCGAGGGCGAGTTGTTCCCGTCCCGGAAGGCTCGCTGGCCGTAGATCCTGAGAGAGAATCATCACGGTTGGGCGAGCGCGTGCAACTGAAGACGTGGTTCCAGAACGCGCATCCCGATGCAGTTGTACGCGAGATGAAGCTGCAATGTGACAACTATGGCTACACGCTCTCGTTACTGCTCCTCTCCAACGGAGACAAAGTTTGGGCGACTCGGGACTGGACATAGAATCATGCTTAAGTCGCAGCGTGGGCGCTCTCTCTTAAGCACCACACACCACTAGCCATTCATTTTCGAGCGCCAAAGGCTTCCCCAAGCTGGCGCGCACGCTTGATCTCATCGCCGTGAAGATAGATCGAGGTCGTCGAGACCGAGGCGTGCCGCAGATTGTCGCGCACGGTGGTCAGTTCGGCGCCGCGCGCCAGAGCATGGGTTGCATGCGTATGCCGCATCCAGTGCGGACTGGCCTTGCGCAGCTTCTCAGCCAGCACTGCATGGTCGTTCTCGATGGTATTCGCAGCCGCGTCAAAAAACCGTCTAACCACGCTCCATAGGCGCGTTCCCGTAATCCCTTCAGCGGCATCGATCCCCAGCCCACCAATCAGCGGAGTCTTTGGATTCCAGCGCGTCCGCGCCACTGGCAGCCCACGCTCCACGAGGTAGCGGTCGAGCGCTGCGCACGCCAGTGGTGGCAGCGCAACCTTGCCAGCGCGACTACCCTTCCCCACCAGGTTGAGCCAGTGATCGCCCTGTCGGTCCGTTTCGATGTCGCCGAGCTTTGCGGAAACAAGTTCGCTGGCCCGCAGGCCCGTCGCGTAGCCGAAATCCAGCACGAAGCGCAGCCGCTGCGCGGCGGGTGCCTCCCAGCCATACGACCACTCCAGTCCATCGGCGATGGTGCGGACCAGCGCCCATTCGCCCTCGGTAAAGACATGCGAGGCATCCAGCGCGGCCGTCCTGCCGCCGCCGCGTACCTTGATGCCTGCAAAGGGGTTGGCCAGCACGTAGCGCTGCTGAATCATCCAACGGAACATGGCCCCCAACACGGACAATGCGTAGGCGATCGAGCGCGCGGACAGCGCGTCCGTAAATGGCCGCCATTCGACGGACGTGCGCGGGCGAGCCGGGCCGACCCAACGCTCCCGCGGTGTCGGTCGGCGCAGGAAGCTCCGATACGCAATCGCATCCTCAACTGTGAGCGACGACAGTGGCCGACCGCGTTCGACAATCGCCCACAAGATCAGGCGCTCCGCCTCTTTGCGGTACGACCGTTGGGTCGCCGGCGACTCGTGCAGGGACAGCCACGCTTGAGTGGCCTCGTAATCGTTGTCAGCGGTGAGCACGCAGGTCTCGCGCGGCGCCCGGAATTGCCCCTGCGAGCCGTCGACCTCGTTGGGCAGGCGCAATTGCTCCCACGGCACCACCACGCCGTGGACCTGCTCTGCGATCAGGGCCCGAGCGCGCTCGGTCAATCGAGGATGTTCGGCAAAGAATGCCTCGATGCGTCGCGCGCTGGCCTGGCCTAATCGGGGGATGGCAGCCCACCAACGGCGCCGGCGCGGCACGCGGACAGTCAGATCGGCCAAGGTGGCGATGTCAGCGGCCCGCAGCGTGGCGACGGTGCGCGCATCCAGCCACAGCGCCACGTCATCGCTGATGGCCGGTTCTGGCAGTGGCAGCGTGCGGAGCAACTCGATCGCCTGGTCGGCCGCCCTGCCTTGTTTGGCGCGTTCGGCCGCAGGAATCTCGAAAAGCGTCGCTAGGTCTTCGCGCTGACGCCGGCGCGCAAACGCCGCGACTTGACGCCGGATGCGGCCGAGCACGCCGCGTGAGGACTGCCCTGGAGTCAGGCGCTCGCCCAGGTAACGCTCAACGGCCTCGCGGGTTGACAAGCCGGCATGCCAGGCTCGCAGCGCGGCCAGTTCGGCGGCATCGGGGAAATCGGACGGGGTGCCGACGGAAGGATCGACAGGAAGCAGACGCGTTTTCATGGAGGCAAGTTTAGTGCCTCTATATAGCTATTACGATAAGAATAGTTATCGCAATAGCGCTATATCTTCGAAGCGGGACACACGCGGTTCTCGGTAACTTGTCGTCAGGAGCTAGATGCGTAATCACCGCGACGCTGTTGTCTGGTGGCCAGCGGCGGTGTTCGTGCTGACGCCAACACGCGGGCGGCGAGGCGAAGTCGTTTGGAAGTGACGGTTTGGCCGCTGAACTTGCTCCTCTTCACGGCATGTCTTCCACTTCAAATCGTCAAATTCGTGTCGGATTCTCCGCGTCTCACCGGCATTGTCTCTTGGCGCAGGGTCACATTACAGGCGCACCTTGTCCGTCGTGTTTAGATCAAACAATGGAGCTGCGCATCATTTTTCTCTGCTGAAAAAAATCTTCATCGTGCCGTTGTCTTGCGGACGGCTTACGGGTTTTCTACTTTTGCGGCAGTCCAAACAAAAAGCGATGCGCAAGGACAGCGCACACGGCCAGGGGGATTGGCTCTCAAGCAGCGCACCCGACAGGTGAATATTCGCATGAAGTCTTTGACCCCCTCCAGCAGTGCCGTGCATCCCGCGCGGACCAATTCAATGGCCTTCATGGCCCACTTGCCGCCGCACCGCGGCCAATGTGCTCCAGCCTGAACGGTTGACACACCGTCACCGCACAGCGCATCCCACGCATCTCGTCTTTTCGCCCGCCGTCGTCGGCGTCGCTTATCAACCGACCTGCAGGAAGCCCCACATGGACATGCTGGACGTCATTGGTATCGGGATCGGCCCGTTCAACCTCAGCCTGGCAGCACTGATTGCGCCCACACCGCTGCGGGCACTGTTCCTGGAAAAGCGCAGCGCATTCTGCTGGCACCCGGGGCTCATGTTGCCGAACGGTCGGCTACAGGTCTCGCCGCTCAAAGACTGCGTCACGCTGGTCGACCCGACCAGCCCCTACTCGTTCCTCAACTACCTGGCGGTGCACCGGCGGCTCTACGGCTTCGTCAACAAGCGCAGCGCCTCCACCTCGCGGCGAGAGTTCACCGATTACTACCAGTGGGTGGCGCAGCAGCTCGGTACGCTGCGCTTTGGCGAGGAGGTGGTCGACATCGTGCCCGTGGCTGGCGGCTACCGCGTCAGCACGCGCGCCGGCACCTACCATGCGCGAGCCATCGTGATGGGCGTGGGCGTGGAGCCGAAGATCCCGACCAGCGCCCGCTCATGGCTGGGCGACACCGTCTATCACGTAGCCAATTACCTTGATCGCCCACCATTGCGTGCTGGCGAGGAGGTGCTGGTGGTCGGCGGAGGCCAAAGCGGCGCCGAGGTGGTCGAGCACATGCTCGAGCATGCCCCGACCGCGCGCATTACATGGGTCACCTCGCGAGCCAACCTGTTTGCCATGGACGACAACGCCTTCGTCAACGAAGCGTACATGCCGGGCTACAACCGACGCTTCCACGCCCTGCCGATCCGCCAGCGCCGCGCCATTGTGGAGGCCGAGAAACTCACCAGTGACGGCATCTCGGCCGAGCTGTGCAACCGCCTGTACGACGCGCTGTACGAGCGAAGCGTGGCCGGTACGCTAGCCGGCAACTTTCGCCTGCTGCCCGGCGTGGCGATGGAAGACATCACCCGTCGCGACGAACGCTGGCAGGTAGGATTGGCCGCGCTCACCACACCACACCGCTGCCGCATCCAGGCCGAACGCATCGTGCTGGCAACGGGCTTCCAGCCGTGCATGCCGCCCTTCCTCCAAACCCTGCTGGCCGGCGCCTGTTTGGAAGACGGCCTGCCGGACCTCGGCCACGATTACGCCGTGCGCTTCGAGCAAGGCATGCCCGGCCCGGTTTATCTGCAAAATCAGGGCCGCGTGCAGCACGGCCTGCAAAGCGTGAACCTCTCGTTGGTGGCTTATCGCAACAGTCGCATCATCAACAGCCTGCTCGGGCATGCGTTCTATCCAGACGTGCCGGACCAGCAGCTGCTCGGCGCTCTCGACCAGGCTGATGACGCCGCCGAAGTTGATCTCAGCCTTGGCTTTGACGCCATCCCGCACCTACGCCGCCACGCCGCCTTCGCATGACCGCCGCTTCCTTTTCTGCTGTTCGCAACCGGCCGGGCAGCACGCCGTCCCCACATGCTGACCTGCTGCCCGACACGCTGGAGCTGCGTGCCTTCGTGCCGTTCCTTGTCGCATCGATCGTGATTGCGGCGGCGTATGGCACCAGCTTCCTGTTACCCGATTACCTAAAGGCGCATGGCATGAACAGCGCTGCGGCGGGTGCGGTCATCTCCAGCGGAATGGTCGCCACCATCGTGTGCTGCTGCTTGGCGGGGTGGGTAGCCCAGCGCATCGGCGTGATGCCAACCATCGCGGGGGCATCGCTGGCCATGGCGCTGGCCATGCTGGGCTTTGCGGGCGTGGCAATCGATGCACGTGCGGCGTACGTGGGCGGCATGCTGGTGGGCGTGGGCTGGTCGGTGTTCTTCATCCTGGCGCCACTGCAGATCATCCACCACTTGCGGCCGGCCGCGCGCATCCAGTACCTGACCATCGTGTCGGGTGCGCAGATGGCGGGCCTCGGGCTGGCCACGCCGCTCAGCCGCCTGCTGGCGCAATACACCGGCTCAGTCGCGGTCGTCTACGTGATGTTTGCGGCGGCCTGCGTGGTCGCGGCGATGTGTGTGGAGACCGCGCGGCGTGCCATGGCCCATGCGCCCGGCCTGCCGATGACGCGTGTGGCCATCACCGTGCGTGAAACCCTGGCGCTACTGAGCGAGCGTACCGCTGCGCCCATCGCCATGATCGTGTTTGCCGCGTGCATCTTTGCAGGGCTGTCGACCTATCAGAGCGTGTATGCCGAATCACGCCACCTGCGGCCGGATCTGTTCTTCTTGGCCTTCACGGCAACCAGCGTGGCACTGCGGTTCTCGCTGGCACGTGTGATGGGGCGCATGCCGGTGCAGCGGCTGGCCCTGGTGCTGTTTGTGGCGACGGCTGCATCGCTGGCGCTGTTCATCGCCAACACAGGCAGCACGCTGCTGTACGTGGCGGCCACGGTGATTTTCGCCACGGGCTACGGGCTGAGCTACTCCACGCTCAACGGTATGGCGGTCAACCTGGCTGGTGAACAGGGCGTATCGGTGCCCGTCACCTCGCAGATCTTCACGTTGGCGTACTTCATCGGGCTGTTCGGGTTTCCGTTCATTGGCGGTCACCTGATCCGCAGTTCGGGCCCCAACGCCATGCTGCTTGCGCTGCTGGGAGCGGTGGCCATCAATGTCGTGCTGCTGGCCGCGCTGCGTGTGCGGGTGGCCGCGCCGGCCGTGCGCTGAGGTGCGGCCTTCGTCTATCTTCTCAAGGAGGGTGTTTCGTATGCTGACTGAAGCGCAACAAGAAAAGTGGCACCAGGACGGATATCTCAGGCTGGAAGGCTTTTTCGACGCGGCCGCGCGCGAGCGCATCTCCAATTTGGTTGACGAGGTCGGCCGCTGGAACGTGAGCGACGACAAGTGGATGATGTGGTTCGAGAAGACCAACGATGGCAGCAAGATCATCTCCAAGGTCGAGAATTTTCTCGACTACAACGATGCCCTGCGTGAAGCGCTGCTGGCCGATGGCCGCATCCGCAGCGCTGTCGAGACGCTGCTTGATGAAGACACGCGCATGCTCAAGGAGCTGCTGATCTTCAAGTATCCGGACAGCGGCGGCTACCGTCCGCACCAGGACATCTACCACATCCCGCACAAGATTCCGGACCGCATGGTGCACGCAGTCGTCGCCATCGGCATCGACGATTCCGACCCGAACAACGGCGGTTTGTTCTTCACGCCAGGCCGTCACAAGGAAGGTGTGTTTCCGATGAACGCGGGCGGGGTCATCCACCCCGAGGTGGCCGACACCTTCACGTGGGAACCGACGCCCTGGAAGGCCGGCGACATCTTCATCTTCGACGACTACGCGCCGCATTATTCGCAGCCCAACAAAAGCGATCGCTCGCGCCGCACGCTGTATCTGGTGTTTCAACGCGCCTCCACCGGCGGCCCAACGCGTGCCGAGTACAACCGCATGAAGCGCGCCTACAACCCGCCCGAGGGCAGAGTGGCGGACATGGACAACCTGAAGGTGTCCAACGGCATCTTCTACCGCGACTGAGCGGCCAACCCGGGGGAGTGCACACGTGTACACGAAGCAGATCGACCGCACGATGATGCGGCCCGAGTACGGCGTGCTGGTTTGCCGCCTGCTGGAGCACCTGCCGCAGGGCCTGCAGACGCAATTCGGCACGTCGGTAGTAGAAGTGGTGGCGGGCGGCGCGGTCGATCTGCACGCACACCACGAGCACGAACTGTGGGTGCTCATCTCGGGGCGCGGCGAATTCGAAGCGAACGGCCAGACCCGCCTGGTGGAGGAGTTGACGCTGTTCTACATGCCGCCGCACCAGAAACACGCCATCCGCAATACCGATCCGAACGCCAGCCTCAAATTCCTTTCCATCTGGTGGGACTGACCTGACCGATATGCGTACCTATTTCGTTTGCCCCGCTCCACCCTGCCCCAATGGCAAGCTGCACCTTGGCCATATCGGCGGCGTCTACCTCCTGACGGACGTCTTCGTGCGCTTCCAACGCATGGCCGGCCACCGGGCGTACCACATCACTGGCGCTGATGAGCACGGCACCTACACCCTCGTGAAGGCCCGCAAGCTCGGACGCCCGGTTGACGAGGTCGCGCAGATGCACATCGATGAAATCCTGCAGTGCATGCGCGCGCTGCAGATCACTCCTGATGTATTCGTGCGGACTTCCAGTGCCGCCCACAAGAGCAACGCCCTGGCAATCTTCCGCCAGCTTCAGAACGCCGGCTACGTGGAGGTGCGCGACGGAGTGCAGCTCTACTGCACGCACTGCGACGAGTTCGTTGCCGACTCATTGGCGGCCGGCAACTGCCCGGCTTGCGGCGCCTCCACCGACAGCAACCTGTGTGAAAACTGCGGCCTGGCCGTGCAACATGCCACGTTGGAAAACGCGCGGCACACGACGTGCGGCAACGCCCTCACGTTGCGGCCGATTCGCCAAGCGGTCCTCAACGTGCCGAAGTTGGCGCAGGCGTTGGATGAAGCCATTGCGCAGAGCGCATGGCCCGAGGTGATCCGCGAAAAGGAGCGCGGCTGGCTGGCGGGCGACGCCCATGCACTGCCGATGTCACGCCACTTCAGTCGTGGCGTCGTGCTGGACCAGCCAGAAGCCGTGGCCGGCCAGACACTGCTCACCTGGTTCGAAGGTCTGTGGTGTTACGACACCGGCATTCGCGAACAATGCGCTCGCGACGGCTTGGACGCCGAAGCCGTGCTGCACGACCCCGACACGCGCCTGCTGTTCTTCATGGGCCAGGACAATCGCTTCTACTACACGGTGGGCGTGAGCGGCGCCCTGCTCGCGCGCGGCTACCCCATTCCTGATAACCATTCGATCCAGGATTTCTACAAGCTCGAAGGCGAGAAGTTCTCCACCAGCCGCAACCACGCGCTCTGGGCGGACGAGGTGGCGCGCGAGCTGGAACCCAGCGTCCTGCGCTACGCACTGGCGCGCGTGGCCAAACCGTTTGGCGGCAACGACAACGATTTCCAGATTGACGGGCTCATTGCCGCCGCCACGCACCTGTGCACCTGGGAAGACGCGCTGCGCCGCAACGCAGAGGGCGCTCGCACGATAGATGCCAGTGGCCTGTCGCCCGCGCTTCGCGACATCACCGAGCGCTACGCTCGTGCCATCGAAGACGTGCGCTTCTGGGACGCACTGGACGCCATCGATGCGTACTTCGAAGCGTCGGAGTTGGCAGGTGAGCGTACAGGCGCATGGAAGCCGGAAGTCGTGTCGGTGTTCCTGAGCCTGCTGTATCCAGTGGTGCCGGCGCTAGCGATCCGCTACGGTCAGCATTTCTTTGGCGCGGCGTGGCGGCCCTCACTCGAGGCGTCCACCGTGCAGCCTGCCCTGCCCGAAGCTACGGTTGACTTCCCCTACTTCAGTGCGCCGGTGCCCGCCAGCTTCATCGCAGCCTACAACGAGCGCTTTCGCCCAGACCACGCCGCCATGACGATGCCTGCCTGACCCCATGAACCTGATCCCCTCGCGCCGCAGCCGCCTGTCGCAAGACTTTGCCGCATTCGACTACTCGGGCGGCAAGCATGCCATCAACTTCGCCTACGGCTTGCCGGACCCAGCCCTGTTCACCGAACTGGCCTGGCCGGACGCCTTCGGCACGGCCACCGGCGTATCGGTAGGCGACCTCCCGCAGTACACCGATGCGCAAGGCCTTCCGGAACTGCGTGCGCAGGTCGCGCTACGCCACGACGTGCGGCAGGACCAGGTGATTCTGACCAACGGGGCGTCGCAGGCGGTGCAGTTGCTGGCTGACCTGTACCTCGATCCCGGTGACGTCGTGCTGACCGAAGACCCGTCGTACCTGGGCGCGCTACGCACGTTTTCGCTGGCAGGGGCGACCATTGTGCAGCTCGGCATGGGGTCAGACGGCGTCGATCTGGATGCGCTGGAAGCTGCCCTGCGTCACACGCAGCGCGTGAAGCTGTACTACACCACGCCTGCCTTCCACAATCCGACCGGCCGCCATATGCCACGCGCACACATGGCCCGCGTGGCGGCGCTGCTGGCGCAGCACGGCGTGCCGCTGGTGCAGGATCTGGTCTACGCCGAACTGCCCTACGATGGTCCCGCCGAGTGGCTTTCGCCGGGTGGCAACGTGATCAATGTGCACAGCATCTCGAAGGTGGCTGGGCCGGGTTTGCGCGTCGGCTGGGTACTCGCGAAACCCGACATCATCGGCCAACTCGCGCGGCTCAAGTGCGACGGCGGCGTGAGCCCGATCGTAAGCAACGTGGTGCTTGGACTGATGCAGTCGGACGCGCTCGATACGCACATCGCGCGGCTGCGCCTACACTACCGTGCAAAGCGCGATGCTCTGCACAAGCAGCTTCAAGGCAGCCGCTTCTGCGAGCCCGACTACACCGTGCCACGCGGTGGTTTCTCGTTTTGGGTTCGGCTGGCGGCGGGCACCGATGCGCAAACCTTCATCGACGCAGCGCGCCACGAGCACGATGTGCGCTTGGTGCACGGCCAGCACTACGGCCCCGCCAGCCTCAACCACGTCCGGCTGTGCTTCAGCTATCTGCCGATGTCCAGCATCGAGCAAGGGCTGGAACATCTGGACGTGCTGCATGCTCGGCTCTATAGACCGCGGCAAATCGCCGTGGGGACAGTAGCGGCCTGAGCGAGTGTCGTGTC